>NZ_JBQWTF010000001.1:0-725021 GCF_054492335.1 Guggenheimella bovis
TCAAAATCTAGTGATTATAGCAAGAGGGATACACCTGTTCCCATCCCGAACACAGAAGTTAAGCCTCTTCACGCCGATGGTACTCGGAGAGTGATCTCCCGGAAGAGTAGGTCGTCGCTAGTTTTAAGCGTTCCAAAGTAGCTCAAAGGCAGAGCACTCGGCTGTTAACCGATAGGTTGTGGGTTCGAATCCCACCTTTGGAGCCATTTTTATATTATGCCGGGGTGGCGGAATAGGCAGACGCACAGGACTTAAAATCCTGCGATCATTGCGATCGTACCGGTTCGATCCCGGTTCTCGGCACCATTTCATGCCACTCACAATACTATATACGGTCCGGTAGTACAGTTGGTTAGTACGCTAGCCTGTCACGCTAGAGGTCGAGGGTTCGAGCCCCTTCCGGATCGCCATAAGCCAGTGTAGCTCAATTGGCAGAGCAACTGATTTGTAATCAGTAGGTTGCGGGTTCGAGTCCCATCACTGGCTCCATATTTACTTATACGGAGGGATTCCCGAGTGGCCAAAGGGAACGGACTGTAAATCCGTCAGCAACGCTTTCGAAGGTTCGAATCCTTCTCCCTCCACCAATTTAATAGACCATACTGGCGGGTGTAGCTCAATGGTAGAGCCCTGGCCTTCCAAGCCAGTCGCGAGGGTCCGATTCCCTTCACCCGCTCCATTTTAATGTTTAAATCCGCGTCCGTAGCTCAGCCGGATAGAGCAACGGCCTTCTAAGCCGTGGGTCGGGGGTTCGAGTCCCTTCGGACGCGCCACTACAGTAAATTTTGGGGATTGGCCAAGTGGTTAAGGCAACGGACTTTGACTCCGTCATTCAGAGGTTCAAATCCTCTATCCCCAGCCAATATATGGTCCATTAGCTCAGTCGGTAGAGCACCTGACTTTTAATCAGGGAGTCCCGCGTTCGAGTCGCGGATGGATCACCATCTTCTTGGAGAGGTACCGAAGCGGTCATAACGGGGCGGTCTTGAAAACCGTTAGGGTGCAAGCCCACGTGGGTTCGAACCCCACCCTCTCCGCCAAATATGGAGAAGTACTCAAGTGGCTGAAGAGGCTCCCCTGCTAAGGGAGTAGGCTCTGAATAGGGGCGCGAGGGTTCAAATCCCTCCTTCTCCGCCATATGGAGGGGTGTAGCTCAGCTGGTAGAGCAGCGGTCTCCAAAACCGCGTGTCGTGGGTTCGAATCCTGTCACCCCTGCCATTTAACAACAAATTCGAGGGCCATTAGCTCAGTTGGTTAGAGCATCCGGCTCATAACCGGCCGGTCCGGGGTTCGAGTCCCTGATGGCCCACCAAATATATACTTGCCCAGATAGCTCAGTCGGTAGAGCAATGGACTGAAAATCCATGTGTCGCTGGTTCGATTCCGGCTCTGGGCACCAAATCATATGCGCTTGTAGCTCAGCTGGATAGAGTACATGACTACGAATCATGGGGTCGGGAGTTCGAACCTCTCCAGGCGCGCCAAAGAAAAAGCTCGGTCAATGACCGAGCTTTTTCTATTCCTCATTATTCTTCATTCTTATTAGGTCTAACCGCACGTATCGGATTCTTTCGGTTTGAGAGCGCTTTCATATCTTCCTTATGTTTCAATCGAGCATTCGTTTCTTCTGTAATAAGAGTATAGAGAATACTCATCACAGGAACACCTAGAATCATTCCGGTAAAACCAAAGAGATTACCTAAGATCGTCACAGAAAAGAGTAAGAGCAGTGCAGGAATACCTAAGCGATTTCCAGCAACGTGGGGGTAAATGAAGTTTCCATCGACTTGTACCACGATCAAAATGAGGAGCACTCCTATAAGCGCTTTAAGCGGGTTAGAGATGAACATAATGAGTCCACCGATGATCGTTGCAAAGATGGCACCAAACATCGGGATCAGGGCTCCTACGCCCGTAATAAAGGCTACTAAGAGACTCTGTGGCATCTGAAAGATCGATAGGACGATGTAGGTGAGTGTTCCGCAGATGATCGATTCTAACATCTGTCCTGTTACGAAGTTCTTAAAGGCCGAAACACTTAGGTATACGATGTGACGAATCTGCTTGGCTCGCTTCTCAGAAAGGAAAGCTTCCATGAAGCGGAAGAGGTGCTTAAGGATCGTTTCCTTCTGAAGTAGAAAGTAGATGGCAAAGACGAAACCGATGAATACGGTAAGCGTCGTAGAAAGTACGCGAGAACTTAACTGCAAGAAGGAGTTAAAGGCATTTGGGAGAAATCCCGTCATGAACTTTGAAACTTCCTTCGTGATGTTCTTCGCATCAAAGTTTGACATCTCCATCCATTGGCTGATCGCCGGATGACTCTTTGCAAAGTTATCGAAGTAATGTGCTACGGCATTTAAGCTCTCCGGTACCTTTAGGGCAAATTCCTGAAGGCTTTGAACGGCCTTAGGCATAATGATCACAACGATAAAGCCGAGAATGGCTAAAAAGACGATGACCGATAGGAAGACACTTAAGGGACGTCTAATTTTCTGATAGACGGGCTTATCTGGTTTCGATACGAGCACGTGCTCTTCAATGATGTCGTTAAAGACATCGAGGATAAAGGCCAGTGCCATACCGATAAGTATTGGCATCATGAGCTTTAGAATGTACAAAAGGCTTGCCCAGATGATCGATAGATTATCGAGACCCCAGGCAAAGAGGATGCCTATAATAATGAGATATAATAACTGTTTTACAGGTAAATTTTTTCGTGTCATAGAGCCTCCTAGGCTCATTATAGCAGAGTGAAACCTTCTTATGGTAAAATAGGGCGGAGGTGAAAGATGAAATTTATCTTAAACTGGGCCTTAAATGGCCTCATTATCTATCTAGCAAGTCACACCTTCCACTTAATGTACGTCGAGGATCTTAAGACCGGACTTATCGTGAGCCTAGTCGCTGCCGTCATAACGCTCCTCATACGCATTTTAAGTGGAGTATTAAAGGTAACAGGATGTTTGACGCTTGGGATCACGTACATTTTAGGGCTCATTATAGGTCTCTTTGCGATTCCCATTGCCCTTCATTACACCCAATATGTCGTCGATGGATTTAAACTAAAAGACATCCTATCGACGATCATCGTAAGCTTCTTTATCTCTGTAACGAATTCAAGTGTAATAAAAAGTAAGAAGGACTAGCCTTTGATGCGTTCCTTTAGCGCTTCCACTTCTTTATAATCCGTGCGGTCAAAGCCTAAGGGAGTAATCGAAGTATAGCCATTGGAGCAGGCGAAGACATCTGTGTTTTCGTCATTTTCTGTCGTTAAAAGACTTCCTTCGGACCAGTACATGCCATTTTCATGGCGGAACTTAGCACTAAATAGACGCGTACCTTGCGTTGTAATCTTTATTCCTTTGGAGTGATTGAACTCTCTTAAGGGGAAGTTTACGTTGAGGACGATTCCAGGACTACTTAGCTTCTTTTCAAGAATGTACTCTAACGTTTCACTTAAGAGATTCTTTGCGATGTCAAAGTGGCCAAAGTCCGTACTAAAGGCGATGGCAGGAATGTCGTAGATGACTGCTTCTGTGGCTGCAGCAACGGTACCAGAGTAGAGAATGTCGGTTCCGAGGTTGGGGCCATCGTTTACTCCAGAGAGCACGAGATCGATGGGAAGTCTTAAGTATTCTCTTGCGACCTTTACACAGTCTGCAGGCTTACCGCTAATGTCCCAAGCGAAGGTATCAGGGCTTAGTGGCTCTGCACGGTCGATTTCTAGTGGTTCATGGATCGTAAGACCCATGCTCACAGCGCTCTGTTGACTTTTCGGTGCTACGACGTAGACCGTACCAAAGTTCTTTGCGACCTCAGCTAAGATTTTAATGCCGTCTGCTTTAATGCCGTCATCATTTACAACGAGAATGTTCATTTTGAATCCTTTCATGTATCGTTTGGAGTACAAAGTGAGCAATGCATAATCCTGCTGCATTCGGTACGAGTGAGATGCTCGCTGGAATATGGCGACCTAATTCTTCTTTTACAACGACCGGAGTAGGAATTTCCGTCGAAAAGACGACAGGAAAGTCCTTTAATCCACGCTTACGTGCTTCATAGCGAAGGACCTTCGCAAGTGGATCGGTATTTGTCTTAGCAAGCTTCGTGACTAAGACTTTAGAGGGATCGGTGCGATTGGCCATGCCGAGGGAACTAATAAAAGGAATACCTTCTTCTTGAGCTTTACGAATAAGAACGAGCTTATTGGTCACTTGATCGATGGCATCGACTAGAATGTCACACTTCGGAAGAGTGGAGTCTTCTGTAAAGAGCTCCTCAACCGTTTCAATCTCCATCTCGAAGCGCTCCTCAAGAAAAGCCTTTAGTGCCATGACCTTAGATGTACCGTTCGTCTCCTTCGTCCACTGGATGTGACGGTTTCCGTTGGAATCACTCAGTGTATCAAAGTCCCAAAGGGTAATCTTTCCTACACCGAGTTGACTCACAGCTAAGCTCGCCGCACTACCAACGCCTCCACATCCGATAATACCCACATGTGTTTGTTTTAGTTCATGCATCAGTGCTTCTCCTAAAAGAGCACGGTTGCGTTCAAAAATATCCATAACATCTCCTTAGAAAGTGAAAACAATGTCTCGAATTGATCGACTCATACAAAAAACCTATCGTAAAAAGCTCTGGACACCCTTTATCCGAGCGATAAAAGACTTTGAGCTTATAGAAGACGGCGATAAGATTGCCGTAGCCATTAGCGGAGGAAAGGATAGCTTTCTTTTAGCGAAGCTCTTTCAAGAACTCTATAAGCACGGTAACAGAAACTTCGAGGTCTCCTACTTTGTCATGGATCCCGGCTACGAAGAAGAACACCGAAAGCACATCCTTGATACGGCAGAAGCCTTAGAACTTCCCATCACGATCTTTGAACGTGAGATCTTCGATGTCGCGATGAAGCTCGATGAAAAGCCTTGCTACATGTGTGCAAGAATGAGAAGAGGTCATCTTTATTCCATCACAAGAGAGCTTGGCTGTAATAAACTAGCCCTAGGTCATCACTTTGATGACGTCGTGGAAACGGCCCTCATGAATGTCTTAAGTGCTGGAACGACCATGGCGATGATGCCTAAGCTTCACTCCACAAACTTTCCTGGACTCGAACTCATTCGTCCTCTTTATTATATCGAAGAAAAGGACATCATCCGCTTTAGTAAGGAAACGGGGCTGACCTTTTTAAACTGCGCTTGTAAGGTGAGTACAGGTGAGATCGTAAGTAACAGAAAGCGCATCAGAATCCTCATAGAGTCCCTTAAAGATGATTTTCCTAACCTAAAAAAGAGTATATACTATTCGACGGTCAATGTGCATACAGAGGCCATCTTAGGAAGCGTTAGAAAAGGAATACATTATAGCTTCCTCGAAACGTATCATACCCCAAAGGAGGATTAAATGGATATTTATACAAAAACGGGAGATAAAGGAACGACATCACTTTTTACAGACCAAGTCGTTCCCAAGGATAACATTCGCGTAGAAGCCTACGGAACGATCGATGAGCTCGGTTCTTTCATCGGCTTTGCTAAAGTCAAAGTGAACGACGAAATGCGTGCATGGCTCGAAGACATTCAACAACAGCTCTTTGTCGTAGGAGGAATCCTTGCAAGTGAGGGCGAAGAATATCCTTATAAAGTCGTAGAACAAGACGTAAGAAAATTAGAGCGCATCATCGATGACTTAAAGACGAGAGATACCTTCCCGTCACTCGAGCACTTTATTATTCCAGGGTCAAGTGAAGAGAGTGCAAGACTTCACCTCGCTCGTACCGTTTGTAGAAGAGCAGAGCGCCTCATGGTTACACTAGATAGAGAAATAGGAACAGATCCCATGGCCATTAAGTATGTAAATCGTCTATCCGATGTGCTTTACACCATGGCACGTTTCTATGAAGCAGAAGAGACGTATGTCGAATGGAAGTAAGTGGCTCATTTTGCTCTTGGTTCTTTTACTTGTAGGCTGTGAGAATCTCGTAGCCTTTGAAAGCACAGAGCTAAGAACCTTTGAACCAGAAACCACGGAAGTAAAAGTCAAACCCATTGAAACGTTGGAGCCTGAGGTAGAGAGAGTGATCTCTGCCTCTCGCTTTCTTGTCGTAGGGATTTTTGGCACTCACTTAACGGAAGATGAAAAGCGGATCTTTAAAGAGTATGAAATCCAACACGTCATTCTCTTTGAGTACAACATTGAATCTGTTGATCAGCTTCAAAGTCTTGTTGAGGAACTTCGAGAGATCAACCCTAACATGCTCATTACGATCGATGAAGAGGGTGGACCCGTTCAGCGCTTAAAAGAAGTGGGAGAAGCACTTCCTAATGCACGTAAGCTCGGAAAAGAAGATCGTGACGCTTGGTTAGAGCAGGGAATAAAGATCGCAGAGAATCTAAAGAAGTTTGATATCGACCTTACATATGCTCCCGTAGCCGATATCTTTTCTAATCCTCTTAATAAGCTGTTTTTAAACCGTTCCTATGGAACGACACCGGAGCACGTCATAGACGTTTCTACGGCCGTTTATGAAGGCATACGTGAGGGTGGAAAAAAGGGAGTCGCTAAGCACTTTCCAGGGCACGGTGATACGAGTATCGACTCACACTATGAACTACCGTATATCGATAGAACACTAGAAGAACTAGAAGAAAGAGAAATGAAACCCTTTAAGGCACTAATCGATGAGGGAATCGACGGTGTCATGGTAGGCCATCTCCGCTGTAAAGCCTTTGGAGAGTTACCTACGAGTATTAATCCTGAAGTCTTTAAGTATCTAAGAGAAGAACTTCAATATAAGGGTGTCATTTTTAGTGACGACATGAACATGCAAGCGATCTCTGAGCGCTATGGCATAGAAGAAGCCGTCTTTCGCTTCTTAGAAGCAGGAGGAGACCTAGCCATTACACCCATTCAAGGAAAGCGCTTAGAAAAGCTTTTACTAGGCTTAGAGGAACGAATCAAAGAATTACCTAAAGAAGATCTCCAAGAGAAACTTCAACGGATCGATTCACTGAAAGAGGAAAGACATGAATAAACTGATGATCATCGATGGAAATGCCATACTGAACCGTGCCTTCTTTGCACTGCCACCCCTTACGACGCGCGATGGTATTCCCACAAACGCCGTCCTAGGCTTTCTTACGATGCTCTTTTCTGTCGTGAATGAGAGAAAACCGACGCACCTCATCGTCACCTTCGATGCCGCAAAAAAGAACTTTAGACACGAGCTCTACAGTGACTACAAGGGAACGAGAAAGGGAATGGCCGATGAACTGAGGGCACAGCTTCCCATTTTAAAAGAAATTTTAGACCAGTTAGAAGTTGACCGTCTCGAATGTGAAGGCTATGAAGCCGATGACCTCATAGGAACTCTAACAAAGCGTGCCGTTCAAGATGGAATGGCTGTAGAGGTCATAAGTGGCGATAAAGATATTCTACAGCTCGTAAAGGACCATGTGACGGTAGGTATTACAAAGCGTGGCACCAAAGATGTCCTGTATTACGATAGAGATCTCGTAAAAGAAGACCTTGGCATCTACCCTGAACAAGTGATCGAATACAAGGGTCTAAGAGGCGATACGAGCGATAACATTCCTGGTGTAAAGGGCATCGGAGAAAAGACAGCCGTATCGATGCTAGAAGGAAATAAAACACTGGAAGAAGTCTACGAGAACATCGAGACCTTTACGAAGAGACAGCAGACGCTTCTCACAGACGAGAAAGACATGGCATTTTTAAGTAGAACGCTTGCTACGATCAATGAAGACGTTCCGATCGATCTTTCTTTTGATACCATGCTTCACGAAGGATTTCAGGGTGAGAAGGCAAGAACCATCCTTTCACGCTATGAACTAAAAAGCATCATGAAGCAGCTAAACCTCGATGAAGTCGCTTCCGTAGAGGAAGTCGTAGAGGAAGTGAATCCCCCCACGAATGAGCGCTTTGTAAAGGTCGTAGGAGAAGACCTCATTGAAAGGGGTGGAGATGGACCCGTCATCGGTTTTAACCTTCAGCCAGCCTTCTTAAAGGGCTTAGAAGCGAAAGCATTCTATGACGTATCACTAGAGCACTATCTTTTACACCCAGAGCTCGATAGCACCGATCCCGTACAGGTTGTAGGAGCAAAGGTAGAGGACGACGACTTCTTCGAAAAGCTCTGGGCAAAGCATGTGACCTTTATGAAGGAGCTTAAGGAAAAGGATCTCCTTCACGTATACTTAGATATTGAGCTTCCCCTCGTACCGATCCTTACAGAGATGACGAGAGAAGGCTTTCGAGTAAATACCAGCACACTCGATGAAATCGATCAAGAGATTACAAAGAGACTTACGGACCTAGAAAAGAAGATCTATGAACTTGCCGGGGAGGAATTTAACATCAACTCTCCCAAGCAACTCGGAGTCATCCTCTTTGAAAAGCTCGGTCTTCCACCGATAAAGAAAACGAAGACAGGATATTCTACGAACAAGGATGTCCTCGATCGTCTTCTAGACCGCCATGAAATCATAAAAGAAATCTTAGACTACAGAACGGTTGCAAAGATCAAAGGCACCTACATCGATGGACTTAGACCCATGATTAAAGAAGACGGAAAGATCCATTCGACCTTCCAGCAGACGATCGCCGTCACTGGACGCCTTTCATCGACCGATCCAAACCTTCAAAATATTCCCATTAGGCTTGAAGAAGGAAGGCAAATTCGAAAGATGTTCATTCCTTCTACGAGTGAGAGAGTTCTATTAAGCTTTGACTACTCACAAATTGAACTTAGAATTCTCGCACACGTCTCTGAAGATGAGCACCTCATCCATGCGTATAATAACGGAATCGACATTCACGCCCTAACAGCATCTAAAGTCTTTGACATTCCTCTAGAAGAAGTGACAGGGGATGTCAGACGTGACGCCAAGGCCGTAAACTTCGGAATTGTCTATGGTATCAGTGACTTCGGATTATCGAATAACATACAGATTACTAGAAGTGCAGCAAAAGATTATATCGACAAGTACTTCGAAGAGTACCCGAAGATTAAAGAGTACATGGATAAGTCCGTTGCCTTCTGTAAAGAGCACGGCTATGTAAAGACGCTCTCTGGTAGAATCCGTGAGATTCCTGAGATCAATGCAAAGAATTTTAACTTACGATCCTTTGCAGAAAGAACGGCTATTAATACGCCGATTCAAGGTTCTGCTGCAGACCTCATAAAGATGTCCATGATCGAAGTCGATAGAAGAATGAAAGCAGAGAAGCTTAAGAGCAAGATGATTCTTCAAGTTCACGACGAACTCATCTTCGATGTCGAAAAAGATGAACTCGAAACCATGAAAGCGCTCGTAAAAGACGTTATGGAGAACATCGTAACCCTTAAATTACCGCTAGAAGTCTCTACCGACGTAGGAGATACGTGGTATGAAGTATAAACACACCTATGCGATTACAGGAGCCATCTCTTCCGGAAAGAGTGCAGTAGGAGAGATCCTTCGTGAACTCGGCTATCCTGTAATAGATAGCGATCAGATTGCAAGAAAAGTCGTAGAACCGAATACAGAGGGTCTACGAAGAATTGAAGAAGCCTTTCCAGAAGTCGTCGTAGAGGGAATCCTAGACAGAAAGAAACTTGCAAAACGCATCTTTCATTCGGAGGAGGAGAGGATCAAACTCAATGAACTTCTCCATCCTCTCATCCGTAAAGAGAGCGATGAGATCCTTACTTCCTTCAATTCACTCTCTTTCTATGAAGCCCCCTTACTCTTTGAAGTAGGCATAGAACATGACTTTAAGGGAGTCATCTATGTCGATAGTGCCTTTAAGCTAGAACGCCTCATGAACCGAGACGGAATTGATGAAGCGTATGCGAAAAAGAAGCTACAATCCTTCAAACGCCCCGATTTTCCCTTTACCTTTATCGTTTGGAATAACGGTTCCAAAGAGGCTTTAAAAGAGACCGTAAAAAAAAGTATCATTTGGCTTAAAAAAAATGCTTGACATTCGTCGCGCGCTTGCTATAATTTTCTTTAGACGCGCAAGAGTGGCGGAATCGGCAGACGCGCTACTTTGAGGGGGTAGTGGTATTATTACCGTGTGGGTTCAAGTCCCGTCTCTTGCACCAAAACGAGACCGACAGTTGAGAAAATCAATTGTCGGTTTTTGTTTTACCTAAAAACATTCCAAGATTATTTTTGTAAATAGATTGTCAAAATGTTAATACAATGTTATACTCAAGATGAAAATAAAACGGATATCGGTATTGGGAGGTGAAATTTTGGAATTTTCAAATGGTGAACTCACTGTGATGCAGATGCTCTGGGATGGAGAATGTTTGGATGAAAACGGAGAGATTCAAGCTCTAGAGTTATTCAAGCTTCTTAACGAAAAATTTGGATATCAAAAGACTTCATGTTATACCTTTTTTGGTCGCCTTCTTGATAAGGGAGCTATTTCAAGGCGTGAACCTAAATATACGATAAAGCCCGCTATATCAAGAGATGAGGCGCTAAGAGATCAGCAAGAGGAAGCGATTCAAAAATTATTTCAAGGATCTTTCGTTAACGTTTTTAGGGCGTTTTTGGACCACAGCCATGTTAGTCAAGAAGAACTACAGGAAATGAAAGACTTCATCAAGAATTTTGAAATAGAGGAATAAAGATGGATGGAATAGAGTTCTTAACCATATCGTCACTAGAAAGAAGTATCAAGAGCATTTTCGTGATTGCTCTTATACTCTTGATTCGTAGACGATTGAACCTTAAGAGCCTCAAATGGGCAAATATGATTTTATGGTCATTCCTCATCATCTATTTGCTAGTTCCATATACCATTTTGATCGAAATCAAAGAACCAGACCAATATGGAATCTTAAAGTATTTACTAGAACCAATACTGACCATAGAAAATGACATTCGATCCTTTGAATTAGAATTTGGCTATTTCTTATCTAAAGCAAATCGTTTCTTTGTAGGATTCTTGTTCCTCATCTATTTCATTACTCAGGTGATGAAGAGGAACAGGGCATTTGAAAATGCCATACCGATTCTTCATGATATCAGAATTGAAGAGGCGATTCATTCATTTGGATTAAGACGAACAGTGAGCGTATTTAAAAGTAATAGCCTAAAAATTCCAGTAACCTACGGTGTTCTTCACCCGAAGATCTTTCTTCCAGCCGGGGTCATAGACGATAACGAATTACTAGAACACGTGTTATACCATGAATTAGTGCACATCAAGAAGTACCATATGGTCTTTAATCATTTAAAAAATCTCATTACCTGTACGTATTGGTATAATGTGTTTTTTCTTCTTGCCTCAAGATACATGGAAGACGATATTGAAGTTCTATGTGATAAAGACGTGATCCAAAGATTAGGAGATACGGTTCAACATAGAAGAGAATACTGCATGTCTATGCTGAAGCTCATTGAACCGAAAGAAAACTCAAGAAAAGTCGTTCTACAGTTAAATCCGACTATGGAAAGGATGATCATAATGAAAAAATGGAAGACCAAATTTTCAGGTATTTGCGCTTTCGCATTCATCTTGATGTTATCCATGACAACCTTTGCAGATGTAAGAGTAGCGCAAACGTCAGTCGTTATTGAAAGCGAGGCTACTGAAATATCCGAAGTAAATCTTGATCACAGAGTCAACGAAATAACAGACGAAATGTATGAGAAATTAATTCTTGAAGAAATACCTCAAAGTGAATTAGCATCTGCAAATATAGATCATAAAGTGACGTTAGATGGATTAAGTCACAAATCATACTCATTCAATATGGAATCGTGGACAGAACCTAATCACGATGGATTTACCATCAAAACGAGTGAGATGTCATGCAACGGGGGATTAAATTACGCACTAATCATAAAAGAAAACGGAAAAGAAATCTATAATAAGCACTATACGAAAGCCACCACACTAATGGTAAAGGCATTTTACAAGAGTAGATTCGAAGTGATTGTTAACAACAGTTCTACAAACGCATTGACCTATAGGGTCAATATCAATAGCTATATCATTAGGAGGTGAGGAGATATGAAGTACATGAACCCTCAAAGGTATAAGAACGGAGATGAATAAAGGGAAGTAAACACTTAGAATCTCAATACTTAATTATTCACAGTTTAAACCAAGGAGGAATACATGAAACAGATTAATAAAAGAATTATCAGTTTGACTCTTTGTTTCTTACTTTTGACTTCATTTCTGATGAACCAAACTACAGTATTTGGACAAGATCTAAATGCTAACTATCCAAGTCAATTAGTAAAATTAGCTAAGTTACGTGCAGAAACATTCTTAACGAACATTGGCAGACCGTTACAACTCGAAGAGGGGACTCTGCTAAAGAATATTAATGGAGAATTTGAAGCGGTGTCGTTTAATTTCCCGACAATGGGCTATATCATTGTGAACATTAAAGATATGAGTATTCCAGAGTTAAGCTTTAAAAACTCAAACCCCTTTAATGGTGTACAGAATCCAGTGTTTAATGGTCCATTGAGTTACTACAGCATGGTTGGAAGCGACTTCATATCTCTGAAAGGTACTAAGCACATTAAAAGGGAACAGTTTGATTATGAATATTGTAGACCCGTAAAACCTTTTACGAAACTTACTTCAGGAAGATTAGAAGATAGCGCTCCGAATGCAATAGGTTATGGTATTACAGAAAAATATTTAAGAGGGTCATTAAAAGTCTGGACAAGCAACTGTGAGAGTTGCTGTGGAGCAATAGCAAGTGCAATTTGCATGAGATACTATTATGACTATGTTAGTACGAGTTATGTACCTAGGGCCAGTATAGAGCGAATTGAACTCATATCACTCATGCAGAAATATGTAGGAGAAGCCTTAACACATTACGGGAACGTTACTAATGGACTAAACAACTATTTTAGATCAATGAAAATAAATAATACGGCTAATGTGACCAGAGTAGACGAATTTCTACAAATTAAAACTGAAATCAATAGAAATAGGCCGATCATAATAGGTATGATTCAATTTAAGCAGAGTGGAGGGCATTGGTGCGTAGCATATGGATATTTTGATAGTAAAGAAGATGGAAAATATGTAATCGTAAATGATGCTGATGGTAGAACTGATGTTTGGATTCAACCGATTTCATCTATAATTGATGGAAGTATTTATTTCACAAATTAAGTAAGGACGTTGTGATGAAAAAAAAGATTCGTATCATTGCTCTATTATTATTCCTAGCCCTATTCATGGGTTGTACCTCGCGTGAATCAGAGTACAATGTTCGATTAAATTTTAAATTAGATGAAATAGAAAGTGTTATTGTAGGGAGGACTGGTGGATACGATTCGGTTGAAGTTAAAGGAGAAAGACTGGAGCGTTTAATCGAAACGTTAAATTCCTTTAAACTTAAGGCACTTCGAGAAGAACTGGGAAAAGGTACGAAGTATGGAATCGGCATCTACAAAAAAGATGGTGAATCCATTGTAATTCGAATAGTTTTCGGTGACATGATCATTGGAACAACCTACTATGACATTTTGAATTTTGATGAAGAAGCTCTTTTAGATGCCTATCGGATCGTTCCCATAGGAAAAAGAGGCCACCCTTCTAAAAATTTTATGTGGTACTAGTGATATCGATACATACAGGACTGAATTATTCAAAACTCATTAGAGATGGATTTTACCTAAGAAAGGCTAAGTACTCACGTGGTGCTTAGCTTTTTCTTCGTAAGTTTCCTCTCATTCTCTTTCAGAATGAATTGCTTTCTTCTAACATATTAGAATTATCTATTACAGTATAAAAACCTGAAATAATTATGAATCCATTGTGATTAGGGCACTTTTTAGAAAAAATGAAATCTCATTAAAAACCTGTAAGGATCTTTTCACTTTGCAAGTGTTAGTGTGCTATAATTACAATAGTATTTTTTAAATACGGCGGACTTATATTTTAGGAGGTTTCAATGGATATCCGGACCTTTAGAGGAGGTGCTCATGTACCTCACAATAAAAGTGCTACGGAAGCCATAGCTACGAAAGTCGCTACAGCCCCGCAGAAGCTCTTTTTCTCTATGCGCCAACACATTGGTGCTCCGGCAAAACCCCTTGTTAAACCGGGTGATCGTGTTCTTAAGGGACAGATGATCGGTGAACCTGGTGGTTTTGTTTCTGCTCCAGTGCATTCAAGTGTTTCTGGAACAGTGAAGAAGATTTCGATGATGAAGATTCAAGGTGTAGATACGGAAGTCATCGAGGTCGAGAATGATTTTAAAGAAGAACTAGATCCAACGGTTGTTCCACGTGAACATGTAGATCAACTGACTGGTAAGGAAGTGAAGGACCTCATCGCTAAGAGCGGTATCGTAGGTATGGGTGGAGCAGGATTCCCACTTCATGTAAAACTCTCACCTCCACCAGAAAAGACGATCGATCTCATCATCTTAAACGGTGCAGAGTGTGAGCCTTACTTGACATGTGACCACCGCTTAATGTTAGAAGAAGCAGATCAGATTATTCAAGGTCTTCTTCTCATCATGAAGAGTGTCGATGTCAAAGAGGGTTACATTGGTATCGAGACGAACAAGCCCGATGCGATTGAATCCATGACCAAGGCTGCATCACCTTATTCGAATGTACATATTGTGGGACTTGTACCAAAGTATCCGCAAGGCGCTGAAAAGCAGCTCATTAATGCCGTAACGGGACGAGTCGTTCCGAGCGGTGCTCTTCCACTAGACGTAGGTGTGGTTGTAACGAATGTCGCAACAGCAAAGGCTGTCGCTGACTATGTTGTTCTCGGTATTCCTTGTATCGAACGCTACACGACCCTTACAGGAAGTGCTATTAAGAGTCCTGGTAACTTCGTCATTAAGACGGGTGCTCTCCTAAGTGACATCATTAAAGAGGGTGGAGGAGTTACGAGTGACTTTAAGGAACTCATCCTAGGTGGACCTATGATGGGTAACTCCGCACAAAGCTTTGACATTCCTGCGACGAAGACAACGGGTGGACTTCTTTTCTTAAATGATAAAGAATCGAAAGCTTATGAACCGAAAAACTGCATTCGCTGCGGTCGCTGTGTCGAAGCTTGCCCTATGCACTTACTACCTCTTTACATCAGCCGTGCTATGCTCAAAGATCGCTTAGATCTCGCTGAGAGCTATCATGCACTCGATTGTATTGAATGTGGCAGCTGTTCATTTGTCTGCCCCTCTAGAAGACCTCTCGTTCATTCCATTCGTATGGCAAAACGCGCCATCATGGAAAACAGAAGAAAGCAAGGGTAGTGAAGTATGGAACAAAGATTATTTTCAACGTCTTCACCCCATATTCGTACGAATGAAGACATTACAAGAGTAATGCTCGATGTCATCATCGCATTGCTCCCGGCTGTCGCTTGTGCCGTCTATTTCTTTGGGGTACGCACACTCGCAGTCATTGGTATAGCCATTCTATTTGCTGTTATTACAGAAGTCATTTGTCAAAAAGCCATGGGAAGACCCAACACGATCGGCGATCTCAGTGCTGTCGTTACGGGCCTCTTACTAGGCTTAAACCTCTCGAGTGCGATTCCTCTATGGATTCCTGCAGTCGGTGGTGTGTTTGCGATCTTTATCGTAAAAGAAGTCTTTGGCGGAATCGGCCAAAACTACATGAACCCAGCTCTTGCTGCACGTGTTTTCTTAGCAATTAGCTATACACAAGCGATGGGCGTCTTTAAAGAGCCTATGACCGATGCAGTGAGCCAAGCTACAGCACTTACGCTTTTAAAGAGCGGTGCTGTCAATGAACTACCGAAACTACAAGATATGCTCATCGGTAACATGGCAGGAAGCCTTGGTGAGACGAGTGCTATCGCGCTCCTTATCGGTGGAATCTATCTCTTAGTTCGTAAGGTCATTGACTGGAGAATTCCAACGTTCTTCATCCTTACGACCTTTGTGATGAGTTTCCTTCTCTACGAGATGAATCCTACGGTCGCTTTGCAAGCTGTTCTCTCTGGTGGTGTAATGATCGGTGCCTTCTTCATGGCAACGGACTTTGTAACCTGCCCTGTAACACCTGTAGGTCGTGTGATCTTCGCTATCGGATGTGGATTATTAACTGTTCTCATCCGCCGCTTTGGTGCTTATCCAGAGGGTGTCATGTTTGCTATTCTTCTCATGAATGCGATGTCACCAGCGATTGAGAAGTTTACTGCCCCAAAGGTGTTTGGAGGTAGAAAATGAATAAGATCTTAAAGTACGGACTGCTTCTGTGTCTCTTTGGAGCACTGAGTGCACTGCTCTTAGGTGTCTTCAATCAGATTACAGAAGGTCCTATTCAAGAAGCACGTTTAAAGGCTGAGATGGAAAGCCGTAAGCAAGTTTTCCCTGAGGCCGATAACTTCGAAGAAATGCCAAACCTAGAAGCACTACAGGCAGGAGATACAAACATCCTTTCTGCCCATAAGGCACTAAAAGGTGCTGAGACGATTGGTTATGTCATTAAGACCAAAGCCAACGGCTTCAGTGGCCCTGTAGAAGTTATGATCGGTGCCAAGGTCGACGGTAGCATTAATGGCGTACGCATCGTAAACCAAACGGAGACTCCAGGAGTAGGAGACCGTTCGACCAAGCCTGAATTCTATTCACAATATGAAGGGAAAACCCTTACATCAGAAATTGGCGTAAATAAGCAAGCTCCACAAGGCAATGAAATTCAAGCTATTAGTGGTGCTACTGTTACATCAAAAGCCGTTACCAAAGCTGTTAACTTAGCGAAGGGCGTTTTAGAAAGGATTGGAAAATGAGATTAAAATATTTAACAAATGGTCTTATTAAAGAAAATCCGACGTTCATTCAATTGATCGGTATGTGTCCCGTATTAGCGATCACGACGAGTCTTCAAAATGGTATCGGTATGGGTCTTGCAGTAACGGCTGTATTGATGCTCTCTAACATGATGATTTCAGCCATTCGTCGAGTTGTACCGGGTGAAATTCGTATTCCGATTTTCGTCATTGTCATTGCAACCTTCGTAACGATCGTAAGTATGGTGCTTGAAGCCTTCGTTCAACCGCTTTATAAAGCACTCGGTATCTTCTTACCATTGATCGTTGTAAACTGTATCATTCTAGCTCGTGCAGAAGCCTTTGCTTTTGACCACGGCATCTTCGATTCCATGCTCGATGGTATCGGTATGGGACTCGGTTTTACCGGTGCACTTTGCATCATTAGTTCGATCCGTGAATTCTTAGCGACTGGTGGAATTCATGTGGCTGGTGTTGGATTCCAAACAGCTCTTCCTCCAACCACATCCTTTATCCTTCCTCCAGGAGCCTTTTTAACGCTCGGTCTGATCATCGCCGTGATCAACCACCTCAAGAATAAGAAGGAGGCTTAATCATGGAAAATGCTAGTATTCTTACGATTATGATCAGTGCGATTCTCGTCAATAACTTTACATTAAGCCGTTTCTTAGGAATTTGTCCTTTCTTAGGAATGTCTAAGAAGACAGAGACAGCCCTAGGAATGGGTCTTGCTGTTATCTTCGTTATTACGATGAGCGGTATTTTCTGCTACTTTGCAAACGAATACTTACTGAAACCACTCAGCATGGAATACATGAAGACTGTTATGTATATCCTTATCATTGCAGCTCTCGTACAGTTTGTTGAAGTAGTTCTTAAGAAAATGCTTCCTTCACTCTATCAAGCACTCGGTATTTTCTTACCACTTATTACGACCAACTGTGCCGTACTAGGTGTTACCTTACTTAATGACCAATTTGGTTATAACCTTCTTTATACCATCGTTCACTCCATGAGTGCTTCGGTTGGTTTTACGATGGCTATTGTGCTCTTCTCAACGATTCGTGAGCGCAACGAACTCAACGATAACCCTAAGGCCTTTGACGGATTCCCGAAAGCCTTGATTACCGCTAGTCTACTTTCCTTTGCCTTTTTAGGCTTTACAGGAATGGTGTAGGAGGTAGGTATGGATTTCAATTCTCTCATTGGTCCGATTGCCAGTATGGCAGGCTTAGGCGTTGTCTTTGGTAGTGCCTTAGCTTATGCTTCACAAAAATTTGCTGTTCCTGTCGATGAACGTGCCGTAGAAATTAATGCGATCCTACCACAAGCAAACTGCGGTGGCTGTGGATTCCCTGGTTGCATGAACTACGCTCAAGCAGTCGTAGAAGGCGCTGAGATGAACCGTTGTAGCGTCGGTGGTGCTCCTGTCGCCGTTAAGATTGCAGGAATCATGGGTGCTGAAGCAAACTTTGACTCTGTTCGAATGGCTGCAAAGGTCCTCTGTCACGGTGGAACGAATGCCGTCGATCTCGTAAGCTACTCAGGTATTAAAACCTGTTCTGCTATGAACCTCGTTAGCGGTGGGCCAAAGGCTTGTAAGCAAGGATGCTTAGGCTGTGGTGACTGCGTTAAGGTTTGTCAATTTGGTGCGATTAAAATCAACGACATCGGTGTAGCAGAGGTCGATCCTGAAGCTTGTACAGCATGTAAAAAGTGTATCGAAGCTTGTCCTAAAAAGATCATCATGCTCATCCCAGCTGATCAAAATACAGTTGTCACCTGTTCTTCATTAGATCCCGGAGCAGTCGCTAAAAAAAGCTGTGAAGTCGGATGTATCGGTTGTAAACTCTGTGAAAAGGCTTGTCGATTTGATGCCATCCACGTAGAGAACAACCTCGCACGTATCGACTACACGAAGTGCACCGACTGTATGGAATGCTTCAAGGCATGTCCTACGCATGCGATTACGGCAGATGAAAGCCAAAAGAAAAAGGCTGAAATCGATGAAAGTAAGTGCATCGGATGCACCATCTGTGCAAAGAACTGCCCAGAAGAAGCCATTTCAGGTGAATTAAAAGCAGTACATAAGGTCGATCAAGAAAAATGCATCGGCTGTGGCGTCTGCGAAGAAAAATGTCCAAAACAAGCGATCACATTAAAATAAGCTTCCGAAGAAGCTTAGCGATCGAGTAAAAAACGAATGAGGTCCTCTCGAAAGAGAGGATCTTTTTGTTTTGATAAAAGTCTTTCCGAGATTTCTGGATCGACCTTAATCATTAGGTGCACGAGACGTTCGTGGTTCTCAAAGTAATCGAGGTGAAGGTATCCGTCTTGATCGAGAAACCTTTCTAGACTTTCTTGAGGTTCAGGATTTGAGACAAGAATCGCGTTATCGATATCGATCCTTACATCCTCGGGCAAGCGGTCGAGAAAAAAGCTCATGACAACGAGTCCCTCATCACTTATAGAAAGTGTATTATTCCCACTGTTTATGTCAAATATGACGAGATCGCTACCAAATATGTCGGTTTCGCATTTTTGCCACTCGTCATCTGATACATTAAAGGTGTCTTGGAAAAGGGACTTCAATTGCTCTCTTGATACTTTACCACCGAGGGATTGAATGGTGTAAAGGATCGTGAGACGTCTTTCAATTTGTGAGTAATGGGCAATGTCTTTTTTCATGAGTCTATTTTATCACAAAAAGTGGAATCCGTTTCCAGATTGGTAAGATTCATGCTAGGTGCTACTCAAAAATGTAGGAAGAAGTAAGATGAATTCGAAAGGAGGTCGTATGAAGAAAATTTTTCACATTGTCGTAGGCACAGCCCATGAAAAGGTTCTTTTCCATTCACTTGAGGACGAAAAAAGACTAAAGGACTACTTACATATTTACAAAGAACGAAATCATCTAGAAATTTTTGCCTACAGCATGAAGTCGACGGTGCTTCATCTCATCATCCGTGCAGAACATGCGGATACGTTCATTCAAGGACTCATGGAAGCGTACCAGTATTATTTGGAAATGAAGTACCAAGAGGAATACATGATAAAGATGAAGGTCTTTATCATCTCAAGTATGGACGAATTTTGGAAGCTGATGCGATATCTGCATCAACAAGGATCGAACTCAGGAATTGACTACATGGATTACACGCGCTATAGAAAGCACCCTTTCTTAGATATGGGTCCTATTATTCAGAGCTTCCAAAATGATTCTGAGGATCCGAAGAAGCAATTCTTTAAAGAAGTTATTAAGGAAAATGTTTCAGACTATACCGCAAAGATGGAAAAGCTTGAGGTCTTTGAGGTCGATAAAATGAGTAAGAGAAGAGCGAGAGCGGAAGAATTTTTCGATGACTTTTTACGTGAACACCACTTGAATAAGTTTGAAATCATGCTCGATGAGAATAAGCTTCTTAGAGTTACACTCATTGAACGCTTCAGAAAAGAGACGGATTTAAGTTTTCGAGACATCGGTTATGTCTTAGGGATTAGTCATACGAGCGTCATACGGACACTACAAATGAATCAACCTCGTTCTTGAAAAGAGGAAAGAAATTTGAGATAATGAGAACCATAAGGGGGTAACTTATGGAGAATCACAACGTCTTATTTTCTAAAGAGGACATTCAAAAAAAAGTTGATGAACTAGGAAGCCAGATTACGAAGGACTACGAGGGAAAGAATCTCCTCATCATCGGACTTCTTAAAGGTAGTTTTGTCTTTGTAGCCGACCTCATGAGAGCCATTAAACAACCTGCAGCTATCGAATTTATGACAACGAGCTCTTATGTAGGAGATACGACAGAGACGTCTGGAAAGGTGAGAATCGTCCACGACGTAGAGAAGGATCTAACGAACTTTGACGTCATCATCGTAGATGACATCATCGACAGTGGACTCACGATGAGTGAAGTTTATAAGCTCATTAAGGAGCGCCTTCCTAAAAGTCTTAAGACGTGTGTACTCTTAGATAAACCCTCGAGACGACAGGTCGATTTTAAAGCCGACTACACGGGCTTTGAAATTGAAGATCAATTCATCGTAGGTTACGGACTAAACTACGGTGATCACTTTAGAAATGTAGATCATATCTTTGTCTATGAAGAAGAAAAATAAAATCGATAGCTTCTAGCTATCGATTTTCTCCTTTTTAAGGTTGTAGATCTGTAAGAGGTTTAGATAGAGCACATGCTCTGGATGGCCCTCTAAGAGGACTGTAAGTCCACTATCGACGGATAGGTCTCGAGCTATTCGAACGACCTGTATAGGGCGTCCTGGGCCCATAAATGCGATTCCTTTTAAGATGTCCCAGATACCTTCGAGGTTAAAGGGACGAAGGAAGTCAAGCTGGATTAAAAAGCGCTCTTCTAAGAGGCGAGTAAAGCTATCCGTTAATAGTCCAAAGCGAATCTGTTCGTTCTTTAAGCAGGCGAGAACGTGACCGATCACTTGATCTTCAAGGTCTGTATAATCGACGGAATTCGGGCGTTCACTTGCTTCTTGAATGATCATCGAACGAGCATGACGTAGATTAAAGACTTCGTCGATCTCATTTAACAGGTGGCTAATCACTAAAGCATAGGGATGAGCGACCTTTAAAATGTGAACCTCATCAGAGAGCTCCTTTTGAAAGAGAAAGCGCATCACAGTGCGTTCCTTTTCAAAAGAACCACTGAGGTCGACACTTAAGACATTCTTATCTTCTAAATCTAAGATGATCTCTCGGTAGTCCTCTTTATCGAAAAAATAAGCGAGATCAATTGATTCCGTCAGTAATTCTGATAGAGGGCGTTGTCTATATTCAGTTCCTTCGATGTCTACGATAGCTGCTGGAACATCTTTTCGGAAGAAGTGAAGTGTTTCTCCCTTATGATGTAGATCCTTTGCAAGCCTTAACGAGGCATCGCATCCTGTTCCTATAAGTGCAATATTCATCTTACTCCTAGCTAGAAATGAGGGCCTATGTATACGATCTTTGCAGACTTTTATGACACTCATATCGATTACGACTATAGTCGATTAATAAAATTAGTACATGATTTCCCTGTAGAAAGAGCAAAAGCGCTCGATATCGGATGTGGTACAGGGCAATTTTCAGAAATCTTAAGTCAAAGCTTTCAGAAAGTGTTAGCCATCGATCCGAGTGAAGAGATGCTCTCTTTGGCACGTTTCCGTCATCAGAGAACAAATATAGAATACCTTTTAGGCAGTACTCAATATATACCCACGAATGAAACCTTTGAACTTGTTGTAGTTATTAATGATGTAATTAATTATATTACGCCAGATAAACTTCCACAAGAGGCACAAAATATCATGAATGCCATAACCCAGGGAGGGTATCTTCTCATCGATGTCTCATCGCCTAAAAAGCTAAGAGAAAAACTAGGTAATGAAATCTATTACATAGAAGGGGAAGGGGAGGAACTTTACTGGATGAACTCCTACGACGAAGAGGAGGACAAGGTCGATTTTGAACTCGTTCTTTACAAAAAAGAAGGGGAGCTTTACCGAAGAGATTCCGAGTGGCATACGCAATATGTCCATGAAGCGGATGAGCTTCAAAGGTGTTTTGAACCTTTAGAACTCGTCTATAAAGAAGAGACAGAAGATCGTTATTTATATCTATTCCGGAGGAATTATTGAAAGAACTACTAATCATGACACTCGTGGGTGGCTTTATTGGATACATCACAAACGCCATAGCCATCCTCTTATTATTTAGACCTTATGAAAAAAAGGGACCCTTTCAGGGAATGATCCCTAAACGAAAGGTTGATATTGCAAAAAGCATCGCAGAAGTCGTAGAGACAGAACTGGTAAATTTAAATGAACTATCAACCGTAATGGCGAATGACGTTGATTTCGATGCGCTTAAAGATAGAGTATCGATGAAGCTAGCTGAAGCGATTAAGGAACAAGTAAAAGTCATTCCGACCACGATGACGTACCCCCTCATTTATCGCTACCTCGATAATAAAGGACCAGAGCTGTTAGATGAACTCCTTCAATCCTTTTTAATGGAGCAGCGAGATAAACATCTGGTCGAAAAACTCGTCGAAGATAAGATCATGTCCTATGAGGTAAAGGACCTTGAACAGCTTGTTTGGTCTATTTCAAATAAGGAACTAAATTTCATCATTATCTTAGGTGGAGTCCTTGGTGCCATCATTGGTCTACTGCAAGGTATCCTCGTCATGTTCTGGTTAAAATAGTCAAAATAAGCTTTGAGAACAAGTTCTCTATCATATATCCATATATCCGTATGTTATAATTATCAATGGTAATCGATTCATCTAGGAGGCAAAATGGTAAACAAACGATTCACTGCATTCATCTTATTAGGGGCACTACTTCTATCTATTTTATCGCCCTTTAGTTCTTTTGCTGCAACTGTAAATGTCACACTAAAAGCGGTAGATACGAGTGGAAATCCGCTTGAAGGTGTGAGATTTTGGGTCAATAACGGTTCGTGGTCTTATGCCTCCGAATATTTTACAGATTCTACAGGAACGGTATCCTTTCAGCTAGATGACACGGATACTTATTATGTGGATCAATATGTATATCCAGGTTTCGGAAAGACTGATACCCAAACCATAACCCCTACTGAAGGAGCATTCTATACCTTTACAAATCAGCCCTTACAAAATGTCACGTTAAGATCAGTTGACAGCGCAACTGGTAATGGCATTTCCAATGTCACATTCGATATTGTCGATTTGAACACAAATCTCCTTGAGAGTGTCATGACGGATTCGAATGGGGATGCTATCGCTGCACTTGATCCTTCGAAGTCATACACAATTACTCAAAGAGTAGTATATGGTTATCAAAAGCCAGCCTCCCAAAAGATTAGTGCACCCTTTGATTCGATTTACACTTTTAATAACGTACCAGGGAGCGGTAGTATTACTGTTTCTTTAAAAGATGTGAATGGATATGTGATTCCTGGTGTTCCAGTAGAAATCGCTTTAAAGAGCGATAATATGACGATCGCAACGATAACGACAAATGATCAAGGAATTGCAAACTTCGCCAACTTAGATACTGATTTATATGTCGTAAGAATTGCTAGGCAAAATCCACCTGTCTATTCCTATACGCCTCTTTCTAGAAATGAATATCAGTATGATGCATGGGATCTCTATGTCTCACAGACGAATAGTTGGAACACGCATCTTGATCTCGTACGCTCAGATTTTCCTACTTCAAAAGAAATTACGATTCAGATCGTTAAAGGATTCTTGCTAAATTATAATCCCTACGCTATAGAAGGAATTGGAGTTTATGCAGTAGAAGGATTTGGACCTGATGCACCCAAAACACTCATTGGATATACAGACGCTAATGGACAAGTTAAATACACTTTAGATCTCACTTCACAATTTAAGCCTCAATTTACAAACGACAAAATCGATGGATTTTACGTAATAGATAGTAATTATATTCCCAACTCAGAAAATCCAACCAAAGTGATCATTAATAATATACCGGAAGAACAGTATATAGCTGATTCGATCACTGTAAAAACCGTTGATAAAACGACGGGTCAACCAGTACCTCAGGTTCAAGTTAGGCCATATTATAAATTATCAGCGGATGAATTACTCTACCGTATGCCTCCTGAAATGAAGTTGATAAATGGTGAGTATTATGCTCCTAGCAGTTTTCATCCCTTTATTACAGACGGTTCTGGAACTTTCACATCTATAGGGTATACTTATGATCCGTTCGTATTTGCACCAGAAGGATCCATTCGCGGAACGATCGATACCGTCGTATTTTTCGCAGAAGGAAGTCCATTTGGATATATCACAACGGATCAGACATTCACCATCGATCCTACAACGAAGGAAGTGATCATCCCCTTAGATCGATCCACCTCAGTTGATTATGTTCCAAATGATGTTGTGCTAAGAAAGACGGACAACAATGGAAATCCATTAGTGGGTGCTGTCTTTAATTACTACTATAAAAAAGACCCTATCGAAGTTCTTCCACCGACGGCTGAAGTCATTCAAGTGGGCGGTGTCGAATATGTAAAAGGAAACTCTTTTCCTATTTACACGGGAGCAGACGGTACTTTTACCTTTACTGGTTATACGTTTGACCCGGCTAGCCCACCACCATATAGCGCTTTAAGAGGTAACTTAGGAGAAATTTTACTCCAGGAGGTTCAAGCACCATTTGGTTATGCACTAGATAAGACTTTCATTCCAATTAATTCGAATGAAGTGACCGCAATAAATCAACCTGGTACCAGTTCGAATATCACATTCAAGTTTGTGGATGCCGATACCTTGGAACCTATTACGATCGATCCAGGTCTTTTGCCAGACTTCACTTTATTTAAGGGACCCCTTTCAAACCCGGATTTCTATTCAACCTCACTTCTAAGCACAACGGGAGAAGTTACTTTTGAAAATCTGACGAATTCCTATGAGTACTTTTACCAAGAACCTAACATCCAGGGCTATACGAACTCTCAAGAATATAAACTGGTTGATTTAACCAAGAGTGAAATTATTGTTCCTTTGAAAAAGGTCGGTACAAGTAGCAGGTTCATCATAAGAACAAGCCAGTTTACGCTACAAAATGGTACTCCTTATCCCTTGCCATTGGCGGGAAAAACGTTAAGACTGTATGATGCGAATGGAACTTTACTTGAAGAATTTACTTATGGTCAAGACACGGCGGATTACTATACAAAAAATGACTATCCAGAAGGAACTTATACAGTAAAGTTATTTGAAGGACCAGTACAAGTCGGCGAGCGTACTTTTACGGTAACGCAGCAAGATTTCATAAACACTGCTGGATTGCCATTTAGTGTAAATTTCTTAATTCAACCTGCTCCGATTCGAGTACAAGTAGATAAGTATGATTCGGTGACGAAAAGTAAGCTTGCGAATGCCGAATTCGCTATCTATAGATATTTCGAAATGCCTAAAGGCCCCATGATGGTTGGCCCACTTCCAACCCTTGAAAATCAGTTTAACTACGCTGGAAAGCAATGGACGTATTATAAAACAGTTAAAACGAATGCCGATGGTCAATTTGATCCTGAGCTTCAATTAGACCGATTAGGCATGGAATTAGTAGGATCTCCAGCTTATGAATATCTAATGGTTGAGATCAAAGCACCAGACGGATATGCGAATAATTTTGAACCTGTCCTGATTTCAAAAACAGAAGATCTTCAAACCTTTTCTATTCCAAACGATCCAACCTTTATCGACGTTGAGAAGAAGTGGGTGGATGGAGACAACGTGAATAATACACGTCCTGCATCCATAGACGTTGGTTTATATAACGACACGACACTAGTTCAGAGTGCAACACTTGATGCTACGAACAACTGGAGTCATCGCTTCACTGGACTCAATTACTACGATGCGAATGGGGTTCTCATTAACTATACCGTTAAAGAAATCAATCCTTTAACCAACTATGTGACGACCTATGCTCAAGAAGCAGGTAATCCTCATAAGACGATCATTACAAATACGCTTACAAAGGATATTCATGCGATAAAAGAATGGGGTGAAGGGTCAACAGAAGTACCTGTAACCTTTGAGCTTCAAAAGACAGTTAATGGTATTACGACGACTGAAACTAAAACATTGGATTCGACCAATGGATTTACTACCGTTTGGGAAAAACAACCTGTTTTTGATGAATTAGGTAATGAAATTACGTACACGGTAGTAGAAAAAGATCCACCAGTAGATTTCATTGTTTCAGAGACGACGGGTACGGGAATAGAGACAGATCCATTTAATATCACAAATACACCAAAGCCAAAACTACGTGACGTGATCGCAGAGAAGAAATGGTCTTTGGGATCAACGCCACAAGCTGTGACCTTTGAGCTCACCCAGACTTTAAATGGAACGACGACTACCATGGGACAACTCGAGGCAAATGATTCCAATGGATATCGTGTGGCTTGGGAAAATGTACTCGCTGAAGATGTCTATGGAAATGTAGCGACGTATTCCATTACTGAAGTAAATCCTCCAGCTGGATTTAAAGCCAGTGCTGTAACAGGCAATGGAACGGTTGATTCCCCCTTTGCCATTACAAATACTGAAGTAAAAGATGTTTATGCTAAGAAATCTTGGTCAGCTGATGCTACGCCAGCACCTGTAGATTTGACGCTAAACCAAGTGATTAATAATGTCTTGACACCCGTAGGAACAAAAACTGTAAACGACGCTAATTCCTGGACTGTTTCATGGGCAGAGCAACCCGTTTACGATGCATCTGGAAATGAAATCCAATACATCGTCACTGAAAATGTTCCCGATGGTTATTCAATGAAATATGACGGTGGAACCGGAACAGCGGCAGAGCCATATATTATCACTAATACACTGAATCCAATACCTGCTCCAAAGACTGTAGATATCTATACAGAGAAACGATGGGCAGCGGGTTCTACTCCTGTAGCTGTTACGCTTCAACTTGCGAAAGTTACGGATAATGGTCTCGTGGTTGTGGGTGAAGCTGAGTATAATGATCAGAACGCCTATAAACATACCTTTACAAATCTTCTTTTAGAAGATGAGTTAGGCAGTGTGATTAGGTATGTACTCATTGAACCGAATGAACTAGCTGGATTTAATTCAAGTCCTGCTGAAGGATCAGGTACAGAAATAGATCCTTTCTTCATCACGAATACGCCGATTCCAGTACCAAAGATCGACATTCACGCGAAGAAGGAATGGGCTCCAGGGTCTACACCTCAGGCAGTTACCTTTGAATTAAGTAGAATTGATGGATCAACGGTAGAGACACTTACACAAATGACTCTAGATGCTCCTAACTGGGATGCTACTTGGACGGACCTCGAACAATTTGCTCCAAATGGTAGCGAGTACACTTACATCGTTAAAGAAATCGATGTTCCAACAGGTTTTACAGCAAGTGTTCCTACAGGTACAGGTACGGTTAGTGATCCCTTTATTATCACTAATACACCAGATTCAACGCCAGTCGTTGTAGAGACCGTAGATATCTATGCTGAAAAACAATGGGAAACGGGTTCAACATCCGTTCCAGTTATATTGGAATTAAGAAAAGTCGAAGGCGATAACTTAGTACTTGTTGATCAAGCTGAATTCAACGAAGGTAATTCCTTTAAACACACCTTTGTGCGTGTTCCATTAAAGGATGAATATGGTAGCGATATCCAGTATGTTCTAGTTGAACCCAACGTACCCACTGGATTTACTTCGAGCGCTCTAAGTGGTTCTGGAACACAGACAGATCCTTTTGTCATTAAAAATACGCCAAAGCCACTCCCACCAAAAGAGACTGTTGATATTCACGCAAAGAAGGTATGGGAAATTGGTTCTACTGGAGAACCTGTTACCTTTGAACTTACACGTATTCTAGGAACAGATCTAGAAGTTCTAGAATCAAAGACTTTAAGCAGTGATACGGAGTGGAAGGCTAGCTGGACTGGTCAAGATAAGTTTGCTCCAGATGGAAGAGAATACACGTATCTTGTAAGGGAAATCAATCTTCCGACCAATTACAAAATGACCTCTGAGACCGGATCTGGTACATTGGATGACCCATTCATCATCACAAACGGAGTCAACGAGACACCACCCAAACTTCGAGACGTTTATGCGAAGGTCATTTGGGCTCCAGGTACAACGCCGGGCCCGATCGAACTAGAATTAAGTAAAATTGAAGATGGTAAGGTTGTAGTCATCGGCAGGGTAACTGTTTCAAGTTCAGATAACTGGTCTACAATCTGGAGAGATCAACCCATTTATGATGCATATGGTAGCGAAATCGTCTATCTACTGAATGGGGAAAAGATTCCACCATATCACCATAAGAGTGATACGACGGGCGTGGGAACAGAAACGAATCCTCTAGTTATAGAAATTTCTACTCTTACAACTCCAGCAGAAGTCATCGACATTCATGCAAGAAAAGATTGGGAAGAGGGGCTTAAAAAAGTTCCAGTCACCTTAAAACTTTTTCGCATCGAAGGACGAAACGTCGTTGAAGTTGAACGAAAAGAAGTCGATGAACTCGTCGGATGGAATGCCAGCTGGTACAGTCTACCTAAGTTCGATTCGAACGGGGAACTCATTCGCTATGTCGTAAGTGAAGTCAATGTACCAAGCGGAATGTACGCAAGTGTTCCAACGGGTACTGGCGCATTAGATGATCCGTTCGTCATCATGAACCGAAAGATCATTATCCCGCCTGATCCAGTCGATCCAGTCGATCCAACGCCTGTTGATCCGACCGATCCATGGACTCCACCTGTGAGACCCACGGACCCTACAGATCCTGTAACGCCTCCAGTGAAGCCCACAGATCCTGTGGTACCAACGGATCCTGTGAGCCCTGAGACACCTACGGAACCTACGAAACCAATAAAACCACCTGTGAATGGTAATCCTGCTCCTGAGAAGGAAACGAATAATCTACCTAAGACGGGTGTAGGCTCTGACGGAACGCTCTATGTGGCTGTTGGATTCATCGTACTCGGAATTCTTTTTCTTCAAAGACAGAAGAAAGTTGTTTTAAAGAAATAGATAGGGTATAATACTCTTGCAATGATGAGGAAGAGTAATTCAAGATACCATTTCAGAAAGGGATCGGGTGTGTGAGATCCTATGGCCTTGAACGAAGACCACCCTCTAGCTTCGGTTAATGTCCGACGGTCGTCCCGTTATAACGTAAAGAGTAAAATATTTAGGTGGAACCGCGAGCAATCGCCCTATGGGGCATTGCTCTTTTTTTATCCAAGGAGGAAAAGATGATTGTACTAACATACCCTGATGGGTCTAAACATGAATTTGAATCAGGAGTCCTTCTCTATGATGTGGCTAAAAGCATCTCAGAGGGTCTCGCAAGAAATGCACTAGGTGCTGTCGTTAACGGTGAAACACGAGGTCTACAAGAAAAGGTTACAGAGGATAGCGACATTCGCTTCGTCGACTTTAAGGATCCAGAAGGAAAGGATATCTTCCGTCATACGAGTGCTCACATTATGGCTCTCGCTGTTCAAAGACTCTATCCCGATGTAAAGTTTGCCATCGGACCTGCTATCGACAACGGCTTCTACTACGACTTTGATACAGAGCACCGCTTCTCGCCTGAAGATCTCGAAGAGATCGAAAAGGAGATGAAGAAGATTATTAAAGAGGGTCATGAGCTCGTTCGCACCGAGATGAAGCGTGAGGATGCATTAGAGCACTTTAAGAAGCTCGGTGAGGTCTATAAGGTCGATCTCATTGAAAACCTTCCAGAAGGAAGCGTCATTAGCTTCTATCAGCTCGGTGAATTCATCGACCTCTGTAAGGGTCCACACTTAAAAGACATTTCTAAAGTTAAAGCTGTAAAACTTCTATCCATCGCTGGTGCTTACTGGCGTGGTGATGAGAAGAATAAGATGCTTCAACGCATCTACGGTACGACCTTCGAAAAGGCGAAAGAACTTGAAGAGTACTTACACTTCTTAGAAGAAGCCAAGAAGCGTGACCACCGTAAACTCGGTAAAGAACTCGACCTCTTTACACTACACGATGAAGGTCCAGGATTCCCCTTCTTCCATACGAAGGGTATGATCATTCGTAATGAACTTGAGACTTACTGGAGAGCAGAGCATAAGAAAGCTGGTTACGGAGAAATTCGCACACCGATGATCCTAAACGAAGCACTTTGGCATCAATCGGGTCACTGGGATCACTACAAGGAAAATATGTACTTCACCGTGATCGACGACAAAGACTATGCGATTAAGCCGATGAACTGTCCGGGTTCTATCATGATCTATAAATCGGGTCTCTACAGCTACCGTGACTTCCCACTTCGCTGGGCTGAACTCGGTCTTGTTCACCGTCATGAGCTCTCAGGAACCCTTCACGGTCTCATGCGTGTTCGTGCCTTTACACAAGACGATGCTCACCTCTTTATGACACCTGCTATGATCAAGGATGAGATTAAGGGAGTCATCGAGCTCTGCGATAAGATCTATAAGACCTTTGGCTTTGAATATCACATGGAGCTTTCTACACGTCCTGAGAATTCCTTGGGCGAGAAGGAAGTCTGGGATCACGCAGAAAATCAACTTCGTGAAGCTCTTCAAGAGATGGGAAAAGACTTCATCCTAAACGAAGGAGATGGTGCTTTCTACGGACCAAAGATCGACTTCCACCTCTCAGACTCCATCGGAAGAACATGGCAATGTGGTACGATTCAACTCGACTTCCAGATGCCTGAACGCTTCGACCTCACCTATATCGATGAGCACGGCGAGCGCGTACGCCCTGTCATGGTTCATAGAACAGTCTTAGGCAGCATGGAACGCTTCATGGGTATCTTGATCGAACAATTTGCTGGTAAGTTCCCACTTTGGATCGCTCCTGAACAAGTTCGTTTGATTCCTGTAACGGATCGCCACAAAGACTTTGCTAAAACCATTGAAGAGAAGCTACGTGCCATTGGCCTTCGCGTTCACCTCGATGACCGCAATGAAAAGGTAGGATATAAGATCCGTCAAGCTCAGCTTGAAAAGGTACCTTACATGTTTGTTATCGGTGATAAAGAGATGGAAGAGAATGTCTTTACGATTCGTCACTTCTTAACCAATGAAAAGGGAGAAAACGAGCAATTTGAAATGAACCTCGATCAATTTATTGAAAAGGCTCAAGAAGAAATTGCTACCAAGAAGTTCTTCATTTAACAACGTAAAAACCTTGCGATGATGTATCGCAAGGTTTTTTTATGTTCGTATGAACCGATCTTTTGAATGGTTTAAATAAATGATTTTGTATGATAAAATGGCATAGGTTAGGTAACTTGTTATTATTTGGAGGAAACTGTGAAAAAGAAACTAAGCATTTCAATAGCAGTTTTACTGCTATTGGCATGCGTCGCAGGCATCATGATTCATCGGAAAAACGTTGCTTATCAGAACTGGTACAACGCCGAAAGAGTCAAAGAGAACGTTACGATCGAGGTAGGAGAGAGTTCCATCGACATTAAGGACTTTCTACTCGATCAAAAGGAACAAGCTGTTTTTCTGAAGGTTCCTGAAATTGATTTTTCTAAACCCGGCACTTATGAACTCACGGTTCATGCTGGACCACGCGATTACAACACATCGCTAACCATCAAAGATACAATCCCACCTACATTGGAAGTAAAGGATCTCACGGTTCCTATTAAAACGGAGCTTGAAGCAGAAGACTTTATCGTAAAGAGTGAAGATCTAACGCCACTCACGTTTGAACTCGTATGGTCTGGCGATGCTTCAAAGCCCGGTGAACACGACGTGAAGCTCATCGCTACCGACTTAGGTAACAACAAGGCAGAACAAGCTGCTAAAGTTCGCTTTGTCTCGGTCGTCGATAAGATCGAAGCCGAGTGCGGTGAACTAAAAAAGCTTGAACCTATGGATTTTGTTCTCGGTGGCACGCTAGGGGATATCAAATTTATTACCGACATCACGAAAATCAACCTCAATAAAGTCGCCACGACCAAGGTTGAAGTGATCTATAACGGTACCCATGTATTTATTCCAGTCATTATTAAAGACACCTCTTCCCCTAAAGGTGACGCAGTCGCTGTGAAAGCCTACCAAGGACAAAAGATCAGTGCCAACCAATTTGTAACAAACATCAAGGATAATTCCAATGTCAAGGTGTACTTTGGTTCAAAGCCCAATGTGAACTCGATCGGTACGCAAAAGGTTTCCGTCATCTTAGAAGACGAAGGAAAGAATCAGACGAAACTTTCTTCTTCTTTGACCATTGAAAGAGACAATGTGGCTCCCGTTATTAAAGGAGCAAGAAACATTCGCGTCACGAGCACTTCTGGCGCAAACCTTAGGAACGGCGTCTATGCCATTGATAACGTCGATGGAAGATTAGCTGTAAGTGTCGATAGCTCAAGAGTTAACGTCAACAAAGAAGGTACATATACACTCATCTATTCCACACAAGATAGGAATAAGAATAAAGCCGTAAAGCAAGTGACCGTTACGGTTGACTTTATTACACCGTATGCACCAAGTGGTTCCACTGGATCTGCAGCACTCGATAATTTATGCGATAGAATCTTGAGTCGCCTCGTCAATAACGATATGTCCGTTTCTTCTAAAATGCGAAAAATCTACGGATGGACAAGTGGTAACATCGCTTATTCAGGCTCTGCTTCAAAAGCGATGATTCCAAGTGCCATCCAAGGTCTTACGACCAGAAGAGGAAACTGCTACACGAGAGCCAATGTCTTAAGAGCACTCTTTGCACGCATCGGTGTAGGAAGCTCTTTAGGTCAAGAGTACCGAGGAATGCACGCCTGGGCTCAAATTGGTGGCCGCGTTTACGATACAGGCTTTGGTCGCTATGGAACACCTTTGAGTTCCCTTCAACATGTTAAGTCCCATGATGTCTACATGTACCGAACGACAGCCTATGATCCAAACGTTGCGAAAGAAGGCTATCGTTTAGAGACCAAGACCACGAAGATTCCTTTTAAGACCGAATACATTGAAGATCCGAACCTTCCTTTAGGCACAACGAAAGTCGTACAGGAAGGTGAAGACGGAAGCCTTTCTATTACGGTACAAATTCGTCTCCGTGATGGCAGACGTACACAAACGGAACGTGCAGAGACACCTCCTATTAATCAGATCATCGCCAAAGGAACAGGTACGGGAACAGGTACAGGTACCGAAACGCCACCTCCAAGTGAAACCGCTACGGGTGGAAACGAAGGAACCGTGACACCACCGCCCACAGAAACAGTAGGTGGAGGAACGGATGTCGTTGAAACGAAGGAAATCTCTGAAACCATTAAAATTGAAAAACCTCAAACCGTTTACATGACAGATTCCAATTTAGCCTACGGTGAAACGAAGACCGTAACCGGAAAATCCGGAGAAAAAGTAATCTACTACCGCATCCAATTACTAAATGGAAAGGAAACGAGCCGAACCGTCATTCGTGAAGAAGTGACCGTCCAGCCGTATCCAGATGTCATCTTTAGAAACCCCGATGCAAAACCAGCAAACCCATAACAGAAGGAGTAACTATGCGTATCATTTCAATTCTCTTATGTCTCGTCCTACTCGTATCTTGCACACCCAAAATGGAAAATACACAAACCGTTGAAGGAAGCACTGTCATCCATTCAACCGAACAAAAAGAAACAGATACACCACAATCTACTGAATCGAAAGTCGAAGAAGTAGGTGGCGTTACAACGGAACCAGAAGCTCAATTTAAGCTCGTTTATAACGGTGTCTCCATCGTTCCTAAGAAGGAATGGGCACCTGCTTTAGAAAAACTAGGAGCACCTACTGATAAGGGTGAAGCTCCAAGCTGTGCTTTTGAAGGAAAGGATATCAAATATACGTATCCTGGTTTAGAAGTTCAAACAGCTATGATTCAAGGCGTAGAGACAGTTACAGGTGCATTTATCACAGATACTTCTGCGAAGACTCCAGAAGGACTAACAATCGGTTCATCCATCGACGACATGAAAAAGGCCTATGGCGAGAACTTCACCGAAGAATTTGGCTCCTTCACGTATGATCAAGGCGAATATCGCTTAAATATCGTTGTGATCGACGATAAGGTAACAGCTATTAGCTATATTGGAAACTTTGGACAATGATCTTTAGCTCAGCTATTTTCATCTTTTTGTTTTTTCCAATAACCTATGTCGTGACACGACTACTACCAAAAGCATGGAGAAATTCTATGCTTTTATTTGCGAGCCTCGTTTTCTATGGTTGGGGAGAGCCCATCTACATTCTTTTGATGCTCTTTAGTGCAGCAGTCAATTACTTCTCAGCCCTTCATATTAAAAAGAAGGGCTGGTTTGTCTTTAATGTAGCTTTTAACATAGGTATGCTCGTCGTCTTTAAATACACCGACTTTTTGATAGGTTCTGTGAATGGCCTCTTATCCCTTCAGATTCCACTCACGCATTTAAAGCTTCCCATTGGAATTAGCTTCTATACCTTCCAGACCATGAGTTACGTCATAGACGTCTATCGCGGAGAAATCGAACCTCAAAAGAGCTTCTCGAAGCTTCTCCTTTACATCACTTTCTTCCCGCAGCTCATCGCAGGTCCTATTGTCGTCTACAAGGACATCGCTTTAGAGATCGACGACAGAACGATGGATCTCGATGGTTTTGTTACTGGAATGGAACGCTTTACCTTGGGCTTTGCAAAAAAACTACTTATTGCCAACCAAATGGCCTACATTACAGATGGAATCTATAGTCTCAATGAATTCTCTACCTTAGGTGCTTGGATTGCATCCATCACCTATATCTTTCAGATCTACTTCGATTTCAGTGGCTATTCTGACATGGCCATAGGTCTTGGTAGAATCTTTGGCTTCCACTTTAAAGAAAACTTTAATTATCCCTATATTGCAGAGACCATCCAAGACTTCTGGCGCAGGTGGCACATTTCGTTATCGAGCTGGTTCCGTGACTATCTCTACATTCCTCTAGGGGGAAATCGAAGAGGGGAGAGAATCGAGTATCGAAACAAGATCATCGTCTTTTTCTTTACCGGTCTTTGGCACGGAGCAGCCTGGACATTCGTCCTATGGGGATTGTGGCATGGACTTTTTCTCCTCCTTGAAAAAGCCTTTTTGCATCCTAAAAAATGGTGGAAACCATTTCGCCACGTATACACCTTGCTCGTCGTTCTCATTGGTTTTATCATCTTCCGCTCTGAAACGATCGGTTACGCCTTTGAGATGACGAAAAACCTCTTTATCTATCGTCCTTCGAGTGTTCTCATGTTAGATGCCATCATGACTCGAATCGATAGCTACCGAATCTTTATCTTTGGCCTTGCGATCTTCTTTAGTACACCCATTTATAAGAGAATTCGTTTGGGAGAAAGCAGTAAACTTTGGCTTTCCTTCCTCTTATTCCTTTTATGTGTGCTGTCGCTTTCTGCTACGACCTATAATCCCTTTATCTACTTTAGGTTTTAGGAGGGACCATGAAAATTCAAAAACGAATCTTTTTAGCTCTCGTTCTTTTCATCACCTTCGTCCCACTCCTAGGGCTCATCTTTCATCTCGATAGCCCGAACTACGCTTCTTCAGAACTCAGTAAAGAACCGAAGTTCATGATTGAAGGGAAGCTGAATCCCAACATTACAAAAGAGATCGACACCTACTATTCAGACCACTTTGCCTTTCGTTCGGCTTTTGTGAGTCTCTATCACGATCTCTTAGGTACGCTCTTTCACTCATCACCGCACCCAAAGGTCGTCGTGGGAAAGGACGAATGGCTCTTTTTCGGAGAAACTACGAATGAGATGCTCTATGATGAACAGCTTACAGTAAATGACGTCCAGAGAATCAAAGAGGTACTCCGTATTCAGCGCGATTTTGTCACCTCTCTTGGAAAAAAGTTTGCTTTTACCATTGCACCCAATAAGGCATCCATTTACCCCGAAAAGCTTCCTTATCATAAGAGTCCTGTTGGAGACTTTAAACCGCTCGATCTCTTTCATAAGGACGTTCCAGAATACTACATCGATCTATATCATCTCCTTAAAGATCATAAGAAAGAGGATCTCTACTTACTTCGTGATAGCCACTGGAACAATCGAGGTGCTCACCTAGCTTATAGAGAGATTCTTTCAGCGTATGGATTTACGCCCATGACTTTTCAGGAAACGAATGATCTTTCTGAAGAGCAGGGTGACTTAGATCGCATGTTTACGCCTTCTTTCTTAAAGAAAGAAGCACAGACGACCTTTAACACTGAAAGAGATTACGCATTCACTCGACCGATCAAAACACATGAGGACATCTTTATAAAGACGCAAAAGCCTAAGGGAGAGGGAAGTCTATATATCTTTAGAGACTCCTTCTTTAATGCCTTACTTCCTTTCTTTTCGAAGTCCTTTAAAACCGTAAGCTACGATCGCGTCATTCCCTACGATTATCGAAATGTCCTAGCGGAACCAACCGATGTATTAGTAGAAATTGTCGAAAGAAACCTCGACTGGCTCCTACAGGGGACGCCTGTAATTCCAGCGAAAAAAGTGGAGAAGAAAGAAGCACCCTTAGGGGACCGTTCCGCGACCATTCTATTAGAAGAGAGAAAAGGCTATCACTATCTAAACGCTAAGTGGAATCAACCATCAGACGACATCCTTGCCGTTTCCGTTTCCATCGGAGGAGAGTGGTATGAAGCCTTTCCCGTCTATGAAGATGGACTTCTCGATGAAGAGATCACGAGAGGCTTTAGTCTCTATGTAGAAAAACCGATTGATTCACTTGAAGTCTATTACAATACAAGTAAGGGTTGGTTTAAAGCAAGATAGCTTTCTCATTGTTTTTTACTCCCTTACGCGTTATAATGAACCCAAACCATTGATGCGGGAAAATGATAAACAAAGCCTTTCTAGAGAGCTGGCGTAGGTGGAAGTCCAGTAAGAAACCGTTTATCTATGGGCCGCTGAGGGCTAAACGAAATGAAAAGAGTAGTCTTAGACGCGAGGCATGCGTTAGTTGCTAGGAGTATGTTGGTACTCTGAAACGTATGAGGTGGTATAGCGATTTTTCGTCCTGATAATTCAGGACGATTTTTTTTAGAAAGGATTCCTATGAAAACAATCGACTTTGAAACGTATTTTTTTAATTATCCTAATGAAGAGGGTTTTTTTGGAGACTTTGGTGGAGCGTTTGTAGATGATGAACTAAGTAGAGCGATGAAGGAGACGACCAAGGCCTATTACTCCATCAGTCAGTCGAGACAATTTATTTCTGAGCTACGACGCATTCGTAAGGAGTTTCAAGGTCGTCCGACGCCCATTTCTCACCTTCAAAACCTATCGAATCACTTAGGTGGAACGGTTCAACTCTATGTAAAACGCGAGGACTTAAATCACAGCGGTGCGCATAAGCTCAATCACTGCATGGGAGAAGGACTCCTTGCAAAGTACATGGGAAAGAAAAAGGTGATCGCAGAGACGGGAGCTGGTCAGCATGGCGTCGCTCTCGCTACCGCAGCAGCTTACTTCGGTCTTGAGTGTGACATCTACATGGGTGCAATCGATGTAAAAAAGCAAGCGGCGAATGTCTCTAGAATGCGCATCTTAGGTGCTCGAGTCATCGAAGTCGAAGAGGGCTATCAGTCTCTAAAAGAAGCCGTCGATGCAGCTTTTAACGCCTATAAAAGAGAATACGACACGGCCATCTACTGTATCGGTTCAGCTCTAGGACCTCATCCTTTTCCTATGATGGTTCGAGATTTTCAGCGCATCATAGGAATCGAAGCCAGAGAGCAATTTTTAGAAATGACAGGAAATCTTCCCAACGTCGTCACAGCGAGTGTCGGCGGTGGAAGTAACTCCTTAGGCATCTTTTCAGGCTTTTTAAATGATCCCGTAAAACTTGTAGGCATCGAACCCTTAGGAAAGGGAAGAGGTTACGGAGAACACGCAGCGAGTCTCCATTTAGGAGAAGCTGGAACAATGCATGGCTTTCATAGTATAATGCTAAAGGATCCTAAGGGAGAACCTGCTCCTGTCCATTCGATCGCAAGTGGACTCGATTATCCTTCGAGCGGTCCAGAACTCGCTTTCTTAAAAGAAGTAGGGAGGCTATCGACCGATGTCATTACTGATGAAGAAGCCGTCGATGCTTTCTTTACGCTTCCTCGCTTAGAAGGTATCATTCCCGCTCTAGAGAGCTCCCATGCTGTCGCCTATGCGATGAAACTAGCAAAGACCATGGATCACGGCTCGATCCTCATAAACCTCTCTGGTCGTGGCGACAAAGACCTCGAGTTTATGATCGAACATTATGGAAATAGGATAAAATAAGGCTTGACAACGGACGTTAGATCATGTAAAGTTACATGGTAACTAAGCAGAAGTCCGTTTCTCACCTGGATGCTGAAGCGTCGGGTTAATACTGAATTTTTTAGTGCGGACTTTTGTGTCCGCATTTTTTTTATGGAAAGGGTGACTATCATTATTAAAAAGAACGAAATCAATGAAGAAATCAGAGACCGCGAGCTTCGTGTCATCGGAGCCGATGGAGAACAAGTTGGTGTCATGAGTGCAAGAGAAGCTTTGGCTCTCGCTCAAGAAGAACATCTAGACCTTGTTAAGATCGCTCCTGGCGCTAATCCACCGGTCGTTCGCATCATGGATTATGGTAAATTCCGCTACGAACAGACGAAGATGGAAAAAGAGCAGAAGAAAAAACAAAAGGTCATTCAGGTTAAAGAGATTCGCTTGTCTGTAACGATTGACGATGGAGACTTAAATACAAAGGCGCGTCATGCCATCGAATTCTTGCAAGACGGCGATCGACTCAAGGTTTCGCTCCGCTATAAGGGTCGTCAGCTCGGAAGAAAAGAACTCGGCGTAGAAGTTGTAGATCGTTTTACAGAGATGATTAAAGAGTACGGAGAGTTAGAAAAAGCTCCCATCGTCGATGGAAGAAGTCTAACAGCACTCTATTCACCGAAGAAATAAGGAGGCACATTATGCCAAAAATGAAAACCAGAAACAGCATTGCAAAGCGTTTCAAGAAGACTGCTTCAGGTGGCCTAAAACGTGGCCGTCAAGGTATGCGTCATAAGCTCAGTCAAAAGAGCTCCAAAGCAAAAAGACACTTAGGTAAACAAGCAATGACAGCTAGCGGCGATATCAAACGTATCATCGACGCTATGCCTTACTAGGAGGAAACCATGGCACGCATTAAAGGCGCAGTAAACGCAAAGAAAAAACACAAGAAAGTACTTAAGCTCACCAAGGGCTTTTACGGTCAAAAGAGTAAGGTCTTTAGAGCTGCAAATACTGCCATGCTCCATTCCCTTCGCTCCATGTTCATCGGAAGAAAACTCCGTCGTAGAGACTTCCGCAAACTTTGGATTGCTCGTATTAACGCAGCAAGCCGCATGAACGGAATGAGCTACTCCAAGCTCATGTTTGGCTTAAAGAACGCTGGCATTTCTATCAATAGAAAGATGCTCGCTGATCTTGCAGTCAATGATCCACAAGCTTTCACAAGCCTTGTAGAACAAGCTAAAACTCAAATTAACGCGTAAAGATTGCTTCGGCAATCTTTCGTTTTGGAACAAAGAAGTGAGATTGCCATTAGAAGTCTTTTGCGTAGTAGACTCTCAATAAGGAGACCCTATGAAAGACACTAGAAAAATCGTACTAAGTGGTTTATTTATCGCTATCATCTTTGTCCTAACAGCCTTTGTAAAGGTTCCATCACCAAAAGGATACATCCATGCTGGAGATGCCTTTGTTCTCCTAAGTGGTGTCGTTCTCGGACCTGTTTTAGGTCCTATCGTTAGTGGTGTAGGTTCTGCACTTGCTGACTTACAAGCAGGTTACGGCATCTATGCACCTGTAACTTTTGCCATTAAAGCGATCATGGCACTTATCGTTTCCATCGGTTTTACTCGTACAAAGGTCATCATGACGGTAAAGTTTATCCTTGCAGAGATCTTAATGATCGCAGGCTACTTTACCTTTGAAGCGATCATCTACGGTGGCATTGCACAAGCAACTCCAAGTATTCCGCTAAACCTGATTCAGGGTGCGTTTGGCGTTCTCTTAGGAGTCGTACTCATGTTTGCCCTTAAGAATCAAATTCAATGGAACAAAGATTCGAACGAAGAGAAGTAATTCTCTTCTTTCTAGTCCTCTTTTTTATAGAACTGACATTCCTGAACAGGATGAGTTATTTACTCATCCTGTTCCTTTTTGTTTTCCTTCTCTTTTCTCCTTCAAAGCTCCATCTCTTCTTTATAGCTATCGTACTCATACGCTTAGCGATTCCCGACATTCTCCCTAGTGAAGTGAAAGGTCAGGCCCTAATCGAGCGCTACAACGATTTTAGCGTCACCTGTTCGATCGGTGGAAAGAGGTATCTCATACGAGAAGCGTTAGAAGAGGGGGAGTATCAGGTTGAAGGAAAGACCCTTCCTTTTTCTACGAAACGTGGGATCTTCTTTTCAACGGAAGAAGAGCAGTACCGCTCCAAAGGAATGAGAGCGAGTCTCGTACTAAGGAAGAAGGAACTAATTAAGAAAGTTCCTTCCTTTCGAACGAAAGTGACGACCTTTGTTCAGCGTCGAACAACGCTCTTTGGTGACCTCACGCCTTTTGTTTCAAGTCTACTCATAGGACAAGGAAGCCTTAAAAAGGAAGATGAAGTCGCACTAAAGGACTTAGGACTTTTGCACCTCATTGTTGTGAGTGGACTTCATCTAACGATCTTAGAAAATGCCATACGAAAGATTTCTGGAATCCTACTCATTCCAAAGTTCATCGTGCACGGTATTCTTTTAGCACTCTTTTTTACCTTAACAGTCCTTACAGACTTTCATCCGAGTGCCGTTCGCTGTGCACTTATCTACGTCTTTAGAGTGATACAGTTTTATCGGCTTCGAGAAAACGATGCGATCGATCAGTTCTTCTTGGCTGTCAGTCTCATGCTACTTGTGAATATCTACTGGGTCACAAGTCTTTCCTTTTGGCTTGGGTTTACAGCTCATGCGTCGCTCGTCCTACAGAAGAAGCCTTCGATTCTGACACTTTACCTCTGGATGATTCCCATGACGCTCTTATTAAATGGCGTTCTAAACCCCGTCTATTACGTCGTAAGTTACATCTTAACAGAGCTTCTTTCTTTTGCTTTTCCTTACCTCGCTGTCTCTGTCATTGTCTTTGTACTACAGCCACTACTTTATGTCTTTTTAAAGGGCTTCTTAGCTCTTACGAAGCTAACGAGTCAAGTCTCAATCTTTAGCCTAAGTGTCCTAAGACCCAATGTCTTTGTGGGAGGGATCCTGGTGCTCTTTTTCATTCTCTTTCTTTTAAGCTTTTTAAGAAAAGAGTTCTATGACTTTAGAAAAAGGCACATGGTAGGTATTCTTTTCACCATGATTACGATGGTCTTTCTAGCGATGTTTTTCATTCAAAGCCTGGAGCGAGGCGTCTTCTTCTTAGACGTCGGTCAAGGGGATAGTGCTCTCATCATAACGCCCACTAGAAAGACGGTTCTTATCGACACCGGGAAGGATAGGACTCTACCGACCCTTCTTCGCCACTACACCGTAAAACCGATTGATACCGTCTTTATTACACATCCCGATCTCGATCACAGCGGAATGCTCGATTCCATTCACTATGAGACGCTCTATGAAAACGCTTATGGTGTCACCTTTGGAGGAATTCCCTTAAAAGAAGATGACGTCGTAACGGTCGATGGGATCAATTTTTTGATCCTTCATCCCAAAGTAGACCAGTTTGATGCAAACGACAACTCGCTTGTCATCCGCTTCACTTACCAGGATGTGACGTATCTCTTTTTAGGCGATGTCTCCGCGGATTACCTCAAAGAAGAATGGTTTGATGGAGTCGATGTCGTGAAGTTTTCTCACCATGGTTCGAAGCATTCTTTGAACCCTTCCATTTCAGCACAGAAAGTAAAGCTCACGATTTTAAGCTACGGAAGGAATCGCTTTGGACATCCAGCAAAAGAGGTGCTGGAGTATTTAAAAGAATCTACTGTTTTACATACCTTCAAAGAAGGAACGATTTTTATAAAAGGAAAGGCGTATAGACGTCAATCTCCCGTTTTGATAAAATGAATCTATGACATACATGGAAGCGTACCGATTACTAAAAGAGAATAAGTTAGATCATTTGCTCATTTTACAAGGGGCGGAGCCCTATCTCGTAGACGACTTTTTAGAAAAAATTCGAAGTCACTACGGTTTTGACGGCTCCAACGAATTAAATGAGCTTACTTTTGATGCTTCAAAAGGGAGTTTAGAATCCCTCTCTAACTTTCTTTTAGGACTGGGCTTTTTCAGTGATCAAAAGCTCTGTATCGTTAAGAACTTAGAAGAAAATAGTAGTCTTTGGGATGACTTTAGAAAGCTCTGTGAACAAGTGGAGGAGCATATCATTGTCGTCTTATATCCCGGTAAGTGTAAGCTTAAGGGTTTTACGACCGTCGACATGAAGCGCATCACTAAGAGCGAACTCCCACGCTGGATCACCAAGCAGTTTTCACTTCGAAAAAAACGCATCAATGACCGAGCGCTTCAGTACATGATCTCTTTTCTTCGCTACGACGAATGGGGCTCTACGACCGATCTCTACTTTATTTTAAATGAGATTCTAAAACTCTGTAGCACGAGTGAAGAAGTGATCACAGAAGAACGTGTCATGAAAAATATTGATAGGCCCTTAGAAGATAACGTCTTTGAACTCATCAGTGAAGTGTCCAATCGAAAGACAGAAAATGCCATGAGAAGGTTTCGTGAATACAAGAAGGCTGGGGGAGATCTCCATCGCTTCCTCAGTATCATGACGAGTACGTATTCAACACTCATGGTAACAAAAGAGCTCACAAAACGCGGCTATCCGCTTCTTACAGTCATGGATCGAACCGATGTCAAAAAAGAATTTGCCGCAAAGAAGAATCTAGGAATTTCCAATCAGTATTCGAAAGAAGAATTGTGGGATAGCTTCGATCGGGTCTTTAAACTACAGTTCTTATCGAGAAATGAGACCGTATCCATGGAGAGGGAAGTGGAGTCCCTTCTGTTACAGCTTTTAAGGAAATAAAAAAGGCCGAAACCTTCGGCCATTTCTTATGCTAAGCTAGCTAGTTTTTTAGCGAGACGACTTACTCTACGGTCAGCGGCATTCTTATGAATGGTACCCTTAGAAGCAGTCTTACGGATTGTCTTTTCTGCTTCGAGGAAAGAACGAAGAGCAACGTCTTTATCTCCAGCTAAACATGCTTCGTTAAACTTACGAATAGATGTTTTCATTTTAGACTTAGCAGACTTGTTGATTTCTGTTTTTTTCTTGATGACAGAAATTCTCTTTTTTGCAGATTTAATATTTGCCATGACTTCTCACCTCCTTAAGGCGGCTTATAACAGAACAATTCTATCATGATGAACTAGCTATTGCAACAATAAAACGATGAATAATACCATGATTTTTGATATAATACTTCCTGTATGGAGGAAACATGAACCAAATAAATCAAGAACGGATAAGGAACTTTTCAATCATTGCGCATATTGACCACGGTAAGAGCACACTCGCAGACCGCATGATTGAGCTCACGGGTACCTTGACATCTCGTGAGATGAAAGCTCAAGTCCTTGATGATATGGAGCTTGAAAGGGAACGTGGAATTACGATTAAGCTTACAGCGAGTCGACTCATTTATAAGGCAAAAAATGGGGAGGAGTACATCTTTAACCTCATCGACACCCCTGGCCACGTCGACTTCACCTATGAAGTATCTCGTTCCTTAGCAGCTTGTGAAGGAGCTATATTAGTCGTAGATAGTTCTCAAGGCGTAGAAGCTCAGACCATTGCCAATGTCTATTTAGCAGATAAAGTAGGACTTGAAATCGTCCCAGTATTAAATAAAATCGATCTCCCTAGCTCGATGCCAGAGGAATGCATTCAAGAGATTGAAGATATTATAGGAATCTATGCAGAGGATGCTCCTAGAATCAGTGCCAAGAGCGGACTCAATATCGTCGATGTCTTTGAAGCCATTGTAGAAAAGATTCCAGCTCCCACGGGAGATGTCACAAAACCACTAAAGGCTCTCATCTTTGACTCCTTTTACGACAGCTACCGAGGAGCGATTCCGCTCGTTCGAATTTTCGATGGCGAAGTCAAAAAAGGCGATGTGATTCAGATGATGGCAACAGGTGCCGAGTTTGATGTCGTGGAAGTCGGTTATTTTACCCCGAACATGACACCGACGAGCTCCTTACGCGCAGGTGAAGTCGGTTACATCAGTGCAAGCATTAAAGAAACGAAGTACGTACGTGTCGGTGAAACGATTACGAATGCCAAGCGTCCCGTCTCCGAACCGCTTCCCGGTTATGAACCAGCCCTTCCCGTCGTCTTCTGTGGACTCTATCCTGCAGAAGGGGAGGACTATGAATCGATTCGAGATGCTTTAGAAAAGATGCAATTAAACGATGCTGCGCTCGTCTTTGAACCAGAGAGCTCCGTCGCTCTAGGGTTCGGATACCGCTGTGGTTTTCTCGGCCTTTTACACATGGAGATCATTCAAGAGCGCTTAGAGCGTGAGTTCGACCTCGATCTCATCGCAACAGCTCCTTCTGTCATCTATCGTGTGACGACGACCAAGGGCGAACAGCTCATGATTCAAAACCCTTCGAACCTACCTGATCCCACGATGATCGAGCTCTTTGAAGAACCGATTGTTAAAGCCGATATCATCGTACCGAAAGATTATGTAGGTACCGTGATGGAACTCTGTCAGAATCGCCGCGGAACCTTCATCGACATGCAATACATCGATGAAAAACGCGTCATGCTTCACTACACTCTGCCGTTAAATGAGATCATCTACGACTTTTTCGATGCGTTAAAATCGAAGACCAAGGGCTTTGGATCCTTTGATTATCACTTAGATGGTTATGAAGCAAGTGATCTCGTTAAAATGGATATCTTAATTAACCACGAGCTCATCGATGCCTTCAGTATGATCGTTCATAGAGAAAAGGCTGTAAGCCGTGGAAGAATGATCGTAGAAAGACTCAAAGATGTCATCCCGCGTCAGCAATTTGCGATTCCCCTTCAGGCAGCCATTGGTAATAACATCATCGCGAGAGAAACCATTAAGGCGCTTCGAAAAGACGTCTTGGCGAAGTGTTATGGTGGTGATATTAGCCGTAAAAAGAAGCTCCTTGAAAAGCAAAAGGAAGGTAAGAAGCGCATGCGTCAATTTGGTAGCGTAGAAGTACCACAGCAAGCCTTCTTAACCGTATTAAAGTTTGATGAAGAATGATCTAGGAATCTACATTCACTTGCCGTTTTGCGAAAAGAAGTGTTCCTACTGTGACTTCTATAGTTTAAGGAATGATTCACTACAAGAGCCTTATCTTGAAGCTCTTCTAAAAGAACTAGGAAGCATCGAACTACCTAGAAAACTTTCTACTGTATACTTAGGTGGAGGAACGCCCTCTTACTTTAAACCACTTCCTAAGCTTTTAGATTTTTTTAATGACTATGAAGTGGAAGAGTTTACGATAGAAGCGAATCCTGAAAGCGTAAGTCTAGAAAAGGCTTGTCTTTGGAAGGACATGGGGATCAACCGAGTCAGCATGGGCGTTCAGAGTATGAACGATGAGATGCTTAAAAAACTCGGAAGAATTCATGACAAAAAACAAGTGGAAGTTGCCGTCGAAGCAATAAAACGGGCGGGCATTAAAAACTTCAACCTCGATCTCATTTATGCGATCGATGAAGATGAAAAGGGAATTGAAGACTCTCTTCATAGGCTCATAGACTTTGAACCCACGCACATCAGTACGTATGAATTAGAGCTCTATGAAAATAGGCCACTATCGAAAGTTCTAAGAAAAGTCGATGACGAGGTGAGTTCCAATCAATTTGATCTCATCCTGAATCTATTAAAAGAAAAGGGCTATGCTCGCTATGAGGTCAGTAACTTTTCACATCCTGGCTTTGAATCGAAGCACAATCTTCGCTACTGGAACCGTTTGGACACCTTAGGGATCGGCGCCGGAGCGCATGGACTTCTAGGGAATGTTCGAACCAAGCATTTACCTCATATCGAAAGCTATCTAAAGGATCCTACTCTTACAGAAAAAGAAGTACTGAGTGAAGAGGATATTGCCTTTGAAGAGCTGATGCTCGGCCTTCGACTTGTACGAGGAATCGACTATGAAGCCTTTAAAAAGGCTCATCCTTCCTACGAGGAAAACATCAAAGCTAATGTTTTAAAGCATATTGAAAACGGTAACTTAATTTATGATGGGTTCTTAAGGCCAACCAAACAAGGCCTAGACCTTCTTCATAGCGTCTTAGTAGATCTACTAGACGAATAGAAAGGAACGAGTATGTATAGGCAACAACTCGAAGAACAATATACGAATTTAAATACGAGTGCGGATGGCCTCACATCAAAAGATGCAAAAGACCGCTTAAAGCAGTTTGGACCGAATGAGATTATTCAGACCGATCGTGAATCCATTCTCTCTGTCTTTTTTGGAAACTTTAAGGATGTCATGATTCTCGTGCTCCTTGCAGCATGTGTCGTAAGCGTCTTATTAAAGGAATATACCGATGCCATCCTCATCTTAGCGATTGTCATCTTAAATGGTGTGATCAGTACGATTCAAGAATATCGTGCTCAAAACGCCCTAGATGCACTAAAAAAGCTCGCTCAACCAGAATCGGTCGTCTTAAGAGACGGAAAACAAACGAAGGTTTTAACGAGTGAAATCGTTCCTGGAGACATCGTTTTCTTAGAAGCAGGAAATGTCATTCCTGCAGACGGTCGTCTCATTAGTTCCATGAACTTTCAGGTCGATGAGAGCGCTTTAACGGGTGAATCGACACCTGTAGAAAAAGACGAACACTTTTCTGCCTTTGAAAATGTTCCAATCGCCGATCGAAAGAACATGGTCTTTAGTTCGACGATCGTGACCTATGGCCGTGCGAAGTTCCTCGCTATGGAAACGGGCATGCATACGGAAATCGGTAAGATTGCTTTTATGATCATGAACGACGACGGAGAGAAGACACCGCTACAAAAGCAACTCGATCACCTAGGAAAAGTCTTGGCGACGCTCGTCGTACTCATTTCTCTTGTGATCTTTGGCTTAGGAATTCTAGAAAAGCGCGAAATCTCCGAGATGTTTATCACAGCCGTAGGTGTTGCGGTAGCTGCCATTCCTGAAGGACTTCCTGCGATTGTAACGATCGTCATGGCCGTTGGTGTTTCTAAGCTTGCGAAGAGAAATGCGGTCATTCGTACACTTCCTTCTGTAGAAACGCTCGGTTCTGCCAGTGTCATCTGCTCCGATAAGACGGGAACCTTAACGCAAAATAAGATGAAGGTCTTAAGAGCGTATCTTTTAGATGATAAAAATGAGGAACTCGTCACAGGACTTTCCCTATGTAATGACGCTTCCATTTCGGATGCTGAAGCCATGGGAGATCCTACCGAGGTAGCTCTTTTAGACTTCGCCAAGGAATTCCAGATGAATAAGGCGGACCTTGAAGAAAAGTATCCGAGAATTGCTGAGCTTCCTTTTGACTCTGAACGTAAGATGATGAGTACGCTTCATACGACAGAATCGGGTTACATCCAATTTACCAAGGGTGGTATCGATGAGATCTTAAGTCGTACGACGCACATCGTAGAAAACGGAGTCGTTCGTCCCATTACAGAACAAGATAAGTACATCATTCAAGATAAGAACGAAGAATATGCGAAGGATGCTCTGCGTGTGCTTGCCTTAGCAAAGAAAGATACGAAAGCTCTCTCTGAAGAGGGACTCACCTTTGTCGGCATGGTCGGCATGATGGATCCTGCGAGAGAAGAGGTCGTGGATTCCATTAAAAAGGCGAAAGGTGCTGGCCTCGATGTCGTGATGATTACAGGAGATCACCTTCTTACAGCCACGACCATTGCTAAAAATATTGGTCTTTTAGAAGAAGGACAGCTCGCCATTCGAGGCAGTGAACTCGATAAGATGAGCGAAGAAGAATTTTCTGAAAAGGTTGAGCAGATTCGAGTCTATGCTCGAGTAGCTCCCGAACAGAAGGTTCGAATCGTCGATGCCTGGAAGAAAAAAGGTAAAGTCGTCGCTATGACAGGGGACGGTGTAAACGATGCGCCAGCTCTTAAACGAAGCGACATCGGTGTTGCGATGGGTAAGGTAGGAACAGACGTTGCAAGAGGTGCTAGCGACATGGTTCTTCTCGACGACGACTTCTCTACGATCGTGAAAGCCATTGAAAGTGGACGCGTCATCTACGATAACATTCAAAGAACCGTTCGCTATCTCATTAGCTGTAACTTAGCAGAAGTCATTCTCATGTTCTTTGCGATTCTTTTCAATCAGCCCATGCCACTCGTCGCCGTTCAGCTCCTCTGGATCAATCTCGTGACCGATTCACTTCCAGCTTTAGCACTCGGTGTGGAAGCCCCGGAAAAGAACGTTATGAATCGTCCACCGCGAGGTGTAAACGAAAAGGTACTTACGAAAAAAGGCGTGACGCTCACTGTCATCGAAGGACTCTTCATCGGTCTTCTCACTTATGCTGTCTTTTTAATCGGCCTAGAGACAGAAGTCGAAGTTGGTCGTACGATGGCCTTTGCTACGATCGCCTTTGCACAGCTCGTTCAAGCCATTAACCAGCGCAGTAAGAATAGTGTCTTTGTAAGGGGACTCTTTTCTAACCGTTCCTTTATCATGGCTTTCCTTGTGAGTGTAGGACTACAGTGCGCCGTACTCTTCTTACCGCCACTCATGACGATTTTTAAAGTCGTTCCGCTCTCGAGTGAATCGTGGCTTATCGTTCTGGCTGCAAGCTGTATGCCATTTCTCTTCGGAGAGATTCGTAAGCTCATTGTTAAAGAATAAAGCTCTTTTAAAAAAAGAGCTTTTTTTTGTTGACGAAAGAGAGGATTGGTGTATAATGTAATTAGCACTTAGGTGTGTTGAGTGCTAACAAAGGTGAGGAGCATATGATTACAGATAGACAAATTGCGATTCTTAGACTCATCGTCGATGACTTTATCCGAGAGGGACAGCCCGTAGGAAGTCGAACGATTTCGAAGCATCCAGGTGTCAACCTTTCACCGGCTACGATTCGTAACGACATGGCAGACCTCGAGGAATACGGCTACATCATTCAACCGCACATTTCTGCTGGACGCATTCCTTCAGAGCTCGGTATGCGATATTACCTCGATGAGATCTTCTTAAAAGACTTCGAACGAGATGATCTCAATGAGCAAGTGGGAAGCTTATTAAGTGGAGATATGAATGGTGAGCGCATCTTAAGAAAGGCTTCACGCATGCTAAGGGAACTTTCTGAGATGACGGCCATCGTTACGATGCCAGCTTTTAAGAAGATGACACTCCAAAATTTAAAGCTCATTCGCATTGATTCGACGCGCTTCCTCATGATCCTCGTGAGCGACAATGCAGATATCAGGACGATGGAGCTTTTACATGACAACGCCTCACAGGAGACGATGGATCATCTGTCAAAGCTCTTACTCGATAAGTTTAAGAGTCAGACGATTGAGGCGATGGATCTCAAAGCGTTCTCAGATATTTTAGGAAATAATGAGCTTTTAGACCGCTTGATTATCTACATTCTTCCAAAGCTAAGAGAAGCTTTGAAAGAATTTAATCAAGACCAACTTTTCATTTGCGGTCTTGAGCACATTGTAGATGGTACGAACTGTACAACGCTTGAAGAAGCGAAGGCCATCCTCGAGTTCTTTAATGATAACGATAAAGTCTTACAAATATTAAAGCCTGGGGATGAGGGAACGCAGATTATGCTTGGTAATGAGCTTCACGATGAGCGCTTTAAACGACTAGCTCTCATTAAAAGCGATTATTACTATAATGGCGACGATAAGGGAAGCATTGCTCTTATCGGTAGTGTTCGCATGGATTACCGTAAGGCCTTAAATCTCATTGAGGACATTCGCGATACGGTAGAGCAGATTTTCTCAGGAATTACTTTATAGGAGGAGTCGTGGAAGACATCAAAAACGAGACCAACGAATCAGTAGAAGTAGAACAGATGGAAGAAAAAGAGGAGAACGAACTCACGGTACTTCAAGAAGAAGTGGAAAAATGGAAAGATCAGTGTCTAAGATCACAGGCTGAACTTCAAAACTACAGACGTCGCGTCGAAAAAGAAAAGCAGGATCTCATTCAATTTGGAAACGAACGCTACCTCAGTCGACTCTTAGTCGTCATGGATAGCGTAGAAAAAGCACTCCTTTCAGGCGAAGAACAGTCAAAGCTCTATGAAGGCGTAAAGCTCATTGAAAAGAGTTTCAGAGAGTTCTTAGAAAAAGAAGGAGTACAAGCGATAGAGGCCGAGGGAAAACCTTTCGACCCGACACTCCATCATGCAGTGCTTACGGGAACAGAAGAAGGCGTTGAGCCCGGCATCATCTTAGAGGAATTACAAAAAGGCTACACATTACACGGAAGAACCATTCGCGCAAGCATGGTTAAAGTGAGTGAATAAATTTATTTTTAGGAGAAAAAATTATGAGTAAAATGATTGGTATTGACTTAGGTACAACAAACTCTTGTGTCGCTGTCATGGAAGGCGGCGAAGTTAAGATTATTCCAAGCGTAGAAGGTAACCGTACGACCCCATCGATCGTCGCTTTCACGAAAAATGGTGAGCGTCTCGTCGGTGAAACAGCAAAAAGACAAGCGATTACAAACCCAGAACGTACGATTAGCTCCGTTAAGCGTGAGATGGGTACCGACTGGACCAAGACGATCGACGGAAAGCCTTATACACCACAAGAAATTTCTGCTCTCATCCTTCAAAAGATGAAGTCTGATGCAGAAAGCTACCTCGGTGAAAAGATTACAGAAGCTGTTATCACCGTTCCTGCCTACTTCACAGACGCTCAAAGACAAGCGACAAAAGATGCTGGTAAGATTGCTGGTCTCGACGTAAAACGTATCATCAACGAACCGACAGCAGCAGCGCTTGCATACGGTCTCGATAAGAGCGAAACGAACAAAAAGATCCTCGTCTTCGACTTAGGTGGTGGTACCTTTGACGTATCGATCCTTGAAATCGGTGACGGCGTATTCCAAGTTCTCGCTACAAACGGTAACAACCGCCTAGGTGGTGATGACTTCGACCAACGTATCGTCGACTGGCTCGTCGAAAGATTCCAAAACGAGCACCAAATTGACCTCAAGACTTACGGTAAAGAAGGCGAACGTCTCAGTGCAATGCAACGCATTAAAGAAGCTGCTGAGAAAGCAAAAAAAGAACTTTCTACCACTCAAACGACATCCATTAACCTACCCTTTATCACGATCGGACCAGAAGGCCCACTCCACATGGACATCGACCTCACACGTGCGAAGTTCGATCAATTGACAGAAGACCTCGTTAAAAAGACGGAAGGACCATCAAGAGCCGCTCTTAAGGACTCTGGACTCGAAGCAAGCGATATCGATGACGTCGTACTCGTCGGTGGATCAACTCGTATCCCAGCAGTTCAAGACATGGTTCGTAAGATTGTAAATAAAGAGCCTCATAAGGGCGTAAACCCAGACGAAGCTGTAGCAAGTGGTGCAGCCATTCAAGCAGGCGTTCTACAAGGTGATGTAAAAGAAGTTCTCCTTCTAGACGTCACACCACTATCCTTAGGTATTGAAACGATGGGTAACGTCTTTACACGACTCATCGAAAGAAATACAACCATTCCTACAAAGAAGAGTCAAACCTTCTCCACAGCAGCTGATAACCAACCGGCTGTAGACATTCACGTTCTTCAAGGTGAACGTCCAATGGCTAGCGATAACGTAACACTCGGTATGTTCCAACTCGACGGCATCGCTCCAGCACGCCGTGGTGTACCGAAGATCGAAGTTACCTTTGACATCGACGCAAACGGTATCGTTCACGTTTCTGCAAAAGACCTTGGAACAGGTAAGGAACAATCGATTAAGATCACAGCTTCTGCTAACCTAACAGAAGAAGAGATCAAGAAGAAAGTTCAAGAAGCTGAGATGTATGCAGAAGAAGACAAGCGTCGTCAAGAGCTTGCTGAACTCAAGAACAGAGGCGAAAGTCTAGCATACGAAGCAGAAAAGAACATCAATGAACTCGGTGACAAGGTTACTGAGGAAGAGAAGACTTCTGTTCAAGAAAAGATCGAAAAGACCAAAGAAGCTACTAAGGGCGAGGATGCAGAAGCCATTAAAGCTGCTATCGAAGAGCTTGAAAAGGCATTCTATCCGATCGCTGAAAAGATCTATAAAGAAGCTCCACAAGAGCAAACACAGCAAGGAACAGAATCAACAGAATACGAAACGGTCGATGAAGAATAGGCATTAGCCTATTCTTCATTGTGAGGTGACTATGTCGAATCGTGACTACTACGAGGTACTGGGTGTCGATAAAAAGGCGAGTGCCGAAGAGATTAAAAAGGCCTATAGAAAGCTAGCCATGCAGTACCATCCGGACAGAAATCCGGATAACAAAGAAGCAGAAGCTAAATTTAAAGAGATCAATGAAGCGTACGAGGTGCTTAGTAACGAAGAGAAGCGCTCTCGTTACGACCAATTTGGTCACGCTGGAGTCGATCCGAACCAGGCAGGCTTTGATGGCTTTGGTGGTTTTGGTGGCTTCCAGGGTGGCACTTTCGAAGGGTTTAGCGGTGGCTTTGATGACATCTTAAATTCATTTTTTGGAGGCGGAGGCTTTACACAACAGAGCCAAGGCCCTAGAAGAGGTAGCGACATCGAACTCGAGGTCGAGCTAAGCTTTGAAGAAGCCGCAAAGGGCGTTAAAAAGTCTGTAAGCTACTACCGCTTAGAGGAGTGTCCTACTTGCCATGGAACGGGTGCTAAGCCTGGAACCAAGGTCAATGACTGCGTCCGCTGCTCCGGTACAGGTAAAGTAAAGATCATGACTCGCTCTCTCTTTGGAGAGACCGTAAGTGTTCAGACGTGTCCTGAGTGTATGGGAACAGGAAAGAAACCTGAAGTCCAATGTGACACCTGTAAAGGAAAGGGCAAGGTTCGAAAGAAAAAGACCATTTCGATCGATGTTCCAGCAGGAGTCGATACAGGTAATGTCATGAACGTAAGAGGTGAGGGTGACGTCGGAGATACGGGAGCACCGAGAGGTGACGTACGCGTTCACTTTAGAGTAAAACCGTCCGATACCTTTAAAAGAAAGGGCACGAACCTCTACGCCAAAGCCCATATTACCTTCGCTCAAGCGACCCTTGGCGATGAGATTGAAATTCCTACGCTCGAAGGAAAAGAAAAGATCAAGGTTTCTGCCGGTACTCAAAGTGGCACAGTGAAGAGACTTTCCGGAAAAGGCGTCCCGAATGTGAACGGCTACGGTAAGGGCGACCTCTTTGTAGAACTCATCGTAGACATTCCTACAAAGCTTACAGAAGAACAGAAGAAAGCACTCCTAGCTTATGCTCAAACCATGGGCGAAGAGACACCGAAGAATCAAAAAAGCTTCTTTGAAAAAGTAAAGGATACATTCAGTTAAGCTCTGCAAAAAGCAGGGCTTTTTTTTGCTATAATAAAACTATGAAAAGATTAAAAATTTACTTACCCCATGAAGACGTAGAACACGTTGAAGAAAAAATACTCCTAGCAGCCATCAATGGCATGGAGATTATAGACAGTCTCTCTCCGCTCTATAAGGAGATGAACTGGTACGAAGATGAACGTTTTATTCCTGAGATCACTGAAGTTCAGGTGATCATCGTCTATGCAGAAGAGAAGGTCTTAGAAGCACTTCGTAAGCAGTACAAGAAGAAATATAAGGTTGAGATCGAAGAACTGGAAGAGCAAAACTGGAATAAGCTCTGGGAACAGAGCTTCCAAGGAACGCTCATTCACGATAAGGTCTTTGTAAGACCGCCTTGGATTGAACCCTTAGAAGATAAGATCGACATCTTAATAGACCCCGGTATGGCCTTTGGAACGGGAACACACGAAACGACGAAGGGCTGTATTACAGCACTCATAAAATATATGCGTCCTACCTACGATGTCTTAGATGTCGGTAGTGGCTCAGGCATTCTTTCGATCCTCGCTAAGAAGTTCGGTGCTTGTCACTTAGAAGCCGTTGAGATCGATAGCATGGCTGTAAAAAATGCTATGCTAAACCAAAGCTTAAATGGCATCCATTACATTCAGCATGAAGGCGATAAGACGTGTGAGGTAGAAGGCACCTTTGACCTCGTCCTTGCAAACATCCTTCCTGAAGTTCATAAGCACCTTTATAAAGACTTTTTACGTCTCGTAAAACCTGGTGGAATCATCATCCTCTCTGGTATTTTAGATAGCAGAGAAGAAGAAATGCTCGACTACTTTAAGGGCTTTGAACACGTTGAGACCTTCCCAGAAAACGACTGGGTCACAGTGGTTCTTAAGAGGACTTTATGATCCGTTTCTTCTTTGAACCACACTCAGACTTTGTGATGACCGATAAGGACGAACTAAACCACTTAAAAAACGTCCTTCGTGCCAAAGTCGGTGACGAATTTGAAGGCATAAGAGAAGGCGTTCTTTACTATGTGCGTCTTGAAGAGCTAGCTAAGAACGAAGCTCGCTTTTCACTCATAAAAGAACTCGGTTACGATGAGGAACGCTATGATTTTACCGTCATTCAAGGGCTTCCTAAAGGCGATAAGCTAAGTGAAGTCATAAACTTGTCGACTCAAGCAGGAGCCCATCACTTTATCTTTACCGAGCTCGATCGTTCGATTAAAAAGCACGCTGAAAAGTCCGAGCGCTATGAACGAATCGCTAAGAGTGCTGCCATGCAGTCGAAAGCAAACGCGATCCCTGATATAAAAATGTTACCTTTTGATTCTATCGACTGGGATTCCTTTGACGAAATTTACTTCTGTTACGAAGAGTCAAAGGAAACTTCCTTTGAACCGAAAGGAACGCACTTTGCTGTCGTCATCGGTCCAGAAGGCGGCTTTTCAGAAGAAGAAGTGGCATTTTTCCATGAACTTTCGCATGCCAAGGAAATTTCTTTAGGTAAACGAATCTTAAGGACAGAACTTGCAGCAACGGTCGCTCTTACGATCCTTCAAGACCGCTTAAGGAGGGCAGAATGAAAGTAAAAGTCGTGACGCTCGGCTGTAAGGTCAACACCTTCGAAAGCGAAGAGCTAAAAAGAGAACTTTCCGACTACGGCTATACGATAACAGAAGAAGAGAGCGATCTCGTCGTGATTAACGGCTGTTCCGTCACGCACGTAGCCGATACAAAAAGCGATAAAGAAGTACGAAGAGCTCTAAAGACAGGGGCTAAGGTCGTCCTCATGGGTTGCCATGAACCAAAAGGTGACCTCTTAAAAGACATCCTCTTTATTCCGAATGAAGAGAAGCACCGTGTCGTTCAGATGATTCTAGACACCTTTGGACGAGGAGAAAAGGTTTCTCCCTACGTCGACCAATATACGCGTAGCTTTGTCAAGGTGCAGGATGGCTGCAATAACTTCTGTAGCTACTGCATCATCCCATACATGCGTGGTAGAGAAGTTTCTTATCCTCTTGATTCGATCCTATCGGATGTCGCCTTACAGGTGGAACGGGGCCATAAGGAAATCATCCTTAGTGGCATTAACTTAAGTCACTACGGTAAAGACACGGGATCGTCTTTAATCGAACTTGCAGAAAAAGTCGATGGTGTTCCAGGTGTCATGAGACTTCGCTTTGGTTCCCTCGAACAGAGCATCGTAGACGATGACTTTTTAGCTCGTCTTAAAAAGCTCGAAAGCTTCTGTCCACAGTTTCACCTATCGCTCCAGTCGGGATCCGATACGGTGTTAAAGAGGATGAATCGCCACTATACGACAAAAGAATACCTCGATACCGTCGAGCGTATCCGATCCTATTTCCCAAAGGCTGCGATCACGACCGACATCATCGTAGGTTTTCCCGGTGAAACAGAGGAAGAATTTTTAGAGACCATGGACTTTGTCAAAGCCGTTCGCTTTTCTCGCGTTCACGTCTTTCCATATTCGAGGCGTGAAGGAACGAAAGCTGCTCTTCTTAAAGATCTACCGCGCGAGCTAAAAAGAGAGCGCCATGAAAGGCTTACAGCGATTACAGAGGCGCTTGAAGTCGAATACGCTTCGAGCTTTGTAGGAGAGATGGTCGAGGTCCTCTTCGAAGAAGAAGGTGGCTTTACACGCGAATACGTTCGCGTTCAAAGTGATAAAGAATACGGAATGAATGAGATTATAAGGGCGAAGGTGATTTCGCAGAAAGGAAACGTATGTTGGATCTAAACTGTATCTTTTGTAAAATTATCGAAGGAACGATTCCTTCCGAAAAGGTCTTTGAGAACGACGCGGTTCTTGCTATAAAAGACATCGAACCGACGGCTCCCATTCACTACCTTGTCATTCCTAAAACCCATGTGAGAAGAATGAGTGAAGCCGATCCCAAGACGATTCAAAGCCTCTTTGAAGCTGTGAAAGAGATTGCTAAAACCGAGGGTCTTGAAGAAAAAGGCTATCGCCTCGTCATCAATACGGGAGAAGAGGGCGGTCAAACCGTCGATCACCTTCACATCCACCTTATTGCAGGCCGTCCACTCACTTGGCCTGCAGGATAAAATTGTTTGCTTTTTTCATACGAATCCATTATAATAGTCTAGTGCTACCTGCATGTACTTTGTACAAATCCTGCTAAGAAAGGGGGGTAGAAAGATGACAACTATTCGAGTCAAGCAAAACGAATCTCTTGAGAGCGCACTCAAACGTTTTAAGCGTGAAACCTCCAAAGCAGGTTTAATGGCTGAAATTAAGAAGCGCAAGCACTACGAAAAGCCAAGTGTTATCAAGAAACGTAAGATCGATGCTGCTAAGAGAAAGCGTCGTAAGAACAGTCATACAATGTAGGTGTAACGTGTTAAAAGAACAGCTTTCAAATGACCTTAAGGTCGCCATGAAAGAAAAAAATATCGACAAAAAGAATACGATTACGCTACTTCGTGCTGCGATTAAGCAAGTCGAGGTCGATGAACGCAAGGATCTTTCCGACGAAGACATCCATCCGATTATTCAGAAGGAAATTCGTCTAAGAGAAAAGGCTCTCGTCGATTTCGAAAAAGCTCAAAGAACCGATCTCACGGAACAAGCAAAACGTGAAATCGAGATTCTTCGAGCCTATCTTCCCGCTCAGCTTTCTGAAGCTGAGATTATAACCATCGTTGAAGAGACGAGGAGGGAAGTTGGTAACGAAATGGGTCCACTTATGAAGGCTTTAAAAGCACGCCTCAATGGCCGTGCTGACATGGCTCTCGTAAATAAGATCGTACGTAACCATTCTAATTAACAATACCTTAAGAGGTATTGTTTTTTTATCCCCCTCTTTTATGCTAAACTAGTAATGAGGTGACACATGGAAAAAATCGTTGAATTGAACCCACACGTTAGTTTACAGGACTTGTTTGGTAAGTTTGATGAAAACATCATGATCATGCATGACTCACTCGACGTTGATATTTACAGTCGCTCCGATGGTATTGTCATACAAGGAGATCGCAGAAACGTAGAAGCTGCCGTATTCGTCTTTGATCGTCTTCAGCAGATGATCGCAAACGGCGAAATCGTAGACCTTCAAAAGCTTGAATATACGATTCTCATGGCGACAGAACCAGAACGAGGAAATGAGGACTTTGACCAAGAAGCGATCGTCAGTACCTTAAAAGGTAAGGTCATTAAGCCAAAGACCGTCAATCAAGCGAAATACGTTCAGGCGATTTCAGAAAACACCTTGACCTTTGGCACAGGACCTGCAGGAACGGGTAAGACTTTCCTCGCTGTTGCGATGGCTGCACGTTATTATAAGAAAAAAGAAATTAGTCGCATCATTATTACGCGTCCCGCTATTGAAGCTGGAGAGAAGTTGGGATTCCTTCCTGGAGATCTTCAGGAAAAGGTCGATCCCTATCTAAGACCCCTGTACGATGCCTTGACCGACATTTTCGGAACCGAGGGTCTTCAGAGGATGCGTGAGAAGGGTGTTATAGAGGTGGCACCGCTCGCCTACATGCGCGGTCGTACCTTAGATAATAGCTTTATCATTCTAGATGAAGCACAAAACACTACGAAGGATCAGATGAAGATGTTCCTCACTCGCTTTGGCTTTGATTCCAAGGTCATCGTAAATGGTGACATCACACAAGTGGACCTTCCGAGTGGTAAGATGAGTGGTTTAGAGCACGCTACGACCATCTTAAAGGATGTCGATGATATTTCAGTGATCGAGTTTACGACCGAAGACGTCGTTCGCCATTCGCTCGTAAAGAAAATTCTCGATCGCTACGAGAAAAAATGAAGATCGTTTGGAACATCAGTGCTCCTCTTACAGAGGAGGAGAATAACTACATAGAACGTGCGATTGAGAGTGTCTTAAAGATCGAGGATCTTTCGATGGAGGGGGAAGTATCCGTGAGTGTCTTTGATTCCGAAATGATTCGAAGCCTTAACCGAGACTACCGAGGAATCGATCGTACGACCGACGTCTTGAGTTTTCCTCAATACACGTCGTTAGAAGAAATTCGAACCGAACGATATCTCTTTTTAGGGGATATCGTATTAAATGTTGAAAAAATGAAGGAGCAAGCTTTAGAATATGGTCATTCTACCGAGCGTGAGATCGCATATCTTACGATTCATAGCATGTACCATCTTCTAGGGTTTGACCATGAAAATGAAAACGATAAACAGGCGATGCGTAAAAAAGAAGAAGAGGCGTATCGCCATTTGGAGGAGCAATGAAGCGAGCACTTTTTGTACTAATCCTTTGTGTCGTACTATTTGGCGTTTCCTGTAAGAAAGCGGAGGTCGCCCCAACGAGTGAACCGGTAAAAGTAGAAACGCATGAACCCGTCGTAGAGACCCAGGAACCTGAAACGACCGAGCCTGTTCTTTCGAGTCATCCGCTCTTTGAATCGAAGCGTCCCATCACTTTTATGGTGAATAATGCCAAAGAAGCGAGACCTCAGACGGGCTGGAAGCTTGCAAAGGTCATCTATGAAGCAAACATCGAAGCGAAACAGACGAGATATATGTTTGTTACAGAAGCTGACGAAGGCGTCATTGGACCGATTCGTTCGGCTAGACCTGCTTTCTTTTACCTTGCGAGCGGCTACCGTTCGATCTACGGTCACTGCGGTAACTACGCTTACGTAAAAAATAGCGGTGTCGAGCGCTTCATCACTGACTGGGATGAGTTCTATCATCCAGGTTATTACCGCTCTAAAGATCGCTATGCTCCACATAACCTCTATGCCATGGTCGATAAGGTCTATGAGGCTGTAAAAGAAAAGGGCATCGATACGGAGATTTCAGATAGTGCTAAGGAATCGTTTAAAGTGTATGACGCAGTGAAGGAATACACCGGAGGAGAGAAGGCGGAATCGATTCACTTTAGTTACGACGGAAAGAGTCAGATTGAATACCGCTATGATCCCGAAAAGAAAGTCTATGTGAAGTACATCGACGACATTCTACAAGTCGATAAAGAAACAGAAGAAGTCGTCGAGTTTTCGAACCTCTTCATCATCCCTCGCGTTCAAACCAAGATGCCCAACGGCATTCATGAAAAGATCCTCTACCAGGGTATTGACCAGCCTATGGACTACTACGTTCAAGGCCAGCGCTTTAAGGCAAGCTATGATAAGGTTACAGAAGATGCCCCCTTTCAGTTTAAACTCGATGGGGAAGAGCTCATATTAAATCCAGGGCTTACGATGATCAACATCGTTCCCGTAGAACTACCAATTGAGGTGAAATGAACGAAAAAGCATTTGAATTCGCAAAAAAAGTAAGACAAAAAGCCTATGTTCCCTATAGTGATTTTCACGTAGGCTGTGTGGTCGTCACAGAGAACGGTATGTACGAGGGCTGTAACATTGAAAATGCTTCTTATGGTGCGACCATCTGTGCCGAAAGATCGGCTTTAAGTCAAGCTTATAGTAAGGGCGACACAGAGATTAAAGAAGTCTATATCGTAGCCGATAACCCCTTTACAGCTCCTTGTGGCATCTGTCGTCAGGTGCTATTAGAACTTGCAAAAAAGGCTACGATCTACCTCTGTGATGAAAACGTATGTAAAGCGTATTCCATCGAAGACTTGCTTCCTCATTCCTTTTCGAAGGGAGACTTAGATGTTTAAATCGGGCTTTGTAGGAATCGTAGGGCGCGCAAACGTCGGTAAGAGCACCCTTTTAAACGCTCTATTAGGGCAGAAGATCTCGATCGTAAGTGATAAGCCACAGACGACGAGAAATCGCATTCAAGGCGTTTTAAATCGTCCTGATGGCCAGATCGTATTTGTCGATACACCAGGCATGCATAAGCCGAAAAATGAACTCGATAACTACATGAAGAGCGTTATAGAAGACACGCTTCAATCGATGGATCTCGTGATGATGTTAATCGATGCGAGCGCAGGCTTTGGACCAGGGGATCAGTTTATGCTAGGAGCTCTTCCCAAAGATGTTCCTGCGATTCTACTCCTTAATAAGATTGACCTCGTAAGTCAAGAAGAGGTTCAAAAACTTATCGATGAAGTGAAGGAACTTTATCCTTTTAAAGAAATCCTTGCCATTCAGGCGACGAGTCCAGAAACTTGTACGGGACTCATCGATCGCATGTTTTCCTACCTCGATGAAGGTCCGATGTACTATAGCGAACATCAGTGGACGAACCTCTCTGAGAGAATGCTCGTAAGTGAAGTTATTCGAGAAAAAGCACTTCTCTATCTCGATCAAGAGGTACCTCATGGGATCGCCGTCGTGATCGAAGAATTTACAGAAGGCGAGGGGCGAATCGACGTCATCGCTACCATCATCGTAGAACGCGAGTCGCATAAAGCCATCGTCATCGGTAAAGGCGCCAGAAAACTTAAGGGCATCGGAAAGGCCGCTCGCGTAGAACTTGAAGCGATGTTCGACTGTAAGGTTCGCTTAGATCTTTGGGTCAAGGTCAAGGAACGCTGGCGAGAGAGTGCCCATTACGTAGAAGATTACGGATATAAGAGATGATCATCGAGCTCGAAGGAATCGTTTTAAAGCGAGAAAAGATCTCTCCTTTAGATAGCTACCTGAAGATTTTCACCCGGGAAATGGGCTTAATCGACGTCTTTAGTAAAGGTGGCAATCACCCCAAGAGCGTCTTAAATAGGCTCACTCAACCCTTTGTCTATGGCCATTTTCAGCTGAATGGAAAAAATGAATTTTCCCTAAGCCAAGGGACGGTCACAGAAAGCTTTTATGCCTTACGTGAAAATCTCGATGCACTCTATAAGGTGTCGTTCTTTTCAAAGCTTCTCTTAGAAATCTTACCGCCTCGTGCGTCACAAAAGCGAATCTACGAAGCGCTTGTAAATAGTGTGTACGTCATGAATAAGTTTCCTTCCCTTTATCCCTCATGTAAGCTCTATCTCTATGGGGCAGTGCTCTACGATATGGGTATTTATCCACTAATAGAAGAGGGCGGAAGGTACTTGACGATCGAAGAGGGAACGATCTCTACAGAAGGTGAGATTGAACTCTCAGAAGAAGCTCTAAAGATTTTAAAGGAACTAAAGGGTTCTTCTTTTAAGACCTTCGTCAACACTCGCTTTGAAGAAGCTCCTTTCAATGAACTCACTGACACCTTATCGAATTATCTAAGCTATCACTTAGACATTCCTATTGATTCGATTCCAGAAGAATAACAGGAGGAAACATGGCTGAATTAAATGAACTTATGAATAGTGGTACCTTTGAAGACCTTACGAGTACACTGATCGAGTACTTCGAAAAGGGCTTAGCGACAGAGATCGTCTGCTACAAAGACGAAGCAGAACTCTTTCGTATTCCTGCTGTAGCACTCGTAGGCGTCGTCGTTCCTTTCCTAAGAAAGGCTTCCTTTTGGAGTATCGTAGGCCTTTTAGCGACAGGACACACGCTTGCCATCTACAACAAGCAAGGAAGAATTTTTTACTTAAATACGGAACGTATCTTAGATGAACTCATGCATATCAAAGAAGATTTAATGAATCCAATGGAGGCTTAACAATGAACGTAAGTATGGAGACTATCGTAGCGCTAGCAAAGAACCGTGGCTTTGTCTTTCCCGGATCAGAAATTTATGGTGGCTTATCAAACACTTGGGACTACGGTCCTTTAGGTGTCGAATTTATCGGAAATATTAAGAGAGCCTGGTGGGTCTACTACATCCAGTCTCATCCGAGAAATGTCGGCATTGATGCTGCTATTCTCATGAACACAGACGTTTGGAAAGCAAGTGGTCACGTCGGTGGTTTCTCCGATCCACTCATTGACTGTAAGGAATGTAAGAGCCGTTTTAGAGCCGATAAGCTCATTGAAGAGTATTTTGTTACAAACGACATCCACGAGAACATCAATGGACTGAATTCAGAGGCTCTTGAAAAAGTCATCGAAGAAAAGAACATTCCCTGTCCATCTTGTGGAAAACACAATTATACAAATATCCGTCAGTTCAACCTGATGTTTAAAACCTTCCAAGGCGTCACCGAAGAAAGTGCTACGACCATCTACCTTCGCCCTGAAACGGCACAAGGAATCTTTGTCGACTTTAAGAGCGTTCAGAGAGCATCTCGTATGCAAGTTCCTTTTGGTATTGGTCAAATTGGTAAGAGTTTTAGAAATGAGATTACCCCTGGTAACTTCATCTTTAGAACGCGTGAATTTGAACAGATGGAGCTTGAATTCTTCTGTAAGCCGGGAACTGAACTCGAATGGTACGACTACTGGAAGAAATTTACCATGGACTTCTTACTCCGCTTTGGCGTAAAAGAAGAGAACTTAAGAGTGCGTGAGCACGATCCAGAAGAACTCAGCCACTATTCGAATGCTACAAGTGATATCGAATACTTGTTCCCCTTCGGTTGGGGAGAACTCTGGGGTATTGCATCACGCACAGACTTTGACCTCACACGTCACCAAGAAGCATCGACAAAGGATATGAGTTACTTAGACCCGATTACAAACGAGAAGTACATTCCTTATGTCATTGAACCATCGGTAAGCCCAAATAGACTATTCCTTACGATTCTCTTAGATGCTTACGATGAAGAAGAACTTCAAGACGGAACGACCCGAACCGTTCTTCGTTTCCATCCGATGCTCGCTCCCGTTAAGATCGGCTTGACGCCACTTAATAAAAAGCTCAACGAAAAGGCAGAAGAGATCTATAGCGTTTTAAGTAAGTACTTCACCGTAGAATTTGACGATCGCGGATCGATCGGAAAGCGCTACCGTCGCTTCGATGAAATTGGAACACCGTACTGCGTAACAGTTGACTTCGATAGCCTTGAAGATGGAAAAGTTACCGTTCGTGACCGTGACACGATGGAACAAGAGCGTGTAGATATCAAGGATCTTCTCGCTTACTTCCAAAAGAAATTTGTCTATGAATAAAATAATTGCCGTAAGCGATTCCATTGGAGAGACGGCTCGCGCCGTCCTCCAAGCGGGTCTTGCTCAATTTGACGGTACCTCAGTCGTTCTTGAAGTCGTACCTTTTATCGATACGAAAAAAAAGCTTCAGGAACTTTTTTTAAGATTAGAGCCAGGTGATTTCGTCTGCTATACACTCGTGGATCCTGCCCTTCAAAAGGAGATCCAAACGTTTACGAAAGAACGTGGGATCTTTAGTGTGAATCTTCTTCAGGATGTCATCGATGGCATAAGTCATGTCTCAGGGCTCGAGCCCCTACGTAGACCGGGAAGACAAAATGCCACCAATGAAGCCTACTTTAAGCGCATTGAAGCGATGGAATTTGCCGTAAAGTACGATGACGGAAAGACGCTTCATAACATCGATACGGCAGACATCATTCTACTCGGCATCAGTCGAACGAGTAAGACACCACTTAGTATGTATCTTGCAACCCTCGGTTATAAGGTTGCAAATATTCCGATCCTTCCTGAAGTTACCGTCCCAGAGGTGCTCTTTTCCATCAATAAAAGTAAGCTCTTTGGACTTACCAATGATGCAAAGACGCTCGTTTCCATTCGTCAAGAACGAATGAAGGCCTTTGGCTTTGGAGAAGGAAGCCTCTATGCAAAAGTCGAGCACATTGAAAAGGAACTGGCTTTTTCGAATGAGCTCTTTGAACGACTTCAGATTCCCGTCATTAACGTGAACTTTAAAAGCATCGAGGAGGTCGCATCGAGTATCCTTCGCATTGTAAAGGAGAGACCATGATATTTGATCGAGTGCAGGCTGAGGCCTTTGAAAAACAACACCTCAGCGAATGGGCGACAAAGTCAGCCGATTCGAAAGGTCGCATTTATCCAGGTGAGATTCCAGACGATTTTCGCACCTGTTTTCAGCGCGACCGTGATCGCATCATCCATTCGAAAGCCTTTCGTCGTTTAAAGCATAAGACACAAGTCTTCCTATCACCAGAAGGCGATCACTACCGCACCCGTTTAACACATACCATTGAGGTTTCTCAGATTGCACGAAGTATGGCACGAGCTCTCCGATTAAATGAAGATCTCACAGAAGCCATCGCGCTTGCTCACGACCTCGGCCATACGCCCTTTGGTCACTGCGGAGAAAAAGCACTGAATGACATTCATCCCGGTGGTTTCGATCATGCGAAGCAGTCGATTCGCGTCGTCGAATTCTTAGAACGACGTCCGAAAAAAGAATTACGAGGCTTGAATCTTTCGATCGAAGTACTAGATGGAATTAGAAATCACGGCGGAAAGAACGTCGCCAGTACGCCTGAAGGTCAACTCATTAAATACGCCGACCGCATCGCTTATGTTAACCACGACACCGATGATGCCATTCGAGCAGGGATCCTAAAAGAAGATGTATTTCGTCATCTCGATTTTTTAGGAACGACGAGCTCACAGCGCATCTCAACCTTTATAAACGACCTCATCACGACGAGCGACAAGCTCGGAGAGATTACACTCAGTAAAGAAAAGGGAGAAGCACTCGATTCTATGCGTCATTTTCTCTTTTCAAACCTCTACTTTAATCCGAAAGCTAAGAGCGAAGAAGCGAAAGCAGAAGAGCTACTCAAGAGACTCTACCTCTATTTCCTCGATCATCCCAAAGAGATGGGAAAGGACTTTTACGAAGATTACCTCTTAGAGGGAAACGTTGCTGTAAAAGACTTTGTCTCAGGAATGACAGATCGGTACGCAATTCAAGTCTTTCGTGAACTCTTCGTTCCGGAGACCTGGTCATGGCACTAAAATACGTCGATGACATTGGACGCATCGTCAATGAACAAGTGAATATCGTCGATGTCGTTTCGGAGCACGTCAGTTTAAAGAAGGCTGGAAGAAACTACAAAGGACTCTGTCCTTTCCATTCAGAGAAGACGCCTTCCTTTGTCGTAGATCCCGAAAGACAGTACTTTAAGTGCTTTGGTTGCGGTGCAGGAGGAAATGCACTGCAGTTTTTCATGCAGATGGAACACCTCGACTTTCTTCCAGCACTCGAGCTTTTCTGTGAGAGAAATCATATCGACTTAGAGCCCTACCGAACGAATACCGACACGGAACGCGTTCCTACGAAGCCTTTTTATGAACTCAATAAGAAAGCAGCTCTTTACTATCTCCATGAACTTCAAACGAATAAGGAAGCGAAAGAGTATCTAAAAAAGCGCGGTATCTCTGATGAGACGGCCAAAGCCTTTGGACTAGGCGTTGCGCCAGACGAATGGGATGCACTCTTTAAAGCCTTAAAGCCAGGGCAGCAACTCATCGAACCCTCAGGACTCTTTAGTAAAACCAAGCATGGAAACACCATCGATCGCTTTCGTAACCGCTTGATGTTTCCCATCATAAACCTTCAAAGAAAGGTCATAGGCTTCGGTGCAAGAAGTATGGATGGGAGCGAACCGAAGTATCTAAATAGTCCCGATACGGTTCTCTTTAATAAAAGTTTTCACGTCTTCGGATTAAATCTCGCTAAAAACCACCTGGAAAAGCCAGAGCTACTTCTCGTCGAAGGATACATGGATGTCATCGGGCTTTACGATAAAGGGATAAAAAATGCCGTAGCGAGTTTAGGAACAGCCTTTACGAAAGAGCAGGCGAAGCTACTTTCTCGTTATGCGAAGGAACTCATCGTGCTTTTCGATGGCGATGATGCAGGAAAGAAGGCTACGAGAAGGGCTGTAGAAATTCTAAAAGAGACCGATTTAAAGACCTATATCGTCACCCTTCCTGAGAGGAAGGATCCCGATGAATACGTCCTTGCTTACGGTAAAGATGCCTTTTTATCCTACTTAGAAAAGAATAAAAAGGACATCTATAGTTATCTACTCGATGAAGCGAGAGAGAAGTATGACATCTCTCAGATTTCCGGTAAGACTGAGTTTTTAAAAGAATCTTTAAAGATTCTTTCTGACATCAAAGAACAGTCAGTAAAAGAAATCTATCTTCAGACCATTGCTACAGAACTCAATACGTCTTTAAATAGCTTAAAGCAAGACCTCGCCTTTGAACCGAAGAAAGAGATCAAGGAAACCGTTCGTCGAACGAAGGTTGAAGAACGCTTTTTAAAGGTATTATTAGAGCATCCAGAAATCGCTAAGGAGGTCATGAATCACGGTCTCTTTGGACTCTTTAAAGAAAATGAAAAGAAATTAATCTGTTTGATTGTTGAGAAAAACGGATATAATAGAGAGTCAGTACTAGATCATTTCGAGATTGCAGAAATAGAAGAATGGGAGCAGCTCTTAAAAGCCAAGCCAAATGAGACCGACGTAGAAAATTGGACGAGTCTCTTTAAAAGCTATGCGCTAGAGCTCATCGATAAAAAGATCGAAGCAATTAGAAAAAGCGACCTCGAACGACAGATGATTCTACAAGCGGTAGAAAAACTCATGGATCTCAGAATGAAGCTCAGTCATTAAAGGAGAAAGAATGAACGAAAATGTATATACCTTACTAGAGAAAAAAGGGTTAAAGGAAGGCAAGCTCTCCTACGACGACATTACGGGTGCGCTCGATGCTGAAGATCTTTCAAAGGATGAGGAGCTTTTAATTATTGAAAGACTATCGAATGCAGGAATTCTCATTGAAGAGGACGCAGATGGCGAAGAGCTTTTAGACGAAAAGGACTTTGAAGATGTCGACGAAGATAAACTCGAAGATGAGGAAGAGGTCGATGTCGATTTAAGTGCAGACTTTTCAAAAGTTGCTAAAGGCATTAGCTTAGACGATCCTGTTCGCATGTACTTAAAGGAAATTGGTCGTGTACCGCTCTTAAGTGCCGAAGAAGAGATCGAGCTCGCTCAGCGTATGGAAGCAGGCGATGAAGATGCCAAGCAAAAGCTCTGTGAAGCAAACCTAAGACTCGTTGTAAGTATTGCGAAGCGCTACGTCGGAAGAGGCATGCTCTTTTTAGACCTCATTCAAGAGGGAAACTTAGGTCTTATGAAGGCCGTAGAAAAGTTCGACTACAGAAAGGGCTTTAAGTTTTCAACGTATGCCACCTGGTGGATTCGTCAAGCGATTACTCGTTCCATCGCAGACCAAGCTCGTACCATTCGTATCCCCGTACACATGGTCGAGACGATTAATAAACTCATGCGCGTATCGAGACAGCTCCTTCAGGACTTAGGTCGTGAACCATCGCCTGAAGAGATTGCAAAAGAGATGGGCATTACAGAAGATAAGGTTCGTGAGATCATGAAGATCTCTCAGGAACCCGTTTCCCTTGAGACACCGATCGGTGAAGAAGAAGATAGCCACTTAGGAGACTTTATTCCAGACCTCGAAGCACAAGCACCAGCAGATGCTGCCGCTTTTTCCATGCTTAAAGAGGTTCTTATGGAGGTTCTAGACGGTCTCACTCCGAGAGAACAAAAGGTTCTAAAGCTTCGCTTTGGCTTAGAGGACGGAAGGGCGAGAACGCTCGAAGAGGTTGGTAAGAAGTTTGATGTTACGAGAGAGCGCATTCGTCAAATTGAAGCGAAGGCTCTACGTAAGCTCAAGCATCCAACGCGTTCGAGAAAGCTCTCCGACTATCTCGATTAATGGATCGTATGGAAGCCATCGTACAGCTCGTTCCTACAGGACTTGCTGTCGTAGATATTGGTGCAGACCACTGTAAGGTCTCAAACCTCTTAGCAGAGCGTGGGGAAGTCGTCTATGCCACAGAAGCTTCAGAGGGTCCCTTAAAGCAAGCAGAAGCGTTTAAGGATGATCGAGTCATTCTTTCCCTTCACGACGGTTTAAAGGGCTTTCATGAGCCTGTAGATGCAGCCATCATCGCTGGTATGGGCGGTGAACTCATAAAGAAAATTCTCTCTGAAAGCTTTGAAGCATTTCAAAAGCTAAAGGCCATCGTCTTACAGCCCATGCAGCACACAGAAGTTTTAAGAGAGTACCTTTTAGAGAACAACTTTCGAATCCTTAAAGAACAGATCGTCTTTGAAAACGAGAAGTTCTTTCAGATCTTTCTCGTAGAACCAGGACGAGAGGAACCCTACGATATTCGCTTTTTTAAGACTTCTTCAGAAAGTCCAGAGATTCTTCAGGCGTTTTATAAAAGAGAAATCGATAGATATGAGATGATCTATAAAAAGTCAAAGGATGAATCTATCATAGATCGCTTAGAGGAGCTAAAAAAACGTCTTTGACGTGGGATGGATTCTCTAGTATAATTGGACTCACCGAACTGAGTAATCGCGTGAATTTTCATGAGGAAAGTCCGAGCTCCCTAGAGCAAGGTGCTGGGTAACACCCAGTCGAGGCGACTCGAAGGAAAGTGCAACAGAAAGAAACCGCCTGTAAAGGTAAGGATGGAAAGGCGAGGTAAGAGCTCACCAGATGGCTGGCGACAGTTCATCTCTGTAAACCCCACCTGGAGCAAGACCAAAATAAGGGCATCTATGAACGGCTCGTTCGCCCGTGGTAGGTCGCAAGAGGGCTATGGCAACATAGCTCCTGAGATAGATGATTACAAAAACAGAACTCGGCTTATAGGTTCGGTCAAACAATGAAGAAAGACAGCTTAGCTGTCTTTTTTTGTTTCCGCTTTGGAAAGAAGAAGGCGTTTTTGACACTCCTTCACGTATGCTCGCTATACTCATCTTAAGAAAGGATGGAGGAATGGAGAACGCCTTAGAAAAGCTATTAACGGACTATTGTCCCGAGATGAGTGTAAGAGAACAGAATCCCTTAGAAAAGCTCTTACTCGTCGAGGGAAGTGAAATCATGATCAATAGTTGGAATCATGTGTACGTGGAGGAAGGAGGTAAAATACAGCGAATCGAGAATGTGTACAGCTCAAAGGATAACTATGAAAAGGATCTGTACTACTTTTTAGCAAAATACAACCAACGAATCGCTATCGATAAGCCGATACTCGATTTTGACATTGAAAACCGCTTTCGCGTCTGTGTCGTCCATTCCAACATTACACAGGCAGAGCCTGTCTTAAGTATTCGAAAAAAAGCAGAAAAACAATTTACTCGCGAACGGTTCTTACAGAATGGCTTTTTTACAGAGGAAATCGCAACATTTTTAGAACAAGCCGTAAGAGATCGAAAGACCATCTTTATTAGCGGGGAGACGAGTAGTGGGAAGACGACACTTTTAAATTACTTACTCACCTTTATCGATCCAGAAGAGCGCTTGATCGTGATCGAAGATACGCAGGAAATTAAAGCACCAAAGGGATCGAATGCGATCTATATGCGAACGGCAGAAGCGCAGTATGAAGTAAAGCCTACGACGTCAAGTGACCTCGTAAAGGCGTCACTTCGTCTACGTCCTGACCGCATCATTTTAGGTGAAATTCGCCGCGATGAGATCATTGATTACCTTCATGCGATTAATACGGGGCATAATGGAGCGCTTTCTACAGGTCACGGTAGTTCTGCGAAGGATATGCTCGCACGCCTTGAGATCCTTCTTCTCGAAGCGAATGTTCCGTATGAAGCCGTAGGGAAGTATTTAGGAGGAAGTATTGATCTCATCGTGCAGATGAGTGGAAAGAAGCATCGAAAGGTTCAAACGATATCGAGCATTCACTATGTGAATGGAAAGGTAGAAATTCATGATTTGGTTGAAAATCATTGAATGTGTGCTCTATCACATAGGGCTTGAACTCATCATAAGTTCCTATAATCCTTTGGCTCGTATAGTGGTCCTCATTAGCTTTATCGTAGCTTCGATTCAGGTCGTAAAAGACTTCGACTATAAGAATAAGGATAAGGTCCTTCTACAAAAGCTAGGTACCTTTATCGCTCTTGTCGAAGCTGGAAATTCTCCTCGTCACAGTTATGAAGAGATCGGTAGCTTTGAATTACCCTCGTACTTCATTCACCCCTCCGAGCGGGAGTTTCGCCTTTCGATCTTTAAAAACCAAGCGGAGCTCTTTGAAAAGCAGATTCTTTTAAGAGAAGACCTTGAGAGCGAATTTCAGGTGATACGTTATCGAATGAAAATGATGAAGATTCTACCAATTATCATTATGCTCTTGATGCGCTTCGTCTTGCCGTCGAGGCCATCGGATAAGATTGAACTCGTAACGGTCTTGGGATTTATTATCACGTATTATCTGAGTGACTTTTGGATTAAAAACGAATGATTGTAATTTTTATTCTCTACCTCATATTCTGGCCGATTCTTTTACAAAAGGTCTTTCAAAGCATGCGCGGAATAGAAGGCTTTGTCTTTCTTCTTACGAATACCTTAGTAAGCGGTTGGAATGAATCGTACATCGTACACTTACTATGTAAATTATCGCAGGCCTTAGAGTTATTACTCCTTCTATTAACGGTTGCATCGTTTGTAAAGGAACTTGCTTGGATCGCGATTCTTACAGGTGTCTTCTTTGTTCTCTTTGTCTTTTTAATGATTTCAGAGAGGCAGAAAAAGAGCGAGCTTCTTCTCATTGAAAAGATCAACCGCCACCTCTTTATTTACGAGCTTTCCTTACTTCGTGGAAAGCATCAGCTTCAAGCCTTAAATGAGGCCATAAGTTCTCAGGTGATCTTTGCTCCCATTCGAGAGGTCGATGAGCACTTAAAGGACTTAGAGCACCTCTATAACTTGACGCGCTGGATTGTGGTGAAGAAGATTTCGATCTTAATAGAAAAGAACAAGACCTTTACGACACGCGACTTGTCACTCGACTTTATCAGCTTGAGTGAAGATATTCATAATCGCTATTACAGGATTAAAAAGATTGAACTTGAACGCAAGGAAAACCTCATGATGATTCCTATGATGTTCAATATGCTCCTCATGATCATCTACTTGGTTTCTCCGTTTATATCTATGTTTTTTGGGAGGTAAGAATGGATTTAAGAGAAAAAGGGTTTGGAACGGTCGAACTCGTCATTTTGACAGCGATCCTCATTGGACTCGCGCTTCTATTTAAAAACTTTATCGTTGAGTATGCTCAGAACTTAATCGACAGCATTAAAGCTGTAGAACTCGACATCGAAAACATCGGTGGTCAATGAACGGCCTCATTAAGAGGCAGGGGAGGATCGAATACGTTTCGATTCTCCCTTTTCATAAAATGCCGTGGGAAAAGTTTGTTAAGCCGAAGCAGTTTGTGATTTTACCTAAATTTAAAATAAGAAGGCGATGGATTCAGTGTTGGTATCAGTTAGACCCTTATTACTACATCGACGGGAAGTTTTTAAAGGACTCAAATGAATACACGCTTTTCTAAAGCGTGCTATAATGAACATGGAATGAATTCAAAAAAGGAGATTGAAATGAAAAATATTGCAACAGTTGGCGTTTCCGCTCGCCATGTTCACGTGAATCAAGAAGCTCTTGAAATTCTCTTCGGTGAAGGCGCTGAACTTCATCCCATGAAAGACCTTTCACAACCAGGTCAATTCGCTGCTGAAGAGCGCGTAGAAATCGTTGGACCAAAGTCCACCATGAAAGCTCGTATTCTAGGACCAACACGTCCTCAAACACAAGTTGAAATCAGTCTCAGTGACTCTTTTGCTCTAGGTGTTCCTGGTGTCGTTCGTAATTCCGGAGATATCGCTGGTACACCTGGTATTAAGCTCGTTGGACCAAAGGGTGAGCTTGAGATCAAAGAAGGCGTCATTGTAGCTGCTCGTCATATTCATATGTCTACAGAAGAAGCTAGTGCTTGGGGCATTAAAGACAAGGACATTGTAAAGATTCGCGTTCCTGGCGTTCGTGCAACGGTTCTTGAAAATGTACTCGCTCGCGTTGGTTCCACTCATAAACTCGATCTACACATCGATACCGATGAAGCAAACTGCTGTGCACTTAAGAGTGGCGATGAGGTAGAAGTCATTGTCGACCATGAATAATTTTATCGACCACACGAATCTGAATCCCTGTAGTTCTAAAGCGGATATCGAAGCGCTATGTAAGGAAGCAAAGACGTATCAATTTAAAACGGTCTGTGTTCATCCGAGCTTCGTTTCATTTGCCAAAGAGTGCTTAAAGGGCTCTACCGTAGGGGTCACGACCGTCGTAGGTTTTCCTTTAGGCGTGAACTGCACGGCAACGAAGATCTTTGAAGCTGAGCTTGCTGTTAGCCATGGTGCCGATGACATTGACGTCGTCATGAACTACGGTCTATTAAAAGCAAAGGAAGACGAAAAGGTCTTACATGAGCTTAAGGCGATTCGCGATGTAACGCGTGGTAAGGTTCTAAAGGTCATCATCGAAACGTGTGAACTTACAGAAGAAGAAATCGTCCGCGCTTGTAAGATCTGTGATGAAGCAGAGGCCGATTTCGTAAAAACATCGACAGGTTTCCGCTCGGGTGGTGCTACGGTAAAAGATGTACGCCTCATGAAAGAAAACTTCTCTAAGGAAGTGAAGGCGAGCGGTGGTATCAGAGACCGTAAAACTGCCCTTGAGATGGTAGAAGCAGGTGCTACTCGTATTGGAGCAAGTGCTGGAATACAAATTGTAAAAGAAGACTGAAACTGCACATGGTGCAGTTTCTTTTCTGTTATTTCCTTTGATTGACATAATCATTTATAATAGTAGTGACAAGATGAGGTAATGATGAACGAAACGATCAAACAACCAATTACAGAAACATTAGAAAAAAATTATCTGCCCTATGCCATGAGCGTCATTCTCTCTCGTGCACTACCGGAAATTGACGGACTGAAGCCTGCTCACAGAAAGCTCCTCTATACGATGTATAAGATGGGGCTTTTAAAGGGAGCCAAGACGAAGTGTGCTAATATTGTCGGTCAGACGATGAAACTGAACCCACACGGAGATGAAGCGATCTATCAGACGCTCGTGAGAATGGCGAAAGGGAATGAGAGTCTACTCCACCCTTATGTCGATTCGAAGGGAAACTTCGGTAAGGTCTATTCAAGAGACGTGAGCTATGCTGCGAGCCGTTATACGGAAGCAAAACTTGAAACGATCACGGAAGAAATGTTTGCAGAAATCGATAAGGATACGGTCGACTTTGAGCCCAACTACGACGGTACCCTCTATGAGCCGACACTTCTTCCAGTGCGCTTTCCTACGATTTTAGTAAATCCCAATAAGGGAATTGCCGTAGGCATGGCATCGAACATCTGCTCCTTTAACTTGGGAGAAATTATCGATGCGACGATCCACTACATTAAAAATCCTAAGGTCGATCTTTTAAAATACATTCATGGCCCTGACTTTCCTACGGGAGGGTCGATCATCTACGATGAAGACGTCTTCCATCGCATGATGGAAGAGGGGACGGGTACCTTTAAGATCCGAGGAAGAATGGAATACATCCATAAGGGAAATGTCATCGAGATTACAGAGATTCCCTATACGACGACGATCGAAGCGATCATTGAAAAGACGATCAGTCTCATTAAAGCAGGTACATTAAAAGAGATCAGTGACATTCGTGACGAGAGCGATCTCAATGGATTAAAGATTGCGATCGACTTAAAACGCTCAGCCGATCCCGATCAGGTGATGGCAAGACTGTATAGAGATACTCCGCTTGAAGATACATTTAGTTGTAACTTCAACGTACTTGTTAACGCTTATCCATGTCAACTTGGTGTTCGTGACATCTTAAAGCACTGGCTTGACTTCAGAGTGAGTTGCATCCGAAGAAGCGTTCGCTATGACCTCGGAAAGTTTGAAGAAAAGCTTCACTTGATTCAAGGCTTAAAGAATGTTCTTTTAGATATTGATGCCGTCATTAAAGTCATTCGTGAGACAGAACTTGAAAAAGAAGTCGTTCCAAACCTCATGAAACGCTTTATGCTAGACGAAGTTCAGGCAGAATTCGTTGCAAACATTAAGCTTCGAAACATCAACCGCGAGTTTATTACGAACCGCATCGCTGAAGAAAAGGACCTCTTAGCTCGCATTGAAGAAGCAAAAGCACTCTATGATTCCGATCAGTTGATTTCGGAACTTATTATTCAAGAGTTGAAAGAGATCAAACGCTCCTACGGCTTGCCTAGAAAGTCTCAAATCGTTACAATAGATGAGGTTCAAGGTGATTTAGACCTACTCGAAGAGATCGAACAAAAGGTATTCCCTTTTGTAGCCTTTTTAACGCGTGACGGCTACTTTAAAGCTATTGATCCACAACACCTTGAAAAGTATCCCGAGCAGCGCTTAAAAGACAGCGATGAAATTGTAAGTCGTTTTCCGATAGACTCAGAGCATACACTCCTCTTCTTTACGAATAAGCATAATGTCTATAAGCTTCAAGGCGATCAGGTGACGTTAAATAAGTCGAGTGAGCTAGGGGTTTACTTATCGAATGAGCTTGAACTAGAGCTCGATGAACATGTGATCTACATGGCGGTTACGAAAGATTTCAGTGGACATATGCTCTTTGCCTTTGAAAACGGAAAGCTTTCGAAGGTACCGCTTTCAAGCTATGAGACGAAGACGAGAAGAAGACAGCTCTTAAATGCTTACTTCGACGGAAGTCCACTCGTCATGATGGCTCAGCTTGAAAAGGATACCGATATCCTCGTCACACGCTTAAGTAACGGAAAAGAGTACATTTTACTCGTAAATACAGCGCTCATTCCTGAAAAGAGCTCGAGAAATAACCAAGGCGTTCAAGTGACTCGTAAGACCAAGGGATCGCTCTTAACGGATGTTACGATTCCAAAGGATCCAACGAAGCTTGAAAAGTATCGAGTCGATTCGATTCCTAAATCGGGAACGGCGCGCATCCCACTTGAGGGGGGAGATTTATGGAAATTTTAGACCGATTGTTAACAGGAGAAATTAAGGGCGTCTTTATCGACAGTAGACAGGCGATCAAAGATGGTCTCTTTGTTCCCATTATGGGAGAAAAATTTAACGGCAACAGCTTTGTCCGTGAAGCCTTTGAAAAGGGTGCCAAGGTTTCTCTCGTTCAAAAGCAATACTACGAAGAAAACGAAGAGCAATTTAAAGGCTTAGATATCTACCTCGTAGATGATACCTTAAAGGCATTACAGTGCCTAGCAGGTTCCTTCTTAGAAAAAACGGGTGCCAAGGTCGTAGCGATTACAGGTTCCAATGGAAAGACCACGACGAAGAACTTCATGCGCTCTGTCGTTGAACGCGCTTATAAAACGCACGCAACCGACGGGAACTTCAATAATGAAATCGGCTTACCCTTAACAGTTCTAAACATGCCGAGAGATACGGAAGTGTTGATTCTTGAGATGGGAATGAACCACGCTGGAGAGATCGAACTATTAAGTAAACTCGCTCATCCTGATATCGCGCTCATTACAAATATCGGAACGAGCCACATTGAATACTTGGGATCGGTTGAAAATATCCGAGATGCCAAGCTCGAAATTCTCTCTGGAATGAATGAATCGGGTGTGTTAATCGTAAATGGAAGCGATCCCATGCTCGAAAACTACGATTATAAGACCGAAGTCAGTGTAAAAAAGACCGACTCAACGCTTGTTACTGACATTCAGAGCATGAATGGTAAGTACTCCTTCATCTACGACGGACTACCAATTTCTCTTAACGTTCCTGGTAGACATAATATCGATAATTCGCTTCTTGTTATAGAAGCTGCGAAACTCCTTTCGATCGATCAAAAGCTCATAAAAGAAGGCTTAGAATCGTATCAAGGGGAAATGATGCGAATGAATATCCTGGAGTTCGGTGGAATTACAGTCATTAACGATACGTATAATGCTTCACCGATGAGCATTTTGAGCTCTATTCGAACGCTTCTTGAAATGGATGGAAAGAGGCATATCGCCGTCTTAGGGGATGTCTTTGAGCTCGGTAGCTTCTCGAAGTCCGAGCATCAAAAAATTGGACAAAATCCACTCTTAGAAGAGCTCGATACGGTCTATACCGTAGGAGATTTTTCTAGCTTCATTTCGATGAATCACAAGGATGGACATCACTTCTCGAACATCACTCAATTAAATGCCGTCCTTAAGGAATCTCTAAGGCCAGGTGACATCGTACTTGTAAAAGCTTCTCGTGGAATGGAATTAGAGCGTGTGGTGAACTTTTTAAAGGAGAATCTATGACCAATATCATTTACGTTGTGGTATCTTTTATTGTCACCTTTGTCGCTTTGATCTTTTTAATTCCGTTCTTAACGAGACTTAAGTTCGGTCAACCGATTCTTGAGGATGCTCCAAAGACCCATCAAAAGAAACAGGGAATACCTACTATGGGTGGCATCTCTTTTCTCTTTGCAACAGTCGTCGTGAGCTTAGTTGCTTTAGGAGCTCATGAGAATCACGTCTTCATGGTTTTAGGTATGGTTCTCTTTGCAATCGTTGGATTTTTAGACGATGGAATCAAGATTTCAAAGAAGCACAATGAAGGACTCACACCGACTCAAAAGCTCATCCTTCAGATCATCTTTGCTTTCTTTATGGCATACATTTTAAGAGATAATGCAAGAACCATCCGCATTCCTTTTTCAAAGACTCTCTTTGACTTGGGAATCCTCTATTATCCCTTTGTCATCGTCTTCTACTTAGCGATGACAAACGGTGCGAACCTCACAGACGGCGTCGATGGACTTCTAACAGCTGTCACCATGACGATCGTGATCTTTACTCTTCTCATCGCAAGAAGCCTTCATAAACCCTTTATCTTTTCAGGAAACGTGATCTTTTTAGGCTCTCTCTTGGCCTTCTTTGTCGCAAACAAGCATCCGGCAAAGATCTTCATGGGAGATACGGGATCGCTTGCGATCGGTGGCTTCATCGCAACCGTTCTACTTCTTGTAAAGATGCCGATCTACGCCATCCTAGTTTCGATCATCTACGTGCTAGAAAGTTTAAGTGTTATCATTCAGGTGGCTGTCTTTAAACGCACCGGAAAGCGCTTCTTTAAAAAGGCACCACTTCATCATCACTTTGAAGAGTCGGGCTACAGTGAAAACATGATCGTCGCATTCTTTAGTGCCATAAACCTTGTAGGCGTCATCTTAGCGCTACTTATCTTTAATCTCTAGAAGGTATCATGAAACAGTATTTAATTATTGGTTTTGGAAAAACAGGAAAAGCACTCTACGAATACTTAAAAAGTGAAGAGGAGTGCATTCTTCACGTATATGACGACAATCCCATTGAGGGAGTAGAGCTCTTTAAAGAAGGCACCCCTTACGACGCAGCGTTTGTGTCTCCTGGTGTTTCTGTTCTTCATCCCATGTTTCAATATTGCACCGAACACTCAATTCCAGTCATCGGTGAAACAGAACTCGCCTATGGAAAGCTTAGGGGCGATATCATTGGAATTACAGGAACAAACGGAAAGACGACGACGACGACGCTCATCTATGAGATGATTAAAAAGGAGCATGAACGCACCTTTTTAGCGGGTAACATCGGCTTTCCGATCCTTTCCTACGTAAAGAATTCAAAGGATGGGGACTTCTACATCACGGAGCTTTCGAGCTTTCAACTCGAAACGACAGAACACTTTTCGGTGCGTCTAGGTGTCCTTACAAACCTAACCCCAGACCACATGAAGTGGCACGGTGGTTATGAGCCTTATGTCGATAGCAAGATGAAGCTCTGGAAGAACGTAGAAGATAAAAAGAACATCGTCATTAACTACGACGATCCTGGAATCTATGAAGCCTTTGAAAAACGAGGTCTCTTACTAAGTGACTTCACTCGTTTTTCTACCTTTGAAAAAGATGTCGAATGCTTCGTAAAAAATGGAATGATCCTCTTTAAAGGAGAAGCCATTCTAAGGACTGATGAGATTCTCATTCCAGGAAACCACAACCTTCAAAATGCACTAGCAGCAATTTGTATTTCAAAGCTCTTGGGAATTAAAAACGAAACGATTCGTGAAGTCCTAACGACCTTTAAAGGAATCGATCACCGCTATCAGATCATTGGAGAGAAAAACGGCATCCGCTTTATTAATGACTCTAAAGCGACGAATCCAGATTCTACCATGCCAGCGATTAAAAGTGCTAAGAGACCAACTGTTCTCATCGCTGGAGGAATGGATAAGGGTTCTGACTTTAAACCGCTCATTAAGGCCTTTCCAGAGTCTATAAAGAAACTCATTCTTTTTGGTGAGACGAAAGAAGAGATTCGAAGACAAGCTTTATCTGTCGGTTACGATGCGATAGAAATTGTAAATAATCTCGATGAAGCGTTTCAAAGAGCGACAGAAATTGCTGGAGAAGGGTGGGATATACTCCTAAGTCCCGCTTCAGCAAGCTGGGATATGTATCCTAGCTATGAAGTACGAGGCGAACATTTCGTTCGACTTTTTAAGGAATATCATGTTTAGAAAAATCAATTGGGGAATCCTTCTTCCTGTCATCCTACTCTTAGGAATTGGTTGGATTCTCGTTCTCAGTTCATCAACTTATTATGCCAACGACCGCTACGGCGATATGTATCTCTTCGTAAAGAATCAGACGATCAATATCGCCATCGGTTTGGTTGGACTCTTCCTGCTCTTTGCCATTAACTATCGCTTTTGGGATAAGCTTTGGGTTGTGGGAGGATTGAACTTAATAGGCCTTGTGCTCATGATCATGAGTCTCTTTAACACAGGCCGAAAGGGTTCGACGCGTTGGGTTAAAATCGGTGGCTTTGACTTCATGCCGATCGATATTGCAAAGATGGCCGTCATCTTTTTTCTAGCCTACTTACTGAGTCGAATCGTTCCTAAAAAGAACAAGTTTGCAGCCCTTATCGTCTTCGTATCGATGCCGATGATCTTTATCCTTTTAACGATCCTTCAGCAGAACTTCTCGTCGACGATCATCCTCTTTCTCATTACAGCAGGTATCCTCTTTATCGGATATAATTCCACCGCGATCCTCATGGGTATTGGTGTGACGGGTATTGTGGGTCTTGCGAGCATGATCCTTGCAAACATGAACCGCTCCACTCGTATTACGAGCTTTATCGCATCGCTATCGAATGTCAATGCGATGAATGAGCAGATTCGTTATACGGTCTTTGCCATCGCTTCCGGTGGACTTTTTGGCGTTGGTTTAGGAAGAAGTACTTTTAATAAGCTCTATATCCCAGAGCCCCATAACGATATGATTCTTTCGACCCTGGGTGAAGAAACGGGATTCTTAGGCATGATCATCGTCTTAGCACTCTACTTCGTGCTCATCACGAACATCATGCGAGTTTCCTTCCGAAGTAAAAATCTCTTTGGTCGCTACTTGACCTTTGGGATTGGTATGATGCTCTTTTCTCAGATGTTTATTAACTATGGAACGTGCTTAAACATGATTCCACCGACGGGTGTTCCACTTCCTTTTATTAGTTACGGAGGTACGAACCTGATCGTGGCTTTAGCGAGCGTAGGTCTCTGTTTAAGCGTAGATCGTATGGAGAATATGGAATGAAAGTAATCGTAAGTGGAGGAGGAACGGGAGGACATATCTACCCGCTCATTTCGATCATTGAACAGATGCGTCTATTGGACCCGACGATAGATATCATCTACGTGGGAAATAAGGGATCCTTAGAAGAGCGCATCGCAACACAAAATGGACTGCACTTTTTTCCTGTAGAAGTTCAAGGCGTGAATGGAAAGAAAGGCTTCGGTCTCATCCGTTCCTTGTATTTGCAGCTAAAAAACACCTTTAAAGTCATAGGACTTATGAATCGCTATAAACCGCACCGCGTACTTACAGCAGGTGGCTACGTTTCAGGGCCAACGCTCTTAGCAGCGGTCCTAACAAGAAAGTCCATTTTGATGCACGAACAAAATGCCTTTCCAGGGGCTGCCAATCGACTCTTTTCACGCTTTGCCGATAAAGTCTTTTTAAGCTTTCCTGAATCCATGAAGTACTTTCCCGTACCAAAAAAGCGCATGATGATCACGGGAAATCCCATTCGAGCAAGCTTCCTTTCATTAAACCGAAAAGAAATTCGAAAGATGAAGGGACTCGAAGGAAAGAAGATGATCTTAAGCGTTGGTGGTAGCGGGGGAGCGAAGAGCTTAAACGACTTCGTCTTAAAAGCAGATGAAGTTCTTAAGGACCGTAAGGATGTCATCTGGGTTCATGTGACCGGAAAGAACTACTATGAGTCGTATAAGTCGCGCTTTCCGAAACTTCCGAACCTCATGGTCTACGATTACTTAAGTAACATGCCAGAAAACCTCGTAGCGAGCGATATCGTGATTAGCCGTAGTGGAGCCAATGCTTTAACAGAAATATCTGCCGTTGGTATTCCTTCCATTCTCGTACCATCTCCGAACGTCGCAAACGATCATCAGATGAAAAATGCTAAGGTCTACGAAGAAAATGGAGCAGCCTACATCGTTCGAGACGACTCCTTAGATCACGAATACACGTATAAATTAATCAATGACCTTTTGGATGACGATGATCTTCGTCAGGAAATGGCTAGTAAGAGTAAAAATATCGGTCTACTCGGTGCAAGTCATCTCATCGCTCAATACATCATCTTTGGAGTGGAATAATGAAGAGACTCTTCTATGGAGTACTTCTATTACTTGCGATCGCTCTTATCGCTTGGGTCGTCATCTATTCCGATGTCTTTACCATTAAGACGATTCATGTCTACAGTGAAGTCCTCGATGAAAAGGACATCTTAGAAATGGGCGACGTCAAAATAGGAGATCACTTACTCCGAGTCGATCTAAAAAAGCTTCATGAAAAGCTATTAAAAAATCCCAAGGTAGAAACCGTTACGACGAATACGATTCTTCCGAGCACGTTAGAAATTACCGTAACGGAGCGTAAGCCCTTTGTGATCCTCGAAACGAAAGTAGGACCGCTCACGCTCGATCAGACGGGAAGAGTCATCGCCGTCAATGAAAAGCTTTCTTTAGTTCACATTAAGGGAGCACCGATTACAGAGTATACACTTGGTGGATACGTCGTGACAGAGAACGAATATCTCCTTCGAAAGTCTTTGGACCTTACGAGTCTTATCTATCAAACGGATCTAAAAGATATCGTGATCGAATTTAAGAAGGATCAAATCTATCTCTTCTTAAATCCCGATTACCGAGTAAACTTTGGAACGTGTTCTGACATTGAAAGACAGTTCAGTAACTTCATGGCACTTTATAAAGAAAATGCTTTGGGAGGAACGGATAAGGGCTTTATTGACGTCCGCGATCCCGACAATATGATATTTAAGCCATTTGAATAGACTTTTTTTAAAAGATTTACACGTTTATGTTGAAAGAATCAACTAAAATATGCTAGAATAGAAAACAATGAAAGGGAAACTATCTAAGGAGGCCCCGCAGATGTTTGAGATTGAAGAAAAGAACGAAAATTATAATTTTACGAATATCAAGGTCGTCGGTGTAGGTGGTGGCGGAAACAACGCCATAAATCGCATGATCGATGCTGGTTTAGAAGGTGTTGAGTTTATCGCTGTCAATACAGATAAGCAAGACCTCTCACTCGCAAAGAGCGAAATCAAGCTTCAAATCGGCGAGAAGATTACGCGAGGACTCGGAAGTGGTTCCAAACCAGAAGTTGGTGCTAGAGCTGCAGAAGAAAGCCGCGAAGAAGTAAGAAATGCTCTTCAAGGAGCAGACCTCGTCTTTGTCACCTGTGGTATGGGTGGTGGAACGGGTACAGGTGCTGCACCGATCGTTGCTGAAATTGCACGTGATCTTGGTGCACTAACAGTCGGTGTCGTGACAAAGCCCTTCATGTTTGAAGGTAAGAAACGCTTATCACAAGCGGAAGACGGCATTGAAACACTAAAAGAAAAAGTCGATACGCTTGTCATCATTCCAAATGATAAGCTTTTAGATATCGTCGATAAAAAGACGAGCCTCGTAGATGCCTTAAAAGTAGCTGACGACGTCCTACGTCAAGGTGTTCAAGGTATTTCCGACCTCATCACAGCTCCTGGTCTCATTTCACTCGACTTTGCAGACGTATGCACTGTCATGAAAAACCGTGGTATGGCTCACATGGGTATCGGTATCGGAAAGGGCGAATCGAGAGCCATCGATGCAGCGAAACAAGCTGTCTTCTCACCGCTACTTGAAACAACCATCGAAGGCGCTACAGGCCTCTTAATTAACGTCACAGGTAATAACACCGTCGGTCTACACGAGACGGCTGAGGCATTAAACCTCATCACTGAACTTGCTAACCCAGAAGCTGAGATTATCTACGGTACATCGATCAATGAAAGCATGAACGATGAAATTAAGATCACCGTTATCGCAACCGGCTTCCAAGGAAGAAAAGATCGTCGCTTCCCGAAACTTACAGGAAATGCTTCGGATGAATATCATCCACTAAAGGAAGTTAAGCCGATCGAAAATACGCGTGAAGAAGTCATTGTTCCAAAGAGTGAAGCACAAACTTGGGAAACACGCACCAAGAGCGAATTACCGAGCTTCCTAAAGAATAAACGATAAAAAAAGGCCAATGGGCCTTTTTTTTGGAGGTAGAACATGAGATGTCCATTTTGTAATGCTGACGATTCGAAGGTAGTCGATAGTCGTCCCAACTTAGAAAACAACTCCATTCGAAGAAGACGAGAGTGTATCCAATGCGGAAAGCGCTTTACGACCTATGAGAAGATTGAAGTCTTAGACATCATTGTCGTAAAGAAAGATAACAACCGCGAATCGTTTGATCGTGAAAAGATCATGGCTGGCATTATGCGTGCGAGCGAAAAGAGACCTGTGAGTGCTCAACAGATTGATGACATCGCTTCTCGCATTGAACAAAGAATCGCGAACAATATGAAAAAAGAGATAACCTCGATTGAGATTGGTGAGATGGTTATGGAGGAACTCAAACAATTAGATGAAATTTCATATGTTCGTTTTGCCTCCGTTTATAAACAGTTCAAAGACATTGATACCTTCGTAAACGAGTTAAAGAAGATTCTCCATGAGAAGAATTAAAGAAGGCCTCCTATATGGTTACGAAAGCTTTCCCATTCCCATGAGAAACCTTTCGAGTGAAGTTTTTTTAGAGCATGGAAGACAAATTGGTGAACGCTTAGGCTCGAATTTCATTTCGATCATGGAACAAGTTCATTCGGATCATGTGGAAGAAGCAAAAAGGAATACCTCACATGCTTCTACCGATGCACTCTATACGTTTGATCGTGATCTCTTATTGATGGGCACTTTCGCAGATTGTGTCCCTCTTTATTTTTATTCACTATCCACTGGCTTCCACGCCTTAGCCCATGCTGGTTGGAAGGGAACGAAACGTAAGATCGGGCAAAAGGTCATTGTACTTGCGAAAGAACTTGGTGTAACGGACCTTAAAGCCATCATCGGACCTTGTATTCACGTCGAGAGTTATGAAGTAGGGGAAGCCTTTAAAGAAAACTTTACTGGAACAAAAGAAGACGTCTATACGACGCGCTTTGGTTCTGTTCACCTCGACCTCGTAAGGGAAAACTTCTATCAGCTCGAGGAATTCCTTCCAAAGGAGAGCATCTTCATCGATTCAGAAAATACCTTTACGAGCACATACCATTCGCACCGAAGAGACAAGGAGTGTGACCGCAATGTCGCTTACATCAAAACGTTATAATATTAAAGCGGTAGAATCAGGTAGCATCGCAGAAGAACTAGACATTCAAGTAGGCGACGTGCTTTTACGTGTAAACGACAAGGAGATCGAGGATACCTTTGACTATCTCTTTCAAATTTCTCAAGAGAAAATTACCGTGGATATCGAGATGGATGATGAGATTGTCACTTTTGACATTGAAAAGGAAATCGATGAAGATCTAGGACTCAGTTTTTCAGATCCTCTCATGGATCACGCCAAATCGTGTAAGAACAACTGCATCTTCTGCTTTATCGATCAACTTCCGAAAGGTCTTCGAAAGACACTCTATTTTAAAGACGACGACTCGAGACTTAGCTTCATGCAGGGAAACTTCATCACCCTAACAAACATGTCTGAGAAAGATTTACAGAGAATCGTAGACCTCGGCATTCACCCGATTAATGTCAGTGTCCATACGACAAACCCTCAGTTGAGAGTCGAGATGACAAAAAATCCGAGAGCGAAAGAGATCATGAATCAGCTCGAGTTTTTAAAGTCTCACGGCGTAAAGATGACGGCTCAGATTGTATTAGTTCCAGGATTTAACGACGGAAAAGAACTTCAAAGAACCCTTCAAGACCTCACGAAATTCTATCCTGAGATGCATAGCGTTGCGATCGTTCCTGTAGGGCTTACAAAGCACAGAGAAGGATTAATAAAGCTTTCTCCTTTTACGAAGCGTCAGGCGAAAGAAGTCATCGAGATCGTTTCTACATTTCAAAAGGAATGTTTAAAAAAAGGAACGCGATTTGCCTTTTTAGCCGATGAATTCTATCTCTTAGCAGAAGAAGAACTTCCTTCAGAAGATGCTTACGAAGGCTATCTTCACTACGAAGACGGTGTCGGCATGGTCCGCATGTTCGTAGAAGCTTTTAAGAGAGAACTAGAAAAGGGCAACAGCTTTCTTTACAGGGATGCAACCTTTGTAACGGCCACGGCCTTCCATCCTTTTTTAGTAGCATTGCTAGAAGAGGCCAACATCAAGTATAATATGAATGCAAGGGCTGTCGCTGTAGAAAATGAATTCTTGGGGACGACGATTAACGTCAATGGACTCCTAAGCTTTCAGGACGTCGTTAAGAGACTTAAAGGGGAAAAAGGACCCTTTGTCCTCTGTAATAATCTACTAAATTTCGATCAAATGACACTAGACGACAAGACCGTAGAAAATTTTGAAAACGAGCTTGGGGAAGTCGTCTTTGTAGAGCCCTATGCCGAATCACTCTTTAAGGAGAAGGAATGACCAAACCAACCGTATGTATCGTAGGGAGACCGAATGTAGGGAAGAGTACGCTCTTTAACCGCCTTATCGGTTCTCGTATATCCATAGAAGAAGACTTTCCAGGCGTTACAAGAGACCGCATCTATGCCGATGCCTCATGGCTAGGAAAGCACTTTACGCTCATCGATACGGGAGGACTCGATCCTTCCAATGAAGACGTATTGATCTCTGAAATTAGAAACCAGACGAAGTTAGCGATTGAACTCTCCGATCTCGTCCTCTTCATGGTCAATGGTAAAGAAGGCATTACCATTACCGATGAAGAGATCGCAGAGCTTTTAAGGCTATCTAGAAAGCCCGTTCTACTCGTTGTAAATAAGATCGATTCCTTTACAGAAGAGCGTGACATTTACGAGTTCTATCAACTCGGATTTACTCCACTTCCGATTAGCTCCATTAATAACCTTAACCTAGGGGATCTCTTAGATGAGATCGTAAAGCACTTTCCCGATAAAACGGAAGCTTTTGAAGATGAATCGGTCGTAAGTGTCGCAATCGTCGGTAAACCGAATGTCGGAAAGAGTTCGCTATTAAATCGCCTCTTAGGTGAAAACCGCGTCATCGTTTCACCTCTTGCTGGAACGACGCGTGAAGCGATCGATGCCGACTTAAAAATTCACGATAAGACGTATCGCTTTATCGACACGGCAGGCATTCGTCGAAAGAAAAAGATTGAAGATGAATCGATCGAACGCTACAGCGTCTTACGAAGCTTTGCAGCCATCGATCGAAGTGAAGTCACAATACTCGTTATAGACGCTTCTGAGGGCTTTACTGAGCAGGATAAGAAGATCGTAGGCTATGCTCATGAAGCTGGTAAAGGCATTCTAGTACTCGTCAATAAGTGGGACCTCGTAGAAAAGGGCAACAAGACGTATAAGGAGTGGACAGACCGCTTCTATAAGGAATTTCCTTTCTTAAGCTATGCCATGATCGAAATGGTTTCCGTCCTTGAAAACCACCGTATTCACCGTGTGATCGAACTCATCGATAAGATTCATGAAAATCGCAGTCGACGAATTTCTACGGGACAACTCAATGACCTCTTAAATGAAGCCATTCTCATGCATCCACTGCCACAAGACAAGGGCAAGAGCTTAAAGATCTACTATGCGACGCAGTCTGATGTCGCACCACCTCAATTTGTCTTCTTCGTAAATACGGAAGATCTGATGCACTTTTCCTATTTACGCTACTTAGAAAATCGCATTCGTGAGGCCTTTGATTTTAAAGGCACACCGATTCAATTTATCTTAAAAGAGAAAAAGAAGGACAGGGAATGAAATTTTCCGTACTCGGTTCCGGAAGCTGGGGAACGGCCTTTGCAAACTACTTAGCTCATGAAGGCTATGAGGTCGTCCTATGGGGTCGTAATGCTTCTGTCATCGAAGAAATAAAGACGAACCATACGAATCATCGTTACTTAAAAGAGGCCCTCTTAGATACCTCTTTACAGGTTTCAACTGATCTAGAAAAGGCCTTAGAGGGGGATTCCATCGTGATTCTCGCTTTAAGTGCACAAAACATGAGATCCTTTTTAACCGAGCACTTTGAACTCCTAAAGAAAAAGGAGTACTTTGTAAACCTCGCAAAAGGCATAGAAATTGGAACACTTCAACTCATGCATGAAGTCTTTTTCGAGATTTTTCCCGAAAAGACGTATGCTGCTTTAAGTGGACCATCGCATGCAGAAGAAGTGGCAGCCTTTCAAGCGACGATGCTCGTCTGTGCTGGACGTGATGAAGCGTTTAATAAGCGCATTCAGTCCATTTCTTCAGAGAGCCTTCGAATCTACACATCATCAGATCTCGTCGGCGTCGAAAGCGGTGGTGCATTAAAAAATATCATTGCGATCGCTGTCGGCATTTTAGACGGACTCCACGAAGGCGATAATGCTAAAGCTGCCATCATGACTCGAGGCATGCATGAAATTACGCAGTTAGGGCTAAAGCTCGGTGCAAAGCTTGAGACGTACCTCGGCTTAAGTGGCATGGGGGATCTCATCGTAACGTGTGATTCCAAGCACTCGAGAAACCGACAATTTGGTGTGCTTTTAGCAAGTGGAAAAAAGCAAAGTGAAGCCACAAAAGAAGTAGACATGGTGGTCGAAGGACTATATACTTTAAAAAGTGCGCTCGATCTATCGAAGCACTATGGGATTGAGCTTCCTATTAGCTCGCTTCTCTACGAAGTCATTTACTGTGACATGCCCCTCGAGCAAGCGAGAAAAGAGCTCATGACAAGAACGTACAAGGAAGAATTCGTTTTATGAAGAAGTTCAATTGGTCGCGCGTCATTCTCTTTCTTTTTGTCGTGCTACTAGGCTTAGTGTTTATCAATCAAATAGGTCTCTTTGAAGAGCAGATTGCAACGTATCCTGCCCTTCAAAAGGAGCTTACAAATGAAAGACAGCAAGATGTCATCGTCTTTCGTCATGAGACACTCGTCGCATCCAAAAAAGCAGGCAGTGTAAAATTACTCGTAAGTGATGGCGTAAAGGTCAGGGCCGGTACACCTGTAGCAGAGGTCAACCTTTCTGGCGATGAGAAGTACTTACCGTACGAAGCGCCTAAAGAAATGATGATCGATATCGAGCCCATCCTAAAAGAGTATCAGACGAAACAAGATGAGCTGAGTTACCTCGTTAAGGAAAATAAATACGATCAAGTTCAGGACGTTGAAAAGCAGTTAAAGAGGCTTTTACTCATAAAAAAAGCATATGAAGAGCAAAAGCAGCTTGAACTCAGTGAGGTCGTAAGTACGGGAGAGTACGGGGGAGGAAAGCTTCTCATCCAAAGCCCTACGGCTGGTCTCGTTTCGACCACCATGGCCACAGACGATCCCTTATATCAAACGGGAAATATCTTCTTAATCCAGTACGATGAACTAAAGCCTCATCCACCAGGAAAAACCCTTACCGAAGTCAAAGCGAACGAGCCCTTTCTTCGAATCGTCGATAACAGAGAATTCTTCTTTGTTTTCCTTGCAGACGAAGAGACGGCAAAAAGCTTCTCGACAGGAAAGCGCATTGCAGCGGTCGTAAATGGTTACAGCGTGAAGCCCATTATCGACGATATCTTTCCCTATGGAAACAAGTTTGGTATTGTATTAAAGGTGACAGAGGACGTCCCAAATCTTCAAAACGAGCGATTCTTAAAGATCACACTCACCATCCAAAAGAGGAAGGGACTTGCGATCAAGAATTCATCGATCATAGAAAAGGATAAACAACTCGGTGTTTATCTTTTAAAGAACAATTTTCAAAAGACATTCGTACCCATTAAGATCCTTGAAACGTTCCAAGACGAATGTATTGTAGAAAGCGATTACTTCTCTACCGTCGATGCCGATGGAAAGGTAACGCAGACAAAGACGATCAGTTTATATGATCAGATTGTGGAGGGAAAATAAATGCTAGAGCAAAACATTCAAAAAGTATTAGAAACGATTGAAGCACATAAAACCGTCGATAAGGTCACGCTGGTCGCAGTGACGAAGTTTGTCGATATCTTTCAGACCAACGAGGTCGTTCGACTCGGTGTGAAAAACATCGGTGAAAACAAGGCACAGACTTTAAAAGACAAGCTCCCTTACCTTATTGGAGAACCTGTCATTCACTTTATCGGTCATCTTCAGAGAAATAAGGTCAAGGAAATTATCGAATCCGTAGACCTCATTCATTCTGTCGATAGTGTGCGCTTAGCAAAAGAGATCGACTTAAGAGCAGGAGAGATCGGAAAGAAACAAGCGATCCTCGTTCAAGTGAACATTGCCAAAGAAGAGAGCAAGTTTGGATTCTTTGAAGAAGAGCTAGAAGAAGCCATGAAAGAGATCAGTCAATTAGAAAATATTGAGATTCACGGTTTCATGATGATGGCTCCACTGGAAGAGAATCCAGAAGATACACGTATTTACTTTAAGAAAATGAAAGAACTCTTTGACAGTTACAAGCAGTCTGACTATAATAAAGAGTATATGAATACTCTATCCATGGGCATGAGTAATGACTACATGATTGCACTAGAGGAAGGTTCCAACATGGTTCGTGTAGGAACTGCCCTTTATTCCAAGGAGGAAGAATGAACAACTTCGGCGATAAAGTAAAGCACTTTTTCGGCATTGAACTTGACGAGACCGATGCACCTCAAGAAGAAGTCGTAGAAACTCGTCCTGAGCGCAAGCGTTACGAGCAGGCAGAACCAGTTGAAAGAAAGCCTGAGTGGGAAGCACCACGCGAACGTCGTACAACCGTTCAAAAGCCTGTCTACCAAGAACGTATACCTCAGGATAATAAAGTGGTCATCTGTAAGTACACACCTCTTGATCACAGAGAGAGTACATCGATCATCGATGACATTCGAGCTGGTCGCCCTGTCATCTTAAACTTTGAAGACACAGACGATTTTGTGGCTGCAAAGATCATCAACATCTGTGAAGGTGCTGCTTATGCACTCGACGCTGATATCAGTAAGATTGCTAACGAAATCTTTATCGTCGTTCCACACGGCATCGATATCATGAATAACATTTCTAATAAGCCTGTAACATCAGAGGGAACGACATATTAATGCGTGAGCAACTAGCCCTTCTCTTTGCGAACTTTCTAGGCTATTACCAATATGTCATTCTCATTCATGCAATTTTAAGCTGGTTTATCCCAGAAACGCATATGATTCGACGCATGCTAGGGCTTCTAACAGAGCCTATTGAAGCTCCCTTTAGAAATCTTCAAATGAAGCTTTTCGGGCCTTCTGCATTCGATCTAAGTCCTTTATTTGCGATGGTATTCTTACAAATTGCTGAAACAATACTTTACAACTTCATCTAGACATCCAGAAGACAACGTCGAATTGTCCCTTCGTCAAAGAGAGCAGGAGAAGCTGAGAACCTGTACGAAAGCAATTTGAATATCACTTCATGAAGGAATATTTTATTAAGTGGCCATTGGCAAATAGGGTGGTACCGCGATCCGTCGTCCCTATCTACCGATGGTTTTTATTTTTTAGGAGGAAAAATGTATCCAAAGCTCATCGATTCATCGATCAAGAATGCTGAAAGAGCCCAGTCTCTCTACTGGAAAGAAATTGATCTACTACACGAAACACTGAGAACGAGAGAAGGACAGAAGAACTTCGTCTTCTTTGAAGGACCACCAACAGCTAACGGAAAACCAGGTCTTCACCACGTGATCGCAAGAACACTAAAAGATTCCATCTGCCGTTATAAGAACATGCAGGGCTTTTACGTACGTAGAAAAGCCGGTTGGGATACGCATGGACTACCGGTAGAAATTGAAGTAGAAAAGAAGTTAGGTCTACACAATAAAAAAGATATCGAAGCGTATGGTATCGATAAGTTCATTGAGAAGTGCCGTGAAAGCGTTTTCGAATACGAGGCTATTTGGCGCGAAATGACAGAGGAGATGGCATATCTCATCGACCTCGATCATCCTTATGTCACGCTTCAAAATGACTACATCGAAAGCGTATGGGCGCTCTTAAAGCGAATCTTTGATAAGGGCCTCATCTACGAAGGAAACCGCATTCTACCTTACTGTACTCGCTGTGGAACAGGTCTTGCATCGCACGAAGTGGCACAAGGATATAAAGACCGTAAGCAAGAGACCGTAACGGTTGCCTTTAAGAGAAAAGATAAAGAAGAGTATTTCCTCGTCTGGACGACGACACCTTGGACTCTCCCTTCAAACGTCCTCTTAACTGTTAATCCTGACGCTGAATATGCAAGAGTCGAGCAGGGTGGACACGTCTTCATCATGGCAAAAGAACTTATTGGTCAAGTCATGGGAGAAGATGTTAAGATCTTAGAGACCTTCCCTGGTAAGAGCCTCGAATACGTCGAGTATGAACCCATCATGGACTTCGTAAAGCCGAATAAAAAGGCTTATTATGTAACGGTAGGCGATTATGTCACACTCACAGACGGTACAGGTATTGTTCATACAGCACCTGCTTTCGGTGAAGACGACTATCAGCTCGGACGTAAGTACGACGCTCCTATGCTTCAACCCGTTAACGAAGAAGGAAAATTCACAGAAACACCTTGGAAGGGCCGTTTTGTCATGGATGCCGATGAAGACATCGTCACCTGGCTTCGTGAAAACGGAAAGCTTTATAAGAAGCAACGCATCGATCACAACTACCCACACTGCTGGAGATGTGATACACCACTTCTTTACTACGCAGCACCAAGCTGGTATATCGAGATGAGTAAGTTCCGTAAGGAACTCGTAGCAAATAACAACACCGTCAACTGGTATCCTGACTACATCGGAGAAAAGCGCTTCGGTAACTGGCTCGAAAACATGAAGGACTGGGCACTATCTAGAAGTCGCTACTGGGGAACACCACTACCGATCTGGATCTGTGAAGACGGCCATAAGCACGCCATCGGTTCCATTGAAGAGCTTAAAAAGATGGCGACAAAACCCATCGATACGATCGACCTTCACAGACCTTACGTCGATGAGGTCGAGATCACTTGCCCTGAATGTGGTAAGCCCATGAAGCGCGTACCTTATGTCATCGACGTTTGGTTTGACTCAGGTGCAATGCCTTTTGCACAGCTTCACTGGCCTTTTGAACATCAGGACGATTTTGATGAGTACTTCCCAGCAGACTTCATCTCTGAAGGTATCGACCAGACGCGCGGTTGGTTTAACTCGCTTCTATCGATTTCAACCCTCATCACGGGAAAAGCGCCTTATAAGAACGTGCTCGTAAACGACATGCTCTTAGATAAAGACGGAAAGAAGATGAGTAAGCACGTAGGAAATACGATTAACCCCTTCGACCTCTTTGAGCAATACGGTGCCGATGCTGTGCGCTGGTATCTAAACTACACGTCACCCGCTTGGCAGCCCACAAAGTTCGACATTGCAGGTGTAAAGGAAGTTTTAAGTAAGTTCTTTAACACCTTGAAGAACGTCTATAACCTCTTTAGCCTCTATGCAAACTACGACTCTATCGATGCTTCAAAGCTTGAAATCGAACCAAAGGATCGCAGTGAACTCGACCGTTGGATTCTAAGTAAAACGAATAAACTCATTCAAGACGTGACGAATGCCTATGAGAGCTTTGACCTAACGATCGTCACACGTCTCATTCAAGACTACGTGAACGACGACCTCAGTAACTGGTACATCCGCCGCTCCAGAAGACGCTTCTGGCAAAGTGGTATGACTGAGGATAAAAAGGCTGTCTTTAGAACGACCTATGAAGTCTTAAAGACCGTGACACTTCTGTCTGCACCGATCGTGCCGTTCGTTTCGGAAGAGATTTACCGTGCACTTACGAATGAAGTCTCTGTTCACCTAGCGAACTTCCCTAAGCATGACGAAACACTCATCGACGAACAGCTTATGAAGAAGATGGAGATGGCAAAGACTATCGTTCAGCTCGGACGTGCATCGCGTGAAAGCGTATCGATTAAGGTACGTCAGCCACTTTCTCGAGTCCTCTTAAGTAAGACATTAAAGGATGAACTTTCTAGCTTAGAAGACGTCATCATGGAAGAGTTGAATGTGAAAGCAATCGACTACATCGAAGACGACGCAGAGTACTTAAACTTCCAGCTTAAGCCCGTTTTCCCTGTCCTCGGACCGATCTTAGGTAGCAAGATGGGACTCTTCCAAAAGGAACTCAAGCAGAGAGATCCGAAGGAACTAAGTAGAAAACTCCGTGCAGGAGAAAAGGTCACCTTTGACCTTGGCGGTGAAGCTTTCGAGTTCTCGAAAGAACACATCGACGTGACGGTAACGGCGAAAGAAAACTACAATGTCATGACAGAGCAAGATCTCTATGTCATCTTAGATACCTCCTTAGGCGATGAACTCGTAAAAGAAGGTTACGCGAGAGAATTTGTTTCAAATATTCAGCAAACACGTAAAGCCATGGACTTAAATGTTTCTGATAAGATCAAAGTCACCTACACGAGTACACCTGAGTTTGTAGAAGCCATTAAGCTCTACGATGGCTTCATTAAGACCGAAGTCCTTGCGACAGAACTTAAGGAAGCTCAAAACGACGGTGAAAACTTAGTATTAAATGGACAACCGACACAAATTAAAGTGGAAAAGGTTCAATGAGCCAAAAAAAGTTTGAAATTACGGAAGCGTTTCAAGGCGAGAGAATTGATCTCGTCCTTGGAACGCTTACCGATTTTACGAGAAATCAGCTCCAACAATTTTTAAAAGAAGGTCTCGTTCAAGTGAACGGCAAGGTCGTTAAAAAGTCGTATCTCTGTGAGGTAGGGGACAAAGTAATGATGGAAGTCATCGAAAAGGAACCCACCGAGCTAGAAGGGGAGAACTTACCCTTAGAGATCCTCTATGAAAACGATCGCTTTGCCATAGTCAATAAAGAACGTGGGGTAGTCGTTCATCCTGCACCAGGTCACCCTGATGGAACGCTTGTGAACGCTCTTTTATACCACATGAATTCTCTGAGTAATGAAAAGGACACGATTCGCCCTGGAATCGTCCACCGAATGGATAAGGACACTTCAGGCGTACTTCTCATTACAAAGACCAATGAAGCCCATGAATACTTTAGTCGACTCTTTAAAGCACATGACTTAAAAAGGTGTTATGTTGCGATCGTAGAAGGTGTCATAAAAGAAGACGAGATCGTCGTAGAAGAAGCGATCGCTCGTAGCGAAACGAACCGAAAGGCTTTTACGGTAGATCCTAGTGGACGATACGCAAAGACGCTCGTAGAAGTTATAGAGCGCTTTCAAAACTACACGCTCGTTCGCTGTACACTCTTTACTGGAAGAACGCATCAAATTCGCGTTCATCTAAAGTATCTAAACCATCCCATCGTAGGAGATCCCGTCTACGGCATGAAAAAATCGAAGATAAAAAAAGACGGTCAGTATCTCCATGCGATAGAACTTGGCTTTACCGATGAAAATGGTAAAAGCTATGACTTTAGCGTCGATCCGCCTGAATACTTTCAGTCCTTTCTTCAAAAAATGAGGCAAGTATGAACTACAAAACGATTATCATGGAACACGATTCCATCGAGCGCACGTTAAAGCGCTTAAGCTATGAGATCATAGAGCGCCACAAGGGAGTCGATGAACTCGTACTCATCGGTATCTATACAAACGGCGAATGGATCGCAAAGTTCATCAAAGAACAACTCGACCGCTTAGAAGGAGCCGATGTTCCGATCGGCTTTGTTGATATTGGAAAATATCGAGATGACGAACGAGTCGTTACGGGAGACAGAACGCATCTACCTTTTGATATTACGAATAAAAAGATCATTTTAGTCGATGACGTTCTCTATACGGGAAGAACCTTTCGAGCAGCGATCGAATTACTCTTCGATTTAGGTCGACCGAAGCAGATTGAAGCGGCTGTTCTCGTAGACCGCGGTCATAGAGAATTACCGATTCGAGCTGATTACGTCGGAAAAAATATTCCTACTTCACAAAAGGAAAAGGTTGTGGTAAGATTAGAAGGTAACACCGACGAATTTTGTGTTTATCTGGTGTAAAGAATCTAATTTTGCTGATGTGGCTCAATGGCAGAGCAGCGGTATCGTAAACCGCAGGTTGTCAGTTCGACTCTGACCATCAGCTCCAACAAAAAAAGACCTAATGGTCTTTTTTTCTTTGTAGAATTTGCTGTAGATCCTTCGTTACATAACGCGTCTTTTGATTCGTATAATTCACAAAACCCGTGGGGGAGCCACTGGGCTTTTTTACAAAAGAAAGCTTCGTATAATCGACAGGAACGTTAGGGCTCTCCGAAGCCTTTGAAAAATGGGCTGCGAGCATTGCACCAAAGTGAATGTGGTCTTCTTTTAAATTCTCTAAGGGAGCATCTGCTAGTACGTGACTACCAGGGATGTTTTTCGCATGAAACCAGGTCCTGTTCTTATTTTTCGAACGGATGGAGAGCGCTTCATTCTGTGAGCTATTCTTACCGACGTAAAATCTAATTCCCTCGTATTCAAAGAGATGCGGCTTACTTTGCTGTTCTTTCGCTTGAACTCTTTTCTTTTTGATGACACCGATCCGTACGAGCTCCGATCGCACTTCATCGATCTCTTCTTTCGTCGATAGCTGAGAGAGATCGTATTGAATTTGAGCTAATATTTCAAGTTCCTTGTCGGCTTCTTCAAGTTGCTCCTTGACGTAGTTTTGCCCACGCAGTTCCTTACGGTAGCGCTCGTGGTAATAAATGGCATTTTGTACAGGAGTCTTTTGTGGATCGAGTGGAATGAGAATCTCCTCATCTGATTCAAAATCCTTTGCGAGAAGCTCTTTTTCATGTCCCTTTAAAAGATAGAGATTCGCATAAATGAGATCTCCATAGAGTCGATAGCGATCGCAAAGCTCGAAGTCCTTAAGCGTCTTAAAGAGCTTTTCTTTTTTTAGCTCCAACGAATCGATTCGTCCCTTTACAAGGTGTAAGAAATTCTTCGCAGCTTCTGGTGCCGTATTCTCTTTCTTTCTCGAAGCATAGAAGAGTTCCATGGCTTCAGAGAGGGAAGAGACCTCTTTGGTTTCAAGCTTCTCATTCTCAAAGGAATGAAAGTCAACAATCTGATCTTCTTTTAGGTAAAGCGTAGGTGATTTTTGTTCTAATAAGAAGCGATGAACGTCAGCAAAGGTTCCACTCTTTACATTATCCGGTAGGAGTTTAATGAGCCTCTTATGAAAGCCTTTAAAGTCTAGGGCTCTCGTTTCATCAAAGGGCTCATAAACATCCTTACAGACCTCTTTATCGCTCTTAAGTACTTCATACTTCTCATGCGTCAAAACGAGATGGCTTTCATTCGAAGAGAGCTTTATCGCCCTTAAGACCACATCCTCTTCATCGGTTAGGATCATGTTGCTGTGGCGACCCATGAGCTCGATATAGAGACTCCATTCGACCGTTTCAAAGAGTTGGTTTGATGAGAGAAGTTTAAACTTCACCGTGCGATCAAAAAACATCTGCTCGATCGAAAGGATCTTGGCGTTTTCGAGGGCACTTCGCCAAGGCATTAAGTGAGCGGGTTGAATGTATTTTAAGTCGGGTTTACTTGAAAGAAGCCCAAGATGGTAGCTCTCTGCTCCCAGGTCTATGAGTAGAAACAGATCGCCCTTGAATTTTAAAACGAATTTATTTCCTTCTGCCATCCAAAGCTTTTGAACGCGTTGATTTAAAAGCACGTTCGCTTCTAGGATCCAGTTTTCTATAAAATAACTATCAAACATAATGTACCTCTAACACATCATAGCACACGCATTTGACAGCGTGTTATTTTATGATAAAATTAGAGAAACATAAGATGTAACCATGGAAATCGGTGTGAATCCGATACGGTCCGGCCACTGTGATTCGAAAGATAAGTCAGATACATGGAAAAACTATCACTCACCAGGAGATGAGCTAGCTTGCTTCCCTGGTGGAAGCATTTTTTAATTTTAGGAGAAAACATGAAAAAGAAACTGTCACTACTACTCGTCGTCTTAATGATTGTCACTGGACTCGTCGCATGTACGAAAGCGGTTCCATCAGGTGAGCCACAAAGTACAGAAACAGTAACACCTCAAGAATCTACAGAACCTGTCAGTGAATCCGCTGAACCCATTAAAGTAACAGATTCTTTAGGTACAGAAGTAACCTTTGAAAAGCCTGTAGAAAAGGTGGTATCTCTCGCTCCAAACATGACAGAGATTCTCTTTGCTGTAGGCGCTGGAAAGCAAGTCGTTGGACGCACAGATTACTGTGAATATCCAAAGGAAGCAGCTGAGATTCCAAGTATCGGTAGCATGCTTGAACCAGATGTAGAAAAGATTATTACAGCGAAGCCTGATGTCGTACTTCTAGCAAACCCCAATGAAGAAGTGACGAAGAAGTTAGCTGAAGCTGGCGTAAAGGCTCTTGTTTTACAAAATGCAACAAAAGTCGATAAGACATTCGAAATAATCGAAACAATCGCGAACCTCACTGGTCATAAAGAAGAAGGCCAAAAGGTCACAGCTGACATGAAAGCCAAAATCGAAGAAGTAGCAAACATGGTAAAGGATGCTACACCAGTTACAGTCTATTATCCAGTAAGCGTTGGTAAGGATGGTGACTTTGCAGCAACAGGTGATACCTTCATCCACGACATGCTAATGATCGCTGGTGGAGATAACATTGCGAAGGATGCTCAAGGTTGGAGCTTTAACCTCGAATCGATCATTAAGGGAAATCCTCAAGTGATCATTGTAGGACAGGGCATGGGTGTCAAAGAGAAGCTTCAAGAAACAGATGGTTATAAGGATTTAACTGCTGTTAAAGAAGGAAAAATCTTTGAGATCGAAGCTGACCTTTTAGAGATCCAAGGACCTCGCATTGCGGAAGGTATCTTAGAGCTTGCTAAGATCTTACATCCAGACTTGGTGAAATAATGATTCGCTCCAAAAAAGCCGGACTGATTTTTATTAGTCTGGCTTTTATCCTCATATTTATCGCTTCCCTTATCATAGGTTCAGAATCGATCTCTCTAAAAGAAATCTTTACACCCACCGATGAAACAGCGAGGCTCATTTTATTCAAGCTAAGGCTTCCAAGAGCCATTGCAGCTGTCCTCATCGGCATGGGTCTTGCATCGAGCGGAGCTGTCTTTCAGTCGGTACTAAATAATCCCATGGCAGACCCCTACATGTTAGGTGTGAGTGCCGGTGCAGCCCTAGGAGCAAGCGTAAGCTTCATCCTAAACGGAGGAGCTATTTTAACACTTCTACTATCCTTTGGAGGTGCCATCGGTTCTGTCCTTATAGTCTTTTCCATCGGGAAAAAAAGAGGGCTTCTAAACGGCACCACGCTCATCTTAGCAGGTATCGCATTGAGCTTTCTCCTAAGTAGTACGACGAGCCTCATCGTCGCTCTTAATAGAGAGCGGATGGAACGCATCATCTTTTGGACCATGGGAAGCTTAAACGGGATTCAAATGAAAGAACTTACGTATCTATCGGTTCCTTTAATCCTAGGTAGCCTTTCTTTTCTTTTCTACTGGAAAGACTTAAACCTACTTTACTTGGGAGAGGACCGTGCCAAAGCGAGCGGCGTCGATACAGAAAGAAGAAAGCTTGAGCTACTACTCATTTCGTCTCTTGTAACGAGTGTAGCTGTAAGTCTCGGAGGAATCATAGGATTCGTCGGACTCATTGTACCGCACATGGCAAGACTTCTCGTGGGAAACGACCATAAACTCTTACTTCCAACGACACTTCTTACAGGAGCGACTTTCTTACTCCTCTCAGATACGATCGCAAGGACCATCGTTTCTCCCATGCAACTACCGATCGGTGTCGTTACGAGCTTTTTAGGGGCGCCGTATTTCATCTATCTTTTAAGGAAAAAGCAATGATCGAAGCAAAGAATCTCTCGATTACGATCGATGACAAACCGATTCTAAAAAATCTAAATTTTAGCCTTAAAAAAGGATCACTTGTGAGTATCCTCGGCGAAAACGGCGTAGGAAAGACGACGCTCATAAAAGCCATCGCAGGCATCCTTCCTTACGAAGGAAGTCTAACGCTAGATGGGGCAGAGATTAAAAGCTTTTCTTCAAAAGAGAGGGCAAAACGATTCTCCTACTTAGAGCAGCTTCAAACGACAGTCTTCGATCTCACCGTCTGGGAATACGTTAGCTTTGCTCGCTACGTGCATACCGATTCCTTCCATGATCTTTCCAAAGAAGATCTTGAAATCGTAGACTACTATATCGATCTACTGAAACTAAACGCCTTTAGAGACCGCTCCTTAAAAGCCTTAAGTGGGGGAGAACGTCAGAGAGTCATGATCGCATCGGCTTTTACACAGTCGACTGAAATTCTTCTTTTAGATGAACCGATCAGTTTCTTAGACATCAGCATGCGCTATGAAATGCTGGAAGAAATTGTCACCCTTGGTAAGAAGGAAGGAAAGACGATTTTAAGCGTTATGCATGACATCGATCTTTCCGACCGTTACTTTGACCAAGCACTCGTCTTAAAAGAAGGGACACTTTATTCTTATGGCCCGAGTCAGGAAGTCATTACCCCAAAGATGCTTCAGGAGGTCTTTTCTATCGATGCAGAAATTCTAGAAAAGGACGAAGAACGCTTCTTTTTGATATCTGCAAAACGTTAGCGAACACAACATTATTACAATACTGTGTCAAATATTACGTAATCTAAAGTCCAGGTTCTTTATTTATTTTTTGAGAGCGCTTCACGTCAATTCTTTTTGAGTGAAGCGCTTCCTTTTTCTATTTACCATTTCTCTAAGTGCTAATATATCAACGTTTGTAAGCCTTAAAAACTAATCCTAAAAAGGTCCGAAAGGTTCATATCGAGTCACTCAATATGTAACAATCGATTGTATACAGTTGGCAAAGGCTATGAATTAATCTGTGTTTTTTCCAAAAAACTCATTGACAATCTCAAAATTTGTAATAGAATACTTCCATATGGAGGAACAACTATGAAAAAAACGTTATCAATTCTATTAATTCTTGCACTTGTACTCGTCGGTGTTGTTGCATGCCAACAAAAACCAGCTGAGTCACAAGAGCCAGCCGCTTCTTCAAACGAAGCAACAAGTCAACCAGCACCAGCTCCAGCTCCAGCTGAAAACGGTGCAACACTCAAAGACGGTACATACTTCGCTACTGGCGACAACTTCGATGAAAAGACAGGTTGGAAAGACGCCGTTCTTCTCGTTGTAAAAGACGGCAAGGTAGAATCAGCAAACTGGAACGCTATCAGCAACAAAGTCGGTTACGACAAGAAAACAGCTGTAAAGCTCGGAAAGTATCCAATGGTTGCTGCTGGTAAAGCACAAGCTGATTGGGACGTTCAAGCGAAGGCTGTTGAAGACTACTTCGTAGCGAACCCTGATCCTGAAAAGATCACTTACAAAGACAACGAAGGTCATACAGACGCTATTAGCGGTGTATCCATTCACGTAAACGGATTTTTCGATGTAGCTAAAAAAGCTCTTGCTCAAGGACCTGTTGAAAAGGGACCTTACACAGATGGTTCATACCATGCTGAAGACGAAGACTTCGGTGAAACAGGTTGGAAAGAATTCGTCGATGTAACAGTAATGAATGGTAACATCGTAAGCGTTAAATGGAATGGTCTTAACAAAGATAATCCGGAACTTGATAAGTTAACAGCAGTAAAAGAGGGTAAATACCCAATGGTTGCTAAAGGTGGTGCAAAGGCTGAATGGGATGTTCAAGCACAAGCTGTTGAAAGCTTCTTACTTGAAAAGCAAGATCTTGCTTCCATCACATACTCAGACGCTGAAGGCCACACAGATGCTATCAGTGGTGTATCCATTCATGTCAAGAACTTCTTTGAATTAGTTAAGAAAGCGCTTGGAATGTAATAATGAAAGGGCCATAGGCCCTTTTTTTTTGGAGGAATTTTGAAACGAATCGTCATTTGTCTACTTGCACTCTTTCTCATAGGTTGTCAAGAAAATAAACCCGTAAGTTTTGAATATCGAGAGTTTTTCGCTATGGATACAGCCATGCGTATTCAGCTCTACGATCATGGGACCGAGGAGAACTTTAAAAAGCTTGAAACGCGCGTAAGAGAGATTGAAAATACGCTCTCAACGACCGTAAAATCGAGCGACATCTATAAACTAAATAACAATCCAGAAAAGATTCTCCTAAATCCAGATACCTATGCCTGCTTAGAGGCGGCAAAGGCTATGTACGATCGAACGGGTGGTGCCTTTGATCCAACCATTCGTCCCGTTGTGACGCTTTGGAACATTGGAACGGAGAGTGCGAGAGTTCCCGCTCAAGCTGAAATTGACGATGCCTTAAAGCACGTTGATGGATCAAAGCTTCAATTACAGAAGGAAATGAAACTTCCAGAAGGTATGAAGCTAGAACTCGGAGCGATTGCAAAGGGCTATACAGCAGATGAGTTACGTAAGACTGCGGAGAGTTTAGGCATTCGAAATGCCATCTTTAACCTCGGTGGAAACGTACTCGTCATGGGAAGTAAGAACGGACAAGACTTTAAGGTTTCGATTCAAGATCCAAACGAGGAGCAAAATAGCTTCTTCTGTACCGTAACAGGAACTGACTTTACGGTCGTTACGAGTGGAGACTACGAACGTTATTTCATGGTAGGGGATAAGAGGTATCATCACATCCTTGATCCTAAGACAGGGTACCCTTCCGATAATGACTTACGTAGCGTATCGATCGTAACAAAGAGCTCAACCCTAGCAGATGGTTTTAGTACTTCTCTTTTTGTCATGGGACTAAAAGATGGACTGGCTCTAGCAAAGAAGACGCCTGAAATTGGCGTGATCTTTGTAACAAAGGACAATCGGGTTATTATTACTGACAATCTAAAGGATCGATTTACCCTCGATAATACAAACTACAAGCTAATTGTAGGAAAGGAGAACGAATGAAAGAGATCGTCGTACTGGGAGCTGGTTACGGCGGCATATTGACAGCGAAAAAGCTGGCAAAGCGCTTAAAACACGAAGATGTAAAAATTACGCTGATCGATAAGAATACGTATCATACGATGCTAACAGAACTTCATGAGGTCGCTTGTGAACGCGTACCGAATGAAGCCATTCGAATTGATCTTCAGAAGGTCTTTGCTCGTAGAAATGTCAATGTCGTTCATGACCTCATCGAAACGATCGACTTTGATCAAAAGAAGATGAAGGGCACGAAGGGCGATTACTCCTACGACATGCTCGTCATCGCATCAGGATCTAAACCAACCTTCTTTGGTACACCAGGGGTTGAAGAAAATGCCTTTAAGCTATGGAGCTTTGAGGATGCTGTTACGCTTAAAAATCAAATTCACGACGCTTTTCAAAAGGCATCGGTTGAATTAAACGAAGAAAAAAGAAAAGAACTCTTGACCTTTGTCGTCATCGGCTGTGGATTCACAGGTATTGAATTTATCGGTGAACTCGCTGAGTTCAGAGATCGCCTCTGTCAAATCTATGGTATCGATCAGAAGGAAGTTCGCCTCGTCGCTTGCGATATGGCACCAAAGATTCTTCCGATCTTTGACGACGTCGTCATTGAAAAAGCTAAGCGTTACTTAGAAAAGATGAACGTCGAGATGATCTTAGGTGCTAAGATTACAGGCGTGACGGGTTCTAGCGTAGATTTTGATGGTAGAGAACCCATCCGTACAAAGACTGCTGTTTGGGCTGCAGGTATTGAAGGAAGCGACCTCATGGGTGCGATTGACGCTCCAAAGAATGGTCGTGGACGCATCGAAACCGATGAATTCCTTCGCATGAAAGGCCGTGAAGAAGTCTATGTCACAGGCGATAACATCTTCTACATCGCACCTGGTGAACAACGTCCAGTTCCTCAGATGGTTGAAAACGCGGAACAATCGGCTGAAATTGTCGCTAAAAACATCGTTTCAACCGTTAAGGGAACAGCTTTGACAGCCTATGAACCGAACTTCCACGGCGCCATGGTTTGTATCGGTGGTCGCTACGGTGTCGCACAGCTCAATACAAAGAAGAAAAAGTTCCACTTAAGTGGCTTCTTTGCAATGTTTGTAAAGCACTTTATTAACATCATATACTTCTTACAAGTAGCTGGCTTTAATAAGATTTGGACCTATCTAAGTCATGAATTCTTTGATGTTCCAGATAGAAGATCTTTTGTCGGTGGACTCCTATCAAAGCGTTCCTCAAACCTCGTACTCGTTCCACTTCGAATCTTTTTAGGTGTGAAGTGGCTACAAGAGGGCTTAAATAAGTTCCCGAGAATTCAAGCGAACCCGAACGACATCTTCCTCATTCCTAAGAAGACTGCACAAGTCTTTTCTATGATGGGTGGAGGAGATGCAGCAAGTAGCGCATCACAGGCAGCGGCTGAAGCACCTAAAGCTCTACCAGTTCCTGACTTTATTAAGGCGATCAGCGACTGGTTTATGGATCTACTCTTTTATAATCCAGACGGATCTTACACAGCACTTGCACCAATTTTCCAAGCCTTTATGGTCGTCATGGAAATTGGTATTGGTCTCGCACTCATCGCAGGTCTCTTTACCTTCCTCGCATCCTTTGCATCGATGGGTATGGCCTTTATGATTTACTTAAGCGGTATGGCAAGCGCAGAAATGCTTTGGTATTTCTTCTCAGCACTCGCAGTTCTTTTAAGCTCTGGTAGCGTCATCGGTCTCGACTATTGGGTCATTCCGTGGCTTAAGGAGCGCTGGAAGAAATGGGGCTGGGTCAAGAAGTGGTATCTCTTTACGGATCGACAACGAGGCTTTTAATTGCATTCCTTTCAAACTGAACTGGAAAAAATCTTAAAAATAATTGAAGAACACGCCATGACAGGGAATCGTCTATTAGACGATTCCCTCCATGACGTTACCGATCACCCTGGTAAGCTTTTAAGGCCTCTTTTGCACCTTGCGAGTGCACACTACGCAAAGAAGAAGGTAGACCTAGAAGTCGCAGCTTCCATTGAGATGCTTCACTTAGCTTCTCTCATTCACGACGACATCATCGACGAAGCCAAGCTTCGAAGAAACCTTCCTACAATTCAATCGAAGTACGGAAAAGACTATGCCGTCTACATGGGAGACTACCTTTTAAGCTCGGTTCTTGTGCTTTTAGCATCGACGGACCTAGAAAAGGAGCACCTCGGTGAAATTGCCAAGGTCATGAATCGTATGTGTGTCTCTGAGATGAAGCAATATCACGCTCGTTACCACTACGATCTACGTAAGAGAGACTACTTAGATATCATCTCAGGAAAAACCGCCGCCCTCTTTTCATTAGCCATGGGAAGTGCTGTCACAGATGAATTAAAGCCGCTCTTTTTAAAGGCCGGATATCTCTTAGGGATCGCTTTTCAGCTTCAAGATGACCTTCTTGACTTTAAGGGTGATGAACTCGTCGTAGGGAAGGACTTAAAGAGGGATCTTTTGATGGGTTATTACCATCTTCCGATCATTCACTCACTATCCTTGGATGACCGCATGAAAAAGGCTCTAGAGGGTGAAATCGATTTAAAAGAGATTGAACACATCCTCATTGAAAACAAAAGCATCGAATACACAGAGAAACTAACTGAAGCGTACTTTACGAAGTGCATCAAGCTTCTTGAAACGCTTCCTGAAACAGAGGAGAGAAAAGATCTAATCGATCTCATCCTGACCATTACAAAGAGGAATAACTGATGTTTCGATCCTACTTAAATCTCGTAGAAATTAGAACCAAGGTAGCTAGTGTCTTTCCTATGCTCTTTGGTTTTTTCTTAATGCTTCAAAAAGGCATCTTTCGCCCTATAGAAAGTCTTCTTTTCTTTCTAAGTCTCGTCACGCTCGACATGGCGACGACCGTTTGGAATAACGTTCAAGATGAAAATAAGGTGGAGGAGAGCTTTAATTACCGAGAGCTCAATCCTGTCATGACAGGAAGAATTCCTCGAAAAAAAGCCTATGGACTCTACTTCTTTTTACTAGTAATTAGCTTTATTACGGGACTTTTACTGGTCCTAAGAACCGATATCTACGTCCTTTTACTGGGCCTTTTAAGCTTTTTTGTAGGCTTTTTATATTCCTATAAGCCCTTGGCATTAAATCGCTTACCGATTGGTGAACTCGTCAGTGGATCGGTCATGGGATTTGGTATTGTTTTCCTTTCGTGTTATATTCAATTAAGTAATCCTAAACTCTTCTTTTACGAAGAAGGGTACTTTACGATCCATCTTTTAGAAATGGTGAAGCTTCTTCTTCATGGCTTGCCGTTCTTCTTTCTCATCGCAAACATCATGCTCATGAATAACACCTGTGACATCGAAGAGGACGCCTTAGTCGGAAGAAAAACACTTCCTACTCTCATCGGAAGAAAGAATGCCACAGCGCTCGTGATCCTAAACATGCTCGCTGTGTATGTGAGTATCGTTTTTAACGTAGCATTAGGTCTCTTTCCTAGGAGTCTTTTACTATCGCTCGTTACGGCCTTTTGGACCGTAAGAAATACGATTACTTTTCAGAAAAATCCCAGTAAGGAGCATACCTTTAAGTATGCGATTATTAACTTCTTTATCGTGAGCTTGACGCTCATGGTCTTATTAATGGTGAAACTGTGACAAAGATAAAAACCCCTGATATCGTCGTAGGAGTGCTTTTCATCCTCCTTGCGATGGCACTTCTTTACGTCAACGCGACGCTTCGAACGAGTGTCGGTGAACGCGTTGAAGTGAGTTTTGAAGGAAAAGTTATCAAGGTACTCCCTTTAAATGAAGATACGATCTATCGAATCGATCACGACGGACACATTAACGTCGTAGAAATTCGAGAGGGTAAGTGCTACATGAAGGAAGCCAACTGCAGAGATCAGCTCTGCGTAAATAGTCGCCCTATCAAGATTACAGGGGAGACTATCATTTGTCTTCCTCATCGAATTAGCCTTCGTGTCGTAGGTGGAGAAGGAGAGGTCGATGCGTTCAGTCGCTAGAAGTACGAAAGAATTTACCTTGATGTCTATACTCATTACGATCGCGCTCGTGCTTGGTTACATGGAGCGCTTTCTTCCTGTGTCTGGAATACCAGGTGTAAAACTAGGACTTGCAAATATCGTTAGTCTCATCGGTATCATCGTCCTACCCTTTAGACAAGTTCTCATCGTCGTCGTTCTTCGAGTCGTGATGCTTAGCTTCTTTGGAGGAAGTGCTGTGAGCTTTCTCTATAGCTTTTCTGGGGGCGTTTTAGCGCTCATTGTCATGTATCTACTCGTTCGTTTTGGTCGTAAAATTTTTAGTTTTGTAGGTATCAGTATCATCGGTGCTTTTGCACACAATACAGCTCAGATGATCGTACTCGGTATCTTAATGAAAAGCTTTTTTATTCCATTAAATTATTATCCGCTTCTTATTCTTGCTTCCGTCGTCACAGGTGCTGTGACGGGCTTTGTCACGTCAACTTTTTTTTCTCATATTGAACACATTCCTCTTCTTGACAAGCCAAGGTTCGATATTTCATAATTTGCATGAAAGCCGTTAGAAGCTTTCAATTTTTGGTATGTATGAAACAACTGAATAGGAAAGTGAGGCTACTATGAAAAAAACACCCCTCTATGATGAGCACGTTCGTTTAGGCTCAGACATCGTAGAATTTGCTGGTTGGCAAATGCCAATGACATACACATCTCTTGTAGATGAACACGAGTCGGTCCGGGAAAGTGCAGGAATTTTTGACGTCTCCCACATGGGAGAGATTCGAATCAAAGGTGAAGATGCCGAAGCATTCGTCTCTCACATCTTTACAAATGACGTCGAAAATCTAAACGACAACCAGATCAACTACGGTTTCTTACTCTACGAAGACGGTGGTATCGTCGATGACCTCTTAGTCTACCGATTTTCAAAAGAACACTTCTTACTCGTGGTAAACGCTTCCAATGTCGACAAGGACTTCGAATGGATTACTTCTAAAAAAGAAGGTTTCGACGTTGAAGTCGTAAACGAAAGCGATATTACAGCAGAAGTTGCTCTACAAGGTCCAAAGGCTCAAGAGATTCTTCAAACGCTTACCGATACGCCGCTCGATTCGATTGCTTTTTTCCACTTCTTAGATGATGTATCCATCGCTGGAAAGAAAGCACTTGTCAGTCGAACAGGTTATACCGGTGAAGATGGCTTTGAAATCTATACGAGTAACGAAGACATCACGACCGTTTGGCAAGAGATCTTAAAAGCTGGTGGAGAGCGCGTGAAGCCAACAGGACTCGGTTGCCGCGATACGCTTCGCTTTGAAGCAGCGCTTCCTCTTTATGGAAATGAGCTATCAAAGACGATTACTCCCATTGAAGCAGGCTTTGGCTTCTTCGTTCGTAAGACCGGCGGATTTATCGGCGACGATCGCATTGAAAAGGACCGTGCAGAAGGGGCTCCACGTAAGATCGTAGGCCTCGAGATCCTTTCAAAGGGAATTGTTCGACACGGCTATCCAGTACTCAACAAAGAAGGCGAGACCATCGGTGAGATCACAACCGGATATTTCTCACCGACACTTAAGAAAACGATTGCGAATGCGCTGATCGATGCCAAGTATGCAAAGCTCGGCGAGCCGCTTTACGTTATGATGCGTAACAAACAGCTAGAAGCTGTTCAAGTTAGTAAAAAATTTCTACAAAAAAAGACCAAATAATTAGGAGGAATCATGGCAAATCTTTATTTTACAAAGGAACACGAATGGGTGCTCGTTAAAGGAAATCTCGCTTACATCGGAATCACCGATTATGCAGCTGAAAAGCTCGGTGATATCGTTTTCGTAGAGCTTCCTGAAGTCGACGATGAGATTGAAGCAGGAGACGCTTGTGGTGTCATCGAATCCGTTAAGAGCGCTAGCGACATCTTTAGTCCCGTTACAGGTAGAGTTGCAGAGATCAACGAAGACCTCGAAGACTCCCCAGAAAACATCAATGAAGACGCTATGGATTGCTTCGTTTATGCAGTAGAAATGACAGATCCATCTGAACTCGACGAACTCATGGATGAAACGGAATATAAAGATTTCATCGGAGAAGAATAATGTATCGCTATATCCCGAGCGCTGGAAGGAATGGCCAAGCGCTCTTAGAAGAGCTTAACGTTTCTTCTGTCGATGAGCTGTTTAAGGATATTCCAGAGCATCTTCGCTTTGAAGGCGAACTCGATCTTCCGGAATCAAAGAGCGAACTCGAAGTGCTTCGAACGATGAGCGACTATGCGAACGAATCGGTCTCTCAAAGTAGCTTTGCGTCCTTTTTAGGAGCAGGCGTCTACGATCACTTCCGTCCACTTATTATCGATCACATCATCGGTAGAAGTGAGTTCTATACGGCCTATACGCCTTATCAAGCTGAAATTAGTCAAGGTACCCTTCAGGCGATCTTTGAGTACCAATCGTTCATCTCCGATCTCACAGGAATGCCTGTATCAAACGCTTCCATGTACGACGGATCAAATGCATGCGTAGAAAGTCTTCTTCTTGCTATAAATAATGACCGCAAGGCGACAAACGTTCTCGTGAGTGAAGGCGTAAACCCTGAAGTTTTAGCAGTTATTAAGACCTATCTACAATTTAGAGATATCGAAGTCAAGATGGTTCCATTAAAGGACGGCGTGACGGATCAAGAGAAGCTCAGTGAGCTCCTCGAAGGATCTCCTTCCTGCTTCCTCTTCCAAAACCCCAACTACTTTGGTGGAATTGAAACCATGGCTCCTTTAGCATCCATGTGTAAAGAGAAAAAAGTACTATCGATCGTTAACGTCGACCCCATTAGCTTAGCTGTCATTGAAGCTCCTGGAAAGGTCGGTATCGACATCGTCGTAGGAGACGGTCAAAGTCTCGGTAACGGCATGAACTTCGGTGGACCTTACTTAGGCTTCATGGCTGTTACGGATAAGCTCGTTCGAAAGATCCCAGGTCGTATCGTAGGTCTTACGAAAGACGCGAGAGGAGAGAGGGCGTTTGTCCTTACACTTCAAGCGAGAGAGCAACACATCAGACGCTATAAAGCGACGAGTAACATCTGCTCCAACCAGTCCTTAAATACACTCGCTGCTTCCATTTATCTCGTTACCATGGGTAAGACGGGTCTAAAAGAAGTGGCTGTTCAAAGTCACTCGAAGGCCACTTATCTTCGAAAGGGACTCATTGAAACAGGTCAATTTGAACCTGTATTTGAAGGACCCTTCTTTAAAGAATTTGCCCTTCGTTATAAAGGAAATCTCGACGCACTACTCGATGAATTAAAAAAACATGGCATTCTAGGTGGTGTACGTCTTTCTTCCGATACGCTTCTAATCGCTGTTACAGAAAAGCGCACAAAAGAAGAAATGGATCGTTTCATTGACGTCGTAAGGAGGTGTCAATAATGAGTTTCTATAACACCTTAATTTTCGAAAAGAGCGTACCTGGTCACGTAGGGTACTCGCTTCCAAAGCTCGATGTCGATGAAGTAAGTTTTGATGGTTTTCCAGAAGTAAGAGAAGAATTACCACTTCCTGAAGTTTCTGAAAATGAAATCATCCGCCACTACATCAACATGTCAAACAATAACTATCACGTCGATAAAGGATTCTATCCGCTCGGAAGTTGTACGATGAAATACAATCCGAAGATCAATGAAGACGTAGCTAAGATGAGTGGTATTTCAGATCTCCATCCACTTCAACCAGAGGAGACCGTGCAAGGTGCCCTTCACCTCCTCTATGATCTAAAAGAAAAACTTCTAGCCATCTCTGGAATGGACGATATGACGCTTGAGCCTGCAGCAGGAGCTCACGGTGAACTTACAGGACTTATGCTCATTAAAGCCTACCATCAGGATCGAAAGGACTTTGAACGCACAGAAATTATCGTTCCTGATACGGCCCATGGAACAAACCCTGCAACGGCTGCGATGGCAGGCTTTGACCTGATCGAAGTTCCATCCAATGAAGACGGTGGCGTAGATATTGAAAAGCTAAAGGCCAGTGTAAGTAATAAGACAGCTGGTCTCATGCTCACGAACCCATCAACATTAGGTCTCTTTGAAAAGCACATTGAAGAGATCGCTACGATCATTCACGATGCCGGAGGTCTCCTTTACTATGATGGTGCCAACATGAACGCTATCCTTGGTAAAGCACGTCCAGGAGACATGGGCTTTGACGTCATGCACTTTAACGTTCATAAGACCTTCTCAACGCCTCATGGTGGTGGAGGACCGGGAGCAGGCCCGGTGGGATGCAAGGCACACCTCGCACCATACCTCCCGAACCCAACGATCGTAAAGACCGATTCCGGCTATCACCTCGAATACGACAATCCCAAGTCGATCGGTAAGGTCAAAGCTTTCTACGGTAACTATGGCATTCTCGTTCGTACGCTAAGTTACATCATGACGCTTGGTAAAGACGGTCTAAAGGCGATTTCTGAGACGGCTGTACTCAATGCCAACTACCTCATGGAACGCTTAAAGAAGACGTATCATTTACCTTATGACATGACGTGTAAGCATGAGTTTGTCCTTTCTGGAATCAATGATGCTCCAGAGACCTCGACCTTAGATATTGCTAAGCGTCTTCTAGACTTCGGTTTCCATCCGCCGACCATTTACTTCCCGCTCATTGTGAATGGTGCGATCATGATAGAGCCCACGGAATCTGAAACCAAAGATACACTTGATCGCTTTGCAAGTGCCTTAGAACAGATCGCTGTTGAAGCCAAGGAAAACCCTGAGATCTTAAAAACAGCTCCTCATAACACGCCTGTAGGACGTGTCGATGAGGTCTATGCTGCAAAAGAGCTCATCTTAAAATACGGTGACATCAAATGATTGAGCTTTTAGGAAAGCCCTATCAAAAAGAAATTGAAAAAGAACTCAAAGAACAAGTCGAAGCCATGCAAGCCAGGGGAATCACTCCTGGCCTTGCATCGCTTCTTGTAGGAAATGATCCTGCGAGCCAAGTATACGTACGAAACAAGGAGCGAATGGCTGAAAAACTAGGCATCCGCTCTTTTCGTTACACGCTCCCAGAAGATGCTACAGAAGAAGAGGTTCTAAAGACAATTCAGGAGATCAACGAACATCCTGAGATCGATGGTCTTATCGTAGAACTTCCACTTCCTAAGGGAATCGATGAAAAGCGCGTGATCGATACGATTTCTCCTTTCAAGGACGTCGACTGCTTTACGCCAGAAAATGTAGGAAAGCTCTATCTAGGAGATCCTGTCTTTTCACCTTGTACGCCCTTAGGAGCGATCACTCTACTAAAAAGCTATGAAATTCCACTTGAAGGAAAGCACTGCGTCATCATAGGTCGCAGTAACATCGTCGGTAAACCGCTCGGTGCTATGCTTTTAAAAGAAAATGCTACGGTTACCATCGTTCACTCAAGGACCCAAAATCTTCCTGAGATTACAAAGACTGCAGATATCCTCTTTGTCGCCATCGGTAAAGCTCATTTCGTCGATGAAACGATGGTAAAAGAAGGTGCTGTTGTCGTCGATATCGGGATCAATTCGCTCGATGGAAAGCTCGTGGGAGACGCGAACTTCAGCCAACTAGAGCCTATTGTAAGTGCCATGACACCTGTACCAGGTGGTGTCGGCGTACTCACCAATATGATGCTCATGAAAAATACAATAAAAGCTTGTGAATTAAGGAGAGTCCATGAAAACCGACGTTGAATTAGCTAGAGAAGCGAAGATCCTTCCGATCGGAGAGATTGCAAAAAATCTCGGAATCGATGAGGATAAGCTCGAACTCTATGGAAAATATAAAGCAAAAGTAGATCTTTCGGCCTTTAAAGACCATGAACCGAAAGGAAAATTAATCCTTGTAACAGCCATCACACCGACACCGGCAGGAGAAGGTAAGACCACCGTAAACGTTGGTCTATCGATGGCACTCAATAAGCTCGGATATAAAGCTGTAACGACACTAAGAGAACCTTCCTTAGGCCCTTGCTTTGGTGTGAAGGGTGGAGCAGCAGGCGGTGGTATGAGTCAAGTGCTTCCTATGGAAGACATCAACCTCCACTTTACTGGTGACATTCACGCGATTACAGCAGCTAATAACCTCTTAGCTGCCATGATCGATAACTCGATCTTTCAGGGTAACCCTTTAAACATCGACGTTCGCCGTGTCGTATGGAAGCGTGCGATCGACATGAACGATCGAGCACTCAGAAACATCGTCATAGGACTCGGTGAAGCAACCGATGGCATTCCTCGTGAGGATGGTTTTAACATCTCTGTTGCGAGTGAAATTATGGCCATCATCTGTCTCGCTGAAAGCGTAGAAGACTTAAAACAACGCTTAGGACGCATGATTGTAGCCTTTACAAACGATAAATTGCCCGTCACCTGCGACGACTTAGAAGCCACAGGTGCGTTAAGTCTCTTACTGAAAGATGCCATTAAGCCAAACCTCGTTCAGACCATTGAAAACACACCAGCGATCATTCACGGTGGACCGTTTGCGAACATTGCTCATGGCTGTAATAGCGTCTTAGCGACGAAACTTGCACTGAGCTACGGCGATTATGTCGTCACGGAAGCAGGCTTTGGTGCAGACTTAGGAGCTGAGAAGTTCTTTGACATCAAGATGCGTCAAAGTGGACTCACACCAAGTGCTGTCGTATTAGTTGCGACCATTCGTGCTTTAAAGATGCATGGAGGTGTAGCAAAGACAGAACTTGCGACTGAAAACCTAGAGGCTGTAAAGAAAGGTCTTTGTAACCTTGAAAAGCACATGGAAAACCTCACGCTCTTTGGCGTTCCGTTTGTCGTTGCAATCAACGAATTCCCAACAGATACCGATGCTGAAAAGGAACTCGTCGTAGATTTCGTTAAGTCGAAAGGCATTCGAATCGCTCCATGTAACGTCTTCCAAAAGGGCTCAGAGGGTGGATTAGAGCTTGCTAAAAATGTGATCGAAGCAATCAATGATGAGAATCACTTTAAATACCTCTATGATTCGAACCTCTCTATCGCTCAAAAGATCGAAACGATCGCGAAAAAGATCTACGGAGCAAAGGCTGTAACCTTCCATTCAGAAGCCAAGACCATGCTTAAGCGCATTGATGAACTTGGACTCAATGACCTTCCCGTATGTATGGCGAAGACTCAATATTCCTTCAGTGATAATGCCAAACTCTACGGTCGACCTGAGGACTTTGAACTCACGATCCGTGAAATTCGAATCAGTAGGGGAGCAGGCTTCATCGTAGCTCTTACAGGCGTCATCATGACGATGCCAGGACTACCAAAGGTTCCTGCTGCCAATCACATGGACATTAAAGAAGATGGTGAAATTGTTGGACTCTTCTAGTCTTTTTGAAAGCACGCTTGAACAACTTAAAGAAAAACTTCCTGGATTTAAAGACTTTCGCTACAAGCAGCTCCATCACTGGTTTCACGACAAAGGTGTCACTGATCCGAAGCTCATGACGAACCTACCAAAAGACTTGTTAGAAGCGATGGAAAAGGTTTCCATTGCCCCAGAAGTCACTGTCGACAGAGTACTTGTGAGTGAAGATGGAACGAAGAAACTCCTCTTTAAATTAGGCGACGACTATGCCGAAGGCGTGCTCTTAAACTACCGCTATGGTACGAGCATGTGTATGTCGACACAGATCGGCTGTGCCATGGGCTGTGTCTTCTGTGCATCCACGAAAGGCGGTTTCATTCGAAACATCACACGCTTTGAGATGGAACGCATGCTTCAGCTTGCGAACGAATACTCGAATTCTAAGATCAATCACATCGTCTTTATGGGAAGTGGTGAACCACTCATGAACCTCGACGAGGTTCTTGGTTTTCTTCACTACCTAAAAGACAACGAGAGCTTCGGGATGAGCCTACGGAATATTACACTTTCCACGTGTGGTATCCCTGAAAAAATTCGTGAGCTATCAAAGAGTGGATTTCCTATCACGCTCGCTTTGAGTCTCCATTCACCCTTCGATATGTCTAGGCGAGAGATCATGCCCATCGCTAGAAAATACAGCATTTCCGAAGTATTAAAAGCAACTGATGAATATATTCAATCAGGAAATCGTCGTGTGACGATTGAAATGGCTCTTATTCAGGGTAAGAATGATAGTGAAGAGAATGCCCGGGAACTCTCTAGACTTATCAAGGAAAAGTTGTACCATGTCAATTTGATTCCTATCAATCCAGTGGAGGAAGTGAATTTTTCAGTTCCATCAACTGACGCGATTTCTAATTTTAGAAAAATCCTTGAAGGTAATCAAATTCATGTTACAATTAGAAGAGAACTTGGAAGCGACATTGCTGCAAGCTGTGGGCAGCTTCGCAACCGAGCCTTGAAAGAACAAAATAAAGATTAAGGAGATACGTATGGTACAAATTATTGCCGGTGAAACAGGGACAGGTAAATCAAAACGCCTCATCTCTCTAGCCAACGAAGCCGCAAAGCAATCTACTGGAAACATCCTTTTTATTGACGATGATAATCGAAATATTTTCGAGCTTGATCACGCTGTTCGCTTTATCAATCTTGAAGAGTTCAACATCGATCAACCAGCTACATTCTACGGCTTCATCTGCGGTCTCTTAAGTGGAGATTACGATATCGATACGATTTTCGTAGATGGTCTCGATTACATCAGCAGTATGGATCATAATCGCTTAGAAGAGATCTTTAAGACCTTAACTGAAATCTCCGGAAAACACGAAGTAAAATTCGTAATTTGTATCAACACTGACTTCGAAGATTTTAGTGACGATATCAAAAAGGCATTAATCTAAAGGACGAGCTTAGCTCGTCCTTTTCTTCATGAATGTATATAAACCGATCGACGCCGCCACGGTTAAGTTTAAGCTATCGATATCCTCACTCATCTCGAGTGTCACGGGAATCGTTTGTTTTCTTATCGCATCTTCTAAGCCGGTCGATTCATTACCTAAGACGAGTCCAAAGGGATTCGTCCTATCTATTTGTACTTCTTCAACATCTATCGCTTTACTCGTATAGAAAGAATAGAGCGTATGATCTTTAAAGCGCTCTCTGTAATCGGTAAAGCTTTGAAAACATTCGATTCGAACGCTAAAGAGAGATCCCATACTGGCACGTAAGACTTGAGGATTAAAAGGATCACAACAAGGCTCTATGAGAGCGATATCTTTAAAGCGAAAGCCCAGGGCACTCCTAATAATCGTTCCTAAGTTTCCAAAGTTTGAAGGGTTTACGAGGACGAGGTGATCCCCAGTAAAAATCTTTTCTTCATACTTTTTAAAGACGCCGATCACGAGCGTCTTTTCCGTATCACGAAGCTTTTCCACACTCTTTTTATCTTCTGTAAGTGGAACAGGGGAGATGGATTCGATCAAATGGTACAATTCATCACTCAGATCGGGATGAACGAGCACAGCCTCCACGGTATCTTTTTTATGTTTAAGTAATTCGATCGTCGGAAAAGGTCCTTGGGTGTAGGACCGATCGTCTTTTTTCTGATAACTCTTATAGGACATGTAAACCTTCTTACTGAATGCGTTTTTTTTATTGTATAATAATTATGAAGGCGATTCAAACGAATGAATGGGTTCTTACTAGGAGAAATCATGAAAACACCGATTGAAGATATCAGGGAGTGGAAACGTTTCTTTATTCCCTACGAACAAGCTGTCGAAGAGCTTAAGATTAAGTTTCGCTCCATTCGAAACGGATACCGCGAGGTGAGCGAATATTCTCCCATTGAATTTGTCACGGGACGAGTAAAAAAGCTTTCGAGCATTATAGAAAAAGCCAAGCGCTATGACATCGCTCTAAAAGATGTAGAAAACCTCATGGAAGACATTGCAGGGATTCGCATCATGTGTCAGCTCTTAGATGACATCTATACGGTCGTCGATCTTGTGAGAGAGAGAAATGGCTCTGACTTTGAAATTGTCTATGAGAAGGACTACATTCATGACTTTAAACAGAGTGGCTACAGGAGTTATCACATTGTGATTCGCTATCCTGTTCATACGGCCTTTGGTTTAAAGACGATTTTAGCTGAGATTCAAATTCGAACGCTTGCCATGAACTTCTGGGCGACGATCGAACACTCATTAAATTACAAGTACCGAGAAAATATTCCAGAGGACGTCAAGCGCAGACTTCAAAATGCTGCCGATGCCGTCTGGAGCTTAGATAATGAGATGCTTCAGATTAAAGATCAAATTATGGATTCTCAGGTGCTCTTTGAATACAATTCAAACATCGTCCGCTCGATTAGTGAAAGAATTCAAATCCTAAGATTAGCAAATGGAACGAGAGCCGATGAATTTGATGAGAGATTATCTGAGATTCTAGAAAGCGGACGTTACGACGAATTAGATTCACTTCTCGAGGAAGTGACAGAATGCCTTGAGAAGTGATATGAGAGTATTTGTCATTAGCGATTTACACCTTGGTTTTGGCACCGATAAGCCGATGAACATCTTTGGCGATCACTGGCTCAATCATCACAAAAAAGTGAAGACCGACTGGCTTCAAAAGGTCTCTCAAGAGGATATTGTGATCGTCGGAGGAGATATCAGCTGGGCCATGAGGCTAGAAGAAGCCCTTGTGGACCTCGAATGGATCGATGCCTTACCAGGTAAAAAGATTTTTATAAAGGGAAATCACGACTATTGGTGGCAGTCCCTTCAAAAGCTCGAAACAGAGTATCCCAACATTCACTTCATGCAAAATAATGCCTATATAAAAGACGGGCTTGCGATCACTGGTACGCGAGGCTGGATTCTACCGGGAAGTGAAGAATTCACGATAGACGATGAGCGCATCTTTGAACGAGAAAAACTTCGCCTCGAGCGTTCACTCATCATCGCTCACTCCAATCCTGAGGTCGAACACATTATCACAGCGCTTCACTATCCGCCGCTTCTAAAGGGGATGGAGTCGAGTGATTTCACAGACATTCTGGAGCGATACAATGTAAAGGATGTGACCTATGGCCACCTTCATGGAAAGGAAAATTGGCACTCTGGAGTACGCGGAAAACACCACGATATCAACTACTATTTGACTTCAGCCGATTCAACCGACTTTAAACTAACGGAGATTACGAGATGACCAAAGGCTACATCTTTGATTTTGACGGCACCTTGATCGACTCGATTCCACTTTGGATGGAACTAGATATCAACTACTTAAAAAAGCGAGGCATAGCTTGTCCCATGGATGTTCATTCAGACATTGAAGGTATGAGCTTATGGGACTGTGCAGAGTACTTTAAAAAACGCTTTTTGATCCCCGATACCCACGAAGAGATCATGAACGAATGGCGTGAAATGATGTGGGAAAGCTACTTGAATACACCGCTAAAAAATGATGCAGTGGAATTCATCTTAAAGACCGATAAAGCCGTTTCGATCGCTTCGAGTTCTGAAAAAGCACTGATCGAACGCGTCATTGAAAAGAGTCCGATAAAGAATAAGGTTCAGCACATCGTTACGAGCGATGAAGTAGGTAAGAGTAAGCCAGACCCTGCGGTCTTTCTTGAAACGGCCAGAAAAATGGGCCTGGATCCTCAGAACATTGTCGTCTTTGAAGATACGCTTGCTGGCGTCGAAGGCGCGAAGAATGCTTCGATGCAAGTCGTTGCTGTCTTTGAAAAGAATAACCATAAGTGGGAGCAAACGAAACGAATTGCAGACTCCTGGATCCATTCCTTCGACGATTGGAGGGAAGATTGAATACGTATCTATCCGTCGATGTGGGTGGTTCAAAGATCCTAGGCTGTCTCTTTGACGAGAACAGAAAGGTACTAGAAAAGCATTTAATCGAGACGTGTGCCCATTTGGGGCGTGAAGAAGTGAAAGTAAGACTTATCACACTCATCGAAAAGCTCTTAAAAGAGAACACATTGGGAATCAGCGTCATTCTACCTTGTGTCATCAAAGACGACATCTGCGTCGAGTGTTCGAACGTTCCCATTAATGGCTTTGACGTTAGAAAACATCTCGAGGAACGCTTTAAGCGTCCAGTATTCATCGGTAATGACGTAAACCTCGCTCTTTACGGCGAAGTCAAAGAGAGAGAGGTAAAGCACGCTGTCGGCATCTATGTTGGAACAGGTGTCGGTGGCGGTCTCTTTTTTAACGGCGAGCTCTATACTGGACTTGGAGCAGCCGGTGAAGTCGGTCACATGACAGTAGCCTATGAGGGGCTTCCTTGTGGCTGCAATGGGCAAGGATGCCTCGAAGCGTATGCAAGTAAGCGAGCGATGCTTAAAGAGATCGTACGAGCTAAAGAGAGAAAAGAAGAGAGTCTACTCTTTCAGTTCATCACAAATGACGAAGAGATGTTTAAGTTAGAGGATCTCTATAACGTTTATAAGAAGGGCGATGCACTCGCGAAAGCCCTCATCGATCGTTCCACGCATTATCTCGCACTTACCGTCTCCAATCTCCATACACTTCTTCATCCAGAAGTCTTTATCTTAGGTGGTGGCGTGATCGAAACCTTCGGTGAGATCATGCTTCCTGAGATCACAAAGAAAGCAAAATTACTAACCATGCCGTCCTTAAGAGACGACCTACGAATCGAACGAACGATTCTAGGCGATGACGGTGGTGTCATAGGAGGATATTATCAAGTGAAAGCAGGTCTTAAATGATTCAAAGTATGACAGGTTATGGAAAACACCAACTAGAAAATGAGCACTTCACGCTAAAGCTAGAACTTCGCTCGGTAAACTCTCGTTTTCTCGAGATGAACTTTCGCATGCCGAAGCTCCTCTTTCCCTATGAGGATCTCTTACGAAAGAGCCTCTCTAAGCGCTTAAACCGCGGAAAGGTCGATTGCTTCATCGATTTTAAACTAAAGGGCAATGACGCTGTTTCTGTCACCGTCGATCACGTCCTTTTAAATAAATATCATAAAGCTTATCAAGAAATTCAAGATGCCCTCCAGCGTGACGATGTCATCGGAATTTCTCAGTACTTCAATATCCCAAACCTCATCACGGTAGAAGGCTTAGAGGCCGATGAGGAAGTCGTAAAAGATGCTCTTTTTACGGCATTAAACGGTGCTATCGATGGACTTTTAGTCATGCGTGAAAAGGAAGCCGTTCATCTCGTAAGTGACATTGAAGAACGCTTAAAAGAGATGGAAGTCATTAAAGAGCGCATTCGTTCCATTTACCCTGAAACCATGGAACGAGCCAAAGCACGCTTTGAAGAGCGTATCAACGAGCTTCTAAGTGACCATACATTAGACCCCTTCCGCTTAGAAGAAGAAATTGCCATCATGCTCGATAAGAGAGATGTAGAAGAAGAGATGACACGTATCACTTCTCATATTGAACAGATGCGTCAGACCCTTACGGTCAATGAACCGATCGGAAGAAAGCTCGACTTCATCTGCCAAGAACTCAATCGAGAGATCAATACGACGGGTTCTAAGAGTACAGAATTAGAAATTACGAACGCTGTCGTGGAGCTTAAGACGCTTTTAGAGCAAATTCGCGAACAAGTTCAAAATTTGGAGTAGACATGAAAAAAGGTCATATTTTTGTCGTAAGTGGCCCAAGTGGTGCAGGGAAGGGAAGTATCATTAAAAAAGCCCAGGAAACAGGAAACTTTTGGTTAAGTCTTTCTGCTACCACAAGAGAAAAGCGAGCCACAGAAACAGACGGCGTCGATTACTACTTCCTAAGTAAAGAAAAGTTTCAGCAAATGATCGATGAAGACGGCTTTATCGAGTGGGCCTCTGTACATAAAAACTACTATGGAACACCGAAAGCACCACTAGAAAAAGCTATCCAAGAAGGAAAGGATGTCATCTTTGAGATCGACATTCAAGGTGGTTTACAAGTAAAGAAACTCTATCCTGAAGCCAAGCTCATCTTTGTTATGACCCCTTCCTTTAAAGATTTAAAGGATCGTATCATCGGTCGATCGAGTGAAACGGAAGAAACACTTAAAACGCGTCTAGAGACTGCTATCGGTGAAATTGACTACATGAAGTATTACGACTACCTTCTCATTAATGACGTCCTAGACGATGCAGCCAGAAAGCTCCTAGAAATCATTGAAGTAGAAAACCTTCGACTTCATTCGGAGCAGATCGAATACTTTGAAGAACAAAAGAAAGGCTTTCTCTTTGATTGAAGTTGAGGTTGCCCTATTAGATGCAGTAAAGGGCTACGATAAACGCTATAGTTTTTTTTCTCCTACAAAGCTTCAGCCGGGAACGCGTGTCATGGTTCCCTTTGGGCCCTTTAATAAGCCGAGAGAAGCGGTCGTATTAAATGAAACGAAGGCTTTAAAGAGCACCAAAGAGATCCTCTCTGTGATCAATGAAGAGGGGCTTTTAAAGGAGCAGATGGAACTCTTTTCTCTTACAGAAGAGCTCTATTCGATCACGCCAGGAGAACTTCTAAAGCTCTTTTTACCGAAATCGCTTCGAATCGACGCGAAAGAAGTGATCGAGTTTACAGATCACGAAGTCGATCTATCGACTGCAAAGAAAAAGGCCGAAGCGCTTAAAGAAGGTCTCATAAAGATTCACTATGAAGTAAAGAGACCGAGGAAAAAAGAAGAAGAGTATTTGTCGCTCTTAAGTCTCGATGCACTAAAGGATGCGAGAAAGCACTTACCAAAGCGCTTTCGTAAGGTTCATTCTATTCTCAATGAACTCGAAGAAGAAACGGTCATTAAACGCACTAATAGCATGACCGATGAGCATCTTTCTCTCATCGAAGCCTTTGGTGTCTTTGAACGAATCGATAAGAGAATCTACAGGCATAAACAGTATGAAAAAGATCATAAGGAAAACTCTTTCCACTTTGATCCTCCTAAAAGCCCTCACTTGATCATCGAAAAGAGCCCTTTAAAAAAACGAGAGCTCATGCTTTCACTCATTAAGGAAAAGCGAACGACACTTCTTCTCGTGCCTTCTTTTACCTTAGTCGATGAATTGAGTGAGTACTTGAGTGAGCATGGCTTAGAAGTTCTCGCACTTCACTCGAGACTTACAAATACAGAGCGATTAGATACGTATAGTGCTATTCGAGAAACTCGCTTTGACGTCGTCGTAGGGACGAGAAATGCACTCTTTACACCATCTTATTATGATCAGATCGTAGTAGATGAAGCCGATAGTGAGCATTATTACTCGCTTGATCCGAACTTCGACACACGAACGCTCGTGTTAGAGTATTCGCATAATGTCGGTACGAAGGCCTATTTTTTCAATGAAACCGACACCTTGCTCTTACCGGAAGAGCTTCCGAGGTTTAGAAATAAAGATGTAAGAAGCATTCAAAAGACATTGGTCGATACGAGGCTTTGTTCTCGTGACAGCCTCTTATCCGATGAATTAAAGAATAGCCTTCAAAGAGTCTATAGAAATCATAAGAAGAGCTTTCTGTACTTTAATAAGAATGGCGAAGCGAGAGTCGTCGAATGCAAGGCCTGTCATTATATCGAGCGCTGTCCGAGCTGTGAACGACCGATGATCTATTCAAAGGACAAGAAAAAGCTCGTCTGTAAGCTCTGCCAAGTGAGTAAAGAACTCCATAAGACCTGCCCTGATTGTGGAAAGAATGAATTTCAATTTTCCTATGGTGGCATCGAAAGACTAGAATCTGAAGTTAAAGCACTTCTAAAAGAGGCCCGGGTCATTCGCTTTGATACCTTTTCCTTAGGTAAAAAACAAACGCTTTTTGATACCCTCCAAGCGATTCGTGAAGGAGACTTCGATGTCCTCCTTGCGACGAGCTTTTTAAGTCAAGCACTTCATCTTGAAGACCTTGAACTCGTAAGTCCCATTGAACTCGATTTTCTTTTAAATATGCCAGAGTACTCTTCCCAGGAAAAGACGTATCAGACGCTCATACACTTAGAATCGATGCTTGAAACAGGGGAGATACTCATTCAAACGAAGGAACCTACTAATTACGTCTATCGCTACTATCTCGAAGAAAGCGAAGAAGCTTTCTTTGAAACCGAGCGTTCCATTCGAAAACGATTACACTTTCCCCCAGAAGAAGATTACATTCGTGTCTCTGTAGCGGGTAAGAGTATTCAAAAGACCTATCTTGCCATGAAGGAATTTGAAAGCTACTTAAACGAGCGACACATTCCTAACCGTGGCATCTACCGGCCCATCCACGAACGCGTAGGAAGCTTTGAACGCTTTGATCTTTTAGTTCAAGGGTTAGAGCATAAAGAGTTGTTAGAAGCTTATACGTTTCCAACCGATCTACGCATTCAATACTTTATGAATCCCATTCACTTTTTATACTAGGAGGTTTTATGGCTACCTTTCAAATTCGTAAAGACGATGATCCCATCTTAAGAAAAATGTCAAAAGAGATCGTTAACTTCGATTCGAAGTTAAAAGAGCTCGCTGACGATATGCTAGAGACGATGTACCAAAGCGAAGGCGTAGGTCTCGCTGCCGTTCAAATTGGAAAACTTCGTAAGCTCATTGTGGTCGATGAGTATAAAGGCGATGGTCCAATGGTACTCGTAAACCCATCGATTACAGAAGAATCCGGGGAGCAAGTGTCTCAAGAAGCTTGTCTTTCCGTTACTGATACGTTTGGTAAGGTGATTCGCCCCGATCGCATTACGGTAAATTATCAAGATCTCGATGGAAATCCGAAGACTATAGAAGCTGAGGGAAATTTAGCACGCATTCTCTGTCATGAGATCGATCACTTAAGTGGAATTCTCTTTATCGATAAGGCCGTAAGCATCGATGAAGAAGACGATGACGACGATTACGAGGACGACGAAGAATGAAGCTCGTCTTTATGGGAACGCCAGAATATGCCGTTCCAAGCTTAAAGCTTCTTCATGAAAAGCATGAGATTCTTGCCGTCTATACAAAGGCCGATGCGCCAAAAAATCGTGGAAAAAAGGTACTTCCTACACCTGTAAAAGAGCAAGCACTCGAGTTTTCCATTCCTGTTAGGACGCCAAAGAGTCTAAGAAATCCGGAAGAAATCGAGTACTTAAGATCCCTTAAGCCCGATTTCATCATCGTGATCGCCTATGGACTCCTTTTACCAAAGGACGTCTTAGAGATTGCACCGTGTATCAATGCTCACGGTTCACTTTTACCTAAATACAGAGGAGCGTCTCCCATGCAAGAGAGCATCCTTAAAGGGGACGATGTAACAGGTGTTACGACCATGCTCATGAACGAGGGAATGGATACAGGCGATATCCTTTTAAAAGCGGAGACATCGCTTAAAGATAAGGACATTGAAACACTCCACGATGAGCTCTCACTCATGAGTGCCGAATTACTTCTTGAAACGATTGAACGCTTTCAAACGATAACACCTATCAAACAAGATGATTCTCAAGCAACCACATGTCACCGCATAGAAAAGCACTCCGGAAAGATTGACTGGACGAAATCTGCTAATGAAATCTATCGCATGTCTCTCGCTTACAAAGGCTGGCCCTCGATCGAGACGACTTTGGGTGGAAAGCGACTAAAACTTACGAAAATAACGCCACTCATTGAAGACAGTACCTTTAAACCAGGTGAAGTGTTACAAACAGACTCTTCGGGTATATATGTTCAAACTGGTAAAGGCATTTTACAGATAGAAGAAATGCAACCAGAAGGAAAGAAAAATATGCGCGCGAGAGACTTTTTAAACGGTCATCCGATCGAACTCGCGACACCATTAGGAGAGTGAAAATGTATTGGTTTATTATCATCGTATTTGGTCTGCTATCTTCCTTTGCCGCTAGCAGAGTCAATGGAAAATTTCAAAAGTACTCACAAGTTATGAATGCCAGAATGCAAACGGGTGCAGAAGTAGCAGCGACCATTAACCGTCAGCATAACCTCGGTATCGGCATCGAAATGAGCCCAAACGGAAGACTTTCCGATCACTACGATCCGAGAAATCGAACGATCTATCTCTCACCAGAGGTTTATCAAGATACGTCTGTGGCAGCAGCAGCTGTCGCTGCACACGAAATGGGTCATGCCATTCAACATGCGAAAGGCTACAGCGCACTTCAGATTCGTAATGCCATTTTCCCCGTCGTAAGCATTGCAAGTAACCTCTGGATCTACTTTTTCCTCATCGGTTCCTACATTGCAACGAGAAGTGGAATGAACTTCTTTATTACAGCTGGCATCTTGATGTTTCTCATGGTCGTGATCTTTCAAGTGATCACGCTTCCCGTCGAGTTTGATGCCAGTCGCCGTGCTCTACAGAGCCTTGAAGAAAATGGAATTATAGGTGACCGAGAGAAGGAGGGAGCAAAGTCTGTACTTCGTGCAGCGGCTCTCACATACATCATCTCAGCACTCGCAAGTATTGCCCAGCTCATCTACTATATTTCAGGTTCGAGAAGACGTTCATGAACTTTTATACGTACTTGAATCATGCCCTAGAGCGTGAAAAAGAGGGTGTCGATTCCAAACTGATTTTAAAAGATGGAAGAGCCGACCTAGGCTCTTCCTATCCTCATTTTCATGCGCTCTTTAAAGGGATTCTTGAAACCAAGAGTGATCTCTTACGAATCCTTCAAAAGCACTCGAAAATGAGTCTAAAAAAGTATCGAAAAAATCATCTCAATTACATGCTAATTGGGATTTTTTCAATTCTCGAATCGAACACTCCAGACTATGCAGTCGTCAATGAAATCGTTGAACTCGTAAAGGCGGAGACACCGGGTCTTGCAGCCTTAACAAATGGCATATTAAGAACCATCGCACGCTCTTCAGAGACACTGAGCTTCTCTACTAATCCCGAACTGAGAGAACTCATTCAAAAAGATTACTCCTTAGAATTTTTGGAAGCCTACGAAAGGGAACTCAGAAGACCTGTCTCTTTAGATATCCTTTCACTGATCGACCGAGAAGAACTTAAAGAGAAGCTCGAAAGAGAAGGAAACGAACTCACAGCGTTAACGTCACGAAACGGACTTCGTTTTAACTATAAAGAGACGACCTTTGAAAACGATCCCTACTTTTTAAACGGCTCTTATTACGTTCAGTCGGAAGCGAGTCAACTCGTCGCAGAACTGATCCTAAAAACCAAAGGGAAACGCGTTCTAGACCTCTGTGCAGCGCCTGGAGGAAAGAGCATTACGATGTATTCTCTCGATCCCGAGAGAAGTTACTTATTAAACGATGTCAATGAAAAGAAGGTGCAAAAGATCAAAGAGAACATCGAGCGCTGTAAGCTTCCTTTTGAGACTTCTGTTCAAGACGCTCGTATCTTAAAAGACGAGTGGATCGATTCCTTCGATGTCGTCTTTATTGACTCTCCATGCTCAGCAAGCGGCATTATGAAAAGGCAGATGGACGTCGCAAAGTCACGAAGCAAAGAAGATGTCGATCGCATCGTAACACTTCAAGAAAGCATTTTAGAAAATGCCAAACACTACGTGAAAAAAGAAGGCTTTTTGATTTATTCAACATGTAGTATACTAGAGAGAGAAAATGAAGGGCAAGTGCGCCATTTCCTAGAAAACAATCGTGATTTTGAACTCATTTCGTTAGAAGGAGAACATACGGTCCATGGTTTTCTAAAGACCTCTCCTGCAATTTCTGGAATGGATGGCTTCTTTGGTGCCCTTTTACAGAGGAAGTCGTTATGAAATCGTTCGGACTTACAAACATAGGAAATTACCGACTTAAAAACGATGATTCTTTCTTTGTTTCTGACGGTCTCATTGGTATCTATATTGTCGCCGATGGGATGGGCGGATATAAGGGCGGAGAGATAGCAAGTAAGCTTGCAGTCAGTACCTCTGTCCAGATCCTAAACGAAAAGAATCATCTCGATCAAGAGGTCGGTAACGAAATCATACGAGAGATTCAAGCAAAATTCCAACGTGAAATCAATAAAAACAGATCTTTGAAGGACATGGGTACGACATTGATCTGTTGTTATGCTGTAAAAAACCATTTGAGCTTTATGCACGTGGGAGACTCGAGGGCCTATCACATTACAAACGATGAGATCAGGCAACTCACAGAAGACCATACGCTTGTAAACGTTCTTTATAAGAGCGGTATGATAAAGAAAGAAGAGCTAAAAAATCATCCCCAGAAGAACGTACTCATGAAGACGATCAATGCCTTCGATGTGTACGATGCCGATTACTTTGAACTCGAGCTTTTAAAGGATGAATTCATTTTACTCTGTTCGGACGGACTCACCGACATGATTCAAACGGACGATATGAAGGGTTTTTTCGACGCCTCTTATCAAGCAGAGGAGATTGCGAAAAACCTCGTAGAACGCGCAATACAAAACGGCGGTAAGGATAACATCGCTGTCGTTGTAATAAAGGGTTAGACATGGTAGGAACAATATTACATGATCGATATGAAATCATAAATGAAATCGGCACCGGCGGAATGGCGACGGTGTACTTAGCGTACTGTCGAGTGCTGAAGCGAAAGGTCGCTATTAAGGTATTAAATACCTTTGAAGAGAATGGTCGAGAAAATCTTTTAATCTATGAAGCAAAGGCCATTGCTCGAGTCAATCATCCGAATATCGTCCAAGTGTACGATATTTTTGAGGACGATGAAAAGACGTATATCGTCATGGAATACGTCTCTGGTATTACTCTTAAGGAGCTTTTAAGACAGCAGGCACCACTACCTGAAGAAGATCTCATTGAGTATTCTCAAAAGCTCGCTCAAGCACTCGCTCATGCTCACCAAAATGGTGTCATTCATAGGGATATTAAGCCTGAAAATATCATTATCGACAGAAATCATGAGCCCAAAATTACCGATTTTGGTATTGCTCACGTTTCTAACGAAAATACAATAATCCGAAGTGATCAAGTCTTTGGTTCACTTCGCTATGCATCACCAGAACAGCTCAAGGGAAATGTCATCGATGAACGAAGTGACATCTATTCCTTGGGCGTTGTCATGTACGAAATGGCCACCGCTTCCATGCCTTTCCCTGATGAATCGCCTGTGACAGCAGCTTTTCGAAAGCTCAAAGAGCCACTTCCGAACGTTCTTACATTAAATCCACACCTCTCTGAAAGAGTGAGTCGTGTCATTTTACGTGCAACCGCCATCGATCCTCAAGAGCGTTACCGCTCCATGGGAGAAATCTATAACGATCTAAAGGATCAAAAAGAGCCAGTGACCAAGGCACGCTATACGTCGACCAAGACGCCACCAACTCCGACCTATCGTGAAGAGCGAATGCCTCGACAAAAGAAGACGTCACTTCGTCCTCTCTTTATGGGCATGCTCGTCGCCTTTATCTTAAGTGCTATCATTCTCCTTGCAGCTCTTGGTATGAAAGAGCCTACTAAACCAGATCTCAATGCGCCTAACGTTCAAAACATGTCGGTGAAGGATGCAAAGGTTCTTCTCAATAAAGAAGGCTTTTTAGCTGCAGTCATCTCGACTGAAAGCTCAAAAGACGTTCCACGCGGATCGATTATTCGCTATGAGGTCGTTCCCTATAAAGAAGGTGAGAAGCCTCGCGTCAATCTCATTGTTTCGAGTGGAAAGAATCAAGCGGAAATTCCAAGCTTTATTAACCTCACGAAAAACGAAGCCATAGAACTTGCTAGTAAAAAGGGACTACGTATCGAGTGGCAAGAAGCCTTCGATGATCACGTAGAACTCGATCACGTCATTCGTCAATCGATCGATATCGGTGAACTCGTAGAGCCAGAAACGTCGATCGAATTGACGGTTTCTAAGGGAAAAGAAATTCTCATGGTAAAGGTTCCTTATCTCATTAACGAAACCTTTATCATTGCAAAGACAAAGCTCGAAAGCGTGAAGCTTGAAACGGGTAGTGTCGAGTACGAATACAGTAATGACATTGCAGAAGGCAATGTCATGAAGCAGTCAGTCGAAGCCGATACGGAACTGGAAGAAGGATCTAAGATCGACCTTGTGATCAGTAAAGGAAAAGAAAAGAAGGATACGCCGACTGAACCAAAGCCACCTGTAGTGCAGACGAACGAGCCAGGAGAGATCGAAATGAGACTCATGGCTGTAACGCTCGATACGACGTATGTTCAAAAGGATTCCTTCCTAGTTACGGCAGAGTATATTACAGACGGAAAGACCGTTCAGGTTTACTCGAAGAACCACAAGAAGAGTGAACAGACGATTCAGTTTAATATTGAAGGTCCAAGAGGTGCTGCCTGGAAGGTTCGCATCGATGGAAAGACCGTTCAACAAGGTGTTTTCAATTGATCGATGGCATCATCATTTCAAGTGTTGCAGGGACGTACCAAGTTCATACGGAGGAAGGGCGATATCTTGCCAAAGCGAGAGGTATTTTTCGCCTGCAGGAAATTAAGCCGGCCGTAGGGGATAGAGTACGCATCTCTGTACATGAAAAGGAAGCAACCATAGAAGAAATTAAGGCTCGAACGAATGAACTCGTTCGGCCTTTTGTTGCAAATATCGACTATTGTCTTCTGACCTTTGCACTGAAGGACCCTGAGCCAGATCTCGTACTCTTAGATACACTCATTATAAATGTCCTATCAAAAGGGATTGAACCTATTCTTCTCTTTAATAAGACCGATTTAGGTGTATCGAATGAAGAAGAGGAACTAAAAAAGATCTATGAAAAGAGTGGTTTTCCCGTCCACTTCTTCAGTGTCTATTCAAAAGAGGGCGTAGAAAAGATGTTCGAAACGCTTCCCAAGGGCATTTTTGTTCTAGCAGGTCAAAGTGGAGTAGGAAAGAGTTCGCTTTTAAACGAACTTCTGGGAGAAGAACTCGAAACAGGTTCCATCAGTAAAAAGCTCCTACGTGGTCGTCATACGACAAGGACGACATCACTCCTTGAAGGTCCCGATGGACGCTACTTCGTAGATACGCCTGGTTTTCAGAGTTTAGAACTAGAAGACACGATAGAACCCATCGATGTCCTCTTAGGTTATCCTGAATTTCAGCCCTACGAAGGGCACTGTAAGTTTGCAAACTGCACGCACGAGAATGAACCTGGATGTGCCGTAAAAGAACACTTAAATGAGTTCCATCCGATTCGTTATAAGAATTATGTGACACTACAACAGAAACTCAAAAAAAGGAGAAAGTATTAATGCTAATTGCACCGAGTGTGCTTTCAGCCGACTTTTCAAGGCTGAGAGAAGAAATAGAAGCGATCGAAGATCACGCCGAATGGCTACACTACGATGTCATGGATGGTCAGTTTGTTCCTAACATCAGCTTTGGTCCCAAAATCTTAAAAGACATCAAAGGACACACGGAACTCTTTATCGATACGCACCTCATGGTAAACGAACCGAGTCACCTCTTTGAAGCCTTTGTGAAGTCAGGAAGTGACCTCATTACGATTCACGTAGAAGCCGTAAAAAATGTCAGGAAAGCGCTCGATCAAATTCATGGACTAGGAGTTCTTGCAGGAATTAGCTTAAATCCTGAAACCGATTTAAGTGCCATCCTTCCATACCTCGATCAAGTGGAACTCGTACTCATTATGAGCGTTCATCCAGGCTTTGGAGGACAGTCCTTCATTTCTTCAAGCATTGAAAAACTAGAAGAACTCGTTAAGATTCGTGCTGAAAGAGGGCTTTCTTTTAAGATCGAAATGGATGGTGGCATCGGAACCGATAATGCACTAGACCTACACAAAAAGGGAGTCGACGTGATCGTAGCAGGTAGTGCGATCTTTAAGTCGGATGACTATGAAAAAACCATAAAGAAGATGAGAGGGATCGAATGAAAGTTCTCCTCGTAGGAGGAAGTGAGGTCTCGGAGGACCTCCTAAAAAAAGTATCCTTAGAACACGATTACATCATCGCTTTAGACCGAGGATATGAGCATCTTAGAAGATGGAATCTGCCGTGTAATGAAGTGATCGGAGATTACGATTCCATCGATGAGGTGCCTTCTTTCGCAAAAGCTCCTTTTAAAAAAGAAAAGGACTTTACAGACCTCGAAGCAGGAATAGAAGAAGCCATCGGTCATGGTGCTACATCGATTACTGTTGTAGCGTGCACGGGAGGAAGACTCGATCACTTTTTAAATGGCGTGATGCTTCTTTTTCGCTACGACCTTCCGATCGAGATCATCGATGAATCGAACGTCATCTATGCGAAAAAGAATTCCTTTACCTTAGTTCCTCGAGGCTTTCAGTTTTTCTCTCTTATTCCCCTTCGAGAAACGACGATTACGATTGAGGGAGCGAAGTACAACCTGAAAGACCGCTTTGTAGAGCCCTTTAGCTCACTTCTTGTAAGTAATGAAACGGAAAAGGAAGCTCAGATTCGCTTTAAAGACACGCCCATGATCGTCGTGTTATCAAAAGATAGGAAATAAAAAAACCCCTTCTTGGGGCTCTTTATTGTGCGCGACGCACTTTGTCCGAGCGGAGGCAACGGGTGCATACTAAAACACGTTGAACTCGGTTTGCTTCATCGAGAATACGTACGCGCTTTAGATTTGGTTTCCAAACTCTTTTCGTATGATTTAAAGCATGGGAAATTTGATTACCCGTGACATTACCTTTTCCGCAGACGAAACATTCTTTTGCCATATTTCCTCCTTAGCAGGTTAACACAAGTCATTGTAACAAAACGGGAGGATCTTTGCAAGATGTTTCTGCGTTATTTGACATTGTCCAGCTATTTTTTCTTGAAAGACAGAAGAATAATGAGTAGAATAGGATAGGATAGGAGGATCCATGAGTATTGAGATAAAAAACAAATACGGCTCCATTAATATCGAGCCTCAAATTATAACAGAGACCGCAGCAATCGCAGCCAGTGAAGTCTATGGCGTAGTGGGTCTTCAGGCTCCAAATCTCGTAAAAAACATTTTAAAACCTGATGCTTCTAAGGGCGTCAGTGTAGAAATCGAAGAGGACGGTGTAAAGATCACACTAGACGTGATTCTTCTCTATGGCGTTAAGATCAACACAGTCGCTCAAAATTTAGTCGATAACGTTCGCTATCAGACGGAAAAGCAACTCGGCATTCGTGTGAAGGACGTGATCGTAAACATTGTCGATATAAAGGTGGATCGCTAATGAATAGATTGACAGGTACTGAGCTCACAAAGCTTTTTGAACAAGGCTATTTGAGTCTTGAAGCGAATAAAGAAAAAATCAACGGCTTAAATGTCTTTCCCGTTCCCGACGGTGATACGGGTACAAACATGAGCTTGACGCTTCAAAATGCGGTCACTAACATGAAAAAAGAAGCGGACCAGAAGGTTTTCATGAAGGCCAAAGCCCTTTCGAGAGGTGCTCTCATGGGAGCCCGTGGAAACTCTGGCGTCATTCTTTCACAGATTCTTAGTGGTTTTTCTAAAGGCGTTTCAGAGCTTGAAGAACTGAGCGTAGAAGATTTTATGAACGGCTTACATCAAGCGGTAGAGACAAGCTACAAGGCTGTAATGAAGCCCGTAGAAGGTACGATCCTCACGGTCATTCGTGAGACGAGCGAGGGGCTTAAAGCGCTTAAAGAAGTACCTGAAGATTTTGAGGGCCTCTTAGATAAGATCTATGAGTTTTCCAAAGCTTCTCTCGAAAATACCCCTGAACTCCTTCCGATCTTAAAGCAATCGGGTGTCGTCGATGCCGGTGGAGCAGGACTTGTCGAAGTCTTTAAGGGCATGAGAAACTACGTGCACGGAGAAGAGCTTGAAACAGTAGAGAATACGAGCATTCCCTTTGACTCCAAAGAATATCATCAGACACTTACAGAAATCATCTACCAATACTGTACCGAATTTATCATCGGAAACGTTCGTGTTCCTGCTAATGAACTGAAGGAGCGCATCCAAAGCCTAGGCGATAGCATGGTCTTTGTACAAGATGACGATGTCGTAAAGGTACACATCCATACGAACCATCCCGGTGATGCACTAGAAAGTGCACTAAAGGTAGGGGATCTCGTTACAGTAAAGATCGAAAATATGAAGCTCCAGCACGAGACCATCCTAGAGCACCAAAAGGAACTCGGAATCGTCGCAGTCTCTGCAGGAGAAGGCTTCTCTGAGATCTTTAAGGAACTCGGAGTCGATGTCGTCGTGACGGGTGGTCAAACGATGAATCCATCTACAGAGGATATCGCAAGTGCCGTAAAGAGCATCTTTGCAAAGAACATTATCATCCTTCCGAATAACTCCAATATCGTCCTAGCCGCCAAACAAGTTTCTGACATCATCGAAGACAAAAAGGTCTACGTGTTAGAATCAAAGACCGTTCCTCAAGGAATCAGTGCCATGATGGGCTTTGATCCTACAAGGGATGCTGAAACGAACCTAGAAAACATGGGTGAAGAGTTAAAGAAGGTTTCGACATTACAGATTACAACCTCTGTAAGAAATACGAAGATCAATGGCTTTGTCATCATGGAAGGCGATAGCATCGGTATCTTAGATGGCCAAATCGTAGCCGTCGATAAGACAGCCGATAAGGTTCTTAAGACCGTCATTCAAGATAACAAAGAGAAGTATGAACTCATCACTATTTACTACGGCGAAGAGATGGAAGAAAAATCCGTCAATAAGGTCGTAAATCAGCTTACCAAAGCGCTTCCTGATCTCGACATCGAGGTCTACAGTGGAGGACAACCCGTTTATAACTATATCGTATCACTTGAATAAAGAGGCTATGCCTCTTTTTTTAGGAGTATAACATGAAGCTTTCTGATCTCAAGGGAGTGGGACCCAAGAAAGAGGCCATCTTAAATAGCATGGGGATAGAGACGGTTCAAGATCTTCTCTATCATCTTCCCAGTAAATTTGAAGACCGTCGAGTAGAACTCGATCCCTTTTCTATGGAACCTGGTTGGTTTGAAGCGAGAGTCATTCGAATCAACAAGTGGTTTCAGAGAGGGAAGAAGCAGATGCTCGTCGTAGACTGTCAAAGTGCTTTTTTTAGAGCGAAGGTCATCTTTTTTAACGCACCCTTTTTACAGAAGGCTTTTTCCTTTCAAAAGGACTATATTTTCTACGGGAAACCGGAGAGAAAAACAGGTTATTTACAATTTGTCCATCCTGCTTTTCTACCGCTTGAAAAGAAAGATGAATTTAAGCGTTTAATCGCCCACTACTCGGTTAAAAAAGGCATCTCTTCAAACGAATTTGCTTCCTTTGTAGAGCTCGCCTTTAAAGCACCCTTTAAGCCTTTCTTCTTAAAAGAAGACTTAAATGCCTGGGAACTCATGGAAGAAAAGGAAGCACTCTATGAACTTCACTTTCCTACAGGAGACCGTGAGCGCTATAAGCGAGCGAAGTATACACTCGTCTTTGAAGACTTCTTTCGCTATCTCATTTTAAACCGATCGAGTGAAAGAAAAGCGAGAGCTCCTTATAACTTCCATCCATCCATTCTAGATCGATTCATGGAACGTATTCCCTTTACACCGACAGAGAGTCAAATTCAAGGTTTTAAAGAGATTCTTCACGACATGAATCTCGGTTCTCAGATGATTCGTCTCGTTCAAGGCGATGTCGGTAGCGGAAAGAGCGTGCTTGCCTACTTCGCCTGCTATCTCGTTTTAACGAGTAATCACCAGGCTGCCTACATGGCACCGACAGAACTTCTTGCCACCGAGCAGTATGAGCGCATGAAGGACCTTTTTAGCGACTTTAAGGTAGAACTCATTACGAGTTCCACAAAGAATAAAAAAGCCCTCTATGAGCGTCTAGCAAGCGGTGAGATCGAACTCCTCGTAGGAACGCATGCGATGTTCCAAGACAAGGTTGTCTTTAAGAACGTAGACCTCTTTGTCATCGATGAACAGCAGCGCTTTGGCGTAGAGCAGCGTGAGACGCTCATGAAAAAGGGGGAGCTCGCACACGTCCTCATGCTTTCTGCGACACCTATTCCTCGAACGATGAGTATGTTACTCAATAAAAACTTAGATCTTACGATCATTTCTGAAAAGCCCATGGGAAGAAAGCCCATAAAGACAGAACTCATTCGAGAGGATGAGATCGAGAAAGCGTATGAAGTCATCGATCGGGAAGTAAAGCTCGGTCACCGAGCCTTTATCGTCTACCCTCTTATCGAAGAGAGCGATGCTCTCGATGCCCGTTCGATTGAAGGGGAAGAGGAGAAACTGAGAACACGCTTTGGTAACTCGATCGAATTCCTCCACGGACGAATGACTTCAGAAGAAAAGATTGAGATCATCGAGCGCTTCCGTACCGGAGAGAAGCCGATCCTCGCAGCCACCTCACTCATTGAAGTGGGAATCGATGTGAAGGAAGCGACCGTCATAGTGATTCGTAATAGCGATCGCTTTGGTTTAAGTCAGATTCACCAGCTCCGTGGAAGAATTGGACGAAATGAATTTGATTCCTACTGCTTCTTGACCTATGAGAAGGGTGCCCCTAAAGAGCGTCTACAGGTGCTAGAAGACACGCAGGATGGTTTTCTTATCGCAGAGAAGGATCTAGAGCTTCGTGGCCCTGGAGAGCTTCTAGGAACGAAACAGAGTGGCTCCATCGACTTTCCCATCGCCGATCTCTTTAAGCACCGTGACGTCTTAAAGCGCGTCGATGAAATTCTTACCGATGAAGTCCTCCAAAGATATAAAAAGAACCTTTTAGAAGAAAGGGTAAAATTATGAGAGTCATTGCTGGTGTAGCGAAGGGAGTGCCCCTCGTTACGATAAAAGAGCGCACCACACGACCTACGATCGACCGGGTGAAAGAGAGCCTCTTTAATATCATCCAAGGATATATCCCCGATGCAACCGTCATCGACTGCTTTGCAGGAAGCGGTTCACTTTGCATCGAATGTTTGAGTAGGGGAGCAGAGCTTGCAGTCTTCGTAGAGAAGAACCCCGAGGCCATGGAGTGCGTCAGAAAGAACTTAGAAAAGACGCATCTAAAAGAAAAAGCACTCTGTATGAAGACGTCCTTTTCCGTCGCTCTTCAAGAAGTTAAAGGAAGAGGCTTGACCTTTGACATCATCTTCTTAGATCCTCCTCACCGAAGTGGTCTTCACCGAGAAGCGATGCGACTCATTGACAATTTACATTTACTCAAAGACCATGGTATAATCGTTTGTGAACATCACACAGAAGAAGCGTACGAAGATGAACTCCACGGATTTTTGCGAGTGCGCAAAGAGAAGTATGGAAACACGACGCTTAGCTTCTATGAAAAGGAATAACGTTGCGATTAATTTATCCAGGTAGCTTCGACCCAGTCAGTTATGGTCATCTAGACATCATCGAGCGTTCTAGTAAGATCACAGACTCACTCGTCGTCGCCGTCCTCACAAACCAAAACAAGAAGCCCTTATTTACCCCGGAAGAACGAAGAGAACTCATTCGCGGAGCCACTAAGCACCTTACGAACGTCGAAGTCGTATGCTACGATGGACTCCTCGTCGACCTCTTTAAGAAGTATCAGATTGATGCCATCGTAAAGGGATTGCGTGCTATCTCGGACTTTGAATACGAATTCCAGATGGCTCAAATTAACCGACAAATGAATAGTTCTGCGGAAACACTGTTTATGATGACCTCTCCTAAATTCAGCTACCTAAGCTCAAGCATGGTACGAGAAATTAGTCTCTTTGGAGGAAACATCTCAGACTTTGTACCGCCTAACGTAGTAGAAGCCATGAAAAAGAAAATGGAGGAAAAATGAAAGTACTAGAACTGATCGACGAATTTAAGAGTAAGATCGAAACGACACCGAACATGCTCATGACAAAGAAGGTATTAATCGATCGAGATGAAATCGAATCCCTTCTTACAAACATCGAAACCTTCTTACCAGATGAAGTAAAGCATGCTAAGTGGATCAAAGAAGAACGTGAAAAGATCTTCGCGGATGCTAACACAGAAGCAGAAGAGATCGTACTCGAAGCAAAGAAAAAAGAACGCATGATCATCGCTGAAGCAAAAGCGCAATTTGAATCCATGGTCAACGAATCTGAAATCTTCCGTGAAGCAGAAGAAAGAGCCAATGAACTCTTAAACCAAGCACGTGAAGAAGCAAGACAAGTTCGTATGAATAGCTATCAGTACTCCGAAGACATGCTCATGAGCCTTCAAGATAACCTCGACAAGAAGATGCACGAGGTAAACGAAGATCTAAGAGCTCTTCAAGAATTTCTTCAGAAATAAAGACTCATTAGAAAACCTAATTCGTATCTTTTAAGAGTTACACAAGGGCTAACCCTATTCAAAAAGGGTTAGCTTCTTTTTCTTTAGAAGTAAATATATGTTTCTATATTTTTACAAATTTTATGGATGATTGGGTATGATTACCAATAAGTTAATGATGTTCGTCGATAATTCCTTAAAAATTGAACCAAGCCAGGTTTATTTAGGTGGAACAATCCATTTTACTAATTAAAGCGAGGTGATATTTATGAAGAAGATATCTCTTATTGCCCTAATTATTTCTTTTATGCTCCTATCAAGTTGTCTTCAAAATAATTTCGAAGAGAAAACAACCTTGAAAATTGATCCGGTTGATATAGAACAGATTTCAATATCAACTCAAATGACTCCAACAGTTCAAAATCGCGTCCTGGAAAAAGAAGAAATAAAGGGTGTACTAGATAAACTGAATTCGTATACAGTAAAAGAAATAAATACTGAGGACGAAGCCGGTTGGGAATATTTCTTAACCATAGAAAAAAAGGCTGGGACTCAAACTCTAATCACTTTTATGGATAATAAAGTCAAAGTGGATGACAAAGTTTATGAAGTGAATGGATATAAAAAGGATGACTTTTTATATCTATTTGATTGAATTTTGTTCTAAACAGAGTTGTCCTCTAAGCCGCGAAAAGAATTTAATGAAAATGATTCAACTAAAAATAAGTCCCTTACTTAGGTAAGGGACTTTATTTGTGTGATCGAATATTGAACTGGTCGAACCAGACATTTCCATCAAAATCTAAGACTTTAATCACGAGCTTATCGATCGAATCTGTCGTAAAGGTAAGCTCATTCTTTTTCCATTGCTTTTCACTGACGGTGATGGACTGAGAACGCTCACTCACGAGCTTTCCAGCGGAATATCCTTCAATCTTTAAGAGGATGGGTTCCGTGTGATCAGAGTAGCTAAAGAAGTCAACGGATACGGAATCTTCGAGGTAAATGTTTTCTAAGTAGATTTCGCTGTTCGATTTATCGACGCGAATTGATTTCGTACCAAACTTCACGATGTCCTTATCGTAGACGGCTCGTTGGAAGTTAAAAGAATCGAGATCGTCATTACCAGTAGAAGTATTTCGATGTTGTATCGTCTTTTCGTAAGGCTGCGACCAATTTCCTGCGGTGTCCTTGACACGAAGGACGATTCGATAGTTTCCATCCTCGCGGAAAGTGAGGTTTAATTTATTTGTCTTACCAGATTGATAGAGTGCATTGTCTTTAAAGACATCCCACTTCCATTCAGAAATTGTAAAATCAGAAGGGGAGTAACTCTCATCTAAGATCAAGTAGTTATCATCACGGCTTTCGATTCGAAAGAGTGCGGTTAGATTCTGTGTATCTCTTAGATTCACGGCATGGATCATTGCAAACGTTGCAGTCGATAAAAGGATCAAGAACATCGATACCATCGTGACGAGCTTAAAGTTCATGTATTTGACGTGATTATTTACGACTTTCACTTCTTCTACAGGAACGAGCGTCTCTTCGACGAAGAGGTCATTGATGTAGACATCCTTGACTTCATCGATGATATTTTCAATCGTCTTAAAGCTAGTGGCGTTATTTTGTAAGTTTCTAAAGTAGTTCTTAAAATTGAAGAGGTTTACGTCCTTATCAATTAAGTTCAGTGCAAACTTACTGATCGCCTTTATGAGATGAGCGTAGGTTAGAGGGTATCTAAAGTCTACGTCTTCTATAATAAGTACGCCTCGATGCATGAGCTCGCCGTTTACGATGTAGAAGTTTTCTTCTCTGACGAGGTTCATTTGCATAAAGAGCGGTAGGTCGCTAAAATCCTTAATGATCTTTAAGTATTTATTAATGATATCTACTTTAGCGGAGCTCGATAGATCGGTCACATCGACTAAAGGCTTTCCGAGTAGTACTGGGCTAATAAAGATAGCTCGATCATCCTCGAGCTTAAAATCTTGTAAGTTAGGGAGATGTAATCTCGTCTCACTTAGAAGCTCTGGGGTCAAAAACTCGGAGAAGTAGATCTCGTTTTTGATGTAATTTCTATTCAGTTTCGTGATTCTTTGGTAGTCACCCGATAGGCTGACATTCCGTTCTCTCATCATTGAATCATGTCCTCAATTTTGCTATAGTGGTTACGACATGATTCATTATATATGAAGACGGAGAAATTGAAAAGGACTCCCATAACGAATTGATGAATTTTCGAGCAAAAAAACCCGTTGTCGATTCAACGTTCGGTTAAACGGGTTCAACAAGGAGAAATGATGCTTCAATTCTACCACTTAGCTGATATTCACTTCGGTGTATCATTTAATAGCCGTTCTGAGTCGACTCGAAGTAAGCTCAGGCTCGCTCAGATGAGGGCTTTTGAGAAAATGGTCGACACAGCACTTGAAGAAAAAATCGACGGAATTCTTATCGCAGGAGACCTGTTTGATAAATCTTCTATCGATCCAAAAACTGAAAACTTCATCTATCATCAAGCAAAGCGTTGCAATGACGCCGATATACCCATATATTGTATCGAAGGAAATCACGACTTCAACATATTGTGGGATCGTAGCTTTGTAAAGGTGCTCTCTTCAGAGCTAGAAATCCTTGAAAATGACCGATTCCGCATCGTCGGTCAGAGTTTCGAAAGCCCCTCAGACATCCGTGAAATCAAAAATCTACCGACCTTTAAAGACGATCTCCCTACGATCGGTCTCTTTCATACTTCATTAAACACAGAAGGATATATGCCATCACTCCTTTCTGCCTTCGTAGACGCCGGCTACGACTATGTAGCGCTCGGTCACATCCATACGAAAGCCTCTTATTTTGAAGGAAGAGTGCAGTATCCAGGAAGCTTTTTTCCAGTAAATAGCAATGAGACAGGAGATCGAGGATACCTAAAGGTACGTCTAGGGGAAACACTTCAGACGGAATTCGTCCCCTCCACAGACGTCCAGTTTCAAAAATTCGACCTCACGCTCTCGAACGAAGAAGGCTTTCGAACGAATCTCTACAATAAGCTCAAAGAACTGAGTGAACAGAGCACTTTTTCAAAGGTCTATCTACATGGAGCTCTCCTTCGAGAAAATCGCCTCTCTTTAAAGCAGATGCTCGATGATAACGACTTTTCGGACGCTATTGAAATCATCGATGAAACGACACTCATGAGCCCCATTCCTTTAGAACAGAATCCTTTTTTAAGAGATCTCTTAGTAAATCTCGAAGGGTCCATTAAAGAAAAGCTTCAGACGGAAGAACTCTTCTTACAAAGCAGGGAAGAGCTTGAAGTCGCACTGGAAGAAAATCCAAAACTCGTAGAGTCTCTCCTTTATGAGCTCTTTATCCGAGGTGAACAATGAAGATCCAATCGATTCGACTCCATCCCTTTGGGAAGTTCGAAGATCAGACATTCCATTTTGATACGCACAAACTGAATCTCGTCGTAGGAACAAATGAAGCGGGAAAGAGTACGCTCTTTGAAGCGCTAAAGACTGCTATCGCAGGCTTTTCTCCAGCCAACAGAAACCAATTTGGCTACATTCCTTGGGAAGGAAGCGAAGCCTCTGTGACGCTCACCTTAGAAAAAGAGGGAGTCGTCACGAGAACGCTTCAAAGTAGCGTAAAGGGCAGCTGGATTAAAGAAGAGGAAGCGGAAAAAATTCAAAATCGTCCGCTCTACGATATCGAACGAGTGCTTCTAGAAGAGCTCTATACGATACATGCTGAGGACCTCTTAAGCGTATCAGAAAAGAGCTTTGATAAGGTTTTCGATGAACTATCGACTACACTCAATCTCGACCTTTTACGCTCTCCTAGAGAAGCGATTAAAGAAGCAAACGATCAGCGAAAAGCACTGTATGCAAACAATGCGCACTCGACAAAACCTATAAATCTCCTCACGAAATCCATCGAAGAAAAGAAGGAAGCACTCGAACGCTACCGAGAAAAAGAGGGAGAATACCGCGAGAAAAAGCGCCTTTCTTCTGAACTTGAGCGTGGAATCTCTGAACTAAGAGAAAGTCTAATAGAGAAAAAAGAGAACCTTTCTAAACTTCAAGAAGAGAAGGAGTGCTTCGAGGACTGGAAGAAAGCAGAAGAAGTCAAAAAAGAAATCAAGCATCCTGAACTCATGACAAATGAGACGGAAGAAAAGTATAAAGAACTTGAAGAACAAAGACTTCGACTCGTTCAAGTCAAAGAAGACCTTAAGGTCACGCTAGAAAAGAAAGAATCTCTAAAGAACGCTTCTTCATTAAGTGAAGCGGAAAGGGAAGAACTAAAGCGTGGCGATAAGGTCTTAAGAGAACTTGAATCGTTTGAAAAGGATCTTTTAAAGAAAGAAGAAGCGATTCGGTCGATCGATGAAAAACTCGCGGAACAAAAGCTAAGCTTTGAAACGATCGCAAAAGAAGAACTCACAGAAGTTCCCGAGATGGAATCCTACAACTGGACTCCACCTAAAAAGAACGAAATGGAACTTCCATTAGCACCTTCACTTCTTTCCTTTGGACTCGCCTTAGCCTTCTGGTTTCTCGTCTTTTTAAATATCCCTTACATGAGAATTCCAGCCATCCTACTCACAGGCTTCGGTATCCTCTGGCTCGTCGCGATGATCTACTTTCAGAGTCGCTACGTTGTCTACTTAAAAAAGAACCATTTAAAGAGTACGTATCAGACGAGTAAGCTCCATGAACTCTATGCCATAAGAGAGCAGCATCGACTCCTTTCAAAGAAGCGCAGTGAAGAAATTGGCTTACGAGAAGAGATGAAAGCTTATCTTAAGAGTATGTATGCTCACTATCGAACCGATAATAGTGAAAGCTACAGTCAGACACTCGAAGCCCTTAAAGGGAAGGAACTCGAAGCGATCGAAAGCGCTAGCATGAGCGAAGCGTTAGATGATCAGTTGAACATTCTATCAGCAAGAGAAGAGAGCCTCACTCACAGTATAGATGCATTAGAGACTGTCTTTCAGGTCTATGAGAATGGAAGTCTAGGATATAAAAAGGACCGAGAAAATGCAACCTACTACGAGCAATTTGTAAAGTCATTAAAGCCTGCTCCAGAAACAGATCCTGAAGAAGAACTCGTGAAGACCGATTCCCTTATAAAAGAATTACAAAGTAAACTCGAATCCGACCTCTTTCAAAAGGCGACCTTTGATGAACAACTGAAGTCCTTTGAAAGCGAAGAAGTCTATGCGGAAACGGAGAGTAAATGGAAGCTTTTAAAAGAGGAGCGTAACGATCTCGTCACGCGCTACAATGTGCTTGGATTACTCGGTTCACTCATCGATGATCAGTACCGAAGCTACTTAAAAAAGCATCAACCCACGATCCTCATTCGTGCGAGTGAACTCTTAAAGCGTTTTAGTGCCGGCCACTATGAGCGCATGCTCAGTATGGACGATGGACTCTACCTTACAAAGTCCGACTTTTCGCTTCAAAAGCTCACCGATACGCATTCTAAAGGCACACTCAATCAGATCTATCTCGCACTACGTATAGCGATTATAGAAGAACTTGAAGGAGAGAATAAGAATCCTATCTTCTTCGACGAAGCCTTTGTCAACTGGGACTCCGAGCGTTTAAAAGAAACCTACGATTTACTTTCTGACGTTTCGAAGGAGCGACAGATTTTCTTCTTTAGCTGTAATGAAGAACTACGCAAGGCTTTCCCTGAAACAGATGTACACGTTGTAGAAATGAGTAGATCATGAACCGAGAAAAAATTGCCAAACAGATTACGATCGTAAGCTTACTTACAAATAGTGTCCTTGCACTCTTTAAAATTATCGCTGGAACCATCGGACACTCATCGGTCGTCGTAGCTGACGGTATCGATTCCTTTTCCGACCTCTTTACGACGCTTCTTGCTTATATCGGTGTTCGAATTTCTGAAAAGAAAGAGGATAGCGAGCACCCTTATGGTCATGAACGCTTTGAATCGATCATAGGAAAGCTCTTGGCGCTCTTTTTAGCAGGCGTGGCTGTAACGGTCGCGATGAAAGCTTATGAAGAGCTCTTTTCAAAAGAAGTCGCAGCACCATCTACCATTGCGATTGTCGCTGCCTTTGTAAGTATCATAGGAAAGTTTTTGCTTTCTCGCTTTGTCGTAAAGAAAGCGAAGCTCATTGAATCCAAGAGCTATGAGATGGACGGAAAGAACTACTTAAACGACACACTCACATCGTTTCTTTCGTTGACGGGTGCTTTCTTAGCACAGAAGGGTTATCCCTTCTTCCAGCCGATCTTTACCTTTATTATCGCTTTCTTCATCCTTCGCATTGCGATAGAACTCTACATGAATAGCGTCTCTGAACTGACCGACCGCTCAGCGAGCGAAGAGGATCAGGCACTCATTCAAAAGATCATCCTATCGGACCCTGAGGTGAAGCGAATTGATCTCTTAAAGACTCGAATGCACGGAAACCGAATTTACTGTGACGTAGAGATTGCCGTCGAGTCACACTTGACACTGATTGAAGCGCATACGATTGCAGAACGCGTGCATGAGTGCATCGAAGCAGAACATCCGAAAATTAAGCACATTATGGTTCACGTGAATCCCTATCAAGAGCTTGACTAGAACATATGTTCGTGTTACTCTTTTTGTGAGAGGTGAATCATGAAATTAGTAGCAAAGCCTGTACCTATGGTTGCCTCGTTCGATCCCAGTGGTCGATTAAGGCCACTCAAGTTTCGCTACGAGAACCGCATTATCACCGTAGATCGCGTGATACAAAGTGAAAAGAAAAAAATTGCTGGAGGAAACTTTATAGAGTTTCATTGCGAGAGCACCATCGAGAATCGTTTGATTCGTTATCAAATGACATTCGATGCCAACGGTTATAGTTGGGTTCTCGTTCGCATCGAATAAGGAGGAAGTATGATCTTACGATTTTTAGGCCACAGTGCCTTCTATTTAGAAGGAGAAGCATTAAAAATTCTAATCGATCCCTTTCTTACTGGAAATCCACTCTGTCCCGTAAAACCCGAAGAGTTCTTTACACTCACACATATCTTAGTAACGCATGCTCATAATGACCACGTCGGTGATACGGTGATGCTCGCAAAGCGAACGGGTGCGACGATCGTCTGTGAAGCAGGGCTTGCCGATTATTTCGAAGAGCAGGGGCTAAGTGTTCTTTCTATGAATATAGGTGGTAGAGTAGGACCCTTTCACATGGTCACAGCTGTTCATGGAAGTACGCTTCAGTCGAATCCTACGAGGGATGGTGGCATCGCCTGTGGCTTTGTCGTAACGATAGACGGTGTCAAAATCTATCATGCAGGCGATACGGCCCTTACGATGGACATGCTTCTACTTAAAGAAGAGCACATCGACATCGCCCTTCTTCCTGTAGGAGGACGCTATACGATGGACTGGAGTGATGCACTAAAAGCCGTTCGCTTTATCGAGCCTAGTTTCTTTGTTCCGATGCACTACAATACGAGCATTCACATTGGTCTCGATAAGAAGAACATGGTCGCTCCGAGAGACATCCGTACAAAGATTCTAGCTCCTGGAGAAACACTCGAATATCGAACCAAATAAAAAAAGCTTGACAAACGTCATAAACTTCTATATCATTCCCCTGTAAAGGAAAACTACTTTACAGGGGTTTTTATGTTAGATTACGATACCATTGAGCTTTACTACGACTTCTACGGTGCACTCCTCACAGAGCGCCAACAAGAAGTGATGGAGTTATGGCTCAAGGAAGATTACTCACTATCAGAGATCAGCGATCATACGGGTTCAAGCCGTCAGGCCGTTCACGATCTCATTAAACGCTCCACCGATAAGCTCTACGAGTGTGAGAAGAAGCTTTCTGAGGTTGAAGAATACCTTAAGAAGCGCTCGCTCTTAGAAGAGCTAAAGACTGAAATCGCCCCTCTTAAAGAGTCCCATGAGAAACTTTATCAAAAGCTCATGGACACGATTGAGAAACTGGAGCACTAGGAGCTAAGATGATTCTCGAAAATTTAGGTGATAAATTACAAGAAGCACTGAAAAAGCTTTCCGGAAAAGGAAAGGTTTCAGAAAAAGACATCAAAGAGGTGATGCGAGAAGTAAAGCTCAGCCTCTTAGAAGCCGATGTCAACTTCAAAGTCGTCAAAGACTTTGTCGCTAAGGTCACGGAGCGCTCTTTAGGATCTGAAGTCATGGAGAGCCTCACACCTGGCCAACAGGTGATTAAGATCGTACGCGATGAGCTCACGGAACTTTTAGGTTCCTCTTCAAGTCGTCTCACGATGAATACGAATGGTACGACCGTTTTCATGATGGTCGGTCTTCAAGGTCAAGGTAAGACGACGAACGGAGCAAAGCTTGCAGCTAAGCTCAAGGAAAAGGGCCGTCGTCCGATGCTCGTAGCACTCGACATCTATCGTCCTGCTGCTATCGATCAACTCGAAGTATTAGGTAAACAGATTCAAGTTCCCGTCTTTCGCCTCGACGGTAAAAGGCCAGAGGAAATTGCTAAAGCTGCACTCCTCGAAGCACCAAAGACGAGCCGAGATGTACTCATTCTCGATACGGCAGGTCGCTTGGCGATAGACGATGAAATGATGCAAGAACTTGAGCGTGTCAAGGAAATTGCCAAACCCACTGAAATCCTTCTCGTCGTTGATGCGATGGTAGGTCAAGAATCGGTGAATGTCGCGAAAACCTTTAACGACCGCTTAGGAATCGACGGCATCATCATGACAAAGATGGACGGTGATACGCGTGGTGGTGCTGCATTAAGCATGAAGGCCATGACGGGTGCACCGATCAAATTCATCGGTACGGGAGAAAAAATTGTCTCCTCAGCCCTTGAAGATTTCTATCCTGATCGCATGGCTTCTCGTATCCTTGGCATGGGAGACATGCTTAGCCTCATCGAAAAGGCCGAGAAGAACTTCGATGAAAAGAAAGCCAAAGAGCTTGAAGCTCGTATGCAAAAGGAAGGTCTCAACTTCAACGACTTTCTCGATCAGCTCGAGCAGATGAAAAACATGGGATCACTTCAAGAGATCCTATCCATGATTCCAGGGCTCGGTAGTAATAAGATGCTAAAGAACTTAAATATCGATGAAAAAGAGTTCTCACGCGTCGAAGCGATCATTCATTCCATGACGGAAAAGGAACGTACCAACCCTGATCTACTCAATCCTAGTCGCAAAGAACGCATCGCCAAAGGCTCAGGCACGTCCATTAACGATGTCAATCGCCTCGTAAAGCAGTTCGTTCAAATGCGAAAGACCATGAAAAAATTTACTGGAGCACAGAAAAAAGGAAAGAATCCCTTTGGTGGATTTAACTTACCTTTCTGAATATAAAAGGAGGAACAAATGGTTAAAATTCGTTTAAAGCGTATGGGTCAACATAAGCGCCCCTTCTACCGCATTGTCGTTGCTGATTCAAGAAGCCCAAGAAATGGTCGCTTCATTGAAGAAATCGGTTATTACAATCCTATGGTTGAACCGGAAGTCTTAAAAATTGACGCAGAAAAAGCACTCGAATGGATCAAGAACGGTGCTCAACCGACTGACCGTGCCCGCGATCTACTCAAGAAAAACGGCGTCATCGACGCGTAATGGGTAAGGGCATGGAAGATTTAATTCGTGTGATGGTAGAACCTCTCTTAGAACAGCCAGAAAGCTTACACTTTGAGACCGAGACCGTCGAGGATGAAATTACGATCACCATTCACGTGGCAGAATCAGATATCGGCCGCGTCATTGGTAAGGGTGGTAAAGTCATCAATGCAATTCGCACGGTTGTTAAGGCTGCTGCCATCAAGAAGAACTTAAGAGTATTCGTAGAAGTCGTATGATAGTCATTGGAAAGATCGTAAGAACGGTAGGACTGAAGGGCTTTGTTCGTTTTTATCCCTATGCCGAAAAGACGTCCATTCAAGAAGACGTCACCGTCTGGATTCAAGAGAAGCCCTACGAAGTTCAAGACATTCAGGTACAAAAAAATATGTTAAACGTGCGTCTCAAGGGATTCGATACGATCGAATCGGCTGAGAAGCTCGTAGGCTATGAAGTATTCATGGAAAAAGAAGATATCGAACTAGAAGACGATGAATTCCTCTTCGTCGATCTCATCGGTTTAACCGTGAAGTCGACCGAGGGAGAAGTGATCGGAACCGTTTCAGATATCTTAGAAAGATCCTATCAAGACATCTTAGTCGTAGGAGATACACTCATTCCTTTTGTCGATGAATTCATTAAGAAAGTCGACCTGGAAGAAAAGTGCATCACCGTACAAGTCATTGAGGGTCTCCTATGAAAGTGAAGATCTTTACGCTGTTTCCTGAATTCTTTGAGAGCTACCAACATTTTGGTATTATTAAAAGAGCCCTTGATCAAGGCCTGATCGAGTTCGATACCGTTCAGATTCGCGATTTTTCTACCGATAAACACCACCGCGTAGATGATTACCCCTTTAGCGGATCTTCCGGAATGCTAATGACTCCACAACCACTCTTCGATGCACTCGAAGGGGAGAAGGAAGTCATCTATCTCTCTCCTAGAGGAAAAGTCTTGACTCAGGAGAAGGCGAGAGAGCTTTCCCAAAAGAAAGAACTGACGCTCCTTTGTGGGCACTACGAGGGTATCGACCAACGCGTCATTGATACGTTTGTCACCGAAGAAATCTCCATCGGAGATTACATCTTAAGTGGCGGCGAGATTGCAGCGCTAGTCCTCATGGACACGGTGTTTCGCTTGATTCCCGGTGTCATTCGTTCAGAATCCACCCAAAGCGAAAGTCATGAGCGCTATCTACTAGAATACAATCAGTACACAAGACCGAGAGTCTTTCGCGGACTCGAGGTACCAGAGGTGCTCTTTAACGGCAACCACGAAGAAATTCGTAAGTATTTGCTCGATGAAAGCATCCGAATCACTTTACGAGAGCGTCCCGATTTAATCGAGGAAGGCCTCAAAAACAATGCATACTCCAAGGAGATCTTGGAGCGAATGAAAACAATACGAGAGGAGGATTCTCATGAACCAAAGCATCATTCGTGATCTTGAAATGGAAGGCTTGAAGCAGGATATTCCAGAATTCCATGTAGGAGATTCTGTAAAAGTACACATTCGAATCACTGAAGGTAAGCGCGAGCGTATTCAAATTTTTGAAGGACTCGTCATTAAACGCCAAGGCGGTGGTATCCAAGAACGTTTCACTGTTCGTAAGATCAGCTACGGTGTCGGTGTTGAAAAGACATTTGCTGTTCATTCACCGATGATCGATAAGATCGAAGTAACACGCCATGGTAATGTTCGCCGTGCGAAGCTCTACTACATCCGTGAGCGCGTCGGTAAAGCTTCTAAAGTCAAAGAGAGAATCTAAAGGACTGCTCCGGCAGTTCTTTTTTTAGGAGAAAAAGATGAACATCCAATGGTACCCCGGACATATGAAAAAGACCCACGACTTGATCGAAGAGCACATTAAGCTTGTCGATCTCGTTGTGGAGCTCCTAGATGCAAGAGCCGTACGTTCTACGATCAATCCTCAATTTGACGATCTTCTAGGAAATAAAAAGAGGCTTAAAGTCCTCAATAAATCGGATCTAGCAGACCCCGAGATCAACAAAGAGTGGATCGACTATTTTCAAAGCACCGGTTACGATACCTTGCTCTTTAATGCGAAAAGCGATAACCCGAGTAAGCTCATTCAGCAGATTGAAGCGACGGGTCGCTTTGTGCACGAAAAAAACCTCGAACAAAATCGCCGTCCAAGAGCCATTCGAGCCATGATTATAGGCGTTCCTAACGTAGGAAAGAGCTCCCTCATTAACCGCATTGCAGGAAAATACGTCGCAAAAGCACACAATAAACCGGGCGTAACGCGTGGAAAACAGTGGATTCGCTTAGGTCGTGTCGATCTCTTCGATACGCCTGGTATCCTTTGGCCTAAGTTTGAAGACGAAAGGCAAGCGAGACACCTCGCTTTCATCGGTTCCATTAACGATGACATCTTAGATTTACATGAATTGTCCTACTATCTCATAGAGGAACTTCAGGAGAAGTATCCAAACGCCCTTAAGGAGCGCTTTTCGATCGAAGGAATCGATCCTTTTTCTGAGATTGCAAAGAAACGTGGATGCATCCTAAGCGGTGGAAGGATTGATGAAGAACGTACGAGTACGCTCATCATGGATGAATTCCGATCTGGTAAACTCGGGAGGTTTAGTCTTGAATCGCCCACTGAGTGAACTTAAAGATGCTCCCTTAGAGGAGCTATTAGAACTTGTAAAGACGGATCAGAGAGTAGGGCTTAAAAACCTCATTAAAAGAAAAGAGCGGGAAAAGGAAAGGGAAGCCAACCTAATAAAAGAATATAACGAGAGAAACGTATATGAGCTTCCCTACTATGAAAAAGGTCTCTTGGTCGCTGGAATCGACGAGGTAGGGCGGGGACCCCTAGCGGGCCCTGTCGTAAGTGCCGTCTGTATTCTAGATCCTAAAAAGAGAATTCTAGGTTTAAAAGACTCGAAGAAACTCACTGCTAAGGCGAGAGAAGAACTCGTGTTAGAGATTAAAGAGAAGGCTATCGCATATTCCATTCAAGAAGTGAGTGAAGCGGTCATCGATTCCATTAACATTTTAAATGCCACGAAAAAAGCCATGCTTCAAGCGCTTCAGACGATAAACCCGAAGCCCGATGTCCTCTTGATCGATGCCCTTACGCTCGATACACCCATCTTTCAGAAAGCCATCATTCACGGTGACGATCTCAGTAATAGCATCGCTGCCGCAAGTATCCTTGCGAAAGTCTATAGAGATGAACTTATGGATGAGTATTCAACGCTTTACCCGGAATACGGTTTTGAAAAAAACAAAGGCTACGGAACGAGTGAACATATGGAAGCACTCTATTCTATTGGCCCATGTCCTATTCACAGAAAAAGCTTTTTACACCTTACCAATTTGGAATAAATTCCCCTTTTTAACGCATGCCTTCCTCATTTTCCTATGATACTGAGGGAGGCATTATGATTTTAGAAAAAAAAGACTATCCAGAAGCACTTCTTAACCTTTATCCGGCCTTAAAGAATCTCTATTACAGAGGAAATTTAGAACTACTTCAAAAGCCCAATGTCGTTATCGTTGGCACTCGCCAAATGACAGGCTACGCTCGTTCTGTCACGGAACTTCTGGTTGAAAAACTCGTTTCGCATGGTATAGTTATAATCAGTGGCTTTGCAGAGGGAGTCGATTTTTGTGCTCAATCTACGGCTTTAGCCCTTGGAGGAGAGAGCATTGGCGTGCTCGGAAGCGGTGTATTTGTCGATTATCCGAAAGGGCGACAAGCGTTCTTTCATCGCTTTCAAGAGTCCTTACTTCTTTTAAGTGAGTACAGCGATCAAACGACGCCAAAGCCGTATCATTTTCCCATGAGAAATCGCATTCTAGCTGCTCTCTCACAAAATATTGTCGTCATCGAAGGTTCCTTTCAAAGTGGAACACTCATTACTGCAAAGCACGGCTTAGAACAGGGTAAAAACATCTGGGCACTGCCACACCGAACGATCGATGAACTCGGAAGCGGTTGCAACTGGCTCATCAGTCAAGGTGCTTACCTTTTAGATAATCCCCAAGAACTCATCGAAGACATCCTGAGGAGGAATTATGGCCGACCATTTGGTTATCGTAGAGTCCCCTTCCAAAGCGAAGACCATTGAAAAATTTTTAGGTAAAAAATATAAGGTGTTAGCAAGCGTAGGACACATTCGTGACCTTCCTAAAAGCAAGCTCGGAGTCGATGTAGAAAACGACTTTGAACCTCAATACATTACGATCCGTGGAAAGGGTCCTGTCATTCAAGAGCTCAAAAAAGAAAAGCTCAAAGCCAAAGATGTCCTCATCGCAACGGACCCTGATAGAGAAGGGGAGGCCATCGCTTGGCACATTGAACAAGCGCTTGAACTTGACCCCAAGACGCCATCTCGCGTCACCTTCCACGAGATTACAAAAGATGCCGTTTTAAAGGCTGTAAATGAACCTCGAACGATCGACATGTCGCTCGTAAATTCTCAGCAAGCTCGCCGTATCGTAGACCGTCTCGTAGGTTATAAGATTTCTCCTATCCTTTGGAGAAAGGTCATGAAAGGTCTTTCTGCCGGTCGTGTTCAATCGATTGCAACGCGCCTCATCATCGAGCGTGAACGAGAAATTCAAGCCTTTGAAGCGAAGGAATACTGGGAGTTCTTTATCGACTTTGAGACGAAAAAAGGAATACTTAAATCGCAAGTCGATAAGTACAACGGAAAAGCTTTAAAGATTTCAAACGAAGAAGAGGCGACACCTATTACAGAGCTTCTAAAAAAAGAGCCTTTTCACGTGTCTTCCATTCAAGAAAAAGAAAAGACACGTGCTCCTTACTTGCCCTTTACGACCTCAACCTTACAGCAGGATGCCGCTAATAAGCTAAACTTTTCATCATCAAAGACCATGATGGTCGCTCAAAAGCTTTATGAAGGTATTCCTGTCAAGGGACAAAATACAGGTCTCATTACCTACATGCGTACAGACTCCACACGCGTGTCGGAATCTGCATTAGAACAAGCCAAAGACTACATCGTAGCTACCTTTGGAAATGACTACTATTATAAACGTCAGGCGAAGGCCGATAAGAATGCACAAGATGCGCACGAAGCCATTCGTCCGACTTACATCGAATACACGCCAGAAGAGCTTTCAGTCTACTTAGGCCGTGATGAACTTCGGCTCTATACGCTCATCTGGGAACGCTTCATCGCTTCGCAGATGTCAAATGCTCGCTTTATGACCAAGACCATCGTCTGCCAAAGTGAACACTTTGAAACCAAAGCGAAAGGCGATACGCTCCTCTTTGACGGTTTCTTAAAGGTCTATACACACGCAAAAGAAAAGGCAGACCTTTTACCACTCGTAAGTGAAGGCGATTCACTTAAGACAAAACACGTCACACCCGAACAGAAATTCACCCAGCCCCCAGCTCGTTACACCGAAGCTTCCCTCATTAAGGAACTTGAAGAGCTCGGCATCGGCCGCCCTTCGACCTACGCTCCAACGCTCTATACCATCTTAAAACGTGGCTATGTGTCGAAGGAAAAAAAACAACTCGTTCCGACGGAACTAGGTGAGGTTACGAATAAAATCCTAGAAGAAAACTTCCTAGACTTCGTCGAACCGACCTTTACGCGTGAACTCGAAACGAGCTTAGACGGCATCAGTGAAGATCATCTCGACTGGAGGAGCGTCGTAGGTAACCTCTATGGTCACCTTGAACCTCTCGTTCAGAAGGCGGAAGAAAGCGTTCAGAAATACGACCTCAGCGAAGTGACCGATCTCAAGTGTGAAAAATGTGGTTCCCCGATGCTCATTAAAAAGACTGTAAAGGGAAACTTCTACGCATGCTCGAACTATCCTGAATGTAAAAATACGAAGTCGATCTTAAAAGAGATCGGTATTCACTGTCCACTCTGTGAGGACGGTCAGATTGTAGAACGAAAGACCAAGAAGCTTCGCGTCTTCTGGGGTTGTTCGAACTTCCCAGAGTGCTCCTTTGCAAGCTGGACGAAGCCCATCGATAAACCGTGCCCTGAATGTGGCTCGCTTTTAAGCGAAGGAAATGGAAAACTTCGTAACTACATCGTATGTACCAATAAAGAGTGTGGTTATAAGACCCCTAAAAATAAGGCCTAATTGGCCTTTTTTTCTTGCATACTTTTCGAACGTATGGTAGTATTTTTAGTGGTTTACAAATACACACCCGTTCATGCCCCTTGTGGAAAATTCAACCGGACGGGGAGGTAAAACAAGGAGGAAACCATGTCAGTTATTTCTATGAAGAGTCTTTTGGAAGCAGGCGTTCACTTCGGTCACCAAACAAAACGTTGGAACCCCAAGATGAAGCCATATATCTACACAGAGCGTAACGGCATCTACATCATCGACCTTCAAAAGTCAGTAAAGATGCTCGAAGAAGCTTACGACTTCGTACGTGAACTATCTTCAAAGGGCGGAACTGTGCTCTTTGTCGGTACAAAGAAGCAAGCGAGAGAATCTGTTCAACAAGAAGCAGATCGTTCTGGTATGTACTACATCGACCAATCCTGGAAGGGTGGTCTCTTAACAAACTTCCAAACGATTAAGAAACGTATTGATTACTTAGATCAACTCGACCGCATGGAAGCAGATGGAACTTTTGATGCACTTCCTAAGAAAGAAGTTATTCTCTTAAAGCGCGAAAAAGAAAAGCTCCTTCGTTTCTTCAGCGGTATCCGCAAAATGGATAAGCTTCCAAGTGCTCTCTTTATCATCGACCAAGCAAAAGAGAAGCTCGCTATTCACGAAGCTAAACTTTTAGGTATTCCGGTTATCGGTGTCATCGACACCAATGCCGATCCGGACGATATCACATTCCCGATCCCTGGTAACGACGACGCTATCCGTGCGATCAAGCTACTCTGTGCAACGATCGCTGATGCTGTCATCGAAGGCCGTCAAGGTAAAGATGCCGAGGTTACGGAAACAGCTCCAGAAGAAGTTGTAGAAGAAGTCGAAGAAACAGAAGAAGTTGTAGAAAGTGAAGAGGAAGGAGAAGAAGAATAATGGCTATTACCACAAGCATGATTAAAGAGCTCCGTGAAATGACCGGCGCTGGTATGCTCGATGTTAAGAAGGCACTCGAAGAGTGCGATGGAAACATGGAGGCAGCAGTAGACTATCTTCGTGAAAAGGGACTCGCTAAGAGCCAAAAGAAGAGCGGTCGTGTCACAGCTGAAGGCCTTGTTGCTTACTACTCTGAGAACGCAAAGAGCGGTGCTGTCGTAGAAGTGAACGCAGAAACAGACTTCGTATCAAAGAACCAAGAGTTCGTAGATATGGTCGATCTCTTTGCTAAGACTGCCTATGAAAATAAGATTTCTGACGTCGAAGTTCTAAAAGAAACAAACCTTTCTGGACTCAATCAGAAAGCAAGCGAACTCCTCACAGAAAAGATCGCAAAGATCGGTGAAAACATGAGCCTACGTCGTGCGAAGTACGTCGAGGGTGACGTCGTAAGCCAATACAACCACGGAAATGGTCGTATTGTAGCCATTTGCTCCTTTAAGACCGACGCTACAGCTGAACAGCTTGAAGAAGTCGGTAAAGACATCTGCATGCAGATTGCTTCCATGAATCCACGCTACATCTCACCAAAGGATGTAGATAGCGATTACATTGCTAGAGAAAAAGAAGTCCTCATGCAACAAGCACTCAATGAAAATGCAGAGCTTGAAGCACAAGGTAAAAAAGGTAAGCCAGTAAACATCATCGAAAAGATGGTTGAAGGCAGACTTCAAAAAGAGCTTAAGGACGTATGTCTAACAGAACAGGCCTTCATCAAAGATGGTGACTTGACAGTAGGTAAGTACCTAGAAAACGCTGCCAAGACTCTTGGTAAGGCTGTTGAGATTGCTGAAATCGTTCGCTATGAAGTGGGCGAGGGCATTCAAAAGAGAGAAGAAAACTTCGCCGAAGAAGTCCAAAAGCAGATCGGTTAAAGAGAACACTCTGTGTTCTCTTTTTTTAGGAGGAATGATGAAATACAAGCGTATCTTATTAAAACTGAGTGGTGAAGCACTAGCAAAAGACACGGGCTTCGGCATTAGCGATGAAACCGTTCGTCGCACTGCAGCACAGATTAAAGAGCTCTATCAAAAGGGCTATGAGATTGCTATCGTCGTAGGAGGAGGTAACTTCTGGAGAGGAAGAACGTCTGGAAGTATGGACCGCTCAACGGCAGACTACATGGGCATGCTGGCAACCGTTTTAAACGGTCTTGCTCTACAAGATGCCATTGAAGCCATCGACATTCCTACGCGCGTCATGAGTGCCATCGAGATGGATCGTGTGGCTGAACCCTACATTCGTAGAAAAGCTGTTAGTCACCTTGAAAAGGGTCGCGTTGTCATCTTTAGCGGTGGTACGGGAAACCCCTTCTTTTCAACCGATACGACAGCTGCACTAAGAGCTGCTGAAATTGAAGCAGAAATCATTCTCTTTGCAAAAACCATCGACGGAGTTTACGATAAAGATCCGAAGGTATGGAAAGATGCCAAGAAATTTGATAAAATGACATATAAACAAGTTTTAAATCAAGAGCTTCAAGTCATGGACCAGACGGCTGCTGCCCTCTTAAAAGAGACCGACATTCCTTGTCTCGTTTTCGCCATGAAAGAAGAGGGAGCCTTGATTCGAGCGCTCGAGGATGAATCGATTGGTACGATCATCAGGAAGGATGTAGAATGAGAAACGATATTCATGTACAACTAGAGAAAACTATCGATAAGACGATTGATTTTATGAAAACGGAGCTTTCAAGTGTCCGTGCTGGCCGTGCAAATCCACAAATCTTAGACCGTATCCGTATCGACTACTACGGTACAGAAACACCATTAAAGCAACTCGCTACGATCAACTGCCCAGAGGCACGTCAAATTACCGTGACTCCTTTTGACCGTTCAGCCATTGCTGCCATTGAAAAAGCCATTCTCGTAAGCGACCTCGGACTCAATCCATCAAACGACGGAAAGATGATTCGCTTAAATCTTCCTGTTCTTACAGAAGAAAACCGTAAGGAACTTACGAAAGTTGCTAAAAAGATCGGTGAAGATACGAAGATCAACGTTCGTAATGCGAGAAGAACGGCGAACGACGAATTAAAGAAACAAGAAAAAGAGGGCGAGATTTCAGAAGACGACCGCATCAGTGCTGAAAAGGAAGTTCAGACCATTACAGATAAAGGCGTCGTTGAAATCGATAAGCTCATCGAAGAAAAAATCAGCGAAATCATGGAAGTATAGTTTTCGATGATTCCGAATCACGTGGCCTTTATCATGGACGGAAATGGCCGTTGGGCGACCCAAAAAGGGTTAAAGCGTACCGACGGGCATCGTGCTGGCACGGAGAACATTCGCTCGATCATTCGTCATTCAAAAGACTTAGGGATCAAGCATTTGACCTTCTATGCCTTTAGCACAGAAAATTTCAGACGCCCCTTAGAAGAGGTTCAATATCTCATGGAACTCATTAAAGAATACTTTCTTTCTGAGATCGATGAGCTCTTTACAGAAGGTGCGCGGATTCACGTCATCGGAGAGCTAGAACGCTTTAGCTTTCCCATTCGAAAAGTTCTTACGAATGCGATGGAAAAAACCAAAGAAAACGATACCATTCACATTTACTTAGCGCTCGCCTATGGTGGACGACAGGAAATCGTTAGAGCGGTCAATCGACTACTCGAAAGTGGTTCAAAAAGCATATCTGAAAAGGAATTTGAGGAGATGCTCTATACGAAAGGCGTTCCCGATCCCGACCTCGTCATTCGCACGAGTGGGGAGGAGCGCATTTCAAACTTCCTTCTCTATCAGATTGCTTATTCTGAGTTCTACTTTACTGACGTACTTTGGCCTGATTTTTCCGTAGCGGAATACGATAAGGCTCTCTTAGAGTTTTCCAAACGGACGAGACGCTTTGGAGGTTTACAGGATGCAAAAACGACTCATTAGTGGCTTCATTGGACTGCTCTTATTTGTCGCAGTTCTCATTGTAAAGGGACCCATTCAACGCATAGCTTTTATCATCGTGAGCTTCGTTGCGATGCTTGAATTAAAGCTCGCCATAGGTGCCCCAAAAAAGATGGATCTGATCCTTTCAATGATCACGCTGTCCTTCATTTTCTATATCCTTCCCGATATGGTCATGGGGGCCATTATCCTTTACTACTTAATGAGCGTCTTACTATCCATCTTACACAAGGATGTGTCCGTCGATCGCTTCTTAGGTAATACCTTTGCATTTACCTACGTAGCACTGGGCTTCTTTCTCATTCAACGTGCGATCAGTGCTCCCATTTCGACACCGAACTATGCGCTCATCTTTACGGTCGCTTGGGGATCTGATACGGCTGCCTACTTTGTAGGTCAGTACTTTGGAACGAAGAAGCTTGCTCCTCGCATTTCTCCCAATAAAACGGTAGAAGGAGCACTCGGTGGAATCTTAGGAAGTGTGCTCGTTAGCTTCATCATCTACCTCTTACTCTTACGTAACGGTGGACTCACGATGGTCGGCGTTCTCGCCTTTAGCGTCATCGGTGCAATCATTGCAGAACTCGGTGACCTCGCGGCATCCAAACTTAAGAGAGACTTTAATATTAAAGATTACGGTTTCATTCTACCGGGTCACGGTGGAATCATGGACCGCTTCGATAGCGTCATTCCCGTAGCGGCTCTCTATTACCTCATGTATTTATTAATGTAACGAGCGAGTGCTTTAAAAAGCCCTCGCTTTTTTTGTGGTATAATCTTCATATGAAAAAAATAGCATTATTAGGAGCCTCTGGCTCCATTGGAAAACAAACCTTAGACTGCATTCGCACGCAGTCTGAATTTTCGCTTACGCTCGTAAGCGTTCATAAAAACCTCACATTTCTCGAGAAAATCGTCCATGAATTTCATCCGAAGACACTCCTTGTGACAGACGATGAAGCGTACAAAATCGCTAAAAAAACCTTCCCCAATGTCTACTCCAAGAGTGATCTCGAAGAAGTCCTTAAAGAAAGCGATGCAGATATTCTTTTAAATGCCATCGTAGGAGCAGCAGGACTCATGGCAACCTACGTCTGGCTTCGAGAGGGAAGAAAATTAGCACTCGCAAATAAAGAAAGCCTTGTAAGTGCTGGTGAGATCGTAAATGATTTACTTAAGACACATGGAGGAACAATTTATCCCGTAGATAGTGAGCATTCGGCGATCTATAAGCTCCTACGCGGTAAAGACCCTGAAGAGATAGAGTCCTTAGTCATTACCGCAAGTGGGGGAGCCTTCCGCGATAAGACGTGTGAAGAGATTAAGCATCTTAAAGCCAAGGATGCACTGAAGCACCCGAACTGGGCTATGGGTCAAAAGATTACAATCGACTCTGCAACACTCGTAAATAAAGGCCTAGAAGTCATCGAAGCTCATTATCTTTTTAAGATGCCTTTAGAAAAAATTGAAGTCGTCATGCAACGAGAAAGCGTCATCCATTCACTCGTTCGCTGTAAGGATGGTTCGCTCTTAGCAGAACTTGCACCTCATGACATGAGAAATCCCATTCTCTATGCACTCCATGAAGGAAAGCATCGCCCCAATCATCTAGAAAAGCTTGATCTTACAAAGCTTACATTACACTTTGAACCGATCGATGAGACGCGCTTTCACGGGCTACGACTTGCTCGCTACGCCTTAAAAGAAAAGGGAAGTATGCCTCTCGTATTAAATCTCTCCAATGAAATCTTTGTAGAACGCTACCTCAAAGGAGAGATCGGATTTTATGACATTACAGAAGGCATCGAAAAAGCCATGCTTTCCCATAAAAAAATAGAAAAACCTACCATTGAAGACCTCTTTCAGATCGAAAAAGAGGAAAAGGAGAGAATATGCGCCCTTTAATCACGGCGATCAGCTTTATTATCATCTTTGATATCTTAGTCTTTGTACACGAATTTGGCCACTTTATCATGGCTCGAAAAAACGGAGTAAAAGTCCATGAATTTGCCCTAGGAATGGGACCCATCCTTCTTAAAAAGCAAATGGGAGACACGCTTTATGCTCTCAGAGCCTTTCCCATTGGTGGCTTTTGCCTCATGGAGGGAGAAGACTCCGATGTAGAAGGTCCCGATAGCTTTAACTCGAAAACGCCATGGCAGCGCTTTCAGATTATTGTCATGGGAGCCGTCAATAACATCCTCTTAGCTTTTATTGTGATGCTCATTCTGAACTTAGCTACAGGGGTACCTACGAGTAAGATCGAAACCGTCACTCCAAACTCTGCAGCAGCCCTGGCAGGAATCGAACCAGGGGCAGTCGTGATGGAAGTAAACGGAGAAGGCTTTTCCATCTGGCCTGAAGCATCCATGCTCATTGCAGAATCCAAGGATGAAGTGAAACTTTTGGTCTACCAAAATGAAACCGTTAGGGAGAAGATCTTAAAGCCTGAACTCAATAAAGAACTAGGAAGAAAAGTCATCGGAATCAGTGTAAAGACGACAAAGAATGTCGGTGGCGTCGTAGGGTATACGACGAAAGAGATGGGCTACTTTGCAAAGACCATCATCCGCTTCTTTAAGCAGCTCTTTACCGGTAAGGCCGATTTAAATCAAGTATCAGGTCCCGTAGGACTCGTAAAAGTAGTCGATGAAACGGCTCAATACGGCATTACAAGTCTACTCTTTTTACTCTCGCTCATTAGCCTGAACCTCGGTGTCTTTAACCTCTTACCACTACCTGCACTCGACGGAGGAAGACTTCTCTTTATCCTGATCGAAATGCTCCGCGGTAAACCTGTTCCACCAGAAAAAGAAGGGCTCGTTCACCAAATTGGCTTTATCCTACTCATCCTCTTTATCGTGTTCATTACGTATAAGGACATCGTAAAATTACTATGACAAAAGAAATTAAGATCGGACGAGTCACCATCGGGGGAAAGAACCCCATTGTGATCCAGTCGATGACGAATACAAAAACTGAAGATATTAAGGCTTCCCTCGAACAGATTCGTGCCTTAGAAGAGCTCGGCTGTGAGATGGTTCGATTAAGTGCCAATACGGAAGCGAGTGCCAAAGCTTTCCGCTTTCTTAAAGAGGAAACCGACATTCCTCTTATCGCTGACATTCACTTTAATCAAAAGCTCGCCATCTTAGCTTTAGAAAACGGTGCCGATAAGATCCGAATTAACCCTGGAAACATGCCAGAGAGTGCACTGGATGAGATCATCCACTGCGCAAAAGAATATCACAAGCCCATCCGTATCGGCGTCAACAGTGGCTCCATTCAACGAGATATCGTAGATAAAATGGGTGTTACACCCGAGAGCATGTACTTAAGCTTAGCTCGTTCGATTGCACTCTTTGAAGAAAGAGGCTTCTACGACCTCGTACTAAGTGCTAAGAGTTCCTCTGTAAAGATGAACATCGAGACCAACCGAAAGATTCACGAGCACTTCGATTATCCCATTCACCTAGGTGTTACAGAAGCAGGAACCTACGATAGAGCACTTGTAAAGAGTGCCATCGGTATCGGTTCCCTCTTAGCAGACGGCATCGGGGATACGATTCGCGTATCGATTACAGGTTCTCCCTTAGAAGAGATCCCTGTCGCTCAGTCGATCCTAGAGTCCCTAGGCCTTCGTAAGGGCTTAAATATCATCAGTTGCCCTACGTGTGCCAGAACCAACGTAAACCTTTTAAAGCTCGTGAAGGAAGCAGAAACGGCTCTTAAAGGCTTAGATTGCAATAAAACGATTGCCATCATGGGCTGTGCCGTCAATGGTCCAGGAGAAGCGAGAGAAGCTGACTACGGGATCGCCGGTGGAGATGGCGTAGCCCTCCTCTTTAAAAAGGGTGAAATCATCGGAAAGTACCGCGAGGATCAAGTCGTCGAAGAACTTCTTAAGCTCTTAAAGGAAGAACTATGACAGTCGATGAGATTCAGAAAAAACATCTCATAGAGATTCTAAAAATGGAGTACGAAAAAGCGACACAGACGCTAAGCGTACTCTTTTTCTCGAGCAATGAATCGCTTGACATAGAGAGCGACCTAAAGAGCGCTCTTCCTTTCGTAAAGAATATAAAACTCTATCATGTAAATGACGACGATCTACGCGGAGCCATTTCATACTTCTATCGTCCTGAGGCCCTTTCATTAGAAAAACCTATTCCAAACGACAGTGAAATCGATCTAAAAAAGGAGAACATAGAAGAGCTCCTAAGCTTCTTAACCGATCTTGGTTTTACCGTTCGTCTTAAAAAAGAAGATGACCTCGAAGAAGCGAAAAGACTCATCGAAGAATCGAAAGAACAGGCGCTAAAAAACATCTTCTGGAACGATAAACCACAAGAAACAAAAAAAGAAGTTCGTGTGAAAAACGACTACGGTCGTTTTGAAAAGGTTTCGATTCATGAAGCGCTAGAAAATCCCGACAACGTTCGAGTCATCCTTACAGGAGAACTCTGTAACATCGAGGAGAGAACGCTTCGAGACGGAAGAGTTCTCATGAGTGCGACGCTTCTCGATGACACGAGAGGCATCGCTGTAAAAAACTTTCTAAAGCCCGAAGAATACGAGAAGGTCAAGGATACCTTAAAAAAAGATCACTACTACGAGTTAAAGGGTATGATCTCACTCGATCGCTATTCGAATGATAAGTTCTTAAGGCTTTCAAGCTTTAAAGAAGTTTCGAAGCCCGGCCAGAGAGAAGAGCGATCGAGCTACCGAAGAAGTGAGCTAAACTTTCATACCAACATGAGTAGCTTAGACGGTATCGATAGCTTCTCTGACTACTTAGCGACAGCAGAACGATGGGGAATGAAGGCCATCGCGATCACAGACATCGCATCAGCGAATGCCTATCCTGAAGCGTATCAATCAAAGCGCTCCACTGACATTAAAATCATCTACGGCATGGAGATGGAGACCTACGACGACACGTATACCATCGTAGATAACAATGTCACAGAGCCTTTTAGTGGGGATTTTGTCGCATTTGACATTGAGACGACTGGTTTTAATCCTGAGACGTGTGAAATTATAGAGATCGGTGGCGTACGCATTAAAAACTTCGAAGTCGTCGGAAGCTTTAACGAACTCATTAAGCCTAAAACAAGGATTCCCGAGCACATTACAGAACTTACAGGCATTCGTAATGAAGACGTAGAGCATGCCAAGGACGCCGAAACCGTCCTTAAGGCCTTCCATGAATTCATTCAAGATTCGACCCTCGTCGCTCATAATGTCGACTTCGACTATCCCTTTATTCAAACGGAATACAGAAGACTCGGTATCGACATCCAAAACCCGAAAGTCGACACCTTAGCGTTAAGTAGACTCTTACTGACGAAAATTAAGAGACACCGCTTAAATCAAGTGGCGAAGTTCTTAAAGATCACACAGCTTGAGCATCACCGTGCCCTAGACGACGCGCTCGTCTGTGGTAAGATCTTTATTCACCTCTTGCACGACCTTAACGCTCGAGGCATTGAAGACTTCGCATCGATTCAATCTATCGTCGATGACGACTTCTATATTAGAAACTCCTTTAAAAAGAACGTGACGCTCCTTGCAAAGAGCGAACTAGGCGTCACCGAGCTCTTTGAAAACTTATCGGAAGCATCCATTAATCACGTCGATGGAGGAAGTGTGTACCTTCCTATGAGCTTTCTTAAGACTCACCGAGAACATCTACTCCTAGGTAGTGGCGACTTTGAGTCCGAGCTTTCCGATGCCCTAACGCGCGGAAAGAGTCCCGAAGAAGTTCGTGCCATCGCTAAGAACTATGACTTTTTAGAGATTCTTCCTGTAGAGAGCTATTCAAAAGAACTTAAAAATCACGTCTTTTCAGGAGTCGAAGAAATTCAAGAGTACCTAAAAAGCATCGTTTCACTTGGAAAAGAATTAAATATCCCCGTCTGTGCGACGACGCATGCTCGCTACATCAACCGAGATGACTATGAGTTCCGTAACATCATTCGTTCGGCTCAAAACCGCTATTTCCCAACGGAAGACGGAGGACTCTATCTTCGAACGACGCAAGAAATGCTCGATAGCTTCGCCTTCTTAGGAGAAGAGGACGCATACCAAGTCGTCATCGAAAACCCCAACCTGATCTCCGATTCCATCCCTGAAGTCAAGCCTTTCCCCGATGGAAAGTTCCCACCTTTCATCGAGGGTAGTGACGAAGAGCTTCGAAATAAGTGTATCGGCCGTGCCATCGAACAGTATGGTTCACCCTTACCAGAAATCATCGAAAAGCGCTTAAATTACGAGCTCGATAGCATCATTAATAACGGCTACTCCGTCCTTTACATCACGGCAGAAAAGCTCGTAAAAGAGTCTGAACGCATGGGCTATCTCGTAGGTAGCCGTGGTTCCGTCGGTTCGTCTTTTGCAGCGACCATGGCAGGAATTACAGAAGTAAATCCATTACCTGCACACTATTACTGCTCTTGCCACTACATCGAATTTCCAGACATCACTCTTGGTGCAAACGGCTTCGACTTACCGGATAAGGTGTGTCCACAGTGCGGAAAAGACCTCATGAAAGCGGGCTTTAACATTCCTTTCGAAATCTTCATGGGCTTTGAAGGAAACAAGGAGCCTGATATCGACCTGAACTTTTCACCGGCCGTCCAATCGGACATTCACCGCTACACCGAATCGATCTTCGGTGAAGGCCAAGTCTATAAAGTAGGAACGACCGGAAAGATTGCAGAGCGAACGGCCATGGGCTACGCCATTAAGCACTTTGAAGAAAAGGGCATGAGCTTTACAAACCCAGACCTGCTTCGAATCGCTCGAAAGCTCACTGGCGTCAAGAGATCTACGGGTCAACACCCTGGAGGTCTCGTCGTCGTACCGAGAGGTCATAAGATTACGGAGTTTACGCCCATTCAGTATCCTGCAAACGAAAAGGAAACGGGCATCATTACGACCCACTTTGACTATCACGGTGCCATCGAAGGAAAGCTCTTTAAGCTCGACATTTTAGGCCACGACGTTCCGACCATCATTCACGACCTCGAAAAGATGACGGGCGTGAGTTCTGCTCACATTCGCTTCGACGATAAAAAGATCATAAGTATCTTTAACTCGACCGATGCCTTAGATATCAAGGATCCATCCTATAAGCAGTCGAAAGGAACACTAGGTATTCCTGAATTCGGTACCTCCTTTGTCCGTCAGATGTTAGACGATACGAACCCTCAAAACCTCGAGGACTTGATCCGTATCTCTGGACTTTCGCACGGAACGAACGTATGGCTAGGGAATGCTCAGGACCTCATTGTAAACGATGGCCTTTCGATTAAGGACGTCATCGCAACGAGAGATCAGATTATGCTCTATGGCATTCAGATGGGACTCGAACCGAACGTCGCCTTTAAGACCATGGAGATGGTCCGTAAGGGAAAGAAGTTATCGCCTGAACAAAACGATGGACTTCGTGAAAAGGGAATCCCTGAGTGGTTTATTGAAAGCTGTAAAAAGATCAGCTACCTCTTTCCAAAGGCCCACGCTGTAGCCTATACCTTAATGAGCTTCCGCATCGCCTTCTTTAAGGTCTACTATCCGCTCGCATTCTATGCAAGCCACTTCTCGACAAAGGTTCAAGACTTTGACTGCGAGACGATGTGCTTTGGAATCGAAAAGGTAAGGGCGGCCATGGCTGCCATACGGAATAACCCCAAGGCCTCTAAGAAAGAGCAGGATACATTAAGTGTCTATGAAGTCGTTGAAGAGTTCTACTCGAGAGGCTTCACGTTCGAATCGATCGACCTCTATAAGAGTGATGCGATGAAGTTTACGATTCAAGACGGAAAGATTCTTCCACCCTTTAGGTCCATTCAAGGGCTAGGGGAGGCGGCTGCCTTAAGTACTGTGGAAGCCAGAGAAGAATCCTCCTTTAATTCCATCGAGGATCTACAGCGCAGAGGAAAACTCAATCAAAAGAACATCGATACACTTCGATCCATGGGAGCTTTAAAGGGCCTCAGTGAGACGGATCAGCTCGACATCTTCTCACTTCTTTAGCTTGCAACAACATTTCGAATGTGTTACAATGTCATTGTTAGAAAGAGAGGGAGATTCCCTCTCTTTCATTCTTGATAGGAAAGGAGAAAGGACATGCATTCTGTTGTGGAACTCGTTACACAACTGTTGGAGGACACCTTAAAGGAGAACAATCTCGAACTTTATGATGTCGAATTCGTGAAAGAGGGAGCTGATCGCTACCTCAGAATCTACTTGGATAAACTAGATCGAGTCACCATTGAAGACTGCGAAAAAGTCAGTCGCTTTCTCAGTAAAGAACTCGATCGACTCGATCCCATTAAAGAACAATATTTCTTAGAGGTTTCCTCAGCTGGTGCCGAGAGAGACTTAAAAAAAGACGCCGATTTTATTCGTTTCATGGGAAAACCTGTAAGTGTATCACTCCTGAAGCCCGTTGAAGGACTTCAGCTCTATCGAGGTATTCTCGTTTCGAAAGATCAAGAAACGCTTACGATCAAGAACGAACACGAGATGACCTTTGAATGCTCGAACATTAAAAAAGTAAGGACAATTTTGGAGTAATTGATGGAAAACATTGTACAAGCGATAAAAGAGATCGCAAAAGAAAAGGATCTCTCGGAAGACATCCTATTTGAATCGATTCAGGCTGCGCTCGTCACGGCTCTTAAGAAAAACTTCACTCAAAATCGTCAACCTCGCGTCACGATCGACCGTGAGACGGGTGAAATTCACGTCTACTCGCTCTTTAACGTCGTCGAAGAAGTAGAGAACGATGAATTTGAAATGAGTCTTGAGGACGCAAGGGAAATCGATAAAACCTACAACGTCGGTGATGTCGTAGAGATCGAAGAGATGCCAAAGGACTTTGGACGTATCAGTGCCTTAGCCGCAAAGCAAGTCGTCGTTCAGCGCATCCGTGAAGCCGAACGCTCGAGCGTCTACGACGAATTTAAAAACCATGAAAATGAGCTCGTAACAGGACTCATTCAACGAATTTCTAATAACGTCGTCTACTTTAATCTCGGAAAAGCCGAAGCACTCCTTCCTCCTAAAGAACAAGTTCGTGGAGAACGCTACCGCGTAGGAGAGCGCATGAAGCTCTATCTCGCAGAAGTCAAGCAGACCTCGAAAGCACCACAACTCATCGTTTCAAGGACGCATCCCGGACTCGTCCGTAGACTCTTTGAACTCGAGGTTCCAGAAATCATGGAAGGGGATGTACTCATTAAGAGCATCGCAAGAGAAGCAGGATCAAGAACAAAGATTGCGATCGCTGCCAATCACCCTGACGTTGATCCCATCGGTAGCTGCATCGGACCGAAAGGTCAGCGCGTAAATAACATCGTCGATGAGCTATCAGGGGAAAAGATCGATATCATCGAATACACAGAAGATGTTCAAAAATACATTGAAAATGCCCTTTCACCTGCCAAAGTAACGAGTGTCACCATGATCGAAGAGAAATCAGCTCGCGTCATTGTACCCGACTTCCAGCTTTCCCTTGCGATCGGTAAAGAAGGACAAAATGCTCGATTGGCTGCTAAATTAACAGGCGTCAAGATCGACATCTTCAGTGAGTCACAGGTTCAAGAAAATGAACAAGCCTAAAAAGATTCCGATGCGAAAATGCGTCGGTTGCAACGAATCATTTGAAAAGCGTCAGCTCATACGAGTTGTCAGAAATAAAGAAGGAGAAGTCTTCTTAGACCTTACGGGAAAGCAGAATGGCAGAGGTGCCTACCTGTGTAAGAACGTAGAGTGCTTTGAGAAGGCTCTTAAGAGAAAAGCCATTGAACGAGCGTTAGAAGTAACGCTATCGGATGAAATCATCGAGACCATCAAAAGAGGTCTGAATGAATAAAGTACTCGGATTTTTAGGTATCGCAAGAAAAGCCCAATGTGTCGTTTTTGGTTACGACAACGTCACGGAAAAGATCAAGAGAAAACGTGCCCATTTGATCCTTTTAGCGAGTGACGCATCTGATAACTCGAGGCGAGCCATATTAAATCAGAGTCAAGAGATTCCTGTCATTGAACGTTTTTCTTCCTTCGAACTCTCCAGTGCCATCGGATCGAAACGCACCGTTGTCCTCTGTGTGACGGACAAAAAATTTGCCGCGGCCTTATTGGAGAAAATTAATGAGGAGGTCTTGAATGACTAAAATACGCGTTTATGAATTAGCGAAAGAATACAAAATGACTTCAAAGAACTTGATCGCAAAGCTCTCAAAGATCGGTGTCGAAGTCAATAACCATATGAGTGTGCTCACGGAAGAGGATTACAACAAATTTATGGATTTTATCAATCCCAACCGTAAAGAGACAGAAGAGCCTGTAAAAGAGGAGAAAAAAGAAGTGCCGGTAAAGACTGAGAAAAAGCCTACTGCTATCGAAGAAGTAGACGACGTAGAAGCGGAGGAAGAAGGGGAAGAGAAGAAGTCTGCTCCCAAAGCGCCTCGCGTCGTCAGTCGAAAGAGTAAACCACAAAAATCTCGTTTTGAAGAAGAGCTTGCCATTGAAGATAATCTTCCAAAGTCAGAGCGCAAGAGTTTCCGAAAGAAGAAACGCGGCACACGTGCTCAGTATAAAAAGACCAAGGATGATACGGTCGATCTAACCAATCAAACGGTAGAAATTGACGAGTCTATTACACTTGGTAACCTCGCTGAGACACTCCATAAGCCAGTAAGTGAACTCATCATGAAGTTTATGGAACTAGGCGAAATGTATACAATTAACTCGACCATTAGCTTTGATGAGGCCGAGCTTTTAGCGAGCGAATACGACATTCATCTCGAACGCCGTCAGACGCTAAAGGAAATTGAAGAAGAGCAATTTGACTTTGAAGATAAAGAAGAGGATCTCGTAGAAAGAGCTCCGATCGTCACCGTCATGGGTCACGTAGACCACGGTAAGACGTCGATTCTCGATGCCATTCGTCGTACAAGCGTAACAAAGCGCGAGGCCGGTGGTATCACACAACATATCGGTGCTTCTGAAGTTGCCATTCAAGGAAAGAAAATTGTCTTCTTAGATACACCTGGTCACGAGGCCTTTACGACCCTTCGTGCCAGAGGTGCACAAGTTACAGATATTGCAGTCCTAGTCGTTGCAAGCGATGACGGCGTCATGCCACAGACCGTTGAAGCGATCCATCACGCGAAAGCGGCCGATGTTCCGATCATCGTTGCCATCAATAAAATGGATAAGCCCGATGCCAACCCCAACCGCGTCAAGCAAGAACTCACAGAGCACGGCCTCGTCGTTGAAGACTGGGGTGGTGATGTCATCTGCTGTGAAGTTTCTGCACTTACCGGAGATGGTATCGAAAACTTACTCGAGATGATTCTTCTCGTTGCAGAAGTCCTCGAATTAAAAGCGAACCCCAAACGTCCTGGCGTCGGAACGATCATCGAAGCCAACGTCGATAAACAAATGGGTATCGTCGCAACCGTACTTCTTGAAAAAGGAACGATGAAGGTTGGAGATAACGTCTTCGCTGGTTCCTCTTCTGGTCGCGTTCGTACCATGACAAACGATAAAGGTAAGCGCTTAAAGGTCGCAGGACCATCTTCTGCTTATGAAATTACAGGACTCAATAACGTTCCGCAAGCCGGTGAAAAGATCTACGTCGTAGCAGACGATCAGACGGCACGTGCCTTTGCTGAAGCAAACCAACAAAAGGAACGTGAACAAAAGCTTCAAACACCGAAGAAGGTCGCATCACTCGATAACCTCTTTGAGGACGATTCTGTCGAAGCCAAGGAATTAAACCTCATCTTAAGAGCTGACGTACACGGATCGGTTGAAGCCATCAAACAGTCGCTCGAAAAAATTGGAACGGATGAAGTTCAAGTCAATCTCATTCGTGCCGATGTCGGAGCGATTACAGAAGCTGACATTCTCTTAGCAACGGCTTCTCATGCGATCATCCTAGGATTTAACGTCCGTCCTAATAACAACATTCAAAATATCGCAGAACGCGAACACGTCGAAATACGCACCTACCGCATCATCTACGACATCATTAATGACGTCCGTGACGCACTTAGCGGCATGCTCGATCCAGAAGAGAGAGAAGAAGTCGAAGGTAACATCGAAGTCCGTGAGACCTTCCGTGTACCTGGCGTCGGAACGATTGCCGGTGGTTACGTTCAACGCGGTAAGATCTCTAGAACCTCACGCGTTCGTCTCGTTCGTGATGGCATCGTCATCTACGAAGGTGAAGTCAGTAGCTTAAAGCGCTTCAAAGACGACGTCAAGCAAGTGGCTACAGGCTTTGAATGCGGTATCGGCTTAAAGAACTACAATGACATTAAAGAAGGCGACATCATTGAAACCTTCTTAATTAAAGAAATTGAGAGGTCACTCGAGGAATGAAAGATACGAGACTCAGAAAAATCGCAGAAGAAATCAAACGCATAGTAAGTAGTGTGATTTTAAACGAGCTCAAAGACCCACGTCTTCCTCAGATCATCTCCATTACCTCCGTTGACGTAAAGGCCGATCTAAAGACGGCTATCATTTACGTTTCTGCGATCGATAAAAATATCGTCGACCGATCCGAAATGGTCGACATACTAAATCGTGCTAAAGGTGTCTTTCGTAAGGCCATAGGCGATGAGCTCAAGGTCTTTAATACGCCTGAACCGAAGTTCGTCTACGACGATTCCATCGAAAAGGGACTCGAAATGGACGCACTTCTTAGAAAGATCAATCAGAATGAATAAGACGATCGAAGCGATGCACGAAGCGCTCCTAAGAGCCAAGCACATTCGAATTCTTCCTCATAAGCATCCGGATGGCGATACGCTAGGCTCTAGCTTTGCGTGCTTTGAAGTCCTAAAAGCTTTAGGAAAAGAAGTCGATATCGATATCGAAGGAGACATCCCTGATAACTTATGCTTCTACTTTAAAAAAGAGGATCTCATTGATACACCTGTCGATCTCTATCTCGTCGTCGATAGTTCTTCAAAAGATCGCGTCGAAGGTAGACTTCAAGACGGAATCTTTACCATCGTGATCGATCACCACTTGACGAACCTCGCTTTTGGCGACTTAAATTTCGTCGACGCAGAAGCCTCGAGTACGTGTGAAGTGCTCTACGAGATCTTTTCAGAACTTAAGATTGAACTCAATGAAAGAGCTAGGACATCGCTCTATATTGGCCTTACGACCGATACGAATCGCCTCTTCTACGAAAGTGCGAGACTCGAAGCCTTTAAGATGGCTTATGAACTCAAAGCAAGTGGTGTCGATACGGCCTGGATCCACAAGAAGCTCTATTCTGAAAGAAAGCTTGAAAAGATGCGCCTCGAAGCGTATGCCATTGAGCATGCGACAAGAAGAGGGGAGATGATCTTTGCTCTCCTCGATGAAGAGGCTCAAAAGAAACTAGGATCAAATGATACTGACGACATCGTAGAACTCCTAAGAGACCTTGAAGGCATTGAAGTGAGCGTCCTATTCTACGACAAAGAAGGAAAGCGCAAGGCTTCCTTGCGCTCTAAAAACTACGTCGACGTCAGTCAAATTGCAACAACATTTAACGGCGGTGGCCACAAAAGAGCTGCCGGAATCAGCGACATGAAGGGCCAAGAGGAACATATCCTAAAGGCCATAGAAAACGTGCTCCATGTACGGTCGTGTTGATATTCATAAGCCCATGGGCCTAACCTCACATGATGTCGTAAACCGCGTAAGGCGTGTCTTTAATGAACGTCACGTCGGTCATTCCGGAACACTCGATCCTAACGCAAGTGGCGTCTTAAACGTATATGTCGGTCGTTCTGCCACTAAATTTATCGACATTTTAAAGAGCGATTCCAAGGAATATATCGCGACTATGAAATTAGGTCTTGAAAGCGATACCTACGATATTTGGGGCGATGTAAAACAAACAAGTAGAAAAGACGTTTCTGAACAAACAGTTAACGTTATATTACAGTCATTTTTGGGTAAATCTGAACAGGTACCTCCTATGTACTCTGCACTCAAGCGAAATGGACGTCCTTTGTATGAATATGCAAGGCAGGGGATTGAACTCGAGCGCAAAGAGCGTGAAATCTGGATCTCTGAAATGGAACTATTGAAGTTCGATGGAGAGAATATCCAATTTCGCACGCGCTGCTCAAAGGGAACCTATATTCGTTCCTTAGTCGTAGACATTGCAGCAAAGCTCGATCAAACGGCTGTCATGAGCGAACTCATTCGTACAGAAAACGATTCCATTTCACTAAAGGATACCATCTCCTTAGACGCACTATCTGTGAATAGTTTAAAACCTGTCGACGATGGTGTACCTCTTGAGAGATGGAGTATTCAGGAAGATACATTAAAAGAACTTTATCAAGGTAAGCAAATTCATATTGACACAACTTTGACATCAAATCGGATAATACTTATGTGTAATGGAACTTTTGTCGGTACAGCAATTAGAAAAGGTTCGACCTATGTAAGAGAAAGGATGTATCCATGATCGTCCATACTCCAAATGAACTCCAAAAAGGCGCCTATGCCATTACGATTGGCACCTTTGATGGCGTCCATCTAGGTCATCAAAAGGTTTTATCAACCCTTATAGAAGAAGCGAAAGCTAGAGGGCTACGTGCACTCGTCGTTACCTTTACGAATAATCCGAAGTCCTTTATCAAGCACGAACCCGAAAACGACGTCATCTCTGTCGAAGACAAACTGAGACTCATCGACGAGATGGGTGTCGACGTGTTGGCACTTCCATTTAATGATTTCATTCGAAATATGAGTGAAAAGGAGTTTCTAGACTACCTTTCGATCTCCATTGAACTCATCATCGTCGGATATGATTTCCGCTTTGGTAATGAGCACTCCGAGCACATTCAAACCATTGAACGTAAACTCGTAGAGCCTGTTTACTACCTCGATGAGGTCATTTCGAGTACTCGAATTCGACGTTTACTCTCAAATGGCGATCTAAAGACCGCAAACCATCTCCTAGGAAGACCTCTCTCATACGAAGGAGAGGTGGAGCATGGCCGTAAACGTGGAAAAAACGTCTTAGGCTTTCCAACCATGAATGTGCGTGTGTCGAATTCCTTTCATACGATTCGACGCGGTGTCTACGTAACGAGAACGATAGTTGAAGGAAAGAGTTATCCGAGTGTGACCAACATCGGATTTAATCCCAGCTTTTCCGACAAACCCTTTACGTTAGAAACGCACCTACTAGATTTCGATTCCGACATGTACGGAAACGTCATTCGAGTCGAATTCTTGGAATTTCTAAGAGATGAGATGCGCTTTGAAGATCTTTCCGATCTTTCAAAACAAATTCAGTCAGATGTCACTCAGGTCAAAAAGTATTTCAACATCAAAGGATAGGAGAACATTATGTCAAAACAAATCAATGAAATCGAACTCTTCAAACGCTTTTTGAATCTTACTTCACTCATGAAGAAGGCAATCTTTGCCCCAGAAGTAACGAGAGAGTTCACGATTAGCCGTAAGCAACTCTATGCGATGAGCGTTTTAAACGAACGCGGTCAAATGAACATGACACAACTTGCTCAAGGTGTAGGTGTATCCAACCAACAACTTACAAAAATCGTAGACGTCCTCGTACAAAAAGGAATGATCCAACGTTCTTATAACCCCAATAACCGTCGTGTCGTTCTCGTTCATCTCACCGATGAAGGTGTAAACTACATCACAAGAATGACAGAGAGGATCATTGAAGTCGTCAAATCAAGAGGCATCAATACTGACGAAAGAAGCATGCAACGTCTCTATGACAACATCGAGTACATGGAGAACTTTGTATCGAAGCTCGTACGCTAATGAAATTAGAACTCTTTATTATGCCAACCTGTCCCTTCTGTAAGCGCGTCTTACGTCCTGCAAAGGATTTTCATGAGCCCATCGAGATCTACGATATTACGAGTGATCCAGAGGCTTATAAGAGACTCCTAACGGAAGGTGGGGAAGATCAGGTGCCTTGTCTCTTTATCGATGGCAAGCCACTCTATGAATCGAAAGACATTCTTTCTTGGCTCAAAAACAATTAACAATTTACTTCTAGCATTTTTTATGATAGAATAACTAAGTACTTTTGCTCAGTGAATCGTTATCTCCGAACGTTCACTTAGCATAAAGTGTAATCAAAACTCAAGGAGAAATAAATGACAAAAGAACAAAAAAGAGAAATCATCTCTAACTACCAGACCCATGAAGGCGATAACGGTTCTGCAGAAGTGCAAATTGCAGTACTATCTTTTCGCATCAACGAATTAAATGAGCATCTCAAGGTGCATGTAAAAGACCACCATTCACGCCGCGGGCTATTGAAGATGGTTGGTAGAAGACGCAACCTTTTAAACTATGTGAGAGAACAAGATATCGAAAGATACCGCTCGCTCATTGAAAGATTAGGTCTACGTAAATAAGGTGGGAGAGTTCCCACCTTTTTTTATAGATTCTTTACCCTTTAGGAGGAAGTATGCAGGAAAAAGTTTTCCTAAAACAGATCGCAGGGCGTGATCTGGAAATTGTCGTAGGTAAGTTTGCAACATTAACCGATGCTACCGTACTCGTTACATATGCCGATACGCAAGTACTCGTCAGTGTCGTGAGTGCAGACCCAAGAGAGGGAATCGATTTCTTCCCATTGAGCTGTGAATTCCAAGAAAAGCTCTATTCCGTAGGAAGAATCCCCGGAGGCTACTTAAAGCGCGAAGGACGTCCCACAGAAAAAGCAACGCTCGCTTCAAGACTTATGGACCGTCCGATCCGTCCACTATTTCCAAAGGACTACCACAACGAAGTACAAATCGTTGCTCAAGTCCTAAGTATCGACCACGAGGTATCACCAGAAATCACAGCGATTATCGGTGCATCGATTGCACTTAGCATCTCAGAAAAGATTCCTTTTGAAGGACCGATTGGTGCCGTTCAAATGGGTTATATCGACAACGAATTTGTCGTAAACCCATCGGAAAGTCAAATGGAAAAGAGCAGCTTAAACCTAACGGTAGCTGGTACAAAAGATGCTGTCATGATGGTTGAAGCTCAAGTCAACATCTTACCTGAAGACGTCGTATTAGAAGCGATCCTTAAGGGTCATGAAGAAATCAAAGAAATCATCCAATTCATCGATGAAATTGTCGCAGATCTAGGAATTGTTAAGATCCCATTTGTCGCTCCTGAGAAGGATCAAGAGATGGAAAGCTTCTTCAGAGATCGTGCGTACAATGAAATCGATCATATTCTACACACGACGACCGATAAAGAAGATCGTCAAAATCAACTCGATGCACTTCAAGAGCGCATCTTTGAAGAGTACCAAGAAAAGTACGAAAATCTCGAAGAAAAGATCAATGACATCAATGCTACCTGGAAGTCTTTAGAAAAAGAATCCATGCGTAAGATGATCATGACCGAAGGCCGCCGTCCCGATGGACGTAAAGCGACAGAAATTCGTCCCATCTCTACAGAGGTTGGTCTCATCCGTCGTACTCACGGCTCTGGCTACTTCGTAAGAGGACTTACGAGTGCTCTATCTCTAACAACTATCGGCGCACTTCGCGACGCACAGCGTCTCGACGGCATCGAAGAAGCAGAGACCAAGCGCTTCATGCTTCACTACAACTTCCCACCACTATCAGTAGGTGAGACAGGTCCTATGAGAGGACCAAACCGTCGTGCCATCGGTCACGGTGCACTCGGTGAAAAAGCTCTCTTAGCTGTTATTCCATCGGAAGAGGAATTCCCTTATACCATTCGTATCGTAAGTGAAATTCTAAGCTCCAACGGTTCTACAAGCCAGGCTTCCATCTGCGCAGGCTCCATGAGTCTTATGGATGCCGGTGTACCGATCAAGGCTCCTGTCGCTGGTATCGCTATGGGTCTCATTAAAGAAGACGAGCGCGTAGAGATCCTCTCCGACATTCAAGGCATCGAGGACTTCCTTGGTGACATGGACTTTAAGGTCGCTGGAACCAAGGACGGCGTTACAGCCATTCAAATGGATATTAAGATCGCAGGTATCGACCGCACGATCCTTGAAAGAGCATTAAAGCAAGCTCACGACGGGCGTATGCACATCTTGTCAAAGATGAGTGAAGCCATCAGTGAACCGAACGAACTCTCACCATACGCTCCACGAGTCATCCTCATGTGGATTCATCCTGATAAGATTCGTGAGGTCATTGGAACGGGCGGTAAGGTCATTCAAAAGATCACCGCTGATAACAACGTAGAAATCGAAATTACAGATGACGGAAAGGTCCTCATCTATTCAGTAGACGCTGAAGGCGGAGAGAATGCGAAAAAGCAAATTGAAGCCATCGTAAAAGACGTTGAAGTCGGTGAAATCTACGATGCTAAAATCGTTCGCATTGCAAAATTCGGTGCCTTTGTCGCACTCGATGATCACCACGAAGCACTCGTTCACATCTCTGAACTCACACATGGTCGCTTAGAAAAGGTCGAAGATGAGTTTAATGAAGGTGACGTCATTCAAGTGAAGATCATCGGCATCGATGATGAAGGTAAAATCAAAGCTTCAAGAAAGGTTCTTCTCGAAGACGATATCAAGAAGGATCGCTTAAAGCTTATGGAAAACATTAAAGTAGGAGACATCTTCACCGCTAAGATCCTCCGCATCGCGAAGTTCGGTGCTTTTGTAGAGCTTTCAGAAGGCGTAGAAGCACTCTGCCACATTTCTGAACTCACCATGAAGCGCTTAAACCGCGTCGAAGATGAATTCAAAGTTGGCGACGAAATCGTCGTAAAGGTTCTTCATATCGAAGAGGATAAGATCGGCGTCTCCAGAAAAGCACTCCTTCAAGAGGCCCAAAATGATTCTGAAAGTCATCAATAAATCCAATAATCCAATGCCGGCATACCAAACAGAAGGTGCTGCCGGCTTGGATTTACATGCTTATATTAATGAACCCATTACTCTTAAGCCACTCGAACGACGACTCGTAGAGACGGGACTCTACTTAGAAATCCCCGTAGGCTACGAAGGACAAATTCGTGCGAGAAGTGGTCTTTCTGTAAAACACGGAATTACCCTCATTAATGCTGTCGGAACGATCGATAGCGATTATCGCGGCGAGATCAAAGTGGGTCTCGTAAACTTAAGTAACGAAGAGTATACGATCTCCAATGGTGATCGCATTGCACAGCTCGTCTTGAGTCCTATCGTACAGGCTGAAATCATTGAGGTTCAAACGCTTGATGAAACAGAGAGAGCAAGTGGGGGATTTGGGTCAACAGGTTTTACAAAGTAGGAATTCATGGCAAAACGTCAAAATACTAAGAAGCCAGTAGAAACGAAGAGCGTTCATATTCCTTATGAACTAAAGCTTCTACTGCTTCTTGCTTTTACCGTATTTTACATCTTAAGTATCTACTTTAACCTAGGTGGTTTACTAGGAAAAGTCTTACGTGAGGTCTCCTTTGGATTAAATGGCTTCACGGGCTTTTTCATGCCCTGGATTCTCTTTTTATTGATCCTCTTTAGCATCAATCCAAACTTTAAGTTCAAGCGCATCAAGCGCATTCTAGGCGTCGTCATGTTCTACCTGAGTTCGCTCTTTCTATCAGGACTCATTCACTACGAACAGATTCATACGCTCTTTACAAACTTTAAGCCCACGAGTGATTCATCGCTCTTTCTCGCTTCTTATCAGTCGGGACAGACCTTTGAAACGAGCGGTGCTTTAGGAAATCTCATCATCTACTACTTAGGTCGAATGATGGGTCCTACGGGAATCGCCATTCTCTTTAGTCTATTCGTTCTATTATGCTTCTACTTCTTCACAGGAATCACCTTTGGTGACATCAAAGAAAATGTCCAAAGGGTCCATGAAAAGAATCAGGAGAAGCGAAAGAAAGAAGCCGCAGAAGCTGTAGAAGTCGTTCAACGAGAGCCATATAAAGAACCAAAGATTCGTAATCATACCTTTGAAGGACAAAACTACGATCAGTTCCTCGTTCCAGATGAACCGAAAGAGAAACCTGTTAAAAAGGAAAAGCCTAAGGTTAAGAAAGAAGTGCCCACTGAAAAGCCTTTACCAGTCATCAAAGATCCCGTCGTAGAAAAGGTTCCAGAACCGACGGAAGAAGAGAAAAAAGAGGTTGAAGGTGAAATTGAAGAGGGCTTAAAAGAGAAGGTAGAAGAGTACAAGAAGCCTTCTTTAAACCTCTTAAATGTAGGAAAACAACCAACAGAAGACCGTGAAAAAGCACGTCAGATCATCATGGAAAAGGCCAAACGGCTTGAAACCATCTTAGAAAACTTCGGCGTTCATGCGAAGGTCGTAGAGATCACGCGAGGCCCCATCATTAACCGCTATGAGATTGAACTCGAACCGGGAACGAAGATTTCTAAGGTCGTAGGTCTTAGCGATGACCTCGCACTAAACCTCGCTGTAAGTCAAGTGCGTGTCGCACCGGTACCGGGTAAAGTTGCCGTAGGTATCGAAGTTCCGAATAATGAAAATGTCATGGTCGTCATTCGAGATATCCTAGCGAGTGAAGAATTCCAGACGAATAGTAGCATCTTAAAATTCGGTCTCGGTAAGGACGTGAGTGGTAAGAGCGTCGTCGTAGACTTAAGTAAAATGCCGCACTTACTCATCGCAGGTACGACGGGCTCTGGTAAGAGCGTCTGTGTAAATACGATCATCACATCGATTCTCTACAATGCAACCCCTGATGAAGTGAAGCTCTTAATGATCGACCCCAAGGTCGTAGAGCTCAATACCTATAATGGCATTCCACATCTCATTCTGCCTGTCGTCACAGACCCTAAGAAGGCTGCCATTGCCCTCGGTTGGGGTGTCAATGAAATGACCAAGCGCTATGAGTCGTTTGGTGAAACGGGATGTAAGGATTTAGATAGCTTCAATCAGAAGTTCCCAGAAGAAAAGCTTCCACGCATCGTCATCATTATCGACGAGTTGAGTGACCTCATGATGGTCGCACCAAACCAGGTGGAAGATGCCATCACTCGAATTGCTCAAATGGGTCGTGCTGCAGGTATCCACTTGATCGTAGCAACTCAGCGTCCTTCGGTCGATGTCATCACAGGTCTCATTAAAGCGAACATTCCATCTCGTATCGCCTTTGCCGTTTCTAGCGGTATCGATTCACGAACGATTCTAGACTCCGTAGGAGCAGAAAAGTTACTCGGTAAAGGAGATATGCTCTATCTTCCGATCGGAGCCAACCGACCACGACGTGTTCAAGGAGCCTTTATTAGCTCGGATGAGACAGAGGCCATTGTCGATTTCATTAAAAATCAGGGAATGGAGACAAATTACAACGAAGAGATCCTCACGAAAGCCGTCGCCAAAGAAGAACAAGATGAATTTGAAGACGAACTTTTAGAGGATGCCATTCAGCTCGTCATCGAGATGCGAAATGCCTCAGCGAGCATGCTACAAAGAAAATTTCGAATCGGCTATTCGAGAGCCGGAAGGCTCATCGACATGATGGAAGAGCGAGGTATCGTTGGACCTCCACAAGGTTCCAAGTCTCGCGATGTCTTAGTTGATTCGTTCGATACGGAGGAATAGATGAAAACCATTTACATGGATACTTTAGGTTGTTCCAAAAACCAAGTCGATTCCGATCGCATTCGAGCCCTTCTTGAAAAGAAGGGCTATCACTTTGTTCAGGAGAATGAAGCAGAGCTCATTCTCTTAAACACGTGTGGTTTCATCGAACCAGCCGTTCGAGAAGGAATCGATCGAATCTTAGAACTGAGTGAATACAAACAAGAAAAATGTAAGCGTCTCGTCGTCATGGGATGCATGGCAGAGCGCTATAAAGAAGAGCTAGAACGTGAACTTCCTGAAGTCGATGCCTTTTTAGGTACAGGGTACTTAGAAGGCGTCGTCGATTTTCTAGAAGGCAAGAAGAAAACGGGTTATGAAGCTCGCGATCACGAAGAGAAAGTTCAACTGTTGCCTTTTCTACCAACAAAGCACAGTGCTTTTTTAAAGATTGCAGAGGGCTGTGACAATCACTGTAGCTACTGCTTGATTCCAAAACTAAGAGGGACGTTTAGATCTCGCGCAGTAGATGAAATTGTACGAGAAGCAAAGGCTTTTTCAAGATTAGGCGTTAAAGAACTCATCTTGATCGCCCAGGATACCTCAAGATACGGGCTCGATATCGGAACAAACCTCATTACACTTCTTAAAGAACTCGATCAGATTGAAGGGATCGAATGGATCCGCTTAGAGTACGTCTATCCCGATAAGTTAGACGATACGATCATCGAAGAGCTCTCAAAGCTCAAGAAATTTGTTCCTTACTTCGACATTCCCATTCAGCATGTATCGAACCGTATCCTTAAGCTTATGAACAGACATACCGATAAAGAATCAATCGAATCGGTTCTTCAATCGATCCGTCGTCACTTTAAAGAATCGGCCATTCGAACGAGCATTATCGTGGGCTTTCCATCAGAAACCGATGAAGATTTTCACGAGCTCTTAACATTCATCGAGGAGCATCCCTTTGATCGATTGGGTACTTTTACTTACTGGGACGAAGAAGGAAGCGCAAGTAGTAAACTTCCAGAAAAAGTAGACCAAGAGACGAAGGAGAGAAGAAGAGATATTCTCATGACAAAGCAAGAGAGCATCTCAGAAGAACTCCTTTCAAAGCGGGTAGGTAAGATCTATGACGTCCTCGTCGATGAACCGGGAATCGCTAGGAGTGCCTTTGAATCCCCTGAAGTCGATGGCATTATTAGTATCGAGCCCGATATTCCTGTCGGAAGCTTTGTGAAGGTCAAGATCACCTCGAACACCGAGCACGACTTAGTAGGAGAAGTCTTATGAATACGCCAAATAAGTTGACCGTTTTACGAATGATTTTAGTTCCTATTTATGCAGTCGTTCTTTTTACGCTAAAAGAACCCGTCTGGGCTCTTCTCATCTTTCTCGTGGCTTCCTTTACCGACTTTTTAGATGGCTACCTCGCAAGAAAGATGAACCTCATTACAGACTTTGGAAAGTTCATGGATCCCTTAGCAGATAAGCTCCTTACGATTACAGCGTTTGTCATCTTTTCAAAGCTCGACATGATTTCGATCTACGTCGTACTCGTCATTATCGCAAGAGAGCTCATGATAAGCGTCTTTCGTGCTATTGCCGCTGGAAAGCAAGTGGTCCTTGCTGCAGGTAAGAGCGGTAAGCTAAAGACCGTTTTTCAGATCCTTACGATCATTGGTTTAAGTATTCTTCAGATTCTGGGTCAAAAGGAGCACGTGGTGACGAATGTTCTCATCATACTAACTCTCCTTTTAACGCTCTACTCTGGAACGGAATATATCCTCAAAAACAAAAGTGTATTGGAGGAAAAATGAAGCTATCGGTATTGAGTGTCGGTACGGAACTACTCACTGGAAAAGTCATTAATACGAATACGCATGCCATTGGCGCGTATCTTAAACGCATGGGTCATGAAATCGAGAGGCAAGTGGCCGTACACGACCGCGTAGAAGACATTCACCGTGCACTCGATTATCTCATTAAAAGTGACATTATCTTTGTCACAGGCGGTCTTGGACCCACACACGATGACCTCACAGAGCATGCCTTTGATCTCTATTTTCCTGGATTTAAAAAGACATCGATTGAGAACCATTGTGGAATAGCACCTGGTGTTCACTACACCGATGGTGAGAAGCATGTTATTTTAGTTCCAGGTCCCCCCAATGAATGCGAGGGAATGCTCTCTGAACTAGAACCGCTAATTGAAAAGGGAAATCTAGAGCGCATCGACTACAAGATCGCTGGACTCAATGAGAAGTACATCGAGGATCGCTTACTCGAGCACTTAAAAGAAGATGATTTTGCGACTTATGTAGGTAGTGGCGTTTGCACCGTTTGTTTGGAGCATCCCAATGATGAGCTTATGCGATCGCTCTTTGGAGCAAATTACGTAAATAACGATGGACGTTCACTCGAAGAGGCGACAATCGACCTTTTAAAGAAGCTAAAGCTTTCCATTCTCACGGTCGAGTCTGTCACTTGTGGCATGATTTCTTCTGCTCTCACATCCGTCTCTGGTTCGAGCGAAGTCGTCTATGGAAATATCTCTCCTTACATGGCTCTTGCCAAAGAAGAGATCTTAGGAATCGATCCCTTAGATGTTGAGCGCTACACGACCGTTAGTCCTGAGATGAGTCACCTCTTAGCAGAGAGTGCAAGCCGCTACGGAAGTGACCTCGTATTAGCTGTTACGGGTTATGCAGAGCACACGGATCCCGAGCTTCACGGACTCATTCACATGGAGCTAAAGACGCCTAGAGGAGTGGTTAAAGAAACGATCCGCTACAACTCGAAGTCGAGAGAGAGAAACCGTCTTCGCATGGTAAGCGGTGCCATCGAATTTCTCCGCGAAAAGCTCTTGCAATTCTACGAGGATCAAGTATAATAAAAGCGAACGTATGTTCTGTTAGGAGGTAAGATGTCCGAAAAAGAAAAGGCGCTGTCAAGTGTCCTCAGTCAAATTGAAAAGCAGTTCGGTAAGGGCTCTATCATGCGCTTAGGCGATAGACCCCTTGAAAACAATATCGATGTCATTCCCACAGGAAGTCTATCATTGGACTTAGCCATTGGTGTGGGTGGTATTCCGAGAGGCCGTGTGATTGAAATCTACGGTCCAGAAAGTAGTGGTAAGACGACCGTTACGCTACACGTCATTGCAGAAGCACAGCGTCTCGGCGGTACGGCTGCCTTTATCGATGCGGAACACGCACTCGATCCCGTCTATGCAAAAGCTATCGGTGTCGATACCGATAATCTCATCTTAAGCCAACCTGATACAGGTGAGCAGGCACTAGAAATTGTCGATGCGCTCGTAAGAAGTAATGCCATTGACATCATTGTCGTAGACAGTGTTGCAGCTCTCGTTCCGAAAGCAGAAATGACAGGGGAGATGGGAGATAGTCACATGGGACTTCAAGCTCGTCTCATGAGCCAAGCGTTAAGAAAGCTCACGCCTATCGTTTCAAAGAGTAATACGGCAATCATCTTTATTAACCAGCTTCGTATGAAGCTCGGCGTCATGTTCGGTAACCCTGAGACGACGACGGGTGGTAATGCCCTTAAGTTCTATTCTTCGCTTCGACTCGACGTCAGAAGAGTCGACTCCATCAAAGAGAGAGAAGATGTCATCGGTAACCGCACTCGAGTGAAGGTCGTAAAAAACAAGGTCGCACCTCCTTTTAAAAAGGCTGAGTTCGACATCATGTACGGCACAGGAATCTCTAAGATAGGAGACATTCTAGATGTCGCTACTGAAGATGAAATCGTACAAAAGAGTGGATCTTGGTATAGCTATAAAGAAGAAAAGCTAGGTCAAGGTAGAGAAAATACAAAGAAGTACTTAGAAGAAAATCCCGATCTTCTTAACGAAATTCTAACACTCGTCTATGAAAAACACGGAATCGTGCAAAAACCTAAAACAACGGCTGAATAAGCCGTTATTTTTTTCTACATGTTATTCACAAGCTATGATATACTAAAAATAGAATCTTGGAAAAGGAGGTGTCTAATGCCCCACTTCTCTCAAATTCTAGTAGCTATTCTAATCGCTATCGTAAGTTTAATTATTGGATACATGCTTCGTAAGAGCATTGCAGAAAAAAAGACCGGCTTAGCTGAAGAAAGAGCCGATCAAATCATCACTGATGCTAAAAAGAATGCTGAAAATTTGAAAAAAGAAAAAGTCTTTGAAGCGCAGGAAGAAATCCTGAAACTACGATCAGGCTTGGATAAAGAAACTAGAGAGCGTAGGACAGAGCTCCAGCTTTTTGAGCGCAGAAATCTTCAAAAGGAAGAGACGCTTGAACAAAAAAGCAAGGAGCTGGACAAAAAAGAAAAAGAGCAGAAAGCTCAAAGTACCAAATTAGATGAACTTCAATCTAAATTAGAAAGTCAAGTGGCTGCTCAGGAAGAAGAACTACAACGCGTCGCTTCCATGAGCCGTGAAGAAGCCAAAGATGTATTACTAAGTCAAGTTGATAAGACCCTCGATCGCGAGAAAGTACAGCGTATTCGCGACATGGAAGAAGAAATCAAAGAGAACGCTAAGGTCATGAGCCAAAAGATTCTCTCCAATACGATTCATCGCATTGCGAGCGACTTTGTCTCAGAGAATACCGTAAGCGTCGTTGAACTTCCAAGTGACGAGATGAAGGGCCGTATCATCGGCCGTGAAGGTCGAAATATTCGTTCCCTTGAAAAGGAAACAGGTGTAGACCTCATCATCGACGACACACCAGAAGCAGTTATTCTTTCAAGTTTTGACCCAGTGCGTCGTGAAATTACTCGTCTCGCTCTTGAAAAACTCATCGCTGATGGTCGAATTCACCCGGCACGTATTGAAGAAATGGTCAATAAGAGCCGTAAAGAAGTCGAAGAGAAGATGAAAGAAGAAGGTAAGAATGCCGTCTTCGAACTAGAACTCAACCGCGTTCATCCAGAACTCGTTAAAATGATCGGTCGTCTCCAATTCCGTACAAGTTACGGTCAAAACGTCTTAAAGCACTCCATTGAAGTTGCTAAGATCGCAGGCATGCTTGCAAAAGAACTCGGCGGAAATGTCCGTGTAGCAAAGCGTGCAGGTCTCTTACACGACATTGGTAAAGCCATCGATACGGATCAAGAAGGAACACATATTGATCTCGGTATGCAGGCTCTTAAGAAGTTTGGTGAAAGTGAAGAAGTCATCCATGCGATGAGTACTCACCACGGAGACTTTGAGCCACAGACCATTGAAGCTGAAATCGTCACAGCAGCTGATGCCATCAGTGCTGCAAGACCTGGTGCAAGAAGAGAATCGCTCTCGAACTACATCAAACGTCTCGAAGCACTTGAGACGATTGCAGATAGCTATGAAGGCGTAGAAAAGAGCTTCGCTATTCAAGCAGGTCGTGAAGTCCGCGTCATGGTTATTCCTGAAAAGATCACCGATGAAAAGATGGTTCTACTTGCTAGAGACATCGCTCATCAAATTGAAGAAGAGATGGATTATCCAGGACAAGTCAAGGTCAATGTGATTCGAGAATCAAGAGTCACTGATATTGCAAAATAAAGCGCATTCATTGCGCTTTTTTTTCTTTCCCTGCTTGCTACTTTCCCAAAATATAGGTACAATGGTTGTTAGACGTATTACTGTTTGAAAGCCCAACTAAGTAGCAAGTTCAAGGAGCGACCATGACACCATTAAGCATTCAAGTGCAAAAATTGTCTCGAATGATTGAAACTGTTTTCGAGGATAAGTTGACCCGCACAACCTTACAGCGTGGTCAGTATATTTATCTTCTCTATCTTCAACAAAACGATGGATCCAACCAATACGATATTTCAAGGGATCTCTTTATCGATAAGACGACGGTTGCCAAAGCGTTAAAGAAGATGGAAGATTCTGGAATCATCTCTAGACGCACGGATGCCCATGATAAGAGAAAAGTCAATGTTCATCTGACCGCCAAAGGAAAGCTTTTATATAACGACGTGGCAAAGATTGCCAACGAAGTTGAAAGCATGATGATTAAAAACATCGCTTCCGAGCATCAGGTGGCTTTTGGTGAGCTTCTAACGATCTTTAACGATGAACTCGACCTTCACTGGTGTGACATTAAAAACTACAAGGGTTCGAGTGTCTTCAATCTCGCTTCTCAAGAAGACTATCAACGCCTTCAAGAACGAAGTGGTCTGCACCTAGAAGAAGGCGAACAGATCTATGCTGAGTTCTTCGACAAGTACTTGCTCAACTGGTTACGCTTTAGCTACAAACCACAACAGGATGCTTCTCAGGTGGAGGAGATGAACTTCCACTCTATAAGTGATACGATCATCGACGGTATGAATCTCATTAAAAACTTTGAGACTTGGCACTTTGCCAACCATACGGGACCGATCTTTGTTCGAATTCCAGACGGCTCCATCGATGAACAAAAGCTCCTTCATAAGAATGGTTATACTTTCCATCACTACGATAAGACCGTTAATGGTACGGTTCTTACGTACGAAAAAAAGAAACTAAAATAACGATCGAATAAGGTGCAATTCCTTAACAGCCCCCGCTACTGTATAGTCAGACCGAAACTGGCGGGATGGTCGACGAAAGGACGAGCTGCCAGCGAGCAGCTCATTTTTAATTATGAAAAATTTAATGTTTCAAGGAACGGCTTCTTCTGTAGGTAAGAGCCTATTAACAGCAGGATTTTTAAGAATCCTATCGAACGAGGGCTACCACGTAGCTCCCTTTAAAAGTCAAAACATGAGCCTCAATAGCTTTGTCACTCAGGCAGGTCTAGAGCTTGGAAGAGCACAGGCTATGCAAGCTGAGGCTGCACGCATCGCACCCGATGCTGCGATGAATCCTATTCTCATGAAGCCCACGGGACACATGGGTAGTCAAATTGTCATCATGGGAAAAGTCGCCGGTAACTACAGCGCAAGAGACTATTACCGTGAAAAGGAGAAGTGGCGAGGCGTCGTTGTTGATGCCTACGAATCGCTTCGAAAGGCACATGACGGCATCGTCATAGAAGGCGCGGGCTCTCCCGCAGAGATCAACCTCCGCTCAGGAGACCTCGTGAACATGGGCTTCGCAGAGCTCGTAGATGCTCCTGTTATCCTTATCGGAGATATTGACAGAGGCGGTGTCTTTGCGTCTCTTTATGGCACGGTAAAGCTCTTAAGTGAGAGCGATCAAAAGCGCATCAAAGGCTTTATTATTAATAAATTTAGAGGCGATGTGACGCTACTAGAACCTGGCATAAAAATGATCGAAGAGAAGCTAGGTATCCCTTGTGTAGGTGTACTTCCTCATGAACCCTTCCAACTCGATGAAGAGGATTCTGTCACCTTAAAGACGGTAAAAAAAGAGCATCCTTTACTCAAGGTTGCTGTCATTCGTACGCCCTCTATGTCAAACTTCACGGACTTTGAAGCCTTCAATGCCGACAAAGACTTTGAACTCCACTACATAAAGCCATCTGAGAGAGGCGAGTACGACCTTTACATTCTTCCTGGAACAAAGACGACGCTTTCAGACTATGAAAAGATGGAAGACGATCTAAGAAAACTCGTAGAATACCTCAAAGAAAAGAAGATCCCTCTCATCGGAATATGCGGGGGCTATCAGATGCTTGGAAGAAAGGTCACCGATCCAGAAGGCGTGGAAGGAAAATTAAAAGAACGTGAGACGCTAGGGCTCATTCCCATGGAAACAGTGATGCGAGAAACGAAACGCACCTGTCTTTCAACCTTCCCCTATAAAGGAAAGACTGTTACGGGCTACGAAATTCACATGGGTGAGAGTATCTATTCAGAACCTGTAAAAGAACTTCTCGAAGGAGAAGGTTACATCAGTGAAGACGGGCTCGTCATGGGTACGTACCTCCACGGCATCTTAGAAGATGACGTCTTTCGTAATGAACTAAAAAAAGAGCTCTTAAAGAAAAAAGGCATCGAAACGTGCGAAACCTTTTCCTATAGTGAGCTAAAAGACAGCGAACTAAACCGCCTGGCAGAGCACATGAAAGCACACCTAAATATCGACTTCCTAAAGGAACTCATGGGCATATGATGGTCGCCATTAGCTTAGCCGTAGACACTTTCTTTAAGGACCCTCAGAGTGCTTTTCATCCCATTGCCCTCATCGGTCGCCTCATAAGTTTTCTTGAAAAAAGACTCTATCCCATAAAGAACAAAAGGGTAGGAGGCGTACTCCTTTGGATCTTTACGGTCCTGATCGCTGAACTCATTACACTACCTTTTTACTTTTTAAAAGGCCCCTACCGAATCTTCGTCTTCAGTCTCTTTAGCTTCTTTTTACTCTCCGGTAAAACCCTTCGAGACGTTTCTTCTGAACTTGAAGTGAGTTTAAAGACCGAACCGATTGAAAGGTCAAGAGAACGCATCTCGATGTACGTGGGAAGAGAGACTTCAGAATTAAGTGAAAAGGACATCCAAAAGGCTGTCGTCGAGACATTAGCAGAAAATAGTATCGATGGCATCTTTGCCCCCTTTTTCTACTTAATCCTTGGAGAACTACTAGGGATCGGCTTTAGCCTAGCACTCCTTTATAAAGTAACGAATACACTCGACTCCATGGTAGGCTACAGAAACGATAAGTATCTCGACTTTGGTCGCTTTAGCGCCAGGTTCGATGACCTATTAAACCTCATTCCAGCACGCATCGGATCCATCGTTCTACTCTTTAGTGGACTAATCTCTGGGCTCGACTTTAAAGAAGGACTTCGTATCTTTTTACGCGACCGTAAAAAGCACCTTTCTCCAAATTCAGCTCATCCTGAGAGTGTGGCTGCTGGACTCCTTCGCGTCACCCTTGGAGGAGCGCATACCTACCACGGAAAAGTGGTCGAAAAACCAACTCTTGGTGACTTCGACGAGTGGGATGGAACGACCCTTCGAAAGACCAACCATCTGCTTCTCGTCTTTGAGCTCACCTTACTCGTCATCGCCTTACTGGGAGAACTATTATGAATTTTCACGGTGGAAGTGGTTCCAAAGATCTCATAGACTTCAGCGTTAACGTCAATCGGACGAAAAAAAGTGAACACATTCGAAAAATCTACGAAGAAACATTCGATCATCTTCACGAGTATCCATCGATCGATCAAGCGGATCTTATAGAGGCACTTTCTGACCATTATGGAATCGATAAAACCCGCTTAATCGTAGGTAATGGTGTGACGGAACTGATGTTTCTTTTAGCACGTAACCTTAAGCTTAAGACGATAGGAATTTTCGAACCGACTTATTCAGAATATAGGAGAGCCTTTGAGCTCGCTGGTACGAAAGTCGTATCCCTCCAGTATCCTAAAATCATTCCCTTAGATGGTTACATCCTCTGTAACCCCAATAATCCTACAGGTACGTATGAACGGGAAATCGATGCTCTCTTAGCTACAGGAAAACCTGTCATTTTAGATGAATCCTTTCTAGACTTTGTAGAAGATCCCGTAAGCTTTTCAAGCCCAAATCTTATAAAGCTTCATTCTTTGACGAAGTACTTTGGTATCGCTGGTCTTCGCATAGGTTTTATCGAGGGAGAGCCTTCGCTCATAGAGTCCCTCTTTAAAGAAAAGGAACCCTGGACTGTAAACAGTGTCGCAGAAGCGCTGTTAGAGCCTTTATTAAAAGACACCTCTTTTCACGAAAAGACGAAAGAGTGGCTAAGAGAAGAGCGCGCTTATCTAAAGCGTGAACTTCCTATGATAAAAGGCGGGGAAGCCAACTTCTTTCTTCTAGAAAGCGAGAAGGAACTCTTTGAACCGCTTAAGGAAAAGGGGATCTACGTGAGACCTTGTAAGGACTTTTCAGGTCTAGCTAAGCACAGCATTCGATTTTGCATCCATTCCCACGAAAACAATGTCCTTCTTGTGAAGGCGTTAAAGGAGATCTTATGATTCGAATCATTTTAGGGGGAGCGAGGAGTGGAAAGAGCACCTACGCTCAAAACCTCATCCATTCCGATTCCGTCACCTACGTTGCAACATCCATTCCCTTTGACGATGGGATGAAGCATCGCATCAAACTGCATCAAGAGAGTCGCCCAAAAATCTGGAAGACAGTCGAAAAGTATAAGGGCTTTTCTGAGCCTTTTGATACTGACATTGTCTTAGTTGACTGTCTGACACTCATGGTTTCAAACCTTTTAATGGAAGCCCATGAAGACTTTGATAAAGTGTCTCCTGAAGAACTACAAGAGACGGAGGAGCACATTAAAGAAGAGATTCTTGCTCTCATCGAATGTGCGAAAGGGAAGGATCTCATCATCGTATCGAATGAAGTGGGACTCGGTCTCGCTTCTCCTTATAGCCTAGGAAACGCCTTCCGTGACATCTCAGGCCGCATGAATCAGCTCGTCGCTCGTTTAAGCGATGAAGCGTATTTCATGGTATCGGGTCTTCCTATGAGGTTAAAATGATTCCCATATTACAGCATCTCTTTAGCTTCTTTAGCATCATTCCCGTAGGAAAGTACGATTACGACGAAGAAAAGTACAGAAAAGCACTCTACGGCATGGGGCTCGTAGGAGTCGTACTGAGTTTCTTTCTTCTTATCGTCTACTATCTCTTTCAGGACCTTACAGCGCTTCAACCCATCATGCTCCTTTTAACTTATGTCCTTCTAAGCGGTGGCATCCACTTAGATGGCTATAGTGATACACTTGATGGAATCCTTTCACGCTCCAGTCGCGAAAGAACGCTTGAAATTATGAAGGACTCTAGGCTTGGAACCTTCGGCATGTTAGGACTCTTCTTTTTACTGATCCTCTACATCGTGCTACTCTATGACGCATCGAAAGCCTTTTTACTCTTTCCGATCGTTGGAAGATTCAATGCCCATCTATCGAACGTAAAGCATCACTATGCCAGAGAAAAGGGAATGGGAAAGCTCTTTATGGAAGAAGACTTTCTACCGCTTCTCTTTCTAGAGACGGCGATCTTCTCTGGAATCGTGATCTTCTTACTGCGTTTTGATTACTTTGTCGTTCTATCGCTCCTTGTAAGCTACCTCTCAACGCTTCTCATGGTTTTCTTCTTCGAAAGAAAACTCGGCGGCATGACAGGAGATACGGTAGGCTTTTCGATCGAATTCAGTCAGCTTGTATACCTCTTTTTGCTATACCTTTGGAGGTAAGATGATACTCATTCGACACCCGAACACGCTAGCCAACGAGTCAAAGCGCTTTCCTACGCCCGATGTAGAATACTCGGAGCTTGGTAAAGAACAATATGACGCCCTTTTGGAAAAAGACATCACGGGAACCATCATCTATTCATCGCCTTATAGGCGCTGCCTACTTCTTGCAACTGCTCTTTTTAAGAAACTTCAGGTGCCACTCGTCGTAGACCACAGACTTCGAGAGATCGACTGTGGCGACTTCATCGGTTACACCTTTGAAGAGATTGAAGAACGCTTCCCAGAGGAAGTCGAAGAGTGGATGAAGCTAAAGGAGAGCTTTCGTTATCCTAACGGCGAGAGTTTAGATGAACTCCATTCCAGGGTAGAGTCCTTTATGAAAGACCTCCCTAAGGGAGCTATCGTGATTACCCATCAGGCCGTACTCTACTTTTTAAGTCAAAAGAAACAAGACACCCAAACGTTTGAAACAGGAGAGATGAGGACGTATGAAGATTAGTAGAATTCGAGATCTTTCGCTCGTAGAAACGAAAAAACGCTTGCTCTTTGCAACCGATTCAGCAGGAAGTATCGGAGAAAAAGAAACCGATCAAGTTCAAACAGATCCTAAGATCACTGGCTTTTATCTTGCAAGAGTCCCGATTCTAGAACTCCTCTGCCACGGAGCCTTCCCAAAGAGTTTCATCTTAGATAGCTGTAATGAGTGGGAACCCACGACAAAGAGACTCAACGAAGGCGTTATGGAAGCCTTTGACGGCCTTGAGATCGATCCGAGCTACATTAATGGTTCGACCGAAGAGAACATGAAAAGCCACATGACAGCGGCAGCCATTACTGTCTTTGGAGAAGTGGAAGACGATTGGACTCCTCATAACGTAAAGAGTGGCGAATACGTCTACATGATCGGTGAACCCTATGTCGGTAATGACGTTCTTAAAAATCACGACATCATTATAAGTACCAAGGAAGTTCTTTCCCTTCGAAAGAACCCTGTAATAAATGTCATGATTCCACTCGGTTCGAGAGGAGCCCTTCATGAACTCGAAGAACTCGGTGCACCGTACACGCTTCTAACAGAAGAGCCTTTAGACATATCAGCCGGTCCCTCGACGGCACTTATCTTTACATCCTTTGAAGAACTCTCAAGCTTTAAAGATTTCGGGCAACCAGTCCGTTTGATCGCGAAAGTGAACTGATAAACGCATGAAATACTTACTACATTCATCCACCGATCCCTATTTTAATCACGCCTTAGAAGAGTACCTGCTTCGAAAAAAGAGTGATGAATTCGTGATGCTCTGGAGAAATGTTCCCACAGTCCTTCTAGGGCGCCATCAGATTGCAAAAAAAGAGGTCGATCTATCCTTCTTAAAAGAGAACGACATTAAGCTTGTTAGGAGACTCTCCGGAGGCGGTGCCGTCTACAACGACCTCTCCAACTTCAACTTCAGCTTTATCGTCAATAATCGTGAGGACGATTCCTTTCGAAGCTTTGCAGAAGTCCTCGTTAAAGCCATGCACTCCTTTGGCATCAACCTTCGCTTTTCCGGAAGAAACGACCTCCTTTTAAACCAAAAGAAGGTGAGTGGCAATGCTCAGTACCATGCGAGTAAGCGCATGCTTCACCATGGAACGGTACTCTATGATGTAAACGAAGTCTTTATGCAACGAGCCCTCACGGTAAGAGGGGAAAAGTATCAAGGTCGCGCAGTTGAAAGCGTACGCTCTCGTGTTACGACTATTCGCCATGAAGCTCATCGAAGTGAGACGCCAGAAGAGTTCTTTAAGCTCCTACAAAATCGACTCATTCAGCTTTTAGGTTGCGATGAGATCGTAACCCTCACGGAAGATGACCTAAAAGCCATTGAAACCATTCGAGAAGAGCGTTTTCTAACACATGAATGGAATTACGGGAAGGATTCCGACGAAACGAGAAAGACCGTAAAGCACGCCTATGGCCTCCTCGATATCGAAGTTCAGACAAAAAGTGGTATTATTACTAAGATAACGTTTGATGGTGACTTTTTCTCAAAGCTCGAAGTGAGTGAGCTCGAAGAAAAACTCACCCATATCCCTTTCGATAGAAAGAGCATTGAAAGAGCGCTAAGCGATGTCGATGTAGATGATTACATTCGAGGAGCTAGCTTAGAAGAGCTCGTGGAGGATATCATAAATGAATCTTAGAAAACCAGTCTGGTTAAGAAAAAAGACGGAGATCACAAGAACGTCGAAGGAAGTCTTAACGGTCATCGATGAATTAAAGCTTCATACCGTTTGCTTAGAAGCCAATTGTCCCAATCAGATGGAATGCCATGCCAGAGGTACGGCGACCTTTCTGATCCTAGGAAGAAACTGCACTCGAAACTGTACCTTTTGTAATGTAGAGCGCAGTGAACCGGATCCCTTTGATCCAGAGGAGCCAAAGCGCGTTGCAGAAGCTGTAAAGCGCATGGGATTAAAGCATGCAGTCATTACATCCGTCACAAGAGATGATCTTCCCGACGGTGGTGCAGGTGCTTTCCGAGATGTCATTTTAGAAATTAGAAAGCTCGATCCTAAGATTACGGTTGAAGTCTTAATACCAGACCTTAAAGGCGATGAAGAATCCCTTCGACTCGTAGTCGATGCAAAACCTGACGTCTTAAACCACAACGTTGAAACCGTCCCTTCACTTTATTCTAAAGTGCGCCCCATGGCAGACTTCGAGAGGAGCCTTTCGATCTTTCGAATGGCAAAAAATATGGATCCAAGCATCTTAACGAAATCTGGAATGATGCTAGGGTTAGGGGAGACGACAGAAGAGGTTTTAGAAGCACTTAAGAGACTAAAAGACGCTGGCTGTGATCTCTTAACACTTGGTCAGTACCTAAGGCCGAGTGAAAGACACATCGAGCTCGTCGAATACATTACACCAGAAAAATTCTTAGAATATAAAGAAAAAGCCCTTGAAATGGGCTTTAAGGGCGTAGAGAGCGGTCCTTTTGTAAGAAGCTCTTATCACGCTGAAGAACTACTGTAACTTAAAAGGTCCCTCCTATGAGGGACCTTTCATTATTTTACTGTTACAACCCAGCCGTGTGGGTCTTCGATATCACCAAATTGGATACCAGTTAAGTATTCGTATAGTTTTCTCGTTACAGGACCAACTTCAGTCTCTGAATAGAAGACGTGTTTCTTACCATTGTGGCTAATAGCTCCGATCGGGCTAATAACAGCTGCTGTACCGCAAGCTCCAGCTTCTGCATACTTATCGAGCTCTTCAATGAAGACATCTTCTTCTACAGCTTCCATGCCGAGGTCTTTAGCAGCTTGTAGGAGAGAGTACTTTGTGACAGAACCTAGAATTGATGGAGAGATCGGTGTAACGAAACGACCGTCTTTTGTGATAGCAAAGAAGTTTGCTGCACCAACTTCGTCGATCTTTGTATGTGTGAGTGGATCGAGATAGATACAGTCAGCATAACCTGCATCGACTGCTTCCTTGTGAGGAAGAAGGCTTGCTGCATAGTTACCACCGACTTTAGCTTGACCTGTTCCCTTGTGAGCAGCACGGTCATAGTCTGTCGTGATGAAGTTTACAGGTGTCATACCACCCTTAAAGTAAGCACCTACTGGTGAAACAAAGATGATGAAGAGATATTCCTTTGCAGGCTTAACTCCTAAGTTTGGACCTACGCCAATTTGCATTGGACGAAGGTATAGGCTTCCACCTGTTCCATAGGGAGGAATGAATTCTTCGTTAGCTAAAACGACTTTTTTGCAGGCGTCAATAAACATTTCTTCGGGCACTTCAGGCATTAAGAGACGATTTGCCGTGCGGTTTAAGCGCTTGGAGTTCATGTCAGGTCTAAAGAGAAGAATACGACCATCTTTTGCTCGATAGGATTTTAAACCTTCGAAGCTCTCTTGTCCGTAGTGCAGAGCTGTACTTGAAACGTGGATGTTGATCATGTCGTCTTCTACGAGATGACCTTCATCCCATTTGCCATCCTTCCAGTGTGCGACATACATGCAGTTTGTCTTTGTGTACTGAAAGCCGAGCTCTTTCCAATTGATGTCAGGTTGACTCATGGTTTACTCCTTATAACGTAAGATTTTTCTTCAAACATTATAACATAAAAATCCTTTTTAGCCCGTTGACAAAGGACAATTGAGGGATATAATAAAAGTACACTAATTTAGTAGGAGTTAGGATGAACCTATCAACGAGAGGTCGCTATGGACTTCGAGCACTGTGTGAACTTGCAAAATCACACGGTTCCGGGCCCATGAGTTTAGCCTCTATAGCAAAAGAACAGAATATCAGTGTACGATACCTCGAACAGCTCTTTCAGAAGCTAAAAAAAGCTGGTATTGTGGACAGTGTACGAGGTGTAAACGGAGGGTATCTCTTAGCAAGAGATCCAAAATCCATTACCGTCGCTCAAATTGTTGAGCCCTTAGATGGCGATGTGAGCCCCATTCCATGTACTCCCGGTTGCACCGACTGTGCTGACCCTTCAAGCTGTCCAACAAAACCACTCTGGAGTAAGCTCCATGAAAAAGTTTATGAAGTGATGGATCAAACCACACTATTCGATCTCATAGAAAGGGAATAATAATGAAAACCATCTACCTTGACCACGGTGCCACGACACCAATGAAGCCTGAGGTCATTGAGGCAATTACAAAAGCCTTTAAAGAAACGTACGGAAACCCCTCAAGTATCCATCACATGGGCTTAGATGCCAAAGAAAAGCTTCTCGAAGCGAGACAAAAGGTCGCAAGTCTAATCGGAGCAGAGGAGCGAGAGATCTATTTCACCTCTGGTGGAACAGAGAGTGATAACTGGGCTATTCACATTGCAAAAAAGACGAAGCCCGGTAAACACATCATCACAAGTCTAATCGAGCACCATGCGATTTTACATCCACTTCAGGAACTCGAAAAAGAAGGTTACCGCGTAACCTATCTAAAACCTGATGAATTTGGTATGATTCATCCAGAGCAGGTTAGAGAAGCCATCACAGACGATACGATTCTCGTGACACTCATGTTTGTCAATAACGAGATCGGAACGATCAATCCCATTAAAGAGATTGCAGCCATCTGTAAGGAAAAAGGCGTGCTCTTTCATACCGACGGTGTACAAGCCGTAGGTAACATCCCTGTAGATGTGAATGACCTTGGAGTCGACATGATGAGCATGAGCTCCCATAAGATTTATGGACCCAAAGGCATCGGTGCACTCTACATCCGAAAAGGCCTTAAGGTCGTTCCATTCATTCACGGTGGAGCACAAGAGAGAAGAGTTCGTGCTGGTACAGAAAACCTTCCAGGAATCATCGGCTTTGCCAAGGCCGCTGAACTTGCGAAAGAAAACCTTCCTACACACGTAGAAAGACTTACAGCACTTCGTGAAAAGCTCGTAAAGGGAATTCTAGAGAGAATCCCAGAGACCAAGTACAACGGACACCCGACCCTTCGTCAACCGGGAAACGTGAATGTCTGCTTTAAATACGTCGAAGGCGAGTCGATCCTCTTACTTCTCGACATGCATGGCATCTGCGGCTCCAGTGGTTCCGCATGTACCTCAGGTAGCCTCGATCCCTCGCACGTTCTCATGGGAATCGGCTTAACGCACGACATCGCTCACGGTTCCTTACGCCTTTCTTTAGGCGATGGCACTACAGAAGAAGAAATTGACTACGTACTTGACGTCTTACCAAAAATTATCGAGAGACTCAGACAGATGAGTCCGCTCACAGAATAAAAGGAGAAATTATGTCACTTTATAATGATCGTGTCATGGATCACTTCATGAACCCAAGAAATGTTGGAGAAATTGAAAACGCAGACGGCGTAGGAGAAGTCGGTAACGTCAAGTGTGGCGACATCATGCGCATCTACCTAAAGGTCAATCCAGAAACGGATGTCATCGACGACATCAAGTTTAAGACCTTCGGCTGTGGTTCTGCTGTCGCATCAAGCTCTATGGCTACAGAGATGATGAAGGGTAAGACCATTGAAGAAGCCCTAAAGATCACAAACCAAGACGTTCTAAAGGCACTCGGTGGACTACCAACCGTTAAGATTCACTGCTCCGTCCTTGCAGCCCAAGCTTTTAAAGTAGCTGCTTTTGACTATGCGACAAGACACAACAAAGAGTATGAAGCCCTAAAAGGCTTTGATCCAAAAGATCTAGAGCACGATCACGATCACGATCATGAGTAAGATTCAAGTCGGTTTGAGCGGCGGCGTCGATAGCGCCGTCGCCTCTTATTTATTAAAAGAAGAAGGACACTCCGTCACAGGAACCTTCCTTCTTTTAAACGAACTCGATACGACGCTAAAGTCTCTGGAAGAAGCGAGAGAGGTAGCAAAGACCTTGGAGATTCCTTTTGAGGTCTTAGATCTTAAAGAGGCATTCCGTGAGACCGTCATCGAACCCTTTAAACGTGCTTACCGTGAAGCGAGAACACCAAACCCGTGTATTCTCTGTAATAAGGCGATTAAGTTTGGACTGTTCTTAGATAAGGCAATCGATAAGGGCTTTGACTACGTAGCGACGGGACACTACGCCAGAGTCTATGAAGAGAATGGGCGTTTTCGCGTAAAAAAAGCCAAAGATCCCTTTAAGGATCAGACCTACATGTTCTATACTTTTAGCCAAGAAACGCTTTCAAGACTCATGATGCCACTCGCATCCTACGAAAAAGAAGATGTTCGTCAGATTGCGAAAAACATCGGTCTTTCAGCATCGAATAAACCCGACTCCCAAGACATCTGCTTTATTCCAGATGGCGACTATGCACGTTTTCTTTTGGAAGAAGGGGAGAAGGAAATTCCAGGAGAATTCTTCTTCGACGGAAAAGTCATAGGAAGCCACAAGGGACTTCTTCACTATACCGTAGGTCAGAGAAAAGGCCTTGGAATAAGCTACAGTGAGCCTCTTTTTGTCAAAGGACTCGATCAAAAGAACAATCGTGTACTACTTTCTACACAAAGTGAGCTTTATCGTGATTCACTTACGGGTACAAATTTTAATGCCATCTATGAGGACCTTCCACTCGAACAAGAAATTGAACTCGACGTAAAGGTTCGCTACTCCCATACGACGTATAAAGGAAACCTAACACTTCACGAAAAAGGCCACTTTCAGATCGACTTTAAAGAACCCGTACGTGCCATCACACCGGGCCAATCGGTCGTCTGTTACTTAGGGGACGATCTATATGGTGGCGGTATCATTGATTAAGGAGTCCAAATGAATCAAACGATTGAAACACAACTAAATCACCGTTCCATCAGAAAGTGGGAAGGGAAGGTCGACAAAGAAACCATTAAACTTCTAGAGAAGGTCGTTAACCGCACTGCTACGAGTAATGGCATGCAAAACTTCAGCGTCATAAGAGTCGTCGATCCCATGGTCCGTGAAAAGATCAGTGAGGTCTGTAAGCAAAAGTACGTCACCGAAGCACCCGAGTTTTGGGTCTTTATCGTAGACTGCTATAGAAATGCAAAAATCACCGAAGAAGCAGGGGAAGATTTACCTGCTAAAGCCGACATGGACCGCTTCTTTCAAGGATACAGTGATGCTGTCTTAGCGGCACAAAACCTTACAAATGCTATAGAAAGCCTCAATTACGGCGCCGTCTTCTTTGGTTCCATCCTTAATGACTCCGAGCGCATGATCGAACTCTTACATCTACCGAGACTTACGTTTCCCGTACTCGGCGTAGGCTTTGGCATGGTAGCAGAAGAGCCTGAAAAGAAGCCTCGTATGAAGACGAAATATAAAGTCTTTACCGACCAGTATGAAAAACTTGAAAATTACCACGAAGCCCTAAAGAACTACGACGAAAAGATGAAAGAATACTACGATCTTCGCGATACGAGTAAACCCCTAGATTCTTTCACAGCACAAGTTGTAGATAAATTAAAGCATCCCATTGAAAAGCGCTCCAAGATCGTTCAAGTCATTGAAAAACAAGGCTTTAAGTTAGGGCTAGAAAAATGAAGCTTTTAAAAAAGGACGGAAGAATTCAAGACTATGACGTAAAAAAGCTTGAGACATCGCTCCTTCTTACGGCAGATGACATCCAGTTCCCACTCTCTCAAAAAGAAGCAGAGCTTTTAGGAAAAAAGGTAACAGAGATTCTAACTAGCTTAAGAGGAGAAGATGGTTTAACGTCGAGCTTTGAAGTTCGAGGCGTTACGGTTGAAGTTCTTCTTGAAAATAAGTACAAAGATCTTTCTAGACACTTTAGTCACATGTAAAAAGGCAACCTTTCGAGGTTGCCTTTTATCCATTAGTTGTCTATTTCATAAATAGGTTCGTCATCGACTCTATCAAGACCGCCTTCCGTCCATAAGTACTTGTCCGTAAGTTTTACTATGACACCGGAGAGGGCGAGTAGACTGATGAGGTTCGGTATAGCCATTAATGCATTCGCAGCATCTGCAAAGTCCCAAACGATTTCTAGAGACTGCGTAGCACCGATGAAAACGACGAGTGTATAGAGAATACGATAAGGTTTGATTCCCTTTTTACCGAATAAGTATTCAATACAGCGTTCGCCGTAATAGCACCAACCGAGGATCGTACTAAATGCGAAGGTCGCAAGACCGATAACTAGAATGATCGGACCGACGGTTGGGATCATCTCAAAGGCAGCGTTCGTAAGCATGGCTCCGTTAAATTTCGGATCGCCTACAGCACTAATATGTTCATACTTAAAGACGGTACTTACGAGTACGAGACCTGTCATCGCACAGACGACGACTGTATCCCAGAACGTTCCTGTCATCGATACGAGAGCTTGTCTTACAGGGTTTCTCGTCTGAGCAGCAGCTGCTACGATCGGAGCAGAGCCTAGACCTGATTCATTACTAAAGAGTCCTCTCGCTATACCCCAACGAGCGGCTGTCATGATCGTAGAACCTACGAATCCAGCACCAGCTGCACGCGGTGAAAAGGCACTAGAGAAGATGAGGTTTATGGATTCACCTAAAACGTCCCTATTTAATACGAGAATGTAGATACATCCTAAGACGTAGAAGAGTGCCATAAAGGGTACGAGCTTTTCACAGACTTTAGAAATACTTTGAATACCACCTAATACGACAAAGGCCGTACAAACGGTTAATACGATTCCTGTGATCCAGGTTTCAATGCCGTGTGACTTCGCGAGGTTACTGATCGAGTTCGCTTGTGTCATATTACCGATACCAAATGATGCAATGGCAGTAAATACAGCAAAGAGAACAGCGAGCCACTTCATCTTCATTCCACGCTCAAGTGCGTACATCGGTCCTCCAAGCATCGTACCATCGGAGGTTCTTACACGATACTCTACGGCCAAGAGTCCTTCGCCGTACTTGGTAGCCATTCCAAAGACACCCGTGAGCCAGCACCATAGTACAGCTCCAGGGCCTCCTAATGTAATAGCCGTTGCAACACCTACAATATTTCCCGTTCCAATCGTTGCAGCGAGTGCCGTAGCAAGGGCTGCAAACTGACTGACGTCTCCACCAGCATTAGGGTCGGGGGTTACAGAAAGTTTAATTGCTTTAAACACATAGCGTTGGATGAACCTCGTTCGAATGGTTAAGAATAAGTGCGTTCCAACAAGCAATATAAGCATTACCTCGCCCCAAAGAGCAGCGTCAATCGTCTTAATGACTTGATGTATGCCTTCCATGTTTCCCTCCTTACAATATTGTTATTTTTATTATACTTGTCATTTTTGTAACACACAAGTGTTTTTTATTGCCAAAGTAAGATTTTTTATGCTATAATACAAGTGAGATAATGAGTCTAAAGACGCTATAGAGAGCCAGGCAGGGTGGAAACTGGACGTCGACGCCAACTCAAAAAAGCTATCTCAGGTAATTCCTATATCATTCAATGAAGTGGCTTTCGGGCAAGCAGGGTGGTACCGCGTGTAAACGTCCCTGCAATCTGAAGCGCTTTTTTTATTTTAAGGAGAAAAAAATGGAAAAAATGACCGTCAACGAACTCAGAAAGGCTTTTTTGGATTTCTTTGAATCCAAAGATCACTACATTTTCCCATCCGCTAGTCTCATTCCAGAAGACGACCCCTCAATTCTTTTGATTCCTGCGGGAATGGCACCCTTAAAGAAGTACTTTACAGGTGTTTCTAAGCCTGTAAAGAATCGCTATGCATCAAGTCAAAAGTGTATTCGTATTAACGACCTCGAAAACGTAGGACGCACCGCACGTCACTTGACCTTCTTTGAGATGCTCGGAAACTTCTCCTTTGGCGATTACTTTAAGAGAGAATCTTTAAACTGGGGACTCGAGTTCCTACTAGACGTACTAAAGCTTCCGAAAGATAGACTTTGGCCCTCCGTCTATGAAGAGGACGAAGAGAGCTTTCAGATTTGGCGCGATGAACTAGGCTTTCCAGAAGAGCGCATAGTTCGCTTAGGTAAAGACGATAACTTCTGGGAAATTGGACTAGGCCCATGCGGACCTTGTTCTGAAATCTATATCGACCGCGGTCCCGAGCACGGCTGTGGATGTGAAACTTGTAAACCTGGTTGTGACTGCGATCGCTTTATCGAATTCTGGAACCACGTCTTTACTCAATTTGACCGTAAAGAAGACGGCACTTATGCACCTTTAAAGCACAAAAACATCGATACCGGTATGGGACTTGAACGCATTGCTATGATTGTTCAGGGCGTAGATAATGTCTTTGAAATTGACACCATGGCACGCATCATTGAAACCATCGAAAACATCACAGGAAGTAAGTATAAAGTCGATGAGAAGACGAATCGCCGCATTCGTATCATCACAGACCACATTCGTTCCATCACCTTCTTACTTTCAGACGGCGTCATTCCTTCAAACGAGGGAAGAGGCTACGTCTTAAGAAAGCTCCTTCGCCGTGCATCGCTACAGATGAAACGCCTAGGATGCGATGAGCCTAGACTAAAAGACGTGGCTTTAACGGTATTAGACCTCTACAGCGAAGCCTATCCACTGCTCGTCGAGAGAAAGGAAACGATCCTAAATATGATCGTCCTCGAGGAAGAAAAGTTCCAACAGACACTTAAAAAAGGACTTACTTACTTAGAGGGCATCATCGAAACGATTCCAGAGGGTGGAGAACTCGCACCGGGGGAAGCCTTTAAGCTATATGATACGTATGGATTCCCCTTTGAACTCACAGAAGACATCGTGACCGAAGCCAAGCGCACCGTCGATAGTGAAGGCTTTGAAAAGGAGATGGAAAAGCAGAGAGAGCTTGCGAGAAGTGCTGTCGATCACAGCGGTGAATCGTGGCAGAATGAAGCTGAAAAAGAGCTTGCAAAGCTTCCTAAAACGGTCTTCTTAGGCTATGAAAAGTTCACGACAGAAGCGACCGTTCTTGCAATCGTTAAGGATCATGAAATCGTTCAGGAATTAAACCAAGGAACAGCTGAGATCGTTCTCGATCAAACGGTCTTCTATGCGACAAGCGGTGGACAAGTCGGTGACCTCGGAACGATCTCTACCGATGACTTTGTCTTTGAAGTCAAAGAGACCGTAAAGCATCACGACCTCTACATTCACCGTGGTAAGGTCGTTAAAGGAAAGCTTTCTACGAAAGACAGCGTAAAAGCTTCCTTTGAAAGAGATAATAGAAAACTTACTGCAAGAAATCACTCGGCTACACACCTTCTCCATAAGGCTTTAAATATGGTCTTGGGAGATGGCGCAAGTCAAGCTGGTTCCTACGTCGATTCTTCAAGACTTCGCTTTGACTTCAGTTACTTTAAACAGCTTACAGAAGAAGAACTAAAGCAAATTGAATTCCTCGTAAACGAAGCCATCGCCAAGAGCTATGACGTAAAGACCGATCTCTTAGATATTGAAGCGGCCAAAGCAAGTGGAGCGAAGGCACTCTTCAGTGAAAAATATGGTGACACCGTCCGCGTCGTATCAATGGGCGATTACTCCAAAGAACTCTGTGGTGGTACGCACGTAAAGAACACCGGTGAAATCGGTTCCTTTACGATTCTCTCCGAACGCGGTATCGCAAGTGGTGTTCGAAGAATCGAAGCGCTTACGAGCATGGAGGCGATGAAGCACCTCCTCGGTTTAAAAGAAGAGCTCTTTAGTGCTTCCAAGGAATTAAAGACAGAACCTAAAGAGATTACAAAGAAAATTCAAACGCTTCTTGAAGAAGAGGGAGAATTAAAGAAAGAAAACCGCACCCTTCGAGATAAACTCGCTGAGAATTCGACAAAAGAGCTCTTAAACGAGTGCGAAGACCTAGACGGCATTCACCTCTATGCCCTTCATTTTAGCGATAAGTCGATGGACGACTTAAAAACGCTAGCAGACCAAATTGCTTCAAAAGACGATTCAAGCTTTATCATTCTCGCAACGACCCAGGGAGGAAAAGTAGGTCTCGTTTCGAGCGCTAGTGAAAAAGCCGTTGAGGCTGGGTATAAAGCAGGTAGTATTATTCGAACGGTAGCAAATCGCTTAGGTGGCGGTGGAGGAGGCAAGGATCGCTTCGCTTCTGCCGGTGCTAAAGACGTACAAGCTGTCGAACAAGTCTTTCAGAATATGAAAGACCTCATTCGTTCGAATCAATGAGGAGGACTCAATGGAAAACAATAATACGCAAAAGTTCAACAACGATCTTTTAAAGAGCCAAGAGACGCGTCAGATTCTACTTAAGGTCTACGATGCACTCGTTGAACGCGGATACAACCCGATCAATCAGTTAGTAGGTTACTTCATTTCAGGAGATCCTACCTACATTACGTCAAATCAAGATGCAAGAAACTTGATTAAGAAGATCGATCGCGACGAAATCTTAGAAATTCTTTTAAAGAACTTCATCGACAACGAACGTTAATATGGGTATCGAAAAACTTTGTTTTGGCACCCTCCCAATCTCTCCACTACAGAAGAATTTCCCTATCAAAAGACAGGTGGAGCTCTTTTCCTATGCCTATGAAAAGGGTGTTCGCTTCTTTGATACAGCAGAACTCTATAGAAATTACGACGCCTTAGGTGAATTTCTATCTAACGTAGATCGAAAGAGCGTGACGATTTCTACAAAGAGCTACGCCTACGACACGGAAACGGCCGAGCGTTCGATAGAACTCGCTTTAAGGGACTTAAAGACCGACTACATCGATTTCTTTCTATTACACGAGCAAGAGGATCATCTCACCTTAAAAGGCCATAAGCCTGCGATCGATCGACTCCTAGAATACAAGAAGGCCGGTGTCATTAAGCGCTTTGGCATCTCTACGCACTACGTAAAAGGAGCCATTGCTGCTTTAAACGATGAACGCATTGAAGTCGTTCATCCCATCATAAATCTTCATTCCATCGGTATCGCCGACGGAACGAAAGAGGACATGTATCAAGTCTTAGTAGACCTTAAGACCGTAGGAAAGTTCGTCTACATCATGAAGGCACTAGGCGGTGGACACCTCTTAGGTAGTTATAAGGAGTCCTTAGAATACGCCTTAAAGCTTCCCGCAAACGCCATCGCTATCGGCATGCAATCGGAATCGGAAATTGACTCGAACGTACGAGCCTTCACAGGGTCCATCGACGAAGAAGCCGTTTATTCAAAGCGCTCTCTCTACATTGCCGACTGGTGTGTGGGCTGTGGAAACTGTGTCGCTCGCTGTCAGCAGAAAGCACTCCAATTAGTCGATGGAAAAGCCAAAGTCGACATGAACAAATGTACGCTCTGTAGCTACTGTGTTGAGCGCTGTCCAGACTTTTGTATCAAGGTGATATAATGAGATGGTTGGGATTAGACATCGGTGATGTCAGAATCGGCCTAAGTACAGGTACTAATGAACAAAAAATTGCCTTTCCTCATTCGACGCTTCATCGAACGACGCGAAGAGAGGATGAACGGGCGATTCAAGAAATCATTGAAAAAGAACAAATTGATGGCATCGTCTACGGACTACCGAGACACATGACAGGAGAACTCAGCGAACAAGCAGAAAAAACAGAGAAGTTTATGGATAAGCTTCTTCACAGACTCCGAAGTGCTGGTTTTAGTGGCGAAGTCCATGCCATTGACGAACGACTCACGAGCGTTCAAGCAGAACGTTCACTCCTAGCTCAAGATATGAGTAGGAAAAAACGAAAGGATCATATCGATGCCATAGCGGCCTCGATTATCTTACAAACATTTTTAGATCAAAAAAAGGAGAACAAAATGGTAGAAGAACTAAACAAGGAAGAACTCGAAGAAATGGAAGAAGAATTTGAAGCACAAGAGATTGAACTCTTAGATGACGAGGGAAATCCTGTTACATTTGTCATCCTCGACTGGTTCAATTACGACGACAAACTCTATTGCATTTGTGTCGAATCAGGCGACGATGAAGATGACGGCGTACTCTTTAGAGTCGAAGAAGATGGAGAAGAGATGAACTTCATCACACCCGACGAAGAAGAATTTGAAGAAGTAAGCGCTTATTACGAAGAACTCGAGTAATGATCGACAAACGAACCTCTATTATTGAAGCACTAAAAGCCGCTCATATGAAGCTGACCACGCCGAGACTCAGCGTGATCGATAGTCTCTTACAATCCGATAGACACTTTACAGTAGAAGAGCTCTACAGGGAGATGAACCGAACAGGTCCCACTGTAGGGCTTGCTACTGTGTACCGAACGATGAATGCGCTTCTTAAGCTCGGCATCGTAAAAAAACTAAACCTTTCAGATGGGCTTGATCGCTACGAATTGAGTGATGATCTACATCAGCATCATCACCTCATCTGTACATCCTGCCAACGAGTCATCGAGTTTCATGAAGATTTTTTAGATGAACTCGAATACCAAATTTCAGAAACCTTCCATTTTCACGTAAAGGACCATGAAGTGCGCTTCTATGGCCTTTGCGACGAATGCTATAAAAAGATTCACGGAGAAAACCATGAGTAGAAAAAAACAACCCTCGAAAGAAGTACTTCGAGTCATACCGCTCGGAGGACTTAAGGAGGTTGGTAAGAACATGACGTGCTATGAGTACGGCGACGAGATCATCGTTGTCGATACGGGCAGCATGTTTCCAGACGATGAACTATTGGGTGTCGACATTGTCATTCCCGATACGACTTACTTAGAAAAAAACTTTGATAAGGTCAAAGCTTACGTATACACACACGGCCACGAAGATCACATCGGGGCCGCTCCTTACGTTCAAAATATCGTAAAGGCTCCGATCTATGCGACGCCTTTTACAGCAGCACTCCTTCGCCACAAGTTCGAAGAGCACGGCAATAAGAACGTAAAGATCGTTGAAAAGCGTCCTGGTGAAACCTTTTCCATCGGCTCTTTTGAAATCGAGATGATCCACGTCAATCACTCCATTCCAGATGCAGTGAGCCTCTTTATTAAAACACCAGCAGGAACCGTCCTACAGACGGGTGACTTTAAGGTCGACTACAATCCTGTTCGCACAGACATCATCGACCTCGCTCGCTTTGGAGCACTCGGAACGATGGGAGTAGACCTTTTATTAAGTGACTCCACAAACGTCGAACGCGCCGGATCCACGATGAGCGAATCCATGGTAGGAATTACCTTTGATGAGCTCTTTCGAGAGATCGATGGACGTATTATCGTTGCGAGCTTCGCTTCAAACGTCGCACGCATTCAGCAGGTCGTAAACGCTGCCGTCGTAAACCACAGAAAAATTGCAATCACCGGTCGCAGTATGAATACGATCGTAAACATTGCCATGAACCTCGGCTACTTGAAGCTTCCACCAAATGATCTTATCGACATTTCAACCATTAACCAATATCCCGATAATGAAATTGTCATCATGACGACGGGTTCTCAAGGAGAGCCCATGGCAGCTCTTACACGCATGGCCGATAAGAACCACGCTCAAGTGGAGATGAAGAGCGGAGACGTCGTCATTTTAAGTTCTTCACCTATTCCAGGAAACGAAAAGAGCGTAAAAAATGTCATCAATAAGCTCTTCGAACTCGGTGTCGAAGTCATCTATAACCAGCTTGCAGACGTTCACGTCTCAGGACACGCACACAGAGAAGAGCTAAAGCTCATGCTCGCTCTCGTAAAACCGAAGTACTTTATGCCCGTTCACGGTGAGTACTCGATGCTTCGCGTCCACGGAGACCTTGCAAAGCACATGGGAATGAACCCGAACAATGTCCTTCTTATGGATAATGGCCATGTAGCAGAGATTTATAACCATGAACTCAAGCTTGCAGAACCCGTTCCAGCAGGAAAAGTCTTAATCGACGGTTCCCTTGTTGGTGACGTCGGTTCCGCCGTCCTTCGAGACCGAAAACAGCTCAGTGAAGACGGTCTCTTTATGGTGATCTTGCGAATGGACAGCGAAGATGGTAAACTTCTTAAAGATCCCGATATCATCTCCCGTGGCTTTGTCTACATGAGAGAATCGACTGACCTCATCGATGAAGCAAAAGCGCTTATCACAAAGACGCTCGATTCATTGAAGCCTGCGACACGTATTGACTGGCAACAAGTCAAGCACATGACTCGTAATGAGCTCAGTTCTTTCATCTACAAAAAGACCAAGCGCCACCCGATGATACTCATATTTATATTGGAGGTTTAGATGAATCCTTTTGATAAAGCAAGGGAGCTCACAAACGCAATTAAAGAGAGCGATACCTACAAAGATTACCAATCGAAAAAAGCGAACATCGAAAAGGACGAAGTCATTAAGCGCGTCGTCGATGACTTTAGAGCTCGTCAATACGAATTGGAAAAGAAACAACTTCTTGGTGAGAAGCCATCCGATGAAGACATGAAAAAACTTCAAGAAATGTTTGGCATCCTAAGTCTTAATCCTGTAGCAGAAGAATATCTACAAGCTGAATTCAAGTTTGCTCACATGATGCAGGAAATTTCGAAGATTCTTTCCGAAGTGATCGATCAATGAAACGTTTCCTACTCATTTTAGCACTGCTCTTCACACTCGTAGGCTGTGATCAAATTGAATCGTCCATGCACGAACCTGTCGATCCAAACGACAAGACCATGGTCGATTTCACTGTTGAAACGGGTGAGAGTGTAAAGAGTGTCGCAGGTAAACTCGATGAAATGAAGCTCATCGCAGATAGCGGTGTCTTCAAAAACTACATGTCAGATAACGACCTCGCAAAGAAACTCCGACCAGGCACCTATAAGCTCTCTAAGAGTATGCGCCTAGAAGAGATCGTCGCTACCATCACTAAGCCGAAAGAAACGGCCCGTGAAACGGTAAAGGTCACCTTCCCAGAAGGTTTTGAGGTCAAGGACATCATCAATAAGCTCGTAGAAGAAGGCCTTGTAAGCGATGTAGAAGCGTTTAAAAAGGTCCTTAAAGAAGAGCCTTTTGACTATGAATTCTTACAAGGAGTCGATCGAGAATCGCTCCTCGAGGGATACTTATTCCCAGATACGTACGAGTTCTATAAGGACTCTACGGCAAAGGAAATTATCGAAAAGTTCCTAAAGAATTTCGATAAAAAATATTCTGAAGAGCTTAGAGCTCGTGCAAAAGAGCTCGATCTTTCGACGAACGATGTCGTTACCTTAGCATCGATCATTGAACGAGAAGGTAAGAGCAAGGATGAATTTCCTATCATCGCAGGTGTCTTCTATAACCGCATCAAAGATGGCATGCCTTTCCAAGCTTGTTCAACGGTTCAGTACATTCTAGGAGAGAGAAAACCCGTCCTATCGATCGCTGATACGAAGATCGAATCACCTTACAATACGTACCTTCATAAGGGACTTCCGCCAGCACCGATCGCATCGCCATCCCTAACTGCGATCAAAGCGGCACTCTATCCTGAAGAGCACGATTATCTCTTCTTCGTCGTAAAGAACATGGGCGATGGTACACACTACTTCGCAAAGACTTACGATGAGCATCTTAAGAATATTGAACTCAGTAAGAAGAATCTCAAGGAACACCAATAATGGAACGAAGCGACTTTTTGGCTCAGTGGAGCCATGTAAAGGAGCCCTCTCTATCCATGCAACATGCAGCCAATGAACTCGGCGTGTCTGCGTTAGAAGCAGATGTTGCCGAGTTTCTTCTGTTCTTTTTAAAAGGTCTTAAAAAGAAACACGTCGTTGAAGTAGGGACAGGGGTAGGCTATTCTGCCATGCTCTTTCGAAAGATATTTCCGCAGGCGAGCATCGTAACGATCGATCGAGTCGAAAAGAGACAAGATAAAGCCAAGGAATTTCTCGCTGAAAACATCCGCTTTATTCTCTCAGAAGGAACGGCTTGTCTTACGGAATTTACTGAACCCATCGACCTCCTCTTTCTCGATGGAGCGAAGGCTCAGTACCTTTCGATGTTAAAAGCTGCAGAAAAGAACTTTACAGAAGACATCTTAATCATTGCTGATAACATCTTTGCCCGCGGAAAGAGCTATGAAGTCGTAAATCATCGCTTTCGAACGCTTCAAAATCGCATGAAATCCTTTTTAGATTATGTCGACACGAACTACGAAATGGTCATCTTAAACATTGGAGATGGACTATTACTTGCGAGAAAGAGAGGAACAGGATGGAACTATTAGCCCCGGCTGGAAATCTAAAACGCTTAAAGGTCGCCCTAGACTACGGTGCAGATGCCGTATACGTCGGAGGATCTCTCTTTGGGCTTCGTGCGAAAGCGCCTAACTTTACCCTTGACGAACTAAAAGAAGGTGTCCAATACGCACATGAACGAGGAAAGAAGGTTTTTCTCACCTTAAATATCATGCCTCACGACGAGGATTTGGAGCTTTTAGAAGAGTACCTCGAAAGCTTAAAGCCTGTAGGAATTGACGCCTACATCGTCAGTGATCCGGGAACGTTTCAAGTGATTCGAAAAGTCGATCCTGAACATGAAGTTCATCTTTCGACGCAAGCGAACTGCATTAACTCAGAAAGTGCTCGCTTCTGGTTTGATCAAGGAATACAGCGCGTCATCTTAGGTCGTGAACTCTCCTTAGAAGAGATCACAAAGATCGTTAAGAATAATCCCGGCAAGGACTTTGAAGTCTTTGTGCACGGTGCTATGTGTATGGCTTATTCCGGACGCTGTCTCATTTCAAACTACTTGACGGGAAGAGACGCCAACCGCGGTGACTGCGTGCAAGCGTGCCGCTGGAACTACCATCTCGTAGAAGAAACGCGTCCTGGTGAATATATCCCAATCGTCGAAGAAGAAGAGGGGACAGCTATTCTACAAGCGCACGACTTAAATACACTTAAGATCCTTCCAGAAGTCATTAAGACGGGCGTTATGAGCCTAAAGATCGAAGGAAGAAATAAGACGGAGTTCTACGTCGCAAGTGTCGTTCGAGTGTACAGAGAAGCCCTTCGACGACTTGAAGCAGGAAACTTTGTCACAGAAGACCTCGAAGAAGAGCTCAATAAGCTCTCTCACAGAACGTACTCTACAGGCTTTTTTGAAGGTCCTGCAAAGAGCGGTGGAGCGAGCGGTTACATCAACGACTACGACTTCTTAGCAACCGTTTTAGACGTTCAAGACCACATGGTTCTCGTCGAACAACGCGGAAAGTTTTCTGTAGGGGATGAAATTGAAATCTTCGGCCCTGATTACCGAAGTGTTCGTTTTACGTTACAGAAGCTTTACGATCAAGTAAAAAATGAGCGAGAGAGTGCACCCCATGCAATGGAAAAGCTTTGGATTGAAGCACCTTTAGGCGTTCAGGTCGGAGACATGATCCGAAAAAAGAGCTCCTAAAATCTTCTCAGCTTTTCTTTAGTGTGCTATGATAGTTTATGAAAGAAGGTAGTTATGCAACGCATAGGAAAACTAAGAACCGTCATGCAAGAAAAGGGTCTCGATGCTGTCATGTTCTACAAGCCAGAAAACCGCTATTATGTCTCTGGTTTTGAAGGAACGACAGGCTATGCCCTCATCACAAAAGACGATACGTTCTTTATCACCGATTTCCGCTATGTCACTCAAGCGAGTGAACAGACGAATTTCAAAGTGGAAATCATCGGTTACGACCGCAATGTCTACGACGTCATCAATGAAAAGGTCCAAGGCAAGCTTGGCTTTGAAGATGATTTCATGAGCGTCGAAGAATTTAATCATTTTTCAGAAAAGCTCCAAAGTACGCTCGTTCCCATGAAGCGCCTCATCGAGGACATCCGCATCATTAAAGACGAAAAGGAAATTGAAACACTTTCAGAAGCTGCTAAGATCGGCGACAGAGTCTTCAATTATCTCCTAACCGTCATCAAGCCCGGTATGACAGAGAAGCAAGTCTACCACATGATGCTAAATAAAATGCGTGAACTCGGCGCAGAGAACGAATCCTTTACAGCTATTGTAGCAAGTGGCGTACGCGGTGCCATGCCTCACGGCTTAGCAAGTGATAAGGTCATCGAAGAAGGAGATCTCTTAACACTCGACTTCGGTGTCATCTATAACAAATACTGCTCCGATATGACACGTACCATCTGTGTCGGTAAAGCCTCCGACAAGCAAAAGGAACTCTACTCGATCGTGCTCGAAGCACAGCTTCGTGCCCTCGAAGCGATTAAACCTGGTGTCACAGGAGAAGCAGTCGATAAGGTCGCAAGAGACTATATCGCAGAAAAAGGCTACGGAGATCATTTCGGTCATGGTTTAGGCCATGGCGTAGGCGTAGAGATTCACGAGGCTCCACGTCTTGCACCGAAAGCAACACAAGTCTTAGAACCTGGCATGATCGTTACCGACGAACCAGGAATCTATATTGAGAACTTCGGCGGTGTGCGCATTGAAGATCTCATTCTGGTGACAGAAGACGGCTATAGGCTACTTTCTCATTCACCGAAAGAATTAATCGAACTGAACGTCTAGGAGGAAACATGATTCAAGCAAGTGAATTCAGAAACGGCCTGACCTTTGAAAAAGATGGCGAGCCACACGTAATTATCGATTTTCAGCACGTTAAACCTGGAAAGGGTGCTGCTTTCGTACGTACAACGTACAGAAACATCATTACCGGTGCTACACGCGAAGAAGCGTTCAACCCCACCGATAAATTTAATCCAGCTCACGTAGAGCGCAAGAGCATGCAATATCTCTACACCGATGGTGAAGTCTATAACTTCATGGACAACGAGACCTTCGAGCAAATTCCACTTTCACAAGAACAAGTGGGAAATGCCATCAACTATATCCGTGAGAACGACTCGGTAGACGTTCGTTTCTACAAAGGGAACGTCATTGATGTCGAAGCTCCGAACTTCGTAGAACTTGAGATCATTGAAGCAGAACCAGGTATTGCTGGTAATAGTGCTTCCAATATCACCAAGAAAGCTACGGTAGAGACGGGCGCAGTCATCAATGTTCCGCTGTTTATAAATGTTGGCGACAAAGTAAAGATCGACACGCGTTCTGGAGAATACCTCTCACGTGTCAAATAAGGAGGAAAAGATGAGCTATATTCGCGAGAAATTCACGTACCTTCAAGGCCTTGCTGACGGAATGAACCTCGACAAGTCCACAAACGAAGGGAAGATGATCGACGGTATCATGAGTCTTCTAGATGAAATGACCTTCCGCATGGAAGAAATGGAAGACGTCATCGACGAACTAGACGAATTTGTTGAGTACATCGACGAAGACCTCTCTGATCTCGAAGACGAAGTCTATGACAATTGCGATTGCGACTGTGACTGTGACTGCGACTGCGACGATTTTGATGAGGATGAGATCTATTGTCCGTCTTGCGGCGAAAAGCTCTATGCCATGGATGATGTTGAAGAAATCATCTGCCCCGAATGCGGTCAAGCAATTGAAGTCTGGGACGAAGAGTACAGCGATACGTACGAAGATGCGTTCGAAGATGACGACGATTTCGAAGACGACGAGGAAGAAGACAACTAAATCTAAGGACTCCATGCTCCGATGTGCAAGCATCGGAGTTTTTTAGTATAATAGAGGTTGGAGGTGTCTATGAAGAATACAACACTCAATGAAAACGGTGTCATCGTCATTAGCGACGAAGCCATCGGTACTTTAGTAAAAATCGCAGCTCAAGAGATTGAAGGCGTTACAGGTCTACAACACAACATCGCCGATCAGCTCACGAGCTTCTTTGGAAAAAGCAAATTGCAGAGTGCCATTCGCATGGAAAATGACGAAAGTGGCATCGTCTTTGACGTAAACCTCAGAGCAAAATACGGCTACAACGTAGCAGAAATTGCTTCAAAGGTTCAAAATAACATTAAGCAAGCGATCGAATCGATGCTAGATATTACGGTTCAAGCTGTAAATGTCCATATTGTAGGATTAGATAGTGAAAAGTGATTCGAGAAAAAATTCGCGCGAAGAGCTCATGAAGCACTTCTATGCGATGGACATGAAAAATGAATATGGAGAAGAAGAGCTAGAAGTACTCCTAGAGCCCGTTTTTAAAGAACGTGAAAGGAACTACATTGAAGCTCTTTTTCGGGCGTTTACAACGCACCGTGAAGAGATCGATCAGAAAATCGAACAAGCCTCTACAAACTGGAGCTTAAAGCGCATCGGTCGCGTAGAACGAGCCATCTTAAGAGTAAGCACAACGGAACTCCTCTACCTAAAAGAGATTCCGACTCAGGTTTCCATCAGTGAAGCACTTGAGCTTTCAAAGACCTACTGCGATGAGAAGAGCACGCCCTTTATTAACGGTGTCCTAGGAAAGATTGCCGATGAAGACGCTATCAGTCAGTAATCTGAATCTTCTCATTCAAAAAGAGCTTTCGCTCATCGCTTCTCTTAGAAATTTAGAAGTCGAAGCTGAGGTCGGACGCGTCACAAGACAAGCCTCTGGCCACATCTACTTTACGATAAAGGATGCCTTTTCTTCGATCGACTGTGTGATGTTTCGCTCGAGTGCAATGAAACTTAAGACCCCCTTTAAGGAAGGTGACCACCTGCTCTTAAAGGGGCAGATTTCCATTTACGATAAAACGGCTCGACTTCAATTCATGGTAACGAGCGTTGAACCTTTAGGAGAAGGTGCCCTTTTACGTGCCTTCTATGAGAGAAAGGAGCGCTTTGAAAAGGAAGGTCTCTTAGATCCCGCTTCAAAGCGTCCCATAAAAAAGTATCCTAAAAAGCTAGCGCTCATTACGAGTCAGACGGCTGCTGCAAAGACCGACTTTCTCAAAGTCTTTCTAAGAAAGAATCCCTTCTGTGAAGTCGTACTCTTTCCTGTAAGCGTACAAGGGGAAAAGACCGTTCCAGAAATTGTAAACGCGATAAAAGAGATCGACGAATCCTTCGATACAGTCGTCATTACGCGTGGTGGGGGAAGCTACGAAGATCTCAGTATCTTTAACGATGAATTCCTCTGTAGAGAGGTTCATAAGTGTAAAGTACCTACAATTTCAGCCATAGGCCATGAGATCGACTTTACGCTCGTAGAACTCGTAAGTGACTTAAGAGCACAGACGCCTACAGAAGCGGCCGAACGAGCGACGGAAAACGTCACCGAGACGCTTTTAGAGTTTGAACTTCTCTTAAAGCGTGGAATGAAGGATTCTCTTGATAACATCGCTCGAGAAAAGCATCGCTTAAAGGACCGCTACGAGACGTATTACAGACTTCGTATGGAATCTCGTATCGCAGAATCGATGCGAACAGCCGATCGATTAAAGCAAGCCTTCCTTCATAAGACCAATGAGTACAAGTCCATTCAAAATGAACTGTTACACGGGATTCGAACGAGCTTTTTTAAAAAGCTTTCGAAGGAAGAAGAGAAGCTTGAAGGCATTCGCACCTTCTTATTAAACGTCAATCCCTTAGCGACGCTAGAGCGTGGCTATAGCTACGTCTATCAGGATCAAAAGATTTCATCGGTTGAAGAGATTGACCCAGAAAAGATCATGATCAACATCTTTAGAGATGGTAAGGTGCATTCAGAAATAAAGGAGATCATTCGAAATGACATTTGATTATACAGATTGCCTAAAGAGAATGGAAGAGATTCGAGAAAAGCTTCAGGATCCTAAGACGAACCTCGATGAATCCCTGGCCCTCTATGAAGAAGGCATCGGACTCTTTCGTGAGATGAATAAGTATTTAGAATCGATTCAAAAGCGCTTTGAAGCACTCGATGAGGAAATGAAGGATGCTAATAAAGACGCTTAAAGAGGTGCTTTTAGAGCACTCCAAAGAGGGAACACTCCGCGATGCCATGCACTACTCCTTATTTGCCGGCGGAAAGAGGCTTCGTCCGACGCTCTATCTCATGCACGTCGAAGAAAAGCGGCCTCTGACAGAACTCGACTACCGCTATGCATCGTGCATCGAATGCATCCATACGTATTCCTTGATCCATGACGATCTACCGAGCATGGATAACGATACCTTAAGAAGAGGAAAACCCACCAATCACATGGTCTATGGAGAAGCGATGGCAATACTCGCAGGCGACGGTCTCTTTAGTGTAGCGAGTGAAGAACTCTTTTCTATCGCAACGAAAGATCCATCCTACCTTAAGGCTTGTAAGCTCCTCGTAGAGTCTTCAGGAAGCGCTGGCATGGTCTATGGACAGAGCCTAGATATCCTCTACGAAGGGAAAGAGATCGAAGAGTCGATTCTTACAGAGATCGATTCCTATAAAACGGCAAAGCTCATCACAGCGCCCATTGTAGCGAGTGGCCTTACAACGGATGGTGATGAAGAAGAGCTAAAAGAACTTTATCAACTAGGTGAACTCCTAGGTGTCGCGTTTCAGCTTCAAGACGATCTCTTAGACGTCCTAGGAAAAGAGGAAACGCTCGGTAAATCCTTAGGAAAGGATGCCGATACCGATAAGCAGACCTACTTAAAGTACTATGGCATTGAAGAAGCAAAGAAACGCTATGAAGAGCTGAAGGAGTCGATTCTCACACTCCTCATGAAAAGAAAGCCTTCCGATGCACTCGTCGATTATTATAAAAAACTATTAGAAAGAACGTATTAATGACAAACATCTTAGATGCGATTCATTCGCCTCAGGATCTAAAAAAACTAAATCATACAAAACGACAAGAACTCGCAGAAGAAATTCGTGAGTTCCTTTTAGAAAGCGTTTCAAAGACTGGGGGACACCTCTCGAGTAACCTCGGTATGATTGAGCTAACGATCGCTCTTCATACGGTCTTTGATTCACCGAAAGATAAGATCATCTTTGACGTCGGCCATCAGGGCTATGTCCATAAGCTTCTCACAGGAAGAAAAGAAGGATTCAAGACTCTTCGTAAACTCGATGGGATGAGTGGCTTTTTAAAGCGCGGTGAGAGCGAACACGACATCTTTGGAGCAGGCCATGCTTCGACGAGCCTTTCAGCAGCCCTTGGAATTTCCATTGCAGAGAAAAAGCTTGGTCGTGATGGCTACATCGTAGCCGTCATCGGTGACGGTAGCTTAACGGGTGGAATGGCATATGAAGCGTTAAATATGATCGGTGACCGCTCTGAAAATGTACTCATTATCGTAAACGACAACGAGATGAGTATCGATCGAAATGTCGGTGCGCTTCAAAGAAAGCTCACGGATATTCGTACGTATCACACCTATACAGGTCTTAAAAAGGTCCTGAGAGGGAAGTTCGGCAGAGGAGCAAGACAGACGATTGGAAGTGTAAAGAAAGTCTTTCGTCACTTGTTCTTACCTTCGAGCTTTTTTGAAGAACTCGGAGCCAAGTACTACGGTCCTGTCGATGGACACAATACAGAACTTCTCATTCGTTACCTTAACCGCGTAAAAGACATTGAAGGACCTGTCGTCTTACACGTCCTCACAAATAAAGGTCACGGCTACTATGAAGCCGAAAACGATCCTGCAAGCTATCACGGTGTCTCGGAGTTTAATCCGAAGAGAGGACTTTCATTAAAAGCGAAGTCAGACTTTTCTTCGCTCTTTGGCGATACACTAGTAAACCTTGCAAAGACGAACGAGAACATCATGGCTGTAACGGCTGCGATGCCATCGGGAACAGGACTCGTCGCTTTCAGGGATTCCTTTCCTGACCAATTGATCGATGTCGGTATCGCAGAAGAAAATGCTGTTACAATGAGTGCAGCCATGGCTCTCATGGGACTAAAGCCCTATGTTGCCATCTATTCGACCTTCTTACAGCGTGCCTATGACCAGATCATTCACGACGTCGCCCTTCAAAAAGCTCCTGTCGTTCTCTGTGTCGACCGCTCGGGACTCGTAGGGGCTGACGGAGAAACGCACCAAGGACTCTTCGATACGAGCTATCTAACGAGTATTCCTAACCTCGAAGTTATAGCTCCTAAAGACGGTCCGGAGTTTGTGCGCATGCTAGAAGCAGCTCAACATTTCGATAAGCCTCTAGCTATAAAGTATCCGAGAGAATCGACCTATACATTAAACGACGATACGAGCGATGTCTTTCAAAATGAACTCATAAAAAACGGCTCCGATACGCTTCTCGTAGGCTATGGCCGTATGATTAAGCGCTTCTTTGAAGTAAACGAAAAGCATCCCGTTGACATCTTAAATCACCGTCACGTCTTTCCGCTCGATCTAGAAGCCTTAGAAGAAACCTTTAAACTCTATAAGAACGTCTTCATTTACGAAGAGAACGTACACGAAGGAAGTCTCGCTCAAAAGCTAAAGGAACATTTTCCAAACCTTCATACGAAGACCTTCCCCAATGCTTTTGTAGAGCACGGAAGCATTCCCGAACTCCTCGATCGCTACGGTTTTTCCGTAGAAGACATCGTAAGGGAAATCAATGAGAGCTGATCTACTGCTCGTTACGAAAGGACTCGTAGAGAGCCGAAATAAAGCGAAGGAACTCATTGAAAAGGGAGCCGTCTACGTAGGGGAGGAAAAGATCCTTAAGCCCTCTACACTCTTAGATGACGACGCTAAGCTCCTTTTAAAGGAAACGCCTCACGTATCGAGAGCGTATGAAAAGCTCAGGGGAGCACTCGAAGCGTTTCCCATCGAGGTAAAGGATAGTGTCGTTCTCGATGTAGGAGCGAGTACGGGAGGGTTTACAGAACTTCTCATCGAACGAGGTGCAAAGAAAGTCTATGCCTTAGATGTCGGAACGAATCAGCTTCATCCGAGTCTAAAGGAGAATCCTAAGGTCGAAGATCTTTCACCGGTAGATATTCGAGATCTTAAAGTAGATTCGATTGAACCGGTAGACCTCATCACAGTCGACGTTTCCTTTATTTCATCGTCTCTTGTAATCGGTGAACTCGAACGCTTTTTAAAGCCTACAGGAAATGTCATTTATCTTTTTAAACCGCAATTTGAAATGGGAAAGCGATCAAAACCCGTCATACGAGACTCAAAGACCCATAGAAAACTCATTGAGGCCTTTCTTTTACATCTTTTAAAGACGCCTTTTACTTGTCACGATATCATCCGTTCCCCGTTAAAGGGCACTGACGGAAACCAAGAGTTTTTCATGCACCTTTCTTTAAGGAGGAACGATGCTTCTGGAATTGAACTTAAAAAACTTCATCTTGATCGATGACGTCAAACTCAAGTTCAAAGAGGGTTTAAACATTCTAACCGGTGAAACGGGAGCGGGTAAGTCCATCCTCTTAGAAGGACTACGCATTGCACTCGGTAAACGAACGAGTAAGGATTACCTCAGAAACCCTGAGGAGAAGGCAGTCTTTGAACTCATCTTTACCACAAAAGACGACCTCTTTGCGATTACTCGAGAGATCTATCCTTCGGGTAAAGCCATCTCTAGGCTCAATGGAGATATTACGAATGTCTCAGAGATTGAAGAGAAGGTCGCTCGCTACTTAGATATCTACGGACAGCGCGATCACTTCTTACTTTTAGAGCCGAAGTATCAAATGGATCTCATCGATCAATTTGCCTCAAAAGAACTAGAAAGCATTTTTTCTGAGCTTTCAAGTGTTAAGCGCGAAGGCGATGAACTCTTTCAAAAACTAAATGCCCTAGATGCCTTTAGTGAAAGCGATTATGAAGAGGCTCTTCGCATCTTCGATGAACTTCATAAACTAAAACTTGACCCTGAAAAAGACGCGACCGTTGAAGAACGTTTTGAATCCTTAAACCATCAAAAGGAGATCATGGAGGCTCTTGAAGAAGCCTCGTCATCCCTTGAAGCGTCACTCGATGGGCTCTATGAAGCGAGTCGTGCCATCGATAAGATGGATCGCTACTTTTCACTTCCAAAGATTTCCGAACGCATTCAATCGGAACTTATAGAACTAAAGGACATCCAAAATGAGATCAAAGAGGAATCCTATTCCTTTGACCTCGATGCTTCAGAGATTGAAGCTTTAGAAGCACGCTTTAGTGCTCTCTTTGAAGTCCAAAAGAAGTATCAAAGGTCTCTTGAAGAGCTTAAGGCCTATGAAGAAGAAAAAGAACTTGAAATCAAGCGCTATGAATCAAGAGTGAGTGAAAGGGAAGAGACGAGAGAGAGAATCGATGTCCTTTTAAAGAAGCAAGCGGAACTTACAGAAAAGCTCCGTATAAAGCGAAAAGAAGCCTTTCAAGTTCTTGAAGAAAAGCTTCAAACCATTCTTTCCGAAGTGGAACTAAAGGACGTTGCCCTCGATCTTCGATTTGACTCCTTAGAAGCGGGTAAGTTTTATGAAAAGGGAAGCGACCGTTTCGAGATTCTAGCGAGCATGAATAAAAATCACCTCGTACCGCTTAAGGATTCCTTGAGCGGTGGTGAGATGAGCCGTTTTATTCTCGCATTAAAAGAGATCTTTAGTGAACTCGAAGAAACGGAGACCATGATCTTTGACGAGATCGATACGGGAATAAGTGGTGTGACGGCTTTTCAGGTGGGAAAGCTCATTCAAAAGCTCTCCACGGGAAAGCAGATTATCGCCATTACCCATCTTCCGCAGCTCGCTTCCTTCAGTGACACCCACTACATCATAGAAAAGATCGATCATGAGACGTCTGTTCGTGAACTAGACGAACAATCCGCGATCGATCGACTCGCTACGATGATGACCGGTTCCTCTACAGAAACTAGTAGAGAAGGGGCTAAGGAACTCATCGAGCGAGCTAAAAAGGAGCGAAAATGAAACGAGCCATAGTCATCGTACTCGATAGCTTCGGTATCGGAAATAGCCCCGATGCCGATCAATTTAACGATACGGGAGCCAATACATTAAAGCACATTGAAGAGTCTGTTGGACTAAAACTTCCGAACCTCAGTCGTCTAGGACTTTCTGAGATCGATGGTGTCGATGCACTCGGACACACCGAGCCCATGGGAAGTTACGCGAGACTTTTTGAAGTATCAAACGGAAAAGATACGACCATTGGTCACTGGGAACTCATGGGTCTATCGATCGAAAGACCTTTTCCCGTCTACCCGAATGGTTTTCCAGAAGATGTCATGAAGACCTTTGAAGAAGCCGTTGGAAGAAAGACGCTTGTAAATAAGCCTTATTCTGGTACGGAAATTCTTAATGACTACGGAGAAGAGCACATGAAGACAGGGATGCCCATCGTTTATACCTCTTCTGATTCGGTCTTTCAAATTGCTTGCCATGAAGAAGTCGTTCCCTTAGAGGAACTCTATTCCATGTGTGAAAAGGCGAGAGAGATCCTACGAGGAGAGCATGCCGTAGCCCGCGTCATCGCAAGACCCTTTGTCGGTTCAAAAGAGGAAGGCTTTACACGCACCTCAAACCGACGTGACTTTAGTTTAGATCCTTTTGAAGATACGGTATTAAATAAGCTTCAAAAGAGCGGTAAAGATGTCATAGGCGTTGGTAAAATCAGCGACATCTTTAACGGTTCAGGTATTACTAAGAGCATCCATACAGATAATAATGAAGACGGCATCCTTAAGACCATAGATGTCATGAAGAAGGACTTCGATGGACTTCTCTTTACAAACCTCGTCGACTTCGACGCACAGTACGGTCATAGGAGAAATCCCAAAGGCTATAGAGATGCACTCGAGCTCTTCGATTCCTATCTACCAGAAATTCTTAAGAATATGAGAGAAGAGGATCTGTTAATTCTCACAGCGGACCACGGAAATGATCCGACCTACAGAGGAACGGATCATACAAGAGAAGCTGTTCCTGTGCTTCTTTATAAAAAGAACATGAAAGCAGAAAACAAAGGAACGAAGAAGGGATTCTTCCACGTGGCAAAGACACTCGAAGCCTTCTTCGAACTACCTGATCACTTTCCTGGAGTAAGTCTGCTATGAACATGCTAGAAATCATTAAAACCAAACGCGATAAATTGGTCCTTTCAAAAGAACAGATTGACTTTTTTATAGACGGTGTGACCAAGGAGACGATTCCTGACTATCAAATCTCTGCCCTCTTAATGGCCATCTTCTTAAACGGCATGAACCATGAAGAAACGGTGTTACTCACAGATGCCATGATGCACTCTGGTGATGTCGTGGACCTTTCCTACATCCCTGGGATTAAAGTCGATAAACACTCGACGGGTGGCGTTGGAGATAAGACCTCGATCGTCCTCATTCCACTCCTTTCAAGCCTCGGTGTCACGATGGCTAAGATGAGTGGCAGGGGATTAGGTCATACGGGTGGAACGATCGATAAGCTTGAGAGCATTCCAGGCTTCAGAACAGACCTCACGAAAGAAGAATTTAAAAAACAAGTTCAAGAGTTGGGCCTCGCTATTATCGCATCAACGAGTGACGTAGCCCCTGCCGATAAAGCCCTCTACGCACTGCGTGACGTCACGATGACGGTCGATAATCTATCGCTCATCGCAAGTTCCATCATGAGTAAAAAACTCGCGAGTGGCGCCGATGTCATCGTATTAGACGTAAAAGTAGGTAGTGGTGCTTTCCTAAAGACCATCGAAGAAGCGAGAGCACTTGCAAAGGAGATGATCGCAATCGGTACATCGATGGGAAAAAAGGTGAAGGCGATCCTTACAAACATGGACGAACCGCTGGGTCTTGCAATCGGAAACTCACTTGAAGTCGAAGAAGCCATTGCGACCTTAAAGGGAAATGGACCCAAAGACTTCACAGAACTCATCATTCACCTCGCTACGGAAATGCTACAGCTCGTAGAACCCTCTTGTGATGCGAGATCCCGCGTCGAAGAAGCCCTAAAAAAAGGAAAGGCCTACGAAAAGTTCCTAGCATTCATTAAAGCCCAAGGTGCGACGAGTCTCGACTTTAAGAAGGCAAAATTCGTTGAACCCGTCTTAGCGAGAGAGTCCGGCTATCTTCAATCGACTGATGCTGAACGTATCGGTCGCATCGCAACGCTCTTAGGAGCCGGAAGACTTCGAAAAGAAGACCCGATCGATCCTTCGAGTGGAATCGTCATGCATAAGAAAATTGGTGATTCCGTAAGGGAAGGAGAGGCGCTCTGTACGCTCTATACCGATAATGAAACCGTTCTAGAGGAAGCAACCCAAACTTTTTTCGACTCCATCACAATAGGAGACGAGAAAATAGGGTATCATAGCATTGTCATCGAAACGATATAAAGGAGTCATAGATGAAAGAAGAACAATTAAAGCTCTTACGTCAAGCCATCACAAACGAAGTTGAAGGTTATGCCTTCTACAAAATGGCTGCTAACAACTCAAAGAGCGAGGAATCAAAGCAAACGCTTCTAGCCCTCGCGAAAGAAGAAGAAAAACACGCTGAGTGGCTTAAAGACCTCATGGACAAACTTCAAATCAATAAAGTCGATCAATTTGAAATGAGTGCCCTAGAAGGCGATCACTCACCAAAGATCTTTAAGTGGGATCACGTACAAGATAAAGATCCTTCCCAAGCACTAGCCGTCTTTAAGATCGCACTACAGATGGAAAAGAGCTCCGCTGAGTTCTACGAAGAAGGTGCTAAGAAGACAGATGATGCAACCATTCAAAAGCTCTTTTCAATCCTCGCTGAATGGGAATGGGGTCACTACCACACCTTTAACGACGAATATCAAAATATGCTCAAGGATTTCTGGGCAGACCAATCCTACGCACCATACTAAAAGCAGCATTCGCTGCTTTTTTTTGTTATACTAGAGAGCGTGAGGGACGTATGGCATACGAAATAGACATTGAGGACTTTAGAGGTCCTTTTGAGCTCCTTTTTGAGCTCCTAGAAAAAGATAAAATCGATATTTATAACATTCCGATCCATAAGATCACGAATGATTTTCTCGAGCGCATGGAGGAGCTTACGCTTCCCGTAGAAGAGATTACAAGCTTTGTCGTCTTTGCTTCCATGCTCCTTGAGATTAAAAGTAAGATGCTTCTACCAGACCGAGATTTAGAACCCATCGGCATCGATAGCGATGATCCGAGAAGGGAACTGCTCGTGAGACTTCTTGAATACAAGAAGGTTCGTGAGATCGATTACTTCCTCTCCGAACGAGAAAAGAGGCTTCGCTTTCAGGTGACGAGTGATGAGATGATCATTGAGCTTCCAAAGCTCATACGAATCACAGGATCCATCCCCGTAGAACTTCTTACAGAGGCCTTTCAAAGGCTTCTAGAAAAGAAGAGAGAACGAGAGACTGAAAACAGCGATGCACTCTTTTTACACTTAAAGCGAGAGCATTTTTCGGTCACGTCATCACAAAAACACATTCAAAGTCTTTTAAATCAAAGTGCGAGCATTCTCTTTGAAGATCTCTTTCTTGTCGATGAACCGAGAGGAAAGTGGATTGCAAACTTCCTCGCTCTCTTAAAACTTCAGCAGGAGGGAATCCTCACGTTGCGTCAGGATGCTCCTTTTAAAAAGCTCATCATTGAAGGTAAAAACCATGCTTGAATTAGTCAGAAAACTTGAAGTGCTCCTCTTTACAGCGCGTGCACCCATGAAGAGAAATCGTCTGCAGTCGCTTTTAGAGACCGATAAAATGGGTCTACAAAATGCCATCGAGCTCCTTCGTAAGGAGTATGCAGAAGGGAAGAAGGGGATCACGGTCTTAGAATTCGGTAACGAAGTCCAACTTGCGACAAACGATCGCTATGAAGACCTCGTGCGCGTCGCCCTCGACTTAACCGATGATAAGGGACTCGGTCCCTCTACGCTTGAGGTTTTAAGTATCATCGCTTATAAGCAGCCCGTCACGAAGATCGACATCGACCATCTTAGAGGAGTCAATAGCGACTACTCGATTCGTGACCTCGTAGGTCGAGGACTCATCGAAGTCTGCGGAACCCTAGAAACACTCGGTTCACCGAAGCTCTACCGCACGACCTCGACGTTTCTTAGAGATTTCCGTCTAGAAAGCTTAGCGGATTTACCGAAGGTGGAAGAATGAGATTACAAAAATACCTCGCCGATTCAGGTGTCGCATCGAGAAGAGCTTCTGAAAAGCTGATCCTTGAAGGCAGAGTCTCTGTAAACGGAGAGACCATTACGGAGATGGGCTATGTCGTAGAAGATGGCGATACCGTACGCTTCGACGGAAAAGTCGTAACGCCTGTCACATCACACGAATACTGGGCCTTTTATAAGCCCGGCGGTATCGTCTGTACCGTAAAAGACCCTGAGGGAAGAAAGACGATTATGGACTTCTATAAGGGCCATAAGAGAGTCTATCCCATTGGACGCTTAGACTATGATTCAGAAGGCTTACTTCTTCTTACGACAGACGGTGACTATGCAAACCGCATGATGCATCCGCGTTATGAAAAAGAAAAGGTCTATGAAGTGACACTCGATCGACCGCTCTTAGATGAGGACATCAAGAAACTCACGAAGGGCATGGAATTAGGTGAACATAAGCTTCGCCCGATCGAGATTAAAAAGCGAGATGATTTCTATCTCTTTACACTACACGAAGGCAGGAATCGCCAGATTCGAAGGATGGTTGAAAGCGTAGGCTACCACGTCGTTAAGCTGAAGCGTATTCGAATTGGTACGATCACACTCGGAAGCTTGCAATCAGGGCAGATGAGAAAGCTATCAAAGCTTGAAATTGAGCGATCCTCGAAGTAAAAATGCAAGATCATATGCGTGAACTTGCATTTTTTATTTATTATTGAAATGTTTCTTGCAATTTACTCGAACAATGCTACAATATACATAGAAAGAAGGAGGTCCATTTTGGCTAAGGAAAACTTGAGATTAACCCAAAAGCGCGAATGGTGTAAAGGCTGCGGCGTCTGTGTTGCATTCTGTCCTACAAATGTCCTCGTCATCGACAAAGATTACAAGGTCACCATTCAAGATATCGATAAGTGCATTAAGTGCGGTCAATGCGAGATGCGTTGCCCAGACTATGCCATCTACTTAGAGGAGGTCGAAGGTGGAAAATAAATACCAGCTCATGCAAGGTAACGAAGCCGTCGTACAGGGAGCCCTTTACGCAGGCTATACGTTCTATGCAGGATATCCTATTACGCCCTCCACAGAAATTGCAGAACTTTCTGCACTATACTTACCACGTAAAGGTGGAAGATTTATTCAAATGGAAGATGAAATCGGTGGTATCGCTGCTGCCATCGGTGCATCCATTGCAGGTAGTAAATCCATGACCGCAACGAGCGGACCTGGTTTTAGCTTAAAACAAGAAAACATCGGCTATGCTGCGATTGCACAAGTTCCACTCGTCATCGTAGACGTCATGCGTGGTGGTCCCTCTACAGGTCTTCCCACTCAATCTGCTCAAGGTGATGTCTATCAATCACGTTACGGTTCACACGGTGATTATCCAATGATCGTTCTCTCGCCATCGAGCGTTACAGAGACCTTCCATCTCACCGTACGTGCCTTTAACCTCGCAGAAAAGTATCGTACACCTGTCATTCTACTTACCGATGAAGTCATCGGACACATGCGTGAACGCATTCAAATTCCTGAAAAGGGTGAAATTGAAATCATCGACCGCGTTCGTCCTCAAAAGGGTGATAACCGCCTAACCTACGAAGTCAAAGAGGGAGAGATCGTTCCACCGATGGCTGAGTTTGGAACAGGCTTCCATACCCATACGACAGGTCTTTTCTATAATGAGACTGGTTTCCCATCAAACTCTGTAGATAATGCTAAGAAGCTCTTAGAGCAGCTTTTAAATAAAGTCGAAAACAACCGTAAGGACATCGTCCAAACGGATTCTTACGAACTAGACGATGCAGAAGTTGCCATCGTTACCTTTGGTTCAACGGCTCGCGTCGCTAAGAGTGCGATTAAACTTCTTCGCAGCAAAGGCGTAAAAGCTGGTATGCTTCGTGCGATCACAGTTTGGCCTTCACCTGAAGAAGAAATTCGTGAACTTTCAAAGCGCGTAAAACACATCATCGTCTGCGAAATGAACTACGGACAATATACACACGAAGTCGAACGCATCGTCTTTGGCAATTGCCCCGTTACGCACTTAGGACGATCAAATGGCAATATTTTGACGCCTACAGAAATTTGCGAATTCGTTGAGGGGGTACTGTAATGAATCCAAGTAAACTCGTTCAAAAATACTTCCGTACAGGGAATCTTCCACACATCTGGTGTCCTGGTTGCTCCCACGGTATCGTTACACGTTCGATCATTAAAGCCATCGACGATCTCGGACTCGATCAAGATAAGACGGTTATCGTAAGTGGTATCGGTTGCTCCTCTAGAGCTCCCGGATACATGAACTTCCAAACCGTTCATACGACACACGGTAGAGCACTCGCTTTTGCAACAGGTATTAAGCTATCTCATCCTGATCTTCACGTCATCGTCATCACAGGTGACGGAGACGCAAGTGCTATCGGTGGAAACCACTTAATTCACGCTTGCAGAAGAAACATCGACCTCACCGTCATCGTCTATAACAACAACATCTACGGTATGACAGGTGGTCAATATTCACCTACGACACCAAATCAAGCGTTTGCAACGACTGCTCCTTACGGAAACGTCGACCAACCGTTTGATCTCATGGAACTTGCTGGTGGTGCTGGTGCTACCTTTACAGCACGCGCTACGGCATACCATACAAACCAACTCATTAACTACATCAAAAAAGGCATTCAACACAAGGGCTTTAGCCTCATCGATGCCATCTGTGCTTGCCCAACCTACTACGGACGTAAGAACAAGAGCGGTACAGCTCCACAGATGATGGTCTGGATGAAAGACAACTACGTTGAAAAGAATGCTTACGAAAGAATGAGCGAAGAAGAACGCCAAGGAAAGCTCGTCTACGGTATCTACAAAGACATTGAGCGTCCTGAGTACACCGAAGAATATCAAAAGATCATCGACCGTTTAGGAGGCGACAAATGAAGAACATGGAATTTCGCTTAACGGGATCCGGTGGACAAGGTGTCATCATGCTCGGTGTCATCCTCGCCGATGCAGCCATCAACATGGGTCATAACGCCATTCAATCGCAGTCCTATGGACCAGAAGCAAGAGGTGGTGCTAGTAAGTGCGAAGTCATCATCAGCGAAGAAGAGATCGACTTTCCAAAGGTTCAAAAGCCATCACTACTCCTATCACTAACACAAGTTGCTTATGATAAATACGCAAAGGACTTAGACGGTGCAATCCTCATCGTCGACGAAGATGTTGAGGTAGGGGAGAACACAGGTGCAAAAGCCATTTACAAACTCCCGATCCTTCGTACGGCACGCGATGTAGTAGGTAAGGAACTTACGGCTAATATCGTAACCCTCGGTGTCATTCAAGAAATCACAAAGATTTACGACGACGAGGAGCTCTTCCAATGCGTCTTAAAGCGTGTTCCAAAGGGAAGCGAAGTCCTAAATCAACGCGCCATTGACGCAGGACACAAACTCGTGAAAGACTATGAAGCAGCAAACCGTATTTGAAACGATTAAAGCCAATTATAAGTCCCTTTCAAAAACTCACAAACGCATCGCAGACTTTCTAACGAATCACTACGATCAAGCGGTCTTTATGACGGCAAAAAAGCTCGCTGAAAGAATTCAAACGAGTGAATCGACTGTCGTGCGCTTTGCCTTTAGCTTAGGCTATGATGGTTATCCGGATCTTCAGGAAAACTTAAGAGACAATCTAAAGAACATTCTGACGAGTAAGCAAAAGCTCGCTACAAAGATGGAGCCAGAAAGCTTTGAAGGAAACATCAAAGCCTCCTTTTCTACAGACCTCAATAACATTCGAACGACGTTTGAGAATTTGAATGTTGAGGATCTACATAAGATGGCAAAAGCGATTCGAGAAGCCAAACGCGTCTACATCCTAGGTCGTCGCTCCTCGAAGGTTCTCGTCGATTACTTAAGTTTCTATCTTAGTTTCGTTCGAAACGATGTCATCTGCTTCCACCATGAAACGGGTGATACCTTTGATCAGATCGTAAACCTCACTGATGGTGATGTCGTCATCGTCATTAGCTTTCCTCGCTACTCGAAGCAGACGCTTCACTACGCCGAGATCATAAAGAAAGCGGGTCATACGATCTTTGCGATCACTGATAACTACGATTCACCCATTACACACTTCTCCGATGCCAGTATCTATGCGACCTATTCCTTAGATACCTTTATCGATTCGCACGTCGCTCCGATGGCTTTAATTAATGCCTTAGTCACAGCCATCGCCTACGACAACATCGAGGAAGTGACGAAGAAGTTTGAAGCGTTAGAGCAAATTTGGACGGAATACAATGTCTACATTTAAGAGTGCTTAGGCACTCTTTTTTGTTATAATGAGTTTGAGGTGAAGCATGAAAATAGCAATCGATGGACCGAGTGGTTCAGGAAAAAGCACGATCGCAAAGAGAGTTGCGAAGCGTCTACACATTCAATATATCGATACGGGTGCGATGTTTCGAGCACTGACGTATAGCTTTTTAAAAAAACAGGTAAAAGAAGAAGATGAGGTTAAAAAGGAACTAAAGAAGACCTCTTTAGAAGTGATAGAAGGAGGAATCCTTCTTAATGGGTTAGCCCTTACAAAGGAACTTCGTACCCCTGAAGTCGATAAAGAAGTGAGCTACTATTCTGCGATGGAAAGCGTTCGAACCTTCTTAAAAGAAGCACAGCGAATGATCGCAGAAAAGAACGATGTCATCATGGATGGAAGAGACATCGGAACAGTCGTCTTTCCCGATGCCGAGTTCAAATTCTACCTCGATGCATCGGTCGAGGAGAGGGCGAGAAGAAGAGCTTTAGAGAGAAACGATCTCGAGCACTACGAAGAGATTCTAGAAGATATGAAAAGAAGAGATCACTACGATTCTACGAGAGAAATTGCCCCCTTAAAAAAGGCATGTGATGCCATCGCAATCGATACCGATCACTTATCGATCGAAGAAGTCGAAGAAAAGATCATCGAGGTCATTCATGAAACAAAAACAACCCTTTCATAAACGCATTCTTTGGTCGGTTCTGCGTTTTGTCGTCTATCTCTTCTTTGATATTCGAATTGAAGGCGACATGCATCCAGGAGAGCGCGTCATTTTAGCGCCGAACCACGCGTCTTTTTTTGACCCCTTTGTGGTTGCAGCGTCGTACCCTGATGATCTATCAATCCTCGCAAAAAAGGAACTCTTTGAGAATAAGATCTTGAAGTTCTTCTTAGAGCGCTTAGAGGTCGTAAGTGTCGACCGCGGAAATATCGACTTAGGCAGTCTTCGTCAGATGATCGAATACGCGAAAGATAAGAGCCTCTTGATCTTTCCCGAGGGAACGAGAAATAAGGTGTTAACAGAGCCCCTTCCAGGTAAAAGCGGAACGATCATGCTCTCTCATAAGACGGGTCTTCCCATCCAACCTGTAGCTATTACAAAAAAAGCGCATCCCTTTCAGCGAATAAAACTCATCTACTTACCACTCGTTCACGTCGAAGACTACGGCTTTGAAAGACTCAATTCCAAAGCTTATCAAACCATTGCCGACGACATTCTAAAAAAGATTTATGAAAGGATCGAACTTGAACATCATCATCGCTGACCCATCGGGCTTCTGCTTTGGCGTAAAAAGAGCAATAGAGCTCACGGAAAAGAACTTAACGCTTCGTGGATCCCTTCAGAGCTTAGGAAAAATTATTCATAATGAAGATGAAATTAAAAGGCTTCAATCGATCGGTTTAGAGACGATTCCTACAACCGATGAAGCAAAGGACTGCGTGCTCATTCGCTCCCACGGTGAGTCGAAGGAGACCTTTAAGCGCCTAAAAGAGAAGGGCGTAGAAATCGTCGATGCGACGTGTCCCTTCGTATCAAAGCTTCAAAAGCTCATTGAAAAGTATTCCAAAGAGCGAAGAATTTTTCTCTTCGGTAATAGCGTACATCCTGAAGTCGAAGGTGCCATCGGTTGGTCAGAGAGCACCGTTACGGTCTTTAAAGACCTAGAAGAACTGAAGGAAATGTCCATAGAGGATGCTCCTAGTTTACTTGTGAGTCAGACAACCATGCGAGTCGATTCCTTTAATGAGGTAACTACCTACTTAGAAACGAAGATCTCAGACCTCTTAACCGTGAACACCATCTGTCATGCCACGATGGACCGTCAAGCAGCAGCACAGGAACTCGCTAAAAAAGTAGACTGTATGCTCATCATTGGGGGAAAAAACTCTTCGAACACCAAAAAGCTAAAAGAATTATGTAAACTTTATAATAAAAATACGTTGTTATTTGAAAATTCCAGTGAGATTCAAGTGCAAGAGTTAAGAAAGTATGATACTATAGGAATAAGCGCTGGGGCCTCTACACCACAATGGATCATTGACGATGTGGTGAAGAAGCTTCAAATGGAAAGATAGGAGAACTACACACACATGGAAAACACCGAAATGAAAAACCTTATGGAGCAGTCAACATTTGCTGTTCCAAAGAAAAACGAGATCCTTAAGGGCAAAGTCGTAATGATCAATGAAAACAACGTCATTGTTAGCATTGGTTATAAGGCTGACGGCATCATCCCTGCCGAAGAAATCTCAAACCCAGAGAACAAGCCTTTGTCAGAACTCTTCCAACCCGATGAAGAAATCGACGTCCTAGTACTTAAACGCGACGACGCCGAGGGCGAAGTATTGCTCTCAACCAAACGTCTACGTTCAAGAAAGGACTGGGAAGTTCTCGAAGAGAAATTCAATAACAAAGAGTCTATTAAGGTCAAAGTTACCGAAGTCGTTAAGGGTGGCTTAAGTGCTTACTACAACGATATTCGTGCCTTCATTCCGGCTTCACATATTGATACAAATTTCGTTCGTGACCTCAACCAGTTCGTAGGTCAAGAACTCGAAGTACAATTCTTAGACTTCGACCGTCGTAAGAACCAAATCGTTCTTACAAGAAAAGAACTCTTAGAACAAGCTCGTGCTGGTCAACTCGAAGAATTCTGGAAGGACATGGAAGTTGGCAAAATTGTCAAAGGTTCCGTACGTCGCTTTACAAACTTCGGCGCATTTGTCGACCTCGGAGCAGTCGATGGACTCGTTCACGTCTCAGAAATTCAATGGGGCAAGGTAAACAAGCCATCTGATGTTCTTAAAGTGAACCAAGAACTCGAATTCAAAGTTATCGACTTCAATAAAGAAGAAAACAAGATCAGCTTGAGCCGTAAGCAACTCATCCCTGATCCATGGACGATCATCGACGAAAAGTATACCGTTGGAGAGCGCTACGACGGTAAAGTCGTAAGCCTCACTGACTTCGGTGCTTTCGTTGAACTCGAACCAGGTCTTGAAGGACTCATTCACGTTTCACAAATTTCTGACGAAAGAGTGGAACTACCTGCTGACGTACTAAAAGTTGGTGAAGAAGTCGTCATCAAGATTCTTGAAATCGATAAAGACGAAAAGAGAATTAAGCTCAGCATGAAGGAGCTCTAAAAAGAAGGCGAAAGCCTTCTTTTTTTACATTAATTCGTTTGAATTAGACTCTCCAACCTGTTAGAATAGATAAGTTGGAAAGAAGGAATTATGAAGATAATAAATGTTGCCGTCATCGCACACGTCGATGCCGGAAAATCGACACTTATCGATGCCATGCTTTCACAGAGTGGCACCTTTAACAGTCGAGATCAAGTGATTGAACAAGTGATGGATAACGATGCCATCGAACGCGAGAGAGGCATTACGATCTACTCGAAGAACTGTTCAATCAAATACAAAGATTACAAAATCAATATCGTCGATACGCCAGGTCACGCCGATTTCTCTTCTGAAGTAGAGCGCATTATTAAGACCGTTGACACCGTCATTCTCTTAGTCGACGCAGCAGAAGGACCGATGCCACAGACACGCTACGTCCTTAAAAAGTCACTTGCAGAAGGACTACGCCCGATTCTACTTATCAATAAATTTGATAAAAAGGATCAGCGTGCAGATGAAGTCGTAGACTTAAGTTTCGACCTCTTTGCAGAACTCGGAGCAACCGATAGTCAGCTCGACTTTCCAATCCTCTACGGCGTAGCTAAACGCGGTATCGTACGCTATGACATCAATGATACGAATGAAGACATCGTACCTCTCTTTGAGACGCTTATAAAGCACGTGACGCTCTTTGAGCCACAATCGGATGACCTACTTCTACAAATCTCAAGCTTAGCTTATGACGACTACATCGGACGCATCGGAATCGGTCGTCTTTTAGGTGGTACGATCCACTCCAAGGATCAGGTGACTGTCGTCACACCAGAGGGTGAGAGAAGAAACGAAAAGATCGCTCAGCTCTACTTAAACGAAGGCTTAAAGAGAACGCCTGCAGACAAGGCAGAAGCTGGAGATATCGTCCTAATAACAGGTATCAGTGATATCTCCATAGGAGATACCATTGGAATCAAAGATGTAAAGCCTCTTCCTGCGATTCCGATCGAAGAACCGACTCTTTCAATGGACTTCTACGTCAACAGTTCTCCCTTTGCAGGAGAAGGAAAGTTTTTAACGACGAGACACATTAAAGAGCGTCTTGAAAGAGAACTAGAAACGAATGTAGGTATGAGAGTAGAGCCGATCGAAGGAACGGATGCTTATCAAGTGAGCGGTAGGGGAGAGTTACATCTATCGATCCTCATTGAAAACATGAGAAGAGAAGGATATGAGCTTTCTGTTTCGAAACCTCGTGTTCTCATGAAGCGTGGAGAAAACGGCGAAAAGCTTGAACCCTACGAAAACGTTATCATTGAGGCACCCGATGAATACGTCGGAAACCTCATCAGTAAGATGAATCAAAGAAAAGCCCAAATGGTTTCCATGAATTCCGAAGAAGGTTATACAGAAGTCGGTTACGTCGCTCCTACGAGAGCACTCCTCGGTTTCCGCTCCGAAGTCATAAACGACACGCGTGGAGAAGGCGTTCTTTTAAGAAGCTTTTCTCACTTCGGTCCCTATGCTGGAACCATTGAAAGAAACCGTAATGGCGTCTTAATCAGCAATGAACAAGGCGTATGTATGGCATACTCGCTTTGGAACTTAAGTGATCGTGGAACACTCTTTGTTCGTCCTGGAGATAAGGTTTATGAAGGGATGATCATCGGAGAATGTGCCCATAAGGAAGATATTGTCGTAAATCCTACGAAGAATAAAAAGATGACCAATACTCGAAGCTCCGCTAGTGACGAAGCACTAAACGTCCCAGAGCCAAGAATCTTTAGCTTAGAAGAAGCACTGAACTTCGTTGAAGACGATGAGTACGTCGAAGTGACGCCATCGATCATCCGACTTCGAAAAAAGATTCTTCAAGAGATTGATCGCATTCGAGAAAGAAGAAAGTCTTACGTATGATCCAGGAATTTTTACAGGCCTTTGTCATGATCTTTGTAGCCGAGATGGGAGATAAGTCTCAGCTCTTAGCCATGGCCTTTGCCACGAAATATCCACTAAAAAAGGTCATCCTCGGCCTTTTCCTAGGAATATTCTGTAATCACGCACTCGCTGTGCTTCTCGGTAGAGCACTCACAAAAGTCATTCCCTTAGATATCCTTCAAGGGCTTGCAGGCGTCCTCTTCATTCTCTTTGCGCTGTGGAGCTTACAAGGAGAAGGGGATGAAGAAGAGGAGGAGGCGAAGTCCTCCAAGCATGGTGTGACAATCACAGTCGCTCTCGCATTCTTCTTAGGAGAGCTAGGTGATAAGACACAGCTTGCTGCTATCACCTTAGCGGCTCAGACGAGCTATCCCATCCTGATCTTAAGTGCAACGGTCAGTGCCATGATGCTCACAGGACTCTTTGGAATCTTCATCGGAAAGAAGCTTGGAGATAAAGTACCAGAGACGCTCATGAACATCATCGCTGGATTCATCTTCTACGTCTTTGGTGTCTTAAAGCTTAAGTCCCTTCTTTCACCTTCCTTCTTTATTCCGCTCTTTATCGTGAGTGCAATCTCTTTTATCGTATTCCTCGTGATAAGACTTCGAAAGAACAAGGATACGGTGTTCCGAAAGACGGCACAACACTTAAAAGAGCACTACGAGAAGCTTTCTAAGGACATGGAACGAATCTGCCTCAGAAACGAAGTCTGTACGCACTGCTTAGGTGCAGGATGTCCCGTTGGTTATACGAAGCTCCTTTTAAAGGGAGAAGCGAAGGAACCTTTTAAAGCAGATAAAGCGTTCCGTGAAAAGAACTACGACCAAGAAAAAATTCAAAACGAACTCAAAGAGCTCGAAGAACTGATCCATGATCATCCAGAGGACGAGGTCTTTAAGAGCGTTAAAGAACAACTTGATATTCTAAAAAAAGGAAAGGGTGCATAGCACCCTTTTTGATTTTTAGTAGTATTTTGCTTGAGCTTCCCAAAGCATAGCGTATGTTCCTTTTTTCTGAAGTAATTCCTCATGTTTTCCTTCTTCCACGAGCTCTCCTTCAGAAAAGACCATGATCCTATCACAGAATAGGCAAGAAGAGAGTCGATGAGAGACAAAGAGAGCCGTTCGATCTTCAACCATTTCATCCATTTTCTTATAGATCTCGTACTCACTCAAGGGATCTAACTTCGCAGTCGGTTCATCCATGATTAAAAACGGAGCATTCTTATAAAGTGCACGAGCCATAGCAATTTTTTGCGATTCTCCACCGCTAAACTCGATACCGTCGTCTGATATGCCACGATGAATGTAGGTATTGAGTTTATCCTTTAATCGATCGTACCTTTCTTTAAAACCGACGCGCATCAGATAGTGTTCTGCAAGCTTCGGATCATAAGAAGCATTGGCTGCGATGTTTTCTCCAAGCGTGAAATCGAACAATGTGTAGTCCTGAAAGACGACCGAAAAGAGATCAAGATACTCTTTGTAGTCGTACTTTCTAATGTCGATACCATTTAAGGTAATAACGCCTTCTGTCGGATCATAGAGGCGAAGGAGGAGCTTTATAAGCGTCGTCTTTCCACTTCCATTTTCACCAACAAGCGCCACCCTTTTTCCAATCGTGAAGCTCGTCGTAAGATGTTTTATGACATAACGATCAGTTCCAGGATACTTAAACGATACGTCTTTGACTTCAATAAAGAACTCACGATCTAATCGCTTTTCCGTTGGAATGACTCCCACATGTCTATCGCTTGAAAGGTCGAAATAGTCATAGTGGGTCTGGAGTGCGTTCTCGTTTATCACAAACTCAGTGTAGGTATGATACACGCTCGGAAGCCACATCATTAGTTGGCCTATAGCACCTGCATAGAGTAGGAATGTACCTACAGAAATTGCATTCATAAAGGCGAGATATCCAGCATACATCGTCACAAAGAATACAATGGAGTAGTAAAGAACTAAGCTCGTCACATCATTAAGAAATGCACAGGTGAGCGTCTTTTTGATATAAGCTAAAAATGTTGAAACCGTTTTATTCCAATGATTTAGTAAGAGATCTCCTTCATCGTAAAGTCGTATTTCTTTGGCTGCTTCGTAATTCACAAGGAGCTCCGAAAACAAATAATTGGACATGTTATTATCGTGATAAACGACTAAATCGGTTTCTTCTAAGATTTTATTGAGCTTTTTCGATTTTTTCCCCTCTAAAAATATAACTGCTACAAGGGAAACAAAAAGAATCGCTAAAAAGTAGTACTGCACTTTTGATGGGACTAAAAAGAGCCCCAATATAAGCGCCATCGATCCAATGATACCAAAGAAATTCGTCAGGAAATATTCCAAATGGAATACATACGTCATCAAGCCTTTTCCCATGCTATATTGCGAATTAATAAGAAATCGCCTTTGCTCTTGTACTTTCGCATCTTCTGAATAGGCATAATCGAGATCTAATTGATGCTTATTGATATTAAAGATATTCATCTTTAATAGCTTCGAGTTCTTCACTTCTAACACTGAGCGCAAGAGACTTTGCGACACGAGCAGTACTAGATTAACTAGAAGTACTATAACAATGAGGCGAAGCATGGAATTCCATGTAACTCCAGCGATTAATGCATCGACGATACGCTTAGAAAAATAGATATTTATCAGAGGAATCATCATTCTTACGGCAGAACTCAGGATCGTTAAGAGTAAGAAGGTAGGATCCATCGCATGAACGTCTTTGAATCCACGTTTATACAGTTTCCACATTCTTTTCCTCCTTATAATAGTGTGATTGCACATCGAACATATGGCTGTATTTTCCGCCTTTTTCTAACAGTTCCTCATGAGTACCTTGTTCTACGATCTTTCCATCTTCAAAAAATAAAATTCGATCGCAAAACTTGGTAGAAGATAATCGATGGGAGATAAAGATCGATGTCTTATCCTTAGAAAGCTCATAATAGCTTAAATAAACTCTTTCTTCGGCCAAAGGATCTAACGCTGCGGTAGGTTCATCTAAAATGAGTATCGGTGCATCTTTATAGATAGCTTTCGCTAACTGAAGCTTTTGTTTTTGGCCACCACTCAAATCGATGGCCTCTGAATTGACTTGACGAACGAGTAACGATTTTTTGCCCTCTGGAAGATCATCTAAAAGCGTATCGAGCCCTGATAGACGAATGACGGAATCAACACTTCGTTCTGAAGGGTGATCTGATGTAATGTTCGTTTCAATGCTTAAAGGCAGTTCGTGATAATCCTGAAAGACGACGCTAAAAAGCTTAAAGTACTCTTCTTTCGAAAAATCATTTGAATCCAATCCATCTAAAAGAATCCTTCCAGAATCGGGAGCATAGAGCCCTGTAAGAAGCTTAACGAGTGTCGACTTACCGGCTCCATTTAAGCCTACAATAGCGACCTTTTCTCCAGGTTTTACAAAGAGATTTAAATCTTCAATGGTCTTCTTTGGAGCACCTGGGTAAGTGAAATTTACGTGTTTGAATTCGATCGAGTAATTCTTCATTCGATCGCTCCTATGAATAGCATTTCTCTTTCGGTCGTCCGTTTCGATAAAGCTTCTATAGTCTGTAATCATGAGGTGACAACCATACAAATTGTTCGCCTGCATTTGAATCATTTGGAATGTCTGCGAAAGACTGACTTGAAGCCCAAAGTAAAAGACAAATCGATCGACGGATAATGTTCCATTTATGATGGCTTGAATCAGATAAAAGTACATGAGACCATCGCGAAGAACTGAAAATAAGATGTCGAGTAACTCTTGATTTCTTCTCTTTCTGACACTTCTTTTTTGAATATCCATGAGAGAATAAAGCTCATTTAGATATTTTTCTTCAAACCATTCTTCACCGTGATAGACCTTTAAATCTTTCACGACCTTTTGATCACCTAATTGCTGTGAAATATAGTTCAATCGACGGGATACGGTAGCCGATTCATTTTGTAGATTCTTTCGGATCGCTGTCACATGACGACCGTAAAAATAACTTAAGATACTCGCAATAAAAATGTACAACACGATAGGGGGCCAAAGGGTCAAATAAATAGCTACATACACGAATAAGCTTAAGACCGCTCCTAAAAAAGCATCAAAGTACTCGGGTAGAGTTGCAAAATTATAAGCACCTTCTCCATGATTTTCAAAAATGGCATTCAAGGCTTTATCGACTCTTTCTCTGCTTCTCGATCCATCGATGTTTTGAAAATCCGTTTGGGTTACTTTCTCTAAGAATTCCGACAAAAAGCTCTGCCTATAATGTAAGTAAATGCTACTTCGGTAATTCGAAAGGGCAGAAGCGATGACCTTTAAAGCAAAAAGCGCCAAAAAGACCAAGAAGATCTGAAAAGCGAACGTCTGAAAGGACCGCTTCTGAAGTAATAGTTCAATACTTTGCTTGCTGATTAATAGCGTAACGATCGGTGTCAGTGTGGTTACGAGTACAGAAGCAAAAAATGAGAGAATCAGTAAGGGACCACGCTCGATAAGTCCCCTTAAAAAGTACTTTGTATTTTTCCACAAGGAATAGTTTTTTGTCATCTCAAACCTCCAAGTTTATCTTAATTAAAAAAAGCCTCTTTTAAGAAAAAAGAAGCTGAACGGTCACTTTTTGCCATCGAGCGGAACATTCGGTAGAAAAATTTCTGTACTAAATACACCTTCATCTTGTTTTCTGTTTACCGTTCCAGAAAGTTCTTTCACAGAGTGATCAATGCGACGGATACCGAAGCCATGTTCACGCTTCGATTTTCTCGTTACAAGCGATGGATTCATTCCATCCATACTATTGGTCACATTGATATATAAGTGGCCTTTCATCGTTTGGATATAAATTCGAATGAATTTTTCTTTGACGTATTCTTGCGCTTCAATGGCATTCGATAGGAGATTTCCTAAGATGATTCCCAAATCAACAGAATCAAAGGCTAATTCTTTGGGAACGTTTGCCGTGCAATAGACATCGATTCCTTTTTCCATAGCAAGTGTCAATTTGCTATTTAAAATAGCATCGATCATCGTATTTCCACTCTCAACGAGCATATCGATCTCTCTTAAATCTTGTTCCATTCCATCGAGATAATTCTTTAACTCATCGTATTGCTTTAAAGAGAGATAGGCTTTCATGGTTTGGAGCTGATTCAAGTAGTCATGACGCCAGCCCCTCATATCCTTGTGGTAACTCTCTACGTCATTGGAATGTGTCACTAAGAGATTTTTGAGTTCTTGCTTGGACTTTTCAAGGATATTTTTATAGAGTATATAGCCGATCACTAAAAAGATGAGTGCTTCTATTATGTACATCATGAGTTCGCTCGATTCGCCTTTAAAAAGGCTTCTAGGATCCCTTTTTGCGATCGACGAGAGAGGGGAAGAGAGGTTCCATTTTCAAGATCGACTCGATCCTTGCCAATAAAATACACGTGATCGATATGACAAATCGCATTGCGATGCGTTTGAAAGAATTTGTTGGATCCTTTCAGAAGTTGTTCATGGAGGCGTTCGCGTAAATGGACCTTTTTATCACGTAAAATGAGAAGAAGTTCTTGATCTTCATAGAAAAACCCATAAACTTCATCCTCGCGTAACCTGAGCTCACCTTCAAACGTTTGAAAGCAGACATACGTCTCTGGAACTTCATTTAAAACGGTTTCAAGAACGCGCTTTAATTGATCTTTAGTGGCTGGCTTAATAATATAATGAATGGCCCGATAATCATACCCTCTTGCGATTTGTTCAGCCACCGCTGTAATAAATGCGATCGGTACTTTTGATGTCAAACGAATCTTTTCAGCTGCTTCAAATCCATTGATTCCACCTAGCATGACATCGAGTAGTAGGAGATCGAACTCATTTTCCTCAAAGTGAAAAAGCAATGCCTCAGCACTGCTAAATGTTTGAATCTCAATGGTTGCTTTAAGATCCGCTTGGAGAGATTTTAAAAGAGATATTAATTGGTCTCTTTGGATTTGTTCATCTTCACAAAGGGCGATACGAAGCGTCTTCATTATAGGAAACGCATAACACCTTGAACTTTTCCTAAGACCTCAATATCTGTACCTAGAATCGGTTCAAAAGCTTCATTTTCTGGTTGTAGTCGAATATGATCCTTTTCTTTATAAAAGGTTTTAACGGTTGCGCTGTCATCGATTAATGCGACAACGTAGTCACCATTACGAGCTTCATTTTGTTTCTTAACTAACACGAGGTCACCATCTAAGATACCTGCATTTTTCATGCTCTCACCTTGTACCTTTAAAAGGAAATGTTCTCCACTTGAAAGCTGATTTAATGGGATGGGGAAGTAATCTTCAATATTTTCTACAGCTAAAATAGGAAGGCCAGCTGTAACGCGTCCAATGACCGGAATACTCGCAACCTCGATTTGAGGTTCAACGAGAGCCTCATTCTGAAACATGATGGCTCTATTTTTTGATCCATCCCTCGTAATATAACCCTTTTCTTCAAGCTTAGAAAGGTGACCATGAATCGTAGAAGTCGACTTACAGCCGACACCTAAACAGATTTCTCGAATGGTCGGAGGATAACCAATTTCTTTTGTTCGTTCTAAAATAAAGTCATAGACTTCTTGCTGTTTTTTCGTTAATTCCATCATTTCCTCACCTCAAAAACATTATACCAAGAAAAAGAAAAAAATCAAACATTTGTTCGTTTTTCGCTTGACTACGAACATGTGTTCGTATATACTGATATCAGAACAAATGTTTGGGAGGACAAAATGAACATCTCTATTATCGATCGTAAAAAATTCGCTATTCGCTTCGGAATCGTTCTCTTTCTTTGTATTGCACTCATTGCTTATCTAGGAGAAATGCTCCTTGATTCATACGCTATAAAATCAGTAGAAGGACCTGTAACGACCATCGTCGTTAAACCTGGTGACACCGTCTGGTCGATTGCTAAGACGATCAGTTCTACATCTGATGTCAGAGCTCTCACTGATGAGATCATCCTTATAAATGCTCTAGGAGCAGAAGGAAAGATCGTTCCTGGTCAAGAACTGAAGCTACCTACGCACTATAGACAAAATGTAGGTAAGGCAGAGTAATCATTCCTCGTCAAGCTCAAATTGGTTGACGATATCTTCTTTCACTTTTTTACGGTGGGCTGCATAGAGCTGTGTCGTCGTGACGTTTTCATGGTCTAATAGAGACTGGACGTCATAGATGCTAAAGCCTCTTTCAATGAGGGTGCTCGCAGCTGTCGCTCTTAGTTTATGAGGGCTATAACCGTTACGGCGCGACGTCTGCATGGCGAGTGCCGTATATTTTTTGACCATTTCTCGAATGGTGCGTTCGGTCATGCGCTTTCCTTGCAGTGATAGAAACAGTGCATCTTCCGTGCTAAATTCAGCCCGTTCGTTTTCTAAGTAGTCTTTAATGGCATTTTCGACACTGATATTTAGTGGCATGACCGACTCTTTATCGCGTTTTCTGTAGATTACAAATTCTCTACGATTAAAGTTAAAGCTTGCAATATCAAGGTTTACAAGTTCCTTTAATCGTAGTCCATAAGTGACAAATAAAAGAATAATCGCCTTATCTCTGAGTTTCGTCTTTTCCCAATAGGTGCGTTCCTTTTCTGTTAAATTGGCACCTGTCTTTACGATTTCTAGGAGGCTTTCTAGTTCATCCTCTTGAAGTCTTTTTATGGCATCAGGTTGCTTTTTAGGAAGCTTAATAGGGTTAAATCCAGGCGTGATATCTACTGGTATCTGCTCGTTTCGAAAGAGGAACTTAATGAGAGATGCGATCGATGATTTCTTTCTAGCAAGAGAAGGATTATGGTTTTCAAAGACCTGGAGTTCATCGTCGATTCGCTTATAATACCTTCTGCAGTAATCACCTAGGAACTCATTGACATCCCTAGCTTTTAATCTAGAAAGCTCATTAATTGTTAGATCCTTTACTTCTTTTGCATTGGTTAGAGCTGTCTCATTAACAAGGTATTCAAAGAAAAAGAGGATGTCTTGAAGATAAGCAAGTCTCGTACTAACAGAGACACTCCCTTTTAGATAGATGCAGTAATCTCTAAGATAAGAGGGGAGAGTACGTTCAATCTCTACACTCTTTTGATCCATTTCAATTTGCGTGACAAGGACATTTGTGGGTTTTGAGGTCTTATTATTGATCTTCAATGCGTTCCAGCCTTTCTATGATGGGTTTTACGTCAAGCGATTCATTAGATAGAAATCCATAGACGAGGATATGCTTTTTCGGTTCGAATGTTAATTTCTTGTCAATATAGAATTCTGTCATTTTGGCTACATCAAAGCCCATGGATTCAAAGGAATATCGGAGACTCTCAGGGTGTCTACAAGCTTTTAGGTTTTCCGTTTCACAAGATGTAGAACAATACCTACAAGGTCCAGCTAAGACGCTTTGAATCGAATCGGTTTCAAAGGATCTCAATATGGGATCTACTTGGTCACGGTAATGAAAAAAACGCGTTGTAATCGATTCGCCAAAAGATTTATGATCTATGATGGTATGGAAAAAAATCCAAGCCGTTTGAAAGCGTGATACGTAATCTAAAACACCTTGATTACGTGTAGGACATGCAAAGTGTTTTCCGTAGCGTTCACAGGAACTACAGAATCCATAGACACGCTCAGGATCATACGTTTCCTGTAAAAGCTCTGAAACTTCAGTCTGTCGAACCTCTATCATGATTCCCCCTATATCTATTCCCAAAATATACATTTAAGGAATAGTTTGATAAACCCATTATAGCACCTCCCTCTGGAAAAATCTAGACAAATAAAAAAGAGTTGATGAATTTCATCAACTCCATTTTTATTAGATTCCACGTTCTTCCATGATGATTTCAATTTCTTCAGCGTTGATACCAACCATGGCTTCACCGAGGTTCTTACTGAGCTCAGCTAATTTCTTTCCATCCTTGTAATGTTTAACAGCTTGTACGATGGCTTTAGCGCGCTTTTCAGGATCTCCTGACTTAAAGATACCAGAACCAACGAATACACCTTCTGCACCGAGTTCCATCATGAGTGCAGCGTCAGCAGGTGTTGCAACACCACCAGCAGCGAAGTTAACGACTGGGAGCTTTCCTGTGTCGTGAACGCCCTTTAGAAGGTCATAGCTAACTCCGAGCTCTTTTGCTTCATGGTAGAGTTCATCTGCTGTCATGGATTGAATGCGACGGATGTCTCTTTGGATCTTACGCATGTGACGTACTGCTTGTACAACGTCACCTGTTCCTGCCTCACCCTTTGTACGAAGCATGAGAGCACCTTCTTGAACGCGACGGAGAGCTTCTCCTAGGTCACGTGCTCCACATACGAAAGGAATGTCAAATTGATTTTTATCGACGTGGTAAACGTCGTCTGCTGGAGATAATACTTCACTTTCATCGATGCAGTCGATGTTTAGTGCTTCAAGGATTCTAGCTTCTACAAAGTGACCAATTCTGACCTTTGCCATTACTGGAATCTTGACTGCCTTTTGAATGGATTCGATAAGTGCTGGATCGCTCATACGGCTGACACCACCAGCTGCACGAATATCTGCTGGAATTCTTTCCAGTGCCATAACTGCTACAGCACCAGCTTCTTCTGCAATTTTAGCTTGTTCTACATTGGTGACGTCCATGATGACGCCGCCTCTTAAACTCTCAATAACCTTACTATTCTTCATATCTATCCTCCTGAACTCATTTTAACGGTTCATCTGGTACCATTGTAAGGTTCAAATCTGTTATAATTTAAGATACCAGGAGGACGTATGACACTACATTTAAATGACGACATGCCTTATTATAAGCAGATTGTAAAAGCTATTAAAGAAGACATCCATAAAGGAACGCTCAAAAGCTTTGATAAACTGCCTTCTAAGCGTGCTCTTTCAAAGAGCTTAGGGGTTAGTTTAAATACAGTTCAATCGGCCTATGAACAGCTACAGATGGAAGGCTATATCGATTCTGTTGAGCGCTCTGGTTACTTTGTGACGGAACTCCTTCCTCTAAAGGAACCAGAGGAGGTTCAAGAGAAGCACCGATCAGAGCCATCGTTTCTCTATGACTTTCGCTACCATCAGACGGAAAAGTCTTCTTTTCCCTCTGAAGACTGGAAAAAGATCTCTCGTGCTCTTCAGCAAGAAGACGACTCTCTCTACGATGAACCGATGAATCCTAAAGGCACCCTAGAGCTACGAGAAGCCATCCAGAAGCACCTAAAGGATACACGTGCTATCGAATGTGACGCAGAGGATCTTCTCATCCTTAGCGGTACAGAGAGCATGTATCACGTACTCTTTAAGCTCTTTCGTTCTACTAAGATCTACGGTGTAGAAAACCCTGGCTATGAGTCACTCAGTCACTTCTTTAAGCACAACCGGGAGTCTTTCATTCCCATCCCATTGGATGAATCGGGAATGAGCATCACGATGCTCGAACGCTCTCCTGTAGACATTGCCTGTATCTCCCCTTCGCATCAGTTTCCTACGGGTACTATCATGCCTTTAAAGAGACGCTTTGAGCTCTTAGAATGGGCTGGTGAAAAGAAACGCTACATCATTGAAGACGACTACGACAGCGACTTCCGCTACGACAACTATTCGATTCCTGCTCTAAAGAGCTTTGACCCTAACGATAAGGTCATCTACATGGGTAGTTTTTCTAAGTCCTTGTCCCCTACTCTAAGAACGAACTACCTCCTCCTACCTAAAAAGCTCATGCGTCGCTTTGAAGCAAATTTCAGCTACCATAGTTGTCCTGTGGCGCTTGAGATTCAACTCGTCTTAGCACGCTTCATGAAAGAAGGAGCCTTTGCGAGACACATTAACCGAATGACTCTTCGCTACAAGAGAAAACGAGATACGATGCTCGCCTTCTTTAAAACGTGTAAGGATGTAAGCATTCGTGGTTTTGATGCAGGGATGCACCTCGTCCTTCACCTCAACCGTGAGGAAGACTCCACCTTTTACCGTAAAAAAGCAGAAGAGATGGGCATTAAGGTCTATCCCATCTCAGAAATCTATTCTCAGTCGTTCTACATTGAAGACAATCGAGACTTTATCTTCGGTTATTCTGGCATTTCGGAAGAAGATCTTGAAGACGCCTTAAATCTCTTAAAGAAAGCTTGGTCGCTATAGGGTCAAGCGCTCAAACCCGTGGGTTAACTTCGCGATGGCCATGCCGTAATTCGTCATCTTGACACCACGCTCTTCGACCTCTTTTACTCTTGAGAGCACGTGAGTTCTCGTAAACATGCAGCTTCCACACTGAATGACGAGATCGTACTTCGAGATGTCCTCTGGAAAGTCATCGCCTCTCGAAAAGTCGATCGCAATCTCTGGCCATCTCTTTCGTAGAAGAGCGGGAATTTTTACTGTTCCTATGTCCTCTTCTTTTGGGGCATGGGAGCAAGCTTCTGCAATGAGGACTCTCGATTGATTCGTCAGTTCATCGATAGACTCTGCACCTTTTATAAAGACCTCCTTATCCCCTTTATAGCAGGAAAAGAGCACGGAGAAGGTCGTAAGGGGTACTTCCTTAGGAACGATCTCTACGACCTCTTTAAGGACTCTAGAGTCTGTAATAATGAGGTTAGGAGCTTCCTTTAGGCTATCGAGTGCTTTTCTTAGGTTATTCACCGTCGTACTCATAGCGACGATTTCCCTATCTAATAGCTCTCTCAGCGTCTGTACTTGAGGTAGAATGAGTCGTCCTTTAGGAGCCGAGTCATCCTGAGGCATGACGAGTACTACCATATCATTCGCTTGAACGAGGTCTCCTGTGATGAGGCGTTCCTCGTCTTTAAGAAACGCTTTCATAAGAGCTCTTAATTCTTTAAGAGCTTCCTTTGTGCGGTCGTAACTCATTACTTCCTTATTCGTCGCTTTTTCTATATACTCTTTTAACTTCTCTGCCTCTTCTTTTTCATTTTTCGTAATGACAAAGAGAACCTTTTCATCGCCCTTAAGAAAGGTTTTGAGGTAATCGACATCTCTTTTATCACTTACGAGAAGAAGGGCGAGATCGACTCTCTTTAAAAGCTTTAAAGATCTCTCTTCTCTTACAGCCTCTAGACTCGTTTCGTCGTCGAAGCCTGCTGTATCGTAAAAGAGTACGGCTCCTACGCCATCGAGCTCAAAGGGCTTTTTCACAGCATCTGTCGTCGTTCCCTTTTCTTCACTTACAATCGATACTTCTTCGCCGACGATGTCATTTAGTAGCGTCGACTTCCCTACATTCGTACGGCCGAAGATTCCGATGTGTTTTCTTTCACTGTATGGATTCATATATCATTCTAAAAGTGCTTATCGCGCTTTCCCTTTTCAATATCTACTAAGTACTTCTCTGTCGTCTTTCTAAGCTTTTCATCGAGACTTTGAAGTTCTTCTTTTATGATTCGATCTCCAAGCTCTCTCGTTTCTTCGCTTGCATAGTCTAGTAGGTACTCCTTCAATGTAAGGAGGGCATTGGGCTCACAGATGTGACCGATACGTCCAGCCTTTACAAGTTCCATAAAAGCATCACCCGTCCTTCCCTCTCGATAGCAGGCCGTACAGAAGCTCGGCACGTGGCCGTTATCTAAGAGCCAGTAGACGATTTCGTCGAGCGTGCGCTGGTCTGAGGTGTCAAATTGGGCGGTCGATTCATCTCTTATTTCCGGTGTGGAGTATCCTCCGACACTCGTTCTCGATGCGCCAGAAATTTGCGATATTCCTAGCTTTAGCGCTTCTTCACGCACACGTTTTCCCTCTCTTGTAGAGATGATCATTCCCGTATAAGGAACGCTGATTCGAATGAGTGCGATGAGCTTTAAGAAGATGTCATCGGCGAGGGCATTTTCAAAGCTCTTCGGGTCGATGTCGTCTGCTGGGCAGATTCTAGGAACACTAATCGTATGAGGACCTACGCCAAAACGAGCCTCAAGGTGTTCTGCGTGCATTAAGAGGCCACAGAGCTCATAAGCGTAGTTATTGAGTCCAAAGAGCACTCCTAGGCCCACATCGTCGATTCCACCCTCCATCGCACGATCCATCGCTTCCGTATGATAGTCGTAATTGTGCTTAGGTCCCGTGGGGTGAAGCTTTTCATAATTTTTCTTATGATACGTCTCTTGGAATAAAATGTACGTTCCGATTCCAGCATCGTGTAGTGCTTTATAGTTTTCAACGGTTGTCGCTGCGATATTGACGTTGACTCTTCGAATAGAGCCATTCTTGTGCTTAATCGAATAGAGGGCTTCAATGCACTCTAAAAGGTAACTTAGCGTGTTATGAATAGGATCCTCTCCCATCTCTAACGCTAAACGCTTATGACCCATGTCCATGAGTGCAATGGCTTCTTCTTTCAGTTCCTTTGCCGTGAGCTTTTTTCTTACGATGTGCTTATTTTTAAAGTGATAAGGGCAGTACTCACAGCCATTGATGCAGTAGTTTGAAAGATAAAGCGGTGCGAAGAGCACGATGCGCTTACCGTAGAGCTTCTCTTTGATCTCCTTCGCGAGTCCTTTAATCTCTTCCCAGATGTTTTCGTCGTCACAAAGTAATAAGGTGAGAGCATCTCTATGGTTTAGTCCACTAAGGTCCCTTGCCTTTTTAAGAATCTCTTGATATTCCTCTAGACTACGGCGTTTCTTTGCGTCTTCTATCGTAGCTAGGATCTCCTCGTGGTTAATAAATTCTTCTGCTTTTAAGCTATTTACGTTATACATTTATGCTCCTATAATCGCCTCGCGAGTAGTCTACGAAGGCACCGATTTTCTTTAATTCATCTTCTAGTTGTACAAGTTCTTCAAGGGTCTTTGAGGCTTTGTGGTCGTAGATTGCATAGCTTTTTCTATCTTTTGATGGCGTAATGCTCGGCATGATGACATTGGCACCATGCAGTATTCCACGCATCCTCCCCTCCTTCGATAATGTCTCTAAGGCAGTCGTTGCAGGGATGAGGGCATCTTTTAAGAGAAGTCTTAAAATGCTTATGAGATATAAGCTCATCTCGACTGATCCAGAGGAAAAGCTCGAAAAAGGCGTCTCTTTCGTACTCACGAAAGGACCGATTCCTATCATCTCCGGTCGAAAGCTTTGAATAAAGCAAAGATCCTTTGCAAGGTGTTCTAGGGTTTCAAAAGGCGTTCCTACCATAAATCCTGTTCCCACCTGGTACTTGAGATCACGAAGGTCATGGAGTGCTTCCATTCGCCGTTCTACCGACTGCTCCTTTGGGTGAAGCATGGAAAAGTGCTTGGGATCGATGCTTTCAAAGCGAAGTAGATAGCGGTCGGCGTACGCTCGTAAGTTCTCATACGACTTTCTTTCTCTGACGCCTAGGCTTAATGTGATACATGCTTCAGGAAAACGCGTTTTTATGGTCTCTAGGATGGGAAGTAGACGTTCATCGGTAAAAGTCGGGTCTTCTCCCCCTTGTAGCACAAAGGTCCTGAGACCTAAGCTATAGCCTTTTTCACACTGGGAGAGGATCTCATCCTCTGTAAGTCTATAGCGAACCGTTTCTTTGTGGTCTCTTCGGATTCCACAGTAGAAGCAGTTTTCTTTACAGAAGCTACTAATCTCTAAGAGTCCTCTTAAAAAGACTCTCCCTTGAAATCTCGCTCTTGAAACCTCACTCGCCTTTTCTTTTAAGAGGTTAAAGTGAAGTTCTTTTTCTTGAAGTAAAGAGAGAAAGTCCTCTTCTTGTAGCACTTCTCCACCTAATAAACGATCTACAATCACACGTCGCTCTTTCCGTATAGGGTCTTTGTAGAAACATGCTTCACTTGACCGAGCTTTCCACTTAAGGCAGAAATTTCATTCGTCGAACCTAGACAGATGATACTCATGACGCTCGTATTTCCCTTTACTCTAGGTAGTCCCATGCGTCCTTCGATGAGAGAGCCGTACGCATGAAGAATTTCATTGACCTCTTTGGAGGCCTCTACATCTTCTATAATGATTCCTATGATTGCAATACGTTTTTCCATTTTTTCTCCACAAAAAAAAGCCCACTTTGGGCCTGATATACACCTTGTACGCGGAATACTCCTTGTCTTCAGGTCCACAGGAGTATTTTAACACAAAAAAGAAACCGGTTCATCTATTGATAAACCGGTTTTTAAAGCTTTTTTAGAGGAGATTTCCTCGCTTGTCTTCTGTTCTAAAGCCGTCTTCAAAGAGCTCATTGACTCCGATTGGCCAGTAGAGTGTCTCATCCATGTGATGCTGAATCGTCTCATAATCTGGATTCATCTTACTTAATGATTCGAGCACACCAAAGCGAGTAATACCCGTGCTTTGTGGATCAAACGTATGCATGATCTTCTTAATGAGATCGAAGTTTGTAACGCCAAGCTTTGGCTGTAGGCTTGCTCTTACAGGCTGAATACGACGTGTACTGCTTACGATGAAACCATTCGTCTCGCTCATGACAGCACTTGGAATGACGACATCGGCGTGTCTTGCTGTCTCTGTCATGTGGGTCGTTTGAACAGCTAGGAATTCAAGCTTTTCGATCGCTTCGAGTGGAAGCTCTTGGTTAAAGAGAATGAGTGCCTTAATCTCTCCATCCATGATCTTTTGAATGATGTCTTCCTTACGTGTCGTAAGACCAAGGTCAGCGATAGCTTGACCGTTTGCCTTATCCTTAAGCTGAACGATACCATTACGTGGCTTACCGATGTGACCCGAGAGAAGTGCAAGGTCTACGATGAGCTTTTGAATGTCCATGCTGGTTCGTTCTTTATCGAAGACGATGATCGCACGTTTTGCCTTTAGATACTCTTCAGCTAGTGCTTTCGCTTCTTCGCTAACCTTTACGGAAGCGAGGCGTTTATTAAGTTCTTCAGATCCATTGAGCTTGGAGCTATCGACACTTTCAAGAAGAGCTTTTACCATCTCTTCTAAGAAGGATCGTTCATCCTTTTCAATGTGTCTTCCCCAGCTTGAAACCTTGTCTGCTTTTGCACTTAGCTGTACAAGCGTCTTACCATTTTCAACTGCACGTTTTAAGCGAAGAGCTGCCATGGTGTAGTTTTCAAAGAGACCACTTCCAACTGTAAAGACAAAGTCTGTCTGTTCGATTTCGTCTAAACGAACAGTCGATGCATCGACACCAAACGCTTTCTTAAGAGCGCTTTCGTTGTAGTCTAGGCTAAAGACGTTCTTCGTACGAAGGACATCGCCACCTAACATCTTCGCTAGCATAATTTCTTCTAGCGTGAAGTGCTCTCCGATACCGATACCGAGGGCATCGTGACCGTTTAGAAGTTGGGTTGCCTGTGCTTTTCTTGCAAGCTGAATGATGGCATCTTCTAGGTTCGATTCTACAAGACGACCGTTTACACGAATCATAGCTTTCAGTAAGCGATCGGTTGGGTTGTAGTGTTCAAAGTCGAAGCGTCCATTGCGGCAAAGGAGTCCCATGGATACGGAGTCTTCCTGTACTGGAAGTGCTCTTAGAAGCATGGATCCCTTGGTCTCAATCTCTGCTGTACATCCAACAGAGCAACCTGTACAAGCGCTGATGGTCTTTTTGCCATTTAATGGAACTTGCTTATGAATCGGGCGTTTTTCTTGAAGGGCACCGACTGGGCAGATGGCTACGCACTGACCACAGCTAATACATGTCGTCTCTAACAGCGGCTTGTTCATGGCTGGTAGAACTTCTGTCACAAAGCCACGTGCAGTGAGACCAAGTGCTTCGTTATTCATCACTTCATCACAGACTCTCACGCACATACCACAGAGGATACATTTGTTGGGGTCACGGATGATAAATGGATGTTCATCTTTAAACTCGATCGTGCTCTTTTCGCCTTCAAAGCGTTCTGGCTTGACGTCGTATTGTTGAGCTCTCGAGTAAAGTTCGCACTCATGGAAGTCCATACATCCGCATTCTAAGCAGCGATTTCCTTCGTAGCGTGCTTGATCAGGTTTAAAGCCTTTTGCCACTTCTTCAAAGCTATGCTTTCTGACTTCTGCTGGAAGATCTTCGTGCTTGGCTTTGGGTTGAATTTCTCTCGGCATGAGATCTTCTCTCTTTACATTCTGCTTCGTTACGAAGTATGGAATGTGTAGAGGTTCGATCTTACCGTAGAGGTAGCTATCGATCACTTTACAAGCATTTTTAGCATCAGCGATGGCTTGAATCGCTATTTTTGTCTTATTGGGAAGTACGTCACCACCAGCGAAGACGCCTTCGAGGTTTGTCATGAAGGTTCTCTTATCGACAGCGATGTTTCCGCGTCCGTCGGTTTGAACGTCTTCAGTTCCGTCTAAAACAGGAACTTGACCGATGGAAAGAATAGCGGAGTCGATGTCGAGATATTCAAATTCGCCCTCGATAGGTTCGACTTTCGTTCTTCCCTTGCCGTCGGATTCGCCTTGACGCATCTTTTGGAGTTTCACTTGCTTCACATGACCATTCTCTCCGATAAATTCAACGGGAGAAAGGAGGAAGCGGAATTCAACGCCTTCTTCTGTCGCTTCTTCAATTTCAATGTCGACAGCTGGCATATCTTCTTTTGTTCGACGGTAGAGAATGTAAACCTTTTCTGCGCCGAGGCGGATTGAGGTTCTGGCTGCGTCCATGGCTGTGTTACCACCACCGATGACGGCGATTGTCTTACCCGTACGGATCGGGGTATTCTTCGCAAATTTATAAAGGAAGTTGATACCACCGTATACGCCTTCTAGATCCTCTCCTGGGATGTTCATGCGTTGACTACTCCATGCACCGATTGCGAGGAATACAGCATCGAAGTGCTGACGGAGATAATCTAAAGTGATGTCTTTACCGAGGCGTGTATTGTTATGTAGCTTTGCACCCATTTTTCGGATGATGTCTACTTCACTTGCTAAGACGTCTTTCGGTAAGCGGTACATGGGAATACCGTATTGAAGCATTCCACCAAATTCACTATTCGCTTCGTAGAGGTCTACTGCGTGACCTGCTCTTCTTAAGAAGTAAGCAGCTGAAAGTCCTGCAGGTCCACCGCCGACAATAGCAACGCGTTTACCTGAATCAGGCTTCATGGTTGGAATGTAAGGATTTTCCTTTTGAAGGTCTAAGTCTGCAACAAAACGCTTAATCCAAGCGATAGAGATCGCATCCTCAACGAGTCCTCTGCGGCAAGCCGTTTGACACGGATGTGGACAGACGCGGCCGATACTTGCAGGAATCGGAAGATCTTCTTTAATGAGACGAAGAGCCTCTTCAAATTCACCGTTACCCGTAAGGCCTACGTAGCCTTGAATATCAACATTGTCAGGGCAACCTAGTGTACAAGGAGCCTTACAGTCACCTGTATGGTTACTTAAAAAGAGTTCGAGCGTTGTCTTTCTTGATTCTCTTACGCGTTTTGACTGCGTATGAATGACCATGCCGTCTTGAATCTCAGTAGAGCAGCTTCGAACAGGCTTTGGAAGGCCCTCGACATCTACTACACAGAGTCCACACGATGCATAGTTCTTGAGCTTTGCATCATAACAGAGAGTTGGAATGTCGATGCCGTTTTGGCTAGCGACTTCCTTAATGGTTTGACCTTGATAGGCAATCAGTTCTTTGCCATCAATATTTACTTTAAACTGTGACACACTGCCTCCTATCTGATCTCAATCGCCTTAAAGCGACACGTTCTATAGCATTGACCACACTTGATACAAACGTTTGGATCGATCTCGTGTTTGCTCTTCACCTGACCGCTAATCGCACTGACTGGGCAGACCTTGAAGCAAGCGTGACATCCGATACACTTGTCTGTGATGTGGTAGGAAATGAGTGACTTACATTGATGTGCAGGGCAGCGTTTTTCTTTAATGTGTGCTTCGTATTCATCTCTAAAGTAGCGAAGCGTCGTAAGTACAGGGTTAGGAGCTGTCTGGCCAAGACCGCAGAGGCTTCCCTCTTTAATCTTATTAGCGAGTTCTTCGAGGAGTTCAATGTCTCCTTCTTTTCCTTCGCCCTTTGTAATGCGAGTTAAGATCTCGAGCATGCGCTTTGTGCCTAAGCGGCAGTAGGTGCATTTTCCACAGGATTCACGGCAGGTGAAATCTAAGAAGAAGCGTGCCATTTCAACCATACACGTATCTTGGTCCATGACGACCATTCCACCAGAACCTACGATAGCACCTGTAGCTTGAATGTTTTCGTAGTCAACAGGGGTGTCTACGAGACTTGCTGGAATACATCCACCACTCGGTCCACCCATCTGTACGGCTTTAAATTCTTTTCCGTCCTTAATTCCACCACCGATGTTAAAGATGATGTCACTAAGAGGCGTTCCCATAGGAACTTCAACGAGACCACCGTTATTACACTTACCTGTGAGTGCAAAGACCTTGGTTCCTGCGCTCTTTTGAGTTCCGTATTCTTTAAACTTATCTGCTCCGTAGAGGATGATAAAGGGAACGTTTGCAAAAGTCTCAACGTTATTGATGTTCGTCGACTTCTCAAAGAGACCCTTGACTGCAGGGAATGGTGGCTTTAAGCGTGGCATTCCTCTGCCACCTTCTAGAGAGGCGATGAGAGCTGTCTCTTCACCACAGACGAAGGCACCAGCACCTGGTTTAATATGTATGTCAAAGTTGAAGCCTGTTCCAAGGATGTCTTTACCTAAGAGACCTGCTTCACGAGCTTGACTGATGGCAATTTCAAGACGTTTAATGGCTAAAGGATACTCAGCACGGCAGTAGATGATGCCATCTGTTGCTCCTGTAGCATAAGCGCCAATGGCCATGGCTTCGAGAACCGCATTGGGGTCACCTTCCATGATCGAACGGTCCATGAAAGCACCTGGGTCACCTTCATCGGCATTACAGATCATGTACTTGGGATTTGATTTTGTGGCGCGTGCGAAGGTCCATTTCATACCAGTAGAGAATCCTCCACCACCTCGACCGCGAAGTCCACTATCTTTTACAACCTGAATGACTTCTTCCGGAGTCATTTCAGTGAGAGCTTTTCCTAGGGCGTGATATCCGCCAAAGGCTATGTATTCACGAATATCTTCAGGGTTTGCAAGTCCACAAAGGCGAAGTGCAATACGAACTTGTTTACCGTAGAAGCGCATGAGATGCTGCTCATGAATGTGTTCACCCGTTTCAGGGTCTACGTAGAGGATTCTGTCCACTGGCTCATTTTGAACCATATGTTTAGCTACGATCTCTTCTGCATCCTCTGGCGTTACCTTCGTATAGAAGACATCATCTGGCATCGTCTTTACGATAGGTCCTTGACCGCAGAAACCGAAGCAACCGACCTTAATGACATCGACGTCTGTAAGTCCGTGCTCCTTAATCGATTTTTCTAATGCTTCGATAATGAGAAGGCTATCGGATGAAGTACATCCTGTACCGCCACAGACGAGAAGCTGTCTTCTTCCCGTGGTAGCTTCTTGAAGCTTTCTCGGATCGATGAGCTCTTGAAAACGTTTGGAGGCTTCTTTCAGTTCCTGATATGAGCTGATTCTATTCATTCTCTGCCTCCTTCTTACGAATGTCGTCAAGAATCTTTACTACCTTGTCGCCATCGAGCTTTCCATACGTCTTTCCGTCAATGACCATAACGGGAGCTAACGAACAGCAGCCTAAGCAGGCGACAATTTGCAGGCTAAAGAGTCCATCTTCTGTCGTCTCGCCATTTTGAATCTTAAGGGTTTCTGAGATCGCATCTTGAACGATATCAGCACCGTTTACGTGGCAAGCTGTACCTTGACAGAGCATGATGAGGTGCTTTCCTGCAGGGGCCATGCGAAACTGAGCATAAAAAGTCGCTACGCCGTAGAGTTTCGCTTGTGATATACCTGTCTTTTCAGAAATGCGTTCGAGCACGGTGTATGGGAGGTAACCATATACCTCTTGCGTCTTTTGCAGGATCGTGATCGTGTTTCCTGCTTCGTGTCCGTACGCCTCTAAGATGGGGTCCACTAAAGAGACATCGACGTCATCTTTAGGTCCTTGGCAATTACACATGTAATCCTCCTCCTATCTATTGCTACTACTATGATAAACCTTTATCACTCAAAAGACTATACCTTTTTAGAGAATGACAATAAGTTTTCGTCACTTTTGTTCCGATTGCAACCAAGAGATCCATTGCTTTTCTTGATGTCCGACAGAGACTCTCTTTCCTCTTCGGACGATGGGAGCGATGAGTAAGCGCTGCTCTTCAAAGAGGAGATCGACTTTACCCTGGTGGGATGCGATCTCAAAGCGAGTGAGGAGATCCTTCGGTGCTTTGGGATCGACGAGGTCATCGAGCTCAAATTCTTCAAGAACCGATTCGAACTCCCCAGGACTCATTCCCTTGTCATCTAGATCGATGAGTTGAACGGGCTCGTTTCGCTCTTTAAAGAAGCGCTCTGCCTTTTTACTGTCGTGGCTCTTTCTTCGCATAAAGATTTGAGTGATTATTTTCTTCTCTCGTCCCATAATCTTATTAGCTCCTTTTCTTTCCCATTGGTCTTTGGTCTATAGAAAACTTTGTCTTTATAGATTTCTGGTAGATAACTTTGCTTCACGTAGCCCTTTTCAGTGTCGTGCGGATACTTGTAAGGGACATTGATGCCTTTTAGCTTTTTATTGGTCTGATCTTTTAGATGAAGGGGAACGTCTGCTTGTCCCGATTCACTGAGTAAGCTCAGTGCTTCATCGATCGCAACATAAGCTGAGTTGGACTTCTCCGCCAGTGCTAAGTAGAGCGCGACTTCGCTTAGAACGATTCTCGCTTCTGGCATGCCGATCTTATTTACGACTTCAAAGCCAGCATTCGCTACAACTAACGCCTGTGGATCAGCAAGACCTATATCCTCCGCTGCTAGAATCACTAAGCGCCTTGCGATGAACTTGGGATCCTCCCCACTTTTTAACATCTGGGCAAGATAATAAAGTGCAGCATCGGGGTCGCTTCCACGAACGCTTTTAATAAAGCTACTGATGACATCGTAGTGGTAGTCACCATCTCGGTCGTACTTTAAAAAAGGTGTCTGGGTGCATTCAGAGAGCACCTCTTCTGTTAGGACCTTTTTTCCATCTGTTGCTTCAGTCGTTAGAACGGCTAACTCTAAGATATTTAAAGCTCTTCTTCCGTCCCCCGCACTCTCTTTTGCGATAAGCGCTAGGCACTTTGGTGAGATTTCGATCGACTCATTTTTTAATACCGCATCATCTTTTAAAGCTCGCTCTAGAAGCGATACGAGATCGTCTTCATTTAGCCTTTTTAATTCAAAGACCATCGAACGACTTAGAAGCGCTGTATTTACTTCAAAGTAAGGGTTTTCGGTCGTTGCACCGATGAGCGTCACGATACCCTCTTCTACGTGTGGAAGAAGTGCATCCTGCTGTGACTTATTAAAGCGATGAATCTCATCGATAAAGAGGATCGTGCGTCTTCCTGAGAGCTCTAGGCTGCGCTTCGCTTTCTCTACCACTTCTTTAATGTCCTTAATACCGCTTGTAACGGCATTTAAGGAGAGAAACTCGCTCTTCGTAGCTTTACTTATGACGACTGCTAAACTCGTCTTACCGGTCCCTGAGGGGCCGTAGAGGATGATCGAGGTTAATCGGTCGGCTTCAATGAGACGCCGTAGGAGCTTTCCAGGGCCTAAAATATCCGCCTGCCCCACGACTTCATCGAGGTTTTTAGGCTTCATGCGCTGTGCTAGAGGCCGTTTTTCTTCAAGCTGTTCTTCTCTTAAAAGATCAAAAAAATCCATAACATTTCCTCACTTTACTTAGGGTATAAGACCCTTGGAGGTCACAATGAAACTATTTACACCTATTATACTAGATAAACTTTCTGTTAACAATCGACTCGTCATGCCCCCCATGTGCACATATAACGCCACAAATGGCTTAGCGAACGAGCTTCACTACGCTCACTACAGCGCGCGTGCTCTAGGTGGCGTGGGCCTCATCATCGTTGAAGCGACTGGCGTATGCCCGGAAGGAAGGATCACAGAACAGTGCTTGGGCCTCTGGAACGACGAACAAGAAGCGAGCTTAAAGGAGCTCGTACGAAGAGTCCATGCACTCGGTTCGAAGATCGCCATTCAGTTAAATCACGCTGGTAGAAAAAGCCGTGCTCAGGATTGGACCGTTGCTCCTTCATCCATTCCTTTTGATGAAACGTATCCTATTCCAAAAGAACTGACAGAAGCTGAGATTGAAGGAATCATTGAACGCTTTAAAGAATCTTCCCTTCGAGCAGAGCGAGCAGGGTTCGATTCCATTGAAATTCACGCAGCCCATGGCTACCTGTTGCATGAATTCCTCTCCCCTTTATCGAATCACAGAACCGATCGCTATGGAATCGATAGAGGACTTCTCCTAAAGGAAGTAATGGAAGCAATTCGAAGTGTTACAAAACTTCCCATTATCGTAAGGCTCAGTGCAACCGACTGGGAGGGTGGACTTACGGTTAAAGATCTCTATCCTGTGGTAAAAGAACTAAAAGCCGATCTCTATGACATCTCTACTGGAGGAAACATTCAAGCGAGTATCCCTCTCTACCCTGGTTATCAGCTTCCATTTTCTGAAGAGATTAAAAATTCTTGTGGTGTTAAAACGATCGGTGGAGGTCTCATTACGACCTTTGATCAAGCGGAAGAAGCACTTCAAAGAGGCGCGGCAGACCTCATCTTCATGGGTCGTGAACTCCTTCGTAACCCCTTCTTTCTTCACGAAACAGCAAGAATGCTTGGTATCAAGGAAGAAGTCGTTCCTAAGATGTACTGGAGAGCCTAATGTGTGCTCGCTATGAGATCTTTTTTAATAATGAAGTTGCATCGAAGTACCAAAAGGCGCTGAAATCTATACAAATTAAGGATATGGAACTTGAAAAGGAAGCGTTTCCTTCAGAAACGCTCCCAGTGATTACAAAGAATGGAATGGAATTCAAGAAGTGGGGCTATCCTTTAACGAAACAGCTTCTCATTAACGCTCGTGCTGAGACCATCTTAGAAAAGAGACTCTTTAAAGGCCCCTTTGAGAGGTCACGCTGTATCGTTCCTTGTGTCGCTTACTACGAATGGAACCCTACAAAGACCAAGATGAGAATGGAAGCGAGAGCTCCCATGAGCCTCGCAGGAATTATCATTGAAGATTCCTTTGTCGTGATCACAGTAGATAGTAATGAACAAATGCAACCGATTCATACGAGGATGCCAGTCGTACTCAGTGAAGAGTCGATCGAAAGGTATCTCTTAGGAGATGTACTCGAAGCGAAAGAGCTTCTTGTTCCTTTTAAAGAGGAAATGAACATCACTGCTGTCACACCGGAACAACTTCGTTTATTCTAAAAAAAAGAGAATCCTATGGATTCTCTTTTAACATTTGTTAGCGTTCTATGATACCTGTGATGCCTCTATCCAAGACAACAATCTGATCATTCATAAAACGAACATCATCAAAGGTCAAGTCAGTGAGTTGTTTGCCTTCGAGATTTACGATTTTTTGCTTCTCGCCGTCTAGAATCACGATGTGATTCCCTCTTGCACCGACAACGTAGGTAAAGGGCAATTCTTTGACTTTTTCCTCGTTATAGTAAAGTGCTTTTCCGTTTTCTAGAGATAAAATCATTTGAAGCGATCCCGTACTATAGACGGCTTGTACGTATTCTTCCGTTATTCGTTCACCCTTTTCATTAAAGACTTCATAGTGCTTTCCATCTTTACTTACGAGGTAGAGGTCCTCTGAAAAGAGGTTATTTTTTAAGGTCGTCGCAAATTTGACGCCATCGAATGTCTGGATGACGTTGTACTCTCCATCGAGGATTTCAAAGTGTGAACCCTTATGAAGGACGAAGCGATCATTCGGAAGGACTTCGATAAAGCCTTCGAAGGTCTTAACGGTCTTTCCGTTCGGGTCGATGAGAGTCGTCGTCGAATCATCGTTAGATACGACAGCGAGGTCCCTTACAAAAGGCTTCGCGTAACGATACGGGAAAAAAGGACTTCCCCCTCTTTCATCGATGAAATGGTCGAGACCATCTTTTCTTACGAGTGCCAGTCTTGAGGTGAACTCATTCGCTTCCGTAAACTGAGGTTCAATGGCCCACTTTCCCTCTTTATCGAGGTATCCCCAAAGACCATTTATTTTCGCGGGGTAGTAGTCTCCTGTCGCCTTCTTTTTAATGTCTTCATACTTTGCTTCGATGACGACAGAAAGCGTCTTATCGAGGATTCCAAAGCGTCCATCCTTTTCATAGACAACTTCATCACTTAAGTAGGAGCCATCGTAATATAGACGGTCGGTCTTTGAATACGTGACATCGTTTGCATTGTGAATCCAGATGATTTCAGCTGAACTACAGCCGATGAGTAGAATGCATAACAGGAGTAAGAGAAGTTTCTTCACTACTTCACAGCTTTCTCCACGTAGGGTGACGTCATGAGTTGTAGAAGTGCACCGTAGTCGAGATCAAAGGTGAAGATATCTCCTAGATGGTAATCACCCATCTTTAAGTCGAGTAGTAAGTGGTCACTCGATGAGCCGATGCACTCGACGTTTTCACGTGGTGTCAGGCCACTGAAGTTGACGTCTTGCTTACCGACCGCTAGGATACCGCGTTTCATCGGTCCCTTGTCTTCAAAGGTTACGAAGTTTCCAAAGGCGTCTGCACCTTGTTTACCCCATGGCTTCGATGGCTTAGTCTTCATCTCTACAAGCTCTGCTTCGAGCGTAAAGATGTCTCTGTGTAAGCCTTCGATCGGGCATAGAAGCGCCGTGTCGTTACCTAGTACGAGCGATTCACCGAGACGTAAGAGGTTGATGCCTTCTGGAATGCCATCTTCATCGAGTAAGTAGAGGCTCGAGGAGTTTCCACCGCTTACGATAGGTAATTCCAAGTGATACGTTGCTTCGACGTGTTTTTTTACATCGAGTAGACGCGTGAGCGCTTCTTTCGTTGGAAGAATACCACCAAAGCATGTGAGGTTCGTTCCAATGCCTTTGATGGAGAGATTTTCAAACTTAGGAAGAATGCTGAAGAAACTGTCGACGTCCTTTTCGAGTACGCCTTCTCTTAAGTCTCCTAGGTCGATCATGACGAGCACTTCATACTTCTTTTGAAGCTTTTTCGCAGCCATTTCAAGCGCAATGAGTGTCTCCACTTCACTCACAAGTGCCATCTCAGAGTGTGCTACGACTTCTTCCACCTGGCTTAGCATCGGAAGACGAAGAAGGAGACGTTTGGCTCTGGGGCCAACCTTTTTCAAGTTTTCGATGCGAGAATCAGCGATGTAGTCGACGCCTTCTTCAACGAGAACATCGACGAGTGCTGGCTCTGCACAGAAGACTTTCGTTACAGCTGCTAGAGCGATTCCCTTCTTAGCTAGCTTTTCCTTCATCATTCGTACGTTTTGACGGTACTTTTCTTTGTCGATAACGATTCTTGGATACATGATTACCTCTCTTTGTTATGATGATAAAAGCCCGTTCGCTATGCGAATGGGCTTTTTATTACTCTGTAATATGCAGGCTCTTTTTTAGAAGCTTTAAAGCGTCCTCGGGATGAGCCATGCTGAGTACGCCCAGCGATGCCATGATATAGTCATGGTCGAGATAAACTTTATAACCTTCCTTAGGAAAGAGTCGATCGCCATGGTTTTGTTTGTGAATGTCCTTAAGCATTTCGTCCATCTTAGGTAGTCTCGTAAGAGCACCACCTGTTCCGATGATGGTCTGCACAGCGCCTAAGTCTTTACCAATGGCTACTGCCTTATTTCCTGTCGTGTAGTAGAGCTTCTTAATGCCTCCTGCGTGGCGGTTGAGTGCTTCTACTGAAGCCACCTCGCAGAGGAAGCTCGCAAGCTTTACTTCTTCTTCGGTCTTAGGAATCGGTCCTAGATTTTGTACGCGTTCATTCAGTTCTTCTGGCGTCGAACCTAAGCGTGCCATGGCAATTTTTTCTGGAATCTCCTTAGCCACACCTAGTCTAGAAACGAAAAGACCAAGATCTCCTTCAACCGTTCGTTTGGCTCTGGGCTCTGGTTGAATTTGAATCTTTGAAATTTCTTCTAATCCGTCTGTTACAGAGTGGACGTCGGTCGTCGCACCACCTACGTCGATCGTGATGACATCGCCATAGGCTTTTTCGTAGAGTTCGGTGGCTAGCATGACGCTACCAGGTGTTGGGATGATGTTACCGGTGACGATTTCTCTCACCTTCTCCATTCCCATGGCTTCTGTAATGTGACGTTCAAAGACTTGTTGTATTATTTTTCGAGTCGGCTCGACGTTTAATTCATCGATCGACGGATAGACGTTTTCAGTAACAAAGAGCAAGTCGCTCTTTCCTGCCTCTTCGAACATGAGGCGAACTTCATCTTGATTTTGAATATTTCCTGCATAGATGACAGGAACATTTAGATCGAGTTTTAAGATTTCTTCTGCATTGTAGAGAGCAGTGTCTCTTTCACCAAAATCGACACCACCTGCTAATAGGATGATGTTCGGTTGGATTTCTTGAATGTGCTTTAGATCGGTTCTTCGAAGTTTACCGCTCGTGATAAAACGAATATTCGCTCCTGCACCGAGGGCTGCCTCTTTTGCGGCTTTTACCGTCATGTCGTGCACTAGACCGTGTACAGTCATTTTAAGGCCGCCAGCAGCCGAAGAGGTGGCAAACACCCCTTCGAAACTGCTGGGAACCTCAAATTGTTTGGAGAGATCACTGAGCGCGTTTTTAAGACCGATTGTCACATCACCTTCAAGAACTGTTGTTTCAGCTTGACCTCCACCTAAAAAGCGAACGTCATCCGTACCAAAGCCATCAAAGGCGTTGACGAGTGTTGTAGTGGAACCGATCTCAAAAACTATAATCATTTATTTTCTCTTTTCTCTCATTTTTTCTACGAGCATTGTAGCAACGTGGATTCCCTTTGAACCACGTCCAAATCCTGCATCCATACCTGCTTCAACAGCAAAGTTTGGAGTAACTTGTGTACCACCACTAGCGATGATGAGCTTGTCACGAACGCCTTTTTCGATTGCGTACTCGTGAACTTTCTTCATGTTCTTGTAGTGGATGTCGTCATGGCTGATGATCGCACTGATGAGGATACCATCTGCGTTCATTTCGATAGCAGCATCGACGAATTTCTCAACGGGAACACTCGTTCCGAGGTATTCAACTTCAATACCCCATTTTTCGATACCACCGTGTTTGATGTCGATGATTTCGCGGATACCAACGCTGTGTTCGTCGTTACCGATCGTACCAGCTACGACTTTGATCGGATGAGCCTTGATTTCTTCCCAGAGTTCTTCATTGCTTAAGATATGTGGTTCTTCTGGAATTTCAAGCTCTGTTACGTTTACATCTTCAGGTGTAACACCCTTCACTTGAACGCGTGTACCTTCAGATGGATGCATGACTTCAACAGAGATGACTTCTGCTTCTTCTAGGCCCATCTTTGTTGCAAATTCAAGACCTGCAACTTTTGCAACGTCTTTTGCAACAGGAAGGAACATGTCGATCGTAACCGTACCGTCAGCGAGCCATTCAACTTCAGGCTTAATGAGGTCTGTGTTACGATATTTTTCCTTCTCAGCCATACGTACGTTAACATTATCTTCTGGGTCGAGCTCATCGATGAAGATGATCTTCGAACGATCTTCAAATGTACATCCGCCAATGAGTTCACTTACGTTTTCAGGCGTCTTTCCGTACTGCTCGGTATTGTTGTAACCGAAGTGTGCAGTAACAGGAGCGAGATAGTTCTTCTCACGTTTGAAGACTGCGCCAGCGCCGATACCACCGTCGATCTTACGAGCGATACCGTCTCCGTTACGCTCTGGATATTTTCCGGAGTCAACGAACATACCGCGCTCAACAGCTTCAAAGTATCCGCCTTGTTCAATCATTTCTTCAAGGTAGAGGACTGCGCGCTCTTGGAGCTCGCGAACGGTTTCAGGTAGAATACCGTCTTTTTTAAGTTCGACCATGTCGAGGAGACCGTCTAAGCCAACGAGTGTTTGCTTGGCTGTGTCACATGCTTCGATGTTGTACATATGCCACGGAACGTTTCTTCCTTCGTCTGGTGTAATGGTCGATTGAATGTCAGCGCTTGTTAAGCGGCTGATCATCATGTTCATAACGTGTGTTACGGTAGCTTCACGTGAGGAGCTTGTAACGTATTTCGTGTTCATTTGAGCACGCATCTTGTAGCGGTCGAAGAATTCACGAAGTGCAACAGCGTATGGAAGGTCATAACGCATCGTTGGTAGTGGAGCTGCGGTTGGTGGAACGGTAGATAGAGAGATATTTGATGGTTTAATACCAACCTTCTCTGAGAAGAGGGAGTTGATACCGTGTTGAACCATGAGCTCTGGCATTACCTTCCAAGCTTCACGAGCTGTAGCGTTGGCATTGTGAGCACCGTCAATTTGGTTGATGTCTGCCCATGCCATAACCTTCTTACTTTCAGCAGCGTCTACAAAGCTACGAACCATGTTTACGTTACGATAGAGTACGTTGTATTGAGGGTCTTGGTGAGCGCCGTTAACGCCTTCTTCAGCAAACATAACTGCGATGTCTGGACCAGCGACACCAGAGATGTAGCTGTGGTAGTTAATCGGACGGCCAACTTCTTCCTCAATGATGTCGAGTGCTTTTCTGTGAGCACGAACTTGCTTACGGGAGATCGGAACACCACCGTTACCAGCAGGTGTACCTTCGATCAGTCCGTCGTAGTGGCTTTGACCAGCGGTACGAATAACCATGATGTGGTCAGCACCGTGCCAAGCAGCCATGCGCATACGACGAATATCGTCTTCAAAACGTCCAGAAGCGATTTCTGTCGTGATGACTTCGTTTGGTTGTGGATCGAGGTTTTCAAAGTATTGAACAGCAGCAGGAATTCCGATGGAATTCTTTAATGGCTCAGAGCACTCACGGTAGATATGTCCACCCATGTCTAGGTTTTCTACGTGCTTTCTCCATGTCCAGCCTCTGCGTTTTGGTTCGTATTTATCGAGATCTTTAAGAAGCTCTCTAATATCTAATTTCTTGTTTGGATCTAAGCTCATGCTATCTCTCCTTTTAGGATTTTTGCTGCGTCTTCCCAATACTTGCCCTCAATGAGTGCAAGACCCGCATCACGCGCTGAGAGACCCTTTTCGTTCATAACGACATAGACAACGTGTCCTACGCCGTATCCCATCAAGTTTCTTGCAATCGCTTCCGTAACAAGGCTTTGTGCCTCTAAGGAAGAGAAGCCCATACGAAGAAGAACACTTCTTTCGATGGATGGTGTGGTGTTTTCTTTTGCGAGTACCAGGAGTGGATCTACGATCTTTTCCACGTTCTCCCAGAAAAGAGCCTTAAGTTGTTCTTTTGAAAGACCCTTGAGGTGCTCTCTCCTCGTTTCAAAATCATCAGCTCTGGTAAATCCCTTCATTATTCCTCCATTACGCTCTTAATGAGCTCTTTGACTTGTGCTTCCTCAAGCTTTAGTTCTTGTTTTAAGAATTCCATCTCTAAAGCACTGAGTTCACGACCTTCGATCTTCGATTTTAGGTTCTTGACATAGCTTCTCTTGATTCTCATGAGATCGAGTGGCTTGGCCTTGATCATGGATGGATGTTCTGGAAGAATGATGTTCTTTCCAGGAACTTGATCCTCGATATCGCCAAAGCGTACGTCGATTCCATTGTCTCTTGCAAAAGAAAGCTGTGGATTTAAGTGCTTACCAGCGCCTGTATACTCGGTCTCTTGAACGAGGATGATTTCATCTTCCTTCATGGTTTGAGCGAGGCTAAAGGCAACAGCAAGCGATGTATTTCCTGCAGGACCACGTTCGAGTCCTTCTAGGTTAGCAAGTGCCTCCGTCATGTAGAATACTTCACCTTGTGTAACGGTGTAGTACTCGTCGACGTAACGGAGTGGACGAGCAGCACTTCTCGGAACGTCCGAGCGGTCTGGGTTTGTAGCAAATGGGATACCGAATCCCGTATGACCTGTCGTGAAGCTCTTCTTGTTGAAGTCGGTATCAGATGCCATATGGAGACCAGAGAGGTCAACACTTGCACCGACGATGCGTGTATTTACAGCTCCTGCTTTAATGAGTCCGCGAGCTGTACCAGTGAGGTTACCACCACCAGCGTTTGTCGCAACGACTACTTCAGGATCTTTGCCGTATTTTTCGCGCATATCCATAGCAATCTCATATCCTAGTGTCTCAACACCAGCGATACCAAATGGCGTATAGAGAGATGCGTTGAAGTAACCTGTGTCTTTAAGAAGTTGTAGGAAAGTTGTAAAGAGCTCTGGTCCTACTGTGAGCTGATAAACTTCAGCGCCGTAAGCTTCGCATGCTCTAGCCTTTTCTACGATTTCTGGTTGACCGACGTGATTTCCGTCAAAAGTCTCTTGAACGACGATGCACTTTAAGCCTTCTTTAGCAGCTAAAGAAGCAACACCTGCACCGTAGTTACCACTCGTTGCTGTAAGGATTCCCTTATAGCCAAGACGCTTTGCTTCATAGACGCTAATGGATGCACGGCGTGCCTTGAAGCTTCCAGATGGGTTTGTCGCCTCATCTTTAATCATGATGCGAGCGCCGTATCCCTTTGGAGCGAGTGATCTTGCGAGTTTTGTTAAGTTATAGAGCTCGATAATTCTCGTATTACCTACGAAGAAGTGAGATTGAATCTCTTGGAGCTCGCTGATTGAATAACCAGCTTCTTTCATCATGCGCTCGTAGTCGAATGCAATACCTTCTTGTTCGAAGGAATCGTAGTCGATACCGATCGCTTTTTTCATGATGTCATTTTTTTCGAGTAAAATTTGATCTGATTTAGTCATTGATCTCCTCCAATAAGGAACGCAACTGCTCATCAATGGCAATCAGTTCCGGAACGAGCTTACCGTAGTTTAACTCGTAAATCGGATTTACTTCGACGAGCGTTCCTTCTTGCTTTCTTCCGACAGCAGTGATGACAGTAACCGTGTCGCCGATTTCAGCGTCTTGTTGTAGTCTTCCCTTTGTCCAGAATTCAAGCGGAACTTTTTTGGTTTCTTCAGGTAAGTTCGTAGCACGCTCTTCTGGTTTTAAAGCGATGCCGTGAATTCTCACCCAGCTTCCTTTTTGAATCATGATTACTCCTCGATTAAGTCTCTCATGTCACCCATGATGGCACGTGGAACAGGTAGGTCTAACATTGTTCTGAGACCTGGACGAGCGTTGATTACGTGTGGGATCATGTTTACGACCATAGCGATCGTTCCGATTCCACCTTCAACCTCTGGGCTGTTAACCATGTTGATGGATGGGTTACCTTTAATGATAACGTAGTCACCTGTTTGTACGCCGACCATTTCAGGCTCGATTTGTTGTGGGTGATCCATTTCGATCTTCACTTCGCCGTCTACATAACCTTGAGCTGTCATAGCTACACCAGCAACTTGACCAGCCTTAGCAAAGCCGTATGGGCTCTTACGATCGATTTCTGTAACGATAGGTTTCATTTGTTGTTCGAATTTGTCGAGTTTCCAACCGATACCCTTTGCAATCATGTTGATGGATTCAGCAAATCCAACGTGACCGCTCATGGTTCCGTCTTCAACCTTCTTCTCGAATTCGCTAACTTCCATACCGATACCTTGCTCTTCCATTACGGTTGGTCCGAATGGTGAGAGGCTGTTTACACGGCGTGAAACGATATGCTCAACTTCTTCCATGCAGCCTGTGAAGATGAGTACTAAAAGGTCCATGATAAGTCCTGGGTTAATTCCTGTGCCGAGGACAGATACGCCGTTTTCTTTTGCTAAGCGATCGATTTCAGCAGCGAGTTCTGGAGATTGTGCTTGTGGGTAGCTCATTTCCTCTGCTGTTGTGATGACATTGATCTTTTGTTCAACGATCATCTTGATCTTGTCGAATGCGCCCTTTGTGAAGCTGTCTGTGCAAAGAAGAACGACATCTGCAGCGCCTTCTTTGATGACATCTTGAGGTGAACCGATTTTGACGTCTTGGTGCTCACCACGATCTACGCCTAGGTGCTCGTAGATGGATTTGCCTTGGTTGAACTTGTCAACAACGCCGACGATCTCAACGCCCTTCTTTTTGAGGAGCATTCTTGCCATGCCGGAGCCCATTGCTCCGAATCCGAAGATAATGACACGTACGTTTTGTTTCATGATATACCTCTTTCCTTGAGTTTGTCTTTATATAAGCAATTCTTGTGCCAGTTTAAGTTGCTCTAAACGTGTAGAATACAGACTAGATGCAAAATAATTTTCTTTTTTTCGAAAAATATTTTGCACTAGTGGGCTTTTTCTGACTCAAGAATGCTATATTTTTTTAGTTTATACTGTAAATTTTGTCTCGGTATCTTTAGACGCTTTGCAGTCCTTGAAATATTGGCGTTTTCCTTACCAAAAGCCGCTAAAATGACGTTCTTTTCAATGCGTTCAAGGTACTCGATGAGCGAAACGTCCTCATTGTATAGAGAAACGAGACGATCCTCGATCTCGATAAAGAAGTGGTTCGGCATGTCCTTGATCTCAAGCGGGCCGTCGTCTTCCTTAAGACTCACGGCACTTTCAATGAGGTGCTGAAGTTCACGCACGTTACCACGGTAGGTTTTAAGTTTCAAGCGCTTTAGAAGCTCGGAATCGATGCCTTCGATCGATTTTCCAAGCTTTTCCGAGTAGTAATCTAAGAAGTGAAATGCGAGCTCTTCAATGTCTCCTTCGCGCTCATTTAAACTCGGTAGGTCGACTCGCATGACATTTAGTCTATAGTAGAGGTCTCTTCGAAGCGTACCCGCTTCAACCTGTATCATAGGCGAAGAGTTCGTTGCGGCGATAATTCGAACGTCTACTTTCGTATCCTTCGTGCCTCCTACTCTACGGACAAAGCCTTCTTGAAGAACACGTAGAATCTTCGTCTGAAGGTTTAAACTCATGGAGTTAATTTCATCTAGAAAGAGCGTTCCCGTATGCGCTTGTTCAAAGAGTCCTTTGGTGTCGACTGCCCCTGTATAAGCGCCTTTTACCGTACCAAAGAGTAAGCTCTCTAAGAGGCTTTCTGTGAGGGATGCACAGTTGATCGCAACAAAGGGTCGCTTTGAGCGTTTGGAACCATTATGGATACTCTGGGCGATGAGCTCCTTACCTGTTCCCGTGTCACCGACGATGAGGACGGTCGCCTCGGTCTGGGCGCACTTCTTTGCGAGGTCTACGACCTTTTTCATGAGCATCGAACTACCTACGATGGAATCGAAAGTGTAGTAGTTTGGAAGATCTTCTCCAAGCTCTGCACTTTGAAGCTTATTGAGCTCCATCGATAGCTCTCTGACGTCACTGACGTTACTCGAAAGCTCGATCGCTCCACGGACCTTCCCTTCTACGATCACAGGAAAGGTCGTATTGAGAGCAGAGATCTTTCTTCCTTTTAGGTTCGTATAATCCTGCTGATGATTTTCTACGATTCTTCCATGCTCTAAGGCTTGTAGGAGCGTGGAGTTATTGACGCTCATCCTTGGAAAGAGGTCACTAATGGGCTTTCCTAAGACCTCCTGTGGATTTAAGCCCTCGATGTCTTCCATCGCCTTGTTATAAGCGAGTGTAAGCCCGTTTTCATCGACGATGTGGACGCCTTCTTCCATGTTGTCTAATAATATCTGTAATATTTTTCTTAAAACCTTCGTCTGCATAAGCCACCTCATGACCATTATAGCAAAACGCAAAGAATTTTGCACTCTCTCTTTTCTGCACTTCGTCTATAATGGAGATGGGAGGTTTTTTATGAAAAAATGGATGGCTACGGGCCTCGTCATTTTGCTCTTACTCACAGGCTGTACCGATCTTTTAGAACGAGACAGCATCTTTAGCGAAAAGACAAACGAGCCCAAAAAAGTCAAAGAAAAAGAAACGACAGAACCTGAGGTACAGACCGAGGAACCTGCAATCGCTCCGATTGTCCATGAGATTCCCTTGGCACCTTTTGAAAAGAATAAAGCCTTTGGAACAGAAGGATTGCACTTTATCACGACGAAGACGGGCTTAAGAAGCTTCGATCCGTCGTCCATCGCCCCTGTTCCCTTAAAGGATGTGACGACGACCTCAGTCGTGAATAAATTTAATAGCTTATCGGACGAATACGCTCCGACAGACCTCGTGGAAATTAAAACGAACAGTACAAGGACGTTAGAGCTACGTAAGGAAGCGGCAGAAGCTTGGACGAGGCTTGAAAAGGATGCATCCGATCAAGGGCTTACCATTGTCGTCGTAAGTGCCTATAGAACCAAAGAGTACCAACAGACGCTTTATGAAAACTATCAAAAGAAGAATAAAGTGAACGCTGTCCTCTACTCTGCTTATCCTAGAAGAAGCGAACACGAAATGGGGCTTGCCTTAGACCTCGGCTACAAGGACAGTCTCCCTGATCACTTTTTCGATCATCCAGAAGGAATCTTTTTAAGAGACAACGCTCATAAGTATGGATTTATCCTTCGCTACCCCGAAGGAAAAGAAGAGATCACAGGCTATGCGTATGAATCGTGGCACTACCGCTATGTAGGAGAAAAGCTTGCAAAAGAGCTAAAAGAAAAAAATATTACGCTCGAAGAGTACTACAAATTAGAGGCTGAAAAGATCTTAGAAAAGGATCTCACAGCGCTCGGTACGATCGAGATCGTTACAGATGATTTAAACGTTCGAACGTCTCCCGATACACAGTCAACAATCTTAGGGAAACTAAAAAAAGGCGATTCTATGAGGTACTACGAGCATCAGGGTGATTGGATCAAAATCTTCTTTAAAGAAGAACCCGCCTGGATTCACTCCAAGTACGTAAATTTTAGAAAGTAGGAAAAACATGTTTTTCTTTCTCATCTTAATGATCATCTCCATGAGTCTCTTCTCTGCCGTTCCAGATGCGGTTACAGATATTGCTCCCTCGAACTCTATCGATAAGGCAGGCTATGAGGTTCTCGTCACACTAAAAGACCAAGACTGGAGCAAGCTTGAAACGCTAACAAGTTCCAAGGGCATTCGCTTTAGCCCCTACTCCTACGTGACAGAAAGCGACATTGTCTTAAAACCAGCGGACTTTACCAAGGAAGACATCCTCACTTGGGGTTCTTACGACGGATCTGGTGAACCGATGAAACTGAGTTTTTCCGACTACTACAAGGAATTTATCTACGATCACGACTATCTCACTGCCCCGGTTGTGAATGTGAATGACTTCACGGGACAGGGAAATACGACCAATAATATTAAGAGTTTCTACCCTAACGCGACGACGATCGAGTATCACTTTAAAGGTTTTAATGAAGAGTATGCAGGAATCGACTGGTCGAGCCTCATCCTCGTCTTTGAACAAGAAAAAGGTACCTACAAGCTCGTCGCCATCGTTCATAACGCTTGGACCATTTAAAAAAGGAGATTCTTTCGAATCTCCTTTACTCTTTTCTTAGTGGGAAGCTCTTCGTTAGGTCGTGAACTTCTTTTGTAATTTCTTCTACCGGTCTCTTTTTCATGAGGGCATCGTCCATGAGCTTTGCGATCTTTACGATATCCTCTTCGACCATTCCACGACTAGTAACAGCAGCCGTTCCAATGCGGATTCCACTCGTAACGAATGGACTTTCCGTCTCATTGGGAACGGTATTTTTATTGACTGTAATGTCGACTTCTCCTAAAAGCTTTTGTGCTTCTTTTCCTGTAAGTCCCTTACTTCTAAGGTCAACGAGGAAGAGATGGTTATCTGTTCCACCGCTAACGACCTTATAGCCGTTTTTCATAAATTCTTCGGCCAGGGTCTTCGTGTTCTTTAAGACTTGCTCCATATAGGATTTAAAGCTTGGATCCTTTGCTTCTAAGAAAGCGACGGCTTTAGCAGCGATGATGTGCTCTAAGGGGCCGCCTTGACTTCCCGGGAAAAGTGCTTTATCGATGGCTTTCGCATGAACCTCTTTACAGAGGATTGCACCACCACGGGGTCCACGAAGTGTCTTATGCGTCGTCGTCGTAACGACATCAGCGTAAGGCACAGGTGATGGGTGAAGTCCCGTCGCAACGAGACCTGCAATGTGAGCCATGTCGACTAAGAGATACGCTCCGACTTCGTCTGCAATCTCACGGAAACGCTTAAAATCGATTATTCGACAGTAAGCACTTCCTCCAGCTACGATGAGTTTCGGTTGCACCTCTTTAGCGCGAGCTAAAAGTGCATCGTAGTCGATGATTCCTTCTTCGTTTACTCCGTAGCTATCAAAGTGATAGAATTGTCCGCTGAAGTTGACTGGAGAACCGTGTGTCAGGTGTCCACCCTCAGTGAGGTCCATTCCTAGGACTTTATCGCCTGGTTGTAATAGCGCAAGGTAAGCTGCCATGTTGGCTTGTGAGCCAGAGTGCGGTTGAACGTTTGCATGCTCTGCTTGAAAGAGATCCTTTAAGCGGTCGATGGCGAGTTGTTCAACTTCGTCTACGACCTTACAGCCACCGTAGTAGCGTTTCTTTGGATATCCTTCTGCATATTTGTTCGTTAAGATGGACCCTGCAGCTTCAAGGACGGCTTCACTTACGACGTTCTCTGACGCAATGAGCTCTAATCCTAAAAGCTGACGTTCTTCCTCCTTCTTTATTAGGGCAAATAAAGAGGGATCTTTTTCAGCTAATTTCATCGAACCTCCTTTGGTTTCTTGCATTGAATTTGTATAGCTTCAGGATCTACTGATCCTAGAACTCGGGCAGAAAAGCGGTTATTTTTATTGATGTCCTTCTGGCGTGCTTTGAGCCATAGAAAGTATAGGACTACTCCTAAAAAACCGATTAAAAATCCTAAGAGCTCTCGCTTTAAGATGACATTCCCTATGAAAATGCCTAGTAGCATAATGAGAAGTGGCACACCGTAGACGAGAAGACTAATAGCATTTAACTCTGCTGCGCCGATGTCTACTTCTACCCAGGAGCCTACTGGATAACTCACATCGCTCACAGCTTGTAGTTCCATCTCCTCCTGACCTTTAGCGCATTGCTTGCAGCCATCACAGCCGCTTTCTTGAATGGTTCGAAGAGTCAGAATATTTCCTTCTGTAGCGATTACTCTTGCTCGGACAGACATGGCACTCCTTTCGTTTGAATGTGAAGCTCGTCGAGTTGAATTGTTTCGATCGTTCCGGGAGCGTCACTCATAAGGTCGGTCGCTTGAAGTGTCTTCGGGAAAGCGACGACGTCTCGAATGCTATCGGTATCAGCTAAAATCATCGCAAGTCGGTCTAAGCCGTATGCGATGCCACCGTGAGGCGGAGTACCGTACTTTAAGGCATCGATGAAGAAGCCAAAGCGTTCCTTGGCGCTCTCTGGAGTGAATCCTAGGAGCTCAAAGATCTTAGATTGTAATCCACTGTCGTGAATACGAATGGAACCACTCGCTAACTCATAACCGTTAATAACGGTATCGTAGCAGTTGGCCATGACTTTACCGAGGTCTCCAGAGTAAAGGTAGGGAATGTCCTCTTCCTTAGGAGCTGTAAAGGGGTGATGCTGTGCAATGTATTGGCCTGACTCCTCGTCGTACTCAAAGGCAGGGAAATCGACAACCCAAAGAGCATCGATGCGTTTAGGATCATAGAGTTCCTTTTCCTTTGCGATGTAGTTACGAAGGTTTCCTAAAACAGTTAGAGCTGTCTTCTTCTTATCACTAACAAAGAAGTAGATTCCCTTCTTTCCTTCAGCCATTTCTCTTAACGAAGTGATCTCATCTTCTGATAAGAATTTTTGAATGGATCCTGACACTTCATCGTCAATGATGACGTGCGCAAGACCCTTCGCTCCATATGTCTTAGCTTGGTTTTCGAGGTTCTTGAGTTCCTTTTTAGAGAAAGGATTCTCTCCCTCTACAAAGATGCCACGAACTGTTCCACCCTCTTCAATGGTTGAGCGGAAGAGGTTGAAACCACTTGCTGTAAAGAGCTCATCGAAGTTTTGAATGAGAAGTCCAAAGCGCGTATCAGGCTTATCGGTACCGTAGCGCTCCATAGCATCGAGGTACTTAATTCGTGGAAGCGGAAGAGTGAGTTCGACTCCCTTGATCTCTTTAAAGACGCGTTGAAGCATGCGTTCACTGACATCGAGTACATCCTCTTGTGTGACGAAGCTGTACTCCGTGTCGAGTTGAGTGAACTCCGGCTGACGGTCAGCACGTAGGTCTTCGTCTCTAAAGCAACGAGCAATCTGGAAGTAGCGGTCAGCCCCACCGATCATTAAGAGCTGCTTAAAGATTTGAGGACTCTGAGGAAGTGCATAGAAGTGACCTGGTGAGAGTCTCGCAGGTACGAGATAGTCTCTCGCTCCTTCTGGTGTCGGCTTACATAGAATTGGCGTTTCAAATTCAATAAAGCCTTCTTCGATATAGAAGTTACGAATGACGTTATTCATCTTAGAGCGCATACGTAGGATGTCGAGCTTCGATTTCTTTCTCAAATCGAGATAGCGATATTTCAAGCGAAGCTCTTCCTTGGCTGTATCATCATCACTAATAAAGATAGGTGGCACTTCGCTTTCCGAGTGAACGATGAGCTTCTTTACAAGTAATTCGACATCACCCGTAGGAAGTGTAGCGTTCTTAGCACTTCGTTCTGCTACCTCTCCCTCTACCGTGATGACGAATTCACGACCTAAAGATGATGCTTTTTCGTAGATTTCTGGATCGGTCTCTTCGTTAAAGACGAGTTGCATCATTCCTTCTCGGTCTCTGAGGTCAACGAAAATGAGACTTCCTAAGTTTCTCTTCTTTTGAACCCAACCAGCGAGCACGACAGTTTCTCCGACATGCTCAATTCTCATGAGACCTGCATAATGAGTTCTCTTTAGTTGTTCTGCCATTATTTTCCTACTTTCTCTAGGAGCTCTTCAAAACTTACGAGCTCTTGACTCGAATGCTCTAAATCTTTGAGCATGTATTTCCCTTGTTTCTTTTCTTCTTCACCGATGAGTACGAGGTAGCGGAAAAGCGATTTATCAGCGTGCTTTAATGCTGCTTTCATGCTCTTTGAGGTGACTTCTAGCTCAACTCGTAGCTTTTCATTTCTTAGTTTCTTTACAAGTTCTATCGCATCATCTCTTTCGTTATCAGAAAGGTTTAATACGTAAATGCCACTACGTTCATCAAAAGTCGGAAGATTTCCTTTTGCCTCTCTCGCAAGCACCAAGCGGTCCATACCCATGCCAAAGCCGATTCCAGGCATCACAGGGCCACCGAGTTGTTCGACGAGTCCATCGTAGCGACCGCCGCCACAGACGGTATCTTGTGCACCGAGTGGTTTGTATTTAAATTCAAAGGCCGTCTTCTGGTAATAGTCGAGACCACGAACGATACTAGGATCTACGACGTATTTCACATCGAGTAGGTCGAGCGCATGTTTCACGCCTTCAAAGTGCTCCTTACACTCGTCACAGAGGTAATCGAGCATGACTGGGTGACCTTTGATCATTTCCTGATCCTCTGGAATCTTACAGTCAATCACGCGAAGAGGATTCTTCTCGTAGCGCTCCTGACAGTCGTGACAAAGCTTTTCGACTTTATCGGCTAAAAAGCTCTTTAGTGCTTCATTAAAGACGGGTCTACACTTAGGGCAACCGATCGAGTTGATCGAAAGCACCACGTCGTCAAGGCCATTTTCTTTTAAAATGGAATAAGCAAGGCTAATGACTTCAGCGTCTGTAAAGGGATCAGTAGATCCGAAGACCTCTACGCCAAATTGCGTAAACTCACGGAAGCGGCCAGCTTGAGGACGCTCGTTTCTAAAGTTTGAACCGAGATAAAAGAGCTTGGTTGGTTGTCTAAGTGCATAGAGCTTATTTTCAATGAAGCTTCGAACGACCGAAGCTGTTCCTTCGGGGCGAAGAGTCAAGCCTTCCTTTTTAAGGTCGTAGCTTCCTTCTTTGTATTTTTCTAGGTTCGCTGCACTAATGACGCGAAACATCTCTTTTTTTACGACGTCTGTCGTTTCACCCACCCCGCGTTCAAAGAGCTCTGTCTTTTCAAACATGGGAAAACGAATTTCTTCAAAGCCAAAGCGCTTGGCCGTATGGATACATGCTTCTTCAATCAGTCTCGTCACTCTCGCCTGTTCTGGTAAAAAGTCTCTCGTTCCTTTTGGTTTTTGTAGCATCCCCTGCTCCTTTCAGAATATAAAAAACTCGTCCCTATTTAGGGACGAGTTAACCCGCGTTGCCACCCTAGTTGACCAAATGGTCCACTTCATTATTTTCTGCATTTTTTGAAGATGTCTTCGGAATTAGCTTCTTAGCTCCTTGCACCAACCGGAACCTCTCTATGAAGTCACTAAAACGTACTCCTTCTTCGCAGATCTAAGATTATTTTACTCGAATCGTTTTTCTTCGTCAAGTTATTTACGATAGAGATCAAGAAGCCAAGTGGGTCTTGGAACATCTTCTGTAAACACTCGGTTTTGCCACGATTCATCGTCATAGCGCTCCTTTTCAAAGAGCTCATAGTAGCTATAGACAGGGCCTCTCGTTACGACCGGTTCCCCATTTTCTCCAGGAACAATCGCATAGATCACGTGTGCAGGTCCAATGGCTTCACTTAAAACGACATACTGGTTCGAGACTACGTCCTTCACATTTCCAATGTCTGCTACAAGTGCCATGTTTCGAGCAGAGCGGTCTTCTAGGTGGAACCAGCTGTCGTCTTTTAGGTCAAATTCGATGGAAATCGCTTCCATCGCTCCACCGATGTAGCGAAGATAGAGGTTATCTTCTTTGGAAAGGGGTTCGCCCTGAAGCTCTATTTCACTTATGCGGTGAAGGTTTGAAACGATCTCTTCTAGAGGTGTTACGAGATCCTTCACGTCATCATAGATGTTGTACTTTTGAAGCACATCGCGAGTAAGAACGAGAAGGTTCGTAAGCTTTTGATAAAAGAGGATATTCGGTTCTACGTAGCTCGTAGAAAGCATCTCAACGGGCTCTCCATCACCACCTAACTCTGCCATCAAAGGCTCTCCGTAGAGGACGGTGTCGTGCTTTAGCTGACTGTAGCTACCTAAGGCACTATTGAGTTCCTTTTTAGCCCAAGCTTTACTTTGCATAAAGCTTGGATAGCCTTCTGGATAGCTCTTACCGAAGTCTCTTAAGAAGTCGAGCCAGCCCTCATAGAGGTTTAAGTCCTTATTAAAGTAGTTGTCGATGTTCTTCGGTGCATCCGCGATGACTTTATCGTAGTCTTTGACCTCTTTTGAACGGATGTCAAAGGCTTCCTTTGATCCAAAGGCTGAGAATACGTCGAGTGCCGACGGTACGCCTGGATGCTCTGGATTTAAAAGCTTTTCTGCGATCGAAGTTAAGATATCGATATCCAAAGTATAGCGATTACCCATGAAGCGGTACTGCTGATCGGAATCGTCCTGTGGCGTTTGAACATGCACGTAGCCGAGTTTAGGCTTTCTAAGCTTTGGAAGGACGTTAAAGAAGCTTTCTGCATCCTTTTCAGTCCAGGATTCGATGTCTCCATTAGGAAGTGCCGCTTTTAAATCCTCATGATTTAGATCATCACTATCGCCCACGAAAGCGCGTGTAATCTCGTAGTTTTTCATCCAAAGGGAGAGTGCTTCCTCGTCCTCTAAAAGCGTCTTTGCGATGATGAGACTCATCATGGCATTCTCTTTTAAAGGCTTCTTCTCTTTGTAGTACATCATGGCATTTGTGCCATACCAGCTTTGAGCTCTAAAGTAGTTCTTTAAGATTTCAGAGCGGTTGTAGTGACCTCTGACCTTAAAGAAAGAATAGTCAAGGTCCTTCCCCATTAAAGGAGAAACAGCCATCTCCTCGGCTTCGATGTTTTGAATTTCTTTTTCTACCACAGAACGAAGTTCGGGATCTTCTGGTAGAGGGTTGGACTCATTTAAAAAGTAACGTGGTACGCTAAAGTAGCAGAGTGCACGGTCAACTTCCTTTTTCACAAAGGAATTGGTGACCTTCGTTCTTAGCGTTTCGAGGTCTTTTACCATGGTCTCTGTAATGGTCATAAGGTCGGTCGCAAGATGCGTATGCTCAATCTCTCGTAAGAGTGCATCAAAGTAGATGTGATAGAGATGCATCACAGAGTCTACTGTGACAAAGGAACCGATCCCTAGGTAGTCGTTATTTTCATAGATAAACCAGGGCTGCTCGTAGTTACTTTTTACAAAGACAAAGCCATTTTCTGAAAGCTTTCCGAGATCCTCTTTCGTTAGTGGTGCCTCCCCATCTTTTAGGCGCTCCATCACAGCACTTAAATTCTTGACGTTTGAGAGGTCCTTTTTTACAGGATCCATCTTGACGTCGGCTTTTTCTACTTGGACCTTTTCTGGTTCCATGGTTTGAAGTTCTGTCTCATTCGTCTCTTCTCGAATAGGTTCCGTGCTCTTTACCGCAGGAGTCGACTGACATGCTGTAGAAAACGCGAAAACAAATATGAGTAATAAAGCGATGATCTTCTTCATATTTCCCCCTTTTCTTTACCTGTAGATTACAACGACTGTCGGTATTAATCAAGCAAATTAACACGATTTTGACTTATTTGTCGTCTATATTGATAATTTTACCATCCTTAGTCGTGAGGACGAGATGCTCATAGGCAAAATCTTCATAGGGGCCGTAGCGCTTTATGAGGTAAAAGCCAAAGCCACGCCAGTCATAGATACTTAGGACATATTTTCCATCTTCTGTCCTCTCCTTTACGACGGGTCTTGTCTTTTCGGAAAATGAAACGGTCCAGAAGTCTTCTAAAGGAAGTGATGTCCTCGAGGCTCGAAAGAGCGGAAGGATGTCACCGTTTTTATAGGTGTAATAGAAAAGCCTCTTTGCCATCACCTGATGGTAGGGGCTCTTTTTAAAGACTCCGAGTCCTAGGTCTAATGTTCCATTGTGGTCGATATCACCACTTGTAACCTTCCAAATGTTTAAATCCTCTACGTTTCTTTGGACGAAGGTAACCCCGTCATTAATGATCATTCTTTTAGGAGAAAAGCGCGTAAAAAGGAGAAGCTCAACTTTTCCATCCTGGTCTAGATCGAAAAGAAAGGCGCTTCGAAAAGTGATCAAAGAGATCACTAAAAGAAGCGCGAAAGGAATCATTTTTTTCATCTCACCTTAACCTCGCTAAAAAGGAATCGACACGTCTCTTATTAAAGAGGAGTCGAATACATCCAAAGAGTAAGAGTCCTACGATCGCACCGATGCCATTGGATAGCACGTCCGTGACATCGACGACACGTGTATACGGGTCACTTACGTAATGAAGTGCAAATTGGACCGCTTCAATGGCAACGCCAATGAGAGGTACGAAGAGGTGATGAATGGGTTTTAAGCGGTGTACGACCGGAAAAAAGAACCCAAACGGTATGGTGAGCAGGATATTTAGTATAAAGGTGCTTTTTACAAAGTAGCGAAAGAGCTCGGTCTCTACGAATAGCGAAGGGTTTACAGCTCCTGGAATCTTAAAGTGAATCGGTAAAAGCGTTACGCTTGAGACGAGTGCCAAATAGAGAAAGTAAAAGCTCCATACGAAAAGGTAGGAACCACTACGCTTTCTCTTAAGAAAGAGGCATACAAAGTAAACCCCTAGTGCGACATAGACGAGGTTGTTGTGATCGATCGTCATTATTCGGCAAAGATCTCAACGAGGCGAAGCAAGACCTCTACGCTCTTCACCATGCTCTCGACCGAGATGAACTCGTAGCGACCGTGGTAGTTTTCTCCACCCGTAAAGAGGTTTGGACAAGGTAGACCCTTATAGGATAACTGCGCACCATCGGTTCCACCACGAATCGGCTGAATAATGGGCTCGACATCACATGCTTCCATAGCGCGTTTTGCACGGTCGATGAGATACATCACAGGTTCGATCTTTTCACGCATGTTGTAATAGCTATCTTTCATGGTAAGCGTTAAGATCTCTTTTCCTAGCTCTTCATTTCTCTCTTTTACGAGCTTTTCTACGAGGGCTTTTTTCTCTTCAAAAAGCTTATGATCATGGTCTCTAATGATGTAGCTTAAATCAGCTTCTTCTTCTGTTCCTTGTAGGCTCGTCAAGTGAATGAAGCCTTCATAGCCCTCTGTCTTTTCTGGAACCATGTCTTTGGGAAGTCTCGTATGGAATTCAGCGGCGAGACTTACGGCGTTAATCATCTTATCCTTGGCACTACCTGGGTGTACATTTCTTCCCTGTACGTGAATGCGAGCGCTTGCTGCGTTAAAGTTTTCGTATTCGAGTTCTCCTACAGGTCCGCCATCCACAGTATATGCGACATCTGCTCCAAAGGCTTCGACGTCGAAGCATTCCGTGCCTCTACCGATCTCTTCATCCGGTGTAAAGGCGATACGGATTCTCGGGTGCTTTACTTCAGGGTGCTTTACGAGATACTCGATGACAGTCATGATTTCAGCAATACCTGCTTTGTCGTCAGCTCCGAGTAGTGTGAGACCATTCGTATGAATGAGTGTCTCTCCTACGTAATTTTTTAGCATCGGGAAGTCTGCGACCTTCATCACGATGTTTTCTTCTTCGTTTAAAACGAGATCTCCGCCTTCGTAAAGGGTTACGATCGGCTCAACGTTTTCACTGTTAAAGTCTGCTGTATCTAAGTGTGCTAGAAGACCTAAAGTCTCTCTTTCTTCTTCTAGATTACTAGGAAGAGTTGCAAATAAGTAGCAATGCTCATCTAAGGTCACTTCTAAACCGAGTGCCTTGAGTTCATCTCTTAATAGCTTCGCAAGGACAAATTGTCTCTCTGTAGATGGTGTCGTTTCACTCATCTCATCGGAGCGCGTATTGATTTTTGCATAGCGTATGAATTTATTCTGTACGTCTTTCATAAAAGTTCCTCCTAAGTAGTCATTTTACCACAAATTCGCTATAATGATTTCGGAGGAGCAATGACAAATCAAACAGCACATGAATTTATTCGCCTGGCCCTTCGCACAGGTGAATTGTTACTTATAAACGGTGCCGAAACATACCGTGTTGAAGAGACGATGGACCGCATGTGTCTATCGAGAGGCGTCGATAAGGCCGATGCCTTTGTAACGCCTACGGGCCTCTTCTTTTCGATCGAAATGGGAAACGAGACGCTTACAAAGGTTCGTCGAATCAAGCGAGCTGCCATCGATCTCGATATCATCGAAGAACTGAATGACTTCGCGAGAAAGTTCTCTGCAAGCGACATGTCGATTGAAGAAGCAAACTTAGAACTCGATCGCATTTCACAAATTAAACACTTTCCAGAAAACCTCGAAGTGATCGCAGGTGGCTTTACGTGCGCATCCTTTTCGATGCTCTTTGGAGCGAGCTTTTACGATCTTCCCCTAGCCTTTATCACAGGCTGCTTCTTAAGAATCTTTTTAATTAAGATTCGATCCTTTACCTTTGGCTTCTTTTTAGACTTACTCCTCGGTAGTTTCCTATTCACGCTCTTTATCTACCTTGGAACGCACATCTTTCCTCACATCAATACGCACGCCGTAACGATCGGCATGATCATGCAGATGGTTCCTGGAGTAGCGATTACGATGAGTATTCGAGATACGCTTACAGGCGACTTTCTTTCAGGTGTCTCCCGGCTCAATGAAGCCGTCTTTATCGCCCTTGCCATCGCCTTTGGTGTCGGTGTTGGCCTCTTAGCGATTCAAATGATGGGAGGAATATTATGATCATCTTAAGCATCAGTGCTTTTATCGGTACCTTTGCCGTAGCGATTCTCTATAACATCCGTAAACGCCACCTCTTTGTCACTGCACTCGTAGGAGGCGTCACCTTCTTTATCTATCTCTTTTTAAAGAAGCTTACAAATAGTGAATACGTCTCGATCTTCTTTACCTCGTCCATCATAGGAATCTCCGGCGAAGTGCTCGCTCGCGTGTACCGCTGCCCTTCGACGGTCTTTGTAATCCCAGCGATTATCTGTCTCGTACCAGGAGCAGGAATGTATTATACGATGCTCTCTTTAACGAATAAGGCCTTTCAAGAGACGGCTTCCTTTGGTACACAGACCGTTTTTTCTGCGATCAGTATCGCCTGTGGACTGTCACTTGCCCTAGCCCTTCGTAGGATCATAAAAAAATGGCGTATTGATACGCCAAAGAATTAATTACTCGCTTTTAAATTTCGTTCGAAGATCGCTAAGATCTGCTGTCTTCTGCGTTCTCTCTGTTCGAGCCAGAGCGTCGGTTCCTTGACGCTCTGCACGCGGTAGAGGATATCTCCTACGATGAATTTACTCGTAGCAGCAGAGCCGACACTTAATATCTCATGACGGTCTTCCATCATGCGAATATTGTAAATACAAGGAGTATTCCCCTTCTCATAACCGACATTCTCGCCATGGGCGAGAATATTTTTTTGCCTGTAAATGTAATAAGGATGGTATCCATGCTCTTTAAGGAGTACTCTTCCTTCATCGAGCATCCTCGTCACATCCTTTTCTAAGAGCTCTTCGTCGACGAGTTTCGAGCCTCTCTTTTTACTGAGGTCATGAACGGTGATGTTCGAGGGATTCATTGCGATGAGTCTTTTTAGGCTATCCATGTAGCTTTCATAGGTCTCTTCTGGTAGACCTGCGATGAGGTCACTATTTACGACAATCCCCTTTTCTTCAAAGTGCCTAATGATCTGCTCGAGGTCGCCTTTTAGTTCTCGGTGAACGGCGAGTTGCACTTTCTCAGTTAAAGTCTGTGGGTTAACGCAAACTCTACTGGCTCTCTCTAAGAGGTCAAACTTATCGTGAAAGCTATCGATTCGACCGGCTTCTATGGTGTATTCTACTAAGCTTTCTCTGGGAAAATGAGCTTCTAAGACATCGAGAAGTTCTTTTAAGTATTCCTTTTCTAGGCTTGTAGGAGTACCACCACCGATGTAAAGGATATCGACCTCTCGACCAAAGCGATCGGCACATTCTTTGACGTAATCGATGTCAGAAATGAGCTCATCGAGGTAGCGTTTCGAAAGTTTTTTTGTGACAGGTCTCGTATGGAAGTTACAGTAAGAGCAGATGGAAGGACAGAAAGGAACACTGACGTAGAGCGAAAGCTTCTCCTGATCTTTTAGATAGATGGGACGCTGATGATGAGCGATCTCTAAGAGAAAATCGGTCTTTTTTTCACTTACGAGAATCTCTTCAACAAGCACTCGTTTAATCTCTTCGTCTGAAAATCCTTCATCAAGTCGTTTATGAATCTGCTTTAAGGGCCTGACTCCTGAAAGCGTTCCCCACTCACTCTTTGCTCGGCTCAATGTCTCTAGGTACAAAAAGAGCTCCTTGAGCTCTTCGTCTTTCGTAAAAAGAATGAGTTTATCGCGGTGAATGAGTCGGGTCATGTTACAGATGAAATCGGGATCGTCATCTGTGAGTACAAGATCCGTATAGAACGCCTCAAAGACCATCTTTATTCGAAGGTTCATGCGTTCATCGTCTATAAGTAACTTGGTCATTACATTCTCACAAAGGGATTCGTGCGTCGCTCTTCATCGATCGTCGTTTCAGGACCGTGTCCTGGAAAGACGGGGAGATTTTTTAAGGTGTAGAGCTTAGAACGGATAGAGTTAAAGATCATGCTCTCAGAACCACCGTAGAGGTCGTAGCGACCGATACCTGATTGAAAGAGGGTGTCTCCACTAAAGAGCTCTCCGTCTATGATAAAGCATACGCTTCCTTGCGTATGACCTGGCGTATGGAGAACTTGAATCTTAAAGTCGTCGATCGTAAGCATGCCTTCTCCAAAGGTCTCGGCGTTTTCCACGGTATAGCTCTGTCGAAAGATCATTAAAGCGCCGTTTTTATCGGAGTCCTCAAGTAGCTCAAGATCGTTCTCATGAACGTAGACAGGACAGTTCCATTCCTCACGATATTCATTCACGCCCATAATGTGATCGCTGTGACCATGGGTTAAAAGAATGGCAACGACCTCAAGACCTTCCGTCTTAAGGTATTCATCGAGTGCCTTAATTCTCTCACCGGGATCGATGACGAGCGCTTTTTTCCCGTGAGAAAGGACATAGACATTTACACCCATTAAGCGTGTTCGAAAGCGTTTATTCATTAAAATCCTCGCTTGCTGTCGAGTAATATGGTGACAGGACCATCGTTTAAAAGGCTCACTTGCATGTCGGCACCAAAGGAGCCGCGCTTTACCGTGTGACCTAAAGCTTCAATCTTTTCGCAGACTAGTTCATAGAGTTTTAATCCGAGCTCTGGTCTTGCAGCTTCTATAAAGGAAGGTCTTCTTCCCTTTCTCGCATCGCCATAAAGCGTAAATTGACTAATGATCTGAATGGAACCTTGAACGTCTTTTACCGTGAGGTTCATCTTCTCTTCCTCATCTTCAAAGATCCTTAGTTCCGGTATTTTTTTGATCATGTATTCAGCATCTTCTTCCGTGTCGTCGACACTGACACCGAGTAAGACCATGAGACCGACTCCGATCTCACTGATGAGTTCCTGATCCACTTCAATTTTTGAGTACTTCACGCGCTGTACGACAGCTCTCATAATCTCTGTACCTCGTGAACACCACTTAAGGCTCTTAGCTTACGTTCCATCTCTTGAAGGTCTTCAGTGTCGTGAACATCGAAGGTTACGACGATGGTCGCAAGCTGGTTATTATTGACCTTGGCATTTAAGCCTCGAATGGTGCTAGATTGGTTATTAATCGTATTTGTAATATTCGTAAGAAGGCCTGGTCGATCACTTCCTACGATCTTTAACGTCGCTTGATAGAATTTCGTTCGATCGTCGTCCCAGTGCACTTGGATAAAGCGCTCGTTCTTTTCATCGTCGGGATTAAAGTTCGTACAGTTACTGCGGTGAACAGTAATACCGCTACCACGCGTGATAAAGCCTATAATCTGATCGCCTGGGATGGGATTACAGCACTTTGCCCGACGAATGAGCATGTCGGTAGAGCCTTGAACGACAAAGCCAGAACTCGAGTTATCGTGTTTAACAGGCTTAACGACTTTCTTTTCTTCTTCAGGGATGAACTCCTGACGAATGGTCGGCATAATCTGCCTTAAATCCATGTCTCCATAGCCGATAGAAGCATAGATGTGATCCATGGTCTTACTCGTAAGCTTATCGAGGAGCTCTTTCGTGATCTTTTCCGTCATGACTTGCTTTAAGCTCAGTTGATACTTCGAAAGTTCTCGCTCTAAGATGTCTTTTCCCTTTTCAATATTTTCAGTGACATTTTGTTTCTTAAAGTAGGCACGAATCTTGTTTTTCGCCTGAGAGCTCTTAACAAAACTTAGCCAGTCGCGACTGGGGCCATTTAAGCTCTTGGTCGTTAAGATCTCTACGATATCGCCGATCTTTAAGGTGTAGTTTAGTGGGACGATGCGTCCATTGACCTTCGCTCCCACGCAGTGGTTACCGACATCGGTATGAATCTTATAGGCAAAGTCAACGGGCGTTCCGCCATCGGGAAGTTCGATGACATTTCCTTTGGGCGTAAAGACGTAGACGTGAGAATTAAAGAGGTCCATCTTGATGCTATCGATGAACTCGGTTGGATTCTCAAGCTCTCTTTGCCATTCCATGAGCTGGTTCACCCAATTCATGTCGATTTCTGAGCCCTTTTCTTTGTATTTCCAGTGAGCAGCGATACCGTATTCAGCAACTCTGTGCATCTCTTCTGTACGGATTTGAACCTCAAAGGTTTCGCCATTTTCTCCGAGAAGCGTCGTATGAAGCGACTGATACATGTTAGGTTTAGGCATCGCGATGTAGTCTTTAAATCGACCTGGAATCGGTTTCCACTTGCTGTGAATAATACCTAAGGCAGCATAGCAAAGGGGAATTTCCGAAACGATGACACGAATCGCTGTGAGGTCGTGAATCTCTTCAAAGGCATACTTCTTAACAGTCATTTTTCGGTAGATGCTGTAGAGGTTTTTCGGTCTTCCATAGATCGTATGGGCGATGCCAGATTCATTGAGAGACTCTGAGATCTTTGTCATGATGGTCTTAAGATCCTGCTCTCTTTCACGACGCTTTCTATCGACCTTGGCGACGAGCTCACGGTATTTTTCTGGTTCTTTATAAAGGAATGCCAGGTCTTCAAGTTCCCACTTGAGCCTATAGATACCTAAGCGATGCGCTAAAGGAACGTAGATTTCTAGCGTCTCATCGGCTTTAATGATCTTGGTCGCATCGCTCTTGTACTTTAAGGTACGCATGTTGTGAAGGCGGTCAGCAAGCTTAACGAGGATGACTCGAATGTCCTTACTCATGGCAAGAAGCATTTTTCTAAAGTTCTCTGCTTGCTCGACGACCTTGGATTCGTAGTGCATCTTTTCGATCTTCGTAACACCATCTACGATGTTTGCAACCTCTGCTCCAAAGAGCTCAAAGATCATGGGAACGGTCGCAAAGGTGTCCTCTACGACGTCGTGAAGAAGACCTGCGATGATCGTATCTTCATCTAGATCGAGTTCAGCTAAAATAAGTGCAACCTGAATAGGGTGCGTCACATAGGGCTCACCCGATTGGCGAAATTGTCCTTCGTGTGCTTTCGAAGCATACTCAAAGGCCAACTTCATACGTTCTCGATTGTAGCTTAAGTGGAGCGCGTCTAGGTGCTCCAGAAACTCTTCTAGTTCCATAACGCCTCTAATATTTGATGACACTCTCAACTCTGTAGCCATCTAAGGCTTTACGTCCGTTTAGTTCTTCTAGTTCAATTAAGTAGAGTGCACCTGAAACCTCTGCTCCGAGCTTTTCAGCCATTTCGATCATGGCTTTACTCGTTCCACCCGTTGCTAAAAGGTCATCAACGACGATGACTTTATCGCCTGCTTTTAGTGCATCGGTGTGAATCTCTAAGTAGTCGGTACCGTATTCGAGGTCAAAGGCCTGACGAAGTACCTTTCCTGGAAGCTTATTGGGCTTTCTTACAGGAATAAAGCCCTTTTTCAATTCGTAAGCAAGTGGGGCTCCGATAATAAAGCCACGTGCCTCAGCTGCTAGGATGTAATCGAAGTCCATCGAAGATGCAACTTTGATAAGCTCCTTCATCGCTTCCTGATAAGCTTCGGGATCCTTTAGAAGGGTCGTGATGTCCTTAAAGCTAATGCCCTGCTTAGGGTAGTTTTCAATGACTCGAACCGTATCTTTTAAGTCCATAGAAGTCCTCCTTGGCTTCTAAGCCTTTTTGAAACGTCTTAGACGTTTGAATGTTTTTCTTTTGCTCGACTTCAAGGAATGTCACCTTGAATTCTCGTTCTTTATTAGTATACGAAATTAGTTGTAATTCTTCAAATATTTTTAACCCGAGAAAACCCGTTAATCCCTCTTCAAAGGTCACAACCGGATTTTCTTTCCACCGCTTATAGAGCTCGATGAGCTTATCCCTATCGGGTATAGCTTCAAAAAAGCCATGAATGCGTGACGTTTCACCACTTAGGACACTCTCCTTCGAAAGCTTTGTAAGTGGTTCATCGTCTTCTAGAAAGAGCGATCCATGCGAGATACCTTCACCGTAGTGAAAGAGAAGCTCATGAAAGTGCTCTAGGGATTCCAGGTATCGAGGGGAAAAGCTATCAATTTGCGCAACACTGTAGTGAGCGTCCTCCAAAAGAAGCTGAAGCCTTACGACACCCAAAAATTCGTTTCGCTGAACGCGGAACAGAAGGTCGTACTCCACTCCCTCTTTAAATTCGATAAAAGGCTTTTGAAAGAGGAGAAATTCTAAGCTCCTCGCCTCTTTTCGAAAGGTCAGGCGAGCAAACTGATTCTCTTTACCCATGCGCTTTATCGATTCCAAGGTAAGCCCATCCAAGCGAAAGAGAGGCTCTGGGTTTCCTTCCCCAAAGGGCATCAAAAGGTCGAGCTCGTTTAAGAGAGAAAGGTTGATGTCTCCTAGTTCCATGGGAACGTATTCCAGGACCGGATAGCGGTCTTTTTCACTTAAGTGCTCTTTAGAGAAGTCTTTAAGTCCTGAAACGAACGCTTCATAGTTTTCTAGAGGAAGCTCGAGTCCACAGGCACTCTTATGACCGCCAAAGCGCGTGAGAAGCGAGGCATTCGCTCGAAGGGCCTCGAGAAGTGAAAAGTCACCGATACTTCTTCCACTTCCTTTAAGCACACCTCCCTCTTCTTGAAGGAGAATACAGGGAAGCTTTTCTTTATTCGAAACCTTAGAAGCAGCGAGCCCAAGGATTCCTGTAAGCCACTCAGGGTTATAGTCTACGATAAAGTGATCACTTACTTTAACGCCATTAACGATGCTTTGTTCCTTACTCTTTCGCTCCTCATTTAACTTTAAAAGTTTCGATGCAAGATCTCTTAAAAGCACTTCATCTTCACTCGTTAGAAGGTGGAAGGCTAACGTCGGATCATCCAAGCGTCCACTGGCATTTAACACAGGTCCTACGCGGAATCCAAAGTGATAAGCAGTCAGGGCATTGGGATCGAGCTTCAGTGCTTTACAAAGGATTAAAAGCCCTTTTATCTTCGTATTCTTTACGACTTCTAAGCCCTTCTTTACGATGTAGCGGTTCTCTCCTAAAAGTGGAACGACATCGCTAATCGAACCCATCATGGATAGCACCCACTCGTCGTCTGTAAGTTCTGTCAAAGCATAAGCGAGCTTTAACGCGACACCGACGCCTGCGAGCATCTTTGAAGGGTAGCTGATCTTTGGGTTTATTACGATGCAGTTGGGGATTACTTCCGGTAGTTCGTGGTGATCGGTTACGATCACATCCATTCTCTTCTTTAGTTCCTCAATCTCTTTATAAGAACTAATGCCCGTATCAACGGTTATGAGTAGGTCACACGCTGGAATCTTTCTTACACTCTTTTCATTGAGCCCATAGCCGTCTTCATAGCGACTCGGAAGAATGACAAAGGGATTTGCACCGAGTCTTTTTAGAACGCGAAAAAGAAGAGCGCTTGCTGTGATGCCATCGACGTCGTAATCGCCAAAGATCACGATCTTTTCATTCTTTTCGATGGCTTCTTTGATTCGCTCTCTCGCCTCTTTTGTTCCAGCGATCTCTTCTTCTAAAAACTGAGGATGAAAAAAGTCCTCGAGTTCTTCGTCTGTAAAACGAGAAGCTAGAAGCCCTTCAATAGATGAAGATAGCCCCCGATTGAGGGCTATCTTTGAAGGGTTCGATTGTATCCATTGATTCTTATAGATGTGTTTCATCGACTAATGATTCAGTATCAGGTGTCACGGGTGTGGGCTCGACTTGTGTCTTTTTCAAGTCGATGAGTTCTTGTGAAAGCTTGGCATTTTGCTTTCTTAGCTCGTTGATTTCAGCTCGCTTATTAAAGTTTCCTTTGACACTCATGAGTGCTTGAATACCCATTCCGATGAGTAAGGCACAGCCAATGACAACCGGTAAAACGACTTCATAACGGACAACGCCGAGATTGATCGGAACGATCGTTTGGTTAAAGAGTGCAAAGACGAGTAGTACAACGAGTATCAATAAGATGACGATCAAACTCTTTTGCATGATTCCTCCTAGGATTTTTTCTTACGTGAAAGATATACCCAAAGTGGACCTGCAATAAAGAGTGTTGAATAGCTACCGACGATAGTACCCCAGAGTAATGGGAAGGCGAATTCGCGGATGCTGTCGACACCAAAGATATAAAGTGTAAGGATAACGAAGAACGTCGTTAGTGCTGTAAAGAGCGTTCTCGTAAGTGTTTGGTTAATGGAGCGGTTAATGATTGCTGCATTCGTTTCGCCACGCATAAGCTTTAAGTTCTCACGTACTTTATCGAAGATAACGATCGTGTCGTTAATGGAGTAACCGACGACGGTTAGGACGGCTGCGATAAAGGAGCTATTAACAGTGACTTTAAAGAATGCATAGATTGCAAGTAGCATCAAGGTATCGTGAACGAGTGCAACGACGGCTGAGACACCGAAGTTGAACTGGAAGCGAAGCGTTACATAGAGTAGCATTGCGATCGTTGCAATGACGATAGCGATGATGGCCTGTTGACCGATTTCACTACCGATTGCTGGTCCAAATTGGCTACCACCTAAGAATGCTTCTGTCTTTAGGTTGTACTTCTTTTGAAGAGCACCAAAGACATCATCACGCATCTTCGCATCGAGTGCTTCTTTCGTCTTAATGGAAAGGACGTTGGATCCGTCACCACTTGTGATAATGGTTGGGTCTAGTTTGAACTGAGCGATTGTATCTTGAACTTCTTGAGGATTGACTTCCTTATCCATGGCGATATTTAAGATCGTACCACCAGTAAAGTCGATACCGTAGTCGAAGCCATGCATCACGAGAGCACCCATACCGATACCGATTAAAACGATACTTAAGATGATGAAGTACTTCGCATTTTTCATGAAGTCAAAGTTAAAGGTTTCTTTTTCAGGGTTCTTAAAGCCGTAGAGGTTGCGATTATCGAGTCCAGGAATACCAGCGAGTAGGTTCATCATAAATTGTGTGACGAGGATCGCTGTGAACATGGATAATGCGACACCGACGGAAAGCGTAATAGCAAATCCCTTAACACTACCTTCACCGAAGATGTAAAGGATGATACCTGCAACGAGCGTTGTGATGTTACTGTCTACGATTGCACTCATAGCACGGTGGTAGGATGCTTTTACAGCGGAACGGAGTGTCTTACCAAAGCCGAGTTCTTCACGTAAACGTTCTAAGATGATAACGTTCGCATCGACCGCCATACCGATCGAAAGAACCATACCTGCGATACCAGGCAGTGTGAGTGTTGCATTAAAGAGCATGAGTACGAGGAATGTCAATGAACCATAGAGTAAAAGTGCGATGGTTGCAATGAATCCACCGAGTCTATAGCGAAGGACCATGAAGACAAAGATGAGTCCAAAGCCTATGATACCTGCTAGAACGGCCTTTTGAAGAGCATTTTGACCGAGCGTTGCATTGATGAGGTTTGTCTGAACTTCTTTTAGTTGAATGGGAAGCGCACCACCCTTAATGAGGTTTGAAAGGAGGATGGCTTCATCCGCTGTATAGTTACCACGAATGACGAGGTTAGAGTCTGTTAATACTTGATCGACGTAAGGAGCACTGATGATTTCGTTATCTAAAACGATGACGATCTGTCCACGGCGTGCTTTGTATTTTTCAACAATTTCCTTACTTGATTCACTGAAGATCTTCGTTCCGTTATCAGTGAGTTCAAACGTTACAACGTTTAGACCTTCTTGTGTTCCAACGCCAGCATTCTTTAATTCGTTACCTTTAAAGAGAAGCTTTGCGTTAAATGGGAATTCCTTATTTCCAAAGGTGAAGACTTTCTTTCCACCCTTTTCAGAGATGACAGCATTTTCTACTGGCGGTGTCTCGATATTCTCATCCACTTGGTAGAATTCGAGTGTTGCAGTCTTACCGATCATCTCTACTGCTTTCGTGATGTCCTTTGTACCAGGAAGCTCGATACGAATGCGTTTCGTTCCTTCCTTGGTGATATTAGGCTCTGTTAGACCAAAGGAGTTAATACGTCTTGAGAGAACACTCAGTGTCTCGTCGACGGCCTTTGTAAATTCTTGATCTGTCATCTTATCGGTCTTTACGCCTTCGTAAACGACGGCAACACCGCCTTCGATGTCTAGACCTAGATTTAAGCTATTGACCCATGCTTTGATGGGGCCAAAGCCTAGGAACGTTCCTAATGTGATCAAAGCGATCAAGAGGATCGTACCTAGTAGTAGCGCTTTGTTTCTTCCGCTCATCTTTTTTCCTCCAAGATATAATTTTTCGAAAGATCGATATATTCTTTTGCGTGCTCTTCGAGAAAGCGAATTTCTTCTTCGCTCAAGCTTCGAATCACTTTCGCAGGCGAACCGTAAACCATCGAGCCATCAGGAATGACCTTATTCTGGCTCACCAGGCTATTTGCACCGATAATACAGTGGTTACCGATTTTTGCACCGTCTAATACTGTAGCACCCATTCCAATTAATGTATAGTCCCCAATTTCACAACCGTGAACAATCGCTGCATGGCCTACCGTCACGTAGCGACCGATGGTCGTAGGGAAATCCTTTGAAACGTGGACCATGGTGAGGTCTTGAATGTTACTTCCCTCCCCGATTCTTATGGGTTCTTCGTCTCCACGGATAACGGCTTGAAACCAGATGGAAGCGTCCTTTTCGATCTCGACGTCGCCGATGACGGTTGCATCGGGTGCGACAAAGGCTTCCTCAGAAAGGATCGGTTCTTTATTCAGATACTTCAGAATCACGTAAGCTCCTTTCTACGGCAAGCCAAACGGCCATTTCGACGCGTTTTTGCTCGAGTTCACAGGCGATATCGTAAGGCACTGTTAAGTCTTTATTAAAGTGGAAGGCATTCGCATGACATCCACCACTGCAGTAGTACTTCGCCCAACACTCTGTACAAGCTTTCTTATCAAAGATCGAGGTCTTTAAGAAGCTTTTTACGAGTTCTGGATTCGTAATTCCTGTATCGAGTGTACCGATGCGGAATTCTTCTTCTCCTACAAATTGGTGGCAAGGGTAGATGTCTCCCGTAGGAGTTACTGCGACGTATTCGACACCAGCACCACAGCCACTTGCCCGCTTTACAGCACAAGGACCGCCAGCGAGGTCTAGCATGTAGTGGAAGAAATTGAAGTCATCCGCTGTTCCCATGCGCTTTTTTAATTCTTTAGCAAGGAGCTCGTACTGCTCCTTGATCTTTGGAACGTCTTCTTCTTTAAAGCTATAAGGCTCTTCTGGAGAAGCGACGACGGGTTCCATACTCAGTTCCTTAAAGCCTAAGTCTCTAAGGTGCATGAGGTCTTCAAAGAAATCGACATTGAAGGAAGTAAAGGTTCCTCGGATGTAGTGATTCTTATCGCCTCTCTTCTCGACGAAGTGCTGAAACTTTGGCACGATGACGTCGTAGCTACTCGTTCCCGTGATGGTCTTTCGCATGCGGTCATTCGTGGATTTTCTGCCGTCGATACTCAAGACGACATTGTGCATCTCGCGATTTAAATAATCTATTTTTTCGTCATCTAAGAGCACGCCATTCGTGGTCATAGTAAAACGAAAGTTCTTTTGATGTTCTTTTTCAATTTGTCGGCCGTAAGCTACGAGCTCTTTCACGACATCAAAGTTCATGAGTGGCTCGCCACCAAAGAAGTCTACTTCGAGATTTTTTCGGTTTCCGCTGTGTTCGATGAGAAAGCGTAGCGCTTTCTTTCCTGTTTCAAGGTCCATGATCTCTCTGGAGCCTTTAAAGTCCCCGGTCGATGCAAAGCAGTATTCACACCTTAAGTTGCAGTCGTGTGCAACGTGCAAGCACATGGCTTTAATGAGGGGCTTTTTCGGAAACTTTGTTAGTAGTTCTTTGGAATGATCGACGCTATCTAAGAGTCCCTCTTCACGGAGTGCCTTGAGTTCTTCTTTCGCTTCATCCGAACCCTCTCCTCCGTTTAGAAGAGAAAACATGTCGTCACTTACGACATGAATCGCTCCACTCGCGACGTCGATTACAATATTTCGGCCTTCAAATGTGTACGTATGAATCATACACCCTCCAAAGGAAAAAGCAGCCTAAGCTGCTTATTTGTTCTCGCAACCCTGATTTCCTACCGTGCAGGATGTCTTGCAGGCAGATTGACAGGACGTCTGGCATTCTCCGCAACCCATTTTTTGGTCTGCTTTTGTGCCACGGTAAATTGTTTTAACGTGTTTCATAAATAATCTCCTTATTCTACTGTCGTTTGTTCAGCGGATTCCACGCTGCCTATAGCCCATTTCTTAAAGGTCAACTTTGAACCGTTTACATCGATCGTAATGTTGTCTTCTGAAACGGCTGAAACGACGCCCATAATACCACCGATCGTCGTTACCTTATCGCCTGTGGCAAGCTGGTTTTGCATTTCTTTTGCTTGTTCTTGGCGTTTCTTTTGTGGCCTAATAAGTAAGAAGTAAAAAATAGCTAAAAGTCCAACCCACAAAATGATGGTGTAATAACTGAATCCACCTTGAGCTGGTGCTGCAGATAAATATGGCATGTGTGCTCCTTTCTTAACTCCTATTATTTTACACGATACCTCGCCTCATTGCAAAGAATTTCTGTGTAAATTCAGAAAGTGTATCGTTTAAAATGGCTTCTCGCATATCTTTCATGAGATGAACGAGATAATAGAGGTTGTGATAGCTTAACAGTCTAGCAGAAAGCATCTCATTGGCTTTATAGAGATGTCTTAAATAAGCCTTCGTGTAGTGACGACACGTATAACATCCACACGTCTCATCGAGTGGTGTGAAGTCCTCGGTGTATTCGTTTCTCTTAATCGAGATCTCACCGTGTGATGTCATCGCCATGCCGTGACGAGCAATGCGAGTAGGCTGTACGCAGTCGAAGAAGTCAATACCACGTAGCACACCTTCGACGAGGTCTTCAGCGACACCGACGCCCATGAGGTAACGTGGTTTATTAGCTGGTAAAAGGTCTGCTGCATAGTCGAGTGTTTCATACATCTCTTCTCTCGTCTCGCCGACGCTTAAACCTCCGATGGCATAGCCCGGTAGATCGAGTTTTACGATGCCTTCGGCGCTAAGCTCTCGAAGGTCTTTATAGAGACCGCCCTGCATGATGCCAAAGAGCGCTTGGGTGTCTGGATTTTTATGTGCCTTCACACAGCGTTCGAGCCAACGAGTTGTTCTTTCAACGGAATGCTTTACGTATTCATACGTAGCCGGAATCGGTGCACATTCATCGAAAGCCATGATGATGTCGCTCCCGAGATTATTTTGGATCTCGATCGACTCCTCTGGACCCATGAAGATACGCTTGCCGTCTAAGTGAGACTGAAAGACGACGCCTTCTTCTTGAATCTTTCGCATACCCTTTAAGCTAAAGACCTGAAATCCACCAGAGTCTGTAAGGATCGGATGATCCCAGTGCATAAACTTATGAAGACCTCCAGCGCGCTTAATGAGTTCGCTCGAAGGGCGAATGTGCAAGTGGTAGGTGTTCGAAAGAATAATCTGTGCGCCTAATTCTTCGAGGTCTTCTGGCGTCATGCTCTTAACCGTTGCCTTCGTTCCAACTGGCATAAAGACGGGCGTTTCAATGACACCATGTGTTGTGACGAAGCGCCCTGCTCGGGCCTTCGTGTGTTCATCTTTTTTCTGAAGTTCAAATTCAAACATATTTTTCCTTTATAAACATGGCATCGCCAAAGCTAAAGAAGCGGTAACGCTCACTGACGGCTTCACGATAAGCGTCTAGTGTAAAATCGGTCCCTGCAAAGGCACTTACGAGCATGATAAGAGTCGATTCGGGCAGGTGAAAATTCGTAATGAGCCCATCGATCACATGGAAGGGAATTCCAGGGTAGATGAAGATGTTCGTATCGCCCTCAGAAGCTCGAATCTCACCGTATTTCTGATAGATGGATTCAAGCGTTCTCACGCTCGTCGTACCGACCGCGATGACGCGCTTCGCCTTTCGAATTTTCTCTGCATTTTCTTCCGTAAGAAGGTAGCGCTCCGAGTGCATCTCGTGACTTTCGACGTCTTCAACGCTTACGGGACGAAAGGTTCCGATACCAATGTGAAGTGTGACGTGAGCGATCACGATCCCCTTCTCCTCGACCTTATCTAGAAGTTCTTTCGTAAAGTGAAGCCCAGCCGTAGGTGCTGCAGCAGATCCTAAGTGATCGGCGTACACGGTCTGATAGCGGTCGTTATCTTCGAGGCGTTCTTTAATGTAGGGCGGTAGTGGCATCGTTCCGATCTCTTGGAGACGCTCTAAAAAGATCCCCTCGTATTCAAAGCGTACGATCCGCTCTCCCGATTCAAGTTCTTCAAGGACGACTGCTTTCATGGAGGTAAAGTCGATAACATCTCCGGCTCGCACTCGTCTTGCAGGACGCGTGAGAACTCGCCATTCATCCTTCTTTACTTCTGTTAAAAGAAGGAATTCAATGTGAGCTCCCGTCTCTTTCGTACCAAAGATCCTAGCAGGAAGTACTTTCGTATCGTTAATGACGAGCACGTCCCCAGGGTTTAAGTAGTCTAAAATATCTCGAAAGTGCTTATGGCTAATGGAGTGATCCTTAGGATCTATTACCATGAGCCTGCTTTCGTCTCGCTTTAAAAGAGGATGCTGTGCGATCAGTTCCTCTGGTAGTTCGTAAAAAAAATCACTCGTTTTCATCTTCTGTCCAATCAAAGAGGAGTGGTTCCTCTTTTAGCATGGCAATCCCCAAATGCCCATACGCTCTTCTTAGAACGACTCTTCCACGTGGCGTCCTCTTAATGAAACCGAGCTGTAAGAGATAGGGTTCATAGACGTCTTCAATATCGCCTCGCTCTTCACCGGTAGAAGCTGCGAGCGTGTCGAGTCCAACGGGGCCTCCATCAAACTGTTCGATAATCGTACGTAAGAGCTTTAAGTCGGTCTGATCGAGCCCCAAGCGGTCGATCTCCATGAGTTCTAGAGCCTGGTCCGTGAGCTTCTTGTCGATGATGCCATCGTTTGAAACGATCGCAAAGTCACTGACGCGCTTTAAGAGGCGGTTTACGATACGAGGCGTTCCTCTTGAACGTCTGGCAATTTCATGACGTGCTTCGGGATCGATCGTGACATCTAAGACGGATGCACTTCTCATGATGATCTCTTCGAGTTCCTCAGGTTCATAGAGCTCCAAGCGAAGAAGTACGCCAAAGCGGTCTCTTAAAGGGCTTGAGAGGTCACCCGAGCGAGTCGTAGCACCGATTAATGTAAAGTGCGGAAGGTCTAAACGGACACTTCGAGCCTGTGGGCCTTTACCGATCATGATATCTAGCGCAAAGTCCTCCATGGCAGGATATAAGACCTCTTCTACCGTTCGAGGCAGGCGGTGAATCTCATCAATAAAGAGTACATCGTTCTCTTTAAGGGAACTTAAAACGGCTGCTAAATCACCGGTGCGCTCGATCGCTGGACCACTTGTAATCTTTATTCCTACGCCCATTTCGTTTGCAATAATCTGAGCAAGCGTCGTCTTACCTAATCCTGGCGGACCATAGAGAAGCACGTGATCGAGGTGCTTTTCACGAATCTTAGAAGCTTCGATAAAAATCTTTAGCTTCTCAATATTCTTCTTCTGACCGACGTACTCTTCAAGCCGCGTCGGACGAAGACTCTTTTCCTTTTGATCCTGCTCCGTAAGTCCTGGAGTCAGTAAATTTCTAGCCATCTACCACCTCACGAGCTCTTTTAGTGCGGCTTTTAACATCTCTTCTACACTGTCACTTCGTTCAATCTTCTTTAAGACAGATGTCACCTCAGAGCGGTCGTAACCTAAGCTTAAAAGTGCATCTCTCACTTCATCGATACTCGGATCACTTTGAGTGACAGGTTGAACGAAGGTTCCAACGTCACCGTACTGTTTTAAGAACTTGTCTTTAAGTTCTAAGATGATCCTCTGGGCAGTCTTCTTACCGATCCCTGGCACCTTCATTAAGAAGGTCGTGTTTTCTTCGATCACTAGCTGAATCACTTCCTTGGCACTTAACATGCCTAAGATCGCTTGAGCCGTCTTTGCTCCGATTCCTGTGACACTTCGTAGTGCATTAAACATCTCTCGGTCCTTATCGGAAAGGAAGCCAAAGAGACTCATGTCATCCTCTCTTACGATGAGTTCTGTAAATACTTTCGTATCTTGATGCTCTTCTAATGAAGAGAGGTCTCTATTACTCATAAATATGCGATAGCCGATGTTTTGTGTAAGTAGCACGATGCCATCGGTATCGATCGTTAATACTTCGCCTTGAATGAGTGCAATCATGATGTCCTCCTCGTATTAGTATAGCAAAAAAAAAGCACTCCTTATAGAGTGCTTGGGGAAACCTTCCTTAGAGCTTTCGAGACGAAAAGGGCGATCGCAATTTTTGCGACATCGATCACGACAAACGGTAAAACAGCGAGTTTCAGTGTCTCCATCGCTCCCTTTTTAAGAACGAACATAAACCATCCACTACCTAAAAGATAGACGATGACAAGGCCCACAAGAGAGATGAGAAAGGCCTGAACGACGGAGCGTTCTCTAAAGGAACTCACAAAAGGTGCTACGAGTAAGAAAGATACGATAAATCCTGCCGTAGGACCGATGAGTGCACTCGTACTCTTAAAGCCAGAAAAGACGGGAACGCCTACTGCTCCTAAAAGAAGCCAGCAGAGCACGATGAGAAAGCTTTCTTTGGGGCTAAAAAGGTACGAAACGAGAAAAACAGCGATGAGCTGAAGCGTCACAGGAACGGGACCAATCGGTACACTGATCCAGCTAAAGACTGTGAGTAGAGCGACCATTAGAGCCATACGAGTCAATGTTTTTGTATTCATAATTACCTCTTTCCTAGGGAATTTTAGCGGATCAGAAAACATATGTCAACTAATTTTAGAAATTAGGTTTACAATATGAATCACCCTAACTTTCTGAAAGAAGATCAATGAATATTTCAAAACTCATTTCCCTATGCTATACTTACTAGGTATAGGAGGAGTTTATGGGTAGAATTCTCGTTTTCATCCTGCTCATCGCAGGATTTGTCATCTTCTTTTATTACCTGTATCTCATATTTATCGGTAAAAGACTAGCTCACATGGTTGGTTCTAAGGACCGCTACATCTGGAATGGCTTAAAAAACATTTCGACGGGTGGGTCCCCTTTAAGCGGAACGACCAATACGCTCTTTTTAGATGATAGTAATCTCGTCATTAGTCGAGACAACCTCGATACCATCTATAAAGAGTTAAAGAACACCGGCGGACTAGAGCATGCCCTAGCCATTCCTTTTCAAAAGATCATCACCTTTGACTATGAAAATCAGCTAGCGCATTCAAACCCCGTCGTCAAATTCTTCAGTGCAATATGGAACAGGCTCCTAAAGAAGAACAACTTTATCTTAAATGTACGCTACCTCGACGAAGAAAGAACGCCTCAGTCACTCTACTTTAAGGCAACGAGCCTCGATGTAAACGACTTTGAAGCGACATTTGCTGACTTCGATAATAAGATTTATTCAGGAAAAGTAGAGCGTGGTGCCATCGATGAAGCCCTAGAGGTTCCAAAGAAGCGTGAAGAGATTCAAGAGGTACGAAAAGAAGATACCTCGACTGTACTCATGCCAAAGGTGAATGAAGAGATTCCCTTTGAAACGAGTGCACCTCTCGTTGAGCCGAAGGAAATGGAAGAAATTGTTCCTGTAAAAGAAGAACTTCCAAGATCAAGAGCTACTTTCGGAGTAAAGGATCTTCATTCAAAGCCTGAGGAAAATGAAGAGACCGTCGTCATCTCCCCCTTCCACGAGGAAGAAAAGACGGTTCTCGTCGATCGAAAAGCATTTTTAGAAGATGAAGTCATCTTTGAAAGACCAAAGGATTTTAAAAAGGATGAATAAAAGGTAAGAGCGAAGCATCATGCTTCGCTCTATTTGTTTGTTTCAATCAATACACAGTGATCATAGATGAGATTTGAGTTTTTCGCCTTAGCTAACTCAATGATCTCTTCATCGTACGTATGAGGTTGAAACCAGATGTACTTGTAACAGCTCAGATCGTCCGATTCTATCCACTTACGAACGAGCTCTTTATTGACGACGACATCGACGACGTCGATGGCCTCTGGAACATCTTTAAGATTTTTATACGCTTTTTTTCCTAGAATTTCTTCGTAGTTCGGATTGATCGGTGTCACATCGTAGTCTAGGTCGATGAGACGCTTTAGAATCTTATATCCAAAACGATCTTTTTTATCGGTTGCGCCAAGGACTGCCCAGCGCTTTTCATTTAATGCGTTAGCGATTAATTCTTTCATAAGAACCTCCTGTAACAATAGTACCCGTTTTTGAGACTTCTAAATAGCCATTGCTATCTATTTGAATCTCAACCTTTCCGCTCGTAATCTCTACAAGCTTTTGAAGGAGGTCGTCGTTTTCTAAGTAGACAGTCTGTTGAACCTTCTCTTCATAAAGGGGTTCTTCCCTATAGATCTCCGGTAGTAATAGTTCGATGGAACCGTGATACGTATAGTCATAGGTAAAAATGACCCGCTTCACTTCAATGACCTTTCGCTTTTCTACGCCATCGATGGCTTCCTTCGCACACTCTGTGTAAGCTCGAATGAGTCCACCGACACCGAGCTTAATCCCTCCAAAGTATCGAATAGCTACAACTAAAGTATCGGTGAGTTCTTCCTTTTCAAGAACCATTAACATCGGAGCACCGGCACTCTGAGAGGGCTCGCCGTCGTCATTATAGTAGCCTCGGGAGGGCTCTCCCAGGCGATAAGCAGTCACGACGTGCGTAGCCTTACGGTGCTCCTTCCAGGTCTCTTTTACGATCCTCTCTATTTCTTCTTCATCCTTCACCGGATACACTCTCGCTATAAAGCGGCTCTTCTCTACCGTAAACTCCTTCTCTTGAAAACCCTTTACCCTATACATCTAAAAGCCACTTCTTATACTGCTCTCGTTGAATGCCATTCGTAATCGCAACGATCGAACAGCCTCCACTGTCATAGCTTTGACTTAAGAGTCTTACGTTTTCTAAGAGCTTACTCATGGGTTTCGCTTCATTAAAGGGGAAATAAAAGGTCGCTGCTTTCATGTCGCTAAAGAGCTCTTGGTTAATTAAGCTTACGAGCTTCTCCATTCCTTCACCCGTCACGACACTAACAGGCGTTCCCTCTGGAAGCCCAAGCTTTGGTTCGAGATCCCACTTATTTAACACCTGTATCCTTGGAATCGTCTCTGCCTTAATCTCTTCAAGAACTTGCTCCGTCGCAGAGCGCTGAAGAGAAAGGTGCTCATCCGAGCTATCTAAGACGTGAATTAAAAGATCCGCTTGTCTCACTTCTTCTAGCGTCGCCTTAAAGGAGTCTACGAGTCCATGCGGCAAGCGATCGACAAAACCAACCGTATCTACGAGTAAAAAGGAGCGATTTTCATCGAAGTCAATTCGTCTTACAAACGTATCGAGCGTCGCAAAGAGCATGTCCTTTACATAGACCTGGTTCATTTCATTACCGTACTTACGCACAAACCAGTTCATGATAGAGCTCTTTCCAGCGTTCGTATAACCGACGAGTGCAACGATCTTCTCTTCGTTCCCCTTTCTCTTTTTACGCATGGTCTCCATGACCTGCGCATGTTCTTTGACGCGTTTTTTTAGCTCCTGAATGCGCGAATCGATCTTTCTTCGGTCACTCTCTAGCTTCGTTTCACCAGGACCACGCGTACCAATTCCAGCACCTTGTTGGCTTAAAAGTTTACCCATGCCCGTAAGACGGCTCTTTGAGTATTCAAGTTGAGCGAGCTCTACTTGGGCTTTGGCGAGAGCCGAACGACTTCGATTCGCAAAGATATCTAATATGAGCATCGTGCGGTCAATGATTAGTTTGTCCGTTTGATCGGAAAGGTTTCGAATGGTTGAACCTGAAAGCTCATCGTTAAAGATGATGAGATCGGCATCCTTCGCGTTTGCTAATAGTCGAAGTTCCTCGACTTTTCCCTTTCCTATGTAGGTTGCAGGGTCAGGAGAATGCTTATCCTGAGTGAGTGTCCCTACGACCTCTATGTCAACAGCTTCTGCTAATCCTTTTAATTCAACGAGTTCATCATTGGTCACCTTATCGTCGTTTAGCGAAAGACTGACTAAAATAGCTTTATGCTTCGTAGAATCCAAATCGAACCTTCTTTCTCCAACAGGCGGTTGTTGTGATATAATAGTTCAGGTAAATGAGGAGGTATGAATGCCAATTAAAACCAAACGATCAAAACCAAAGAGAAAAATTGGTTTGACCATACTGAACATATTTATTATAACCCTGATTATGTCAATCGTCATCGGGGCAAGTGTCATTTTCTACATTGTGAAGGATGCCATTGCAAAGCTTCCTCCCGATGTCGACGTAACAAAGATCGAAAATGCTCAAAATCCTGTCCTCTATGACGCCAACGGAGAGGTGCTCACACAAAACTTGACCACCATCAAACGAACGAACGTCAAGTATGAAGACATCTCCCCCGACATGATTAACGCGATCATCGCGATCGAAGATAAGACCTTCTGGGAACACCGTGGTTTTAACTTTGTCCGTATGATCGGTGCCATTAAAGACAGTCTCACTTCAAGTGGTAAGGTCAGTGGTACTTCGACCATCACCCAGCAGCTCGCTCGTAACGTCTTCCTTCCTGACACGCGTTTAAGTCGAAGCTTTACGCGTAAGATTCAAGAAGCTTACTATGCGATGCAACTAGAAGACCACTTAGAGAAGAAACAGATTATTACGGCCTACTTAAATACGATCGACCTCGGTATGCAGTCTGCTGGTATTGAAGCCGCCGCTCACGCTTACTTTTCTAAGAGCGCAAAAGATTTAAACTACATTGAATCGGCTATGATTGCAGCCATTCCTAAGGCTCCTGGTAAGTATCCGCCTGTGCAGATCATTGAAAGAAAGAACTACGACGGAAACAGAAAGATCGTCGGTTCCAAAGGAACAGAGTACTTATTAGTTTATAACCCTCGTGTCGAAGACCGTGCAAAGCTCATTTTAAGTGAGATGAAAAAGCAAGGAAAGATCACAGAGGAGCAGTACCAAAAGGGAATCAATGCAGACTTTGCAGATCTCGTAAATCCTGAAGTACAGCAAAATAATGATATCGCTAGCTATTTTGTTACGATGACCATTTCAAACGTCATTAAAGACCTTGCAGCTTCTAGAAACATTAGCCAAGAAGAAGCACAGTCCTACTTCTATACGCACGGACTTAAGGTCTATACGACTTTAGATGTCGAGATGCAAAAGAAGATCGAGCGAGAGATCAACGACCAAGGTAATACAGAAGAATACAACGAAGACCTGAGTAACCAAGTGGCTCGCTTCCAAAGAGACAACGGCCTTCCCGGAAAAGGCATCATGAACGATGATACCTGGGCTCTCCTTAAGAAGCGCGGTTACTTCGATGAAGGTGTTCCTAATACCGTTTGGGAAATTGGTGAAAAGAGTCCCTTCGTCATTCGCTTACGTGATGCCATCATGAGTGAAGGCTACTCCTCGACGTATAGTCTCATGCCTGATGTCACACCGCTCTTTAAAGACGGTTACATCGTAAACGCTGAGAGCGATGCCTTCTTGATGTACAACTACTTAGATGCCTTTGATAAGGACAGAAACCTCTACATTCCAAACTCCATCTATGAAACGAATGCCAATGGTGACTTTGTCATTGAAAAGGGATCAAAACTCTTACGCTTTAATGAAAACGCTAAAAAAGCCGTTCTCGTAACGCTTGCTCCCCTTTATAACTTCCCTGGAAATAAAGCAGATAATAACTGGAATGGTCAACGTGCCATCCCCTACTATCTCCTCTATCAGCACATTTCCCTAGAGATTCCACCGGAGCTCGTGGCAATCGAAAACGATAAGCTCATCATAAAAAAAGAATTTATGGAAAAGGAAGGAAATACGATCAGTAAGAAGGGCTCTCTACAGATTAGCCCCAAGTACATCTCCTTCCCTAACGCTCCAACCATGCAACCACAAATGGCCTTTAGTGTCATTGAACCGAATACAGGTTACTTAAAAGCTGTCATCGGTGGACGAAACGTATCAGGTACAGCGATCTTTAACCGTGCTGCTATGCCACAACAGAGTGGATCTGCGATCAAACCCATCAGCGTCTACGGACCTGGTCTCGACACGCATCAAATTACAGCAGCTACCGTCGTAGACGACGTTCCAACCTTTAAATACCTCGCTCGTGAAGAGCCCTGGCCAAAGAATGCTTATGAAGGCTGGAAGGGACGTGTATCAATCCGTGAAGCGATTTACGACTCCATTAACGTCGTAGCTGTTAAGGTCGGTGAACTCGTAACACCTCGTGTCATGGTCGACTACCTAAAGAAAAACGGTGTCACGACACTCATTGAAGACGGTCGAGTAAACGACATGAACCTCGCAGCTCTAAGCCTTGGTGGTCTTACAAACGGTATTCCACCCGTAGAACTAACGAGCGCTTATGCGACGATTGCGAATGACGGTGTACACATTCCGTACCGTTGCTATACAAAAGTGACCGACTCCGAAGGAAATATCGTCCTCGATAATACGAAACCTGAAGGCGAAAGAGTCTTTAGTGAAGAAGCAAACTACATCCTAAGAGACATCCTAATCGGTAACGTCGATGATTCGTTCGTAAAACAAGCTCGAATTCGTCAAGATAACCGCACGATTCCCGTCTTTGGTAAAACGGGAACGACGTCTAACCGCTTTGACCTACTCTTTGCTGGAAGTACGCCCTATCTTTCAGGAAGCGTATGGCTTGGCTGCGACATGGACGTAAGAATCGATGCGAGAAGTGACCGGGTTAGTAAGATCTTCAGTGAGCTTATGAAACCGCTCCACGAAGGTTACGAACCGAAGAGCTTCTCCGAACAACCTGCAGGCGTCGTATCGGAAACGATCGATGGCGTCAGTGGTCTATTACCTGGTAAGTACTCCTACGCAGGACCTATAAGTAAGGTTCATAAGGAACTCTTCGTTGAAGGTACCGTTCCTACAGAACAAGACAACTCACGTGTTGCGATCACGATCTGTACCGCTTCTGGAAGACGTCCTGGACCCTACTGTCCAGCATCTACCATTCGAAGTACTGTCATCCTAACGCGCGTCGATCCGGATCTCGATTACCATGGTTATGAGAACCAGATTAAAGACCATCGCTATACACTCGCACCTGGAGTATGTAATGTTCATACCAAGGACTGGGTTCCACCACAACCCACAGAACCAACTGATCCGACTGATCCTACAGGAAGTGAGGATCCAGCAAATCCAGATGCTCCAAGTGAAGGAGGAGATCCTGCTCCTGAGCCATCACCACAGCCAGATCCTGGCGCAGGTGAAGGAACCAATCCATAAAAGAAAAGAGATTATCGTGTGATAATCTCTTTTTTCTTGGTCTCATAACACATTTCTACGATTGCTTCGATATCGAGCTTACTCTCTTCTTCTAATACGTCTTCAATGCGAGGACGCGTCGCAACCTTTTCCGGTAAAAAGATCGTACAGCAGTCTTCAAAAGGAAGAATCGATGTCTCAAAAGTCTCAAGGGTCTTCGCCATGGTCACGATGTCTTCTTTATCAAACGATATGAGCGGTCTAAAGATCGTTCGATCACTCACACTATTGGTCGCATAAATTCCTTCCATGGTCTGGGAGGCCACTTGTGCGAGGTTCTCGCCCGTTGTAAGAGAGAGTGCTCTTCTCTCTTCTGCTAAACGGCAAGCTAGCCTCGTCATGAGACGCCTTTGAAGGATCGTAAAGTAACGGTTGTCGGTCTTCTGTTTGATCTCAATTTGAGCATCTTTTAGATTAATGTAGTGAAACTCGGCTCTTCCGATGTATTTCGTAAGAATTTTTACGAGTGTACGAACCTTATCGAGTGCCATTTCTGACGTAAAAGGTGCTGCATGGAAGTGTAAGAAGATCGGCTCGACTCCTCGCCTTGCCATGCGGTAACTTGCGACGGGACTGTCGATACCGCCGCTCATTAGAACGACGCTTCGCCCAGCCACACCGAAAGGAAGTCCTCCAACGGCCTTATGCGTCTTTGAGTAGACGTACATATTTTCTCTGACTTCAACCTCTAAGAGGATCTCAGGGTTGTGGACATCGACTTTAAGGTTTGGAATCTTTGAAAGGACGTAGCCACCGACATCGGCGCTGATCTCAGGTGAAGTCATCGGGAAACTCTTAAGAGCTCGGTGCGTCTCTACTTTAAACGTCGTCTGTTTGTCCCCTACTCTTCGTTTCATCTCTTCGAGTGCAAGTTCTCTTAAATCCTCGATTGTACAGGGTGAACTGACGCACTCACAGACCTCAACGATACCAAACGTATTTTGTAACACCTCGAGAATTCTTTCATCGTCACAAAAGACGTAGACTCTTCCTTGGCGAAAGAGGATCTCGCGTTCAAAGTCTTTGGTGCGAGCTTTTAACGACTGAAGGAGTGCTTTTTCAAAGAAGGGACGGTTCTTTCCTTTGAGTGCAAGCTCTCCGTATTTTAATAAATAGAGTTTCATTTTATAACCTTTCTTATCATGGAAACGCTTCTTTCAAGTTCCTCTGTAAAGATCTCGGCTTCTTGAAGCGTATTAAAAGACGAAAACGATAACCTTAAAACGCCACCGAGATACTCTTTCGGAAGATTCAGTTCTGCGGCCGAGTGACTTACGTGCTCACTTCTTGAAGAGCAGGCACTTCCTGCAGAGACGTAGATTTCTTTGGCACTAAGGTCGCTCATGACGATCTCACTCGGAACATCTTTGATCGCGATCGCAAGAATGAACTTGGATCCATCCTCAGGCGTTAGAACGAGTGTATCTTTTGGTAAGTGATCGCTAATGTATTCATGAATCGCACTCACTTTCGTAAGATTCTCCGGCTCCTTAAGCGCTTCTTTAATACTTAGGATCCCTAAGACGTTCTCCGTACCACTTCGAAGTCCACTCTCTTGCTCGCCTCCTAAAAGGAGAGGCTTTAGGGGACTTCCCTTTTCTTTAAAGAGAATTCCGATTCCTTTTAGAGCACCCATCTTATGGCCACTTGCCGTTAAGTAGGTCGCTTTCTTTAAGTCGTACTTAAAAAAGCTCTGCACACTGTCACGGTGCAAAGCGATCTTTCGCTCTTTAAGCTTTTCATAGAGACCATCGAGTTCAAAACGAAGCCCAAGTTCATTATTCACGTGCATGATACTAACGAGCGTCGTATTCTCTTTTACAGCATCTAATACAGCTTCTACACGCACATCCTTTAATCTCGTCACTTCCATTCCCTCGCGTTCAAAGTGATCGATGACACTTCGAACCGATGGATGCTCGTAGACGGATGTAATCATGTGCTTTCCTTTTTCAAAGTAGGTTCTTAAGACCATATTGTTGGCTTCTGTGGCACCACTCGTAAAAAGGACCTCAGCCTTTAACGGAACGTAGGCTAAAAGCTCCTCACGAACACTATCTAGAAGCTTTCTTGCACTCATTCCAACCGTATGATGGCTTGAAGGATTAAAATATGTGGTTTTATAGCTTTCAAAAGCTCGAATAAGCCCTAGGCTTGGAGTTCTCGTCGCTGCATTATCAAAATAAATCATGTAAACCTCGTAGAGATGATATAATAAGTTTATCGTGTTGTAAAGGAAATGACTATGAAAAAAACTTTGATTATATTCACAGGCGGAACCATTTCAATGACAGTAGACAAGGAGATTAACGCGGCCGTTCCAGGACTAAGCGGTAAAGACATCCTTGCCATGATGAAGAACCTCGATGAGTACGGAGAGATCGAAATCCGTGACTTCGGACAATTCCCAGGTCCACAGATGAGTCCAAGAAGAATTCTCTCGCTCTCTAAGATGATTCGAGAAGAACTCAAGCGCGATGACATCGATAGTGTCATCGTAACGCACGGTACCGATACGCTCGAAGAAACGGCTTACTTCTTAGACTTAAACATCCGTTCAGAAAAGCCCGTCATCGTCGTTGGAGCAATGCGTAATGCTTCGGAACTAGGTTACGACGGCCTCTCTAATCTAGCTTCTGCCATCGTCACCGCAAAGAGCGAAAAATCAAAAGGAAAAGGCGTACTCGTCGTATTAAATAACCAAGTCAATTCAGCTCGTGAGGTCACAAAGACCCACACCATGAGCTTAGATACCTTTAAGAGCCTTGAATTTGGCCCTCTAGGAATCGTCGATAACAACGAAGTTCTCTACTCCAGAGACACCATTCCTCATGGCCACTTAAACGTAGACGACATTGAAGATAAGGTCTATCTTCTAAAGAGCTATACGGGCATGGGAAGACTAGAGATCGACTTCTACCGCTCCATCGGAGCCAAAGGAATCGTCATCGAAGCCATGGGAAGAGGAAACCTTCCACCAGAAGTCCTTGGAGCCATCGAGGATGCTCTAAAAGAAGACATCGCCATCGTCATCGTAAGCCGCTGCCCCTCTGGAAGAGTATTAGGTAGCTATGGTTACGACGGTGGTGGTCAACAGACGAGAGACATGGGGGCCTACTTTGGAACGGCACTAAACGGCCAAAAGACGAGAATTAAACTCATGCTCGCTCTTAAAGCTACTCAAGAGAAAGATAAACTTCGTACGATCATGGAACAGGATAGCTTCTAATGCTTCAAACGAAGCGCCTCGTAAGAAAAGAATCTAGGCTCGACGAACGCTTTCAAAGAGTCGTCATTTTCGACATTGAAACGACCGGCTTTTCCCAGAAGTTCCACACCTTTTCGATGATAAGTTTTCTCTATCTAAAAGAAGGTTCTCTCTACCTCGAGCAGTGGATGATAGAAAATAAAGAGGAAGAACGCTCTCTTATCATCTTGACGCTACAGTTTTTAAAGTCCTTCGACCTCTCTGTCCACTTTAATGGCTTGAGCTTCGACATCCCGTTTATGAACGGTCGCTCGAAAAACTTAGAGATCTTTGAAGAATACGACAAGGATCATTCCCTAGACCTCTACAGAGAATGTAAAAGCCAAAAGCTTAAAGAGGCCAATACTTTTGAAAGAATGGATACGCTTTCAGGAAAAGAAGTAGCAGATGAACTAAAGCGCTTACTAAAAGAAAAGGACATGTCCATGCGTGAAAAAATCCTCCTTCATAATGAGGAGGACGTCCTTCAGACCTTTGAACTCATGGTAGAACACAGTGACATCGTAGGAAACCGACTCTATCCAAAGAGGACGCTACAAAAGGCTACGCTCGGTAAGAATAACTTAAGGCTTCGCTTTTTAGATCAAACGACTTTAGATATCAAGACGTTTGAAGTAGAGGAACTTACCTTTAGAGATCGTCCCGACTTCAACCTACTAAGTGAAGAAGAAAAGAAAAAGGAGCTCGTGTCGATCGCTGGAAATATCCTTCATAAGAACGTACAAGAGATGGTAAAAGACATGTAAGAGAAAAAGGGATTCGTGTAATCCCTTTCTTTTTTTACGAAGCATGTCTATTAATGATAAGTTCTAAAAGACTCTTGTAATCGATACCGATGGCTTGAAACATCTTAGGAAAGCGACTCAAAGGCGTAAGCCCTGGAATCGTGTTCACTTCATTAAAGACGATCTCCCCAGTGGGTGTCAGAAAGAAGTCGACACGAGCAAAGCCGGAGCAACCAAGTGCACGGTAGATCTTTTTCGAAGAGCCAATGATCTCTTCTCTTTCTCTTTCTGTGATGCGTGCAGGACACTGAATACGGCTATGCTTTTGAGAGTACTTTTCTGCCGTATCAAAGACGACACCATCTAAAACAACTTCATCGACTTCCCCTACGATGAGATCCTCTTTTCCGACGATAGAGACTCCCACTTCTCTCCCGTGAATCTCCTCCTCTATAAGGACCTCGGAGTCATAAAAGCGTGCAAAGGTCAGTGCTCTTTCGAGTTCCTTTTCTTCTGTGACTCTTGTAATGCCAAAGGAACTTCCTGCTCTTAAAGGCTTAACGTAAACAGGAAAGCTCATCGAGTCTCCCTCTTTAAATTTTCTAGGAACTCGAATTCCCTCTCTCTTTGCAATGTCGTGAGCTAGAAGCTTATTCATAGCGAGCGCACTTGCCTCTAAAGAAGAACTCACTTGATGAATTCCTGCCATCTTACAGAATCCTGAAAAACTTCCATCCTCCCCATTGGCTCCGTGAAGAACAGGTAGTACGACATCCGTAGCCTTTAGATCTTCTACAGAAAAAGGCTTTGAGTGCTCATACCAAGTGTCCTCTTTAATACACCTCGTGTCGCCCTCATAGGAGCGCCATTCTCCCTCTTTTGTAATTCCTACGAGTGTTAGATCATAAGACCCCTTTAAGGCCTCTACGACGCTGTAGGCGCCCATTAAGCTAACCATATATTCCGGTGAAGCACCACCAAAGACAATTCCTACTCTCATCTCGTAACCTCCCCTAAGAGCTGACGATTCACATAGAGGAACTCTTCCTTTCCTAACACCTTATCTCTTCTCCAGACTTCAACCGATTCCTCGGTATCGGTCGTAACCACATTTTTATTAAAGATCTCTACATCCTCTTTTTTAGGAGAACTTGAGCGAATGGCAACGTGCATATCTTTTTCATCGATCGAGACATCAAGCTGATAAACATCCTTCGTAGGATTAAAGGCCTTTAAGTCAAGCCAACCTTGAAGAATCGTAGCATCAATCCCTTTAGGAAGATTCCCCTGATCCTTAAAGTACTTCTTGCGGTGTGTATGACGCTCAATGATTTCGAGCGGTGTGTGTAGTAGTGCGTAAAAGATCATGTTTGAAAGCATACAGAGTCCTCCTCCTTCTTCTGTCTTTAATTCCCCTCGTACAATGACGAGTGCCTCTTTATAAGGCGTATCCTTATCTGCTCCGTACTGTCTATCTAAAAACGAAAACGTCTCGAATGGTCGAATGACGAGTCCATCAAAGCGCTTCTTTAAAATCAAGAGGTTCTGCCTTTTATTCTCCTGATACTTTCTTTCCTGCCCCTCTACGATCACAGGTAAGGAAAAGCGAAAGATCTCATAGGGAAGCTTCTCCGACTGAAGCGATGCTAAGCTGTATTTCTTTTTAAGCTTTCTCTGATAGCGCCATGTATGTAGTTCTCTCTTCCACTTGAGTAGCTTGGGAAAGAAACGATGTAAAATGGAACGAATAAAGTCTCTCATCTGTACCTCCTAAAACTAGAATAGGACATACATCTTTCAAACGACTTAAGGAACTCTTACAAAAGCCTTACGAAAGAAAGACACTTTCGAAAGAAAAAAACAGCCCGTAGTGTTCCAGTACACTTGGGCTGTTGATAAAAAAAAACAGCCCTTTAGGCTGTTAATGGAGTTACGTGGAGGTGCCACCCAGATTTGAACTGGGGATAAAGGTTTTGCAGACCTCTGCCTTACCACTTGGCTATGGCACCGTGGTGATTCCTCAGGGGCTCGAACCCTGGACACCCTGATTAAGAGTCAGGTGCTCTACCGACTGAGCTAAGGAACCATGGTAGCGGCGAGTGGAGTCGAACCACCGACCTTTCGGGTATGAACCGAACGCTCTCACCAACTAAGCTACGCCGCCGTAACTTACGCTGTTGCGACTTCTATATAATAACATCAAGAAAGGTCTGTGTCAACGATTTTTATTCGATTAAGAAAAAAAGAGTTGGTGAGTTGATCACCAACTCTTTTCCTTGATAAATGAACCTTTAGAGGCTGTATCCTACCTCAAAAGCCTTCTTGTTGATATCAAAGAACTGTTCTTTTACATTCTCACGAATGCATTGTTCCCAGTCGACATCAGGTAGATTTAATGCCTTAGCCATTGCACCAACCATGATGACGTTCATGGTCTTGATGTTACCGAGTTCTTCTGCAAGGCGACCAGCATCTAATAAAAGCGTATCGAAGTTCTCCTTAAGGTATTCATTGATACCTTGAGGATAATCCTTTGCACCACTTAATACAGGAGCAGATGGAATCTCAAAGTCATTTACGACAACCTTTCCACCCTCTTTTACGTATTCAATCCAGCGGATCGCTTCCATCTTTTCAAAGGCAACGAGAACGTCCGCTTGTCCTTTTCCAATGATCGGTGAATACACTTCATCACCAAAGCGAACTTGAGTCGTTACTGCTCCACCGCGCTGAGCCATACCGTGTACTTCGCTCATCTTAACATCGTAGCCAGCGTTAATTAGAGCGCTCGATAAGATCTTACTTGCAAGGATAATACCTTGACCACCTACACCCGTAAATAGGATGCTTCTCGTCTCTCTCATTATTCACCTACTCTCTTGATCGCTTTGAATGGGCATGACTGTAGACAAACGGTACAACCGACACACATGTGTGGGTTAATGGAAGCCTTCTTTTGCTCTTTATCAAAGGAGATGGAAGGACATCCTGTGCGGATACAGTTTCTGCATCCTCTACACTCTTCCGTGTTCACTTGGCACTGTGGACGGTCGAGCTTAAATTCCTTCTTGTCTTCAGCGGAGTACTTCTTTAGTGCACAGGGCCAGCGTGAGATGATGACGTTTGGTCCATCGGTTGAATCGAGATATCCCTTTAAGACGGTCTTCGTCTCTTCGAGGTTTAATGGGTTTACCGTCGTTACATTCTTTACTCCGAGTGCTCTTACGAGGGCCTCGAAGTCTACCATGTTCGTAGGATCACCTTGTAGTGTGTATCCACTTGCAGGGTTTTCTTGGTGTCCCGTCATAGCCGTAATGCGGTTATCTAAAATGACATGGGTCGTGTTGGAGTGGTTGTAGACTGCATCGAGTAAGGAGTTCATTCCCGTATGCATGAAGGTGGAGTCTCCGATGACGGATACGACCTTCTTTTCGATGCCCTTTTTCTCAAAGGCTTTCTTAGCACCGTGAGCCATCGATACGGAAGCACCCATACATACGACAGAGTCGATGGTGCTTAGTGGCTCAGCTGCTCCTAGTGTATAGCAACCGATGTCTCCTGTTACGAGAACGGTCTTTAGCTTTGATAGCTCATAGAAGAAGCCACGATGAGGGCATCCTGCACAGAGAATGGGGGGACGACCAACGGTGAGCTCTTCTGGTGCTTTTTTAGGCTCTTTTGTAGAACCTAATAAAGCCTTTTCAATGATGTCTGGATTGAGCTCGCCACAGCGTGGAATGCGATCTTTACCGATGCACTTAATTCCAGCCATCTTGAGTTCATCTTCGATGAAGGGCTCAAGCTCTTCAATGACGTAAAGCGTCTTTACCTTTTGGCTGAATTCTTTAATGCGTTCCATCGGTAGTGGGAAACTCATACCGACCTTAAAGTAGTTGGCTGTATCCTTAAAGACTTCCTTTGCGTAGTTGTAGGAAGCACCACTTGTGATGATTCCAATGTCTGAACCATTCCACTCTTCTTTATTTAGTGGAGACTTGTTGGAATACTCTTCTAATGCCTTGGTTCTAGCTTCTACCATGGGGTGGTTTTGAATGGCATTTGCAGGTGATGCAACGAACTTTCTGGGGTTTTTTACGTAAGGAATGGCTTCCACTTCTTTTCTTTCGCCAAAACCTACGAGTCCCTTGGAGTGGTCGACACGAGTCGTCATACGATAGAGAACGGCCGTTTCAAATTGCTCACTCACTTTATACGCTTCTTCAATGAAGTCCTTACACTCTTGAGCGGTTGAAGGCTCAATGCATGGAATCTTAGAGAACTTTGCATAAATGCGGTTGTCTTGCTCATTTTGTGAGGAGTGACAACCAGGGTCATCGGCACTGATGATGAGAAGTCCACCCGTAACACCGAGGTAAGAGATGGTAAAGAGTGGGTCTGCTGCTACGTTCAGTCCAACGTGCTTCATGGCAGCCATACTTCTTACGCCAGCTAAGCTTGCACCGATGGCAGCTTCTAGAGCGACCTTTTCATTCGGTGCCCATTCAGCGACGATTTCTTCTTTGTACTTCGAAACTTCTTCTAGAATCTCTGTAGAAGGCGTTCCTGGGTAAGCTGTGCAGAAGGTCACTCCTGCTTCGTAGAGACCTCTTGCGATGGCCTCATTACCACTTAGTAAGTGCTTCATTGTTCATTTCCTTTCTCGTGCTCTGCGATCATCTTTCCAAGTGCGATGGAATAAAGCTTGGTTTCAGCTGTGTCGGCTCTACTTACGAGTACGATCGGAACTTTCGCACCCATAATGATTCCTGCGCTCTGGCCGCCACCGATATATGTAATCGACTTTCCTAAAGCGTTTCCGACTTCAATGTTTGGAACGAGGAGAATGTCGGTCTCTCCTGCAACTCTTGAATTAAAGTGCTTGGTCTCTGCCACTTCTTTACTTAAAGCGAGGTCTAATGCTAATGGTCCTTCGTAGATCACAGCAGGATCTGTGATGAGTGCTTTTAACTTATCGGCATCGACTGTCACAGGCATCTTCTCTGAAACCTTTTCTTTAGCTGCTAGTCCTGCAATTCGAATCTCTTTATAACCGAGTGCTTTAAAGACTCGAACAGCGTTATCTACAATGAGCTTCTTTTGCTCGAGCGTAGGAGCGATATTCATGCCACCGTCTGTAAGACCGATGAGCTTTGAATAGAGCGGATACTTATAGATCATGACGTGACTAATGAGACCATCTAAACGGAGCCCGTAATCGCGATTTAATACGTTTTTCATGAGAATGGACGTATCGATAAGGCCCTTCATGATAAAGTCTGCTTTACCCTCTTTAAAGAGCGACAGTCCCTTATGACAAGCATCCTCTAAGCTATCGGCTTGAATTCTCTCGTAATCGTTTGGATTCTCGTTTAGAGCTGTTAAGATCTCATCGATCTCTTTGACATCGCCGACGAGGATCGGTTCGATCATTTCGAAGTTTTTAGCTTCTACGACTGCACCTAAGACTTCGTCGTCATTGGCAGCGATCACTGCAAGGCGCATCTTGTTTCCCGTCTGTGCTAATTGAACAAAATCTTTTAAATCGTTCATGACTGCTCCTTTCTTTCTAGTTGTATTTTAACGCATTCATCAAAGGTAGATCAATGTTTCCTTATCAAACAATTGCTATAATTCTTACATAATGTACATATTATGACAACCACGAAACAAAAAAAACTGGCCTTTGCCAGTTTATGCTTGATACCTTTCAAGACACGCTTTACTGATCTCATCCTCAGGATCAATCTCAAGGACCTTTTTAAAGTAGCCTCTACCCTCTTCGATTTTTCCTTGTTCACAGAGGGAAATGCCGAGGTTTGAATAGAGATCCTTGCTCTTTTCATCGAGCTCAAGTGCCGCTCTTAAAAGCGTCTCTGCTTTCTCATAGTCCTCTTTAAACATGTGGCAGATGGCCATCTCATTATAGAGGTCACTATCGAAGCGCTTCAGAGCCATCACCTCTTCAAAAGAGTGAAGGGCATCGTCATAAGCACCTAATAATCGGTATGCTAAGCCTTTAAAAAAGTAGAGGTCCTCTGGATTTACATACTCAGGGTTGACGTCATTTAGTCCTTCTAATGCAGACCTAGAATCGCCGTCAAAGAGAAGTTCGAGGGAGCGTTTAAAGAGTTCTTTATCGGTGATTCTCGCTTGAAGGGTTGCGATCTCATCGATAAAGCTATCGGGAACTTCATCCCTTTCTAAGAGGCCTTGAAGAAGCGCTTTCGCCTCTTCGTAGCGCTCCTCGTGATAGTAGACGTAAGAGAGATGGTAGTCGATCTCCCAGGTTGGAGTGACTTCTCTTCCCTTTTCGAGTAAGGCCTTCGCAAGAACTTGGTAATTCTTATCCTCTGTTTCAACAAGCAGAGCATTTGCCAGTTCACTCGCTACGACATAGCGGTGTGGATCGGCTAAGCTTAAGTGAATGTAACCTAAGCTCATGATGAGAGCATGCGTGCGATTCTTCTTTTGCATACTTACGACAAACGGTAAGAGCGAAGTGTTTTCTTCAAGCTTTAAAAGCATTGCACGGTAGATCTCACCGTCTCTAAAATCCTCATCGAGACCATAGAGGAAGAGAATTCCCGCCATGATGGCTTCCGTATCAAAGACCTCACGCTCTTCTTTTACGTTCTTTTCTAGATCGCTATATAAAAGCGGCAAATAAAAGCCTTTTTTTAAGGTAAGACCCAGTGTCGTTGTATCTTTATTGAGCTCGATAAAAGCCAGCTCCTCAAGAGCTGGTTTTAAGAAGTTTGCTTCTTTCATTTGGTCTCCAAATAGCGGTCAATAGCCTTATCGATAATCTTATTTCTAAAGAGCTCAAAATAGTCCTTTTGATGAGGCTTAATGATCTCTACGTACTGATCCGATAGCGTCACCTCAATCTCTCTCACCCTTTGAACCTCCATCGCAATGCCATCACAGGCAACCATCACTTCTCTTAGGTTACTTTTTACGATCGATATTCGAATCGTCGTGGAGTCGGGTAAGATCATCGAATGCTTAAGGGGCCTATTAATGCGGTTGTCATTTGGGCTTAAAGGCGTCAATTCAATACAAGGTAGCGCTGGATGCATCACGGCTCCTCCAGCCCAGATGGCATAACCCGTAGCACCTATAGGGGTACTTATAATAAAGCCATCGCCTGTAAAGTAGTTAAAGGGAATGTCGTTTAAGAAAACGTGTGCCTCCATGAGACGAGGTTGTTCATGGCGGATGAGGACTTCATTAAAGAATTCTCCCTCTTTCACGCTTCCATCCCCGCTCTTCACTTTTACGTGAAAAAGTGGATAGCGCTCCGTTTCAAAGGTCTTCTTAAGAACCACAGGAACGAGTGGAAGCTCATTCGGAAAGAGCCCCGGTAAAAAGCCCAAGGATCCCGTATTGACACCTAAAAAGGGCACCTTCAAGCGATGAAGTGACCGAATGGCAGAGATCATCGTTCCATCTCCACCGATGACGGCAACTACATCGGGATTGTGCTTCGTGAGCTCAAAGCCCTCCTGTCTTAAGAGCTTCATCAGCTGACCTCTCGCTACCATTGAACGCTTTATTCTATTGTGATATACCATCACTCGCATCGTTCATCCATTCCAGCGTCCGTTTTTCTCGATCTAAAAGCACATAGTGAAGCTTTCCATCGAAAAGACGCTGCTCATTCATGTGCACTAAAAAGAGTGCATTGTTTTTTCTATCGTAATGCTTTTTTGAAAGGACTTCAAGTCTAGAATCTTTGACTTCGATCTCAGGAAGGAGTACGGGACGGTTTCTACGCTGCTTTACTCTGTAGTCTAGTTCCAAGCATTCATCGAGGTTAGAGTCGTTCAAATATGCACTAATCTTCTCGATTCGGCTTTCAAAAGATCCATCAAAGTCAATCTCAGAAAGCGCTTCGTAGAGCGAAAAGAGATCGCTCTTATAAGCCATAAAAAAGTTTGGAAAGCTTTCCTTATGAAACCAACTCATAATCTTTTCCATCGCACGAAGACGGTTTAGCTCTTCTACCGAGATCCAGTCGGTCTTTAGCACTTCAAAAGGCGCATAGTCTGAATGAACGATCCCCTTTTCTGATGTAATCGGAGTCTTCGGTAGTACCTTTAAAAAGCCAAGTTGAATCTCATCACTACCGAGCTCAACTAAAGCGTTAAAGGTCTCCTTGACGTCTTCATAAGTCATGAAGGGAAGTCCTGCGATGATGTCTAAGTGCTTATGAACACGTAGCTTACGAATGAGATCGTAGTTCTCTTCTCGATAGGGCTTTCTATGAATCGCTTCTAATACATGGCTTTGGATGGCTTGAATCCCGATTTCAACCTGAATGAGCCCTGGCCTTAAGGCGTTCATCATGGAAACTTGTTCTTCATTTAGAGCATGAGGAGAGATCTCTAGGTGAAAGGTGATGTTTCCATTATCGAGCCTCTTAAAAAGAGAAAGAAGTTCCAGTGTCCTTTTCGAATCGACATTAAAGGTTCGATCCACAAACTTAATGAGGGTCGCTCCTCTTCTTATGAGCTCTTTAAGGTCTTTTTCTACTAGACTTAACTCTTTAAAGACGAGCTCCCTTTGAATCGATGAGAGGCAGTAGCTACAAGCATAAGGGCATCCCCTCTGGGTCTCATAGTAGCTAATTTTTCTCGCATCAAAGAAGCTAAAAGGATAAGGAAAATGGAGCTCCTTTTCTCGAAACCAGTTTGCTCGTTCTCCCTTTTTTATTAGGGCCTCGTGACTCTCTCCACGAAGGAGACTCTTTAGAGCACTCTCTCCTTCTCCTACACAGACGAAAGTGGCCCCCACTTCAAAGTAGCTTTCGGGAGCTGTTGAAGCTTGAGGGCCGCCTACGACAATCGTCGCTTGAGTTTGTTTTCTGACGTCACTGATGAGCTTACGTAAAAGCTCATCGTTCCAGATATAACTAGAGAAAAAGTATACATCGCCAAGAGGAAGCTTTCTTAAGATGTCTCGAAGATGTTCGTTGATGTTCGCTTCGATGACTACGGGAGAAAAGCCTTCCTCTTTTGCGATCTCTGCTAGGGAAAGAAGTGCTAAATTGGAGTGGATAAACTGCGAATCGAGGCTCATAAAAATGAGCTTCATTACATCTGCTCCGGCGCATCCATGTTGATGAGATACATGCCGTTTTCTAAGACCTGACTCGTAGCTTTGACGAGAGCGAGCTTACTTGAAGCCTCTACCGGATCATCGCTTAGAATGGTCACATTTTGATAGAACTTATTGAAGGTCTTTGCGACATCCATTACGTAGCGTGATACGACCATAGCTTCGATGCGGTCGTAAGCCGATTGAACGGCTTCTTCAAATTGACTGAGCTCACGAATGAGTTCATAGCTGTAGTCGTCAGTGAGTTTTGAGTAATCGATCTTTTCGATCTTACCTTTTCTAAGTAGCGAGTGGCAACGAGCGTTCGTATATTGTAAATACGGTCCCGTCTCGCCTTCAAAGCTTAAAGCTTCTTCCCAGTTAAAGACGTAGTCTTTAATACGAGAGGTTGAAAGCTCTTTATATGCGATCGCACCGATACCCACTTGACTTGCGATCGTTTCCTTGTTTTCAAGGTCTGGATTCTTTTCGTCGATGATCGAGAGCATCTTCTCTGTGGACTTTGTAAGTACATCATCTAGAAGCGTCACTTCTCCTTCACGACTACTCATCTTACCACCGCCCTCGAGCATGATGAGACCGTGGTCTACGTGCGTAATGTCCTTATACCACTCGTAGCCCATCTTCTTAAGAACAGCCTTTAGTTGCATGAAGTGAAGACGTTGTTCACTACCTACGACGTAGTAACACTTGGAGAAGTCGTAGGTCTTTTTACGATATCTTGCAGCTGCGATGTCACGTGTAATATAAAGTGACGTTCCAGCAGAAGTCGTTACAACAATGTTCGGTAGATTCTCGTCCGAGAGGTCTACGATCTCTGCTCCGTCATCGATCATGATGAGGCCTTTATCGATGAGTTCTTGACGCACTTCTGGCATCATGTCGGAATAGAACGCTTCGCCTGCAAAGGAGTCAAAGTGGCTTTGAAGCTTGTCCCAAACCTTACCGTATTCTTTTAGAGAAGTATCCTTAAAGAACTGCCATAGTTCAAGAGCTTCTGGATCCTTTTCCTCCTCGAGCTTCTTAAACCATCTTCTCGCTTCTTCCATAAGTGTCGGATCGTTCTCTTCTTCTTTTCTAAATTTTCTATAGATGCGTTGTAATTCGCCTACACCGCCCTCTTTTACTTGCTCACGACTACTCCAACGGAAGTAAGCACTCATGATCATTCCGAAGTTAATACCGTAGTCTCCGAGGTGGTTAATAGCCGTCGTATTGTAACCTAAAAATTTGGAAATTCGAAGTAAGCTCGATCCGTGCATGAGTCCACGAATGTAACCCACTTGCATGTGTTTTGAGATGTTTGCTGAGCAATATTCTACGATGACGTTTTCCTTCTTAGGTTCACCTTTTCCATATTCTTTTCCCTTTTCAAGGACTTCTTCAATGATGTCCTTTGCAAGGTGTTCACGATCGATAAAGAAGTTTAAATAGCCCTGAACAGCCTCTAATCGGAAGAGATCCGAATGGATCTTTTCTTTGAGTTCGGAGGCGATCATGACAGGGCTCTTTCTCATTGCTTTCGCAAGCTTAAAGCAAGGGAAAGCAATGTCACCTTTTTCTGATTCTTTGTTTACTACGAGATTTGCTTGAACCTCTTCTAGCGTCATGAATTCTTTTAATTCTTCGGCTAGAAGGGTAGCCACTACATCCATAAATTTTTTCATTCTTTTCTCCTAAAAAAAAGAAGCCGTCTCACTGTAGAGACGACATGCGCCGCGGTACCACTCTACTTAGCTAGGCTCACTTAAAGTAACGAAACTCTCTAAACGCGCGCCTTCTCCCTTAAGAAAGCAGCTTTCACCCTCCCTGCCTCGCTAAGTTCTATCGTAGAGAATTCCTCGTTTGTTCGCATATATGATAAGATAATATTACGTTACCACAGAACACAAGTGAGGTCAATATGACGAAAAAAGTCCCACCGATGACGCTTGCCATCCTCATCCTTACGACCCTCTGCTCCGTTGGAGCTTTATTATACGATTCGAGTCTTTCCTTTGTGACGCTCGTAAAAATAGGGGCAAAAGTAAACTTCAGAATCGCAGACGGCTACCTGCATCATCTCGTATTCCCCATCTTTCTTCACGGCTCCCTATCGCACCTATTATTTAACCTCTTTGCCATCTACGTCTTTGCACCGCTTGTCGAGTTGTGGTATGGAAAGTGGCGGTTTCTACTCATTTATCTTGCGATGGGTATTGTCGCTACGATCGGAAGCTTTGCCTTCAGCGAAAGCCCCTCTTTAGGAGCGAGTGGAGCGATCTACGGGCTCATGAGTTTTCACATTTATCTGTACATCTTAAAGAGAGACTGGTACTTAGAAGCCTTCGGCAATGGCATCTTTCCCTTAATCGGCGTAAACCTCCTCTACAGCATCTTTATGCCTCAGATCGACATCGCAGGGCACATAGCAGGCTTTCTCGGGGGCCTTATGATCTACTTTCTTACAAACCCTGAGATTCAAGGCCGTTTCCCCTCAAGGGCCATAGGAATTCTCCTTCTCATAGGCACGCTCGTCATCGGAAGCATGAGAGTCTATACCTACAGAGAGTCGAAGGATTACTTCATACAAAAGCTCTATTATTACCATGAAACAGAGAACCTAAAAGAACTCGAAGCGACGTACGAACGCTACATCGAAGTTTTTCCAGAAAAAAAGTAGGGCTTTAGCCCTACTTCAATTCTACGATGGTTACGCCATCTCCCCCCTCATGAAAGCTTCCAAAGCGCTGGGTCTTTACATGGGGATGTTTTTTTAGATAATCTTTGATGAAATTTCGAAGCACACCCGTGCCTTTACCGTGAATGATTTCCACCGTAGACGCACGTCCTAGAAGTGCTTGATCGAGGAAGTGGTCGACTTCTAGACGAGCTTCTTCGACATTTTTTCCTCTGAGGTCGAGCTTCGTCTCGACACTTCTCACTTCGATGTCGCCCTTAACCTTTGGAATCCAAGTTTCTTTTTCTTCCTGAACCTTTTCCACCTCTTTGATGTTTAAGGTCATCTTTAGAATTCCAATTTGAGCACGGAAATTTCCATCCTTATCGACTTCACTGTCGACCGTCCCCTTCGTCTGAAGCTTTGGAACGTAGATGTTATCACCGAGTTTTAAGCTCTTAGGAGCTTTGGGCTTATAGATTTTCTCTTCTGAAACGAGCTCTTTTTTTCGTTCATTGATGCGCTTTTGTTGTCTCTCCATCTTTGAGAAGTCAACCGTTCCTTCGGACATGCTTCGAAGATCCTTCATGATCTCCTTTGCTTCTTGTTCCGTTTCACGCATGAACTTTCGAGCTTCTTCCTTCGCAATATCTAGGATTCTCTCTCTTTGCTCACTGATTCTTCGAAGTCTCTCCTCATAGCGCTCACGAAGGGCTACGACTTCCTTTAGGTTAGCCTTGATGTCGCGTGCCATTTCATCGTTTTCTACGCGCTTTTGCTCTAAGTCTCTTAAGAGTCCTTCCATCTCGATGTCCTGAACGCCCATGTAGGTCTTCGCGTGCTCTAGGATGGAGTCTTGAAGTCCTAGTTTCTTACTGATCGCAAAGGCATTCGATGAACCGGGAATACCCATCATCAAGCGGTAGGTCGGAGAGAGCGTTTTAATGTCAAACTCCATGGAGGCATTCATGTATCCATCGTGGGTCATGGCAAATTGCTTAATCTCACTGTAGTGGGAGGTCGCAAAGACGAGTGCTCCTCTCTCCTTTAGCTTTTCAAGGATCGAGCGAGCGAGTGCCGAACCTTCTGAAGGGTCTGTTCCTGCCCCGAGTTCGTCTAAGAGAACGAGACTCTTTTCATCGACCTCATCTAGGATGTGGACGATGTTTTTCATGTGTGAACTAAAGGTCGAAAGCGACTGTTCGATCGACTGCTCATCGCCGATATCGACGAATACCTTTTCAAAAAAAGGAAGTTCACTCGAATCATCGGCATAGATCGGTATGCCGTACTGATTCATAAGAACGAGTAAACCGAGCGTCTTAATGGATACGGTCTTACCACCCGTATTCGGTCCCGTGATAATGAGGACACGGTTTTCACGACCGAAGTCCATACTCATCGCGACGACCTTTTGCGGGTCTATTAATGGATGTCTGGCATTTTTAAGTACGATGCTCTGATCCTTCGATAGCTTCGGTACGTGTGCGCGGTGCTTCAAGGCAAAGCGAGCCGTACCTAATAAGACGAAAAAGCGCGTCACAGCAAGCTGTGAAGGAAGGATCTCAGCACTTAGATTTCCTACTCTTTGTGAGAGGTCTCTAAGGATCTTTTTCACTTCTTCTAGCTCTTCGTTTCGAAGTTCTCTCAGCTTATTATTGATCTCCATCAAAACGACAGGCTCTACATAGACCGTCGAGCCTGAGCTAGATGAATCGAGTACCATTCCCGGAATTCTTCTCTTGTGCTCTGCTTTTACGGGAATGACGTAGCGGTCATCACGAAGGGTGATGATATTTTCTTGTAAGTAGTCCTGATAAGTAGAATCTGTGATGAAGGAATTGAGCTTTCTTTTTAGCTCCTCTTCCGTTCGTTCGATCGCCGTACGAATTCTCGAAAGCTCAGGACTTGCAGAGCTACGAACGCGAAGCTCATCGTCGATACAGCGGTCAATTTCTTTTTCTAGTACTTTAAAGGACCCAATGGGTGATGTGACATCGGTGAGCCTTGAAAAACGGTTTTCAAAGCCTTCGATAGAATCGAAGAACTCTCGAAGTCTCCTGTGTGAGCGAAGGGAGTCCATAATGTGAATGAGCGTCTCTTCATCTAATGAAGATCCTTTTCTCGCCCTTTCGACGTCCTCTTCAATCTCATAGACGACGCCAGAGGGGATCGGCTCATATTGGAGTGCGAGATCGATCGCAGCTTGATTCTTCTCACTTCGGATTCGAAGCTCTTCCTCATCTTTTATAAACCCACGGTCCAAAAGGTAGGTTTTTGCCCCATGAGAGGGCATGGTATCGAGCACCATTTGAAGAATTTTTTCAAATTCCAGGCGCTCGATACTACGTGTTTCTATCATCTGTTTTCCTTTAATTCCTGAATCAATTGATTTTTCTCTAGAAGAAGCTCTTGAAGTTGACTAACTCTGCCTTCCCAGTTGACTTGTTGGCTTCTTAACGCTTGTAAGTCTTTCTTTAGCTGTAGTACTTCATCGTCTGTTGCTCCTTCAAGCGGTTGTTTTCCAGCAACGATATCTTGTAGGTCAATGACTTGGTCGGCAAGGTATACCATGACGTAGCGGTAATTTGAAGCCGAGTTAATGGAGCCATTTTTTCTCTTAATGAGGCTTAGGGCATCGTGAATGAGTGCCATGACACGATCGATATGCTCCTCTGTCTCATCGGTAATCATCGTAATTTGCGAACCGTCGATGTCCATAGTTACTTTTCTGCTCATTTGTTTCTCCTATTCTCGGATTTCTCCGCCTAATTCCTTGTGAAGTCTATTGTAGATGGCTTGCATCTTCTTTTCTATGTCGCTCGCTTCCATTGTCTTTTGATCATTACCCAAAATGACGCGAAGCGTAATCGATTTTTTCTCTGCTCCAAAGGCCTCTGAGTGGTACTCGTCGACAAAGTGGAGCTTTTTCACCATGGGTTCTACGATGGAACGAATCTGCTCCCAGCGGACGTCGTTTGAAAAGACGACAGAGAGGTCTTTTTCTACCTCAGGGAATACGGGTAGATGAGTAAAACGATTCGTTCGAGCGCGTAATGGAACGAGCTTTTCAAAGTCTAACTCTCCGATCGCACCCGTGGCATGCTTTAATCCCATGAGTTTCTTTGTTTTAATACTCATGACACCGAAGGAACCGATGATCTCGCCATTACATAGGATGTTCAAGTAGGCATGTTGATCGGCATACGGTGGGCGTTCGGACTTTACAAAGCTTATGGGTTCACACATGACTGCTCTTGAGAGACCTTCTAGGATACCTTTTAGCTTGAAGAAGGCTTCTTTTGGATCAGGTGAAATGATACCAAAAGCTAGAGATTTCTCTTCCGTCTCTCTAAAGACCTTCGCGAGTTCAAACACACCAAACGATTCAAAGTTTGTCTCGTTTGTTAGGATGCACTCAAGAAGTCCTGGAATGAGGTTTCTTCTGATGTGTGATTTATCAGGAGCAGGTGGAGCTTCCAAAGATAGTGTCGGCATTTGAAGTCCACTCGCTTCGATGGCATGATCCGAGATCCAAGGATAGGTAAAGATCTCCTGCATTCCGCCTTGGAATGCGAGGTATTCTCTCGTCCTTCGGTCGAGATCGAGGGTGTGCTGGGTAATGGCACGGTTTAATTGAACCGTGGGTGCGATGTATTCGAAGTTCTCGTAGCCCTTCATTCTGGCAATTTCTTCGACGATATCTTCGAAGCGTTCAATGTCACCCGTCGATCGCCAAACGGGAGATACGACCTTAAGGATTTTTCCATCGACAGAGGCATCAAAGCCTAGGCGAGAAAGTAATCTTATAATCTGTTCTTCTTCGAGTCTTTCACCGAGTCTTAGAGCGAGTGTCTCGAGATCGACTTCGATTTCACTTTGCTTCGTTTCATCGACGACATGCTCTGAAAATCCTACGAATTCAGCTTCTGGGAAGAGTTCTTTAAAGAGGTACGCTCCAAAGCCTAATGTCTCATCGACACGAGCCGTGTCGATATCCTTTTCAAAGCGAGCGGAAGCATCGGTTCTAATGTTATGACGCTTTGAAGTCTTTCTTACAGAAAGGGCATTAAAGCTTGCAACCTCTAAGAGGACGTGGTTCGTTTCATTATTGATCGATTCGCCCTTAGCTCCCATGACGCCTGCTAATGCGAGCGCTCTCTTGTCGTCTGCGATGACGAGGTCATTTTCTGTGAGGGTCAACGTCTCTCCCGTAAGAACGGTGAGATCTTCGTTATTTTTAGCACGTCTGACGTAAATTGTCCCATCGATCAGGTTGTAATCGAAGCCGTGTGTCGGTTGACCCGTCGTAAGCATCAAGTAGTTTGTAAGGTCTACGACGTTATTAATCGGACGAACGTCTGCTTCTAAAAGTCGACGCTTTAACCAAGCGGGAGATTCAGCTACCTCGATGTTTTTTATCTCAAGTGCACTGTAGCGACTCGATAGATCGGTCGCAATGATTTCCACTGGAATTGTCTTTTCTTTCGGCAATTCGAGCTTTGGAAGTGGTTTTAGTTCGAGATCGTAGATGGCTGCAAGCTCTCTTGCGATACCGTAGTGTCCCCAGAGGTCAGGGCGATTCGTTAACGACTTGTTGTCGATTTCAAGAATCGCTCCATCTAAGCCTAGTGCCTTCGATAGAGGCATTCCCGATTCAAAGTGTTTATCGGTGAGATCTACGATTTCATGATCGTCTTTAGGGGGGAAGAGATCTAAAAGACCTACTTCGCTCGCTCCCGCGATCATGCCGAAGCTTTCGACACCGCGAAGTTTGCTGGGCTCGATGAGTACGGGCTCCCCTTCGCCGTGCCAAAGGACAGTAGAACCAGGAAGGCAGACAATGACGTCTTCTCCCTCGTAGACATTTTTTCCTCCGCAGACGATCTGCTCGGTCTTCTCGCCAACTTTCACTTGGCAGACTCTGAGCCTATCAGCATCGGGATGTGCTTCTACTTTTTCAATGTGTCCTACGACGATGTTTTCATATTTTTTCGATAGATCGATCGCATCCTCGACCTCGACGGTTCGCATCGTAAGGTCGTATGCGAGCTGTTCAAGCGTCAAGTCTTTCGGAAGCGTTATAAAATCCTCTAGCCACTTTAATGATATTTTCATAACTCCTCCTTACTTAAACTGCCCTAAGAATCTTAGGTCGCCACTGTGAAAGAGCCTTACGTCGTCGACGCCATAGCGCATCATGACAAGGCGGTCGAGACCGATGTTGATGTAAAAGCCACTCCACTCTTTGCTATCGAGTCCAGCCGCTTTCAGTACGTTTGGATGTGGGCTTCCACCAGGCATGACTTCAATCCAGCCCACTTGTTTACAGACACTACATCCTACGCCACCGCATACAAGGCAGCGCATGTCAATTTCAAAACCGGGCTCAACAAAGGGGAAAAAGCCTGCACGCATACGCGTTTCAACGGGTACACCGAAGACCTTTTCGAGGATGGTCTCAATGAGAAGTTTTCCTGATGCAAAGGAGATGTTCTTATCGACAATGAGCGCTTCATACTGAAAGAATGCTCTTTCGTGATGGCTGTCGGTCTGTTCGTTTCTGTAGACCCTACCCGGGTAGACAAAGCGACACGGTGCTCCGTGCTTTTTTAAATACTCGACACTTGCACCCGTTAAGTGCGGTCTAAGGCAGACTCGTTCCTTATCCTTAAGCCAGTACGTATCCATCGTCTCTCTCGCCGGATGATCGGGCGGGAAGTTCAGATCGTCAAAGGCTGTCTTTTCGTCTGTGAGTTCGCTTCCCTCGTAGATCTCAAAGCCGAGACTTCGGAAGGCGTCGTTTAAGTCATAACACATCTGTGTAATAGGATGAAGTGCTCCTTCCTTCATTTGAAGTCCTGGAAGGGTTACGTCGAACGATTCATCGAAAAAGCTTTCCGAATCGATGAGCTCATCACTTCTGGTTTGAAGCGCTACATTGATTTCCTCTTTCGCTTCATTCGCTCTCATTCCTACCGTTTTTCTCTCTTCAGGATCGAGCTTTCCGAGACCCTTTAGGAGTTCTTGAAGTTCACTCTTTTTTCCTGTGAGGCGCTGTCTTAAACTTTGAATCTCATCGAGATCTTTTGCTTCTCGAATCGCTTCGAGCGCCTGTTTTTTTAACTCATCGATTTTTTCTAACACAGTCGTTCCTTTCTATAAAAAAATAGCCTTCATCCCTTTGGGACGAAGGTTCTCCGCGGTACCACCCAATGTGCCGAAGCCACTTAAAAAGAATAACGGTCTTTTCCCGTACGTCCCTTTGAGGACGTCACTCAGGAGTGAATTCAGACCTCGTGTAGCCTTTCACCCTCTGCTACTCGCTAAGTGTGAAGTCTTACTACTCTCCCTCAACGTTTGTCTTCATTGTATCATTGATTTCTAAGGTTATGCAAGAAGCTTTCTAAGATAATTGCACCGGCTACGGCGACATTTAAGCTTTCCATTTGACTTGCCATGGGAATGGTTACAGACTTCGAAATCTTTTGGATTTCTGGATGAACGCCATTGGCTTCGTTTCCTAAAACGAGGGCGAAGTTTTTCTTCACTTCGACTTCTCGAAAGGGCTTTCCTTCGAGGTTCGCACTAAGGAGTTCATATCCTTCGAGTTCTTCAATGGAACTTCTCTCGTGAATCCGAAGCTTTAATATACTTCCTAGAGAACTCCTTAAGACCTTGTCGTTATAGATAGACACCGTGCCCTTAAGAAGGAGTACATTTTCTAATCCAAAGCTCACTGCCGTTCGAAGAAGAGTACCTAAGTTTCCTGGGTCTTGTATGCGGTCTAAAACGAGCACGGGTCCATCAGAAAAGGGCTTTTCTTCAAGGACTGGAAGAACTGCTAGAACCTTTTGGGGAGTTACCGTATTCGTTAAGCGCTTAAAGAGCTTCGGATCGATCGCAGTCGTTCCTTCTACGGGAGCTTCTTTTGAACTAAAACCATCGAAACTCACACCAAAGTCCTTAAGCTGACTGACACCATTTTCTCCTTCGATCACGAAGTAGCCACTCTTCTCTCGTTTTCTTGCAATGAGCTCGAGCTCTTTTATAGACTTCATTGAAGCTCGCTCAAGGCCTGAATGTCGTCATTATGACCGATGACGATGAGGATATCTCCCTCTTTAAAGACTGTATCAGGATCGACGTTGATCGTAATCTCACCTGCAGACTTGATGGCGATGATATTCAAGTGATATTTCTTACGGATCTCGACCTCTACGACGGTTTTTCCGATCCACTCTTCAACTACAGCCGTCTCTACGATCGTATACTCCGTAGAGAGGTTAATGAAGTCGAAGATGTTGTTATTTACGAGGTTTTGAGCTACACGGACGCCCATTTCACGCTCTGGGAATACGACGCGGTTTGCGCCAATTCGGTAGAGCACCTTGGCATGGAGGTCACTTACGGCTTTACTGATGATCTTCTTAACGCCCATCTCCTTTAGAAGAAGGGTTACCATGATGGAGGACTGAATGTCCTTACCGATAGATACGATGACAACGTCAAAGTTCTGTGCACCGAGTTCACGTAGTGTCGCTTCATGCGTGACATCTCCTTGCATGACGAGGCGAACCTCATCACTGAGTTTTTGAACGACTTCAAAGTCATGGTCTACGACCATAACTTCTTGACCGAGTTCTTCCAAGCGCTTTGCTACAGAAGAACCGAATTTTCCTGCACCTAAAATTAAAAATTGTTTGTTCATACCTTATCCTATGTTAATTCTCCCTTCCGGATATCGGATTGCGTGCCTTTCTTTTCCATTGAGCATGATGGCTGAGAGTAGTGTCATTGGACCGACACGTCCAAAGTACATGACAGTTATTAAAATGAGTTTACCAAAAACCGAGTATAGATTCGTAATGCCTGCTCCTAAACCGACTGTACCGAAGGCACTGAAGAGTTCGAAGAGGATGAGATCGGGTCGATTGACTCGAACTCCGTCTACGATCTGAGGCGTTTCCGTGATCATGAGGAGTAAAAATGCGGTCGTAATGAGAAGGACACCGATGATAAAGACGGTGAAGGCCTTATGAATGGTTTCTCTTGAAATTCGATGCTTAAAGATCTCCGTGTCGCTCTTTTCTTTGATGATGGAATAGATCGTAAAGAGAATGACACCAAAGGTTGCGGTCTTGATACCACCAGCGCACGAACCGGGACCACCACCGATGAACATGAGAATCTCTGTCATGACCATGGAGCTATCTCTCATCTTCCACTGATCGAAGGAAGCATACCCAGCCGTTCTCGGTGTCACCGACTGGAAGTAGGCATTTTGAAGCTTATTTCCAAAGCTCATATTTCCGATGGTATCTGGGTTATTTCCCTCTGAAAAGAAGAAGAAAACCGTGCCAACGAGGATTAAGACGAGAGACATGCCGATGATGAACTTCGAATGGAAGCTGAGCTTTTCTCTACGTAGTAACCCCATGAGTTCTAGAATGACGACGAATCCGATACCGCCGAAGTAAATGAGAAGCGAGATCGGAATGAGAATACCGGGAACGGTATTGAGATCAGCTAGACTATTGGGACCGATGATGTCAAAACCAGCATTACAGAAGGCACTGATTGAGTGAAAGAGGCTAAACCAAGCTCCTTTAATAATCCCATAGCGAGGAATAAAACTAAAGCCTAAAACAAATGCTCCGAGGAGTTCAATGATAAAGGTCGAATAGATAATCTTTTGCGTTAAACGAACGACACCGCTTATGCCAAACTCACTCAAGCTCTCTTTCATCGCGATGCGGTTACGTAGAGAAATCTTTCTACCTGCGATAAAGGTTCCTATGGTCGCCGTCGTCATGACGCCGAGACCTCCGATTTGAATGAGAAGGATGACGATAATTTGCCCGGCTAAGTTCCACGTGTCAGCTGTCGTTACCGTGACGAGTCCCGTGACACAGACGGCACTTGTTGCGGTAAAAAGAGCATCGATAAAACCTATACTTTGGCCGTTCTTCGTCACGAAAGGAAGCGTGAGAAGAAGAGCTCCTGTTAAAATAATAAAGGCAAAGCCCCAGGCAAGAAGCTTCGCAGGATGTTCAATTAGATTTTCTAGTTTTTCTTTAATCATTTTTCCCTCAAATATCAACTAGATTCTACTCCTTATTAGGTAAGAAGTCAAAAAAGTCAATATAGATTTTACAACTCATCTTTGTTATTATTAAGCTTGAGGTGGCTTATGAATGTGTTTATCTCTGGACTACTTAGCTATCTATATGGATCCCTTCCTACAGCCTACTTAATCGGTAAGATCTTTGGTCAGGTAGACCTAAGAAAAGTAGGAAGTGGAAATCTAGGAACGACCAACGTCGCAAGAGTTCTAGGCATTCCCTTAGGAGTTTTAAACTTCTTGCTCGATATTTCGAAGGGAATCGTTCCATTTCTCTTAGCCAGGCATTTTTTTGGTTACGACATCGGTGTCCTCTGCGGTGTTCTAGGAGTCTTTGGCCACTGCTATTCCATCTTTCTCGGTTTCCGAGGAGGAAAAGGTGTCGCCACAAGCTTCGGACTCATCCTCTTTAGCGACTACAGAGTAGCCATTGTACTAGTAATCCTACAAGTGTCAATCCTTCTCATTACACGCCTCATGAGCATGGCCTCGATCATTACAGCGAGTAGCTTTCCATTTATCGCCCTCTTAGTGAAATCTCCAAGATCACTCGTTTGGGCTGCGTTAGTCCTTTCTCCCTTCGTGCTCTATCGACACAAGGACAACTTTAAACGCCTACGTGAAAAGAGAGAAAAGCCACTCTTTTAAAAATGGAAATGGCAGGGGACTGGTGTCCCTTCTAGTCTTCAAAACTAGCGTAAGGTGTTAAGAGCATCTTAGGTGGGTTCGATTCCCATCCATTTCCGCCAACAAAAATAAAGCGCAAAGCGCTTTATTTTTTTATGTTTATAGGTGATGTTTCAAAGTCAAGCTTAAAGCCAGCCGGCTCTTTCAGAACTTCCCAATGAAGTTCATACGTCCTGCCGGCAAATTCGTGAACCGTCGTCACGTGGAAACCGTGATCAACAGAAGCGACATTCGTAGAAATCGGGTTCGTCATAATCGAGTGGATCGTCTCACTCTGAAGAAGCTCGAAGATTTCATTAAAGTGAATCTCTTTCTCGTTCGTCGACAAGTGATTGTAGACGTATGCGTAGTTCTTCTTTTGAATGTTTTTAATCATCGATGTGATAAATTCACTCGCTAAGGACTGTTCCGTATCGATCGCAAGGTTTGGCGTTACGGGAACCGATAGATCCATACCGAAAACCTTCGCTTTCATGGGTTGATTTCGAACGAGGAACTGCACGCGTTTTACTGGTTCAATTTGTGACAAAGTATTTACGAGACTATAGACATAGGCTCGAATGTTATTTTCTGTATACTTCGGATCATCAAAGGGATCACTCGACCAGTTCACGAGAAGCGTATCGTGCTTCAAACGAATCGTACTAAAGTACTTCGCTTTAATGATATCCCCTACTCCTTCTCCTGGTTCTTGTTCGGAATAGACTCGAAAGAGCGTCTCTGCTTTACTCGATTCAGAGAAGCTTACGATCATCGGATTTTTAATGATGGTTCCGTTTTTTACAGAATAGATTTGCACCTCACTCTTTTCACTTGCACGGTACGGAAGAATCGTAACCTCGGGTTGCTTTAAAGAAAGCCTTACCGATACAAAGGAAAAGATGTTCACGAGTACGAGAACGAGGAGGATTAAGGTAAAGAGTCTATATAATTTCAAATTCATGAGATCGTGTACCTCTTAGGGAGTCGAATCGTAAAGGTCGTACCGACATCGACTTCACTTTCTACTGTGATCGTTCCACGGTGGAGATTCACAATCTGCTTTACAATGTTAAGGCCAAGACCCGTTCCGCCCTCTTTACGAGCACGGTGCTTATCGACTCGATAGAAGCGGTCGAAAACATAAGGAAGATCCTTTTCAGGAATACCGATACCTGTATCCTTAATCGAAATCTCGATTCCTTGGGAACTCTCCTGGAGGGTAATCGTAATCGATCCACCGCCCTCGGAGTACTTCACGGCATTCGAAAGAATATTGATAAAGACTTGCTTCATCTTGTTGTAATCGAATTCAACCGTGGGCTTAGCAAGGAAGTTCTGCTTGATTGTAATGTTTTTTTCAGCTGCTAGAGGCGCTAAAATTCGAAGTGATTCAAGTAACGGCTTATCGATAGGACGAAGTTCTAACTGTAACTTCATGTCCATGCGCTCAAGCTTTGCAACGAGCAAGAGATCTTCAATGATCTCACTCAAGCGGTTCGCTTCCATGTTGATGTCATTTAAGAAGTCAAAGATGACATCCTTATCGACGCTATCCTTCGCTTCTACAAGCGACTGCGTCACAATCTTCATCGAGGCAATCGGTGTCTTCAATTCATGACTTACGTTACTTATGAGTTCCGACTGATGCATGTCGATCTCATTTAAGCGCTCTGCCATGCTGTTAAAGGATGCGGCAATCTTCTTCACCTCGTCGTTGATATCTGTAAGTTCAATTCGATACTCGTAGTGACCGCGAATCATCTGCTCTACGCCTTCACTTAGATCATTTAAAGGTCTATAAAGCTGACGCACACCGAAGTAAACGAGAATCGTACTAATGATAATAAAGCCTAGTCCAAACTTATAGAGGCGCTTGGCAATGAGGTCGACCTTCTTAAAGAGAGGTGAGATATTTTCTGAATGCAAAATAGCGCCCTGAATTCCATCACTCGTCTTTAACGGTGTCACGGCGTAAAGAATATGCACATCGCCTTCTAAGGTGTAATCCTCGTAGACGGGCTTTCCAGACAATAACGCACGTCGAACGAGCTCGATGTCTAATTCCTTCCACATGAGTTCATCCGTCGAGTCGTATACGACCATGTTTTTCGCGTTGATAACGAGTAGTCTCGCCTGCGCGGCATCGACGAGCGGCTGTTGTTCAAACTCCTCTAGAAAGCGACTCTGAACTGCCGTATCAGCGCGCAAAAGCTGAGCAAAGTTATCTTCATTGTCCTTGATCGATTCGAAGATCTTGTTACTCTCGACTTCCACATTCGCTTTGATCGAATACGCATACATCAGATTGGCCAAGATCAGGAGAAATCCAAGCGTAAGCGCAAAATAGGTGGAAACGAGTTTCCACCCAAAGCGAAATATGGTGTTTTTATTGTTTGAAATAGTATCCTGTACCCCACTTTGTCAAGATAAATTGCGGATGAGAACTGTCCTCCTCCACTTTTTCACGAAGTCTGCGGATGTGAACGTCAACGGTACGAACGTCTCCGAAGTATTCGTATCCCCAAATCTTTTCGAGGAGTTCTTCACGACTGAAGACCGTTCCCTCATGAAGAATGAGTAGAAGTAATAGGTCGAACTCCTTAGCAGTAAGGATGACTTCACGGTCTGGGAAAATCACCTTTCTACCAAAGGTATTTACGCTAAAGTGATCAAATTGAATGAGCGATGAAGAATTCATATTCTTCGGTTTAACACGACGTAAGATCGCACGAATTCTCGCCTTGAGTTCGAGAATGTTAAAGGGCTTCGCCATGTAGTCGTCTGCTCCAGCCTCGAGTCCTTGAATCTTCGACTCGTCGTCACCTTTTGCTGTGAGCATGATGATCGGAACATAGCTCGTTTCACGAATTTTCTTACAAGCTTCAATACCTGTAAGCTTTGGAAGCATGACGTCTAGAATAATGAGGTCATACTTTCCTTCCTCTACTTTATCTACGGCTTCTTGTCCATCGACGGCAGTATCAACGATATAGCCTTCTTGACCAAGACTGAACTTCAGACCCTTCAGTAAGATCGGTTCGTCATCGACAATCAGAATCTTATCCATCTCTATACTCCTTCTTTAATAATCTATAGTTACCATCTCTCACGGTAATCTTTTTGGCATCGAAGTACTCGAGGTAAGGCACGATGTACTTGCGGCTAAGATCTCGAATTTCTCTGACATCTTTAACCTCAAGACGCTCATGCTCCCTCAGGTATTTAATTATATCATTTTTTAAATAATTTAAGCAAGTATCTAGTACAAAAATATCGGCAGAAATTTTCACAATAGTTCCCGTCTCGACAAGATAATCGAAAAGTTTCTTTTTTTCTTTAGAATACGAAGCAATGAATTCCTTGTAAAGAGGCGGTGTAAGATCATAAGACTTAAATTCCTCTAGGATCTCCTTTTTAAGCTGATCATCCTCACTTGAAAAAGAAATCTCTCTGCCAGAAAGTGACACGCTATCGCCCTCGCTCTTAAGAATACCCATCGATTCAAAGGACTTTAACAATTCATCGAAGACGTCTCTTTGAATCTCTCCAAAAGAGGTCTTTAGGTCTTCTCGACTCATCGCTTGCTTTAAAGGATTCGCTTCAAAGTACTTTGTCAGAGTATCTAAGGTATGCTTCTTTAGTTCTTCGAAGCGTTTCTTTGTAAGGTAGCCAAAAGAAAAGGCCAAGAGACCGCTCGTATCGATGAGGTCACGATGAATCGTAAGTTCTCTTTCGAGATCATCTAAGCTTGCACCATAAGGATACTTTGAAAGAATGCCGAAAAGCGAGTGGTCAGCTACTTCTGCATAGTGCTTTCGAGCTTTTCTTCCTTGAGGAGGATTCTGATCCCAAACACTTAAGCGTCCAATCGTTCGGACGGGCGTCAAACTTCTTACGATTCCCATCTGATTCCTATAAAGTAGAATGTCACTTTCTAAGGTGAGTTCAAAGATGTCATCGGTGAGCTTTGAAATCTTGCCCATGAGTTCATCGGAACCGAAGTAAACTTTATACTTATCCCCTGCTTTAAAAAGTGATTCATAGCGTTTTAAAAGCTTAAGTTCTACGAGCGCTGAGTGCGTTAAAAAATGCTTTCCCTTTATACTTAAAACGGCTCCCTTTTGAAGCGTATTCTTCTTATCAGAAGCTAAGTTCAAAGCGACTCTCGAATGCTGTGGAGCAACGTCCACCGAATGATCGTGTGTTTCGATGGAACGAATGCGGTAATCGGTGAGACCAGGGTACTGCGTGAGGATCATGTCTTTTGATAGATCACTTCCCTCTAAAGATCCCGTGACGATGTCACCAAAGCCCTTCGTTTGAAACAATCGGTCTACGTTTAAACGAGGATAATAGCTCGGCTTCTGTTCATAGGAATCATAGGCGTCGTAGATAAACTGTTTCACCTCGTCAAGGTTTTTTCCCGTATATCCACTCACTTCTAAGATGGGCCAATGTGAAAGCGAGGAGTCTTTTGTAAGATCTCGAATATCCTCTCGAACGAGTTCTAACATCGCTTCATCCACGAGGTCCGCTTTCGTAATGAGAAACATCCCCTTTTCAATCCCTAAGAGTTCTACGATGTCAAAGTGTTCTGTGGTCTGTGCCATGACCCCTTCATCTCCTGCAACGACAAAGAGCACGAGGTCAATGGCGGTAATCCCTGCGAGCATGTTCTTAACGAAGCGCTCGTGACCGGGAACGTCAATGATACTGATTAAATCGTCCTTATAGGGAAGAAAAGCATAGCCGTTCACGATACTGATTCCACGCTTTTCTTCTTCCTTTAAACGATCCGTTCCTATGCCTGTGAGTGCTTTAATAAGGGTCGTCTTTCCGTGGTCAATGTGACCTGCTGTTCCTACGATAAATCTACTCATGGCACATCCACTCTCTCAGTCTTTCGATGACGACTTCTTCGTCGGAAGCATCCATGCAGCGAAGATCGATTAAGACTTGATCATTTTGAATGGTCGTAATGATAGGAACTTTTCCTTCTCGTAAGAAATCGGCAAGCGCTTGACCGCCAAAGATCGCGACCTTTACATTTTTTAACAACGCTTTCGGAAGAGATCCTCCTCCTACGGGTGAACTTCCTTCGACGAGCGTTGCTTCGACCTCTAAGTGCTCCATAAAAGCTTTCGACTGAAGGAGGATCTCATCTGCTGATCTTTCTAGCATTCGAACACTTGGTATGAGCTTTGAATCTCTTTTTTCATAGATCGAAAAGAGACCTTCTAAAGCACTGATCGTAAGCTTATCGACGCGAAGGGCTCTTGTGAGCTGATCCTTTTTTAAGCGTTCGATGAGCTGTTTTTTTCCAAGGATGATTCCTGCTTGTGGTCCACCTAAAAGCTTATCTCCACTAATACTAATGAGATCACAGTGCATTAAATGTGTTCTTAAGTCTAAGAGTTCGTCTTGGAAAGAGAGGGGTTCAAATTGCCCTGAACCTAAATCTTCATAGAGAGGAATGCCAGCACGTTTTGATAATTCTCCGAGCTCTTCAATGGAAACGGTAGAAGTAAATCCTTCAATGTAGTAATTACTGGGGTGCACCTTCATAAGAAGCGTCGTATTGGAGTTTATCGCACGCTCGTAATCCGATAGATGCGTGCGATTCGTCGTCCCCACTTCTTTAAGGGTCGCTCCACTGATCGCCATGACATCGGGGATTCGAAAGGATCCACCGATCTCTACGAGTTCACCTCTACTTACAACCGCTTCCTTTCCTTCAGAAAGTGCATGCAGTACAAGTAGGACTGCTGCAGCATTATTATTTACGACGTGTGCATCCTCTGCGCCTGTAAGGCGTTTTAAGTGGTCTACGAGATGCTCATAGCGAGATCCTCGTGTGCCCTTTTCTAGATCGTATTCGAGGTTCGAGTAATGTGTAGAAACGTCTTTCATGTGATCAAAGACAGCTTCAGGAAGTAAGCTTCTTCCAAGGTTTGTATGAAGGACGACACCCGTCGCATTGACGACGCGCTTTAAGCTAAAGTCGTCCGTAAGGTCAAGTCGTTTCACAAGACGCTCGGGATCCGTTTCAATGGGCTCTCCTTTTAAAGCCTTCTCCCTCTCATTAGAAAGAATGCTTCTTAGCTTTTCTACGACGTATTCTCTTTTATATTCCTTTAACCACTGCTTCACAGCGTCTGTCTCTAAAAGTCGATCCATCTTGGGTAGATTTCTTACGTTTTCTAACATACTCTCTCCTAAAAAAAGAGAAGGTCAACCCCTTCTCACAATGATTCGCTTCTCTTCACCTTCTATAACGCGTCCGATGACGCCGATAGGCGTCGTCACACGTTCACGAAGTCTCTTCACGAGTTCGTCTGCGTCCTCTTCAGCTACGGCGATCAACAGTCCTCCCGAGGTCTGTGGGTCAAAGAGAACTGCTTTTTCACTTTCTTTTATTGTATTTTCAAAGGATACGTCGTGCTCGTAGTTCCTTCGGTTGTTGAAGTTACCTCCCGGAATACAGCCCATCTCAGCAAGCTCTATCGCTCCTTCTAACATGGGAATATCCTTTAAGGAAAGTTCTGCCGTTAAATGAGCTCCCGACATCATCTCCTGAAGGTGACCGATGAGACCAAAGCCTGTGACGTCTGTCGCACTGTGTGGAAGAATATCTTCAAAGCTCTCTACAGCGTATTTATTGAGCTGCTTCATGCTAAAGCTCGAAGCCTTCGCCCACTCCTCCTTGGCGCTATCCGTTTTCACGCCGGTACTAATAATTCCCGTACCGATGGGCTTTGTAAGGATGAGGATATCTCCTACTCTTGCCGTGGAGTTTGCTAAAAAGCGCTTCGTCTCTACAAAGCCTGTGACACTCAAGCCGTACTTCGGCTCTTTATCCTTAATGGAATGACCACCGACTAATAGCGCTCCTGCTTCCTTCACCTTATCAGCTCCTCCTAAAAGGATCTGCTTAAGAATCTCGATATCTAAATCGTCTGGAAAGCAGACGATATTCATACAGAGCTTGGGCGTTCCACCCATGGCATAGACGTCAGAAAGACTGTTAGCAGCCGCAATCTGACCGAAGTCATAGGGATCGTCTACAATGGGCGTGAAAAAGTCGAGGGTATTAATGATACTCCTCTTGTCGTCTATTTGATAAACGGCTGCATCTTCAGAATTATCAAATCCTGCTAAGAGCAAATCGTCTCGGAATTTTGGCAAATCACTTAAAATAGCGGACAACCTGTCCGGTGCAATTTTAGCAGCTCAGCCTGCACAGCTGGCTTTTTTAGTGAGTTTAATCGGTTCCATAATGCCTCCTCTTAAAGTGTATCACGCAAATGACATGAAATAAATTAGAAACCGCGACTTCTTAGAAACTCTTTAAGATTTTGAAACGTTTTTTCTTTAATACCCTCTACGTTCTTTAAATCCTCTACCTTTGCATGGGGATTTTCTTTTAAATACGTCACGATGCGTTCAGAGAGGACTTTCCCTACGCCATTTACTGTATCCCACTCTTCTTTTGTAATATCTCCTAGTCCTTGTTCTTTCGGCGCTTCTTCTACCTTTACTTCTCTTCTTTCTGGAATTTCTATCTTTTCACCATCGACGAGCTTTTTCGCTAAGTTCACCTCGCGGTCATCGCTATTTACTAGCAACCCTCCCGCTTCCTTTACGAGTTCATTTAAGCGAGATGTCTTTGAAAGCGTATAGACGCCTGGATTTTTAACAGCTCCAGCAATGTGCACGGTGATGGTCGTATCGGCTGAACCCACGATCGGCGTAAAGGAATAAAAGTGCTGAAAGAGACCAAAGAGAAAGAGTAGAATCACACCGATTATGATGGCAATTTTCTTCATAGCTCCTCCTATATGCTATAATTCAAACGAGGTATTTATGAAACAAATCATAGCACTAGTTCTCGTCGTTACGCTCCTCTCATTCCTAACTGTTCCAACATGCTTTGGAACAACCGATGAAGCGAGCGCGAAAGAGACGGAGAAAAAACCATCGATCATAAAAGATATCATCATTAACACCATCATCACCCTCATCTTGTGGCGCGTTGTAATAGCGATCATTCGCCTGTCGCAAGCACCAAAGAAGCAAGTGGTGAAGACAAAAAAGGAGCAAAAATGACCTGGGAAGAGATAAAACAAGCTGCCAAAACGATCCCCAACTTCAAATGCAGAGTCTGTAAAGAGTGTAACGGCATCGCTTGCCGTGGAGAACTTCCAGGAATGGGTGGTAAAGACTCTGGCATGAGCTTTATCCGTAACTACGAAGCTTGGCAAAACGTAACCGTCGATCTCGATACGATCTACGACCGTTCCCCCATCGATACGACATTTGAGCTCTTTGGAAAGACCTTAAAAAGCCCCATCATGATCGCTCCCATCGGAGGATTAGAACCTAACTACGGCGTCAATGTAACTGACAAAGAATATGCAGAAGGAATCGTCACTGGTGCTCATGAAGCAGGAACCCTCGCCTTTACAGGAGATGGTCTAAAGGATGAATTTTTCTATGATCCGACAGACATCATCGATAGAGAAGATGGCTTCGGAATCCCTACGATAAAACCCTGGGATGAAAAAGCGGTCTTTGAGCGAATAGACTACACGGAAAAGAAAAACGTCCTCGCTCTGGCGATGGATATCGATGCAGCCGGCCTTCCCTTCCTCATTCAAAAGGGTGAAAAAGCCGGTGCCAAGAGCTTAGAAGAATTAAAAGCGATCGTAAAAAGATCCTCTCGCCCCTTTATCTTAAAAGGCATCATGACTAAGGAAGGTGCACTAAAGGCCCTCGAAGCAGGCTTTAAGGGCATCGTCGTATCAAACCACGGTGGACGAGTACTCGATCTTACCAAACCTACTGCAAGCGTCTTACCAGAGATCGTAGAAGCCGTTCAAGGGAAAATGATGATCTTCGTAGACGGTGGCATCCGAAGCGGTGTCCATGTATTTAAAGCCCTCGAAATGGGTGCAGACGCTGTCCTTATCGGAAGACCTGCAGGTCTCTCCTTCTTTGGAGGAAGAGCGCTAGGAGATGCCAAAGAAGGTGTTCGAGTCTACTTAGAAAAAATTCATTCCGAGCTCGTTCAAACCATGAAGATGACTGGTAAATGTAGCTTAAAGGACATCAAAAAATGAATCGTTCATTAACGATTCATTTTTCTATAGCTACTTTGTAGCATGAGTTTAATTCGATTGAGCTGATTGACCTCGCTCGCTCCCGGGTCATAGTCGATCGGAACGATATTGGCTTCTGGAAAGCGCTCTCTTATGGCCTTTACCATGCCCTTCCCTGTAATGTGATTCGGAAGGCATCCGAAAGGCTGAAGACAGAGGACGCTCTCTACGCCACTTTCTATGAGTTCGATCATCTCTGCAGTAAGGAACCAACCTTCTCCCGTCTGATTTCCAAGACTTAATACTTGACTCGCTTTTTTAGCGAGTTTTTTTATTCCTACTGGAGGCTTAAAGCGCTTACTCTTTTTAAGCACCTTTCGCATCTCCTTACGACTCCATTCGAGGGCAAGAAGACTCATGTCACTTAAAACACGCGTTTTCTTCGAACCACTTAAGTACTCTTCTTTAAAGGTCGCATTATAGGCACAGTAGGAAAAGAAGTCTAGAAGATCGGGAACGACAGCCTCTGCTCCCTCACTCTCTAAGAGCTCTACGACACGGTTGTTAGCGGTTGGATGGAACTTTAAGAGAATTTCTCCAACGACACCGACGCGTGGCTTTTTAATGGATGTATCGATTGGAAGCTCATCGAATTCTTGAACGATGGCTTCGAGGTTTTTCTTAAAGTGCTTTCCGATCTTTAAGTCTTTTTTGACCCTCTCCTTCCACTTGGTATGGAGAGCATCGGCACTTCCCTTCACGATCTCATAGGGCCTCGTCTTATAGAGAACGCGCATAAAGACATCGCCGTAAATAACCGCATGAATGAGCTTTTCTAAGAGCGATAAGCTCACATTGAAACCTGGCTGCTTTTCAAGACCTACGGCATTTAAGCTAATCACAGGAATGTGACCGAGGTTAGCATCCTGAAGGGCTTTACGGATAAAAGCAATGTAGTTTGTAGCACGACATCCACCACCCGTCTGAGAAATGATGACGGCCGTCTTATTGAGATCATACTTTCCGCTTAAGAGGGCATGCATCATCTGACCGACAGTGATGATGGTCGGATAACATGCGTCATTATGGACGTACTTTAGCCCTACATCAATGGCTTCTCGATCGACTGACGGTAAGATCTCTAAGTTATACCCTTCGCTCCTTACGGCAGGTTCTATGAGTTCAAAGTGAATGGGTGACATCTGAGGAGCTAAGATGGTGTATTCCTCACGCATTTTCTCAGTAAAAAGAACTCGCTTGGGACTTTCCTTTATCTTCTTCGGTTTAAACGCCTTTCGGTCGCGTTCTTTGAGGCTTGCAATCAAGGAACGAATGCGAATGCGAACGGCACCTAGGTTACTGATCTCATCGATCTTAACCATGGTGTAGATCTTTCCGTACTGCTCTAAGATCTCCTTCACTTGATCCGATGTAATGGCATCGAGACCACAACCAAAGCTTACGAGTTGTACGAGCTCTAAGTCACTTCGTTCTGCTACAAAGCGTGCAGCCCGGTACATGCGGTTATGGTAGACCCACTGATCGACGACGCGAATGGGTCTTTCGAGCTTACCATACTTACAGACACTGTCTTCAGTGAGCACGGGAAAGCCCATGGAAGTGATCATTTCACTGATACCGTGATGAATTTCAGGGTCTACGTGATACGGTCTTCCAGCTAGGACAATGCCCTTTAAGTGATTCTTTTCAATGAATTCGAGGATGCGATCGCCCTCTTCTTCAATGTCTCTTAAAAAGGCACGCTTTTCTCGATGGGCTTCGATCAGTGCTTTATCGATATCCTCCGTCGGAATTCCTTCGCTCTTTAGCTCTTCATGGAGCCTGTAACGAAGCCTTTCAGCATCGTCTAAAGGAAGGAAAGGATTCATAAATTTGACACTCGGGTCCTTAAAGCCTTCGATGTTTGCCCTTAAGGTTTCCGGATAGCTCGTAACAATCGGACAGTTGTAATGGTTTCCAGCATCCTCGTCTTCCTTCGGAATGAAGGGTACACAAGGATAGAAAATCTTCTTAATGCCTCTTTCTAAGAGGTCTTCAATGTGACCGTGTGTGAGTTTTGCAGGATAGCACACGCTCTCTGAAGGAATGCTATCCATGCCCTTTAAAAAGAGATCGTGTGAGCTCTTTCTACTGAGTTCGACTCGATAACCGAGTTCCGTAAAGAAGGTAAACCAGAAGGGATAGTCTTCATAGAGATTTAAGGTCCTTGGAATACCGATGGATCCTCTTGGAGCATCCTTTAGGGGGACATATTGGAAGAGTCTCTTATATTTATACGAATAGAGGTTCGGAAGCTTTTCTTTGATTTCTTCTCCGCGCCCTCTTTCACAGCGATTTCCCGTGATATAAGTTCTATCTCCTGGGAAGTGATTGATTGTTAAAAGACAGTGGTTCGTGCACTTCTCACAGCGTTTGACCTCGGTCGTAATGGAAAAGGATTGAAGCTTTTCAGATGGTAGAAGTGCACTCTCTTTTTGTGCATTCTCTTTTGCGATGAGTGCTGCTCCAAAGGCTCCCATGAGTCCTGCAATATCGGGACGCACGACCTCTCGACCTGATACTTCTTCCATCGCTCGAAGCACGGAATCGTTATAGAAGGTTCCACCTTGAGCGACGATGTGCTTTCCTAAGTCTTCAGGGCTTCTTAAGCGTATGACCTTATAAAGTGCATTTTTTATGACAGAAAGGGAGATTCCAGCCGAGATATCTGCCGTGCTCGCCCCTTCCTTTTGAGCTTGTTTTACGCGACTATTCATGAATACCGTACAGCGCGTTCCTAGGTCTACAGGTCTTTCCGCTTTAAGACCAAGTGTTGCAAAGTCCTTTACGGGAAGGTTCACACTTCGTGAGAAGGTCTCTATAAAGGAACCGCAACCTGAAGAGCAAGCCTCGTTCAGCATAATGTGCTCAATGACACCGTCTTTTAAAGACATGCTCTTCATGTCTTGTCCACCAATATCTAAGACAAAGTCGACCTCTGGTAAGAAGAAACTTGCGGCCTTCGCATGACAGACCGTCTCAATCTCACCAAAGTCCACTTGTAGTGCATTTTTTAAGAGTTCTTCACCGTATCCTGTGACACAGGAAGCTTTAATCTGAACATCATCAGGAAGCTTTTCATAGAGTGAAAGGAGAACCTCTACCGTTGAACGAAGCGGATTTCCGTGATTCGATCCATAGTGCTCAAAGAGAATGGAACCGTCGGAGCTAAGAAGGACGACTTTGGTCGTCGTGCTTCCAGCATCGATTCCTAAAAAGCTCTCCCCGGAATACGTAGCTAAGTCTTTTCTAGGAGCTTTTTTCCTTCCATGTCTTTCACGGAACGCTTCGAGTTCTTCGTCACTCTTAAAAAGCGGCTCGAGATCGAGCTCGTCATCTTCTTTTCTAACGACGACCTCGGTAAAGTCCTTTAAGAGATCATAGTATGGGTACGACTTATCGCTAGGCGCAAGTCGAGCGGCGCCTAAGGCTACAAAAAAGTGGGCGTCTGCTGGAACGATCATCGTCTCATCTGTAAGGCCTAGCGTCTCTTTAAAGCGCTCCCTGAGTTCACTTAAAAAGTAAAGTGGACCACCTAAGAGGGCAACTTTACCACGAATGGGCTTACCTTGAGAGAGTCCTGCAATCGTCTGATTCACAACGGCTTGAAGGACACTTACTGCGACGTCTTCCCTCCTCGCACCATCGTTTAATAGAGGCTGTATGTCACTTTTCGCAAAGACACCACAGCGAGAAGCGATGGGGTAAATTGTCTCATGGCGTTTCGCAAGTTCATTGAGTCCACTCGCATCCGTCTTTAATAGCGTCGCCATTTGATCGATAAATGACCCTGTACCTCCAGCACACGTACCATTCATGCGCTGTTCGATGACGGTGTCGAAGTAAGTGATCTTTGCATCCTCTCCTCCGAGCTCGATGGCTACATCAGTTTCTGGAATGAGGGTACGGATGGCTTCTTCTGAACTAATGACTTCCTGCGTAAAAGGAAAGTCTAGTTTTTGGGCAATAGAAAAACCGCCACTGCCAGTGATATTGACAGCGATGGTTTCATCCTTGAGAACGGGTTCTGCATTCTTAAGGAGCGTCAATATCGTCTCCTGAATGCTAGAAAAGTGTCTCGTATATTCTTTGTAAAGAACCGAATCATTCATATCTAGTGCGACGAGTTTTACCGTCGTACTTCCTATATCTAATCCAACTCTTATCATTTTTATTCCTGAGCTCCTATGCCCAATATACTCCTTATGTTTGAAAACAAAAGAAAGATTGTGTTAAATTTCTAACCAATAGCTCGAATCTTCTCCAGCGCTTTCATGACAGAAAGTTTTCCTTGTTCGTAGAGGAGTGACCCTTGTACGTAGACGACAAAGGGCTCTCGCATTGGTGCATCGGCACTGAGTTCGATGGAAGCCCCTTGAATAAAGGTACCTGCAGCCATGATGACTTCATCCTGATAACCTGGCATAGCCCAAGGAACGGGCGTGACAAAGCTATCTACAGGACTTGACGCCTGAACGGCTTCACAGTAAGCGATGACCTTTTTAGGATCCTTTAAAAGGATCGCTTGAATGATGTCACTTCGTTCACTCTCTGAACTAGGATAGACTTCATAGCCCTCCATTTCAAAGACCTTGGCCGTTAAAAGTGCACTCTTTACGGCATTTTCAACGACTGTTGGTGCATAGAAAAGTCCTTGAAGGAGGTTTCTCGTAAAGCCAAACATGCCACCAATCTCCTTACCAAGACCAGGACATGTGAGTTTGTAGCTCACCTTTTCGATGAGATCCCTTCTTCCGACAAGATAGCCACCACTCGGAGCGAGTCCACCACCAGGGTTCTTAATTAAGCTTCCTGCAGAGATGTCGGCACCAACCTCCGTAGGCTCCTTTAGCTCCGTGAATTCTCCATAGCAGTTGTCTACCGCAACGATGACTTCTGGAGAGATGGTGCGAACGTATTCGATGATTGATTCTAGTGCATCGATCGATACGGTCGGACGGAAAGCATAGCCTTGAGAGCGCTGAATGTAGACCATCTTTGTAGGTTTCTCTAGCGCCTCTTTAATCTTCTCACGATCAAAAGTACCGTCCTTTAGAGGCACCTCATCGTAGTGAATGTCATAGTCACTAAGACTTCCTTCACTTCCCGAAATGATTCCAAGAAGTGTGTCGTAGGGAGTTCCTGATATGCAGACGAAGCGATCTCCTGGGCGAAGAATGCCAAAGAGCATTAAACTAAGTGCGTGCGTTCCCGAGGCAATTTGAGGACGAACGAGTGCATCCTCTGCCCCAAACACATCGGCATAGATTTTTTCTAAGACAGCTCTTCCTGGATCATCATAGGCATAACCCGTATACCAGTGGAAATGCTGATCCGATAGCATGTTTTCTTGCATGGCCTTTAAGATCTTAAGACTGTTATTTTCGCGGACAAAAGAGAGCCTCTTAAAACGAGGCTCTAAGCTTTTTTCTGCATCGAGGACAGTCTCAACAACGGTTGAAGAGATTCCAAACTTATTCAGCATCATCTTCTTCCATGAAGTTTACAGGTCTTGAAGGGATTAGAGTACTAATGGCATGCTTATAGATCATCTCTTGAGTGCCTTCACTGTCGATGACGATCGTGTAGCTGTCGAAGCCCTTTACGAGGCCACGAATTTGGTAGCCACTAACTAAAAAGATGGTAATGGGCATGTGTTCTTTTCGAACTTGATTCAAAAAGAGATCCTGTAGGTTTAAATTTTGTTTCATACGAAACTCCTCTCTATGATTTCTACGAGTGTCTTCGTGTCCAGCAAACCATCGATTCTCGTAACAGATGGATATTGGTGTTTAATCCATGTCACCTGTCGTTTGGCATATTGACGAGTAGCAATAAAGAGCTTTTCTGTCGCTTCCTCTAAGGTGCATTCTCCCTTGATGTAAGGGATAAACTCCTTGTACCCTATGCCTTTTAGCGCCTGATTTTCACTGTCTCCTACGAGCTTATAAAGCCACCGGACCTCTTCGACTAATCCTGCGTCTATCATACCACGAATTCGAGTAAAAATACGCTTTTGTAGGACGTCTCGAGGTAAATCGAGATAAAAAATAGAAATGGGTAAGTCACTTAAGACGCGCTCACTCTTTTGATGCACAACACCCGTCTTTAAATAGCGTTCGAGCTTTCTCGGATTCTTGGTGTCAAAGGGTGCATCTTCTGGAAGTTCGACCTCTTCTTCCGTCTCCTTTCGAAAGGAGAAGTCATAGACGAGGCTCGAAAGATAAAGGCCTGTGCCTCCTACGAGAAGGACTCCTTTTCCTCTCGAATCGATCTCTTGAATGGCTTCTCTTGCGAGACGCTTATAATCGGCTACCGTAAAGGGTTCTAGAGGATCCTGAAAGCCCACCAGGTGATGTGGAACCGACTGTAACTCCTCACTCGTTGGAGCCGCATTACCAATGTGTAGTCCGCGATAAATTTGCATCGAATCCATCGAAACAATTTCCATGTCATTTCGTTTCGCAAGTTCGATCGAAAGTGCAGTTTTTCCAGAGGCTGTCGGGCCAAAAAGAGCTAAAATTGGTTTTTGCACATCATTCTCCTGGGTATTAGTAGTATGTTGTAAGTATATCAAAGGAGTCAGAAAAAATGAATACAAAGGTAGTCGTCGCAGGAAGTGGCGTAGCTGGACTTTCTGCCATCCAAACATTAGTAAAAGAGGGTGCCGATATCACTCTCATCACAAAAGAACCCTATAGAACCTACAGAAGAACGATGCTCCCTGCACTCATCGCTGGAGAAGTGACAGAAGATAAGTTCTTCATGATCACAGAGGATTACTACGAAAAGAACAACATTACACGCATTGAAGAAAGCGTCGTAGCAATCGACCCTGAAAAGAAAATCGTTCGAACCGATAGTAAAGAAGTACCTTACGACAAACTCATTCTAGCTCTTGGATCCTCAAGCTTTGTACCAGAGACAAAACTCGTTGGTCAAAGTGAAGCGAGCGTCACAGGAGACAATTATACAAACTTCGATGGCATCGGTACCCTTCGTGATTACAGAGATGCCTTAATCCTTATGGAAAAACTTCCTACAATGAAGAACGCAGTCGTCATCGGCGGTGGATTACTCGGTCTTGAAGCCGCCTGGAAATTAAGAGAAAAAGGCGTACACGTATCGATCATTGAGTTTGCTCCAAGACTCCTCCCACGCCAGCTCGATAGCGTAAGTAGTGAGCTCCTTAAAAAGCAAGCCATCGACCACGACATCGACCTTCACCTAGGTGATACTGCCGATGAGATCATCTATGAAAACGGTGTACTCACAAAGGTTAAGACCAAAAACGGCGTAGAAATCCCTGCAGACTTCGTCCTCTTCAGTGTAGGCGTTCGTCCAAATGTATCGTTCATTAAAGATGCTGGAATCGAAGTCAACCGTGGCGTCATCGTAGACACCTTCCTAAAGACCACAAAGGATGACATCTACGCAGCTGGTGATACGGCAGAATTCGGCGGCACCTACTTTGGCATCTGGCCTTTTGCAATGAACTCCGGTAAGATCGCTGCCATGAATGCGATCGGAAAAGAAACCCCTATGCCACCACAGACACTTTCAACCCTCTACAGTGGTTTGGGAGTGCGCATCTTTAGCGTAGGTATGATTAACTTCGACGATCCTAAGTATGAAGCCATCACTACAGGTAGTGATGTAACGAAGTACCAAAAGCTCTTCTTTGAAGACGATCATCTCGTAGGAGCCATCCTTCTAGGAGATACGGGCCGTTCGATGGAATTACAAAAAGCAGTAGTTGAAAAGAGAGAAAAAAGTCAAGTGATGTAAAAAGAGCTCCAAAGCTTAGCTTTGGAGCTTATTTTTTTCTAGAACGAAACCATTCATAGATTCGATATAAAGCGAAAAGGATCAGAATGGTCCAAACAGTGTAATGAATGAATGAAATATAACCCAAAAACCCATCAATCAATATTAGGATACCAAAGACAAAATTATCTACGATATACTTTTTTAGTTGCTCTGGTGGAGGTGGATTATCTTTCCACAGCAATTTCATTGTAGGTTCGTGATCTGAAGCGAGACCAATTGCAGTTAGCAAAACAACGATTCCGATGAATATATCAGATCTATCCATATCCCCCTCTAATTATTTTGCATCTACCCAATAGGTAGGTGATTCATCAATTCCAAACACTTGGTACATCAGTAACCGCCCGAATGTATCCTGCCTCCAATTACTAACGGTAAACCCTTCTCGGATAATCTTTTTCTTTCCATTATTGTTTACAACTGCATACGTTCCTTCAAGCCTACCTTCTGGATAATTTTTGCTCGGAGAAGTCGCATTACCATAGAAGATTTGATTACTATAATCACAAACAACATCCCTTGTTATTAGAACGGTATATAAAGCATTTGTTGTTTGACTTAACACTTTATCTTTGATAATATCAAAAATTATTTTTTTCGCAATGCTTATTCCGTCAGCAATGAACAACCAAGTTGATAATATTTTACTCGTCCATTCAGCTAATGTTTTTGCAGTCCCTTTCCCAAAACGAAATACTTTATTTTTATAGTATTCCTCATTTATTTTCACATTAATCGAGTAGGTAACTCCAGTTGTAAGGCTCTTGTAATAAATGTTCCCCATTTGTCTTTTACTCTCCCAGTCCGGAAATCCAAAGGGTTCTACTGAATTCGGTGAGGAACTAGAGCTTAATTTTTCTGTATATCTATGCACTTCACCATTGGGTTTATAGAAGGTATGTTTAACTACTCCACTTCCTGGTACCGTCGTGTGCTCATCGGTAAGTCTGTTACCTAAATATTGAAAGGTTGTGAACGATCCATCGGCATTTTCTTTCGCTGACGTTGTAGAAAGCACTTCTTTTGAATAAGTTCCGTCACGACTTAACAATTGATTTTCCTGTGACACTTTTACCATTTCTTGGTGGATTACTTCACCTTGAAAATTAAACCTTTGATTAGAAATCGATTCTGCGTAGCCACAAGTAACTCCGAGGTTGAATAAGAGAGTTGCAACCAATAGAAAACAGATAATTTTTTTCATGAATGTTCTCCTTTCTTTTAGTTACTAAAGATTGTATAGATTATTATCTAGTTTGTCAACATAATATATTTTCTATAGTTTTTATCCCATGATGTTTACTATATCATCTCGAACTAATTCACGAATTCACCTTATGTCTTAATGTGAAGGGATGCCTTTTGATTGGACTAATTCACATAGACTATTTAACAAATGGAACTTCTTAACAGAAAGTATAGTAATAAAAAAACCCCAAAGCTTAGCTTTGGAGTTTATTTTTTTCTAGAACGAAACCATTTAATAAACGGAATATTTCAAAAAAAGTCATCGATCACCATTAGAATACCAAGAATTAGGAGCTCTTTGGAGTTGTTTTCCTTTCTTCTAGGCTATTTGTATTCATAACTCATCCTCTCATCACTTAGCACCAATGCCAACGAACGAGAAGTAATTTCGAAGATGAATAACAGAGTTGCTACCGAAAAAAGAATAGCTGTGTTCGGAAATATTTCCCGATTCTTTAATTAATAAAGAGTATACAAACTATAGAACAGATGGTCAACTCAATAACTTTACTATTCTTTTCATTTCCACATGTTTACTATATTCTCTCAAACCTCTTTTCAATCTCACTACGCGTCATCTCGATAAAGATAGGTCTTCCGTGTGGACACGTATAAGGATCCTTCAAAGTCTTTAATTCTTCAAGTAGAGTTTTTACCTCTAAGGGATCTAGGGCATGATTACTCTTAATGGCTGCCTTACAGCTCATTAAGATGATGTCCTCTACCTTCTCTTCGATCACGTGTGTTCTGTAGGTATCTAAGAATCTTCTCGCTTGTGCTTCTGTAAAGAGGTGTGGTATGGCACGAATGACGAGCTTCTTATCTCCAAAAAATTCGACATCAAAGCCTGCTTGTTCGAGTTTTTCAAGATCGATGAGGCTCTTCTCTGCACTCGTAAGTTCCACCGTAAAGGGTACGAGCAGAAGCTGTGAGTTTACTTCTAATGCTTTCCACTCTTTCATAAAGCGCTCAAAGAGCACCTTTTCATGGGCAGCATGCTGATCCATGAGATACATGGATGAACCACTTTGGTAGATTAAAAAGGAGTCAAAAGCTTGTCCGATATATGAGAGCCTGTCGATAAAGTCGTGATAGCTTGGTTCTTCGTAGACTTCGACCACTTCTCTAACAACAGTGGGCTCTTCCCTCTTCGTGATCGTAGAGAAATCGATCTGTTCGACGTTTCGTATGGGTTCAAATACCTTCGGCGGTTCGCTTTTCACTTGCACAAAGTCTTGCTTCTTTCGAAGTCTTTCTCTTAAAGTATCTCCCAAACTCTTAATGAGCTCTTCGTAGGCTCGAATTCGAACTTCTAGCTTTCTCGGGTGAACGTTGACATCGACATCTGAAACTTTTAGATCGATCCAAAGGAAGCACACGGGAAATCTTCTGAGCATAAGAAGTCCCTCGTAGGCATTCTTTAGAGCCATGTCGAAGTGGCCATCCTTTACATAACGACCGTTTACAAAGACGTACTGGAAGCGCTTTGTTCCCTTCGTGAGTGCGAGATTCGAGATATATCCCTTCACTCGTCCGTTTTGAATGGGTGTATCGATAGCTAATAGATTTTTTGTGAGTTCTTCCCCAAAAATCTCTTCAATGGCAGAGAGCTCATCGCTATCTCCCCTCGTTTGAAAGACGAGTTCGTCGTCTACAAAGTAGCGGAATTCAATTTCCGGATGACTCACGGCGATCGCTTCCATAAGCTCTGTAACATGACGCTCTAGCGTTTTCGTCTTATCGAGGAAATGGGATCTTACAGGCGTGTTAAAGAAGAGGTCCTCGACCTCGATTCTCGTTCCTTTTTCTCTACTAATACGCTCATTTCCCATGAGATTCTGTCCATACTTTGTAATGCGGAAACCTTGCATCTCATCCTTATGGCGTGAATAGACCTGAATCTTACTGATGCTTGCGATCGATGCCAAGGCTTCTCCGCGGAAGCCAAAGCTCGACACTTGAAAGAGATCCTTTGCGGATTCAATTTTACTCGTCGCATGACGTTCAAAGAGAAGCGAGGCGTCATCGGCATGAATCCCATCGCCGTCGTCTATGACTGCGATCGACTGAATGCCACCTTCCTGTAGTTCTACAGTAATTCTAGTAGCCTTCGCATCGAGCGCATTTTCTACGAGCTCTTTTACGACATCGACGGGCTCTGTAATGACTTCTCCTGCTGCTATTTTATTCGCGATATCCGTAGGGAGTCTTTTAATGGCGTTCATCTTTTACCAACTTTACGAGATCATTTAAGACATTAAGGGCTTCAATGGGCGTTAAGGAATCGATATTAAGATCTAAGAGTGCTTTTGTGACTTCACTCGATTCACTCACCTTTTCTACACTCGCTGTATCGACTTCTTCGAGTTTCTTTAAAATCTCACCTGCTCGATCGAGTAGTCTCTTCGGTAATCCTGCAAGCTTTGCAGCTTCGATTCCATAGCTCTGATGGGCTCTTCCGGGAACGATCTTTCTTAAAAGGATGAGATCTTCTCCGATCTTTTGAACGGCGATGCGGTAGTTTTTAACGCCTTCTATTCGCTCTTCGATCTCCGTGAGTTCATGATAGTGGGTTGCAAAGAGTGAAAAGGGCTTCACTTCTTTTGTGAGGTATTCAACCGTTGCCCAGGCGATTGCAAGCCCATCGTAGGTGCTCGTACCTCGACCGATTTCATCTAAGATGACGAGTGAATGATCGGTGCACGACTTTAAGATGAGTGCTAGTTCATTCATCTCGACTAAGAAGGTCGACTGACCACTCGCTAAGTCGTCGCTTGCACCGACTCGGGTGAAAATTTGATCGATCAAAGGAATGTTCGCTTCCTCTGCAGGAACAAAGGAACCCATGTGAGCGAGAAGTGTGATGAGAGCCACTTGTCTTAAGTAAGTGCTCTTACCTGCCATGTTGGGGCCTGTAATGATAGCAAACTGATTCTCCTTATGATCAAGAAGCGTGTCGTTTGTCACATAGTGGTCACTTCCGATCATGTCCTCTACGACGGGGTGACGTCCTCCTGTAATCAATAGCGATTCCGTTCCTATGGTTGGTTTTACATAGTGCTTGGCTCTTGCCGTTTCAGAAAAGCTTACGAGCACGTCAAGACTTGCTACGCGCTTTGAAAGGACGAGGAGCTCTTCGTGGTTTTCTTTTAAAAGCTCAAGGAATTCTTGATAGATGCTCTTTTCAAGCTCGATCGAAAGCTCCTTGGCATTAAGGATCTTATTTTCAAGCTCCTTTAGTTCCTCTGTAAAGTATCTTTCACTTCCTGCGAGTGTCTGTTTTCTAATAAAGTGTGAAGGAACGAAATCCTTGTAGCTATTTGTGACTTCAAAAAAGTAGCCAAAGACCTTATTAAACTTAATCCTTAAGTTCTTAATGCCACTCGCTTCTCGCTCTTTGGCTTCGATGGAAAGGAGCATGTCGTCGCCATGCTCGAGAACTTCCCTGAAGCTCTTTAGCTCTTCATTTGCTTCTGGACGAATAAATCCACCATCCTTAATGGTCGCAGGAAGATCCTCTAAAAAGAGCTCCTTCATGCGCTTTACTAAAGGCTCAAAAGCCTCTAGAGGTTTAAGTGTCAAAGCCTTTAGCGGTTCATTGATGGCTTTTACGCCCTCTAGACTTCTTTCGAGTGCCCTGACATCCTTCGGCTGAAGAGATCCAAAGACGAGCTTACTTAAGATGCGCTCAATATCGTGAATCTCACGAAGTCCTTTTACGATCTCTCTACGTTCTGTGTCATGTGCTAAAAAGCACTCGACTAGAGCATAGCGCCTTTCGATCTCCTCTTTATCTCTTAGAGGTTTTCGGATCCATTCCTTTAAGAGACGAGAACCCATCGGCGTTTTCGTCGAATCGATGGCACCTAAAAGAGAACCCTTCTTCTCCTTCGTACGAAGGGTCTCAAAGAGCTCTAAGTTATGAATGGCAACCGAATCGATGGTGAGATAATTTTTTTCATTTTGCACCGTGACATCGAAGCGGACTTCAGAGAGTCTCTGTGTCTCTAGGATGTACTCGATTAAGCTAAAGAGTGCCTTTCTCTTGGCTTTCGAAAGCGTATCTACAAGCGTAGGAACCTTTAGCGTGTTTTTAAGCTTCAGATCGTCTCTGTAGTATCTTTCAGAGAGGACCGTCTCTTCCGAAAAGGCCTGATACCCCATCTCGGTTTCTGTTAGAATCTCCGCTGGTTCTAGGCTTTGAAGCTCACGTAAGAGTTCGTGATGGCGCGTCTCACCTGAAAAACCAAGGAGCACGATCTCAAAGCTCGAAAGGTCGATGTATGCGAGGGCTGCTTCTTTTTCGTCTTCATAGGTACTTACGAGAAAGTTGTTCTTTGAGCTTTCAAGCTCTGACTCTTCTGTAAGCGTTCCAGGCGTTACGATTCGAATGATTCCTCGCTTTACGAGTCCTTTTACAAAGCGCGGATCTTCAAGCTGTTCACTGATTGCGACACTATATCCTTTTTTTACGAGTGTTCCTAGGTAAGATTCTGCCGCATGGTAGGGAACACCACAAAGCGGCGCTTTCTCCCCTTCTCCTGCATTGCGGCTCGTCAAAACGAGATCTAATTCCTTGGATGCGATGACGGCATCTTCATAGAACATCTCGTAAAAGTCACCGAGCCTGTAAAAGAGAATCTTATCTGGAACCTCGGCTTTAATTTCCATATATTGACGCATCATGGGCGTCAAATTTACGATCGACAAAGAACTTCTCCTTCCAATGAGAATTTTCTCGCCTTAGTGATTTTTACTTCTACAACATCTCCGAGTTCTGCTTCGCCTTTAACGATCTGAACGAGCGTATTCTGAGGCGTTCTTCCCTCAAAGCATCCACTCTCTTCGTTAAAGCGATCGATTAAGACCTCGTAGATGTTTCCTTCTTTCTTACTGTTTTTCTCGATGACGAGTTCATTTAATACCTTTAAGGCACGGTCAAATCTTTCGTGCTTTTCTTCGTCTGTAGACTGTCCTTCCATGACGGCAGCAGGGGTACCGACGCGCTTTGAATAGATAAAGGTAAAGGCTGAATCATAATCGACTTTTCGAATCATGTCGATGGTTTGATCGACGTCTTCGTCCGTTTCTGTGGGAAAGCCGATGATGAGGTCTGTGGAGATCGCAACATCGGGAACCATCTCTTTAAGCGTCTTCACCTTTTCTAAGTAGTCTTCTCTCGTATACTTTCGGTTCATGAGTTTTAGAATTCTATTCGATCCACTTTGAAGCGGTAGATGGACATAAGGCATCACTTTATCTGAGTCTCTCATGGCTTTTATGACTTCCACTGAAAAATCCTTGGGGTGACTTGTCATAAAGCGAATGCGTTTTAATCCTTCGATCTCGTTGATTCTTCTTAAGAGACCTGCAAAATCTAAGGTGCTCTTGTAGCTATTGACGTTTTGCCCTAAAAGCGTCACTTCTTTTACGCCATCACGGACGAGAGCTTCAATCTCTTCTACAATGTTTTCAACCGGACGACTCACTTCTCTTCCCCTCGTATAGGGAACGATGCAGTAACTACAGAAGTTATTACAGCCCTGCATGATGTTTACAAAGGCCTTCATCGAAAAGGCACGAGCCATGGGAAGTCCCTCTGGAATGGCACCGTCGGGTTCGATCTCAAGGACTCTCTCCCCATCTTCGAGTACTCTTAAGAGAAAGCTCGGAAGCTTATAGAAGTTATGGGTTCCAAAGACTAAGTCGACGTGCGAGTGCTTCTCTTTTAGTTCCTTAAGGATGTGCTCCTGTTGAACCATGCATCCACAAGCACCTACGATGAGTTCTTTCTTTTCACTCTTTAAGCGCTTCATGTTTCCAATGTGACCAAAGAAGCGCTGTTCGGCATTTTCTCTTACAGCACACGTATTATAGAGCATGATATCTGCAAGTTCTTCTTGGCTTTCTTTGAATCCGCATTCATTGAGTAGACCCTTCATGGTCTCTGAATCTCTATCGTTCATCTGACAACCAAAGGTCGTAATTGAATACGTAAGTGGTGTTTTCTTCGTTAGTTCTTTTAATATTTCGATCGCCTGATCCTTCGGGCGTTGTTCTTTCACTGGTAATTCCATTTTTACCTCCTTAGCTATTATATCATTGAAGATTGAAGTAGAAAATGATACCATGAATGTAACATGTAAACAATCAGACTGGAGGAAAAAATGAAGATTTCTAATCGTGTGCTTGCGATGCAAAATTCGCCCATCAGAAAGCTCGTTCCTTTTGCTCAAGAAGCAAAAAAGAAAGGCACCAAGGTCTATCACTTAAATATCGGTCAACCAGATATTGAAACACCAAAGGCTTTCTTTGATGCGATTAAGGGCTTTGATCAACCTGTACTCGCATACGCACTCTCACAAGGATCCCTCGACCTTCAAGATGCTCTCATCGGCTACTTCAAACGCCTCGGTGTAGAGTACACAAGAGACAATGTCATCGTCACAAACGGAGGAAGTGAAGCGATTATCTTTAGCCTACTTGCTACGTGTGATCCTGGTGAAGAAATTGTCGTCTTTGAGCCTTACTACACGAACTACATGGGCTTTGCTGCACCATATGGCGTAGGCATCAATGCTATTACAACAAGCCCAGAAAACGGCTTTGCACTTCCATCCAAGGAAGAAATGCTTAAGAAGATTACACCAAAGACCAGAGCAATTCTCGTAAGTAATCCATCCAACCCAACAGGTGTTGTACTTAGCTATGATGAAGTTCGTATGATTTGCGACATCGCAAAGGAAAAAGACCTCTTCATTATCGCAGACGAAGTATATCGTGAATTTGCATACGATGGACTCGAAGCAACGAGCTTTGCTTCTATGGCTGACGTAGAAGACCGCGTCATCATCATCGACAGCGTTTCAAAGCGTTTCAGCGCTTGTGGCGCTCGTATCGGTTGCATCATTTCTAAGAACGTAGACCTCATGAAGAACGTCATGAAGCTCGCTATGGCTAGACTTTGCGTTCCTACGGTAGAAATGATCGGTGCTACAGCTCTTTATAAGCTCGACCCAAGCTACTTCACACCAATCCGTGAAGAGTATCAAAAACGTCGTGACATCATGATCGGCGAACTTCAAAAAATTCCTGGCGTCCTTGTACAAATGCCAAAGGGAGCTTTCTACGCTGTCGTAAAACTACCTGTTGATAGCGCTGAGAAGTTTGCACTCTGGCTCCTCCAAGACTTCTCTCATAACGGAGAAACGGTCATGGTTGCACCAGCTGAAGGCTTCTATGCTACAGAGGGTCTCGGTGTTCAAGAAGTTCGTATGGCATACGTTCTCGAACAATCAGAGCTCGTAAAAGCTATGGCAGTTCTAAAGGTTGCTCTCGAGCAATATCCTGGTAAAACGCTTTAATTCAACGAAAAAAGCGTCTTCCTGAAAAAGGAAGACGCCTTTTTTTATTCCTTATAAGCGATCGTTTCGATCTCTACTTTAGCGTTTAGCGGTAAGGTCTTTACTGCAAAAGCGCTTCGAGCTGGCTTGTGATCGCCGTAGAACTCTTGATATACTGCATTCATGGCCTTAAAGTCATCCATGGTGCTTAAGAAAACGGTGCTCTTTACAACGTCGTTTTTCGTAAGTCCAGCTGCCTTTAATACAGCTTCGATGTTCTTAAAGACTTGCTTTGTTTGCTCTGTAATGTCTTCACTTACGAGTGCGCCTGTTTCAGGATTAATCGGAGTCTGTCCCGATAAAAAATACATGTTTCCAGCTTTAATCGCTTGGCAGTAAGGTCCAATGGCCTTTGGTGCTTGTTCTGAATGGAATGTTTCTAACATACTTCCTCCTTTTTTTCTTATTATACCATTCTTAAAGAACGTTTGATGAAACGAGTAATCGCTTCATAGACTTCTTCTTTTCCAATTTCATTTAAGATCTCATGGCGCATCTCGGGAAAGACCTCGAGGATCACATTTTTAAGGCCACGCTTCTTGTATTCTCTAAAGAGCGCCGTCGGTCCTTCTCCGAAGTCTCCTACGGGATCCTTCGTTCCACTGACGATTAAGACGGGCTTATCTAAGTCTATAGCTTCGTAAGAATCATCGCTATGAATGTGCTCTAAGAGTCTCATGAGTTCTACATACGACTCATTCGTAAAGTAGAAGTTGTTTCTAGGATCCTTTTCATAGACCTTACAGATTTCTACATCTCTCGTGAGCCAGTCGACGGTCGTCACAGGATTTTTAATCCCATTATTGTAAGAACCGAGACTCATATTCGTAAGAAGCTTTGCTTCTTTCTTGCCTCCCATGAGGCGAGAAAGCACCTTTGCCATGGTGAGACTCGTTTTGACGAAGGATTTGTCAAAAAAGGCCGTACCCATGACGATAAAGCCTGCATAGCTTCTGTCTCTCATCATAGCTCTCGCTTCAAAGCTTCCCATGCTGTGACCGAGTAAGATAGTCGGTGTCTTTGGAGAAACGAGATTTCTAATGATTTCGATATCTTGAAGCAAGTTCTCCATCGTTCCCGTATGGCCAAAGCCGTTGGGTTCGCTGCTTTCACCGTGGCCGAGCTGATCGTGGCCAAAAACTGTGATACCAGCTTTAGAAAGCGTCTCTGCAAAAGTCTCATAGCGACCGATGAATTCGATCATTCCGTGGACAATTTGAAGGCTCGCCCACTCTCCTTCTGCTCTCCACACGTAACCATGAAGTGTCGTTAAACCATCTGAACTTAATACTTCAATCTTTTCTTTCATACAAACCTCCTTGTCACCGCTACTGCCTTATCCCAACGCTTAATAAGCTTCTTTCGTTCACTCTTTTCTAAGAGTGGATAGAAGGTCTTTTCTACCGTGAGCATGTCTTTAAGCTCTTCTTGATCTTTCCAGAAGCCAACGGCAAGGCCCGCAAGAAATGCTGCTCCTAATGCTGTCGCTTCTACGGAATTCATTCGTTCTAGCGTCGTATTTAAAATATCCGACTGAAAACTCATAAGGTAATTGTTCTTCGCAGCTCCCCCGTCGACCTTTAACACTTGAAGCTTCACGCCACTCTCCTCTTTCATGACCTCTAAGACATCTCTCGTCTGAAAGGCGATGGCTTCTAAGCTCGCTCGAACGATGTGAGCCTTGGTGGAGGCTCTCGTAAGGCCTAAGATCGATCCTCGAACTTCGTAGTCCCAGTAGGGAGCTCCTAAGCCACTAAAAGCCGGAACGACGACGACACCGCCATTATCTGAAACACTTCGAGCGATCGCTTCCGTTTCACTCGAATCGACAATGATACCCAGTTGATCTCGAAGCCACTGAATGAGACTTCCTGCGACAAAGACGCTACCTTCGAGAGCATAAGTGAGTTTTCCACGTAGACTCCAAGCGACCGTCGTTAAAAGCCCCGCATTCGACAGCGTCGGTTGATCGCCTAAATTTAATAGCGCAAAGCCACCCGTTCCATACGTCTGCTTGACCATGCCGGGTTCAAAGCAAAGCTGACCATAAAGGGCACTCTGCTGGTCACCAATGAGGCTCGCTAAAGGACAGCTAAGTCCAGTGAGTTCATCATTCATGAGATCAAATGGTCCCATGTTATCGACGACTTCTGGAAGAATTTTTCTTGGAATGTTAAAGTACTCGAGTAGCTCTTCATCCCAGTTGTTTTCATGGATGTTAAAGAGCATCGTTCGTGAGGCATTGGAGGCGTCTGTAATGTGTCGACGATGCTTACTTAATTTCCAGGCGAGAAAACAGTCGACTGTTCCAAAGAGAATGTCTCCTCGTTCAGCCCTCTCTCTCAGTCCCTCGACGTGATCTAGAATCCATTCGATCTTTGTCGCACAGAAGTAGGCGTCTGCAATGAGACCTGTCTTTTCATGGATCCAATCCTTTTTCTTATCGCGACGAATCCTCTCTACGTAGCTTTCAGACTGTCTCGACTGCCAGACGATAGCGCGGTAGACGGCCTTTCCCGTCTCCCTGTCCCAAAGGATCGTCGTCTCTCGCTGATTTGTGATGCCGACACCTTCGATCTCACTTTCTTTCCCTTTTGTCACTTCCTTTAACGTCTTTAAGACCGTTTGAAAGATGTCATCGGGATCTTGTTCCACCCAACCTGGATGTTCGAGATATTGGGTCGTCTCCAAACTGGAAATGGCTACAGCCTTACCCTCTTTATCTACAAGTACGGCACGAGAGGAAGTCGTGCCTTGATCGATTGAAACAATGTAACTCATGAATCCTCCCAAAGTTTAAGGTACAAAAAATGAGGCTCGAGCCTCATTTATTTTCATTCGTGTCGAATTCCGCTAGAATGGGACTCCAGTGGACATTTAGAATATAGTGACAGATTTCATCTTCTTTTCTTTCTCTAAAGAGCTTCAGAATCTCTTTATGTTCCGAATTCGTCTTTAGAAGAATTCGTTCCATATCTTCGTGTGAATTAAACTGATAGCTCTTTCTAATAAAGATCGCTCTCAATCGAAAGTACGTATTTCTCATCTCTTCATTGTCGAACTTTAAGAGATATTGGTCATGAAAACTCATCTGCTCTTCATAGTAGCCGTTTTCATCTCCCTTATGAATCAATGAATCCATCTTTTCGATCGACTTTTGCATCAGATCGAAATCTTTTTCCGTCAAAAGATGTACGACCTTTGAAGCCATAAATCCATCGAGAAGACCTAAGACTTGATAAATTTGTCGTACCTTTTCGAGATTCAAGGAACTCACTCTAAATCCTCTTCTAGGAAAGTTCTCAATAATGCCTTCACTCGCTAGTTGAATGAGAGCTTCTCGAATAGGCGTTCTTGAAATATCCATTTCTTCAGCTAACAAAGCTTCTCTTATACGGTCACCTGGATTGAGTTCTCCAGAATTGATTTTTTGAACTAAATAGTCATAAACATGGTCACGTAGTGATAAGTAATCCATAATACCTCTTTCTTTGTATATATTATACATGAATTTTTTTAATTTACTCCATGCATCTTACAAATATTTCTTGAATTTTCGAGACGGTTTTGCTATGATGATCTCAGGATATTGTATGCAATATACAAACCAAAAGGAGAAAAATTATGTTCCAAAATGTAATCGTAAGACGTCCATCAAGAAGCCTTCTAGAAGGCATCACTTCCGCTCCAGAACTAGGTAAACCAGACTACGATCTCGCCATCAAACAACACGACGCTTATATTGAAGCACTCAAAAAGACAGGTGTTGAAGTCACAGTACTTCCTGCACTCGAAGAGTTCCCAGATAGCTGCTTCGTAGAAGATCCTGCTGTTGTTACGAGAATGGGTGCAATCATTACGAATCCTGGTGCTAAATCGAGAAACGAAGAACCTAAGTACATCATCGACACCATTAAAGAATTTTTCCCTGAAGACAAAATTGCTTACATCAAAGCTCCTGGTACACTAGAAGGCGGAGACGTCATGATGGTTGGAGATCACTTCTACATCGGCAGAAGCGCTCGTACCAACGAAGAAGGTATCCGTCAATTTATCGAAATCCTCGAAGGATGGGGACTCTCTGGATCAGAAGTTCCGCTAGAAAAAGTACTTCACCTTAAGACAGGCGTAAACTACATCGAGAACAACAACATGCTCGTAAGTGGTGAATTCATCACAAAAGAAGACTTCAAGGACTTCAACAAGATCATCGTTCCTGAAGAAGAAGCTTACGGTGCAAACTGTATCTGGATGAACGGCTGGGTTATCGTAGCTGATGGCTATCCAACCGTTAAGAAAGAAGTGGAAAAGCTCGGTTACAAGGTACTCATCGTCGATACGAGTGAATATCGTAAGATCGACGGTGGTCTAAGCTGTCTATCATTACGATTCTCATCTTTAAAATAATGGATAAGTGACGAAAGAGATATAAATAATCTTTAAAAAGGTAAGAACGCAGCCCAGGGCTGCGTTCTCTTTATTTTACTACGATACTTACGAGCTTATCAGGGATCAGAATGAACTTCTTCACTTCTCCCTTTACATAGGAATCATAGTTTTCATTTTGTTCTACAATGCTTCGAACAGCATCTTGATCGAGTCCTCTACCTACAGTCACCTTAAAGCGAACCTTACCGTTCACCTGAACAGGTAGTTCTACCATGTCCTCGATCGTCTTATCGGGATCGTACGTTGGCCAAGGGGTCTCTGCTAGACGTGGACGCTTAAGCATCTCGTTTAACTCTTCTGTGAGGTGTGGAGCGACAGGGTTTAAGAGGCTTAGGAGCACGTGGTACTCATCGATACCGATGGAATCGAGTTTGTAGTACTCGTTTAGGAGTGTCATCATCTGAGCGATCGCCGTATTGGCCTTTAGGTTTTCAAAGTCCTTTGTCACCTTTTCAATCGTCTGATGGATGAGAACTTCGTTTTCCTTTCGGTAGCCAGTGATGGTTGGATCAACCTTTTCAAAGGCAAACCAAACGCGATCTAAGAACTTCTTTGTACCCATGAGTCCTTCATCGCTCCATGCGACAGCCTTTTCAAAGTCTCCGATAAACATCTCGTAAGCTCTTAGTGCATCGGCACCGTAGTTTTCCACGTAATCGTCTGGATTTAAGACGTTTCCACGGCTCTTAGACATCTTTTCACCGTTAGAGCCTAGGATAAAGCCGTGAGAGGTACGCTTTTGATAAGGTTCCTTTTCGAGAACGACACCGATGTCGTAGAGGAACTTATGCCAGAAGCGTGAGTACAGAAGGTGAAGTGTCGTATGCTCCATACCTCCGTTGTACCAGTCGACGTTCATCCAGTATTTTAAAGCTTCCTTTGAAGCGAGGGCTTCACTGTTCTTAGGATCTAAGTAGCGTAGATAATACCAGCTACTTCCTGCCCATTGTGGCATCGTGTCGGTCTCGCGTTTTGCATCGGCTCCGCACTTCGGACACTTTACATTGACCCAGGAATCGATCTTTGAAAGCGGTGAAGATCCGTCGTCTGCCGGTTCATAGCTTGAAACCTCAGGAAGAACGAGTGGAAGATCCTCTTCTTTAAGCGCAACCTTTCCACAGTGTGGGCAGTGAATGATCGGAATCGGTTCTCCCCAGTAACGTTGGCGACTGAAGACCCAGTCGCGAAGCTTATACTGAACCTTGCGCTCGCCGATGCCCTTTTCTTCCATGAATTGAAGCATCTTTTCCTTGGCTTCTTCAACATTTAGACCATTAATAAGTGGACTATTTACAAGCAGTCCATCTCCTGTGTAAGCTTCCTTCTCTACGTCTCCTCCACTTACGACTTCAATGATCTCGGCGCCAAATTTTTTCGCGAACTCGTGGTCTCTTTCGTCGTGAGCAGGAACGGCCATGATGGCACCTGTTCCGTATTCCATCATGACGTAGTCGGAGATAAAGATCGGAATTTCTTTTTCTGTAACGGGGTTAATCGCAGCCACTCCATCGAGCTTAACACCCGTCTTTTCTTTTACGAGCTGTGTGCGTTCGAAGTCACTCTTATGCTTGGCTTCGTGTTGATAGTCACGTACCTCTTCGAGGTTATTAATGGAATCTTGATACTTTTCAATGATCGGATGCTCTGGAGCAACGACCATGTAGGTGGCACCGTAAATGGTGTCGGGGCGCGTTGAGAAGACCTCTAAGAGATCCTCTGTTCCCTTAAGTTTAAAGAAGATCCTCGCTCCCTCGCTCTTACCGATCCAGTTGATCTGTTGAGCTTTTACGCGCTCTGGGAAATCGAGACCTTCGAGATCCTGAATGAGACGCTCTGCATACTTTGTAATAGCGAGCATCCACTGCTCTTTGTCTCTTCTTTCGACCTCATGGCCACAGCGTTCACAGCAGCCTGAGACGACCTCTTCATTCGCAAGACCTACCTTACAAGAAGGACACCAGTTGATGTTCATCTTGCTCTTATAAGCAAGGCCGTGCTCGTAGAGTTTTAAAAAGATCCACTGTGTCCATTTGTAGTATTCAGGGTCGGTGGTATTAATGACGCGGTCCCAGTCGAAGCTAAGACCGAGGCTTTTAAGCTGCTTTGTAAAGCGCTCGATATTTTGCTTTGTTACGATCTCTGGATGCACCTTGTTTTTAATCGCATAGTTTTCTGTCGGTAGACCAAAGGCATCGAAGCCCATAGGAAAGAGCACATTCTCTCCCATGCGGCGATGTTTTCTCGCTAAGATGTCTAGGAATGTGTAAGGTCTTGGATGACCGATGTGTAGTCCTTGACCAGAAGGATAGGGAAACTCGATTAGGAAATATTTCTTCGGCTTCTTATCGTCGAGCTCTACGTGGAAGGTCTTCTCCTCTTCCCAAATTTTTTGCCACTTTTTTTCGATTACATTGAAATTGTACTTATCCATCGTACCTCCTCTTAAAAAATAAAAAAGGACCTGAACAAAGGGGCGATGTAACCGCGGTACCACCCTTTTTGACCAAAGTCCACTTGAAGTCTGATAACGGAGACGAACCATCGAGAGGCGAGTTCGGAGAGCTTCCTCTATGGCATCTCAGCAACCTGCCACTCTCTTTGAAAGGGTTCTCTCGTACTACTCCTAAAGTATGAAACTGGTTCTATTCTAGCACACTAGATGTCCCTTGAAAAGGAAAAAAGAGGTCTTCACCTCTTTTTAACGATAATTTACAAATTGAGTGTTGAAATCAAGGTCTTCATCTCGAATGAGTTGAATGACCGTTTGAAGATCATCTCTGCTCTTTCCACTGACGCGTACGGTGTCACCTTGAATGGTCGCTTGAACCTTGAGCTTGGATGCTTTAATGAGAGCAGTGAGCTTCTTCGCCTGTTCCTGTGTCAAGCCATTACTGAGGTCGATCGTGACTTTCGCACGTTGACCGAGGGCATTTTCGATCTTTCCGTAGGTGAGAGCCTTTAGTGGAACCTTTCTTGAAGAAAGTCGAAGTTCAAGGATGTCGATGACTTGCTTTACGCTGAAGTCGTCTTGCGAATTGATCGTAATCGTATAATCCTTGCGTTCGATCGTAGAATTCGTTCCTTTTAAGTCAAAGCGATTCGAGAGCTCCTTCAGTGCTTGAGAGATCGCATTATCAACCTCTTGAAGCTCAACGGTACTTACGATGTCAAACGATGCATCTTTACTTGCCATGTTTTCCTCCTAGCATACTTTTTATGATCCAACCGACGAGTGTGCCGAGGACTGTAAAAATGACGATCGTCCTCTTTGATGCACCATCATAACGCACTTTCTCGATAACTTCAAGAGGGCGCTCGGTTTCGGTTGGTATGGATATAGGATCCTTTAGATCCCTTCTTACGACGATAAATTCGGCTCCCAGCATGATCACAAAGGCGCTTAAGTAGAGCCAGGTTAAAAGAATAATGATGCCTCCGATGGAGCCATACGTATTCTGGTAATTTCCAAAGTGGTTGACGTAAAGACTAAATAAGAAGCTCATTAAGCTCCATAAAACGGCAGAAAAGAGTCCTCCAAAGAGACTATCTTTAAAGCGAAGACACGATCGATCTCCTACGCCAAAGTAATAAAAGCACGAAAAGCCAAGGGTTAAAAAGCTAAGGGGTACGATGCTTTTTAAGAGAGTTCCAAGAGACCCCAAAGGAAGAATCTTTAGGATCTGATCCCCGAACACCTGAGTCAAGAGACTAAGTCCTATGAGAAGGGCAAAGGCTAAGGTAAAGAGAAGGGCCTTGAGCCTTTGAAGAATAGTATTCTCCCCATTTTTTACGTGAAAGACGTCCTTTATCGCACTCACGAGGTTTCCCATTCCGTTCGAACCGCTCCAGAGTGATAGAAGTAAGCTAAGAACGAGTACCGTGGCACTCTTCGACTTCACAAGCCCTATGAGAATGGGTTCGATGAGGGTCTTTGTGTCCTTTGGAAGAACGGATGTAATCTCTTGAAGCGACTCGCTCGATGCGAGCGGAGTAAAGCTTAAGAGCATGAGGACAAAGATTAAAAAAGGAAAGAAACTAAAGATCAGGTAGTACGCAAGCTGAGCGGATACCTCACCGAGCCGATCCTTTTTCATTCGTTTGTTCATCGCTTTAAGAAAAGTCATTGTCACCTCCTGTCAAATTCGATGGCAAAGGCTCCTTTATCGTTGAGATCATTTTCTGTAATAGAAATAAATGCATCCTTTGTTTCTAGAAAGAGTGCATTATCGAGCTTTCGAATGACCTTAAGCTCTGGGTATTTGGCTTTCATTTGAACTTCAATTTGCTCTAACGGTTCATCGCTGTATTCGAGCGTAATCGCCTGGGAAGAGCATCCCGAAAGAAGAAGAAATAAAATTAAGCTAATGCTTATTTTGTTCATCGTACAGTCTTTCGAGGGAATAGAAGTCGCGCTTTTCTTCTGTAAAGAGGTGGACTAAGAAGTCCGCAAAATCGAGGATGATCCAGCCGCTTTCGACGACGCCGTCCATTCCTTTTAATTCAAAACCGTCTTTCATGCAAAGTGCGACGACATCGTCGGCGAGACTTTGTAGATGACGGACATTTTTTCCATTGGTAATGATGACAAAATCGGTGATCGAGCCTCTTCCTTCGAGGTTGTAGCTCTTGATGTTCTCCGCTTGCTTTTCATCTAAGTATTCGCATACCTTTTGTAGCATCTGTTCGATTGGATTCAAATTTCCTCCTCATTTCTTTAGATCGTGGTACATCTTAACGGTATAAGTAGAAAGTCGTTTGCCTTTTTTATTGAGCATCTTCTTCTGTAATTCAACAGAACGGATGAGTGCATGGTCGAGGTCCTTCCAAGCGAGTTTTCGAATCTCATCGACTCCCTCGTAGTGGCGACCTGGTTCGATGGCATCAGCGAGGTAGATGATCTTTGAAAACCTGCTCATGTTGGCTTTACCTACCGTATGCCAGCGAATGGCATCTAAAATCTTTTCATCTCGGATACCGATTCTTCGAGCATACATTTCACTGATTCTCGCATGAGCTAAAGCAAGGTCCTTCTTGCTCTTTGCGACAAAGTATCCGGTATCGTGAAGCATGGCTGCAATGTAGAGTTTCTTCTTATTTCCACCAAAGAGATCGGCCAGCTTTAACGCACATTCGGCCGTTCGTAGCGAATGGTGAAAGCGTTCCTGATTCAGTACTCTCTTAGCGATGTTGTAAGCGTCTTTCCTTTTCATAAAGTCCCTTCTCCTGGATGATCGCAAGCACTCTGTCATGTAGTAAGTAGCGCACACTTTGGCCTTCTTGGAGACGCTTTCGAATGAGCGTCGAGGAGATGTCGCAGGAAGCGGAGTGAACGAGACGAAAATCGGATGGATACGTCTCCATGAGGCGTTTCATCTCAGCTTCTACGCTCTCGAGGTCACTTCCTGGTCTAGGTGCGACGAGAAAAATCACTTCTTGAAAGAGCTTTTCAAAGGTCATCCACTTCTCTAAGAAAAAGAGGCTGTCTGCTCCGATGAGAAAATAGATCTCGGTATCAGGGTACTTCTCTTTTAAAAGTAAAATGGTATCGATCGTATAACTCGGTGGCTTTCTCTGAAGCTCGAGATCGCTCACTTCAAAGAATTCGTTCTCTTCTGTGGCTGCTCGAACAAGTTCGACCCTTTCCGAAGCATCGGTCGTCGTCTGCTTCTCTTTAAAAGGCGAAAGGAGTGCAGGCATAAAGAGCACCTTATCGATGCCATATTCTGCACGCGCTTGTTCTGCGATCATGAGATGACCCATGTGTATAGGGTCAAAGCTACCTCCGTATACTGCAAGCTTCTTTATTTCCATTTTGGTATATGGATCCTATCCTTAGGCTCAATGAGTTCACTTTGACGGTACAAAACGAACTTCTTTCCGATGGCTGAGACAAACTCAGCACCGAGCTTTTCTGCAATCTCATTGGCGCATTCCTTGACGTCGAGATCAGCTGTATCGAGAACGCCAAACTTTACGAGCTCATGATCGTCGAGTGCTTTACTCGCTTCTTCTAAAAAGCTATCGGTCGCTCCATTTTTTCCCACTTGAAGGATCATCTTAAGATCCATGGCTTTCGTCTTAAGAAAGCTTCTTTCCTTACCTGTTAACATATTACTCCTTATATTCAAAGGCGAAATCTTTAACACGTACTGTATCGCCTTCCTTTATTCCTCTAGCTCGAAGTTCGTCGTAGACGCCGAGCTTGCCTAATGTCACCTGAAAACGCATGAGCGAAGAATAGCTCTGGAAATTGGTAGAACGTAAGAGTCTATCGATAGGCGCACCTGTGACGACAAATTCACCCTCTAATTCTTCAATTTCAATCGATTGATCGGGTTCTTCCTCTTCATACCAATCGGTTTCTTCATAGAGCTCAATCGGTTCTATGTGATCGAGCTTGGTCGTAATGAGGCGCATGACCTCGTGGACACCCTCACCGGTTACGGTCGAGATGAAGTGGACATCGATTCCCTTTTCTGTAAAGGGCTTTTTAACCTCTTCGAGTTCCTCGCGGTCGTAGATGAGGTCAATTTTATTAATAAGAACGGTGTATTCACGCTCTAAGAGCTTTTGGTTGAATTCTCCCAATTCTTTTCTTAAAACTTCAAAAGCATCGAAGGGTGCTAATTCAACACTCGAGACATCGATGACGTAGACGATGTAGCGTGTACGTTCAATGTGCCTTAGGAAATCGAAACCTAAGCCAACACCTTGGCTCGCTCCCTCGATGATTCCTGGAATATCTGCCATGACAAAGCTTTTGGTTGGAATTTCTTCAACCACACCGAGGTTCGGTGTAAGCGTCGTAAAAGGATAATTTGCGACCTTCGGTCTCGCCTTTGTCACATGAGCTAAAAGGGAGCTCTTTCCAGCGTTAGGAAAGCCAACGAGACCTACGTCTGCGATGCTCTTAAGTTCTAGCACGACATCGAACTCTTGACCGATGCCACCGGGCTGAGCGAAGTCCGGCGCTTGACGCACACTCGTACGGAAGTGCCAGTTTCCTTTACCGCCTCTTCCACCTCGAGCAATGACAGCTCTACTCTCGCGCTCTGAAAGATCGGCTAAGAGCTTCATCGTCTCCTTTTCGTAGACGAGCGTTCCTTGAGGAACGCGTACGATGAGGTCGTTTCCTTTTTTTCCATAGCAGTTTGACTTCTGGCCGTCTTCTCCGGCCTCTGCTTTATAGTGGCTTTTATAACGAAAGTCCATGAGTGTATTCATGCCAGTATCTACGACAAAGACGACATCGCCACCTTTACCGCCATCACCGCCATTCGGTCCACCTTCTGGTTCGTATTTTTCTCTTCTGAAGCTAACGGAGCCGTTGCCACCGTTACCTGCTTTAATATGGATCTCTGCTCGATCGATAAACATAGTGCCTCCCCCTCTTAGATACCCACGAAAAAAAGAAAGTGATATCACTTTCTTTTTATTGTTCTACTTGATATACGCTGACTTTTTTCTTGTCTCTGCCCTTTGCCTCAAAGCGAACAACGCCTTCGATGAGAGCAAATAAGGTGTCATCTCCACCACGGCCTACGTTTAGACCTGGGTGAATCTTGGTGCCACGCTGACGCACGATGATGCTTCCAGCTGTAACAACTTGTCCGTCACCAGCCTTAACACCAAGGCGTTTCGCCTCAGAGTCACGGCCGTTCTTTGAAGAACCGACTCCCTTTTTAGAAGCAAAGAGTTGAAGATTGAATTTTAACATGTTATTCCTCCTTACTCTTTAATTCGATAAATTGTGAATATTCTCGTTCGATTCCTTCCATGCCCTTTAAGGCGACACGGAAGATGGCCTGTACGATTTCATTCTGAAATGTATCCGATTTAAATTTCACGGACAAGGAGCCTTTTGTATCATCGATCTTTACTCGGACATCGTAGTCTTCTTCGAGTGTCTCTGCGACGCTGAAGAGCACGGCACTGACGCCTGCGCATACGATATCCTTACCCGTCTCATCGTAATACGCGTGACCGGTTGATTTAAAGCCATAGATGAATTCCCCTTGCCTGTAAAAGGTTACGGTAATCATTATAGATTGATTGAATCGATTCGTACAGATGTAAATGGCTGACGGTGGCCTTTTTTCTTACGAAAATCCTTCTTCGGTAAATACTTGAAGATGATGACCTTCTTATGTTTACCTTGAGCTGTGATCGTACCTGTTACACTTGCACCATCTAAGGTCGGAGCACCGAAGCTCGTCTTGCCATCTGCTGTGATTGCAAGGACGCGATCGATCGTAACACTATCGCCTTCTTCGCCAGGTAGCTTCTCGATTTGAATCTCGTCGCCCTGAGCTACGCGATATTGCTTTCCGCCTGTCTCAATAATTGCATACATCGTTTTCCCTCCTTTTTTCGAAGACTCGCCTAACTGGTGCTATGCTTTAATACCTAGTTTCGTGCGGTACCATACGATAATACACTAAAAGCTCGAAGCTTGCAAGCTTTATTTATCATATTCTACTCGTAATAGTGTGAGTCCATGACTCGGTGCTAGATTTCTCTCCCCTTCTTCCAGGCAAAGCTTGGCTTCAATGGCTTCGAGTGAGAGTTTTCCCTTAGAAAAGAGTAAGAGATCTCCTACGATGAGTCGAATCATGTGATAGAGGAAGCCGTCTCCTGTAAATTCAAGGGATAGAAGGCTTCCCTGCTCTTCAATGGAGATCTTTTGAATCGTTCGAACGGTACTCTTTTTTGATCGCTTATTATCGGTATAACTTAAAAAGTCGTGTGTTCCTAAAAAGAGACTCGACGCTTTTTTAAGCTTGCTCACGTCGATGGTTTCTTCATCGTGGAGCGTAAAACGTCTTGTAAGAGGGTTTTCTGGCCCTCTTTCGATGAGGTAGCGATACGTTTTACTCTTTACATGAAAGCGTGCATGGAAGCGCTCATCGACTTCTTCTATCTGTTGGATACGAATGTCTTCTGGTAGGTATTCATTTAAAAGCGAGAAAAGATTCTCAGGAACTCTTCGTTTCGTCTTTACGTTTACTACCTGCATTAAGGCATGTACGCCAGCATCCGTTCTACCAGAACCTACGACCTCGACCTCTTCCTCAAAGATTCTTGAGAGGACATTTTCAAGCTTCGCTTGGATCGTATTTTGCGTATTTCCTTGCCGCTGAAAGCCACTATAGCGCGTTCCCTCGTAGCTAAGGGTGATCTTAAGGTTCGTCATGAGCAAAAGCCTTTAAACGCTCCCCATCGAGTCTGTGGATGATCCACTCATCGTGAGCGACGGCTCCTAGGTTTTTATAGAGCTCTAAGGATGGCTTATTCCAGTTGAGGCAGACCCACTCAAAGCGGCCCAAGCCTTTTTCTACAGCGAGCTTAGCGAGGTACTTTAAGACGCTTGTGCCATAGCCCTTTCCTCGATATTCGGGATCGATGTAGAGATCCTCGAGGTAAAGGCCCGCTCTTCCTTCAAAGGTACTGAAGTTATTAAAGTAAAGTGCAAAGCCAACGGCTTTTCCATCGACTTCTGGAAAGAGGACGGTTGCCTTTTTCTCGTCGAAAATCCACTTTTCTAAGAGTTCTACCGTTGCGACGACGTCTTTATCCATCTTTTCGTAGTGCGCAAGGCCTTTTATAAATTGAAGAATGAGAGCAGTGTCCTCTCTTTTTGCTTCTCGAATGGAAAACATAAAAACTCCTTAATGCATAGCGAAGTAGCCAAAGACTTCAGAATAGTCGACAGGAACTTGAAGGAATTCTTCAATGCCTTCATAGCGCTTACTGACGGTTACGGAGTGTACTTCTTCACCTTCTTTACGGGCTTTTTCAATGCGGTAGTTGATGTAATCGGCTAGAACCTCAGTGCGACTTAAATCGAACATACTTAAGCCCTCTCGTTTTCTTGAGATTTCTAAGATTCCGAGTTCCGAAAGGCTTACGATGCGGTTTCTTCTATCTGCCTTTAAGGGCTCTAGAACTTCTTTAGGAATGTCACTACCGATGAGGTCTACTAAGACGATACCACCGACATTCATCACGACGAGCATTTTTTTTACAAATTCCAAGGCGATGAGGTTGGCTTCGTTGTGATCCCCTTCAAAGGAAGAACTGTTGACGTCTAGGACGAGTCCTACGCGCGTTTCATCGATGTCGATTCGAACGTCGTCGTAGATGACAAAGGGCTGCCTGAAGCGAACAATTTCTTCTTCAAATTCCATGATGCTCGCGTCGTCCCAAGAAGGGTCGTTTTGCCTTGGTTCATAGAGAAGCTTTGCTTTTCGATCAAATTTTTCGATGCGCTCCATCTCTTCGTAGATCTTCGATAATTCTTCGATCTCGCGTTCGACTTCAAAGAAGCTCACTTGATCGCACTCAGAACGGAAAAAGACGTGTTCGTATCCTTGCTTCAAAAGATGCTTTCTCGTCTCTTCACTTAAGGATTCGCTCGCACCCGTCGGTTGAAAGGGTCTGTAGATGACGTACTTACCTACAAGTCCGATGCGTCTTGAAAGAAGTGGCTGCTTTCCTGACTGCACCTTTCGCACTTCAAAGAGATAATGGGAGCCGATTTGGAGCTTCTCGTCCGACTGATAGAGGCCATTTCGACCAATGGAAAGTTCAACAAAATAGCCCTTCATGGCTGAATGGTAGGCCTCAACTCTTCCGAGAAAGACCATTCCTACTTCGACTCCACCTTTTCGGAAGTAGCTCGCTTTTATGAGTTCCCCGTCATCAAAGGTGAGGTGGCGATGAATCGATGGCGTCTGATAATTTATCGTTTCCATAGGGAGACTCCTTCCTCATCGAGGAGGTCAAATTGGACAACATCGTAGGATGCTTGAACACTCATGTCATCCGAAATGGCTCGAAGGAAATCGATGGCTTTTAAGTTTCTTTCTTGACCGGCATAGAAGGTACAGACATAGCAGTCGGAACGTCTCTCAGAAGAAACAATGAGTTCCTTCGCATCGACCGTTTTCTGTCCTCTTTTCGTCTTCTTTAAATAGGGCAGCTCTTCTTTTTTTAGTGCCTCTTCGATTCGATCTAAGTCTCCAAAGAAGTAGTAGGATGCCATGCAAACTTTATTCATAAGCGGTCCATCTTCTGTGATCTTCACTTCATCGATCGAAAAGCCTTCCGGAACACAGTGTAGTTCTAAAAACTTCGACGGGGCCACATCGAGACACTCGACATCGACAATTCCCATCGTCGACTGAATCCCTACAGGAAGTGGCAGGGCAAAGGAGAGGTCGACTCTCGGATTAAAGCCTTCTGTATAGCGAAGAGGAATTTGATTCCTTCGAAATAATTGCTCTAGCATGTTGATGAGCTCGAGGTGAGAAAGAAACTGCATGCGTCCACATTTACTATAGCGTATTCTTAGCTTCAAAGCAGATTCCTCCAAACTTCGGCTGATTCACACCACAGCCATTACAATGCTCACGACAATCACCTGTTGTCTCGTGGCGGAGTGCCTTTTCGTACTCCTTTTTAAGATAATCTTTCGTAACACCTACATCGAGAATATCCCAAGGTAAAAACTCATCGAGTTCGCGCTCTTTTAAGCACATCTCGAGTGTCATTCCACATTCATCGAGCGCTTCCATCCAACGCTCATAGCTGAAGTGCTCATTCCAGCCTTCAAGATACGCTCCCTTTTTAAAGACGCTCTCGATGATGTCAGCTGTCTTTCTCGAACCGCGAGCGAGGATGCCTTCGATATTGGTCGTATGAATGTCGTGATAGAGATAACGGAGATCCTTTCCACGAAGGTGCTTTTTTAAGTACTCTTGACGAATGGAGAGCACCTCTTCCGTCTCCTGCTTCACCCACTGGAAGGGCGTAAAGGGCTTGGGAACGAGACTTGATGTACTGACGGTGATCGTAAGTGGTAACGTATGACCGTCTTCGTAGTAAAGGGTGCGTAAATCTTTCGCGATTTTTTCAATGCCTTGAACGTCTTCAAAGCCTTCTGTGGGAAGGCCTAGAATGAAGTATAGCTTCACCTTTTGCCAACCGAGATCAAAGACTCTTCTTAATGTTGAAGTGATGAGTTCATCGGTGACGTTTTTATTGATCGTATCGCGAAGTCTTTGCGTTCCCGCTTCGGGTGCAAAGGTCAAAGAACTCTTACGAACCTTGGCAACCTTTTCAAGGACTCTTAGACTAAAGGAGTCGAGTCTCAAAGAAGGTAGTGAGATATTCACTTCATCGCCGTGATACTCTGCTGCGAGCTCATCGACGAGCGTTTCAATTTCCGAATAGTCGAGTGTCGAAAGGCTTGAGAGGGAAAACTCTCGGTAACCACCACTTCGCATGATGGACGAGATCGATTCCTTAATCTCCTCTTTCGAACGCTCTCTTACGGGCCGATAGATCATGCCTGCTTGACAGAATCGACAGCCTTTCGTGCAGCCCCTAAAGATCTCCATGACACCACGATTATGAACGATGTCCATATAGGGAACGATGAGTTTCTCTGGATAAAAGGAGCCTTTAAGGTCCTTTAAAAAGGCCTTTTGAATGGGAAGTGGTGCTCCGTTTTTAGACACATAACCGATGAGTCTCTCCCCATCCATTTTTTCTTCGTAAAACTTCGGAACGTAGACACCTCTTAGCTTCGATGCACGCTCTAGAAATTCGTCTTTACTCTTTGACTCTTTATAGAGCTTAATAAGATCTAAGGTCAGTTCCTCTCCTTCACCGATGACAAAGAGGTCGAAGAAGCGGTACATCGGTTCAGGGTTTGAGGTATTCGGCCCTCCTGCAATGATTAAGGGATCGTCTTCAGAACGATCAGCTGAACGGATCGGGATCCCTGCGAGCTCGAGCATCCAAAGAACCGTGGTATAACTCATTTCATACTGTAGGGTAAAACCGATGATGTCGAATTCCTTTAAAGGCGTATGCGTCTCAAGGCTCACATAATCAGTCTTTTTTTCTTCAATAAAGCGTGCCATGTCGGTCTGCGGTGCAAAGACGCGCTCGCAGTAGACCGATGGGTCACTATTTAATAACTGATAGAGAATGTGCATCCCGAGGTGGCTCATGCCCACTTCATAGAGGTCAGGAAAAGCGAAGAGAAAATGGACGTCGTAATCTTCTTTGACGACGGAATGAATCTCTCCTCCCATGTAGCGACTCGGTTTTTCTACTTGTTTTAAAATTTGATCATACATCGCTACCTCCAATGTAATCTAAGAAGTCATCGGTATGGACCATATCACTCGAAAGATAGATGCGTTCACCCGATTCCATGCGGATTTCTACCATGCTCTTTTTTCTAAGGCCAACGGATATTGCAGATTGAACTTGACTGTAAGTGAAGTATTTTTCTCGAAAGAAGAGACTTCGGTAATAAAAGCCCTTTGAATCGTAGCGAATGCGAAAGCGAATCGATTCTAAGCTCGAATAAAGGAGCATCACCTGAATGACATTTAATAAGACAAAGACAATCATCTGAACAGTCGTTTGAAAGCCACGCTCATAATAAGCCAAAATGACAAAAGGCATGACGATCGTAAATGCCCAAACGAGCAGTCGTTTCACGCCTTGATGAGTGATGGTGTCTTTGGGAACGCGTTCCTTTAAGAAACGGCTCGCATAAAAAAGAAAGGCCATAGAGAAGGCCAATAATAGGATGGGAAGTAGTATTTCCATAATTCCTCCGCGCTCATTATATCATTTTTTAAAGCATTCCGTGAGCTCGAAATGACCAGCTTTGGCTTTTGGCAATGATCACGTGATCGATGAGGGCGATCCCTAGTAATTCCCCTGCTTCCTTGAGTCTCTTCGTGATGAGAATATCCTCTTCAGAAGGCGTCGCATCGCCAGAAGGGTGGTTGTGACAAACGAGTATCGAACACGCACCATTACGGATGGCCGATTGAAAGACTTCTCTAGGGTGTACGAGAGAGCTATTTAACGTGCCTTCCGAAATAATCTCTTGAAAGACGACGTCATTTTTCGTGTTGAGCTGAAGGACGACAAAGACTTCTCGCGTTTTGCTCACGAGCTTTCCCTTTAAGAGCTCATAGACACAGTCGGGATTATCGATGTGCACCCTTTTATCAGAAACACTTGCAATGCTTCTTCTTGAAAGCTCAAAGGCACATTGAATGGCACTGGCTTTTGAAAGGCCGATGCCTTTGATGGCTTGAAGCTCTACGAGGCTCTTTTGAGAGAGCGCTTCAAAGCCTCCTGATTCAAAGAGTAGCCTCGTCGCCTGCTGTACGACGTTTTCTTCTTTGCTTCCCGTTCGAAGTAAAACGGCGATGAGCTCGGCGTTCGACAAGGAACTCACGCCAAAGTGACTCAGCTTTTCACGTGGTCTTTCAAGTGGTAATAAATCCTTTAACATAACTCCTCCTACACTGAGTATAGAAGGAGAAGAGAAAAAGGGAACTTCTTCCCTCTTTCTTTTCAACTAGGAACTATTTCATGAGTCTATGGAGATCTTTTTCTAAAGGAATTCCCTTGTAGCGGTCAACGAGTTCTCGATTCCAGTCGATGAGCTTCTTCACCGCTTGCATGCTGTAACTTGCAGCATCAAAGAGTGACTTTTCTTCTAGGAGCGAACCGAGTAAGAAGGAACTGAAGACATCTCCTGTTCCAGGAAAGCTCACTGGAATCTCTTCGTAAGGAATGAGTGCTTTCTGTGTTCCATCGTCGGTTGCAACGATGGTCTTTCCTTCACAGAGGACACTCGTAATGACGATGCGCTTAGCCCCAAGTTCACGGAGTCCATTTAAAATCGAATAGACATCGTCTGTACGGAGTGACTCTTTTTCAAGGCACTTTGAAGTTAAAAATTTGGCTTCTGTGATGTTAGGAACGACGACATCACTTAAGGAAACCATCTGCCTCATGCGCTCAATCGCTTCATCGGTCACACCGTGATAGAGAACGCCATTATCCCCCATGATCGGATCTAGCATCACAAAGGGCTTTTCTTTTCTCGTCTTAATGTAATTTGTGATGATATCGACTTGCTTGTCGTTTACGAGAAAACCGACTGTAAGGGCATCAAATTGAAAGCCTAGTTGATCCCAGACTTGAAGCGACTTTTTCATGTATTCGGTCGTATCTAAAATCTCAAAGAGACCGTAGTCTAGCGTATTACTTACGAGTGCACTCGGTAGTGTCGAAAGGTCGTAGCCATAGTGACTTAAAATCGGAATCATGGCATTGAGCGCTACTTTTCCATAGCCTGGTAAGTCGTTAAAGAGTAGAATTTTTTTCATGTGTTACCTCTTCCAAGAGTCGAAAGATCTTTTCTGATGGAAAACCGATGACGTTGTCGATGGGACCCTTGACCTCGGTGACAAAATCACGAGCTTCTTCCTGAATGGCATAAGCTCCAGCTTTATCGAGGACGGCTGCCGTGTGAACGTAGCGGTCGATCTCTTCATCCGAGATCTCTCGAAAAGTCACGAGCGTTCTTTCAAAGTCGACTCTTGCCCGTTTCGAAGCGCTATCGATCAGTGCGATCCCACTTAAGACCTCATGGGTCTTCCCGGATAGCTTTTTAATGATATGAAAAGCGTCTTCTAGATCTTTCGGTTTTCCGATGATTTCATCTAGGTAGACAACCGTATCGACTCCTAGCACGACGCCTTCTTCGTGTCTCTTTGAAACAGATCTTGCCTTTTCAAACGCCACAGACATGACTTCAATGGGACCATTTCCCTTGATGTCGATCTTTTCATCGATATCTGAAGGATCGATCACAAGATCCTTTACGATCGGTTGTAGATATGCGATTCTTCTTGGCGATTTGCTCGCTAAAATGAGCTTCATCGTTCCTCCCTCATGTTTTTTCGTAGTTCTCCGATCAAGTAAAAAGATCCAAAGACGAGAACGATTCCCTTTGCTTCCTTCTTTGCTTCCTCTAAGGCTTTTTGTGGATCCTTTATGGCTACGGCTTCTACCCCTTCTTCTTTAAAAAGTGAAGCGAGTTCTTGTGCAGCATGGACTTTTTCGTGATAGGGTTCCGTCGTAAAGACCTTTTTAAAAAGTGGTGCTACTTCTTTCATTAAACTTGAAGCGTCCTTATCGTAGAGACTTCCAAAGACCCCGATCACTTCCATCCCTTGAAAGGTTTCAAGGAGTGTCTTTGCACCGTGGACATTGTGGGTGCCATCTAGAATGACCATAGGGTTCGTCTGAATGATCTCTAGGCGACCTGGCCACAAGGAGTTCTTTAGGCCTTCTTTGATCGCCGATCTTTTGATACCGAGTGTTTCAGCGCTCGTGATCGCAACTTCAGCGTTTTGAACTTGATAGTGACCGAGCTGTTGTAAATGATACGTTTCACCCTTTCGTTCAAAGGAACTACCTTTAAGAGAAGAAGAAACGTTGGTCGCACACTCTTCTACTTCGATGAACAAGGCTTCTGTGTGCTTTGCATGCTCTTTAAGCACATCGATAACAGAAGGATCCTGTGGGGCTACAATACAAGGAATTCCCTTTTTCATAATCCCCGCCTTTTCACTCGCGATTTCAGGAAGCGTATTTCCTAAAAAGGCCATGTGGTCAAAGCCTATGGGCGTGATGATCGTCTGAATCACGTTTTGAACGCTATTGGTGGCATCGAGTCTTCCGCCCATTCCGACTTCAAGGACTGCGATATCTACCTTTTCTTTTCTAAAGTAGGCGAAGGCCATGGCGAGAAGGAGTTCAAAGGGAGCGCTTCTTTTCGCTACTTCCGACTGAGTGAGTACCTCCTCGAGTGCTCCAGAAAAATCCTCATCACTTATGAGTTCACTTCCTATTCGAATGCGCTCATTGTAGCGTTCAAGGTGTGGTGATGAGAAAAAACCAACGCGCAAGCCCTCGGCCGTAAGGATATCTTTTAAGAAGTTTGCAACACTTCCCTTTCCATTTGTTCCAGCAATCTGTACGGACGGAAACGAGTGGTCTGGCCTCTTGAGATCTTCTAGTATCTCTGATATATTTTGAAGCCCTCGTTTTCTTCCTTTCACCCTCGCTTCTTCTAGAAACTGGAGTGATTCTTCATAGGTCATTGAAGCCTACTTAAAAGCTCATCGAGCTTCTTTTGAGTCTCCTCAAGGAGTGCGCGGTTCGATTCGAGTTTCTTTTCTTCATTCTCGATGAGTTCCTTCGGAGCTTTCGCAACGAATCCTTGGTTCGAAAGCTTTCCTTCCGAACGCTTCACTTCTCCCTTTAGTTTTTCAAGTTCCTTCTTTAGACGCTCTGCTTCCTTCTCGTAGTCGATGAGGTCATCGAGTGCGAGAACGAGTTCGATACCGTCTAAGAGAATGGAAGAACTGTTCTTAATCTCACCCTCTTCGTAGACCATCTCACTGACGCTTGCGAGTGCTTTAAAGGCATCGCTCTCTCGTAAGAAGAGATCGGTTAATTCCTTTTCTCCTCTTACAAAGACTCTTCCTTTCTTCGAAGGAATAATATTCATTTCGGCACGAATATTTCTAATACGACGGATGGCTTCCATGATGAGTTCCATCTTATCGACATCGGTCGTATCGACACTTCTCGTCTTCGGCCAGCTACTTACGATGAGGTCTGTCTTTCTCTCAGGTAGGTGCTGATAGATCTCCTCCGTGATAAAAGGCATGAAGGGGTGAATGAGTTTTAAGATGTCTTCAAGTACGACGAGAAGAACAGACACAGCTTGTTCTTTTTTCTCTTCATCTTCACTGTAGAGTCTCTTCTTTGTAAGCTCAATGTACCAGTCGCAGTACGTTCTCCAAGCGAAGTCGACACTTCGTTCAGAAGCAAGACCTAGTTCAAAGCGCTCTAAGTATCCTGTGATGTCTTCGATCGCTTTATTGAGTTCCGTTAGAATCCAGCGGTCGGAAAGCTCGAGCTTTTCTGGAAGCGTGTACTCCTTATCCTTGGCATTCATGAGTACAAAGCGAGCCGCATTCCAAAGTTTATTCGCGAAGTTTCTCGCTGTCTCTACGCGTTCCATCATAAAGCGCGTATCGTTACCGACACCCGTTCCACTTACGAGCATGAAGCGAAGTGCATCGGCACCAAATTCATCGATGACAAGTAACGGATCGGTTCCGTTATTTAAGCTCTTTGAAACCTTTCTTCCTTGAGCATCGCGGACAATGCCGTTAATGACTGTATGAGAGAAAGGTGCTTTTCCCATGAACTTTAGGCCACTATGCATCATGCGAACAACCCAAGCTGGAATGATGTCGTAGCCCGTGACAAGCGTATTGGTCGGATAGAAGTATTCGAGCTCTTTCGTTTTTTCAGGCCATCCGAGTGTACTAAAAGGCCAAAGAGCCGATGAGAACCAGGTGTCTAGGACGTCTGGATCCTGGAAGACCTTTTGAGAGCCGCACTTCGGACAAGTTTTGACTTCTTCTCTAGAAACGGTGATCTCTCCGCAGTCTGGGCAGTGATAAGCAGGAATTCTATGTCCCCACCAGAGTTGTCTCGAGATGTTCCAGTCGCGAATGCCTTCTAACCAGTGATAGTAGATCTTTTCAAAGCGCTTTGGAACGAACTCCATCTCGCCTTTTTCTACCGATTCGATAGCACTTTGAGCGAGCTCTTTCATGCGAACAAACCACTGATCGCTGATCATGGGCTCTACGATCTTATGGCAGCGGTAGCAATGACCGACAGCGTGCGTATGCTCTTTGATGTGATCGAGTGCACCAGATTCTTTTAAGTCACTTACGATTTTCTTTCTCGCTTCGAAACGATCGAGTCCCTCATAGACTCCACCGTTTTCATTGATGTGTCCATCATTCGTAAAGATGTTTATCGCATCTAAATGATGACGAACGCCGATCTCATAGTCGTTCGGGTCGTGTGCAGGCGTTACTTTAAGTGCACCTGTTCCAAGTTCACGGTCGACATAGTCGTCAAAGACGATTGGAATCCTTCTTCCTACGAGCGGAAGAATCGCAAATTTTCCCTTTAAGTGGCTGTAACGCTCATCTTCAGGGTGAACCGCAATCGCCGTATCACCGAGCATCGTTTCAGGACGAGTCGTTGCGATTAAGACTCTTTCGTCACTTCCTTCGATCGGATAGTAGACGTAGTAGAATGCACCCTCGACATCCTCATGATCAATTTCCGAGTCACTGAGACCCGTTCCACAAGAAGGACACCAGTTGATGAGGCGATTTCCCCTATAGATGATTCCTTCTTCATAGAGTCGAACGAAGACTTCTGTTACGGCATGACTCAAACCATCGTCCATCGTAAAGCGTAGACGATCCCAGTCGCAGCTATCACCGAGCTTTTTCATCTGCTCGATGATGGCTCCGCCGTACTCTTCCTTCCAGGCCCAAGCACGCTCTAAGAACTCTTCTCTCGTGAGGTCCGCCTTGGTTTTTCCCTCTTCCTTTCGAATCTTCTCTAAAATCTTCACTTCCGTTGCAATGGATGCGTGGTCTGTTCCAGGAAGCCAAAGCGTCTCAAAACCTTGCATGCGTTTATAGCGGATTAAAATATCCTGCATGGTGTGGTTTAGTGCATGACCTTCATGGAGCTTTCCTGTGATATTTGGCGGCGGAAGTACAATGCAGTAAGGTGTCTTATCTGGATTCACTTCGGCATGAAAGCTCTTGTGATCGAGCCACATGTTGTAAATTCTTTCTTCAAACTGTTTGGGATCATACGTCTTTTCTAACTCTTGCATGGCTTCTCCTTTACAAATAAAAAAGCTAGACGTCAAGGGACGTCTAGCCGTGGTACCACCCTAATTACTTCTTTAGAGGCTCTAACGGGCCTACCCGATCATTCTTCCGAAGCGACCTTCCTAGATTCTAGTCGAGCATTTTCACCAACCACGCCCTCTCTTAAGACATCAAATCCGTACTCCTCTTCGATCATCAAATACACCACCATTTTACCACGTAGACATGCTCTGTCAATGGACAAGCTTTGCTAAGATTTAGTAAAAATGCCGAAAAATAGCGTTTTTTCCTTTCCTTGTTAAATAATTCATGATACATTAATACTGTACACAACTTATTAGGAGGATTTTTATGCCAGTTAATCTCAAAGGTCGTCACTTCTTAACACTTAAGGACTTCACACCAGATGAAATCCGCTACCTTTTAAACCTTTCAGCTGAACTTAAGACAAAGAAGCGCGTTGGTATCAAAGGTGATCTCTTAGCAGGTAAGAACATCGTTCTCTTATTTGAAAAGAGCTCAACACGTACACGTTGTGCTTTCGAAGTAGCTGCAATGGATGAAGGCGCTGGAGTTACTTTCTTAGGAAGTGCTGACTCTCAAATGGGTAAAAAAGAGTCCATGGAAGATACAGCAAAAGTTCTTGGTCGTTTCTACGACGGTATCGAATTCCGTGGTTTCAAACAAGAAACTGTTGACATTCTAGCTGCTCATGCAGGAGTTCCAGTATGGAATGGTCTTACAGACACTTACCACCCAACACAAATTTTAGCTGACTTGCTCACAATCAAAGAGCACGTTGCAAAACCATTAAACCAAGTTCGTTTCGTATACGTTGGTGACGCTCGTAACAACATGGGTAACTCCCTCATGATCGGCTGCGCTAAGATGGGTATGGCTTTCGTAGGTCTTGCTCCAAAGGCACTCTGGCCAGATCAAAAGCTCGTAAAAGAGATGAAGGAAGTTGCTAAGGAAACAGGCGCAACTATCGAATTCTACGAAGATATGAAAAAAGCTGTTAAGGATGCTGACGTCATCTACACAGACGTTTGGGTTTCCATGGGTGAAGAAGATCAAATGGAAGAGCGTGTAAAACAACTTACACCTTACCGTGTAACAATGGACATGATCAAAGCTACAGGAAACGAAGATGTCATCTTCCTACACTGCCTACCTTCATTCCACGACCTCGAAACAACAAAGGTTGCTAAGGAAGCTAACGAGCGCGGTCTCGATATCAGAGAAGTTGAAGATGAAGTCTTCAGAAGCAAGCACTCAAAAGTATTTGACGAAGCAGAAAACCGCATGCACACCATTAAAGCAGTAATGGTTGCAACGATTGGAAGATAATATGAAACATGAACGCATTGTCGTTGCTCTAGGCGGAAACGCTCTAGGTAATAACGCAAAAGAGCAACGCGAACTCGTGAGAGAAACGGCTAAACCGATCGTTGATCTCATCAGTGAAGGCCACGAAGTTATCATTGCTCACGGAAACGGACCTCAAGTAGGTATGATCAATCTCGCCTTTGACAATCCTCAAATGGCTGAGATGCCTTTCCCAGAATGTGGTGCAATGAGCCAAGGTTATATCGGCTTCCACCTCCAAAACGCTATCCGTGAAGAGCTTAAAAATCGTTCGATCGATAAGCCCGTTTCTACGATCATCACACAAGTGATCGTCGACAAAAACGACCCTGCTTTCCAAAACCCAACGAAGCCAATCGGTTCCTTTATGACAAAGGAAGCTGCTGAAGCTCTCGCTAAGGAAAAAGGATTTACAGTAAAAGAAGATGCTGGCCGTGGTTACCGCCGCGTTGTCGCATCACCAAAGCCAGTCGATGTCGTTGAAAAAGAAACGGTTTCAGCTCTCTTAAAAGAAGGTCAAGTCGTTGTTACCGTCGGTGGCGGTGGAATTCCTGTCATTCAAGAAGGAAATCACCTCGAAGGCGTAGCAGCAGTTATCGATAAAGACTTCGCTAGTGAAAAGCTTGCAGAACTTGTCGATGCAGACTACTTGATCATCCTAACAGCTGTCGAAAAAGTTGCACTCAACTTCGGTAAGCCAGATGAAAAATGGCTCGACCAAGTCAGCGTTTCTGAAATCGAAGGCTACATCGCTGAAAACCACTTTGCTAAGGGTTCCATGCTTCCTAAAGTAGAAGCTTGTGTCCAATTTGCAAAGAGCAAACCTGGCAGAAAAGCCCTCATCACTTCGCTTGAAAAAGCTAAAGAAGGCATCGCAGGTCAAACGGGTACAACCATCAGCTTATAAGAACCGACTTAGTCGGTTCTTTTTTTAGAAAGGATGCTATGTTACCGAAGGGACTCTACGCGATCACAGGCGAAGAATACATGAACGGCCGTTCGACGTTAGAAGTCGTCGAAGAGCTTTTAAAAAGTGGCGTTCGAATCATTCAGTACAGAGAAAAAGAAAAGGATTACGAGACGAGAAAAGAAGAATGTAAAGAGCTCAATGCGTTGATCCATTCCTACGGCGGATACTTTATCGTAAACGACGACTTAGAGATCGCACTCGAAGTCGGAAGCGATGCAGTGCACCTCGGACAGACTGATACTGAACTCATAGAAGCGAAAAAGAGATCGAAAGGTACGATCGATATCGGAATTACTGCACACACCTTGGATGAAGCGAAAAAGGCTATAGAAGGCGGTGCAGACTACTTAGGTGTAGGCCCCGTATACCCTACCATGGTAAAACCCGACCTCGTTCAAGAGGATGGACTGGGCTTCTTAGAAGAAGTCATTCGTCTCGGATGTCCGGTCGTTGCAATCGGTGGAATTAACGCTGAAAACATCGATGCAGTCGTAGAAAAAAAACCACACGCGATCGCCATCATTCGTGCTCTTATAGGTGCCGAAGACCTTCGAGAGAGGTCAGAGCTTTTATTAAAAAAAGTGGAATCCCTTTAAAAGGATTCCACTATTTTTCATCGGTTGTAAATAAGTAAATGCCAAAGCCAAGAAGTGCAACGCTTAAGACGAGCGTCATGTCAAAGCCTAAGCTCCTTACGATTAAGTAGCAACCAAGGCCTGCGAAGATGAGACCCATGGTCTTTTTCGAGGATCTCCCAGGTTCTACGACCTCTTCTCCAACGATTTCATATTCGCTTCGGTCATCCGCTGCTGGCATGATCATATCTACGATAAAGTAGACGACGACAAAAAAGAAGGGGCGAATGACGAGTAGAATGGCATAAATAATTCTTAGAAGCGTAGGATCGATGTTATAGTGCGTTGCAAAACCACCGAGAACGCCACTGATCATCTTATCGTGCGATTTTTTTAAGGTCATAACTCGCCTACTTCTTAAGCGTCAGGATTTCGATGTCATAGCCATCGGGATCAGTAATAAAGTAGAGGTTTGGCTTTCCGCCCATGACGGAGTACATCTCGGTCACTTGATAGCCTTCACTCACGTGCTTCTTATGGCTTTGTTCGAGATCCTCGACGCCAAAAGCAATGTGCGAATAGCCATCGCCTAATTCATACGCTCCGTGACCTTCGTTATAGGTGAGTTCTAATTCAAACGTCTCTTCTTCGTCAGCTAAAAAGACGAGAGAAAAGCGCTCTTCTGGGTTATCTTTACGGCGTGTTACGTGCATACCTAACGCTTCTGTATAAAACTTTACGGAAGCATCAAGATCTTTTACGCGAATACAAGTGTGTAAGTATTTCATCTATTCTCCTAATTCTCTGTTAAAACCTTCTTTTCAAAAGCATCTCTAAGCTTTATAAAAAGAGGTGTATCGACCTTATAGGTCCATTCGTCAAAGCGCTTAATGGGAAGCATGTTGATGCTCGTTCCCGTTAAGAATGCGCCGTCCATCGTTTCTAATTCATCGGTAAAGACTTCTCTCTTTTCGACTTCAATCCCCTCTTCTTCACATGTCTCTAGAACCTTCATGCGAGTAACTCCTAAAAGCACCTCTTCATCGGGACAAGTGATGATCTTTCCATCTTTAACAAAGAACACGTTACTTCTTGAACCCTCTAAAACGCGTTCGTTATCGATATAGACGATCTCAAAGACGTTATGCGTTTGACGAAGGTCTTCGATCTCATCTTTTAACTCCTGATTCCAGGTCTTGATGTTAGGATTTTCTCGCTTGTAGTCGAAGATGATGATCTTCACGCCGCCTTTTCTCATCGTTTCCGTCGGATAGATGCCATCGACGGCCTTCATGGTGACGGTGCTGTCATCTTTCACGTCGATTCGAATGTTAAAGTTTGCTCTTTCGTCGGTTTTTGCAAGTTCTTTCACCTTCGCTTCGATGTCTTCGATCGAAACACCTTGAATGCCGTAAAATTCAAGGGAGCCTTGTAGGCGTTTTAAGTGTTCGGTTAAGAACACGGGACGTCTCTCTAGTATGCGTAACACTTCATAAACCGTTTTCATGTTTCCTCCTTCACAATAGAAACTTTGTTCGGTATACTTGAGCTATGAATAAGATCATTTTTCACGTCGATGTAAATAGCGCGTTCCTCTCTTGGGAGGCCGCTCATAGACTGTTTTTAGGTGACACCGTAGATCTACGGGAGATTCCAAGCGTCGTAGGTGGAGACCCTACGAGTAGGCGCGGTGTCGTTCTCGCTAAGAGCATCCCGGCAAAGGCCTTTGGTGTCGTCACAGGAGAGCCTCTACAGAGCGCTTTAAAGAAGTGTCCTGAACTCACCATCGTAAAAGCCCATTTCGACCTCTACGAGAGGGCTTCTAAGGCCTTACGAGACCTTTTAGGAACGTATTCCGATACGGTCGTTCCCTTTAGTATTGACGAATGCTTCTTAGATATGTCGCACGTTACAGATCCCATAGAAACAGCTTATGAACTAAAAGACGAGGTTTATAAGAAGCTCGGCTTTACTGTAAACGTTGGAATCGGAACGAATAAGCTACTCGCTAAAATCAGTTCGGACTTTAAGAAGCCTAATCGTGTTCATACCCTTTTTCCTACGGAAATTGCATATAAATTATGGCCTCTACCCGTTAGAAATCTCTTCATGGTCGGAAAGAAAACGGAGGCACGCCTACATGAACTAGGAATCTTTACCGTTCGCGACCTCGCTCTCACTCCCCTGTCCGTTTTAGAGGCCCACTTTAAAAGCCAAGGGTTGATGCTTCATCACTTTTCTCATGGCATTCACACGCGAGATCTAGAAAACCAGAAGCGAGAAGAAAAGAGCATCGGAAACTCTACGACTCTCCCCTCCGACATCCGTGACTTAGAAGAAATTGAAAAGGTCCTTCTAAGACTTTCGGAACAAGTTTCAAGAAGGCTTCGAAGTGCAGAACTCATCACAGGCGTCGTAACCGTTCAGTATAAGGACACAAACTTTATCACGAGAAGTCACCAAAAGAAGCTCACAAGCCCCACCGATCATACGAATACGATCTATGAGACAGCAAAAGTGCTCTTTAAGAGCTTCTGGAAGAAAGAGCCCATAAGGCTCTTAGGGATTACTCTTTCGGACCTTACGAGTAATGACTACGTCGAAGTCGACCTCTTTCAAAATGAAACCTACGAAAAAAATCGTGCCATCGATCAGACCATCGACTCCCTAAGAGAGCGCTTTGGAAAAGATGTACTCATCCGAGCGTCTCTAAAAAAGGACTAGAGCGACCGCTTTAAAAACTTTCGTTCTTTGAGTGTCGTATAGACCGTTACAATAAATCCTGCCGTCACGCCATAATAGAGTGTCATCACTCGACTAAGAATCATTAAAATGAGCGCATGCTCCGCTCCGAAGTAGGTTCCATAGATCGCTAGAAATCCACTTTCAGCGACGCCAAAGGATCCTGGAATCGGCATGCTTTCAAAACCTAAAATACACGTTGCTTGAACGATTAGCGCAAAAAAGTAATTTGTCTTTACTCCCACTCCACGTAGTAAAAAGTAGAGCATGGAGTAGTTTACGAGTAACTGCATCATAATCGTTATAAAGATCGAAAGAATTTCTTTCGGTCTTTCTTTAAATAGTTTGGCACAGATCTTAAATTCTTCCGCTTGACCTTGAATGTGCTGCTGTAATTTCGGTCTCTTTTGTACAAACTTTCTGTTACTGATCCAGAGGATGATATTCGGTCCCATTTTTTCTGAAAAGGCTAGGAAAAAATATAAGACCGAAATGAACATCTGCCCTAAGAGTCCATACCATAGTACGAAAGCCATCGCACCGATGTTATGAATCCTAAAAAAGACACCAGAAAAAATGCTCACAAAGGCAAGCACGACCATGAACACATGATAGAGCATGTTGTAGAGCACATTCGATAGCGTACCGCTTCCTACTGGAACGCCATCCTTTGCCATAGCTGCAATACAAGCCGGTTGTCCGCCACTTCCACCGGGCGTAATACAACTTCCGTAGAAGTCGATGAGCGCATAGCGTACACCACTGAGCCAACTTACGTGGTAACCAAAGGTACGAAGGATCTTTTGGAAGTTTCGACCTTGAAACATAAAAAATCCGGCACTGCAGAGACTCGCTGGAACGAGCCAGATGGGATCAATATTTTTAACAGCCTTTTGGAAGGCTTCCCATTGATCACCCGATAAGACAAGCTTAAAGCTAATGTAAGCAAGTAGGATGAAAAGCAGTCCAAAGTAGACTTTTTTTCGACTATCTTTCATAGTTCCCCCAAAGTTCTTTTTCTCTACTCTAGCGTAAATTTCTTAAAAAAGTCTTTCGTTATTCTAAAATACTTCTTACAAAACTCGTGGCATCAAAGGGTGCGATATCGTCAATTTGCTCACCGAGCGTGATAAAAAGCACAGGAATGTCGAGCATTTCTTTGATGTTAAAGACAAAGCCACCCTTACTCGTGCCATCCATCTTGGTAAGGATGATTCCATCCATGTCGGCATACTCTTTAAAAAGTACCGCTTGGTTCACGGCATTTTGCCCCGTCGTAGAGTCTAAAACGAGAACCGTTCGAATCTCTTCTCTCGGATACTCTCTCGTAATGATCTTTACGATCTTTTTAAGCTCTTCCATGAGGTTTTTCTTATTATGGAGTCTTCCTGCACTGTCGCAGATGAGAACATCGGTCTTTTTCGCACGTGAAGATTGAATGGCATCGTAGATGACGCTCGCCGGGTCACTTCCTTCTTCGTGGCGCACAAGCTCCACTTCAGCACGGTCTGCCCACACTTGAACTTGATCGATGGCAGCAGCGCGGAACGTGTCAGCAGCAGCGATTACAACCTTCTTTCCATTCGTCTTAAGAAGCTTTGCAAGCTTACCGATAGATGTCGTTTTTCCTGCCCCGTTTACACCGATGACGAGGATGACCTTGGGAGGATTATCGAGATCGAACGCTTCCTCCGTTGGCGTATCGATGAGTTCAATTAAGATCTCTTCTAAAAGAGGTTTCACTTCTTCTGGTTTATCGGCTTTTCTTTCGTTGATGAGATCGCGAAGTTTTTCCATGATCTTCTCTGTCGTCTCAAAACCCACGTCACTTAAAATTAAGACTTCTTCGAGTTCTTCTAAAAAGTCCTCATTAATGTGATCGTAGTTACCAAAGAGCTTATCGAGACTACCTGCGATGGAGTCTCTTGTCTTCGTAAAATTTTCCTTAAAGCGGTCAATTAGATTCTTAAACATCTTTCACTCCTATTGTAATTTAAGCGAATTCAGACAGCTAATACCTTTTTCCTCCATCGAAACGCCGTAGAGGGCTTGAGCAAATTCCATCGTTCCCTTACGGTGTGTAATGAGAATGAACTGGCTCTCTTTAGAGAAGGTCTCCATGAAGCGTCCGAAGCGTAGTATATTTACGTCATCGAGTGCCGCTTCAATCTCGTCAAGCACATAGAAAGGAGCTGGCTTCGTCTTTAGAACGCTAAAGAGAAGAGCGATCGCCGTCAAGCTCTTTTCTCCACCACTCAAGAGATTCATGTGTTGAAGTTTTTTTCCAGGCGGTTCGGCGAGGATTACAATGTCACTTTCTAAGAGATTTTCTTCATCCTCAAGGTATATGTCACCTGATCCTCCCTGAAAGAGCTCTTCAAAGATCTCTTTGTAATTCGCACGAATCTCATCAAAGGTCGCCTTGAAGTCCTCTTTCATTCGTTTTTCTAAACTGCGGATCGTATCTTCAATATCCCTTCTTCCAGCCTTTAAATCATCCGTTTGCTTTTGTAAGAACGTATGACGCTCCGAAAGTTCTTTAAATTCCTCAGGAGCCCCAAGATTTACGGGTTCTAAGGCAATCATTTCATTTCTCAAGTTCTTAAGCATCGAGCGACTGCCTTCGACCGTTTTTCCCTTGATGAAATCACGCCCTTGAAGAATCGAAAATTCATACTTATTCCATAGATCTTCACTGATCGTCTTCTGCTTTTCAGTAGCCTTTGATAGAAGCACTTCTTTTGCAATGAGTTCTTCTGTAAGCGACTGATCGATTTTTTCTTCAAAGAGCAATTCTTCGAGCTCTTTGAGTTCCTTCTTCTTTTCGACTAAGGATTCTTGAAGCTTACTCAAGACCTCGTCAAAGGAACGAATGGAGACGAGAAGTTTGGCATGATCTTCTCGAAGTTGATCCAGAGAACGGATCTCCTCTTCGATCTCGGCACGCTCCTTTTCAAGCTGAGCATTCGAAAGGTTCTCACTGGAGACGATCATGGAAATCTGTTCCACGTGTTTATCTAGTTGATCTTTCTTCTGTTTTAAAGCTTCCCCGAGACGAGCTTCCTTGAGCTTCTCATCTAAGAGCGCTTCTGGATCCTCCATGGGTTCCGTCACCTTGGGCTCTTCGAGCGTCTTTTTCTCTTCATAGAGAGACTCTTGGATGGCTTCTAGTTCCTCTTTCTTCTTCTTGAGATCAAAAAGAGCATTTTCCGCCATTTCCATCGTTTGATTCAACTGAGTGAACTGATAATCGAAGAGATTCTTTTCATTCTTAAGAGTTGTAAGCTTCTCTCGAAGTTCTTCGATGACGAGTGTTTTTTCATCGACTGTAGCTTTATGCATCTCAGAGGATTCAGTGAGCTCCTCGACCAAGTCGTTTAGTGCGATGTTTCGCTCTTCAAGTGCTTCAAATGCTTCATTTTTTTCACGAAGCTTTTGAATGATCTCGTCGAGCTTTGCTTTTCTCTCAAAAATTTCCTTGTACTTATGACTTCGTACAATTCTTCCACTCGGTTCTAGAACGATACCGTCTTTCGTGACGATGCGTTCTTCGACCTTAAGCGTTAGCGCTTCTTCTAAGCTTTCGGCATAGCGCACGTTAAAGAGGACACTCTTTAAAAGTTCTTGATTCTTAGGCGTTAAACGCTCTAATAGAGAATTCTCACACACGTCCCCTACAGGTTCTCCGTTACGTAGAACCGAAAGATCGTTCTCTTCTTTAAAGAGATCTTCTATCTTCGCACTCTTTTCGAGGACGATATCTTGAAGCATGGATCCTAGAATTGCAGAGAGAGACACTTGATACTCTTCTTCTCTTTCTAACAGGTCTATCATGCGGCCTTTAAACCAGCTTTTATCGAACTGCTTAGCATGGAGTTCATCGCGTTCAAAACGAGCCTGTAGACGTTCTTTCTCATCCTCTAAAGACTTCACTTCTAGCTTGTTCTTTTGCTTTTTAAGCTCGACATTCTGAAGCTCTGCTTTATAAGCTTCAATAGCCATGTGGTTCTTTTCGATCCATTCTTGATGATGTAAAAGACTCGTTTGAAGCTCGTCGAGATCGTCGATCTTCTCTTCAATTCGATCTTCAGTCGTTCGCTTTTCAATACGCTTATCTTTTAATTCATGGGAGAGAGCGTTGATGAATTTTTCTCGTTCTACCGCTTGCTCTTCAAGGACAATGAGGTGCGCTTGGTTTCTATCGATTTCACTTGTGAGTTCTTGCTTTCTCTTTTCATAGTTTGACTGAACGAGTGAAAAACGCTGGAGTTTTTCTTCCATCGCTTGAAGGTTTTCTTTTACGCTTCCGTATTCTTTATCGAGTTCAAGGATCGAAGTGCGAAGCGCTTCTTCCTCCATTTTTAAACTTGAGATGAGCTTTTCGTTCTCTTCTCGTTTGGCTTTTTCGTCAATTTCTCGCTTTTGAAACGATCGGATCTTTTCTTCACGGATGCGAAGTTTGATGTTCAAATCGTCTCGCTCTTCCGTCTTTAGTTGGATCGTTTCACGATGAGCCTCACGCTCTGACTCTAAAGAGAGAATTTCTTCATCGAGCTTATTCTTTGATTCAATACGCTTTTCTTTGATTTCAGTAGCCGTTTCTACTTTTCTTCTTAGAACATTTACATCGCTATCTAGTGTTGCTATTTCATCTTTATATCTATCGTAATCCTCGATGGCAAAGCGCAGATCTAGGAGCTTGTATTCTTCTCTCAGGGCCACATATTTTTCTGCGAGTCTCGCCTGTTCACTTAGAGGCTCCATTCGTTGGTCAATTTCCTGGAAGATGTCTTCTAAGCGTACGAGGTGATCGTTCACGCGAAGAAGGCGTCTTTCAGCCTCTGACTTTTGGGCGTGAATCAGACTGATACCGCTCGCTTCTTCGAAGATTTTTCTTCGGTCGTAGACGTTATCTTTTAGAATATTTTCGATGTCACCTTGGCTAATAAGTGAATAGCCGCTGACGCCGATACCGCTATCCATGATGAGTTCACGCACATCTTTTAAGCGGACAGCTTGGTTATTGATGTAATAACCGCTTTCACCGGAGCGCTCGATGACGCGACGAATGGAGAGCTCCTTTAAGCCGAGCTTCATTCCCTCCGCGTTATCAAAGATGAGAGAGACCTCAGCAAAGTTTAAAGGAGAGCGGTGTTCGGATCCGCTAAAGATGATCTCTTCCATGCGCTTTGCACGAAGAGCTTGGGGACGCTGCTCCCCTAGAACCCAGCGGATAGCATCGATGAGATTTGATTTTCCACAGCCATTTGGCCCGACGATGCACGTGACACCGGAAAGAAAGTCGATCTCGGTGCGATCGGCAAAGCTCTTAAAGCCTTTTAATTCAATGCGCTTTAGATTCATAATGTGTGTTTTTTCCCTTGGTATATGAAGCTATTTCGTTCTAATGAGGGGTCGACCTCAATGCGTACGGAACGAATGCCATAGCGTTCTTTAAAGTAGATTTCGTTTTGACGATGTTGACCGATGATGAGTGATACATCTTGCGGTGAACAGATGATATGTAAGATATTTCTGTTCTGATTTAAAACCGATTCGATGCGGTTTTGAAAGAGCTTGGAGTAGACGAGTTCTCGAAAGGCCGGATGGTTTGGGCCTGCGACGATGTTTTCTCCGAAGCGTGGATCGTTCGAATAGAGTCCCATCCTAATAATTGGTATCGATGCATTCATGAAGATACGAGCGACTCGTCCTGTGACCTCTACCATCTCGTCAAGTTCCCAGGGAATGTACTCTCCCCTCTTATAGAGTTCATAAAGAGGCGTATCTTTTAAGACGAGCGTCGGATAGATGCGGACAAATTGAGGAGACATGCTGACGATTTTTTCTGCCGTATAGACGGCGCGGTCATAGTTATCTTCAGGAAGACCGATCATCATCTGTAGCCCCACAGGAACGCCAAAGCGCTTGACTGCATTCACTCCCCGCATAATTTCAATGACTCCATGGCCTCTTCCACTCGCCTGTAATACTCTCGTATCGAAGCTTTGAATGCCTAGTTCTATCGCAGAAATGGGATAGCTTTTTAGTGGCGATAGGATGTCCGAATTCACAGCATCGGGACGCGTCGAAAAGCGAATGCCTTTAAGACCATAGCGGTCGACGTACTCTTTTGCGGTATTTAAGTACATTTCCTGCATTTCCCAGGGAATACACGTAAAAGATCCACCGAAGAAAGCGATCTCGACGTTTTCTCTATTTTTTAGTGTCTTAAGGTTTGTTTCTATCGTCTCTCGAACCTCAGCTTCTGTAGGAGCAGCCGACGTATTCGTGATCACATTTTGATTACAGTAAACGCAGCGATAGGGACACCCTAGATGCGGAATAAAAATGGGAATATTAGCGTGTCGCATGAATATCTAAATACCTCTCGGCCGCCTTTTGTTCCGCGAGACGCTTACTTGAGCCCTCGCCGGTTGCGACTTCCTTCCCTTCAACGATAAGTGCACAGAGAAAATTTGGTGCATGGTCTGGCCCTGTTCTTTCTAAAAGCGTGTATCCAAAGTTAAGAATGCCTTGGTGCTGAAGAAGTTCCTGAACGGTCGTCTTGGGATCCTTCTCCTCACTAAAGTGAAAACGCGTCATGAGTTCTTTTAGGATAAACGCTTTGGCTTTTTCGTATCCACCTTCTAGAAAAAGAGCTCCAATGTACGCTTCGACCACATCGGCTTCGATGTTTGCCGTGAGATGAATCCCATGACCGAGTTTTACCTTTTCACTAAAGCCCAAGGCGATCGAAACCTTCTGTAGAGATTCTTTACAGACGGCAGAGGCTCTTAGTCTCGTGAGTTCTCCTTCTTTATAACTTTCTCGAAAGAGCACTTCACTTACGACAAGATCGAGCACAGCATCTCCTAAAAATTCAAGCCTTTCATAGCTTTCTACGCCGTGCTCTTTGGCAAACGATTTATGTATAAATGCAGTACTAAAAGGATCCTTTGAAAGGCGATTTGCATCCATTGTGCTTTCCTCCATACGCTACCATTCTAACATAAGCGAGAAGTGGAAAAAAGCATACCTTCTGGCCATCATTTAACCTTCCTTTAACCAACCTAAAGGTGATTTGGGTACATAATATATGAAAAGGAGACAAAATGAAAAAGATATTTTTACTTTGTTTGATGACCTTCCTATTAGTCACTGGATGTACGGAACAGACAAGCGATACAAAACCCGTGCTATCGACACCTGGAGCGAAGATTACGCTATCCATCGTGAGTGGCTCCGAAAACAAGGAACTCGTCCCAATCCTAGAAAAATTTGTAAAAGAAAAAAAGGTCAATATCGACATCAACTACAAAGGTAGCCTCGATATCATGCGCGAACTCAGCGCTACAGATACTCCCTACGATGCCGTATGGCCTGCTTCTTCCATGTGGATTAGCATGGGAGACCAAACACATAACGTAAAACACGTAGAAAGCACCTCCATTAACCCGGTTGTCTTTGGAGTGAAAAAGAGCCTCGCTGAAAAGCTTGGTTTCGTGGGAAAAGACGTTTCCATTAAAGACATTCTAAAAGCCATTGAAGATGGAAAACTTCGCTTCTCCATGACCTCTGCAACCCAGTCGAACTCCGGTGCAAGCGCATACATAGGCTTTCTCTATGGTTTAGCAGGAAGTCCTGAGGTCTTGACCGAAGAACACTTAAATGACCCAGAACTCGCGAAAAACGTCACCGAACTCTTAAGCGGTGTCAACCGTTCGAGTGGTTCGAGTGAATGGCTCAAGGAACTCTTCTTAAAGGGTGGCCTCGATGCCATGGTGAACTACGAAAGCCTTATCATTACGACAAACCAAGAGCTCGAAAAACGCGGTGAAGAACCGCTCTATGTGATCTACCCTTACGACGGTCTATCGATCGCAGATAGTCCACTCGGTTACATCGATAAGGGCGATCAGAAAAAAGAAGAAGCTTTCTTAGAACTTCAAGCCTATCTTCTTTCAAAAGAAACTCAAGATGAGATTCAAAAGACGGGTAGACGCACTGGATTCACTGGCGTGAAACCTGAAAACGACAAGATCTTTCGCGCCGACTGGGGCGTCGATACAAAGCGCATCCTATCGCCTTTAAAGATGCCTACAGCAAAAGTCATCGACGAAGCCTTAAACCTCTATCAAAGTCGTTTTAAAAAGCCTTCTCTTACCATCTACCTCTTAGACTTCTCCGGTAGCATGTACGGCGAAGGTCATGACCAACTCATGAAAGCACTCGAACAGATCTTTATCGAAGCGAATGCAAAGAAAAACTTGCTTCAAGGTCAACCGAAGGATCGAAACCTCGTCTACCTCTTCAGTTCATCCGTCATCGATGAGATGGAGTCCGACGGAGACCCAAAAAACCTCGCCGACCTCTACGAAAAGATTACAACTTATGATACGGGTGGCGGAACAGACATCTATCGCCCCATCGTCCAAGCGTTAGAAAAACTCAAAGGCGAAGATCTCTCCGGATACCAACCAGCGATCATTCTTCTCACCGACGGACAGAGTAACCAGAGTGGAACACTGGAAGATGTGAAGCGTGCATTCGAAGAAACGAAGCTTACGATTCCTGTCTTTTCGATCATGTTTGGTGAAGCAGATAAGACTCAACTTGACGGCTTAGCCGATCTCACAAAGGCTCGCGTCTTTGACGGAAGAACAAACCTCATCGACGCCTTTAGAGCGGTAAAAGGATACAACTAATGGAAACGAGACAAACGGTCCTATCGACCATCGTAGCACTCCTCGTCTTCGTGCTCTTCTTCGCATTGTTGAAGTGGGCATGGTGGATGTGCATCATCCTCGCGGTACTCAGTTACTTCGCCTTCTACTTCCTCGTCACTCCGATTTTAAAGATCGGAAAGATCAATATCGACGACATGGAAGACGGCGTAGAACTTAAAAGACTTATGGATGAAGCAACAAAGGAAAAGGACTTCATGAAGTCCTTCGCCGATAAACAAACGGATCCAGACCTCAAGAGACGCTCTCAAGAGCTCGTCTTTACGACCGAAAGTATTCTTCGATATCTGAATTCGCATCCAGAAAAGATCACGCGCGCTAGAACCTTCTTAGGCTATTACATTAAAACGGGAAGTTCTCTTCTTCAGCGCTTGGGAAGCCTTCAGGAAGTGGGAGTGTCGACTGAGCAAATTGACCAGCTTCATAGCGGTGCGACAAATGCTCTTACGACCTTGAATCAGCTTTATAAAAAGACCTTTAATGGCCTTGTACAAAACGAAATGATCGATATGCAAGCAGACATCGATCTGATTGAAGAGATCATTGGAAATGAGGGGAAATGAAGCCAAAATTTGTCGGATTGATCATCTTAATCGTCATCATTGGACTCGTCCTAGGTTATGAGTTTTTCTTAAAGGACCTAGGAAAGTATGAAGTCGTCACCGGATACTTAGGTGGAGAAAAGATCGGTCTCTTTGAAGATCAGGAGTTTAAGGACCTCTTAAGAAAGAAATATAAGATTCAATTTGACTACAAAAAAGCAGGTTCCTTAGACATGGTTCATGCTGACCACAAGGGTTACAGTTACCTCTTCCCTTCCAGTCAGACGGCACTCGATCTCTACACGAAAGAATATGGAAAGACGCCGAAAAACGAGATCATCTTCAATACGCCGATCGTCCTCTATTCACACAAGATTGTAGCCGATGCCTTCGTGAAAGCAGGACTCGTGACAAAGAACGGCGAAACGTATTACATCGACATGTTTAAGCTCGTAGAAACCATCGAAAAAGGCACGAAGTGGAGTGACATCGGTCTTCCCGAGCTCTACGGAAACGTCAGTGTCTTTACGACCGACCCTACAAAGAGTAACTCTGGAAACATGTTCGCTGGACTCATGGCAAACGTCTTAAACGGCGGTAAGGTCGTCGACCAATCGACCATTCATGAGGTCATTCCAAAACTTCAAAATATCATTAAAAACCTCGGCTACATGGAAAGCTCTTCTGCAGACATCTTCCTACAATTTTTAAAGACAGGTGTCGGAGCCAAGCCCGTTGTCGCAGGTTATGAAAGTCAGCTTCTAGAGTTTGCCATTCAAAACCCTGAAGACTGGAAACAACTAAAGGACGACATCGTCATCTTCTATCCCACACCGACCGTCTGGTCGACACATATCTACATGGCACTCACGCCAGATGGTACGAAGGGAATTACTGCACTGATGGACCAAGGCATTCAAGACCTAGCCTGGAAGAAGCACGGTTTCCGTACGGGTGTCTACTCCGTTACGACCGATGTCAACTTCTTTAACGTCAAAGGTGTAGCACCAAATATCACAAAGATCATTCAAATGCCCGACTCAAAAACCATGGGTCAAATTATCGACGCACTGCGTCCCTAGGAGGAAAACATGTCAGAAATCACCTTAGAAGCACTTCAAAAACAAAAAGCAAATCTGCAGCCCACGAATGTCGATGCAGCTGCTGAAGTAAGAGACCTCACCCGTCAAGCACAAGAACTTACGGCTGAAGAGCGTGCCCGTGTCGACGAAATTAAAAATAATATCGACGTACTCAATAACACCGCACTCGTGAGCTACGGTAGTGGTGCTCAAAAGAACCTTTCAAGCTTCTCCGAGACGATTCTAAATCAAGTCCGTGCCAAGGATTCTGGCTATGTCGGTAACATCATGACCGACCTCATGGTGAAGGTAAAGAGCTTAGATATCGATAACCTCGGTGAAAAGAGCTTTCTCGATAAGATTCCTTTCCTCAATGCCATCAGCGGAAAGATCCAAACCTTTATCGCTAAGTACGACAAGCTCGATGTACAGATCGATAAGATCGAAGCACAACTCGACGTCGCAAGACTTCAAATGCTAAAAGATATCACCATGCTCGATAACCTCTATGCAAAGAACCTCGAGTACTTCAATGACCTTCAGCTCTACATCGTAGCAGGTGAAGAAAAGATTAAAGAGCTCAATGAAGTGACGATTCCAAAGCTTCGTGAGGAAGCAGTTTCCAGTAATGACCCCATGGCAGCACAAGTTGTAAGTGACTTTGAAGACACCGTAAACCGCTTTGAGAAAAAGGTTCATGACTTAAAGCTCTCAAAGACCCTTGCCATTCAAACGGCACCACAAATTAAACTCATTCAAAATAACGACAAGCAACTCGTCGATAAGATTCAAACGGCGATCTTAAATACGATTCCTCTCTGGAAGAGCCAAATCGTCATCGCGCTCGGTCTCTATCGTCAAGAAAGCGCTTTAAAGATGCAAAAGGAGGTAACGGATACGACCAACGAACTCTTAAGGAGAAACTCCGAGGCATTAAAGCAAAATACCATTGAAGTAGCGAAAGAATCTGAGCGTGGCATCGTAGAGATCGAAACGCTAAAAAAGGTCAATGCCGATCTCATCGAAACCATTGAAGAGACGATTAAGATTCACGAAGAAGGTCGTCAAGCTCGCTTAAATGCAGAGAAAGACCTCGTCGTCATCGAAGAAGAGCTCAAAAAGACACTTCTTACAGCACAGAACAAATAACAACAACAAAAAAAGCGATTCCTATCATGGAATCGCTTTTTTACTTTTTAAGGTGTGCTACAAAGGCATCGGTAAATATTTTTATAAATTCGTCCGAGCTTCCCGTCTCAAGTGCCTTATCTACAAAAGGCACGCAGAGCTCGGGTTGTTCGATCGTATCCATCATCATGTGCGATACAACTCTTCTTAATTCCGTAACACCTACGATAGCGCCGTAAGGACCGACAGAAGAGCCGATGACACCTGCTCTCTTCCCTTTCCATTTACTGAGACCATAAGGTCTGCTACCTACCTCTAAAGCGTTTTTAAGGACGCCTGAGAAGCTTCGGTTGTATTCTGGGGTGATAAATAAGAAAGCATCACAGGCTTTTAGCTTATTTCGAAATGCCTGATAGATCTCAGGCGTCTCTCCTTCATCGTATGCTTCGTCATAGAAGGGAAGATCTTTAATCTCTAAAAATTCTACCTCAATATCATCTGGTAAGAATGACTGAACCTTCTCACCTAATCTACGGTTATAGGATCCTTTACGGATGCTTCCTACTACAATTCCTAATTTCATGCTTGCTCCTTTCTTAGCTAGTTCCATATACCCTAGATAATCACTAATTATCATAGAATTGATCACTTTACTTCCTTTTTGCAAAAGATTACAAATGAATTCATATTTCGATCCTTTTTGATAAGACTCGATAAAAGGTTATGAAGGGAATTAGCAACTGTTCCTAAATCCTTGAAAGAATGGGCATTTTTAGCGTTTTAGAGTTGAACTTTTTCCCCTTCCCTTATATGATATGAATGTAAGAATAACAACGAGAAAAGAGGCTTTTATGAAAGAGTCATACTCAAGCATTATCGCCATTAGGCGTCGTGTCTTTGCGGAAATTGCTCGCATCGCATACGATAATATTCCATTAGAACGTCTTATAGACAGTACATATCGCATTATTCCCGATGAATCCTTTGCTCAGGGAACAAATGTATTCCAAGAACGAGCAATCGTTGGTGAAAGACTACGCATGGGTCTTGGATTAAACCAACACCTAAAATCAAACTTCTTAGAGCTCATTGAGCCAGAAGAAATTGAAGCAGTCAAAGAAGTTCGCTACGAGGTTCCACTCGTACAAGTCATTAAATTTGCTTGTGAAGCTTGTCCTACAAAGCAATTTATCGTAACCGACCAATGTAAAAAATGTACGGCTCGTCCTTGTACAGTCGTTTGCCCTGTAGGTGCTGTATCTATGGGTCAAGATCGCTCTCATATCGATCAAGAAAAGTGCATTAAGTGCGGTCGTTGTAAGGAGACCTGCCCCTATAGCGCTATCATTAAGAGCGAACGCGCATGTGCTAGCGTCTGCGGAGTTAATGCCATCAAATCTGATGAAACAGGTCGTGCAGTCATCGACAGCGAAAAGTGCGTATCGTGTGGCCGCTGCATCACACAATGTCCTTTCGGTGCTATTGCCGATAAGAGCCAGATCTATCAACTCGTAAATGCCATTCAAAGTGATGTTCCAGTTGACGCGATGATCGCTCCATCCTTCGTCGGTCAATTTGGCGAACACATTCATCCAATGCAAATTATCGAGGGTCTTTCTCGTCTCGGATTCCGTCACGTCATCGAAGTCGGTCTCGGTGCAGACTTTACGACGCTTCGTGAATCACGTGAATTCGTAGAACGCGTACCTCATGAAATTCCATACATGGGAACGAGCTGCTGCGCATCCTGGTCGATGCTCGTAGAAAAGCACTTCCCAGATGAATACAAGTACATCTCAGACTCTGCATCTCCGATGATCGAGTCTGCTAAATACCATAAAGCCAAAGACCCAAACAGTAAGATCGTCTTCATTGGACCTTGTATCTCAAAGAAGGTCGAAGCACTTCGTGAAAACGTCGCTGGTTTCGTAGACTTCGTCATCACCTATGAAGAACTCATGGGCCTCTTTGCAGCTAAAAACATCAACCTAGAAGAGCTTCCCATCTCTCGTGACATCAACGATGACGCTTCCACGACAGCTCGTGGTTACGGTATCGCAGGTGGTGTCGCTGGTGCCGTTAAGAGCGCTATTCTAGAGATCGATCCTACACGTGAAGTGAAGATCGAAGGAGCTCATACCCTTCAAGAGTGCGTCAAGATGATGCGCATGGCTAAGGCTGGTCAACGTAATGGCTACCTCCTAGAAGGTATGGCTTGCCCTGGTGGATGTATCGGTGGTCCTGGAACGATTTCTTCCTTCAACAGAGTTCGAAAGGAAGTCAACAAGTTCATGAAGGAAAGTAAGTACCCATCCCCCTTCGATAACGTATATATCGATGAAAAGCTAAGAAATAAAGAGCTTCACATTGAGGAAGAAAAATAGGAATCTCATTTGAGATTCCTTTCTTTTTTCTTCTTAACGACCTTCAATCGGAAGAGGTCTTCTCTATCTTTTTCTTCGAGCGCTTCATTGATCCTTTGGACAATTCGTGTATACTTTGGAATTTGTACCTTTTCGATCGAATTGACGCGTTTTTCTGTGCGCTTTATCTCTTGAGCTAAGCGACTCACCGCATTTTCTTCCTCGACAAAGGCAAAGAGCCTTTTTCTTAGCTCGGGAACTCTTTGGACGATCTCATCCATCACCTTCCCCGTTCGATACATACCAAAGCGTAAAGACGCTTCTGTATCCTCTACAAAGAGCCTCTGTAGCGATACGCCCATGACACTCGTAGAGAGCGTTTCGATCTCTTCTACTTTAGGAAACGACTGACTCAGTGACTCGACATTCTCGCTACCATACGTAATGCTTGCAAAGCGTACGTACTGGTAGAACTCTTCTAATTCACTTTGTAATAGTTCTCCATCTCGTTTACTCTTTTCAATGCGCTCTAAAAGCTCTTGAATGAGTACTTTACGCTTTCTATCGAGTAGCGTAAAGGAGCTTTTTGCAAAGGCGAGCATGCGTTTCGCTTTTTGAAGGTTCGTCTTTGTTGGAGCAAACTCATTCATGATTTCCTCGAATGAATTTTTCGATCATTTCTTCTGGTAGACGGTCCATCTCGCTTTCAGGTAATACCTTTAGCATCTTCCAACCGAGGTCGAGGCTTTCTTCTAATGAGCGGTTCTCGGTAGAAAGCTGCTGGATAAATTCTTGTTCAAAAGTATCTGCAAAGTCGAGGTAGCTCTGGTCTACAGGACTCAGATCATCTCGACCCATAACTTGCTCTAGGTTTCGAATATCCTGAACCTTCGCATAGGAGCTAAAGAGCTGGTTTGAAAGCATCTCGTGGTCTGCTCTCGTAAAGCCTTCTCCGATACCGTCCTTCATAAGTCTTGAAAGGCTTGGAAGAACGTCAATGGGTGGATAGATACCACTCTGATGGAGGGAGCGTGAAAGAGCAATTTGGCCTTCTGTGATGTATCCTGTGAGGTCAGGAATCGGGTGCGTAATGTCATCCCCTGGCATCGTAAGGATAGGAAGCATCGTAATCGATCCCTTCTTCCCTCGAATGATACCAGCTCTTTCAAAGATCGAAGCGAGGTCCGAGTAAAGGTATCCTGGATAGCCTTTTCTCGAAGGCACCTCTTCACGAGAAGAGCTCATCTCACGTAGACCTTCGGCGTAACTCGTCATGTCGAGTAGAACGACGAGTACGTTCATTTCTAGATCAAAAGCCAAGTACTCTGCTGCGGTAAGTGCACTTCTTGGAGTCATAACACGCTCAGCAACAGGGTCTTGTGCGTAGTTATAGTAACTTACGAGATGGTCTATCACGCGGTGACTTTTAAAGGTCTCTTCAAAGAAGATGGCATCATCCTGACTGATTCCGATCGCTCCGAAGACGACAGCAAAAGGCTCCGTGTCATTTTTAAGCTTGGCCTGCGTAATAATCTGTGCCGCAATTTCTCTATGCGGTAGTCCGCTTCCAGAAAAGATCGGAAGCTTCTGACCACGAATCAGCGTAATGAGCGTATCGATCGCACTGATTCCCGTTTGAATGAAGTTTCTCGGGTATTCACGACTCATGGGGTTAATGGCACGGCCGTTGATGTCTCTCGCTTCCGTTCCGTAGTAATCTCCACCACCGTCAATGATGCGACCTACGCCATCAAAGCGTCTTCCTAAAATCTCTTTACCTACAGGAAGAAGGAAAGGTTCTCCCGTAAACTCTACGTAGATGTCTTTTCGATCGAGTCCGCTCGTTCCTTCAAAGACTTGGGCGATGATATAGTCTTCCTCGAGACGAATGACCTTGGCCGTTCTCACGCGGTCTTCTTCTCTCAAGTAGACGAGTTCACCGTTTTGGACGCCCTCAATCGATTGTAGGAAAACGAGGGGTCCCTTGGCAGAGCGTATTTCCTTGTATTCGATCATTGGATCCTCCTGTAGCGATAAGCGAGATTGTCAAAGGTATGGTTGATCTTACTCTTAAGCTCATCAAAGGCTTTGAGGTTCTCGTTATCAATCGTATATTTCATCTTTATGAGCTCTTCCTCAAGACCCGTCTCTGTAATGACAGAGATCGGAGCTTGCATTGCAATGACTTCCTTTGCACGCTGTAAGAAGAGTGCCATCGTCTCTAGCATTAAGAACTGCTTCTTAAGCGGTACGTAGGAATCGATCGGATGGAAGGCATTTTGTTGTAAAAATCCTGTACGGATAATGCGGGCGACGAGAAGTGTGAGACGCTGTGAATCAGGAAGAACGTCTTCACCTACGAGTTGAACGATATCCTTTAGCTTATTTTCTTCAAAAAGGACACCGAGCATAAGCTGTCTTAAATCGTCCATATCGGGGCTAACGTTTTCCTCGAACCACTTTTGAAGCGTGACGACGTACTTCGAATAGCTCGTCATCCAGTCGATCGAAGGATAGTGTCTCGCATAAGCGAGCTTCTTATCGAGGGCGAGGAAGGCTTGAATGTAGCGCTTCGTATTCTCGGTAACAGGCTCTGTAAAGTCACCACCAGCAGGGCTAACAGCTCCGATAATCGTAACGGAACCTAAACCACCACTCATGGTTTCACCGTAGCCTGCACGCTCGTAGAACTCCGCAAGACGCGATGCTAGATAAGCTGGATAACCTTCTTCTGCAGGAATCTCTTCCAAGCGGCCAGAAAGCTCACGTAAAGCTTCTGCCCAACGCGACGTGCTATCGGCCATGAGAGCGACGTCGTAGCCCATGTCGCGGTAATACTCAGCAATGGTAATACCCGTGTAAATGGACGCTTCTCTCGCTGCTACTGGCATGTTTGAGGTGTTTGCGATTAGAATCGTACGTTCAATGAGCTTCTTTCCACTTCTCGGGTCTTCTAGCTTTTGGAACTCCTCGAGAACGTCGGTCATTTCATTACCGCGCTCACCGCAGCCGATGTAGACGATGATGTCGGCATCAGACCACTTTGCCATTTGGTGCTGCGTAATGGTCTTACCTGTTCCGAATCCGCCAGGAATCGCTGTACTTGCGCCCTTTGCAATGGGAAAGAAGGTGTCGATGACACGCTGCCCTGTGACGAGCGGAACGATCGGTCCCTTTCTCACTTTTAGTGGTCTCGGCTTACGAACGGGCCAGTGGGTTTCAACCGTCACACGCTTCTCTCCCTCTTCTGTGGAGACCTTGAGTGCAACGTCCTCCGTCGTTAGGGGTTCATCCTCAGTCCAAGTGACGACGCCACTTACTCCTTCTGGAATGAGCAGACGGTGCTCGATGAGCGATGTCTCTTGAACGGTAGCGTAGATCATACCCGGTTCAACCTTATCGCCGACCTTCACCTTATAGTCTAAGTTCCACTTCTTATTCTTATCGATCGATACGAGTCCGATACCGCTTTCGATAAAGGAGCCGTACTGTTTTTCAATGACGTCGAGCGGACGTAGAATACCGTCATAGATGTGACCTAAGATACCAGGACCTAAGGTCGCATGGAGAGGCTCTCCCGTGCTTTCTACTTTTTCTCCTAAACGAAGACCTTCTGTCTCTTCATAAACTTGAAGAACAGCGCCTTCCCCATCGATCTCAATGATCTCACCGATGAGCTTTTTCTCTCCTACGAGAACCATCTCGCGGAGCTTAAAGCCCTCTGTATTCTTACACTTGACGACAGGCCCGTTGATCGATGTAATTATTCCTTGCATGTCGCCTCCTCGAGCATACGCTCTAATTCCATGGCAAGTCGGGGTCGTTTCTTCTCAAGAATGCGATCGAGTCGGAAGTCATAGCGCGTCTTCTCTTTTTCGTTAAAGAGAACGACACCGTCTTCTTCAATCACTTCATAAGGAATTCCTAGTGCTTCAAAGGCATCCTTTTGATAGATCGATCCTCTGGCCTCTGTCATGCTCTTAAGGTCATATTTCTTTTGAATGGCTTCAAAAAAGGAAGGACTTCTTAAAAAGCTTTCTAGCTCTTTACGAAGCTCCGAATAGAGCTCGTTTAAGAAAGTGTTCTTTAGCTGCAAAACGCTCAGATGTTGTTGTTCTTCAATCGATGCGATCTTTTCATCGTATTCGTTTTGAACCCTCACCTGTAAGCGTTCACGACGCCTTCTGAACTCTTCTCGAGAACTCTCCTTGACGCGATCAAAGCGATTCGTTAAGTCGTTTTCGAGCTCTTCTTTCTTTTTATTAAATTCAACCTGGATGAGCTCTTCCGTCACCTTTTTAAAGACCCTTAACTTATCCTCTGTTGTAATCATCTATACCTTCATTCCTAAACCAGCCTGAATCGACTCACGGACCATCTTTAGATAGTCTCCCCCCTCTTCTGGGAGGACATAGATGATCGTCTTTCGCTGGGCTTTTAATGCTTGGATTTCTTCTTCATGGCCCTTTGTCAAAGAGTCTCCTAGAAAGAGTACGCTGTACTTGTCACTTTCTAGAAGCTCCATCAAACGTTCAAAGGCATCTTTTTCGACCCGTTCGCCTTCAATGCCCAGAAGCCGAAAACTCGTAACCAGGTCACGCTTTCTACTGAGCAAATAGGCTTTCATTAGATTCTTCCTAAGATCATGATCGAAACGAGTAGACCGAAAATACTGATACCTTCTGCAAGACCAACGAAGATGAGTGTCTTACCGAGGTTCTTTGGATCTTCACTGATCGCACCGATAGCAGAGCTACCTACGCTACTTACGGCAATACCTGTACCGACGGTTGCAAGACCTGTACTTAAAGCAGCAGCTATAAGACCAAGGCCGTTTACGCTTTGTGCTCCGCCTTCAGCGAAGGAGACGTTAGAAAAGAGTACACCAGCAAAAGCAAAGAGTAGAACAGCACTTAGTGCGTAGTTTGCCGTAAGTGCATATTTCATCCAAGGACGTTCGAAAGTGTCGCGTTTCATAAAGTGAATGCCAGTTGTGATCGTTCCGATCACTAAAAGTGTTGCTAAAATTACAAAAGTCATTTTTCCTCCAAATCAAATCGTTTAAATAGGCGTCCTTCGCCCACAAAATATTTACTAAAAAGCTCATAGAATAAGAGCCTTAAGCACTGAATAAATACGACCATACCTTCCATGACGATGACGACAATGTTTCCAATAATGCTCATGATAACGGTTCCCGTAGGTCCACCGATCATATCGGCCATCGTTCGAAAAGCTAAGAAGAGTCCCACGTGGCTTAAAGCAAAGGCTCCTACACGCACAAAGCTAAGTGAATTACTGACAATACTCATGATGGTTTCAATGAGTTCAAAGAACTGCTCGGTGATGAATTCTCCCACCGACTGGTGAAGAATCTTCTTCTCTCCTCTGATCTTATTCCAAAGTGGCTCTTTTAAGATGAGAAAGAGAATACATACGAGCATCATCGTCGTTGAAATCCAAGATGGAACTTTTAAAAGGTTTGCAGCCCCCGCAGCCTTCAAAAGAATAGCGACGAAGAGGAAGAAACCTGCAATACCCGTCTTACCAAAGTAGAGTTCACCGCGGTCTCCCATCCTGTACTTATTTGCAAAGCCATAGAAGTAGCTCACAGTCAGTAAGAATAAACCGACTAATACACTCGCAGAGAGTACGAGGTTCGTTTCTTCAAAGGGATGGATGAAGATCGGTTTTTTTACGATCCCACTGATCACACCCTCGAAACCAAAGAAGGAGTCATAGAAGAAACCGAAGACCATACTCGATGCACCGAGTCTCTTTGCAAGGCCTCCTGCATCCTTAAGCTTTCCTTTTAAAAAGAATCCAACGATCACGAAAAGCAGTCCTTGACCAAGGTCACCGAACATGGCTCCAAAGAGGAGCATGTAGCAGATCGCAAAGAGCTTTGTAGGATCGAGCTCATGGTAGTTCGGTACGCCGTATAAGAGAACTAGCTTTTCGAACGGTTTAAAAAAAAAGTTATTCTTTAAAGAGGTCGGTAGTTCATCGATTTCGCCTGCTTCTAAGGTTCCAAGGCTTCCGATCGTAGGCTCAGTAATCTCTTTTAAGCGATTACTGATCGCCTTCACGTCGACTTTAGGAACCCACATACTTAAGTATGCTAGTTCATCACCTTCACTGATAAAGTGGAGGGAGTTTTGAAGCTGTCTTTCAAAAGCTGCCTTCGTATAGAGCGCATCGATATCCCGCTTATTCGCATGGATGAGGTCGCCCTTTTCCATCTCTAAGACTTCAATTTGACGCTTAATGGATTCGATGCGAGGCTTGATCTCATCGATCGAAATGTCCCAAAGTGATGACTCAAAGGGAAGCTCTTCAAATTGAGTTGAAAGAAGAATACGCTTCGTCTCGACTTCCATGCTCTTCGGATAGCTAAAGATACAGAGTCTCTTCTGTCCAATCGAACCCACTCGTAAAAAGATAGGAGAAATATTCTCGGCATTCACCTTGAGTCTCTGATAGCTCGCATTGTCGAGGAGTCCGATTTTAACTTCCATGTATTCCATGTTGAAGAGATCTTTTAAAGGAAGTTGAATCCCTGCTTCACTTAAGACCTCATAGGAAGCAAGCGCTTCAAGTTCCTTCCTCTTCTCTTCTAGATTACTATTTACTTGTTTTACTGATTGAAGGAGCGCAAGAATTCGCTCTTCATCAAAGGGGGCTTTACGATCAATTTGAGGTTGTTCCTTCGTTCCAGAGAGGAGCGTCGAAAGGTACTCGTCGTAAAGCACTTCCTTCGTTTCGAGTTCCAAAGGCGTTACATCGTTAAGTTCATGAAGAGCTTTGGCATTCTCTAACGACGTAGAGATTAAAAAACTCGTCTCAGCAATCGTCTTCTCCGAATCGATGATCTCAACTCGGAATGAATGGATTAGCTCCTCTAGAACTCGACGAACATCTCGCTTTGGAAACACGACATTCATCATTTTCATTCGTTCTATTGCCATAGTTTACTCATTTCTTCTAAATCCAGCTGATACATCTCTGCTTCTACAAAGCGTAAGAGCTTCTTTGTATGGTATTCGAGCTCGTGAAAGTACTTCACGAGTGTCGCTATACTCATCGGGTATTTCGTTTCCATCTTCCCAAAGTAATCGAGAAGGGCTTCCTCTAAGGTCTCTTCAAAGTAGAGTGAAGAGGATTCGAAGTAGCATTTATAAGGACTCGCTTCGATCGTTCTTCTCACTTCGTTAAGGTTAGAGTAGGAAAGCTCCTTTAAACGCTCTAAGCTAAAGCGCTTTCCAGCTTCAAGGGTGTAGCTAAAGATCATCTCAGGCTTTACATCGTACGATTCCTTGGCTCTTAAAATCCATCTCAGATTAAAGAGATCGAGTTCATACCCTAGGGATTCTTGAATGATCTTCTGATCGACTGGTTCTAAGCCCTTTGAAGCATCGTAGATGCGCTTAAAGTAGTAGCGATCGATGAGCATCTCCGTATGAAAGGAACTCTCCTTATCGAGATCGATCGAAGAGCTTAGTATTCGCTTTTCTACAGGGTCAGTTACAAGCTCTACGAGCCCCTTTAAGTCCTTTACAACTTGTCCCTTATAGTGGACCTCTTTTTCGAACAAAAGAGCTCTCACCATTCTTTTTAACTCTTCATAATCCTCACTGCTTCGAAGGAGGTCGAATAGTTTTCGGTAAGCACCGCCGTAGTAAAAACGAAGCTCGCTGATCTCCTCTTCCATCTTCTGTCGAATCGCTAGTCCGAGAGCTTGAGGATCTGGTTTCGAACCAAAGCGCTCATACAGCGATGTAAGAGAATTCCTAGAACGATTTAACGCTTCAAATCCAAAGGACTTGAAGCGTTCCTGTCGTTTTGCTCGTATTTTACTTACGGGTGCGGCATGGATTCCTAAAAGGCTCAAAAATCGCCTCCCTGAATTTCAGCTACTACAGATTGAATGATGTCACGTCTGCCCTTATCAAAACAGATTTTAAGGGATGACAATCGCTCCTTTAGGACCGATTCTAGACGCTCTACTTCATTGTTTTGTTTCGCCAAGCTCTTTTCCTCAAGCTCTTTGAGTTCGTCTTCCAATTGTTGAAATTGGGCACGACGGAAGGCAGGAACTTGTCCTTCCTCACGTTCTCTTAAATTCGTGAGATCTTCTTCCGTCGTTTCATGAATTTTTTTCATACTCTCATCAAGCGCTAAAACTTGTTCAAGAGTATGTAATAGTGTGTTTTTTTCCAAATGCTCCTCCTTACGAGGCTTGCTCTATTAGTTCCCGAAGGTCTTCCATGGAAAGCGTCGTCGGTAAATTTTCTTCGAGCGTTACATCAAAAGCGTCTTCAATGGATAGTGCAATGCTTTCCATGTCAATGTCATCTACGCCGTATTCTTCGAGAGCAAGGGTTTCATCCACTTCCTCGTCAAAGAGTAGGATTCCCTGTACGATCTCTTGTAATAGATCTTGTTTACTCAAGATTCGCCTCCTCTAGAAATGCCTTTACATCATCGATTAAGCCACTCTTTGCATAGCGTTCCATGTAGATAATTCCATTTTTTATAGCCTTGCTATTAGAAGATCCGTGCGCTTTTACAAGGGCTCCGTTCACGCCTAATAGTGGGGCTCCGCCATACTCTGTATAATCCATTCTCTTTTTAAAACTCTTGAGCTTTCCTAAATAGATGGGACTAAAGAGTTTCGTCAAAAGATTCGATAAAAAGAGCTCCTTTAAAAGCTTATTAAAGCTTGAAGCATAGCCTTCGGTTAACTTAATGATCACATTTCCTGTAAATCCATCGCAAATGATGATATCGGCCTTGCCCTCAGGAATATCTCTTCCCTCGATGCTTCCGATGAAGTTTAGATGCTTATTCTCTTCTAAGAGTAAAAAGGCATTCTTTGTAAGGTCATTGCCTTTTCCTCTCTCACTTCCGATGTTTACAAGGCCTACTCTAGGATTTTCAAATCCTAGGACCTTCTTAGCATAGAGCGAAGCCATGAGAGCAAAGTCTCTTAAATTTTCTGGCTTGCAATCGGCATTGGCTCCTGCATCGGCGATCATTCCTATATGCCCTTCCATCGGGTAGATCGGTGCGATACAAGGTCTATCAATGCCCTTTAAACGACCAACTAAAAGGAGACCTCCTGCTAGGAGCGCCCCCGTGTTTCCTGCACTTAAAAAGCCGTCTATTTTCTTTGTTTTGAGATCATTTAACCCTCGAACCATCGAAGAGTCGCGTTTCTCGCGAATCGCTTGAACGGGAGAATCTTCTCCCTCAATGACCTCTTTACAGTCTACAATCTCTACCTCTTTACCATTTAAGCGCTCTCTTAAGACGTTTTCGTCGCCGTAGAGAACGATGTCACTCTGTACGTGTGGTAGAGCTTCTAAGACCCCCTTTACAATTTCGAGTGGAAAGTCACCACTCATTGCATCAACTCCAAGTCTCATTAAAAGCCACCCAAGAACGATCCAAAGATCGATGTAGTGATGCTGCTCATAACGAAGTTGGAGAATAGTGAAACAAGGAAGAAGATGAGTAGTAGGGCAATCCAGTTTAGATCACTCGATGCTTCATTGTGAAGTAGCATAAAGATAGCTGCCATCACAGGAGCAAGTGTAATGAATAAACTGATACTCATCAGGTCGTAAATACTGATTCCAAAGATCGAAAGGATCATCATCACAAAGCATACGATGAGCGGAATGATCATCGCTGGTGCAAAGAGCTGGAAGGCTTCTAGAAGGCTCTCGTTCGTCTTAAGAAGCAATTTCTTGATGCCATAAGCCAAGAAGAATAGGATGGCGATCATGAGCACTTCTAAGAAGAACATCTTTAAAAAGAACGTGAAGCCAATTTTCATCGTTAGACTTAAGCTCAAAGCATAGAAGAGCGACATAAATAGGATATGAAAGATAGCAAATAGTACATTGTTTTCTCTTCTGTCAGCTTTCCAGTAATCTTTAAGCTCAAGGAAGTAAGCGATAATTCCTGCGCCGATGTTACCCAAGATCTCCTTCGCCTTTTCGTTGTTCGGATTAGGAGTTGGGCTCTGTGGTGTTGGATTTTCAATATTATTTTCCATACGTCCTCCTTTACACCTCTATTATACACTCTCTAAAGGAAAAGTTTGAAACTTAACAAAAAAATCACCGCGGGTGCGGTGATTCTTGGTCTTATTCTACGGAAATGACTTCTTTTCCTTTGTAGAATCCACAGCTCGGGCAGACTCTGTGCGAAACAGTTTTCGCATGGCAGTTCGGACACTCAATCAGATTAGGAGCTTCAATCTTAATATTAGCCGCTCTGCGTTTATCACGACGGGCTTTGGATGTTTTTCTCTTTGGTACAATTGACACGGTTTCACCTCCTATTCGTTGAGCAATTGTTCGAGCGCACTCAAGCGCGGATCTGTTTTCTTCTCTTTACAGTGACACGCTTCATGATTGAGATCAGCTCCGCAATCAGGGCACAAACCCTTGCAGTCGTCACTACAAAGAACTTGAGAAGGATTTGAAACGACTAGCTCTTCTTGAGCAAAAGCTTCGAGATCAAAGGTTTCAATATCGTCTATCTCTTCATAACTAGGGATAAAATAACGATATGTTGTCTCTACCAAACAGCGGTCACAAGCTAGCGTCTCTTCGGCCGTCAGAGTGGTACTCATCATGAGTCTTCCACCTTCATTGGTCACAAGACCTTTAACCGATACGTCTAACGTGTTACCCGATGCGCTGGGAAGCTTATAGAGCTCGTCAATTTCGATCTCTTCCCGATTACCAGCTAGTAGTTCCTTTAGCAGTTGTTTCATAAATTCCTCAATGTAACAGTAAAAGTATAAGGTGTCAGCCGTTCTTTGTCAACTATTTTAATAGGGAAACCGTATCCATAGCGATGGCGAGTTCTTCGTTTGTAGGAATGAGAAGAACCTTGACCTTTGAGTCATCAGTTGAGATGAGCGTCTCTTCTCCACGCTTTTTGTTGCGCTCTGGATCGAGCGTTACGCCCATGTAGCCTAATGTCTTACAGATTTCCATACGGTCGATGGCACTGTTTTCTCCAAGACCACCAGTAAAGACGATGGCATCTGGTCCATCCATGATGGCAGCATAGCTACCGATGTATTTTGTAACCGTACGACGATAGACTTTGAGTGCGTCTTGTGCACGTACGTTTCCGTTGGCTGCAGCTTCTTCGACGTCACGGAAGTCACTTGACACACCACTCAGACCGAGAATACCCGATTCTTTGTTCATCATGTGATCCATCTCGTCAAAGCTTAAGCCTTCCTTCTCCATAATAAAAAGGATGACAGCTGGGTCTAAGTCACCACATCTAGTTCCCATGACGAGACCTTCTAGTGGTGTAAGTCCCATGGAGGTATCGATGCTCTTACCGTGTTCAATGGCTGTAACGGAAGCACCATTACCGAGGTGGCATGTGATGAGTTTGAGGTCTTTTAGGTCTTTACCTAAGAAGCTTGCTGCATGTTCAGCTACAAACTTGTGGCTCGTACCGTGGAAGCCATAGCGACGAACGCCGTGCTTCGTGTACATTTCAAGTGGAAGTGCATAGAGGAAAGCTTCCTTTGGCATCGTTTGGTGGAACGCTGTATCAAAGACAGCGACGTTTTGTACCTTTGGAAGAAGCTTTTGAATCGCGCGAATACCCAAGATGTTTGCTGGGTTATGAAGAGGTGCAAGCGGCGTGCACTCTTCGAGACTCTTCATGACGTCTTCGTCTACGACGACGCTACGAGCATATTTTTCTGCTCCGTGAACGACGCGGTGACCGACGGCATCGATCTCTTCAAGGCTTTGAATGATGTTGTATTTTGGATTTACGAGTTCATTAAGTACGATGTTAAGTGCGACACTGTGGTCTGGCATCTCCGTCTTTGTGATGTGCTTTTCCTTATCAGGTGTCTTAAGCGTACATACGCTACCATCGATACCGATGCGTTCTACAAGACCTGAAGCCATGAGTTCTTTCGTATCCATATTTAAAAGTTGAAACTTTAACGAAGAACTACCACAGTTGATTACTAAAACTTTCATTTTATTCCTCACTTTCTGTCAATCTATTATAGACACGAGTAAAGGAACGATTCAAGCTTATAGGCGTTAAAAAGAAGTGGAAAAAAAGTCATGGTCTTTGTTATACTATTAGTAAAAGAAAAGGGGTCATGCTATGAATCTAGAAGAAATGAGTGCAACGCACGCCATTGCGTTATCCGACATTTTAACGAACGACACGAATCTTGCGTTAAGCATGGGGCTTGTTGAGCCTGAAATCGTAAGTCCTGAAGAATACTACAAACTCGCTCAGAGCTTAAAAGAAGACGCGGTAGACACATTTACAATAAAGGCAGAAGAAAAAGTTATAGGTGTCATTAGCCTCTGCCCTGTCGATGAAAAGACGGCACTCGTAGGTGGATGGATCAGAAGCGATGAGTGGAATAAGGGCTATGGAACCGAAGCCCTCGAACTCACGAAGGAAAAAGCAAAGGAAAAGGGATATCGTTTTCTCACATCCAACATCGACAAGGAAAACGAAGTCGCACTTAAGCTTTGGAAGCGTTTTCCTATCCTCCTACGTGAAGATAGACGCCACTATCATCCTTGGATGGAACTATGAAAGTATTAGGCATTGTCGCTGAATACAATCCCTTTACGCCTGGACACCTTTACCACTTAAATGAAGCGAAAAGGTTAGCTCAGCCGACACACGTCGTATGTGTCATGAGTTCGAACTTCGTTCAGCGTGGAGAGCCTGCGATCACAGATAAATTTACACGCGCGAAAAGCGCTGTCGAAATGGGAGTGGACCTCGTCCTAGAACTCCCCTTTTTGTTTTCCACTTCTTCTAGTGAGTACTTTAGTCTTGGAGCCCTTCAAATTTTAAAGCGGACAGGCTTTGTTACAGACCTCTCTTTCGGCAGTGAAACGGGAGACTTAGAGGCTCTTCATAAAGAACTCAATCGTCAGGAGAGCCTCAAACGTTCAGGTGCTTTTAAAAGAAATCTTAAGAGCGGTAAAAGCTATCAAACGAGCTTAGAAGCTACGAGAAAACCGAACGACATCCTTGCTTTAGGTTACTTAAAAGCGATGGAACGACTTGACTTTCACCCTTCCCTTCACGTTATAAAAAGAAAGGGTTCTTATCACGATGAAAGGCTCACGGAATACCCTTCCGCTACAGCACTTAGAGCATCCATTAAGCGCGGTGAACTACCCTTTACAAACCCCCTCTTTATCGATTCGATGGAAGACATGATCTTTAAGTATCTTCTAACAGAAGACCTCACCGATACGTTAGGGATGAAAGAAGGAATCGAACACGCACTAAAAAAGGCCGCAAACCATACGCGATCCCTCGAAGAACTACTAAGTGAGGTACAAAATGTTCGTTTCAAAAGAGCACGCCTTAAAAGACTTCTTTTACATGGCCTTTTAAACGTAAAAGAAGCGGACCGAGTGCTCTATCAGACGAGCTACTTGAGACCGCTTGCTTTTAATGAAAAAGGTAGAGAGCTTTTAAGGCTACTACCAGATAAGATTCAAAAGATCACCTGGCTTCCAGAGGATCCTTTAGAAAGGAGACTTTTGGAGCTAGAGATTCGTGCCTCAAACCTCTACTACTACCTCCAAAAGACACCTTCGGAATACACTAGAGTGCCTTATGTTGTTCGTAGAGATCAAAGTACTGACCTCTAAGGGCCATGAGCTCATCATGCGTTCCCCGCTCGGAAATGCCACCTTCTGTTAATACTAAAATTTCATCGGCATTCATAACGGTCGTCAAACGATGGGCGATCGTGAGTGTCGTACGACCACTTGAAAGCTCTTGGAGCGCTTCTTGAACGAGGCGCTCATTTTCATTATCGAGAGCACTCGTCGCTTCATCGAGAAGAAGGATGGGAGGATTCTTTAAAAAGACTCTCGCGATGGCAACGCGCTGTCTCTGTCCACCACTTAACTTCACTCCCCTCTCACCTACGATCGTATCGTAGCCCTCAGGAAGACTTTCGATGAACTCGTGAATGTGGGCACGCTTACTCGCTTCGACCACCTCTTCGAATGTGGCATCGAGCCTGCCGTAGAGAATATTTTCTTTCATGGTGCCGTAGAAGATGAAGACATCTTGGTCTACGAGCCCTATGTTTTTACGAAGCGAACGAATGGTTACATCTTGAATATTCGTTCCATCTACAAAGATTCCACCTGCTGTGACATCGTAAAAGCGCGTAATGAGCTTTGAAACGGTCGTCTTACCGACGCCACTCGAACCGACGAGAGCGATGTTCTTTCCCGGTTCTATAGTTAGGTTAAAGTGATCTAAGACGAGATTCTTGTTGTCGTATTCGAAGCTCACGTCTCTAAACTCAATCTTTCCCTGAACGTTTTGAAGCTCCTTGGCATCGGGATGGTCTTTAATCGAAGGCTTTATCGCAAGGATCTCTTGAACGCGCTCAAACCCTGTAATACCTGCTGTAAATTGCTGCGTGAAATCGATAAAGCGGCGAATGGGCTGAATAAAGAAGGTCGAATACAGGAGGTATGCGACGAGTTCACCGACGTTTATCAGTCCCTTTTGTACGTAGATTCCACCGAGGACGAGGACGAGGAGACTCATGATATCTACGATGAGGTGCGTTCCTGCGTGGAAAATACCCATGGCATGGAAGAAGTCTCGTCTTCTACTTAAGTGTAAGGAGTTGATCTCATCGAAAGAGTCCTCTTCATAGGCTTCGTTTGTAAAGCTCTTTGTAAGTCTCACACCACTTAAGCTGTTTTCAATCTTTGCATTCATTTCTGCATTGGCTGCACGTACGCGGTGAGATGCCCTACTCATGAGTTTTCTCGTAAGAAGCATGTAGAGAATCATTAAAACGACGAGACTAAAGATAATGAGCGTAAGTGAGGCATTTATTCGAAGTAAAATCACGAAAGAACCTACGAGCATCACAGAACTAATGAAGACGTCCTCCGGTCCGTGGTGCGCGAGCTCAGAAATTTCATTTAAGTCACTCACCAAACGGCTCATGAGTTGTCCCGTCTTGTTGTGATCGAAGAAACTCACGTCCATGGTCTGATAGTGCTCAAAAAGGTCTCTTCGCATGGCGTATTCGATGCGTCCACCCATGACGTGACCATACGTTAACATAAAGTACTGCGCTCCCATGCGAAGTAGGTAGAGCACGAGAACGATGAGAGCCACGCGAAGAATGCTAGCGATATCACCGTTTGGTATGTAGGTATTGATCATGTCTTTTGAAAAGCCTGGATAGATGAGGTCGATCGTTGCAACCGAGAAAGCTGCTAAGAGATCTAGAAAGAACAAGCGCTTATGCGGTTTGTAGTAGGCCATAAATTTTTTAATCATATTTCCTCCCTGGACGATTATAGCACAGCCTAAAAAAAAGGGTATGAATCCTTCTGTGAGGTGCTATGAAACGAACAGAATTAAAGGGACGCTCCATAGAGCTTGCCCCTACCATTAAAAAGTACGCTGTCATGATCCTCTTTACAGAAATTGACGGCGAAGAAGAAATCATCTTTGAAAAACGTGCCCAGACCTTGATCGCTCAGCCTGGCGAAGTGAGCTTTCCCGGAGGAAGAGTCGAAAAAGACGAAAGCTACGAAGAAGCTGCCATTCGTGAAACGATGGAGGAACTCGGGATAAAAGAAGAAGACCTAGAGATCTTTGGACCTCTAGACCTTCTCATTACACATCATAACCAAATTGTCTCCACCTGGGTAGGTAAATACCTCCCTGGAGGCCTTCCCGAAACCTACTCCAAAGATGAAGTCGACTATCTCTTTAGCGTGCCCATAAAAGAGCTTCGAAGCATGAAGCCAGAGCTTCATCCGACGAGCTACGTCTTAGAGATTGGAGAGAATTTCCCTCTTCCCGATTACCCCTTCCACCGAACCGACCGGCTCATTCCCTTCTACATGACCAAGGAAATCATCTGGGGACTTACAGGAAGTATTCTCCACTACTACCTCTCTACTGTTTCGGAGTAACATCGAGTAAGATCATGTTGTTTTGATAAATGCTCACATCGATGGGTTTACCGCTTGAAGCCTTAACCTTTTTGGCATGTTCTGGAGCTAAGCGTAAAACCGTAAAGGAATCGCCTCTTTTTATAAAGAGGCTTTTTTCATCCTCTGAAAGCTTATACTCTGTAATCGTCTCTACCTTTGCGCCGGCTTCTAGGTCGCCTTCGATCATGCGAAAACTGAAGCGTAGAACTCCTATGGCATAAACGATAAAGGCAACGCCTAATCCCATTACGATCCAGCGGATGGCCTTCTCCTTCATGGAATCTTGCTTTAGAAGCATGCGAAGAAGAAGGAGAATGACTGCGATCAATAGAAAGAGCATGCCTGAAAAGTAGAGAATTCTTGAAATCATCGCCTGAAAGCCACTTTCTGGGAAGAAGAAGCTTACGAGGTAACATCCTGCACTCAGGATAAAGAAGACGACATCGACCCAAAAGAGAACTCTTTTCTTATCCATTATTCCCCCTTACTAAAATCCTGGCTGGCATAGATCTCACCTGTAGAGGTGTCTTTAAAGAGAAGCTGCCAGTTGATCCAGGACTTATCCTTTAGGCTTTTATGGCTCGTTACAAAGCTTGGTTTTTCTTCTTCAAGCTTTTCTCTTAAAGCGTCAATGAGACCATTTTGAGAAGCTTCGTCTAGAATCCCCTCCCCTTCGATCTTAATGATGAGGAGTCCATCCCTTTGGAGATCGGAACGAATCGTGGTCTCATACTTCTCTTCGAGTGATGAGATAAATTCTTTATACGCTTCTCCCTCCACTCTAGGGACGTCAAAAGCACGGTAAATCACATAAAAGACGAGCGCAAGTAGGATAAGAAGAGGAATTAGAATCCAGATGAGTCCCTTTAAAATAGCCGTATTCTTAGCCATTTGAAACCTCGTTTTCTAAGCTTCCAATGCCTTCTATGGTACATGTAATCGTATCCCCAGGCTTTAAAAAGCGCGGTGGCTCAAAGCCCATACCGACTCCACTTGGCGTTCCCGTAAGTATGATATCTCCCGGATAGAGCGTGATGTATTTCGTAAGATCCACTAAGAGCTCATCGATCGAATGAATCATGTGCTTTGTGTTACTGTGTTGACGCAGTTCACCGTTTACATAACTTTGAATCTCAAGTGAAAGCGGGTGGGAAAACTCATCCTTTGTAATGATCCAGGGCCCTAAAGGACACGACCCATCAAAGCCTTTTGCAAGGTCCCACTGCGAGCGTTTCTTCTGCTCTGTTCGGATGGAGAGATCGTTTGCAATGGTGTAACCGAAGATCGCATCCTTTGCATTTGCTAGCGTTAGATTCTTCGAGGTCTTACCAATGATGACCGCAAGCTCCACTTCGTAGTCGAGCGTCTCATAGTAAGGAACCTTTTCATTCGGACCTACTGTAGGATAAGCTCTCTTTGTAAAGTAGATGGGTTTTTCTGGAACGCCTTTGGGTCCCCCTGTCTGACCATCGACTTCTCTCACGTGGTCGAGGTAATTTTTTCCTACGGCGATGACGCCTCTTCTAGGATATTTCATCGGGCTATCGAGCTGAATTTCACTTAAAAGGCATGACTCCGTGGATTTTGTAAATCCTTTTTCTAGGCCTTCTAATAAGCTTTCGTTTGTTAGAAAACAGCGCTCGCCCTCAACGATAAACATTTGTTCTTTTTGTGCTATTAATTTCATCGTGCCTCCTAGAAGCATTGTAACACGAAAAAAGGGAATCTAAGATTCCCTGTATTCTAAGATATCTCCGGGCTGACAGTGCAGTTCTTTACAAATGGCTGCGAGCGTCTCAAAGCGGATACCTTTAGCTTTTCCTGTCTTTAGTTTACTTAAGTTTCCGATGGTGATACCGACTCGTTCACTGAGCTCAGAAAGCGTCATCTTATTTCTCGCAAGTTCCATATCTAAACGAATGATAATTTCTTCTGTCATATGACATCCTCGTTTTCTTCTCGGATAGAATCACCATCGGAGATGAGCTGGCTTAAGAACAGGAATAGGTTCATGGCACCAAAGAGGACGAATGAACCAATAAAGAGATCGACCGTTAAGAGGCTCCACCCCGTGTAAGCTAAAAAGAGAATGCTCAAGCAAAGTCCAGAAATGAGAGAAACGCCAAAGAGACAAGCTGCAAGTGTTAAGCGACCAGCAGTTTTCTTTGTAAAGGCTGTCCCCTTTCTCACGCGAATGAGTTCAGCGATGAGGATGAGAAAGCTCAGGATAAACATCACTAAGATGATTTCCCCTAAAATGAGCGCGGGAAGCTTTAACAACGCAATGTCTGGATTGAATTCAGCACTGATTTCTGCATAGCTCGGTAGAAAGAGTGCGAAAACCCCGAGTAATAAAACACCGACAACGAGTGAAGCGATTAAAGCATAAATAGGAATTTTTTTCATACGTACCTCCTAACGGAATCATAGCACGCACTTTTTCTTTTTGCAACCTATTTTTATCGTTTTACGATCAATTTTATTCTTTACTCGTTCAATTTCCAGATTGGAATATTGGCTCCCTTAGAGGCTTCTGTAATGACCTTAGCCGTATCATCTGCTTGGAATGCTTTTACGATCTTATCGAATTCCGGTCTCTTATCGTCCTTACGTGAAACGATCACATTGATATAGGGCTTTGAAGCCTTCGTTAGCTTTTCTAAGTAGATCGCATCCTTTTCGGGAATGAGGCCGCTGTCGACAGCAATGCCACCTGTAATAATCGATACCGTCACATCGTCTAAGACGCGTGGTGTCTGGGCTGCATCGAGCTCACTGATCTTAAGTTCAAGTGGGTTTTTTACGATGTCATTTACAGTAGGAAGTTCTTTCTTCGTAGGATCGACTTCGATGACACCTGCGCTCTCTAAGAGTTTTAGTGCACGTCCGAGGTTGGTCGGATCATTCGGAATGGCCACGGTATCTCCCTTTTTAAGCTCTTCTAGGCTCTTCACTTTCTTTGAAAAAGCACCGAGTGGAGAGAGGAACGTTTCACCGATCGCAACGAGTGACTCGCCATTCGCAGCATTAAAGTCGTTTAAAAAGATGTAGTGCTGGAAGGCATTTAGATCGAGATCACCATCTTTTAAAGCGCGGTTCGGCTGAGAGTATTCCGTAAAGACTACGACCTCGAGATCGATCCCCTCTTTTTTTACCTTCTCTTTTACAAAGTCCCAAATTTCCTTTTCGTTCGTTCCTACGACACCGACCTTTAAAGTAGTTCCTTCGTTAGCCTTGGTTCCTCCACAGGAGGTTAAAAGTAATAGAATAGCGAGTAATAAAGCAATTTTTTTCATTTGTTTTCCTTTCTTTTTTTAATCGTTTGAAGCGCTAGATTTGCGATTCCTTGAACGATGAAGACGAGTAATAATAAAAGTACTGTAGCTACAATGACGATATCGTTCTTAAAGCGGTTATAACCATAGGCGATGGCGACCTTACCGAGGCCTCCTGCGCCGATCGCTCCTGCCATGGTCGTAAGACCGATGAGGGAAATTGCCGTAATGGCTGCTGCCCTTATGAGTGACTCTCTTGCTTCCGGTAGCATCACCTGAAAGACGATCTCTGACCCTGTAAGTCCCATGGCCTTTGAGGCTTCTATGATTCCTGGCTTCACTTCACTTAGAGCGCTTTGAACTTGCCTGGCAAAGAAGGGTATCGTTCCTAGGCTTAAGGGAAGGATAGCTGCCGTGTTTCCTATGGTCGTTCCGACGATGAGCTTTGTAAGCGGAGCGACGAGCGCTAAGAGAATGATAAAGGGAATGGAACGGCCGACGTTTACGAGCTTATCTAAGAAGGCGTACATTCGCTTGTTCTCATAGAGTCCACCTGGCTCTAAAAGCGTCAAGTGAATGCCTTGAAGGAGTCCAAAGAAGCCTGCGATAGCACTTGTCACAAGAAACATGTAGAGTGTCGCAAGGCTTTCTTCGATGAACACATCTTGAATTTCCAATACATTTTTAAACCAGTCCATCTCTTCCTCCTAAAAGCTCAGCACGAACGCCGTGCTCTTTTAAAAACGAGAGTGCTTCTTCGACACGTTCTCCGATAAAACTTACGACGAGTGTACCTATGGGTGTATTCTGGATGATCTCAAAGTTTCCTGCGAGGATGTTGGTCTTGACCTTAAAGTTTTCATAGAGGAGTGAAAGCATCGGTTCTGCCGTGCTCTTTCCGCGGTAGGAAAGCTCGTAGATTTCTTCTTCGTTTAGATTCAAGCCCTTAAGCTTCTCCTCGATTCCTTCGAGCTTATGCTCTTTTCTTAAAAACGACCGCGTAAGCGGAGCCTTCGGATCACTGAATACATCGAGTACACTTCCGCTTTCTACGATGCGTCCGTGGTCCATCACGACGACTTTATTACAGAGCTCTTTAATGACTTGAATTTCATGCGTTACGATGAGCATCGTCATCCCCTCAAGACGCCTTAAGACTTGGATGACTTCATGCTTCGTTTCGAGGTCCAAAGCCGAGGTCGCTTCATCACATAGGAGAAGGGATGGGTCATTGGCAAGGGCTCTCGCGATGGCGACGCGTTGCTTTTGACCGCCGGATAGGTTACTGGGGTAAGTTTCGATCTTATCTAAAAGACCGACGAAAGCGAGGAGCTCTTCGATCTTCTTCTCCTTTTCGCCTTTCGTTAGCGTGCTGTGCTTTAAAGCGAGGAGCATGTTTTCTTTTACAGTCTTTGAATCGAGGAGGTTAAAGTGCTGAAAGATCATTCCGATCTCTCTTCGCTTTTCTAGTAGCTCTTTCTCATTCAAGGCATCCATCCTCACATTCTTAAAGAGAACTTCCCCCTCTGTCACGCGTTGGAGCCTATTTACCGTCCTTAAGAGCGTGCTCTTCCCTGCTCCGCTGTACCCGATAATACCTAAGCGGTCTCCCTTTTCTAATTGAATCGAAACGTCATCTACGGCTCGATGTGAACCGAAGTCCACGGTAATGTGTTTTAATTCCAGCACCCTTTTCTCCTTTCTTGCAATAAAAAAGCCCTTTAATCATACGATTAAAGGGCGCTATGCGCGGTACCACCTTTATACCAATTTACCTTGCGATAAATTGCTCTGCCAGTACAAACATACTGCGTTGCTATAACGGGCACCCCCGTGTGAACCTAAATATCAGCCCACAAGCTCCGAGACCATCTTCAATAATTCTCCTCAACACCCGCTTTCACCTGACCGGGCTCTCTAATGATGACCGAGAGTTATCTACTCTTCTCTTCTTCGCCTTTAAGTAAGTGTATCTTAGCCCCTAAAAAGAGGCTTGTCAAGAGATTTTTTAAATTTAACGATCCAGTTCTCTTCCCATGGTCTCTTCAGCAAAGATCATGACGATGACTGCCGTAAGAAGAAAGACGAGACTCATCACGATAAAGACACTGATAAAGCCTTGCTCTTTACCAAAGGCATTATAGACGATCGGAACGACATAGGGAGCGATAAAAGCGCCTACTCGACCAAAGGCCGATGCAAAGCCCGTTCCCGTACCACGTAGAGCTGTCGGGTAGCTTTCTGGCGTAAAGGCATAGACACATCCCCAAGCTCCTAGCGCTGAAAAGTACAGGAAGGAACCGTAGATGTAGATTTCTGTCACAGAGTTTGCATTCCCGTAGAACCAGCTGGCTACAGCCGTTAAGAAAAGATAAATGCTTACGAGCTTCTTTCGGCCGATGCGCTCCACTAAAAAGGCAGCACTGTAGTAACCAGGAAGCTGTGCGAGACTCATAATGAGCGTCATCTCAAAGCTCTTTACCATGTCGAAGCCTTTTTCAATGAGTAATGATGGCGTCCAAAGCACAAAGCCGTAGTAGCCGAAGTTAATGCCAAACCAGAGGATCCAAAGGACGATTGTGGCGCGTTTATGCTCCTTTGTAAAGAGCTCAGAAAGCTTCACCTTTCCCATGGGTTTTAAGGGAACCGTCTCCACGTGATCATGAATGCCACACGCTTCTTCCATCTTATCGACGATAGCGTCTGCTTCTTTCGTTCTTCCGTTTAAAGCGAGATAACGAGGTGACTCTGGAAGTAGATAGTAAAAGAGCACACAGAGTAGTAGCGGAATGATTCCTGTAAACTGAGCCCCTTGGAAGCCATACTTTGGAATGATGAGATAAGCGACTAAGGCGCTAAAGATCCATCCCCAAGCCCAAAAGCTCTCTAAGAGGACACCGTATTTTCCGCGAATCTTTGTCGGAGTAAATTCACTTAGCATAGAGGATGCTTGCGGTAGATAACCACCGATACCAATTCCTGTGATGAAACGAGTCACGAGGAGCATCGCGTAATTTACGCTAAAGCCTCCGATGATCGAACCCATGCTAAAGAGAAAGAGGTTTAAGATGACGACGGACTTACGACCCATGCGGTCACTCATTCGTCCACTTAAGGCAGCTCCTACCGCCATTCCCACCATCGCGATGGAGGAATAGACGCCTAGGGCTCCCTTATCGAGACCCCAGCTCGTCTTTAAGGCGGCACTGATTCCACCTGCCATACCTGTCATCATGGCATCAAAAGCCCAACCTGCTCCTAAGATCAAGAGAATTCTTACAAGAAAGCGACTTTCCGGCAACCGCTCAATGCGCTCTGAAATGGTCATATTATGCTCCTAACACTTTTTAACCATGGTATCTAAGATGACCTTGTCGGTCACTTCCATACCTTCAATACCTAAGCGGACGTAGTGCTTGATGCACTCTTCAATGTCCTGGTCTACGATACCTTCGTAGCCCTTCACAGCGCGATCTCTTACGGCGATGCTTGCAGCATGGACGGCATTCGCAAGGCCACTTGCAACCTTTAACGAACAGCCTGGTTTAGCTCCGTCACAGATCATACCGCTGACACCTGCGAGGACGTTTTTCATAGCGAGAATAATCTCTTCCTTACCGCCCTTTAAAAGGTATACGAGTGCGGCACTCACGCCACTGGAAGCACTCGTCACACCACAGAGTGCACTGAGTTTACCTAAACGATTTTTCATGTAGATCGGAATGGCATTCGAGAGGATTTCTGCTCGAATGAGTTCCTCACGCGTGCTATTTAAGTATGTAGCCGCAAAGTAGGTCGAAAGGTGCGTAATGAGCCCCTGATTTCCCGAGCCCGAGTTCGTAAACGCACTCGCCTGGGCACCACTCATTCTCGCATCGACGGCACTGCAGACGCCACGCGTCATGACGTTTAAGAGGTCGTCTTTTAAGATGCCTTGTTTAATCTGTTCATCGATCTCTTTACCAATTTGAAGGCCATATTCCTTCTCGAGTCCAATTTCAGCGAGCTTCTTATTGACCTCGACACCCTCTAGAATAAATTCCAACTCCTCGATAGGAGAATCGAGTGCGACATCGATGATGTCACTTACAGTAAAAGGTAGGTCTTCTTTTAAGGAGAAATTTTGAAGCTCCTTTTTAAGAATGCTCTCACCATCTACGATGATATCTGTAATGTTCGTATGATCTTCTTGAAGAATGACCTCGACCTCATTTTGAGCCGTGGCTTTGACGCCTACGTAGAGCTTTTGATCTCCTTCGTAGACATTGACCTCTACGAGGTTCTTCTCGTTGATCTCCTTCGCTTTTTCCGTATCCTCTTCTTTTAAGGAATCGAGTACGCGAAGGACCTTGTCGCTTTCACCAAAGAAGTAGCCTAAAATGGCTGCATACTTTGCTCCGATAAAAGGCGTTCCTGGAATCTGTACGCCCATGACATTTTTTACGATGTTTCCTGAAAGGGTGAGCTTTAAGCTCTTAAGTTCTCCTTTCGAGTAATCCTTAGCTGTAGCAGCGGCTAGTGCGATGGCAATCGGCTCGGTACAGCCTGTAGCTGGCTTGATGTCCGATTTCATCATTTCAATAACTGAATTCATTACACCTCTTTCATGCGCTCCAAAAGCACTGCTTTTCTCTCTTCTGTTCCGGGTTTTCCTAGGAGCGCGAACATATTTTTTTTGTAGTCCTCGACACCTGGCTGATTAAAGGGATTAACGCCTAAGAGATAAGCGCTCATAGCACAGGCCTTCATGAAGAAATACATGGCTTCTCCTAAGGAATAAGCATCTAAGCGTTCCATCTCAAGCTCTATAATTTCTACTCCCCCTTCGCGGTGTGCGATGCTCGTCCCTATCATAGCACTTTGGCACACATCTTGAAGCGTTTTATTGCTTAAATAATTTAACATATCTAAATTTAGCGGATCTTCTTGAATTAGAAGGTCCTCTTCTTCCTCTTTTACGTTAAAAAAGGTTTCAAATAGCATGCGCTCCCCATCTTGAACGTACTGACCTAAGGAGTGAAGATCGGTCGAATAGATGGCAGAAGCAGGAAAGATTCCTCGGTGGTCCTTGCCTTCACTTTCACCAAAGAGCTGTTTGAACCACTCGCTAAAGAAAGAGAGTCTCGGTTCAAAAGAGACAAAGAGCTCTACCTTTTTCCCATTTTCATAGTACATATTTCTAAGAGCCGCATACTGATAAGCCGTATTCTCTTTTAAGCTTTTCGTGCTATAGAAACGAATCGCATCCTTCATTCCCTGTAAGAAGGAACGAATGTCAATTCCAGCTGCAGCGAGTGGAAAGAGTCCTACGGGCGTCATCACTGAAAAGCGTCCACCGATGTCATCAGGGATGACAAAGGTCGTATATTCCTCTTTTGTTGCAAGCGTCCTTAAGGCTCCCTTTTCCCTATCTGTCGTTGCGATGATTCGCTTCGAAAAGTCCTTATACGTCTTTTTCATGTAATCACGAAGGAGTCTAAAGTTTAATGCCGTTTCTAGCGTTGTTCCACTTTTACTAATAACATTTACATAGACGTCTTTTCCTTCGAGGTACTTTAGAAGGGCTAAGGTGTCTTTTGTAGAAAGCGAGTTTCCTGTGAAGATCACTTCAGGCTTTTGTCCAAAAGGCTTACGGAGCGCTTCATAGAGGCACTTTGCCCCGAGATAGCTTCCACCGATACCGCTTACGACGAGAAGGTCTGCTTGTTGAACTTCTTTGGCCTTTTCTTCAATGGCTTTGATCTCTTCTTCGGAGAGCGTTTCGGCATAATCGAGCCAACCTAGAAAATCTGACCCCTCACCTGTCTTTTCATGAATGACATGGTGAAGTGCCTCTACTCTCTCTTCGTACTTCGTGACGAGTTCATTAAGAACTGTTTTCTTTAAGTTAAGATTCATCGTTTCCTCCTGTCTTTCGACCGAGCCCTAAGTTTTTCATTTGTTCTTTGGTATAATAATAGCGTAAAAGGAGCGTGTCATGCGAGATAGGATAGCTGGTTTATTATTACCCCTAAGTTCCCTACCAGGCCCCTTTGGCATTGGAACCATGGGAAAAGAAGCCTTTCAGTTCATCGATTACTTAACAGAAAACTTACAAAGCATTTGGCAAATGTTACCCATTGGACCGACTTCTTTCGGCGATTCTCCCTATCAGACGCTTTCAAGCGATGCCATAAGCCCCTACTATATTGATCTCAGGGTCTTTGTGGAGCGCGGAGTCATTTCCGAAGAAGAGATCCGAGAGACTATCACAACAAGTGACCGAGTAGACTACGAAGCACTCTTTAATGGACGCATTCCCCTTTTAAAACGAATCTATCAGAATACCGATCCGCTCTTTAAAGAGAGCGTACGCGAATTTTTCGAAAGCACAGACTGGGTCAAGGACTACGCTCTCTTTATGGCTCTAAAAGAAGAGCATAACTTCTCCTCCTGGTACTTCTGGGAAGAGCCTTTAAAGATGAGAGATCCCGAAGCACTCGAAGCTTTTCAAGAAGAACACGAAGAAGAGGTGCTCTTCTGGGCCTTTACACAATATGTCGCCAATCTACAGTGGAAGGCACTGAAGCGCTATGCGAACGAGAGAAAAGTTGAGATCATGGGAGACATTCCACTCTACGTGGCTTTCGACAGCGTTGAAGTCTGGAGAGACCGAAGCGTCTTTGAACTCGACGAAAGAGAACTCCCTAAAAGCGTTGCAGGATGCCCACCAGATGGCTTTAGCGAAACGGGTCAACTCTGGGGAAATCCCCTCTACGACTGGAAAGAGATGAAAAAGGATAACTTTACGTGGTGGAGAAAGAGACTCGAGCGTCAAAGCGAGCTCTATGACCACGTGCGTCTCGATCACTTCATCGGCTTTGTACGCTACTGGTCCATTCCCTTTGGCGATAAGGACGCCTCGGGAGGCCACTGGGAAGAGGGTCCTGGACTACCCTTCTTTGAGACGATCCGAAAGAGCATCCCCACACTTTCTCTCATCGCTGAGGACTTAGGAAGCGTCAATGATGCCGTACGAACGCTAAGAAGAGAAGCAGGGCTACCTTCGATGCGTGTCTTCATGTTTGGACTCGATCCCTTCTACGACAGCGAAAATGCCCCACATAACTATGAAAATGACGTCGTTTGCTATACAGGAACGCACGATAACGATACCGTAAAGGGTTTCTTTCAAAGTGCATCGAAGGAAACGAAAGAGTACGCCCTCCGATACTTACATTGTAGCGAAGAAGAACTCTTTATCGAGATGCTTCGAGCCCTTTACGCCTCCCCCGCTTTTCTTGCGATGACAACCGTTCAAGACCTACTTGGAATCGGAAGTGAAGGAAGAATAAACCTTCCGAATACCGTTGGAAACTGGACCTTTAGACTCGAAACCAACTACCTAGAAAAGCTCCAAGGACCTTTCCTAAAGGAGCTAACAAAAACCTACTGGAGGTATCATGAATCTCTTTAGCCGCGAAGATTTCATCTTTAATGTCAAATCGACTCTACGAGCAAACTATGCCGTAAGCATGGAGCATGCAGAGGACTATGAGCTCTATAATGCCATCAGTCGAACCATCATGCGCACCATCTCCCCCTACTGGATTACAGACAGTGAAAAATCCTCCCATCGCTCGGCTTACTACTTATCGAGCGAATACCTCTTGGGAAGAAGCTTTGAAAATAATCTCGTAAACCTTGGAATCGACGAGGACGTTCGTTTAGCCATGAAAGAAGTCGGCTTAGACTTTGATCGCATTAAAGAAGTGGAGCGCGATGCAGGGCTCGGTAACGGAGGCTTAGGTCGCCTTGCCGCCTGCTTTTTAGACTCTGCAGCTACTTTAGGATATCCTCTTCACGGCTACGGTATCCGCTATGAGTACGGCATCTTTAAGCAGCGCTTTGTCGATGGAAGACAAGTGGAGACGGCCGACGACTGGCTGAAGTATGGCGATCCCTGGTCTATCAGAAGAGAATCAGAAAAGAAGCGCATTCGCTTTGAAGGCCAAGAGGTCTACGCCGTTCCCTACGATACGCCCATCATCGGCTATCAGTCGAACGTCATAAACACGCTTCGCCTCTGGAGAAGTGAGCCGATTGAAAAATTTGACTTCGGTCTTTTTAATGAACAAAATTACGACCTTGCGATGCAAGAAAAGAACCGCGCAGAAGACATCTCTCGCGTTCTCTACCCGAACGATACGCGCTTAGAAGGAAAGATTCTTCGCTGTAAACAGCAATACTTCTTCGTAAGTGCCTCGATTCAAGACCTCGTAAGTAAGCATAAGAGAAAATATACGGACCTAAAGAGCTTTGCAGAAAGAAACGTACTACAGCTTAATGACACGCACCCAGCTGTAGCTGTAGCGGAGCTCGTTCGAATCCTTCTAGATGAAGAAGGTTTTCCCTTTGAAGAAGCACTAGACATTGCACAGCACACCTTCCACTACACAAACCATACGATTCTCTCGGAAGCACTCGAAAAGTGGGACTATGCACTCTACCGCTCGATCCTTCCTCGAATCGTAGAAATCATTCACATGATCAATGAGACCCTCTTAAGTGAACTTACAAAAGACGGCTTAAACGACATGGAAAAGGATCCCTTTAGAATCCTTAAGGATGGGCAAATTCACATGGCGAACCTCGCCCTCTACGGAAGTGGCCACGTCAATGGTGTCGCTAAGGTTCATACGGAAATCTTAAAGCACGACGTCCTAACCGCGTGGTATGAGCGCTATCCAGAGAAGTTTTTAAATAAGACAAACGGCGTCACACAAAGACGTTTCTTACGCTTAGCAAACCCTAAACTTAGTCACCTCATCACAGAGCTTCTTCAAGATGACAACTGGATCAATCACTTAGAACTCATCGATCCCCTTCAGGGCCTTGCAGAAGATGAGAACATTCAAGAGCGCTTCTTAGCCATTCGAAGAGAGAATAAAGAGAAGCTCGCAAAGCTCATTAAGGAAAAAGAAGGCATCGTAATAGACCCCGATAGTCTCTTTGACGTGCAGATTAAACGACTCCACGAGTACAAGAGACAGCTTTTAAATGCCCTTCTCATCGTCGATACGTATTACAAATTAAAAAATGGTGAGCTCAAGGACTTTGTTCCGAGAACCTACTTCTTCGGAGCAAAGAGTGCCCCTGGCTACTACCGCGCAAAAGCCATCATTCTCTACATCAATAAGCTAAAAGAGCTTATTAATAATGACCCTGAGACAAACGACAAGCTAAAGATCGTCTTTGTCACAAACTACAACGTAACCTACGCAGAGAGCTTAATTAGTGCCGCTGACTTATCGGAACAAATTTCGACTGCTGGTAAAGAAGCGAGTGGCACAGGAAATATGAAGTTTATGATGAATGGTGTACCTACCATCGGTACACTCGATGGTGCAAACATCGAGATCGTAGAGCAAGCGGGAGAAGAAAATAACTTCATCTTTGGTCTAACAGTAGAGGAAGTGAAAGCACTTCGTCCAAACTACCGTGCACGCGACTACTATGAGTCCGTAGAGGGCCTAAAGAGAGCCGTAGATAGCTTGATCGATGGAACCGTGTCAGACGGTGGAACGGGTGAATTTGCTGCCCTCTACCACTCCCTATTAGACGGTAGTGGCTGGGAGACTGCAGATAACTACCTACTCCTTGCAGACTTCGACAGCTACAGAAAAGCCCACAGGAAAGTCGACGAAGTGTACAGAGATCGAAGACTCTATGCTAAGATGTGCTTAAATAACCTCTTCCACTCCTCAAACTTCTCCTCTGACCGCACCATTAAAGAGTATGCAAAGGAAATCTGGAACATCGAGACGGTTCAAAAATGAGATCAAAAAGTAGACTAGATGCCGTATACGAACAAGCGCCTGTAGAAATATTCAACGACGAATCCAAGTACGTCATTATGAGCGACATGCACCGAGGTGATTCGAGCTTTTCTGACGAATTCGCACCGAATCAGAACATCTTCATGCATGCAGCCAATTATTACTACAACAACAACTTCACGTTCATCGAAAACGGAGACGGAGACGAACTCTGGGAGCACTCCAAATTTGAATACATCTACTGGGCTCATCAAGATGTCTTTGACATCTACAAGAAGTTTCACGAAAAAAACAGGCTTCGAATCATCTATGGAAATCACAACATCACACTAAAGTATAGAGAAGTCGTAAAGAAGACCCTTTGGGAGTCAAAGAACCTCTACACCGACGAAATGGAACCCTTCCTACAGGGCATCGTACCGCAAGAGGGACTTCGCCTTCGCTATGAAGACCTAGGAAAGGAAATACTCATTCTACACGGCCACCAAGGAGATGCACTAAATGACACCTTTTGGCGCGTCGCTCACTTTTTACTTCGCTACGTTTGGCGATTTTTACACGTCATAGGAATGAGAAACCCACAGAGTCCTGCAAAGAGTGCAGTAAAGAGACATAAGATCGAAAAAATGTACGAAAGATGGATGGAAAACAAAGACCTCTTAATGATTGTAGGTCATACACACCGTCCTCGCTTTGCAAAGCCTGAATCAAAGAGCAAGTACTTTAATACAGGAAGTGCCGTAAGACCACAAATTGTTTCAAGTATCGAAATTGTCGGAGGAACGATTAGCCTCGTACACTGGAGAACGAGAGTCAATGCCAAGGGACTCCTACAAGTAACTAGAAAAATTGTCGATGGACCGATCGCACTCAGTAAGTACTTTTAGTCCTCAAAGAACACCCAAATAGCCTCTTCATTCGAAAGATGAAGGGCTTTTTTTATAAGTTCTACTTCTCCTATGAGAAAATAGCCCGTCTTCATCTTTCGATAAAACGTGCTATCACTAATACATAAGAGCTTAGCCATATCTTTAACAGCGATTCCCTTTTCTATCATGATCTCGTGAAGTTTGGCGGTATTCAAAGCGACCCCCTTTTTCGCATAAATGCGAATTATCGATTTTATTATACACGAAAATACTTGATATTTACAGATTCTCCATTGCATAAATGAGAATTAAATTCTATAATTAAGAAAAAACAGGAGGTCATATGAACATTGATGCTATAAAAGTGTTTCGAAAGAAAAAAGGAATCAGTGTAGAAACGGTCGCCAAGCACGTCGGCGTATCGACGAGCACCATGTACCGCTATGAAAATGGTGACATTCAAAAGATTCCCGTAGATAACTTCAAACTCATCGCTGAAGTGCTCGAAACGACTCCTGAATACTTATTAAACTGGAGCAAATCAGAAAAACCTCAGACCATGCTCCACCTCAAAGCACCACGTCAAGCCACTAAAGAAGAACTAAAGAAAATAGAAGACTACATTCAAGAGCTCCTTAAAAAGTAATTGCACCTAGGGAGCTTTTTTGCTACAATAACCTAGTATCAGCCGATGTGATGGAACAGGCAGACGTAGTGGACTCAAAATCCACCGGTAGCAATACCGTACCGGTTCGAATCCGGTCATCGGCACCATAACTGAACCGACAGTTGATACAATTCTCAGCTGTCGGTTCGTTATTTTTATGCGGAAAACCACTGTCATATCAAGGCTTTTTTGTTTGCACATGCACTCATTGAGCAACAGACCCTCAAAACGGCAAAATCGTTGCTATCGGAGGACTTTTGCTCATTGAAAACAACCTGTTTTGCGTTATAAAGAACTCGGTATCGTTAGATTTATATGTCCATAGGTGCATATCAAAACAAAGAGAAAACGGCTCGGAACTTGGGAGATTACCCAGGCTCCGAGCCGTTTTATATCTGTTCCGTTATTTCGATTCCACTTTTGAAAGTAAACACCACCGTCTCATCCGCATTGACGGTGGCATGGTCGACTGCCGCCAGCCAAAGATCATCGTCAAATTCAATGGGCATTTCCGATTGTTCTGTCAGCATCGCAGAGAATGCACTAATGCGATCGTTCTGCTCTTTCCTGCGTTGCCGTTCTGCTTCAATGGCTTCATACTGTTTCTGCATTTTTTCATAGCGGCGAGTGTGGCGCTCATAACGCTCCATATACTCCGCTTGGTTCTGTGCCTTGACGGTGTTTTCCTCAATGCACTGGCGAATCAGTTCGCTTACGATTTCCATCTCCTCTTCCAGGGTGGCTTGCTGTGCGTCCAGTTCCGTGCAGTCGCAAAGGGTGTTTTGTACCAAGCGGATGTCCTCCCAAATATGTTCCCGATCAGCTATCAGCTTACTGAATGCCCGAAGGAACATTGCTTTGATGTCTTTTTCGTATAGATGAGGTGTAGTGCAGCGGCGTTCGCCTTTGAACTTGTCATTGCACTGCCAGATGGTGCGGCGATATTTGTCTGTGGAATGCCACACCTTTGAACCATATACCGACCCGCAGTCCCCACAGAATATCATAGAGGAAAATACACTGGCTGCTCTGTATCGGCCACCGAGGGCCTTCCGCCTGGAGAATTCGGCTTGTCGCTGTCGGTCGGTGATGCATACTCCCGATACTCTCTCATGCTGTTCTGCGCCGCTTCAAACAATGATTTTGATACAATCGCTTCGTGCATGTCGGAAACAACGATCCAATCATTCCGGGAGATTTTTACCGTGTGGGTGTTGCCCACAACGTCCCGAATCCGTTTGCCGAACACTACCTTGCCGATATACCGTTCGTCCCGCAGAAACTTTCCAACCAAATTGCCCGTCCAGAAATTGTCTTCCTGAATGCTTCGCCACGGCGTTCTTGTGCAGCCCGCATCAATCTTGTAGTTTTTCGGAGAAATAACACCGTCTCCATTGAGCTCTGCGGCGATTTCCCATGTCTTTAGCCCGTCCGCCGCTCTTTGAAAAATGCGCCGAATCACGGAGGCAGCTTCCTCGTCTACAAGCAGATGATTCTTGTCCTCCGGGTCTTTTATATACCCATAGGGAGCGTATGGACTAAGAAACGCGCCGCGTTCCGCTCTCGCTTTTCTCGCGCTTCTTACCTTGCGGGAGAGATCACGGCTGTACAGGTCATAAATCAGCGTCCGAAACGATGTATCGAGGCTGTCTATGTCCTGCGGATTGATGCTGTCAAAGCCGTCATTGACGGATATAAAGCGCACTCCGAGGAACGGAAACACGCGGGAGATGTAATCTCCTACGGTGATATAATCACGCCCAAAGCGGGAGAGGTCTTTGACCACAATGCAGTTGATCTTCCCACGCTTAACCTGCTCTAAAAGCTCCTTTATTGCAGGACGCTCGAAGTTCGTACCACTCCAACCGTCATCACAAAACTCCAATATTTCAGAGCCGGATAAATCCGCGTGAGCGCTTACATAATCCCGAAGGAGGCGGCGCTGATTGGATATGCTTTCGGATTCATCTTTTTCGCCGGTTTTCAAGTCAACGTCTTCGCTTGAAATACGAAGATAAATTGCGGTAGTCATGCGCCATTCTCCTTTCCCTCAAGATATGTACAAAGTGCTCTGTATTCGTCACGGTAGCGGAAGATAATCTCAATATTGCTGTTCCCGTCAACATACACGCGCTCTATAAGTGCCTGCGCCATTTCCTTTGTAAGAGTATCCTCGCCTTTGAAACTTCCGAACGCCGTCAGAAAGCGATTTTCCGGCGTGTGCTCGGATTCTTCCGCCTGCTGCCGGGTGAGAGCTTCAATCAGCCGTTCCGCTTCCTCCGCTTCGGCTTTGTAACGGCTTTTCAGCGTGATGTATTCCTGCTCGGTCATGAGCTTATCCACATAGTTCTGATACAGACTGTCGTACAGATTGTTATAGCGCTTGAGTGCTTTCTTTGCGTTATCCAGCCGCCCTTGCAAATCGGCTGTCCGCTTTCTGTGTTTGGGAGAACTGTTCACCCTGCGCACAAGCTCGTCCATATCTGCGGCAAGCTCGATCTGCGTTTGGATAGCCTGCATGAGCATGGAGATCAGCGCATCTTCACGGATGTTCTTCTTCGGGCAGCTCGTTATATCGTTTGAATGTGTCTGACAGATGAAGGTGTACCACAGCTTCTTGTTATGGCTCACGTTTTTGTACCGTACCAGCGGGCGTTTGCAGTCTGCGCAGTATATCAGTCCTTTGAGGATGTTTTCGGTCGTTTCCAGATAGCTGAATCTTCCGAGTTTTTCAAAGTATTCCTCGTTCCTCTGCCGCATGATTTCCTGAACCTTTTCAAAGGTGTCTCTGTCGATGATCGGCTCATGCGTGTTCTCAACGATAACCCATTCTTCCTGCGGCTTTTTGTACTGCCTGCGGTTTTCATAGAAGGACTGCCGTTTTGTTCCCTGAACCATGTGCCCGATGTATACTTGGCGGGTCAGAATAATCTTGACTGCCTGTATATGCCATATTGCACCGTTATACTTTTCCGTCTTGCATACGCCGGTATTGTAGAGATAGGCAGAAGGGGACGGGATGCCGGAATCGTTGAGCTTCTTTGCTATTCGTGTAACGCTCATACCATCGACGCGCCACTGAAATATCTGCCGCACGACGGGAGCTGTCGCTTCATCCGGCTCCAGCTTTTGCGGATCATCCGCGCACTTGCGGTATCCGTAGGGAGCCCATGCGCCTATAAAATCTCCGTTTTTCTGCTTGGTTGCCAAAGCGGAACCCGACTTTTTGGAAATGTCCTTGCTGTAAACCTCGTTGATAAGGTTCTTCAGCGGAACGAGATAACCGTCCGCACCTCGCTCTGCGGTGAGCGTATCAAAGCCGTCGTTTACGGCAATGAACCGCACTCCGAGGAACGGGAAAATGCGTTCAAGATAGTTGCCCGTTTCCTTGTAATTACGTCCGAAGCGCGAGAGGTCTTTGACCACAATGCAGTCCACTTCACCGTGCTTGACCGCCTCCATGAGTTTCTCAAACTCGGGACGTTCAAAGTCTGTGCCGGTTCGCCCGTTATCGCAGAACAGGGCGTACAGAGAAAGAGACTTGTTATTTTCTATGAAATGAAGCAGAAGGTTTTTCTGTCCTTCAATGGTATCTGCTCCAGGTTTTCCGCTGTCCTCCACAGAGAGGCGGACATAAGCGGCGGTACGGTATTTTTTCTGTGCAGGTGCCGGAGCTTCCGCCTCCGGAAGAATCGGATTGATTTTGCGTTTCGTTCTTGCCACTTAAACCACCTCCCGTATTTGTGATCTTCGGAGAATATCCATCTGCCATGCAAATTCGTCCTCAAATCGGAAATGGACTTCCACGCGGTTGTCCTTGTATATGAGAATACGGTCTATCAGCGCCACAGCAATGCTGCGCTCCAGCTCCGTAATATTCTGATGCTTTTGGATTTTCCACGGCGAAAAATTCGCTCATTATTTGCTCCTGTTAAAAGATTGTTTATTCATGCGCTTGTCGTGTGTACGATTAACTACAAGCTCTGCACAATTAATACATAGCTCCAGCCAAACTCAGCAAAATTTTTCAGATTATAAATTTGCAATTTCTGTTCTTATGATATACTAATAAATACAAAAATACCATGAATGGGGTGTACTATGATGATTCGCATTTGGTTGTCAGTTTAACGGCACGAACATTTGAATACTTGTGTATGCTGCTTTGTGAAATGAAATCATGCTTCCACAGCTTTCTATTGTTCTGTGCCGTATCGACTTCAAAGTCATACCGCTTTGCCATTTAGGTGCGCCAAGCGGATAGTTTGATACAAAAAAATAGAAAGGTGCGATTTGTTGACGCTGTTGCTTGCGTCAGCAAAAGAGGTATAACATCGTGAAAAACATAATAAAGAGTCACTGGAAGTATTTAGCTATTTGTTTGCTTTTTGTATTCATTGCCGGCTTCGCTGGAACATATGTGCAATTTTTGAAGGGGGAATTGCTGGACACTGCGCTTGATGGCATATCAGCCGGAGTATTTAGACTTGCAATCGCCTTTTTTGCAGCCATAGCAGTAGAGATGGCGTCGTTTTACGGCTATGACTATTTTCGAGGGCGCTTTTCTGTTGCAAACAAGAAGTCTTTGCGTAGCTTGTATTTTGACTGGCTTCTAATGCGCAGCCCCGTAGAGGCGATGACCGTACAGCAGGGCGAATTTGTCGCGCAATACACCGACCAAATCGATCAAGTCAATGAAGGCTATCTTGGTAACATCCCGTTGTTAATAGAAATTTCGTCAAAGACACTCATTGTAAGTGCCGCGCTGTTTTGGTTAGACTACCGCGTTGCTCTTCTCACATTGTTTTTACTGACTATGCCGCTCTATATACCAAAGCTGATCGAGAAAAAGCTTCAAAATGCAAAAAACGAAAGCATCGACAGCTTTCAAAAACATCTCGGAAATATTGTCGAATGGCTTTCTGGGTTTGAACTGATAAAAAACTATTCTGTTGAGAAAGTGATCACCCGGAAATTTCGAGAGAGCAACGAAGAAGTCTCGGACAAACTATTCCGTTTCAAAAAGGTCACTTACTTATCAAAAACAATCACTGCGCTCCTATCGTATATGAGCCATTTTATCGTAATTGTGACAACTGCGGCGCTCGTTCTAAACGGAGACTTTTCTGCAGGTGATTTCTTTATTGCTGTTGGTCTTATCGACCAGCTTTCATATCCTATAATCGCAGTTTCCGCATACTTGCAAGAATACTTAAGCACGAAACCGGTAGCAAAAAAGCTTGAATCGTTGTTTGAGCAAGCACCTGCCGGTAGCGAACGGACAATAGAAATCTCACAGATTAATAGCGTTGCTTTTCGGCACGTATGCTTTGGTTACGAGGATGCATCTCCGATTTTAAATGACTTTTCACTCAAGGTGAACGCTGGCGAAAAATGTATTATTACTGGACAGAGTGGCTCCGGCAAGTCAACAAGCATGAATCTGTTGCTTGGATATTACAAACCCCAGAACGGAGAGATACTTATAAACGATTCAAGCGCCTTTTGCGTGAAGCAGCTGAACGAAAAGATTGCAATTATGCGGCAGGATCCCGTCCTGTTCAACGATACGTTGCGCAACAACCTCACAATGTATCGTGACATGTGCGATGATGAGCTGATCGCACTGCTGCAAAAACTCAATTTGCATAAGTTTGCAACCCCGGAAGGGCTCGACAGTATGATTCACGAAGGCGGCAGCAATCTATCCGGCGGCGAGCGTAAACGGATTGCACTTGCTAGAACATTGTTGCGTAAAGCTCCTATCACTATTATAGACGAGCCACTCGCCAATGTGGATTCGGAGACAGCCGAAAAGATTGAAGACATTCTTACCGAATTATCCGGTGGCATTGTTTTTGTTATCACGCATCATTTTTCGGATGAAAAGAAAAAGTTTTTTGCAAAAGAGTTCCACTTTAGTCATAACCATGTGGAACACGGAGAAATATGATGCGGGAAATCGTAAAGGCAAAACATGTTATGCTTGAATTCAACGGACGTGATGTTTTGAATATAAGCGAACTCTCTGTCGCCGAAAACGAAAGAATTGGGCTCATCGGCGCCAACGGCAGCGGAAAGACCTCCTTGCTCAGAATTCTTTCAGGAGAAATGGAGACTGCTATGTGCAAGGTTGTCCGCTATGGAAATGTGTTGTTTGTACCACAAGTGAGCATTGAGGATTCGCATCACATGGTTCCCACGGATTACATGGCATCCATCTGGGGTGTGAAGAATTGCGAACTTATCCATGCAAGCGGAGGCGAAGCGGCGCGCGTACGCATTTCACGTGCTTTTTCTGAGCAAGCTACGGCTGTATTCCTTGACGAGCCGACTGCACATCTTGATGAGCCGGGAAAAGAACTACTGATTAAGAGTATTCACAGTTTCGATGGAGCAGTTGTTTTGGTTAGTCATGATCGTGAGTTTCTTGATAGAACCGTCTCAAAGATTTGGGAGTTGAAAAATGGAAGCCTCCGTGAGTTTTCTGGCAACTATTCGGCGTACCAGCGTCAAATTGAAGAAGCACGCAAAGCGCAAGAATTAGCCTATCAGAAATATACGGATGAGAAAAGACGCCTTGCAGAAGCTGCGGCGACCGTACGGAAAAAAGCGGACAATCTATACCATAAGAAAAAAGGACGCCCCGCAAAGGATGCAGACCATTTCGGAGGTCGCTTAGGTGGGCAAAAATCCATCGGAAGCAAGGAAAAGAGCGCTCATAAGGCGGCTATCTCAATTGAACGCAGACTTTCCGGATTGGAAGAAGTCGAACGTCCGGAGCGACTACCCATAGTTAGATTCAGGCAGCCGGAGTATTTACTGGTAAATAATCCATACCCCATTGTTGCGGAGAATATAACAGTTTCTTTTGGCACAAATACACTCCTTGACAATGTGACCTTCCGCGTTGCGCGAGGTACAAAGGTGGCTTTGACCGGAGAGAACGGTGTGGGAAAGACAACGCTATTTCGGATGATTGCGGCGCATGACACACAAATTGCCATTGCTCAGAAATGCGTGATTGGTTCTTATGAGCAGAGGTATGAAAAATCTTCAAGCACAGAAACAATGCTGAGTTTTCTCATGAGAGATGCCCTTTGCAAGCAGCATGAGATGATTTCCATGCTCTCACAGCTCGGCTTCTGCGCCGCAGATATTCGCAAGGAATTGCGCCATTTGAGTGAAGGCGAGCTAAATAAAGTCATGTTGCTGAGCCTTTTGACAGGATGCTATAATGTGCTGCTGCTGGATGAGCCAACGGCCTTTCTTGACATATTTAGCGTGGAGGCGCTTGAACGAATGATTCGTGACTACAGAGGAACGGTGGTATTCATTACTCATGACAAGACATTTATCCGTAATTGCTCTGACTGCGTATTGACTATTAGGAATCAAGAAATTGTTCAAACGAGTATACGCAGCTTTGAAGATAGCAATTCGGATTGTTGAGACTAAGGAAGCAACTAAAAGGCTCTACTCCCGAAATCGTAAACTGGAGGATATTTTATGCCGCGAAAGGTTCTTGACAGAGGTTCGGCGCATAATAGGCTATTTTGCCCAAGCAAAAAAAGCTGCTTACAGCGCAGGTTTTGCGGCTTTTGCTTAGCATCTTGCATTGATCGGTTCCTGTGTCAAATGCACCGTGGAACAAATATCCTCCATAAATTTATGAACCTCAACTAAAAAATAAATTTATGAACCTCAACTAAAAAATGTGTTGCAATGTGTTGAATAATATGCTATAATTATTTGATCAGAGTGTACGAACGATGGAATATTCATAAGGATTATTGAAAACAACGATAATTTTTGAGTGACGTCCTCAAGCGGTGCCAACAGAAAGACCACACAACAGGCTACATAGTCTACTGTGTGGTCTTTTCCCTTTGGGCTTAATAAATCACAGTGACCGTAATCTCTTGCTCTATTTCCTTAAAGGATTTGCCATTAAAACACTTTTCTGAAAGAACTGCATCGATAACGGACTGCGGAACATCACCCTCACCCTCGATTTCGTGTTTGGCGATGCATTTTGCTGCGTCCGGTGTGCAATCCCAAATTACAAGGTAAGTCTTGTTGTCATTAACCTCTGGCTGTAACACATAAGTGGTTCCACTATACTCAAATTCTGCATCATGACAGTGAGAGATTAACTCATATAATTCATTCATTGTAATTCCTTGCATCATTTAACCTCCGATGAATTGCAAAAAATATTGCGACACTTACTCTAAACTAAGTTCGTATATAAATATATCAAATGGAGTTTGATAATTTAGACATTTTCTAGGTCTGGTATTAAGCTCCATTATATTTTTAATTAAATCTTCAACTTCAATTTTAGCCAAATCTGATTTCATTGGGTAATATTCCCTTAATAAACCATTTGAATTCTCATTACTTCCTCTTTGCCAAGCTGAATATGGGTCGGCAAAATAGAAATCTATTCCCATATTTTCAATTTCTTTATAACACGCAAATTCCTTACCTCTATCTGAAGTGACATTTTTTAAAGCGAATTTTTGTAGAGATTTTATAAGCCATTGGTACACATATTGGTACCTATAATCAAAAGAACACTGATTCCTCAGTGTTCTTTCCATTTTCTATCGGTTTTTCTTCGTTTCGCTAAAAGTGATCGAAACTTCTTTCGTAGCCTTTTCACGGTAAATCTTAGCTTCTACCGTATCCCCTGGCTTATGAACCCAGATGGCATTTCGTAGTTCTTCACCAGTAAAGGTATCCTTTGAACCGATGGAGAGGATTAAGTCTCCCCTTTCGATTCCTGCCTTATCTGCAGGTGAACCTGGTTCTACTGTAATAACGAGGACTCCCTTCGGATATCCTGCCTCTTGAAGGCTATCGAGGTTTAAATCTCTTGTAGAGACGCCTAAGTAGGACTTAGGAAGGTATCCCTTACTTTTAAGCGTATCTGCGATCTCTTTCGCTTGATTCATAGGGATGGCAAAGCCTACGCCCTCTACGTTTGTATCGCTGATCTTTAAGGTGTTTATGCCTATGACTTCTCCCTCCGAGTTAATGAGCGCTCCCCCACTGTTACCGGGGTTAATGGCTGCATCGGTCTGAATAAGTGAGTAGGCAAATTGAACGGATTCATCGATGTTTCGATTAATCGCAGAGACGATTCCTTGTGTAATGGACTGTCCAAAGCCGAGTGCATTTCCTACAGCGATGACGCTCTCACCTGGTTCGAGCTTAGATGAATCACCGAGCTTTGAAACCTTTAGTTCCTGCCCTACGGTATCTGACTTCTTAAGCTTTAATACAGCGAGGTCTACACTTTGATCTCCACCTACAACTTCGACGGGAACGGGCTTATTTCCAAGCATGATGCTTACGCGGTCACCACCACTTGCCACGTGGAAGTTTGTTAGGATGTAGTAGTATTCACTATCCTCATCGTAGAGAACACCGCTACCACCGCCTGCATAGCGCATTTCTCCATCGTAGTAGGCATTTTCTAGATAGACGTTTACCACACTATTTTTTACGCTCTTTACGAGAGCAATTCGACTTTCTTCGTTTGCCGAGAGGAGTGGTTGTGGTTTAGGAACTTCTTTTTCTACTCCTACAACTCTCGTTCTTACGAGATAATCGTAACTAAAAGCAAAAGTCAGTCCTACAACTAACGAGAAGAGAATGACAATGACGACGAGTTGAATAAAACGTTTCATAGTTCCTCCTATTCATCGACAAATTCAATATCTAAATTCTCCAATCGCTTTCGGAAGGATTCCCTGAACAGTTTCAGATACTCAGCTCTTAGCTTTTCTTGCTCCTTCTGTTCTTCTGGGGTAAGGCATCTTTCTTTTTTTAGCTTTGCGTAGTAGTTAATGCGTTCAATTAACGCTTTATTCATGAAAATCCTCTTTTAGATACTGTGCTGCCGATTCGATATCACTCGCTAAGAAACGGTCGAGATCGACGGCACTTACGCGTTCACGTAATCCTTCGTAAACCTTCTTCGTTCCTTTGCTAAGCTTATCTTTACCCTGAATCATGTCAATTCCTTGGCAGGCACAGAGTAATTCAATGGCTAATACATTTCTTGCATTCTTAAGAATCGACTTGGCTTTTCTAGCAGCGATCGTTCCCATCGATACATGGTCTTCTTGGTTCGCACTCGATGGAATGGAGTCGACCGATGCAGGATGCGCTAAGACCTTGTTTTCACTGACTAAGCTTGCTGCTGTATACTGTGCGATCATGAAGCCTGAATGAAGTCCACCGTGATTTGTAAGGAAGGCTGGTAGTCCACTTAGGTTCGGATTCACGAGGCGTTCAATGCGTCGTTCAGAGATGTTTGCGAGTTCACTGATGGCGATTCCTAGGAAGTCGAAAGGAAGTGCCATGGGTTGACCGTGGAAGTTACCACCTGAAATGGCGATCTCGTCTTCTTTAAAGATAATCGGGTTATCGGTGACCGAGTTAATTTCAATTTCTACATGTTCTTTGATGTAATTTAATGCATCTAAGCTTGCACCGTGAACTTGTGGAATACAGCGGAGTGTATAAGCATCTTGTACGCGAAGTTCTCCTTGAGAACTGATGAGTTCTGAATCTTTTAGGAGTTCTCTCATGCGTCTAGCGACTTCCATCTGTCCCTTGTGTGGTCTCACTTCATGAAGTCTTGGATCAAAGACGTCACGGATGCCTCTTAGTGCTTCCATGGTAAGACCACTGACGTACGTGATGTTATCAAAGAGTCTCATGGCATCGTAGAGCGTGAGCGTTCCGATGGCTGTCATGACTTGCGTTCCATTGATGAGTGCAAGACCTTCTTTTGCTGCGAGATCGTAAGGTTTCTTACCTTCTTTTTCTAGCATCTCTTTAGCAGAGATCCACTCTCCGTGATACTTACACTTGCCTTCTCCTAGAATGACACTGATGACATGTGCTAAAGGTGCAAGGTCTCCACTAGCACCTAGACTTCCTTGAGAAGGTACGTAAGGAATGATGTCCTCATTTAATAACCATAAGAGCTCTTCTAGTGTCTCTAGACGGATGCCAGAAAAGCCTCTTGAAAGCGCATTAATGCGAAGTAAAAGGATAGCACGAATCTCATCGTCACAGAGGACTTCTCCTACCCCTGTCGAATGACTGATGATGAGGTTTCTCTGAAGATCTCTAATTTCAGCCTTTGAGATCGATACGTCAGAAAAACGTCCAAAGCCTGTCGTAATGCCGTAGATGACGCGTTCCTCTTCGACAAATTTTTCAACGAGGTCGCTTGATTCTTTAATGCGAGCCTTTGCTTCCTCACTGATCTCTACTCTTACCTTGTTTCTTGCGACGTTTACAACGTCTTCTATTGTTAGTGGTCTCTTTCCTATCAGTAGTGTTTCCATAGTTTCCTCCGACTCTTATTAAAACATTTTTCTTGGCCTGTTTCAACATTATGCTATACTTACGTTGAGAAAGGAAGACTATGAAAAAGAGATGGATCACGCTATTACTCATCGCCTTGATCTTCTGTGTTGGATGTGAAGATTTAAGAGACGATCTTTTAAGTAAAGGAACTGTTTTTGCCCCAAAAGAAACGGTGACTCAAGAACCAGAAACAAAAGAAGCAGTAAAGGAAATACCAGAGGATAAAGAGATTACAATCTCAGCAATCGGTGACGTCTTAAGTCACGGTTACTGCACGAAAGCTGCAAAGACCGAATCAGGCTATGACTATCTACCGCAGTTTGAAAAGGTTCAAAATGCCTTTGACGAAGACGACTTTACGATCGCAAACTTAGAAAGCATGACGGCAGGAAAGGAGTTCGGTTACACCGGTTATCCTTCGTTTAATGCCCCAGAAAACCTCTCCGAGACACTAAAAAAGATCGGCGTCGATGCCGTAAGTACTGCTAATAATCACGCCATGGATAAGGGGGCTAAGGCAGTACCCAGAAACCTTGAAAACGTGAGAAACATTGGCCTCATTCCCTTTGGAACAGCAGCCAGTGAAGAAGAAAGAAATACACCTGTCATTGTAGATGTTGAAGGCATTAAGGTGGGACTTTTAAGCTATACCTATGGAACGAATGGAATCCCTGTAAAGAACGAATACGCCGTAAACCTCATCGATCCTGAAGTCATTCGTAAAGACATCGAAAGGACGAGAAAAGAAGGCGCAGAGATCATAAGTGTCAGCATGCACTGGGGTGTCGAGTACACAGACCATCCCATCGACATCCAAAAGGAACTGACGACGCTTCTTGAAGAAGAAGGTGTAGACATCGTTCTAGGCTGTCATCCTCACGTCGTTCAGCCCATCGAACTACGTACGATTAACTACAAGGGCGAAGAAAAGAAGATGGCAATCATCTATTCACTCGGAAACTTCTACTCCGGCCAGACGCAGCCCCACACGAAGAGCGGCATCATCTTCCGCGTCAAGGTAAAGCGTGAAAATGGTAAAGCACGTGTCGCTTCCACCGACTACACCTTGACCTACGTTAACAGCTGGGTCAAAAAGAACGGCATTACGACCTACAGTGTGCTTCCTGTAACAGATCCCGAAGAATACAGTGATCTAACCAAGGCTAAGGAAATAAAAAAAGAGTTCGAACGACTCAATGAACTCGTAAATAGCAAAGTGGAGTGATGAATCACTCCACTTTTTCATTCCTTTTTCTACGAAGAAAGCTTATTATCCCTACCATAAAGACAGTAACAATGATCGTACCCAACCAGATAAACACTCCTTTATGTGTACTTAAAATGTAGACCTCTCCTGCATCCATCCCTGGTTTAATTTTTAGCATATTTTGTGCTCTCAAAAAATCACCTAAAAATACACCTAGAAATAGACCAAATCCGTGCCCAAGTGTCATTGAAAAGCCCGTTCTTGGATTTCCTAAGGTAAGTAAAATCGAAACGGCCGCGAGAACCAAGTAAAACTTGTAATGGAAAGCTATGTAATCTAGTACATAATGGAGATCTTTAAGAAAGAAGCAAAGTGCATATACAAGAGCCCATAAGAGTGCTTGTATTACGATGTCTGTTATCTTATTTCTTTTGATCATGTACTGCTCCTCCTATCTCTTGTTTTCTCATTCATTCTATCATATATTGTTTTTTTGTAAATATTTATATATACCTTCTTACAGTTATAGTATTTTCCATGTTTACCGGTGTTTCAGTATAAAAAAAGGACAACCCCTTAGAGGTCTGTCCTTTGTAAATCTCCTCTATTATTCTACTTCCCACTTTGAAAGAAAACTCTTCATGTTGACTTCAAAGCGATTCTTTCCTTCTCGAACGACTTCTCCATTAATGATGAGTCTCGTATCCTCTGGTACAGAAAGAGAAAATGTTGAAAAGTAGCACTTAACGTTGAGTACGGCTCCCTTTTTAATCTTTGCTGCACCAAAGTCTAACCAAAGGTCAGAAAAGATGAGTCTTAAGTTCGCTCCTTTAAAGCCTTCACTTAGAATTTCAATAGACTGCGTTTTAAAGTTGAGTTTCGCTTTAAATTCATCAGCCAGTACGGGTTTTCTTCTTCCCTTCATCATCATAGCCCTTGGTCTTCTAATAGCAGAGGTCGCAAGGGCAGCGATCGCTATGAGTACACAAGCCCAAAACCATACGCCAAATTGAAGGAGACTTTGGTAACCGAAGTTCATCGCAAGAAAGAAGCCGCCGACGAGCATCATAAAGACGCCACCGAAGTCTTTTCCTCCGCGAAGGATCTCTACAATACCAAAGAAAATAAATAGGAGCGGCCAATATGTTTGTAACATTTAATTTCCTTTCAGAAGCCTAAGTTTCTCTAAAAAATCCTCTTTTAAGGGAGCAAAAAAGTGTCTTTCTACACCATCTCTAGGATCTTTAAAGTGAAGCTCTTTACAGTGTAGCATAAGTCGAGGTGCACTTTCTTCTCTTCCGTAGAGAACATCCCCTAAAATGGGATGATTTTTATGGCTTAAGTGAATGCGAATTTGATGCGTTCTTCCAGTTTTTGGAATGGCCTCTATTCGGCTCCAGTTTTCTCCTCTGTCGAGCGTAAAAAACTCAGTGAATGATGGCTTTCCTTCGGGGCGAATTTCGTGCTTAATGCCATCGGTTAAAAAGATCGGTTCATCGACCGTAAAGTGATCCTCTGCGACGCCTTCTGTAAGGGCTTCATAGACTTTTTTCACCTCGTGACGAATGAAGACCTCACTCATCTTATGGTGCATGTACTTGGTCTTTGCGACGAGTACGAGCCCCGAGGTATCGCGGTCAAGGCGATTAATAAAGCGCACCTTGTACTCTTCCCCTTGGTTCTTTTCGTAGTAGCTAATTCGATTTAATAGCGTCCCGTTTTTCGTTCCCGCCGTGGGATGAATCGTAACGAGTGGGTCCTTATTTACAACGAGTAGCTGATCGTCTTCATAGATGACATCGATCGGCTCTGGCCAAGGTTCATAGGTGTTTTCTTCGTAGACGAGGCGAACGCTTACCTTCATGCCTGGCTTTACTTTATAGTCTAAAAAGCGTCTCTTCCCATCGACAAAGATGAGATTGTCGAGCGCGAGCTCACGAATGAGATTACTCGATAGCTCAAAGGAATTCTTTAGAAACTGCCTCAGTGAGTTTTCTCGTTCAACAGTCCTCACCATCTCCATCAAGAGAGAATCTCCTTTAGAGCGATGATGAGACGGTCGATGTCGGTGCGGTCGATGCCGTTATTTGTCACAAAGCGATACTCTCCCGCTTCGATGCCATTAATGAGGATTCCTCTTTCAAGTAGTGGCTCTACGAGATCGATTCCAGAAAAGCGGAAGAAGACCATGTTGATATCGAGTCTATCCTCTAAAACTTCGAAACCGTCAAATTCCTTTAAGCGCTCCGCTAAGTACTTCGCATTCTCGTGATCTTCATCTAAGCGACCCGTCATCTCCTTTAGAGCGATGATTCCTGGAGCTGCGAGAATGCCTGCTTGTCTAAGGCCTCCACCCATGAGTTTTCGGTTCTTTCTAGCGCGGTCGATGAATTCCTTCGTTCCTACGAGAACGCTTCCTACAGGCGCACAGAGACCCTTCGATAGACAGACACTGACACTATCAGCGTACTTAGAAATTTCTTTCACGTCGACACCTAGGGCAACAGCTCCGTTAAAGATGCGTGCGCCATCGATGTGCACGTTTAAATCATACTTTTTTGCAAGCTCATAGACTCCCTTAAGATTTTCTAAGGGAATGGCACGGCCATTCGAATGGGCCGTCTCATGACAGATGAGTGAAGTCCTTGGATAGTGAATGTCATCTTCACGAATGAGTGCTTCGAGTTCTTTTAAGTCGTACTCTCCACGGTGACTTCTCGCTTGACGAATGCTCACTTGTGAAAGCACAGCTGCTGCTCCCACCTCGTGCATCACGATATGTGCATCTTCAAGACCTATAATTTCATCGCCTCTTCTCGTATGTGTCATGATGGCACACTGGTTTGAAAACGTTCCCGATGGTACGAAAAGAGCTGCTTCTTTACCTAACATACTTGCAGCAAGTGCTTCGAGTTCATTGACTGTCGGGTCGTCTCCGTAGACGTCATCACCTACAGCACAGTGAAGCATACTTTCGCGCATTTTATCCGTTGGTTTTGTTACGGTATCACTTCTAAAATCCATGATTCACCTCCACCTCCATTTAATCATAAAATCACTCAAATGATAAGAAAATAATGCTATAATTAGCGTGGAGGGGAATTATGGATAATCCGTTTATAAATAAATTACTAGCCATCGTCGTAGGTGGCATTCTCATTTTCGCATTCGTCTTTCTAGGCCTTTGGTTTGTGAATCTCTTTATGCCTTTTATCATAGGCTTTCTCATTGCAAGCCTTGCAAAGCCCTTTAAAAGAGCTCTCGTTAAGACTAAGCTTCCAAAGACCTTTGCAGCCGTTGTCGCAGTGATTCTTGTGATCGCTATTATTGGAGGACTCTTTTTCTTTCTGGGAAAAGCCGTGGGAGGGCAAATTGCTAAGATCTCATCGAACATCTACGGTCTCGGTAATAAGCTTTCAAGCGTCATCGAAGCGAGCTATAACGAACTACAAAAGCAGTATCCAAGTGTGATTAAAGACTCCTACCAAACCTTTTTAACGAAGATCAGTCCAAAGCTTGCAGACAGTGTCCTACCAAGCGGTGGAAGCCTCTTCCAATTTGCAAAAACACTTCCAGGTACGGCCTTCTACATCTTGATCAGTATCATCAGCTCTTTCTTTATTAGCATCGAATACGATCGCATTGTGGAGTTCTTTAGACGCTTCTTTAAAAAACAACCGATCGTTGGGAAAATCGCAAGAAGACTCAAAAAGAGCGCGAGCTTCGGTATCGGTAGCTGGGTCAAAGCACAGCTCGTTGTCATGTGTGGAATCTTTATCGTAATCTCCATCGGACTCCTTCTCTTAGGCTATCGCCACTGGCTTCTCATGGGAGCTGTGATCTCTGTCTTAGATGCACTTCCCGTCTTAGGAGCAGGTGCGGCAATCGCTCCACTCATGCTCTACAACATGATCTATGCCAACTGGATTAGAGCCTTTTGGCACTTTGTACTCTACTTATGTCTACTCGTGACACGTCAATCGATTGAACCTCGTGTCATCAGTGTACAGATTGGAATTAACCCACTCATCACCCTAATGACCGTATACTTAGGCTTCCGCTTCCTCGGAATCTTCGGTGTATTCATAGGTATCATCACCCTCGTCATTATCAGTGGTCTATGGCCTGCCATTGTGGCACAAAAACAACAAACTGAGGAAAAAGCACAATGAAATACTATTTTGATGTAAAAGACAAATCGGTCGGTGAAATTCGCCGACTCATCGAATCCGAACCACAGATTCTCTTTGCGAGTCTCGTAAGCGTAGACCTAGGTAATAACCATACCGATGAAAAAATTCCGATCAAAGAATTCTTAGATAACCTCGAAGAATACTTAACCTATGGTATCCAGACTGACGGTTCCTCGGTCGTTCTCACAGGCATCGCAGAGATCAACGACGCCAAGGTAGATATCATCCCTGACCGTAACGTCAAGTGGTTTGTAGACTACGCCATCCACCACAGTGAAACGAAAGAGCCCAACGGCACCCTTCTCATACCGAGCTTTCTTTCACACCACGGGAAGGTCGTAGGTTCACGTGGTGTTCTTCAGCGTGCTACAGAAGGACTCGATCACTTCATGAAAGAGCTCTTTCAAAAGAATCCTGAACCCTTCTATGCACTTGGCATTCCATCGATTAAAAAGGTTCAGCTGACCCTTGCGACAGAACTAGAATTCTGGGTCGAAAGCTTACAAGTTTCAAAAGATGAAGAGAGCCTCTTCGTTTCACAGAAGCTTAAGGAACAGTACTGGAAACGACTCATCGGATCGTTACGAGATGCCATGGAAGAAACGCTCATCACGATGGAGCGTTTCGGATTAAAGCCTGAGATGGGCCATAAGGAAGTCGGTGGCGTCGGTTCAAAGCTTTCTGGAGCCGACACATACGCACACATGGAACAGGTGGAGATCGACTGGAAGTACGCAGATGCCCTCCAAGCGATCGATCACGAGTGGCTCGTAAAAGACCTCATTCTAGACATCTTCCACCGTCATAGCATGAACGTAACCTTTAAAGCCAAGCCCATTGAAGGCGTCAGTGGTAGCGGTGAACACCATCACATCTCCGTAAGCATCATAGACTCCCTTGGTAAAGCTCATAACCTCTTTACACCGAACACGAAAGACGACTACCTCAGCATTTTCGGTTACGGTGCACTCATGGGGCTCTTAAAGCACTACCCTATCATTAACCCCTTCATCTCGAATACAATCGATGCACTAAACCGCTTACAACCAGGTTTTGAAGCACCCGTTTCGACCGTCTGCTCTCTCGGACACACCGTCGACGAACCAAGCCGTAACCGCACCGTTCTCGTAGGACTCATTCGAGACCTCGATAACCCCTTTGCTACGCGCTTTGAGCTTAGAAGCCCCAACGCTTCTTCAAACTCCTATCTATTAAGTGCAGCGAGTGTCTCTGCCATGATGGACGGCATTAGCTATAGCTTTGATAAAGATTCAAAGGCCCTCTTAAAAGAGCTTTCCAAGGCTCCAGGAGAAGAAGCGACGTACTTAAACACAGCTCTCGCCTACCGCTCAGAAGAAAACATCTTTGAATCCTTTACAGAAGAAGAGCGTTCTCTCTACTTCGGTAGAACGCCAAGAACCATCTTTGAAATTATCGAAGACTTTGAAAAGAACGATCACGAGATGCTCTTAAAAGAAGGTGTCTTTACAGAAGCCATCATTTCAGGGTACATGAGCTATATCACAAACCTCTGGCTCGCTGAAGTGAGTGGACGATTGATTCCAGAAGAGATCGAGATCTTAAGAAGACTAACGCCTCTTCATGAAAACGAAGAGCTTAATGAGATCGACTGTGAACGCTATCAAAAGATTAAGAAAGCCATCGTAAAACTCATGAAGGATACGAAGGAATCTTACTCGCTTGTGACAAAACTTCACCATGCCATTGAAAAGAGAGACTTAGAAACTGTAAGTAAGCTTCAGTTAAAGCTTACCGATACCACAAAGAAGCTTAAAAAAGCCTACTCTCACTACAAAAAGAACATCATTTCTCTACACTAAAAAAGAGTCGAAACCTTCGACTCTTTTCCTTTTTCTTATCCCTACTCCGTCTTTCCTTCGAGTGTTAGCATCCATTGAACGCCAAACTTATCGGTAATCTCTCCATAGAGAGGAGCAAAGAACGTGGAAATCAGTTCATTTTCTACTGTTCCATCTCTTCCCAAAAGAGTATAGACTCTTCGAAGCTCTTCCTCAGAATCAAAAGAAAGGGATAGGGAGATATTATTTCCCTTTACGATTCCAGCTTCTAGAATAGCATCCCAGAGCATGATCGTCCTTCCTTGAACCTGAATGTCGGAGTACATGACGAGGTCTCTCGCTTCGTTATCGAGTTCCATCACTTCCCCATCAGGAATTTCTCCATAGGTCATAAGACCATTCACAGGTGTTTGAAAGACTTCACTGTAGAACTTTCCAGCTTCTCTTGCTTCACCACTAAGATTAAATGCAATATCAAATGCCATAGCTACCTCCAGCTCATAATTACCCTAAATATAATGTCTTACAACTTTTGGCATCTCTCAGTCAGTGAAACACGAACTTCTGGTTAAAGCGTCTCATATGGCAAAAAAACAAGCAACTAGTATTGGAAAAGATCCTTTTAAGAAAATTCATAACGACATACAATAGAAGCCTATTTCTTTAGCTACTCCTCATATCGAACTCGAGTAGTTAAGGGTTCTTTTCTAATTTGTCTATAGACCAAAGTAGGAGTGAAACAACAAACTGCTAATACTAATCCCACAATTACTAAGAAAGGAAGAGTCGGAAATTGAAACACTGCATAGGAGGCTTCCTTCTGAAAGAGCTTGAAAAAGCCATACGCAATTAAAACTCCTAATGTAGAAACCGATAAAATCGTAATACCAGCAACAATCAGGCCTTCTCTAATGAGTAACTGTTTTTGCTTTTTCTTTCCCATTCCAATGCATTCAAAGAGTGCCAATTCTCTCTTTCTTGTAATGATGTTAATCGACATTGTATTCACGAAATTAAGAAGGCCAATAGTACCTAGAATCAAAGCCATTCCACCACCCAAAATATAGAAAAGCATCTTGGATTGTTTCATTGATTTTTCTGTTTCTAAACGAGAAGTCAATTCGATTCCTGGCAAGAAAGAAATGGCTTTTTCGATAGAAGATAATATGGCTTCTTCTTGATTTTTATCCACATTAATATACAAAACACTTTTCAATGTAGATGGATCCATTGTTTCGATAAATTCTAGCGAAACAATGATATTTGGTGCTGGGCCTTGTATGTTTTGGTGAAAACTTGGTGGAGCGAATCCTGCAACTTGTGCTTGAACTCTATTACCTGCTTTTGAAATAAATGTGATATCTTTTAACGTACTATAAAGTTCAGGATGACCTGTTGCAATAAGGACCGCTTTTCCCATCCTAAATTGTTCCCTATCTATTTCGGTTTTAATTTGCGATAATGCCTTTACGTCAATTCCTGTTACGACACTAAAAAAATTCTGCTGTTGAAGCATATTGCTAGGCCAAGAAAGTGCAGCGTTCTTAAGATGTTCGTTTAAACCTTCTGTTTGCTCTATTTGTATGTAGGCAACTTCATCATAATAACTTTCAATAATACCAGGTAGTGCTTCAATATCTTTAATCTTTTGATCATCTAAGATCGGTTCACCTTCTCCTTCAATCAATGCTATAGAGGTATTCGTTAGTTTTACATCACTCTCAACATATTTCTCAATATAATGGTCCACACTCATTGCTGAAATCAAGCTCATAGCAGTGATAAATGTCGTAATTCCTAGAAAAAGACTGACTAATACAACGAGAATTCTTTTCTTTTCCCTAAACACATTGCGATACGCCATTTTCCATAAATTTCCAGATGCCAGATGGCGATCAAACTTTTTTGATGGAAGTATTTCTGAGTATTTTCTTGCATCGATTGGTGAAATCTTTGCTGCTTTTCTTATAGGCATCATAGAACCAATCAATGTCGCAATAATCGTACACAACATAGCACCTAGATAAATGAGGGGAGAAAAAGATATACTTGCTCCCGTTTGGACAGTTCCCATAGATCTAATAAACCATGGTACTAATATAAAAGTAGTTGCCAAACTTAACGTTAATCCAACTGGAATTCCAATAGCACAGAGCCATGCTATTTGGTACAGAATAAATTGACGTATTTTCGCTCTACTAATTCCCAATGTTTTTAACAATCCTATAAATCGAATATCATTGGTTAATGAAATATGTAAGACATTGTATATAAGAAGTGATCCGGTGAGTAATAAAAAGAAAACACTGAGGATAATTGGAACAAAACTTTTGAACGTCCTAGAGTACGAATGAATAGGGACTATTTTGATATCCTCTTGGTCAATACTTAGTGCAGTTGCTAAGTCTGTAGCACTTTTTGACACCTCTCCCCTCTTGAAAGTAAAGAAGACCGCTCCAGAATCTGAAGGGTTTAAGTTATGTTCATTTGCGAATGCATCTGATACTATTAAGCTATCAATCCCATTGCTTCTAACATGCATATAACTGGTATAGTACCCAGACAATTTAAATGTTTTTTTAACTGAAGGGAGAGCACCAACATGATACTTTATTTCAATCTTCATCCCTAGATTAGGCTTAATTTTAGATTGACTAAAAATCCAATCAGGCATCATTATTTCGTCCGCTGATTTGGGAAAAGAGCCTTGAACATTTGTTACCGTGGGCAAGCGGAAGTATTCCCATTCAATTTGATCGGGACTAGTTAAACTTAAATTCACATTTTTAAGGTTAAAGATTTCGTCTACAACTCCAACGGTAATGGAAGTTCCAACTTTATCGATAAAGTCAACATCCTTAATTTTTTCAATGATCTCAGCTTTCGGTTGAGAAATCACTGCATGAGCCTTCGTTCCCATAAATCGAAATTGTTGCTCACTCTGAGATTTCAGGAAACTAGCCCCAAGACTCAGCACAGATGCAATCAAAAAAGTGGTCAGAATAATCGCAAAAATTAAAAAGAAATTTCGCTTTTTATTTGCTCTTATGCTTTTTTTAGCCAAACCAAGTTCATTCATACAGACACTACTTTCCCATCTTCAAGAACAATAATTCGATCCGCTACTGCAGCCAGCCTATCATCATGTGTAATCATTACGACCGTTTGTCCAAATTCACGCACTGCCTCTCTTAACAATTCTACAACATCTAGACTTGTGTTCTTGTCAAGGTTTCCCGTCGGTTCATCGGCTAAGATTAATGATGGTTTTACTGCTAATGATCTAGCAATTGCTACACGTTGCTGTTGACCTCCAGAAAGCATATGCGGAAGGTTGTTCCTCTTACCTTTCAAGCCTAAGCGACCAATCACATCATCAACAAATTCCTTGTCGACCTTGTCACCACCAATTTCTAAAGGTAAAACAATATTTTCATAAACATTGATCATGGGTACAAGATTAAAATTTTGGAAAACAAAGCCAATGTTTCGTCGACGAAACTCCGTTAATTCATCCTCATTCATATCTGAAATAACATGTCCCTCAATAGTTACTCGACCTTCGGTTGGAAAATCTAAGCCACCTAATAAGTGTAATAGCGTTGTCTTTCCTGAACCAGAGGAACCAACGACAGCCAAGAATTCGCCCTTTTCTACCGATAAATCAACCCCATCTAAAGCCTTGACGATTCTGTGTCCTTGCATTTCATAATACTTTTTTAAGTTCTTTGCTTCTAAAGCTAGATTTTTCATTTTTAATGCTCCAACAGACCTCTAGATAATCTTTCTTGTAGGTTTCTCATGTTAAATAATGCTGATTATATTATAGCTTATATATCATTTTATGTGATAAAGATTATTTAAAGATTTAATCAAACAGATTTTTTTCGTCGTACGTTAAGCGAAAAGGTCGTGTGCTGTATAACACTGTCATAGTTCTCCTTTTTCTAAAGAAAAAAATCGAGCTAATCCCATATTTGGGGATTAGCTCGTTTAATGATCAAACTTCTTAGTCGTGTAGTAAATGCACAAATAATCCTGAACGAAGCTTTGGCTCAAACCAGGTGGACTTCGGTGGCATGATGAGATTATTATCTGCAATGCTTAGTAAGTCTTCCATGGTCGTAGGATACATGCTGAATGCAACCTTCATGTCGGTTGTAGCACGGCGTTCGAGTTCGTTTAGACCACGAATACCACCTACGAAGTCAATGCGCTTGTCTGTTCTAGGATCTCCAATACCTAAGATTGGGTTTAGGAGATTTTCTTGAAGAATGGAAACGTCTAAGGAACCGATTGGATCGTTCTTAATGATTTCCTTCTTCGCCTCGAGCTCGTACCACTTGCCATCCATGAACATACCGAAGTGATGTTTCTTTGATGGCTTAAAGGGAGCTTCTGGAGCATCTGTTACGATGAATTTCTCCTTCACGCGTTCCATGAATTCAGCTTCACTGAGACCATTGAGATCCTTTAATACACGGTTGTAGTCCATGATAAAGAGGTCTTTGTCACTGAAGAGTACGCTCATGAAGAAGTTGAACTCTTCATCACCCTTGTAGTTTGGATTCTCTTCTCTTCTCTTCATGCCAACTTTAGCAGAAGATGCACTTCTGTGGTGACCGTCAGCGATGTAAAGAGCTGGAATTTGTTTAAATTCTTGTTCGATTTGCTCATTGGTCTCACGATCTGTGATCGCCCAGAAGATGTGTGTGATTCCGTCTTCTGTCGTGAAGTCATAGTCAGGATCGTGGAACTTAATGAAATCGTTCATGAGTGTTTCGATCTTATCGTTATGGCGATAAGCGAGGAAGATCGGTTCTGTGTTGGCATCCGTTACATCGAAGTGACGAATGCGGTCTTGTTCCTTCTCTTCACGTGTAAACTCATGCTTTTTGATGTCATTGGAGAGGTATTCATCGATCGATGTCGTAGCGACAAGACCTGTTTGAACACGTCCCTTCATGATCATGCGATAGATGTAAAAGAGAGGTTCCTTATCTTGTGCCATCGTGCCATTTTGGACGAAAGCATGAAGGTTCTCTTTTGCTTTTTGGTATACTTCTGGCTCATAGTCACCGACGGAGTCTGGTAGATCGATCTCAGAGCGAACGATGTGGAGGTAGCTCTTGGGATTGCCCTTTGCCATCTCCTTCGCTTCTTCACGATTCATGACGTCGTATGGTAGACTTGCGACCTTTGATGCATCCTGTTTGTTCGGACGAATCGCTTTAAAAGGACGCACGATAGCCATTAGAAGCGCTCCTTAATGATTTCAACGATGTTAGCACCGATGCGCTCTTGAGCTTCAGCTGTTTGAGCACCGATGTGTGGTGTCATGCTGATCTTGTCGTTTGTATAGAGGCGTTCGTTTTCGTTTGGCTCTTTTACAAAGACGTCTACTGCTGCTCCACCGAGCTTACCGGATTCTACTGCATCGACTAATGCATCTTCATCGACAACACCGCCACGAGCTGTATTTACGATGAATGCACCGTCTTTCATCTTTTCAATCTCAGCTTTACCGATGAGAGCTTGTCCACCGCTAAATGGTAGGTGGCAGCTGATGAAATCGGACTCTTTAAGGAGTGTATCCATGTCTACATACTTGAACTCAGGAGCATCAGCCTTAGCACCAGAGCGGTTTGTGTAGATGACTGTCATTCCGAGTGCTTGAGCCTTCTTAGCAAGACTTCTTGCAATGCGACCAAAGCCTAGAAGACCTAATGTCTTACCGTTAATTTCTGTTCCCTTGTAGTTTTTCTTTAACCATTGGCCTTTGCGCATCGTAACGTTTGCTGCTCCGATGTTTCTGCAAAGAGCGAACATGTGGCCAAGTGCAAGTTCTGCTACTGCATCACTACTTGCTGTTGGTGTATTTGTAACGTCTACGCCGATTTGTTCAGCATGAGCTACGTCGATGTTATCAATACCTACGCCAGCACGGATGACGAGCTTAAGGTTGCCCTTTTTACCAGCATCGAGTTGTTCTGCACGAATCTTTGTTGCGGAACGAACGATACATACGTCAACTTCTGCTAAGCGCTTTAGAAGGTCTTCTCCATCATAGTGTGTTGTATCAACAGTATGGCCTAACGCTTCAAGCTCTTTTTGTGCGCTTGATTCGATGCCATCGTTAGCTAAAATGATTGCCATGTCTCCTCCTATAGTCCGAGAATGCGTTCGATGTGACGAAGTAATTCTTGAAGTGTTTCTTCTTGGCAGTCAGCCATTGTAGCAATACGGAAGGTCTCTTCCTTGTACTTACCATAGCCGTTACCGATCATGAAACCAACTTCAGCGAGTTCTTTGTTAAGATCTGCTACTTCGAATGGATGACGGCTCTTTTCAATACATGTAACTGTATTGGAACGGTATCCTTCTTTAGCGAAGAGGCCAAAGTGCTTCTCAGCCCATGCACGAACGATGTTAGCAAGCTTCTCATGACGAGCAAAACGATTCTCAAGACCTTCCTTCTCAAGGATGTAGGTGAGTTGGTAATCGAGTGCAAACATGTGTGAAAGGGATGGTGTGGAAGGATATTGGAACTTCTTGTGAACGTTATCAACGATCTTCACGAGGTCTAGGTAGAATCCTCTGTGCTCTACTGTCTTTGCTCTTTCGTATGCACGAGCAGAAACAGAAGCGATGGAGAGTCCTGGAGGGAGACCGATTGATTTTTGTGTTGAAGTGATGCAGACATCGATATTGGAAGCATCAACTTCTACCTTAGCTCCACCAAGGCTACTTACGGTGTCAACTAAGAAGATAATGTCAGGATATTTTTTAATGACAGCACCAATTTCTTTGACAGGGTTCATGATACCGCTACTTGTTTCATTGTGTGTAACTGTTACGACGTCGTATTTGCCGTCTTTGATCACTTCTTCTACCATTTCAGGTGTGATTGGCTCACCGCGTTCTGCTTGGAATAAATCAGCAGGAACGTTGTTTGCTACAGCCATATCGTGCCAACGGTCACCGAAAGAACCGACGCTGAATACAGCTGCACGTTTCTTGGTGCAAGAACGGATGGCACTTTCCATGAGGCCTGAACCACTTGAAGTGCTAAGGATGATGTCGTTTTGTGTGTACATCAACTTTTGCATCTTCTCAGAAATGCTCTTTTGGAGCTCTGTAGCCTCTTTGCCACGGTGAGAGATCATGGGTGTAGACATTTTTTCAAGAACATCTTCACGTACATCAACTGGACCTGGAATAAATAGACGTTTGTGCATTTTTTCCTCCTAATGCGATGAATTACAATTACAGGTTATCATTTTAATTTGTTGCATTCAACTAGAAAGCAATGATAATACCCTGTTCGTCCTCATAAAGTGTATTTAACAAACCTGCCTCAAGAATAACAACCTCTCGAACAGGAAAGCGTGCTTCAATGGAAGCCTTTAATTCTAGGGCTTTTTCTAAGTAGTTCATGTGATTTAAGGTGACCATTCGATTGACTAAATTGCCAGCCTTTTCTTCCATGAGATCGAGCATCGTTTGATACGCCTTCTTAGATCCTCGAACCTTGGCAGCCACTTCAATGACACCGTCGTTTCCACACATGACAGGAACGATGTTTAGGGTCGTCGCTAAAAAGGCTTTGAGGTTCGATAGACGACCTGCTTTTCTAAGGTTATTTAAACTCTTTAAGACGAAAAGCGTTCCTATCTGATCGGTGTAAGCTTCAACTTCTTCGATGATCTCTTTAAAAGACTTACCTTGATCCTTTAGATCCATGATCATAAGTGCAAGAAGCGTCAAGCCACTCGCTGCACTCTTGGAGTCGATGATATGAATCTTTTTATCGGTGCCTTCGCTCTCAAAGAGATTTTTTGCTAAGACCGCACTGTTATAGGACCCTGAAAGATGCGATGAAATGGTGATGACATAGACCTCATCAGAAGCTGTTTCAAACTCCGTGATGTAGTCCTGGGGTGATGGACAAGCCGACTGAAAGGTCTTGGAGTTTTTCATGTCGGTTAAAAAGTCATCCATGGAAACATCTGGTCGATCGACATAGGTCGTATGATCAAAGCGAATCGAAAAAGGTACTTTTCGAATATCACACCTTTTATGCATCTCTAAGGTCGTATCTAGACTAGTATCACCGATGATCGTATACACGGTCTCCTCCTACTCGATGACTTCTTTTTCAAGTTGTTTTGCTTCTTCTATGATTCCTTCAACTTCTTTTTTAAGTGGTGCGATTAAAGACTCATCCGTCAAGCTCTCAAGGTTGATCTCGACGTTGTAGACGGCTGCAAAAACGCCACTACGAAGCATGACAGCTGCAACCTTCGCATCGCTGTATGCGTTTTTGTTTCCCTTATCAAAAACAGTCTTTACATATTTGAGTGCTTCAAGACAAGTACGTGCAATCTCTAATGGCGTAAGAGCTGCCTTGTAGAGATTCTTTTGAATCATCTCGGAGCGGTGCTTCTTCTCTTCTTCCGTCTCTTTAGGAAGTGAGAAGCAAGCGACGACATCTCCGTAGCTTTCTGCATCCTTATCGGCAAGCTCTAAGAGCTTTTCGCGGAATGCTTCTGCTTTTTCACGGATGTCCTTCATCTCTTCTTCAACTTCGACGTACTTCTTTTTACCGATGGTTAAGTTACAAACCATGGCCATGAGACTTGAACCGATCGCTCCTGCTACGGCACTTACAGTACCACCACCTGGAACGGGTTCACTACCTGAAACATCTGCTAGGAATGCGTTAAGTGTCTTTTCTTTAAACATAGCTTCTCCTCTTATCGTAAACGACTCTTCCGCTCTGAATGACCGTCTGAACCGTATTTACGCCAAATAGATAACTGAGTGCATCGAGACTCTTTACGTCGTGAATGACGAGATCTGCTCTCTTTCCGACTTCAGCTGTACCGACCTTTTCTTCGAGGCCCACAGCACACGCCCCATTGATCGTAAGCGCTGCTAATACCTCAGGAGTAGTCATACCCATATAGTTTGTCGCTAAAGCGATGAGTAAGGGAATCGAATAGCTATGACAGCTTCCCGGATTGTAATCAGTTGCAAGTGCTACAGCTAAGCCCTTATCGATCATTTTTCGAGCCGGTGCATAGGCCGATTTAATACTAAAGGCCGTCATCGGTAGAAGCGTTGCGATCGTACCAGAAGCTTTCATGGCATCAATTCCACGATCACTGATCTGAAGTAAGTGATCGGCACTAATAGCTCCTACCTCGGCAGCTAATACGGCTCCATCAATAGGTGCAAGTTCATCTGCGTGAAGCTTGAGCTTTCTACCGCGCCTCTTTAGCTCTTCTAAGAACTCTCTACTCTCTTCGATCTCAAAGACGCCACGTTCTGTGAAGATATCGAAGAAGGAGACATCTTCTACCTTGGGCTCAACTTCTCTTAAAATGTAGTCGAGGTATCCTTTGGCATCGCCTTTAAATTCTGGTGCGATTTCATGCGCTCCCATAAAGGTCTTTACAAGGCGAACCGGAACTTCCTTTTGAAGCACATCCATGGCTTCAAGCATCTTCTTTTCCGTCTCCCAGTCGAGACCGTAGCCGCTCTTTGATTCGGCGGTCGTAACGCCGTGTGCGATAAAGCCCTTAAGACGCTCTTTACCGCTCGAAACGAGATCCTCGAGTGTGGCTTCACGCGTCGCCTTTACGGTCGCTTGAATCCCTCCACCCTGCTCTTTAATCTCAAGGTAGCTCGCTCCCTCTAATCGCATGCGGTATTCATTGGAGCGATCTCCACCGAATATGAAGTGAGTGTGGCTATCGACGTAACCAGGAGTTACGAGTCTTCCCTCACAGTCGATCGTCTCACAGTCTTCATCGATCGAACCGATGTGTTCGATCACACCGTCAGAGAGGAGGATGTCGGTATCCGTAAATGTATGAAGTTCACGCATTTCCTGACCCTTATGAGGCTTATTTCCTAAAAAGGTCGTGAGATTAGCATGCTTTAAAAGAAGCTTCATTCCATGATCTTCTTTTCTAAGATCTGATCGGCTGAATAGATCTCGGTCTGTAGGTACCAGCTGAACGTATCACTCACTGCTTGGAGTGGAAGTAGTCCAATGATCTCTGAACCGAGGACGTTTACTCCATAGCGAGCTGCTTCTCTTTTTACCATCTCGAAAACGCGGTGTAGCGGTGTCTTTGTAAAGTCAGTGCAGTTCATGGAAACTTGAGTGATATTTCTCTCTTCAAGCTTCACTCCCATAGCCTTTACATAGCGTAGACCTCCGCCAACAAAGCGAACGTCTTTTGCGATGCGATCAGCGATGGCAAGATCAGATGTAGCGAGGTTAATGTTAAATGCGATGAGGAAAGGACGTGCGCCAATGGCTACAATACCAAAGGAGTCGTGAATCGTCTCACCGAAGTCTGGGTGGAATTCAGGATCCTTTACTTTTTCTCTCATGCCTTCAAATTGACCCTTACGAAGGGTTGCTAAGTTTCTACGTTTTTCTGTGGAAGCAGAGTCCTCATAGAGGAAGGATGGAATCTCGAGTTCCTCGTAGAGTTCCTTCGCTACTTCTTTAGAAAATGCTACGGCTTCATCCTTTGTAATGCCAGAGATCGGAATGAAAGGAATGACGTCAACAGCGCCCATACGTGGATGCTGTCCTTCGTGCTTTCTGAGGTCGATGAGATCCTTTGCTACACGGCAGAATTCCTTGATCGCAGGTTTAATTCCTTCAGGTGTTCCTACGAGTGTCACAACCGTGCGGTTGTGGTCGGCATCGGAAGAGTAATCAAGAAGCTTTACGCCATCTTTTCCGCGAACGGTATCGATGATCTTTTCGATCACTTCTTTATTACGGCCTTCACTAAAATTTGGTACACATTCCATCAAACGATTCATTTTATTCTCCTATATATGGTACAGTCACGTTTCCACGTTGTTCTTCATTAAACTTCATGACGGTTTCCATGGCGTGTTCATTTCTCGCCCAGTTTCTTCTGGCAACGCCTACCATGACGTCCCAGCTCATCGCACGGCGAATGATCGTATCGACGCGTTCTGAGCCATCTAGTACGAGACCGAAACCACCGTTAATGCTCTTACCTACGCCTACGCCACCACCGTTATGGAGTGCACACATGGTCATGCCTCTCGCAGCATTACCTGCGAAGCTTTGAATGGCCATATCTGCCATGACATTCGATCCGTCGTAGATATTTGCAGTCTCTCTAAAGGGCGAATCGGTTCCACCTGTGTCGTGGTGGTCTCTACCGAGCATAACAGGACCGATCTCTCCTTTACGGACGAGTTCGTTGAATTTAAGTGCGATATTCATGCGACCAACTTCGTCGGAATAGAGAATTCTCGCCTGTGTTCCTACGACGAGCTCGTTCTTCTTGGCATCCCTGATCCAAGCCCAGTTGTCGTAGTCTTGATAGCGTCTGTCTTTATCAATCATCTCCATGGCAGCCTTGTCGGTCTTATCGAGATCTTCTGGCTTACCGGATAGGCACACCCAGCGGAACGGTCCATAACCGTAGTCGAAAAGGAGTGGTCCCATGATGTCTTCAACATAGCTTGGCCAGATGAAACCTTGGCTTTCATCGACTCCATTTTTACAGATGGCTTTTTCTCCAGCATCACAGACGGCCTTCATAAAGGCGTTGCCGTAGTCAAAGAAGTAAGAGCCTTTTCCTGTAAGGCGTTTTAAGACATTAAAGTGACGCTTTAGGGATTCATCTACGAGTTCTCTAAAGTGTTCAGGATCTCTATCTAAAAGCTCTGTGCGCTCTTCGAAGGTAATTCCTTGAGGACAGTATCCTCCTTCATAAGGCACGTGACAGCTCGTCTGATCACTTAATAGTTCAACTTTGATGTTCTTTTCATCGACATACTCGAGAAGATCGACAACGTTACCGTGGTAAGCGATGGCGATCGATTCCTTCTTCTCTTTCTTTTCTAGTGCGAGGGACACGGCTTCTTCTAAGCTATCGGTACTGAGGTCGATCCAGCCTTGCTTTAAGCGCGTTTCGATGCGGGAGTAGTCGACTTCAGCGACGATACCTACACCACCAGCAATCTTCACGGCTTTACCTTGTGCACCGCTCATGCCTCCTAAGCCACTCGTGATGAAGAACACACCACGCATATCTTCTTGACCTTCAATTTGAATGCGAGAAGCGTTTAAGAGCGTGTTATACGTTCCATGAACGATTCCCTGGGGCCCAATGTACATCATGCCACCTGCCGTCATCTGGCCGTAGTTTGCGACACCGAGAGCGGCTGCACGGTTAAAGTGCATGGGGTCATCGTAGAGACCTACCATGAGTCCGTTTGAGATCATGAGTCTCGGAGCTTCCTTGTGGGACTTAAAGATTCCTAGTGGATGTCCGCTAAAGAGAACGAGCGTTTCATCCTCTTCAAGGACTTTTAAATATTCCTTCACTAAACGGTATTGCATCCAGTTTTGAAAGATCTGTCCCGTCTCACCATACGTTACGAGTTCATACGGATAAAGTGCCACTTCGAAGTCTAAGTTGTTATCGATCATCACCTGGATGGCCTTGGCTTCTAACGTCTTTCCCGGATACTCCATGATAGGTTTTCCGTAAAGGCGACCTTCCGGGCGGAAACGATAACCGTAGATACGGCCATGCTCTTCGAGCTCTGCCATGAATTCCTTACGCATTTCTTCATGAAATTCATTGGGGATGTAGCGAAGGGCATTCTTAACGGCTAGCTCTTTATCAGCTTCTGTTAACTCAGACGTCCTTCGTGGAGCTCTTCGAATACCCTCTTCGAAGGCGGGCATTGTGGGGAGCTTATCAAAGGTCAAGTTCATGGTACCTCCTATTTTTTGCGGATTTCTTCGATCATATCCTTGGTCATTTTGGCTAAGTCATACATGGGCTTAAATCCCCATTCTTCGCGCGCAGCACTCGTATCTAAGCTATTGGGCCAGCTTTCTGCGATGCTTTGACGAACGGGATCTACGTCGTAAGTTAGCTTAAAGTCTGGAATGTGCTTACGAATTTCTGCTGCGATCATCTCGGGTTCAATACTCATGGCAGAAACGTTAAAGGCATTTCTGTGCTTTAGCTTACTTGGATCTGCTTCCATGAGATTAATGATGCACTCTACCGCATCTGGCATGTACATCATGTCCATGTATGTATCCTTTGCGATGTAAGAAGCGTAGCTTCCCTTCTTAACCGCATCAAAGTAAATGTGTACGGCATAGTCTGTCGTTCCACCGCCGGGAAGTGTCTTATGAGAGATGATTCCAGGGTAGCGAACGCCGCGTGTATCGACGCCAAATTTCTTGTGGTAGTAATCGAGAAGTAGTTCTCCAGCTACTTTCGATACGCCGTAGATGGTCGTCGGTCTTTGAATCGTGTCTTGAGGTGTGTTATCAAAAGGTGTCGTCGGTCCAAAGCAAGCAATCGACGAAGGGCAGAACATGTGAAGTTCGTTCTCGCGGGCAATTTCTAGTGCATTATAGAGTCCACCCATGTTGATAGCCCATAGTGCTTGAGGATTCTTTTCTCCTGTAGCAGAAAGAAGTGCTGCGAGGTGAATGATGGAGTCGACGCCATTCGACTTGGTTGCTTCATAGAAAGCCATCTTATCGGTTACGTCGAGTGTAAGGTATGGTCCATCGTCCCACTCTGGTCTAGGCGTAATGGCGGAATTGACGACATTGTCTTTTCCGTAGAGTTCACGCAGTCTTACGACAATTTCCGAACCAATTTGCCCGGTTCCTCCAGTAACAAGTATTTTCTTCATTTTTTCCCTCTTAAGTAGATTTTGTGTCCGCCAAATTTTCCACGTAGTACAGACACGAGTTTTTCGGTCGTTCGCTCCTCATCCTGCGATTTAAAGCGAGTATATAAGCTTGCGGAAATAGCTGGAATACTGATGTGCTTTTCGATGCTCTCGAGGAGTGCATAGCTCGCCTCTCCTGAGGTATCGACGATTCCCTCTACTTCTTCAAGTTCACCGTTTTCTAAGATCTCATGAGTGAGTCCCATGAGCGTGCCACTGATCATGGCACCACTGTTCCATACGCCACTTAATACGTTGAGATCGATCGGCTCTTCGCTCGCTTCGAGTAAGCTAAAGCCTTCTCCGATGGCCTGCATCATGGCGTATTCGATGCCATTATGGACCATCTTAATGTAGTGACCCATGCCACTTTTTCCGATGTGAGCATAGCCACCTTCGCTTGCGATACTTACGAACGCTCGCTCCACCTGCTTCACATCGCTCTCTTCACCACCTACGGCAAAGCAAGCGCCTTCTCGTGCTCCATTTAGCGCTCCGCAGAAACCGACATCGATAAAACCGATGCCCTTTTCCTTTAAGCGAGCTGCACGCTCCTTCGTAACGCGGTAGTGTGAATTGGAATAGTCTACTAGGATGTCTCCCTTTTTAAGAAGCGGTAGCATCGTTTCAATGAGTGACGTGAGGGCCCCTCCAGGGATCACGATCCAAATGATGCGAGGGCCTTCCATGCTCGCCAAAAAGAGCTCCAGATCACTAAAGCGATGGAACTCTCGAAGCTCATCGGCCTCAAGTCTTTCTTTTGAGCGGTTATAGATATGAACCGTATGGCCATTATCACGAAGATTTAAGGCCAAGTTGGTTCCCATTTTCCCTGCACCGATGACGCCTATACGCATTTAAAACTCCGCACTCTTTGGTGTTCGAGGATAAGCCTGAACGTCTCTGATGTTACTCATGCCGGTGATATATTGAACGGCACGCTCGAAACCTAAGCCGAAGCCGGAATGAACGGTCGTACCGTAGCGGCGAAGGTCTAAGTACCACTCGTAGCCACTTAATTCCATGCCACGTGCTAGGATCTCACGCTTTAAGACTTCATAGTCGTCTTCACGCTGTGAACCACCGACAATTTCACCAATTTGTGGAACCAAGAGGTCGACGGCGCGGACCGTGCGTCCATCCGGGTTTTGTTTCATGTAGAAGGCCTTGACGTCTTTCGGATAATCGGTCACAAAGACTGGACCCTTCGCATAGACGCCAGCTAAGTACTTCTCGTGCTCCGTCTGAATCTCCTTGCCCCATTCCGGTGCGTATTCAAACGCTTCACCACTGGCCTTTAAGACCTCGATCGCTTCGGTATACGTCATGCGCTTAAAGGGGGTATTTACGACGAGCTCTAAGCGCTCGATGAGCGTAGGATCGATGCGTTCGTTTAAGAATGCCATTTCCTGTGGAGCACGTTCCATGGTCTCACGGATAATGTACTTAAGCATTCGTTCGATGACATCCATGTCCATGTCGAGATCGCAGAAACTCATCTCAGGCTCGATCATCCAGAATTCGTTGGCATGACGCAGCGTGTTGGAGTTCTCTGCACGGAAGGTCGGTCCAAAGGTATAGACCTTACCAAAGCTATGAGCGAAAGGCTCTACAGCGAGCTGTCCACTTACGGTAAGACCCATCTTCTTTCCAAAGAGCTCTTTGGAATAGTCGATATGGCCTTCCTCCGTGCGTGGGATATTCTTCATGTCGAGCGTTGTCACTTGGAACATCTCACCTGCGCCCTCGGCATCGTTACCCGTAAGAATAGGCGTATGAATGTAGACGAAGCCTTCCTTTTGGAAGAACTCGTGAATGGTCATAGCGAGGATACTTCTTACGCGAAAGACAGCCATAAAGGTGTTGGTCCTTGGACGAAGCGTTAACTGCGTACGAAGGTACTCAAAGCTATGGCGCTTCTTTTGAAGTGGATACTCTTTATCGGCTTCACCTAGAAGCTTGATCTCTTTTGCATGAAGCTCAAAGGGTTGCTTATTTTCAGGGGTTAAAATGAGATCCCCGACAATTTCAATGCTCGAAGAAATGCTGTAGCGACTTACTTCGTCAAAGTTAGGTAAAGACGCTTCATAGACGACTTGAAGATTTAAGAAGCTCGATCCATCATTGAGCTCGATAAAGCCAATTTGTGCGGAGTGGCGATTGGTACGAATCCAACCACTTACGGAAATCTCTCGTGCCTCTTGTGTTCTAAATAAATCGATAATTTCTGTGCGTTTCAAAACGTCCTCCTTAAAATAAAAAAGACCCAAAGGGAGAGGGACGAATGCCGTGGTGCCACCCTCATTAGGTCTCAAAATACGTAACGTGTATGATCCGGTTTCAGTTCATGGGTGTTCTTCAGTCGACTCCAGCCATCCGCTTTCCACCGACGCGGACTCTCTAGAGGCCTTTAAATCGCCTACTCTTCCAATCATCACTGCTACTAAAAGTATAACGAATGGAGGGGGGCAAGTCAACCAATAAGAAAAAAACACTCAGAGAAATGATGAGTGTTTCAAAGGCCTATAGAGGTTCCCCTCCCGTTACGGTATCGTAGGCTGCGCCAAAGAAGAGAACTGAGAGTACAAAAACGACTGCAAATACGCCAACGCCAACGATGGCACCATTCATATTTTTCATACCGACCTCCTACACCTTTCCTACCCGGAAAGCTAATGAATAATCTTATACTTCATCACAGAGGACGTAGTGCGCCTCTTTATAAAGCGTCGTTCCCTCTACGCCTCTACAGAGGTTTTCATAAGGCTTCGTATCCATCTGAAAGCGTTCCTTCACATCGAGCATAGGTGCCTTAGCAAGGAGACTCTGCGTATAAGGGTGGATCGGGTCTTCATTGAGTTCCTTTGCAGAAGCGAGCTCAACAATGCGACCATTTTTAAGAACAGCAATGGCATCGCTCATGTACTCGACCACTTGTAGATCGTGACTAATAAAGAGATAGGAAAGCTTATACTTTCTCTGTAGCTCTTTTAAGAGGTTTAAAATCTGGGCTTGAATGCTCACATCGAGCGCACTTACCGCTTCATCTAAGATGACGAGCTTTGGCTTTAAGATGATCGCTGTCATGATGACGACGCGCTGACGCTGACCACCAGAAAGCTCATGGGGATAGCGATCTAAGATCGATTCATCGAGACCGACTTCACTTAAGAGATCTAGAACCTTTTCTCTTCGGTTGGTCTCTCCGTAGACGCGAAGCGGTTCCTCTACAATCCAGCCGATCTTTTTCGAGGGATTCAGGGCATTATAAGGGTCCTGAAAGACCATCTGAATGTTCCGGTCGATCTCCTTACTTTGCTTTCCAGAGACCTTTAAGATGTCGACTCCCTCGTAGAGAATCTCACCACTCGTAGGCTTTAAAATGCCTGCGATCATGTTGGAGATGGTGCTCTTACCCGATCCACTCTCTCCTACGAGACCGAATGTCTTGGCTTCTTTAATCTGAAAGGTCACGTGGTCAACGGCTAAAAATTTCTTCGGTTTTTCAAACAGTCCCTTCGAACTGATGGTAAATTCTTTGGTTAGATCCTTGACTTCTAATAACATTACTTCTCCTCAAGGTCCAAGGGATAAAAGCAGCGAACCTTTCTTCCCTTCTCCTCTCTAAGAGGAGGCAGTTCTTCAAAGCACTTCTCCTTTGCCCACTCACAGCGTGGACTAAAGGGACAACCTTTTGGTCTTTCATTAAGAGCAGGAACTCTTCCAGGAATGGCATAGAGCGGATTCGGTTTCTTTGAAGGCTCTGCTACCGAACGAATGAGACCCAAGGTGTATGGGTGTAACGGATTTTTAATGAGTTCTAAGGTCTCTGCGCTTTCCATGACCATGCCGAGGTAAAGGACAGTCACGCGGTCACAGAGGCTCTTTACGATGCTTAGATTATGAGAGATAAAGAGGATCGAAACGCCGAGTGTATCGTGAAGCTTTCTCATGAGGCGAATAATCTGATCCTGATTTTGAACGTCGAGCGCGGTCGTCGGTTCATCGGCGATGATGAGTTTGGGTCGCAAAATGACAGCCATCGCGATCATCGCACGTTGTAAGAGGCCACCCGAGAGCTCATGAGGATAGCTATCGTAGATGGCTTCGACTCGAGGAAGCCCTACTTCTTCCATGACCTCTAACACTCGCTTTTTTAAGTCCCCTTCATAGTGATGAACTTCTAAGACCTCTTCAATCTGCTTACCGATCTTCATGAGAGGATTTAAGGCACTCATGGGTTCCTGAAAGATCATGGAAATTTCTTTACCGCGAAGAGGTGCCATGTCCTTCACTTCTTTCCCTAAAAAGACGCGAGAATCGTAAGTGACTTCCGTCGTCTCATTTACAAGGTCCATGAGAGATAGGCTTAAGATACTCTTTCCCGAACCGCTTTCCCCTACGAGTCCCATGATCTCGCCTTCTTCGATACAAACATCGACGCCTACGACGGCAGGAAGTTTCTCCGTTGGTGTGAGGAATGAAATCTGAAGATTTTTTGCTGTGAGTAAACTCATCGGTACTCCTTTAGATCGCGAATTCCATCGCCAAAGAGGTTGAAGCCGAGAACGGCTAGGGTGATCATAAGTCCAGGAATGAGCGCATAGTGAGGAGCTAAGACAAAGACATTTTGACTTTCTTTAAGCATTCTTCCCCAACTAGGGTCTGGTGGCTGAACGCCGAGACCGAGATAACTTAATCCCGCTTCGTTTAGAATGGCTGAAGCAAAGCCCATGGTGACGGCAACGGTTAGCTGCGTCATGATGTTTGGAAGAATATGTACAAACATGATGCGAAGTCTTCCAACCCCTACGCTTTGAGCGAGCTTTACATAGAGCTTCTGACGCTCTTGGAGAAAGCCCGTGCGAGTAATACGCGAAAAGACGGGGATCGCCATAATTCCTAAAGCGATGACCGTATTTTTTATTCCGTAACCGAAGACGGCCACGTACATGAGGGCAAAGAGAATCCCTGGAAAGCTCATAAAAGCATCCATGATGAGCATGAGTACGCTATCTACGGCACCACCTAAAAAGCCTGCAATGCCACCGATCAAGATGCCTCCTACAAGTCCAATGGAAACGGAGATCATTCCTACGTAAAAGACATTTCGACTTCCTACGAGCACGCGACTCAGTAAGTCTCTTCCGAGGTCATCTGTGCCAAACCAGTGATCACCACTCGGAGGAAGATACTTCTCTGCCACCTCGTCATTGGGTGGATAAGGAAGCCAAACGAAGCTTAAAAGACACATGAATAAGAGCAGTCCAATGAGAATGGATCCGATGACGATATATACGTGTTTATTCACTGTTTGACCTCCGAACGGATTCTCGGATCGACGAGCTGATAGACGAAGTCTAAGACGACGTGAACGAGGATGACGATAAAGGTAATGTAGAGGACGATGCCCTGAACGAGCGGCAGATCTCTACCAGAGATAGCTGAGATGAGAAGCTTACCGAGGCCTGGGATGTTAAAGATCTGCTCTACGATGACGATCGAACCTAGGATATCTGCAACCATCATACCGAGGACCGCGAGCATCGGAATGAGCGCATTTTTTATGACGTGCTTTTTCATAATGCGTTTGCGGTCGACTCCCTTTGATAGAGCCGTTCGAATGTAAGGCTTTTTCATCTCATCCATGAGGGCGTTTCCAAAGTAGCGCATGAGAACAGCGATGCGTGGAACGGCCATCGAAAGGGCCGCAAAAAAGAGATAGCGAAGTCCTCCGATGAAGTTCTCACTCATTGAAATGAAGCGACTTGGAACGAAAAAGCGAAGCGTGAGTCCAAAGAAGATCGTAATGAGAATACCGAGCCAAAAGGTAGGGATCGCCATCCCCACTTGACTCAGTGCACTTACGATAAAGCCTCCCGCTTCTTTTCTGTGCTTTGCAATATAGATCGAAAGCGGTACACCCACGATGATCGTAAGAAGGAGTGTGATGACAAGGAGCTCCGTCGTCACTAAAAAGCGCTTTGAAATGAGAGCACTTACGGGCTCATCAAAACGCATCGACGTTCCTAGGTCTCCTTTTAAGGTATTTACGCTCCAGCGAAAGAAGCGCGTAAAGATTGGATCATTCACACCCATCTTTTCTTCGAGTTCTTTAATCTGCTCTGGCGTCGCATTCATGCCTAACCTTGAAATCGCTGCGTTTCCAGGAATGATCTCAAAGACAAAAAACGTGATGAGACTTACGAAAACGAGCGTCATAAAGGCCATAAAGAGCTTGTTTAAAAAATACTTTTTCATAGGCTCCTAAAAAAAGGCAAATGCTTCGAGCATTTGCCTATTCGAAATAGAGTACAGAAAGGTCTTGAACGTAGATCGGATACGTCGTATATCCTTTGAGAGATTTACTCATGGCAACAATGTAGTTTGGATCCATGATGTAGTATGCTGGAGGATCCTCTACGAGAATTGCTTGGGCTTCTTGATAGATTGCTTGACGCTTGTTCTGATCCTGTTCTAAAAGGCCTTCCTTCAGCAAGGTGTCGAGCTTATCATTCTTGTAGTTAAAGAAGTTTCGTGCATATTCAGATTGATAATACGCCAAGAAAGAGTTCGGGTCAAGCTTACCATCGAAAGCGATGATCGTCGATTGGAATTCGCGCTTTGTAAAGACGCGGTCGAGCCAAACGCTCCATTCCACTTGTTCGACTTTAGCATTGACACCGATCGCCTTTAACTGCTCTACGACGACTTCAGCCGTCTTTACGTGGAACTCATAGTTGGATGGCGTCGTAATCGTAAGCTCAAAGCCGTCTTTTAGACCTGCTTTTTCTAGAAGTTTCTTAGCTTCTTCAATGTTCTTTTCGTTCGGATTTTTAAGTCCTTCTTTGTACCAGAACTTCATGACAGGACTCATGTTGGATTGAATCGCTGTACCTTGACCATCAGCCACACGCTTAATAATTTGATCGCGGTCGAGACAAGCGTTTAGTGCTGCTCTTACTTCTGGCTTACTTAAGATAGGATCCTTTAAATTATAACCTAAAAATTGAATCAAGTTCTGTGGGCTTTCGATCGACTGAAGATCTTCTCCAATCATCTTCAGTTGCTCTGGCGTAATGCGTGGATAGAGGTCTACTTCACCACTCTTTAATGAAGTAAAGGCCGTATTCGCATCGCTAAAGATTCTAAACTCAGCATCCTTGATTTTTGGAAGCTTTTCCTTATTCCAGTAGGAATCGTTTCGAGTGAGCTTTAAAGATTGTGTTGGTTCATAAGAAACGAACTTATAAGGACCTGTTCCTACAGGGCTCTTATTTTGTTCTTCATCTGAAAGGTCCTTACAGAGGATAGCTAATGAGAGCTCCTCTAAGAAGGCTGCATTCGGTGTCTTTAGAACAAACTCGATGGTGTTTCCATTGGCCTTAATCTCTACATCCTTTAGCGTCTCTTTCGTCTCTTTTAGGCGATTGTAGCTGTAGAGAACATCGTCTGCTGTGACTGGCTTTCCGTTATGGAAAGTAACGCCATCTCGAAGTGTGGCAGAATACGTTAATCCATCTGCACTCACTTCATGGCTCTGAGCGAGACAGTCGACGAGTGTTCCTTCAGGTGTCGGCTTTAGAAGACCTTCAAAGATGTTAAAGATCATCTCCTTGGTTCCTGCAGCTGCTGCCTTGTGAGGATCTAGAAAGTCTGGATCCTGCGGTACAGCAATGACAACGGAGTCCTTTGTTTCAACCGCATTCTGTGGTGCTTGACAACTACTCAAGACGAGAAGAGCGATTAAAAAAACTATGTACCATTTTTTCATTCAATTCTCCTTAGAAAGAAAGTTTTCATTAGTATACTCCTTTACTTTGCAACTTTCAAATGTGAAAATACCATTTCTAGGTCTTCTTGCAAGAACAGTGCATCCTTGCCGTGAACCTTAACACGTTGCTGATTCACGACTGCCAAGCGTTCTCCCCCATAATAGCGTACGAGTCCCGCTGCTGGATAGACGACGAGCGATGTCCCGCCGATGATTAATAGGTCGGCATTTCGAAGCATGTAGACGGCTTCTTCAATGGCCTCTTGATCGAGAGACTCTCCATATAAGGTCACGCGTGGACGAACAAAGCCACCACACGCTTCACAGTACATCGCCTTCTCATGCTCCATCGCTTCTTCTAAAGAATATCTACGATGACAACGCGTACAGTAGTGATCACTCAAGGTGCCGTGAAGTTCGACGACACGTCGATTTCCCGCCTTCTGATGAAGCTCATCAATATTTTGCGTAATGATACCTAAGAGTTTTCCGCTCTTTTCCCACTCATAGAGAACTTCGTGAAGAACGGTTGGCTTAGCATCAGGAAAGATTAGGTGGTGCTTATAATAATCACTAAAGCCATCGGGATCGGCCTCGAGAAAATCGTGGCTTAAAAGGTACTCCGGAGGATACCCAAAGTCATTTTTCTGGTTATATAAGCCAGAGGCACTTCGAAAGTCAGGAATACCTGCAGCTGTTGAGGTGCCAGCACCTCCAAAAAAGACAATGCGACGTGATTCCTGTACCCATTCTGTAAGCTTTTTTAATTCGTCCATGATGACTCCTTTCACTACTAATGGTATCAAAATTTCCTTGAAATTTCAAGAAAAACAGGGAATGCATTGACGGATTCCAGTCTTTTCTTTAGGATAAAGATAGATAGGAGGAACGATGGAACAAAACACAGAACTAAGAGACGCCTTTTCCATGGGCACAAAAGCCCTTTTAAAGATACAAATTGTTACCTTTCTCATGGGCTTTGCGATCGCAATGCTACTGAGCTTAACATCACACTTTGACTCCCCCGCAGACCTTGAACGAATCCTCACTTCAAGCTTCTACCATTCGCTTGAAATCGGCATGTTTACGATCGTAACTCTGCTCGTCTTTAGCGAGTACTACAGTGCTAGTGAGTTACAGGAACGATATAGAAGAAGCCCCATGAAAAGAAGCACCTTCTTTTTCTTCATCGTGCTCTTTATCATGGGTTCCCAGATCTTTGACTTCACGAGCCTCTACCTCGATAAGCTCTTTGAACTCTTTGGCTTAACGATTCGAGAGCAAGTGGATGCAGCTACAGGTGTCGATTACGACCATGTCATGTGGGTCTACGCCTGCTTCGTCGCTCCCATCATAGAAGAGATCGTCTTTCGTGGATACATCCAAGCTAGACTTGAAAAGGCGAACCCCTATGGGGCGATCGTCCTCTCTGCGATCCTGTTTGGACTCTACCACGGTAACCTCCCACAAGGTATCTTTGCAACCTTCCTAGGCCTCATCCTAGGCTACATCTCCTACCGCTACGGACTCGTCTACGCCATCCTCTTTCACTTCATCAATAACTTTGGAATCACCGTACTCTTTTCAGCGCTCCTTCCGATCATCGGTAAAGGTGCACTCGATACGATCATCTTCCTCTTCTTTCTCTTAGGCGTCGTTCTCTTATTCCTAAAAAGAGATGCGATTGCACGCTTTAGAGATGAGCACCACCCCGGAGGACACTACATCCTAGAAGCCTTTAGCTCACGCTACGCCTTGATCTTAACGACATTACTCATCGTACAGATGATTCTACTTACAGAGACGATTTAAAATCGAAGGATGGAATCAAAAAAATCTCCCAAGGTAGATCACCGTCTACTTTGGGAGATATTGTTTATTTAAGAGCTTACTAGAATGGTTCTATTTCAATTCGCCAAAATGCATTGACTAACATCTTTACTTGAAATATTGATACCTACTCATCCTTGAATTTGATCATTGTTTATTCGTCCAGTTTTTCTTTCGACATTCTCTCTTCCCAATAGTATTTCCCGTTTTGTTCTTTCAAATTAAAACTATAGCACATAAAATCAGGATTAACTGTACTCACATAGCCATCTTTTATACGAACGCCATCGACCTCGCCTTGAATCAAGAACAGTACTCCACCATCTCTAATAAGAAATTCCGAAAAGGATGCATACTGTTCATCTGGTCCGTAAGTTTTTTCTTTCAATACCCGTTCCTTACCGTCAGTATCTATCAAGATGATCCTTAACGTCATGGGTTTCTTAATGTCTCCTTTGCTAAAATTGAACTGAACGCGGATACGAGAATGAACATCCTTTTTTAGTGCACTGATTCTATTCATTGAAGTAAAAATACCGACAACCGAGAGCACAAGTGCGAAAGCTAACAGTAAACAAACAATTTTGTATATCAAAATGGGATTCTCACGGATTTTTTTAATCATAATGCACTCCTCTTTTTAAAGCCATTAGCGCTCGATTCTTCGTTCCCAGTAATACTCATTATTTTTTTCTTTTAGATCAAAGCTCAAGTATACATATTCACTACGTTTAGTCACATAAGTGAATTCTTTAATAGGAACTCCATCCACATCGCCACTAAAAATTAAAGTATCAGGGCCATCTGAACCATGCGCACCTGAATATGCTGTGTTATCTACATCGGGACCATATTTTTCATCCAAATTAATATACTCAAAGCCATCTGATCTTATGGTTTTGAATTTCACTCTAACGTTTTTTTTGATATCTTCAAAACCAAATGTACATATTGTAACTATCCAGTCCTCACCTGCTATTTCTTCAACCCTCTGTTCTTCTCTCACACCTAAGTACTTTACAAATGTGAATGAAAATGCAATGAGTAACAATAGGCACACAATTCGATATCTTTTTAGTTCATTGGTCTTTAGCTCTGTCATTACTTTTTTAAACATATGTATTCTCCTTCCCCATGATTGTTTTTTACTCCGATCAGATTTCAAAACAAAGCGGTTTAGTCGCCGTTCTTAAATCGCTGAGGAACACGGTATTTCAAACTACTAGTGAAGTCGATGAAAAATGTCATAGGCGAATCTTCCTAAAATAGATTATTTGTTATCATAATATACCCTTAAGTGAAAAACATCAACTAGTTATAAACAACTTTTCATCATGCATTTCATTTTATTTGCTGATTCTAAGATACGTACCATATTATTGGAACTGTTATTGTTCTAACCATTACCTCTTATCATAGTTTGTATGACAATATTTCATGGATATTTTTAAGGGAAACTATATAGACTAATTGCATAATTAGTTGTAATATGCTTGCATAAACACAAAATATTATAATATTTCTTCTCGGTGATGTTTTAGCAATTCTCTTAATGTAAGATACGTTTTATATGACAAATTAACATATGAAACACTCCAGTTGTTTTAGAGAGTGGCTTTGCAGATGGTAAATACGATTGTATTTACAAATAAGAAGAAACGGTCTACCGACCGTTTCTTCTACTTTTTCGAATAGGAAATGTAATTTTTTTAGTTTCTGGCTTCTAATAAGTTTTTTTAAGACTTACTTCATGCCTTTCATGCTAAGCCCGACCTTTTGTCGTTCACGTTCAATTTTTATAATGCGTACTCTAACGATATCTCCTACTGTTACGACTTCTCCAGGGTGCTTTACATAGCGATCGGAGAGTTCTGAGATATGGACGAGTCCGTCGTTCTTTACACCGATGTCTACAAAGGCTCCAAAGTCTACGACGTTACGAACGGTTCCTGTGAGTTCCATGCCTACTTCGAGATCTTCGATACTCAGTACGTCACTTCGTAGGATCGGCTTTGGCATCTCATCACGTGGGTCTCTTCCGGGCTTTTTAAGCTCTTCTATAATGTCACGAAGCGTCGGTTCACCGATGTTTAGTGAGGTGGCTTCGGCTTTTAAATCGATGGCTGAAAGGTCTCTTCCAAGAAGTCTTTTCGCAATTTCATAGCTTTCAGGGTGTACCGCAGAGTTATCAAGGACTTCTTTACTCTCAGGGATACGTAGGAAGCCTGCGCACTGTAAGAAGGCCTTAGGTCCAACACCTTTGACCTTTAGGAATTCTTTTCTAGAAGTGAAGGCTCCGTTTTCTTCTCGGTAGCTTACGAAGTTCTTTGCGACGGTCTTTGAGATTCCTGAGACGTAGCTAAGGAGTGCAAAGCTTGCTCGGTTGACGTCGACACCTACGCGGTTTACGAGGTTCTCTACGACGTGCTCGAGCGTTTCATTTAATAGCTTTTGGTTGACGTCATGCTGATACTGCCCTACGCCAATGTGCTTGGGCTCGATCTTTACGAGCTCTGCCATGGGGTCTTGAAGGCGGCGAGCGATACTTATCGCACCTCTAATGGTGACGTCGAGATCCGGGAATTCCTCCTCTGCAAGTTTTGATGCAGAGTAGATGGAGGCTCCTGATTCACTCGTCATAGCGTAGTGAATCTCTCTCGGTTTCATCTCATCGATTAAGTCTGCTACGACTTTCTCAGTTTCTCTTGAGGCTGTTCCATTACCGATACTAATGACCGAAACATTGTGCTTTTCAATGAGCTTCTTTAAGGTTAGCTGACTCTCACGAATGCGCTCTTGAGGCTTGGTCGGATAGATCGTGGTGTAATCGAGTAGTTTTCCTGTGGTATCGATGACGGCTACCTTACAACCCGTGCGGTAACCGGGGTCGATGCCCATCATGACGTGTCCCATGAGAGGTGGTTGCATGATGTAGGGCTCTAGATTCTTTGCAAAGACCTTGATCGACTCTTCATCTGCAATCTCTTTTAGGGCACTTCTCGTCTCGGTCTCTACCGAGGGAAAGAGTAAGCGCTTATAGGCGTCCTCTACGGCAAAGGAGAGATATTCATAAGATCCGTGCTCTTTCTTGGGACTTAACTTAAAGAGAATGCGTTTGATGTTCTCTTCATCGGATGCATTGATCGTTAGCTTAAGCTCTCCTTCTTTTTCTGCTCGAAAGAGTGCTAACACTTGATAAGGCTTAAGAAATTTGACCTTCTCTTCGAAGTCTTCATAGACCTTATACGTAGGATTGAAATCTTCTTTAATGACACTTGAAGTGAGTGTTCCCTTGTTGTAGATATCTTTTCTAACGATGACGCGATACTCTAAGCTGTCGCTCACGGTTTCTGCGATAATGTCCATCGCACCTTCTAAGGCCTCTTCAACCGTTGGAACATCTTCTGTTAGATACTTTTCGGCTTCCTTCTTCGGTTCGTTTTGGCACTCTAAAAGGTACTTACTTAAGGGCTCTAGGCCCTTTTCTTTTGCGATGGTAGCACGTGTTCGCTTCTTCGGCTTAAAGGGCCTATAGATATCTTCAAGAGCCTGTAGGGTCGTCGCTTGATCGATAGCTTGTTGAAGCTCTTCCGTGAGTACCCCTTGCTCCTCCATGAGGCGTAGAATGTCCGCTCTTCGTTCGTTTAAGTTTCTTAGATATTGGAGTCTCGTTTCAAAGTCTCGAAGGACGGTATCGGTTAAGTTTCCTGTCACTTCTTTTCGGTAACGAGCGATAAAGGGAACGGTGTTCCCTTCATCGAGTAATTGAATTGTCTTTTCAACTTGATCCTTCGTTATCGAAAGCTCTGTGGCAAGGACTTCAGTGATGTTCACTTATCCCTCCAGCTCTTTTGTGCGTCGGTCAGGATCGAAGCCGTTCTCACGTAGGAATTCTCGGATACCTTCTGTGGCATCGAGAACTCTTGATACGGAGTGGTTGTAGTTTAGCTGATCGATGATCTCTGCTAAGAAGAGACTTAAGTCTACCATGCTGAACCACTCAGCATTTTGGATCTCTTCTGGTACATAGTTGAGGTTCGTACTAAAGACGCGGTCGATGTACTTCTTGTCGTAGTACTCTTTAAATTTCTCTGTTCCTTCTGTAAAGAAAGCAAAGGTAGAAGCTGCAAAGATGTGCTTTGCTCCACGTTCTTTGAGTTCTTTTGCAATGTCTAGCATCGACTGACCACTTGCGATCATGTCGTCTACGATAAGGACGTTCATGCCCTTGATGTCTCGACCGATGTACTCGTGTGCAACGATCGGGTTCTTTCCGTTTACGATGCGACTGTGGTCACGACGCTTATAGAAGAGACCGACGTCGAGTCCGAGTACGCCTGCATAGTAGATAGCTCTATCCATCGCTCCTGTATCAGGGCTAATGACGATGAGCTTTTCAGAGTCATCTAAGAGCCACTTTTCTCTAGAGAGGAAGTGCTTTAAGATGTCTAGCGTCGGATAGACGTTTAAGAAGCTCATGCGTGGAATGGCATTTTGAATGGTCGGATCGTGTGCGTCAAAGGTTACGATCTCATCGACTCCAAGGTGCTCGAGGTCTTGTAGTGCAACGGCACAGTCGAGAGACTCTCTGGACTTTTTACGGTGCTGTCTTGACGCGTAAAGTAAAGGCATGATGACCGTCACGTGCTTTGCGCGACCGCTAATCGCACTCAAGGATCTCTTAATGTCCATGAAGTGCTCGTCTGGACCCATCATGACTTCTTTTCCATACATGGTGTAGGTGGTGGAATAGTTCGCAACGTCTGCAAGAATGTAGATATCTCTACCTCTCGCTGAGTCGTCTAGTTTGACCTTTCCTTCGCCGTTTGAAAAGCGCGTCTCGCTTATAGGCATCAAATAGGTATCTACCTTTTCGCCATCTCTCGTATAACACTCATCTCGCTCTTCTCTAAGCTTTAAGAGGTGTTCGTTGACCTTCTCTCCTAAGCTCTTAGCACTACGAAGTGCTAAAAGACCTAAGTTCCCTTGTGTTTGTCTTACTTTCTTTTTCGCCATGCTATCTCCTTTATTTACAGAGCATGATGCTCTAATATCCTATGTTCTTCTTCTGTAACAACGCCATCAGCTAAGATCTTTTGTACGAGGAGGATGGTGTTCCCTATGGGATAGGCATCCTCGTAGATCTCATAACGTAAGAGCCACTCCTTTAGTTCCTCGATGAGATTTACTCTTCCTAGTGCTTTTTTTAGATCCCTTTTGGCTTCTTTGAGTAACGCCTCTTCAAGTGGCATCACTTCTTCCGTCTTTAAGTGATACGTTCTCAGTTCTTTTGCTGTGAGCCTTAGCTTTGACTGAATGCATTCGAAGATCCCCTGACAAGCGAGCGCATCACAGTAGGCATCGTGATGCTGATCGAGCTCGACATCGAGGTAAGTTGTCATCGCCTTTAAGTTGTGATGATCAAAGTGAGGAAAGGCCTTTTTACCGAGCTGTACGGTGCAGTAGTAACTCATCTCCATCTCGTAGATTCCATAGCGGAGGAGATTTTTTCTAATGACACCGAGATCAAAGCCGGCATTGTGGGCAATCACAATACGCCCGATGAAGAAGTGGCGAATCTCTGGCCACAGCTCACCAAACGTCGGCGCATCCTGAACCATGTCGGGCGTAATGTGATGGATCTGGATGTTTGCCATATCAAATTGATCTTCGGGATTCACAAAGGAACGAAAGCGCTCCTCAATCCTTCCATCCTCTACGCGAATGATACCGATCGAACAGATGGTATCGTTTCTTCGAGAGGGCGTTTCTACGTCTACAGCTGTATAGCTTCCTAATCTTTCATTCATACCTTGTCTATTATAACAAGATTGACCTCGTTTTTCATCCACAAAAAAAAGGGATAGTAGCTATCCCTTCTCGTATAAGGTGCTTTTATTATGGGTTATTTCGGAGTTCTTCCAGGATAGACTCGAAGGCGGGCGCGGACTTCCCGTCGTACCATAGAGGCTCCTCGGGGTCTAAGGGAAGCTTTCCCTGGAGGACGCCCATCTGTTTAAAGAAGTTTCCCTCGGATTCGTAGAGGAGGTAGAGGCGGTATTTATGACCCATCTCCATGACTCGATAGCTATCAAGGTTGTGGATGATGTTGTTTACGGTGTACTGACCTTCGCTTACGGTGATGACATCTCCGACGGCGAGTTTGATTTTCGAGGAAGGCTTCAAAATTTTGTCGATGCGAACTTTGGCTAGGAGATAGTCGAACTTGATGTCGTGGAATTCTTCTCTGGAACAGCTACTTTCATCGGTTTTTGTGACTTCGACGACGAGGTCACTTTTGCCGCGGATCTCCTGGGCTGTTTCATAGGTGACGAAACGCCCTTTGTCAAAGACGATTTCTTTGCTTTCTGCTTTTGACTTTCCACAGGCCATTAGAGTCATTCCCAAAAATAGGACTGTGAGTAGCAACATTGTACATTTTTTCACTTTGATTCCTCCTTCTTAGTAAAGTGCGGCAATGCCGTTTTTGTCATCTTGAAGAGGGTAGGCATTGTTATTAAATCCAGTTTCTCGCATAATGGCTTGCGTAGTATTCGAGTGGTTCAGTCCAAATGCATGACCCATTTCGTGAGAAACAACCTCTTTTCGTTGAATCGATGGAAGATTCAAAAAATTAGGGCATATGGTAATCAGTTTTTTGTCAGTAACGTATTTCGTTGTGATAGCGTAAGCATCATACAGACATGGCTCCGGAGAATAACTGATAGCGACGCTCGGATAGTAGTAGCTCGTTGTCCAATACGTTTCTACCTCAGGTAGTGAATCCCAGTTATCATATGCGAGTTTTACATCAGAATAATATGGAAGATTAGATGATAAGTAAACGGTGACATTCTGAGGATCAGTAAATTTCCAAGAGGTGTCTAAAGAGTAACCGAAGGAGTAAATAGCAATTGGAGTTAGTAAAAACACACAGACAATTAGCATAATGATGGTTTTATTATGCGCTACATAGAATTTTCGAAGACAAACAAGGAAATTTGTCTCGAGAAAAAAAGCAGGTGCTTTTGATCAGATCTCAAAAACACCTTCTTTTTCTATAACCTCAGGGATAGTAGCTATCCCTTATAATCTAAGACCTTGTCTACCTCAATCTCATAGCGTTCGATGAGCTCTAAAACTTTCTCTTTTAGCGAATCGTCACTTACCCAAGCCATTCCGCATCCACTAGAAACCTCTCTCGGTACGGGAATGAGCTTTCCTTCTACGCTATGCTTTTTGCACGCTTTTTCTAAAAGCAGTGCATCAAAAGAGGTGTCAAAGGAAACGAGAACCATCACTTAATCGTTAGAACGATATCGAAGCCTTGAGTAACAGCAGTAACTTCTTTGCCCTGCTCTTTCGCAAACATTTCGATATTTCTTTTGGTGTGTACTTCACTAACGATGATTTCAATGGGTTCGTTGGATTGCTTCATTGCCTGTTGAACCATCATGAGTGGTTCTGGGCAAGAGAGTCCGCGTGCATCTAATTTAATCAAGTTTTACTCCTTTTTTAGACTTAAGAATAGCTACTGCAAAGAGAATGACAAGACATACGCCTACAGCAATTTTACCATTTAATCCTGGTCCACCAGCTACGTTTTTAGCAACGTCTTGTGCGACAGCTGCAAGACCGATGCGGTGACAGAGAGCAGCACCAACGAACATTCCTAAGAATGTAAGTGCAGAGTCTGTGTTACCTTGACCAGCGAGGATGAGTTGACGAAGTGGGCAACCACCAAGAAGGATTGCACTGAAGCCTACGATGTAGAGGCCTAGGATGTTCCAGAGGTGTTGAGCGTGTGCGACAGGGTTTCCATCGAACTTAAAGGCAAAGTTCTTGGTTGCTACGTTGTAGATGAGCATCGAAACGAAGATACCTACGAGGATGCTTAAGAGGTCGACGTTCTTAAAGAGGAAGAGGTCGCGGAATCCACCAGCAAAGCACATACGTGTGCGTTGTGCGATCATACCGAAGAGGATACCACCGATGATGGAGTAAACGACAGGTGCATGGAAGCTTCCTGGTCCCTTCTTCGATACGAAGAACCATGTGGTTGTGATAGAAAGGATAAATCCGATCACGAGGATGGTTGGAAGAATTCCACCAGCAACTTGTGGTCTTTGCTTACTTCTACCGAGGCTGAAGCCACGCTTTAAGAAGTAGATACCTGTGAGTACGCCGAGAACGAATCCGATGAGTCCTACCCATGCGTTTAAGTCACCAGCAGCCATACGAATAACCATACGTGTTGGGCAGCCTAAGAATACGAGAGCACCGATCATCATGACCATTCCTAGGATGAAGCGAATGAAGCTTGAAGATCCACCCATCGCACGGTATTCACCCGTTGCGCTAGAGAGAATGAAGCTACCGAGAACGATACCGACAATTTCCGGACGGAAGTACTGAACGACTGGGGCTGTGTGTGCTCCTACGCTTCCTGCGATATCGCGGATGAAGCAGGCAATACAGATAGCCATGTTCTTTGGGTTTCCTGTAAGAGCGAGTACAACTGCGACTGCTCCTGCAAGGAGTCCCCAGATGAATAGTTTCGACTTGCTGTTCGTCAAATTCATAATAACTCCTTTGATAAATCTATTAAAGCCTCGCTGGCCTTAATGACGTCTTCATACTCATTGAAGTAGGAGAAGCTAAAGCGCACCATTCCTTGTTCGACGGTACCAAAGGCTTCATGGTGAAGCGGTGCACAGTGTCCACCACTTCTCTGAACGATTCCTCGCTCCAAGAGTTTTTCGCTGAGCACTGCCGAATCAATACCGTTAAGGTTTAAGGCAAGCACAGCCGTTTTAGGCTCTTTAAGCCCATAGAAGATCAAATTCTTCTCTTTCCTTAGCGGTTCTAAAAAGGCATGATAGAGTTCCATTTCTTTCTTATGAATGGCCTCTACGCCTGTACGTTGAATAAACTGTAAACCGGCACGAAGTCCTGCGATTCCATGACCATTTTGTGTTCCTGCTTCGAGCCTTGTAGGAAGCTTTTCAGGATGAGTCTTAGAAAAGGTCTGAATGCCACTTCCCCCTACTCTCGAATACCCGATCTCTATTCCTTTTTCGAGAGCTAAGGCCCCTGTGCCTTGAGGGCCAAAGAGTCCCTTATGGCCTGTAAGAGCAAGAGCCGATATGTGCATGTCCTCCATGTCGATGGGAATAACCCCTGCAGACTGTGAAGCGTCGACGATAAAGAGAAGTCCTTTCTCTTTGGCGAAAACTCCCACCTCTTTAATGGGGTTAATGACGCCTGTGAGGTTTGCTGCATGCGTTAAGACGATGGCCTTCGTATGAGGCTTTAAAAGCGTTGGAAGGATGGTTAGATCCAGACTTCCATCGGGAAGGATTGGAAGGAAGGAGATCTCTAGACCGATATCGTAGAGCACACGAAGGACGCTATTATGCTCCATGACACTCGTAATGACGTGTTCAGTTGGCTTTAATAGCCCACGTAAGATCGTATTTAACGAGTCGGTCGCATTCATCGTAAAGCAGACGCGTTTCGGATTGGCGTTGACGAGTTCCCCTAGGAGCATTCTCGTCTCTAGGAAAAGTCTTTCGCTATTTAATGCTAAGTCCGATACACCGCGCGATGCATTGGCGATGTAATCGAAAGACTCATACACTGCTTCTCTTACGGACTGTGGTTTATAAAAACTTGTCGCTGCTTGATCTAGGTAAATCAAAGTTCCCTCCACTATTATCCTAACACAAAGAAGAACTCCCTGAAATAGGGAGTTCTAATACAATCTAATAATTATTTTAAGATTTCTTCAACTTTTTGTACAATCTCTTCGATCGGAACGAGTGTATTCTCTTCGTCCCCTTGGACTTTGAACTCGACCTTACCTTCTTTAATGGCTTTACCTACGGTAATTCGAGAGTAAGCACCTACGAGCTCCATGTCGTTAAATTTAACGCCTGGACGTTCATCGCGGTCATCTAAGACGACGTCGATCTTTTTACTCTTTAGCTCTTCATAGATGCTCTCTGCAATCTTTAGCTGTTCTTCGTCCTTGGTGTTAATGACGACGATCGCAACCTTAATCGGTGCAATGGCCTTTGGCCAGAGGATGCTATTTTCCGTATGATTTTGCTCAACTAGAGCTGCCATACAGCGACCGATACCGATGCCGTAGCTACCCATCATGACAGGAACCTGACCGTTTTCAGGGTCGGTGTAATATAAGCCCATGGCCTTTGAGTACTTATCGCCTAGTTTAAACGTGTTACCCACTTCAATACCGCGCTTAAAGACGACAGGCCCTTGGCCGTTTTCGCACATCTCACCTTCTACGATGTTGCGGATGTCAGCGACCATGTGAGGTGTGAAGTCTTCCATGTTGACGTTCTTAAAGTGCATATCCTTTTCGTTGGCACCGACGATGAAGTTTGCCATGGCATTCACTGTATGGTCAACGATCACTGGAATGTCGAGCCCGATAGGACCAGCAAAGCCTACAGGAGCTTTGGTCACTTCGACGACAACTTCTGGCTCAGCAAGTTCTACTTCGAGAGCCTTAAGAAGCTTTTGAACCTTCGTTTCGTTTAGTTCATGGTCGCCTCTTAACATAAAGGCCATCGGCTTTCCATCGACGGAATAGATGAGGGTCTTTGCAAACTTCGTAGGATCTTCTCCAAAGAAGCTTGCGACCTCTTCGATGGTCTTGGCATTAGGCGTATGAACCTTTTCATACTTTAGGTGCTCCTCTGTGCTCTTTTCTGGAGCCACGCAGCCTGCAACCTCTACGTTGGTCGCATAGCCACTATTCTCTTCGATGACGAGCACGTCTTCACCCATGGGACTCAGTGCCTGGAACTCTTCACTTAGAAGTCCGCCCATGACACCTGTATCGGCACGAACGATGACGTAGTCCATTCCGAGGCGATTAAAGATGCGCTTATAAGCTTCAAACTGTGCCTGGTAGCTCTTCTCTAGACCTTCTAAGTCTTTGTCGAAGGTATAGGAGTCCTTCATGACGAATTCTCTTACGCGAATGAGACCAAAGCGTGGACGCGGTTCATCGCGGTACTTGTTTTGGAATTGAAAGAGGGAGAACGGAAGATCCTTGTAGCTCTTAATCTGCATCTTAGCAGCCATTGCAAAGAGCTCTTCATGCGTCGGTCCTAGAACAAAGGGACGGCCAAAACGGTCCTTTAAGCTGAACATACTGGGACCGAAGTTCTCTCTTCTGCCGCTATCGATATAGACTTCTTCTGAAATGAGAGCAGGCATGCAGAGCTCCTGACAGCCCGTAGACTCCATCTCTTCACGAACGATCTGTTCGATGTTTCGAAGCGTCTTAAGTCCCAAAGGAAGCATCATGTATACACCACTCGAACTCTTTTTTACATAACCTGCACGAACTAATAGATTGCCACTTACACTGTCTTCATCCTTTACGTTCTCTCGAATCGTAAAGAAGTAGCTGTTCTTTAAACGCATATTTCCTCCTAAAAAAATAAAAAACACGGCCTTCAAGGGACGAAAGCCGTGGTACCACCCTTATTACTTCTTGAATGTCGTAACGTGACAAGCGATCATACTCGTAAAGCGGGTTCGAAGCATTTCACTCCCTCATCGCACCAAACTGAGGGTCTCTTGAAGTGAAGTCGCTTGTACTATTCTTTACTTCCATATGCACTTATATAATACTCAATAAAAGGCTTGATGTCAACGAAAACTAGGAATGGGAGGACGCTTTTTTGCTCTCCTTCATTCCTGCTTTAAGCCAGCTTACAATTTGTTTTCTACGCTTATCGTCTGTAATGTGAACGCTTAAGACGCGCTTTGAACCCTTCGCAGTCGTACAGTGAATGGCCACACGACTTTGATTCTCCACAAATACCTTATCGATTTCACTAAAGCGGAAGGCATTTCTCACGCTCGTAAGAATTAAACCCTCATCTCCCGACTTGTATTCTCTCGGATCTTTTGCAAAGTGAAGCTCAACTCTTGAAGCTAAGAAGAGGCTTACGACGAGTAAGAGCAGCACTTCAAGAAAGAGCGAAATTTCAGGGAAGAACTTCGCCTTTAAGAAGAGATAGAGGACGAGAAACATAGAGAGCATGGGAAGAAGATAGAGTTGTCTTCTAAAAAAGACGATTTTTGCTTCCTTGCTCTGAACGCGTTTTCCAACAAAAGTCGCTACACTGTAGGTAAAGATGAGAAAAAACGCCATGAGTAGCGCTAACGAAATGATAATTTCTTTCATAAGACCTTCTTTAGGAGACGTAAGTGCTCCCAGTTGATTTCAGAACTCACTGGTTCAAGACTTTGAACACTGAGACTTGCAGCTATCATACCATATTGGAGGGCATCTGTTAACACGTCTCCTCGTAAACGGCTCGAAAGAAAAGTACCTAATAAGGTATCTCCTGCACCGCTCACGTTGGTAGCTTCTGCATGAAGTGATGACTCAAAGTGTTCCTCGTTTTCCGACACGTAATAGATGCCATCTTTCGTGCTTAAAAGGACCTCCTTTACACCCATCTCATGAATTTTACGTGCTAAGGGCAAGGGATCTCCTTCGATCCCTGTGAGTGCCTCTGCTTCGAGGGCGTTACACTTAATGCCTTGAAGCTTTGAAAGGATGTCCTTGGTCTTTTCTACTTTTCCCATACCGACAGGATCTAAAAAGACGGGTACGCCAAAATCGAAGGTGGCATCAATGATCTCTTTCGATACACACGTATCGAGGACAATGACATCGCTTGCTCTGATCTTTTCCGCTTCTTTTTGAAGCTCTTCTACAGAAAGCGTTTCGATCATTCGCATGTCAGAAAGTCCTAGACCTAGCTCTCCGTCGTGCCCAAGGATTGCACTAAAAGAAGAACTCGTTCCTTCGTGGATGAAGATTCCAGAGGAGTCGATTCCTAGATCCAAGACATTTTTTCTTAGCATCTCACCGATGTGGTCATTTCCTACGACACTAATGAGAGAAACATCGTTGTCTAGCCTCTTCATGACCTCTGCGATGTTTCTTGCGACACCACCTGAAGTCGTATGAATCCAGCCGACATTGCAGTCTCCGAGATTTAACTTATTATAACTAAAGCCTTGATAATCGACATTTAGTGCGCCGATTAAGGTGACCTTAGCCACGGATGATGCTCACTTCATGGCTCATCTCAGCTACTTTCGAGATGGTTTCATGAATCGAGCAGTACTTCGCTGCGAGGTCTGCTGCCTTCTTCACCTGTTCTTCGTCGACATCGCCGTACACTTTGATATCGAGCTTCACCCAGGTTAGTGTCATTGGGATCTCTTTACGCTTTTCACCGGTGACTTCAATCTCTACCTTATCGACTACAATCTTCTTCTTTTCTAGAACGTCCTGAAAGGTTGAATAGAAGCAGGAACTAAGGCCAGCAAAGAGAAGGTCATAAGGCATAAAGCCGTCTTCTGTAAAGATCTTTACGGTGTTCTTTCCGTTACTTGATGTACCGTCATAGTTATGATAGGTCGTTGTATTTTTTAACATAGCTTCTCCTATTTGATCAAGCGATCAAGAATTTCACGAATTTGCATGTCTTCGTGCTTATAAAAAGTAATATAACGCGTGAGAGCATTCTCTCCTACTCTTAGCTTTCCTTCCGGAAAATCGTCAGAAAGCGTCAGCGTAAAGTTCACTTCTATGATAAGAAAGTACTTATCTTCGTAAGCGACCTTCATCGATAGGAGCTTCGCTTCTTTGACATAACGAAGAAAGCTATTGGAATACGTCGCCTTATCGAGATCGAACGCCTCCAAGAGCTTTAGCTGTGTATCGATATCACGCTCGTTCATGCTTTCAATGTAGGCTTCCGTACGATCGAATGCAATCTTCGTTTCATTACTTTGACAGCCTACGAGAAAGAGGATCATTAGAAGTAGAAGTAGTTTTCGCATATGCCCCCTCTTATTATAACAATGATCGGGGAACAAAAAAAGACCGCGGTTTGCGGTCTATTGTCCTTCTTTAATGTGCTTTTTAATAAGTACCGATAGTGCTTCTAAGAGAAGGACGCTTACTAGAATGATCGTCGTAACGGCTCCTACCTCGCGCATGTCGTAGTAGAAGCTACCTGACATGAAGAGGTCGAAACCGATACCTCCGGCTCCGGCTGCAGCACCCATGGCGACAGCTGCCGTATAGTTGATCTCAAAGCGCATAAAGGTCCAGGCGATGATATAACTCATGGTCGTTGGAAGAACACCTTGGAAGACGACTTGCCAAAAGCCTGCTCCCGTCGCTTGAAGGGCCTCTACGACACCCATGTCCATCTCTTCAAAGGCTTCTGAGTAAGCTTTTGTGAGGTATCCGATGGCGTGGAAGGAAAGACCGATGACGGCTGCTTCGGCTCCGAGTCCAGCGGCGATCGCAAAGATCAATACCCAAAGGACCGTCGGTACAGCGCGAATGAATGCGACAAAGCCCTTTACGATGGTCGACCAAAAGCCGTTTGATAGGTTCTTTGCAGCCACAAGCGATAAGAAGAAGCTTATGATCGCAGCTACAAAAGTCGTCAAGAATGCCAGTGAAAAGGTGATTAGAAGTTGCCAGATGGCATGGCCTAAGTCGAAGTGATGGAGTCCCATCTCACCGAACATGACACCGATATTTTTAATCGTATCGATGGAAGCTTGTCCGAGGTCGATACCCTTGGTGTCGAAGTTTAAAAAGCTTACGACAGTAAGCACGAGAAGGGTTACGAGTGTGATTCCCACCCATAGTCTCGAATGATCGTGCTCCTCTTTCTTCTCCTCTGGCTTTTCAAAGTTGGAGTTCAATTTTAATTTTTGAATATTTTCTTCATTCATAGAATCGCCCTCCTCACTTTGTTACTGATCGTTTCAATGATGAAAACGGAGAGGATGACAGAAAGGACGACGAGCGCAGCCTCGTGATACTTAAGAGACTTATAGTAGAGGTTAAAGAGGTGTCCTATACCTGTTCCCGTTAAGATACCAATGAGTGTGGCACTTCTAACGTTCGTTTCTATCATGTAGAGAACCCAGCTAATGACTTGTGCGATGGAGCAAGGAATGATCGCTTGACCAATGATCTGAAAATAGCTTGCCCCCGTCGCCTGTAGTGCCTCTACGCTCTCTACACTCGCTTCATCGATCGCTTCGATAAAGGCACGCGTGAGTACGCCAAAGGTTACGAAAAAGAGAGCTAAGAAGCCTGTCACCATACTCTGTGAGAAGGTGAAGAGGAAGATCATCGCCCAGACGACTTCGGGAACGTTACGAAAGACGCTCGCAACGAGTCGGCTGAACTTTTGAAGAATGCCATTGACCTTCGTCATGTTTGAGCCTAAAAGTGCAAAGAGGAAGGCAAAGAAGGCACTCGTCGTAGTCGCTGCGATACTCATAAAGATCGTATTTAAAAGCTTATTTAAGATATTTGGAAGTCTTGTGAAGCTATCCTTTACAGGATAGAAGTTCTTACTCATCCAGACGATACTCTCAGGAACGCTCATAATCGCCTTCCAGGAGTTAAAGTTTGTGATGAGAGAAGCTGCAATGAAGAGTCCACAGACGGCGAGAAGAGCCAGTAAACTCTTTGCACGCTTCTTTTTAAAGTACGTATTCGTCGTATCCATACTAGTCCGTAATGAGCTGACCTTCGTCAGTACCATAGATACGATGAATCATCGCTGGCTCTAAATCCTTTGGACTTCCATCAAAGAGGATCTTACCAGCGTTAATTCCGATGATGCGGTCAGAGTACTTCATCGCGACATCAACTTGGTGAAGGTTAAAGATACAGGTGATGCCTAGCTTTTTATTGACATTGTGGAGGTAGTCCATGATGATTCTTGCACTGGAGGGGTCCAAGGAAGCAATGGGCTCATCGCATAGAATGACCTTGGGCTCTTGAACGAGGGCACGTGCGATACCCACGCGTTGCTTTTGACCACCACTCAAGCGGTCACAGCGCTTATGCATCTGATCGGAAAGACCGAGCGTATCTAAGATGCTCATGGCCTTCTCTTTTTCCTCCTTCGTATAGATGCCGAACATGCCTCGAAGTGCACTATTATAGCCTAACCGACCGTGTAGTGTGTTTTCTAACACAGTCAGTCTGTTTACTAGGTTATAGTGTTGGAATATCATGCCGATTTGTCGGCGAAGCTGTTTGAGTTCTGTCTTCTTTAAAGACTCTACTTGCATGCCATCGATCGTGATGGATCCACTAGTGGGGTCAATCATTCTATTGAAACAGCGGAGCAGGGTTGATTTTCCTGCTCCACTGGGTCCGATGATCGAAATGAATTCACCCTTTTCTACATCGAATGTTATATCGGTTAATGCTTTTGAGCCTTTTACATATTCCTTAGACAGATGATCTACGGAAATGAATGGCATAATGTCCTACTTGCTGAGTTCGCGGATCGGGTTGAACCAATCGTCTGTTACAGGAAGGAACTTGCTTTCGCCTTCATCCTTCCAGAGTCCCTTTTCCTTGGAATCCTTAGGAATGAAGATGAGTGGGTCGTTCGTTACTGCATCAGATGTGAAGAGCTTTTGGATCTTGTCGAAGTTCTCTTGTCCGAGAGATTCGAGGTTTGCTGCGAATGGAGCGTTAAGAACTGGTGTTGTGCTGATTACGACGAACTCTGCACCTTCAACGGTGTTGAATGGCTCAGCAGCACCCTTGATGACGCGGTAAACGGCACCTGGCTTGTTGACATCAGCGCCAACTGGCTCTACATAGTTTCCTACGCAGACGTCGCAGAATGCAGCTACGTCAACCTTATCTGTAAGGAGGTTAACAGCAGAACCTTGGTGGCTACCACCGAAGAGAACTTCAGAGAACATCTTGTCTGCTCCGCCTTCAGAGAGGTCTTCTGCTGTGAGGTTAGCCCACTTTGCATCCTTCTTGAAGTATTCGATGATACCAGCTGTTGGTACTTTAAATCCTGATGTAGAAGAGTTCGAAACGAAGCTCATGCGCTTTCCAACGATGTTGTCGATGGAGTACTTGCCATCTTTCATGTATTGGCCTTCGTTACCCTTCTTTACGTTGAACCAGCTGTAGTAAACTGCACTGTCAAGTGTACCGTCTTTACCACTGTTTACAACGATTGGAAGAACCTTTTCGTTCTTTGTGTGTGCTTCTACATAACCTTGAGCACCCATGAAAGCGACGTCAGCCTTGCCGTTAGCGATTGCTTCGATAGCGATAGCATAGTCGGTTGTAAGTTGGTGCTCTACCTTCTTACCTGTTTCTTTAGCGATGAGGTCAGCAATGTGGTTACGTGTCTTTTCAAGGTCTGCGCCAGATTCGTTTGGATACCAAACGATCGTGATAGAATCTTTGTCTGCTTTTGCAGGCTCTGTAGAAGAACCTTGTTGTCCATTACATCCTACGAGTCCAACTACCATGATGATAGCGAGTAGGAGTGCCGTAATTTTCTTCATGTTTTCCTCCTAGATTGTTTTAAAAGTCTATTGTAATGATAACGATTCTTTGTTAGCTCTTTGTTTCTAAAGAGCGTTAGAAATGTTAAGCCTCTGTAAGTATTTCTAGATCAATTGGGTGCGTTCCCGGTGGCTTTAATGCATCTTCATAGAGGCCGTGGTAATCACTTCCTCCACTGCAAGGTAAGCCGTAGGAGCGAGACCTCTTTTCCGCCTCTTCGTCGTGCGAAGGATGGATAGCTTCGATGCCATCGAGTCCCATCGAAATGAATTCATCGATAAATTCAAAGCTCGAAGTCTCGTTCGGATGCGCAAGATAAGCCACTCCCCCATCCTTATGAATGGCTTCAATGACGTCCTTTACATCGGGATATTCGATGTCTTTTCCTTTAAAGTACTTACGGTAGAGGTCACCGTAGATCTTCGTCTCGGCACCTAAGCGCATGAGCTCTTTCATGACGTGCTGCTTATAGAGCACCTGACTCTTCTCAAAGCGCTTTAAGAGCGTCATCATGTCGATGTCATAGCCATCTTGTAAGATCTGTTCGAGTTGTTCTAAACTCCTTCGGTGTCTCTTCTCTCGCGTGTTTCTTGCGATGCGTTCAATGTTTGGGGCATTTTCTCTAAAGTCATAAGCTAAAATGTGGACCTTTTTTCCTTTGTAGCTACAGCTCATCTCCGTCCCTAAAAGAATCTTTAATGGAAACTTCTTTCTCGCTTCCAAGACGTCACGAAGGTGAAAAAGCGTATCGTGATCCGTTATCGAGATGGCATCAAGCCCTGCATCCATGGCCATATCGCAGATTTCATCGATGCTATCAGAGCCATCAGAATAATACGAATGGAGGTGCAGATCACATTTCATCGAAGTACTCCTTTCTGCATATTTAATACGCGGTCGCTGATTCCTTCCATGAACTCGATGTCGTGGAAAATACCAAGCATGGTCGTTCCATCGTTCTTGAGCTTTACGATGAGCTCGCGAACTTTATTCTTACTCGCTTCGTCGAGACTAGCAGTAGGCTCGTCGAGGAGGAGAAGTCGAGGTTTTTTAACCATCGCACGTGCGACGTTTAAGCGAAGCTTTTCGCCGCCTGAAAAGGTCTTAGGATAGCTATCCCAAAGCGACTTTTCAAGTTCAAAGTGCTCTAAAAAGGCGATGGCTAAGCTTTTAGGATCCTCGGTCTCATTCGTTTCAGTAATGGCTTGAATCATAATTTCTAGCGCTGTCGTTCGAGGTGGAGCTTGAAAGAACTGGCTCACATATCCGAGTTCTCTTTTTCTAAGCTGTAGGATCTCTTGCTCGGAAGCCTTAATGAGGTCGATCTTACCAAAAGCTTCGGAGTCGTAGAGGATCACGCCACCGTCTGCGAGATAGGTGCGGTAGATACAGCGTAAAATGGTCGACTTACCAGAACCACTTCGTCCCGTAATACCGACGAATTCTCCCTCTTCGAGCGTTAAGGAGACATCCTTACACGCTTCAATGTGCGTTCCTAGGGAGTGAATCGTAAAGGATTTTTTAAGCTCCTTGATCTCTAAAAGTGCCATGATTTCATCCTTTCTACAAATTCTTCTGCTTCGAGTGCTAAGAGATCGACATGTTTAAAGATCTGCTCCGTAGGCCAGTCCCACCAAGCGATCGATTGAAGGGCTTCTCTAATGTCTTCTGAAAAGCGGTAGCGAAGAAACTTCGCAGGGTTTCCGACGACGATCGAAAAGGGCTCGACGTCTTTTGTAACGACACTTCCGCTTCCTACGATGGCACCGTCTCCGATCGTTACTTCTGGCATAATGATGGCTCCATGACCGATCCAGGTGTCGTTACCAATGGTCGTCACTCGAGAGTGTCTTCTATCAAAGAAGTCCTTATCGTCTTCTCCTAGTCCGTAGTAGCTTCTTCGGTATACGATGTGGTGAAGACAGGCTCCTGTCATCGGGTGATTCGTAGGACCGATTCGAACGTGGGCTGCGATATTAGAAAACTTTTTTATGACGACGTTTTGAAGGATACAGCGCTCTCCGGTGTAACTGAAGTCACCTAATACGACGCGGTCATAAAAGTTATCGGCACCCACCTGAATGTATTCACCGAGCGAGCTATTTACGATCTCTGCACTCTCTGCGATGAGTCCTTCTTTTGGAATCTGTATCATATGCGATACCTCGTCTCGAGGACGACTTTTCCATCGACCATCACCTTTTCGATGCGGGCGAGATCTTCGATCTTTCGAATGAAGAGAAGGTCTGCGACTTTCCCCTCTTCGATAGAACCGAAGTCATCTAACCCTAAGGCCGTCGCAGGGTTTAAGGTGAGCATATTTACCATCTCGTAAATGGGGATGTCGTGGTGCTCATTCATGTAGAAGATGGAGTGCAAGAGACTCGCTGGATAGTAGTCGGAACAGAGGATATCTGCACAGCCATTTAAAATAGCTTCTGCAGCACTTAAGTTTCCTGAATGCGATCCCCCTAAGAGAATGTTTGGGGCTCCTACGGCGACACTTCCAAGTTCGATGGCTTTTTTCGCAACATCTAAGCTTATAGGAAATTCGCTGATGCTCGTCCCTAAGCTCTTCATGAGGACGACTTTTTCTTCGGAATCGTCGTCGTGAGATGCGATGGGAATGTTGTGATCCTTAGCGACCTGTGCGATTTCCTGCATGGTAGAAAAGGTCATTTTGGCCTTGGTCTGACTCTCTTTAATGTGCTTTTCAAGAAATTCCGTACTTATATCCTGATAGCCTCGAAGCGTCTTACAGTAGACCTCGATGTTTCGGTACTGACCTTGGCCTGGCGTGTGGTCCATGAAGCTTAAAAGCTGAATCTTTCCTTCTTCAATGGCTTTTTTTACCGGTTCAATCTGCTCTAAGTTATCGATTTCAAAGCGTGCATGAAAGCGATGTCTTACGAGGTGCTTTTTACTGTGCTCCTCATAAATAAAGTCCATGAGCTTTTTTACTTTTTCTGGTGTGCGAATGGGTTTATGTGCAAACACATCGTCTTTATAGAGAGATAACGAGTGATACATCGTCGTAATGCCGTGCACGAGAAGCTCACGTTCTGCTTCTGCTAACGAGATCTTTAGATCCATGAGACTCGTGGGACGCGGTGCACTCATGTGTTCGATGTAGTCGGAGTGAACGTCGATAAATCCTGGCGTGATCCACGCACCCTTCGCATCGATGATCTCATCGTCTGTTCCAGTAAACTGGATACGACCGTCTTCGACGTAGAGATCGACTGCTCGTATGGCGTCTTTAAAGACGACCTGTCCATTAATTATTTTCATAGGAATTCCTTACAGTAGTGAGTAGACGAGCTCTTGTGTATAAGGATGAATCGGGTCTTCAAGAATTTGGTCGGTAAGACCGCTTTCTACGATTCGTCCATCCTTCATGACAATGGTTCGCTCTGCGAGCATTCGAACGACTGCGAGGTCGTGACTTACAACGATCATGGTCATCTTGAGTTCACGCTGAAGACTTAAGATGAGGTCAAGAACGCTTGCTTGAACGCTTAAATCGAGACCAGTCGTGACCTCGTCCAAGAATAGAATGGGCGGATTATTACTTAGAGCCTTTGCGATTTGAACGCGTTGCTGCATACCGCCACTGAAATTCTGTGGTGACTCTTTCATACGGTGAGCTGGAATCTGAACTCTTTCTAGAAGTTCAATACCGCGCTCGATCATATAGTCAGCCCGCCTTTCGCCACTTGAAATGAGTTTTTCAGCGATATTTGAAATCGCAGAAAGGTGCATCTTTAAGCCCTTTAAGGGGTTCTGATAGACCATGGCAAGCGTGTGATTACGGATGTATCGTTTCTTCTGATCGTTTTCTAAGAAGAGATTGTCACTTCCTTCAATGTGATACGTACCAGAAGTCGCTTCGTCATCGAAGTAGATGAGTTTCATAAGGGTCGATTTACCCGATCCACTCTCCCCTACGATTCCTAGAATCTCTCCTTTATAGACTTCAAGACTGACATCGTCTAAGGCGTAAACGCTCTTACAGACGGGACAGAAGTTTCGAATTAAGTTTTTACGATCCTGACAGTGAGGACAACCCTCGCCGTAGCGCCTGGAAAGGTGCTTGACTTCAAGCGTCGGTCTCATCGTTCCTCCTCTTTAGGCAGTAGCTCGTGTCATTACATTGGAAATAAGTTTCACCACTCTTTTCGTCAAAGAGCTCGTCAAAGTAGACATTCGTCGCTCCACATAGCTTACATCGTCTTCCCGTTTGGTCTTCAATCTGGAAGGGATGGTCAGAAAAGGCAAGGCTTGAGACCTCCGTGTAAGGTGGTACGGCGTAGATCTTCTTTTCTCGACCGGCTCCAAAGAGCGTGAGGTTTTTAGCCATGTTTAGCTTGTGGTTATCAAAGCGTGGAATGGGTGAAGGAGCCATGACGTAGCGGTTCATGACGGTTACCGGGTGGTCTGCTCCACTTTCTGCATTTCCAAAGCGCAAGAGATTTTCAAAGATATTTAGGTAAGCACCTGAGTATTCCCCTAGGGCATGAAGTTTTCTCGTTTCAAGTTCGGAGGGCTCAACTACGCGAAGTGGCTCTGGAACGGGCACTTGTAAAACGAGAATCTGATGTTCCAAGGGAATTTCAGGGATGCGGTGACGAGACTGGATGAGTGTAGCAGACTCGGTGTCTTCTGTAATCGCAACACCCGTCGTCTTCTGCACGAGGTTTTTAATATTTACAGCATTCGTCGATTCATCGGAACCCTGGTCGATGACTTTTAGCGTATCCATAGGGCCAATGATCGATAACGTAATCTGTAGTCCACCTGTTCCCCAACCGCGAGCGATAGGCATCTCACGGCTAGCGAAAGGTACCTGAAAGCCAGGAATACAGATGGCTTTAAAGATGCTTCGACGAATTTCTCGCTTGGAGCCTTCATCTAAGAAGCCGTAATTATAGTCGTTCATTTGAGCTCCTTTCGGATCGCATCGAGTTTCGACTGGAAGGTGACGTAGTGAGGAAGCTTTAAGTGACTGATAAAGCCAGTGGATTCTACACTGTCGATGTGAAGAAGGACGAATTCCTCATTTTGCACCGGGTTACTCTTATCTCCTGCTTCTAATGAAGCATCGAGTAAGCTCATCGCGATAGCTTTCGTTTCGTTTTGACCAAAGCAGATGCCATAGCCTATAGAGAAGTTCGTCTGCTCTTCGCCAAATTCATCTTTTGTAATGTGTGGAATGAAGCTCTCTACTTCACTAATACGAACTTCACCGATGTAGTAGCCATCATCCGATCCTTCAGGGTCAGGAATCGTAACGGCCATTCTTCCCACGCGGCACTCTGCAATCGTAGGATGCAAGAGTCCATAGGCACGAAGTGCCGCATAGCCTAAGCTCGTCACAGCACCCGTTTGACCACGCGTAAGTACTTGAAGTCTTTCGGAACGAGAGGAGGGAAAGCGAAGGCTTTCCTTCGTTACGTCGTTCGGTTCAGTGTCGTCAAACGCTTCTTTTTCGACGATCCCTTCTTTTCTTAAGATCTCTACGACCTTTGGAAAGTGTCTTACAGGCTTTCTCTGTACGTTCTTTTCAAAAGAATCTAAAAGATGTTTGATCTCTGTAGGATCCTCTTGAAGGAGCGAAAAGTCTAAGAGTCTATGTACGTAGTCTGTAGTAGAACCTAGAATTTGTCCTTCAGGAATATCTTTAAAGCTCGAAGAGATTCTTCTCTCAACGAACATGTCTTCTGCATCTAGAATGTTTGAATAGTGGTTTCTTTCGAGTGTCGAGCGGTAGGCGCGAAGTAAGAAGACACCTTCTTCTGGGGAACCTTCCGCTTGCTTTAGAGCGAGACTCGCAAGCGTTTCGTCGTAGAGACTCGCTTCACTCATGAGCTGATCGATTAAAAAGCGCATGGACGCTTTAATCGTCTCGACCTCTGCGACGCGGCCGTTTTTTAAACGCTCGTAATCGAGTCTTTCGATCGAAGCCTTGATCGCTTGAACACCACCTTTAACAGCAACGTATCCCATTTACACCTCCATATGTGTCGTTCGAGGAATCGCTAAGGCTCTTCCCGAACCATCGATCAAAATGAGGTCGATTCCTAGGGGAAACTCACTCGTAAGAAGATTTCGAATGGGAATCCAGTTTCTATCGGAAGGTCCTAGTCCAAAAGAAGCCTTCTTTTCGATACCAGGACCACTCAACTCGATGTCTCCCTCAAGAAAAAGTTCATCGACTTCATAGACGACGGTTGCACCTTTGTTGGGATACATCAGTGTACCGATCTTCGCTTTTTTTAAGGATTCATCGCGTGACTCATCCTCTAAGGGAAGGAAGAGAAAATCGGCTTCTTCACAACTTATCGATTTGGAATACGTAAGAGATGAGATGAAGCTCGCCTCTTCAAAGGGATAGTAGAAGGTGACTTCAAGGTCTAAGAAGGTCCTTGCGAAAAGTAGAAAGAGACTATTCATCTGCGTTTCAATTTGTAGTTCGCTCGCTTCCTTTTCGAGATGAATCAGTTTTCCCGGATGACTCAAGGCATCGATGAGTTTTCGAAAGGTGCTTTGAGTCGTAAAGACAAAGTCATTCATCCATGGCCTCCATCGTAGAAAAGTCAACTTCTGTTCGGAGAATATTTGCCGATTCACGTTCTCTCTCTCCTTCGATGTGTTGCCTTTCTTTTTCGAGTCGCTCGTCAAAGCTCGATAGGTCGATTCCTGCTTTATAGGCAGCATCGATAATCGCAAGGTCTCTTGCGAGTTGTTCGTCACTACCTCTCACGATTCCTAAGCCTACTTTTTCCTGAAGGAGCATTTTACACTCCATGACAAAGACTTCGCCTAAATAAAAGAGGCCACCTTTCCCATGTTCGCGTACCTTTAACATCACTAAGCTGCCTTTAGGGGGTTGAATTTCACGTACTTGATAAAGATGTCGGATGGTTCTGCTCATTTCTCCGGAAAGCTCTCGCCTTCCTTCAATGAGGATTCTCGTTCGTTCAGTTCTTGTCATGATCCTTCCTTTCTACTACCAGTATATGAAACGAAAAAAAAAGAGGGGTAAACCCTCTGTAAATCGTGTTAACGGAACGTTATGCTTTTGTTAGCTCGTCCTGTAGGACGGTAAAACGAGAAAGCATCTCTTCTCTCGTCTCTTCTTTTAGAATCCCTAATACGACCTCAGCGAGATTCTCATCATTCGTGATGGTTAGAACTCTTTCGGCGTAATTCTTTACGCCATCACTGGCATTTTTCATGGCTAAACCTAGGCCAGCGAGTTCAAGCATCCCTACGTCATTAAAGCTATCTCCGCAGGCGATCACTTCCTCTGGCTTTAAGCCTAAAAGATCGAGCAAATTCTTTAAGGCGACGCCTTTATCGACGCCTTTTGCGGGAATCTCGATGAAGTAGGGCTTCGCTAAGATAGGGTTAATGGAGTCAAAATCCTTAAGACTATCAAAGTATTCCTTCATCTTAGGCGGATCTCCCATGACGATGATTTTATTGATGCTTCGGTTCAAGATGGCTGCATCGATCGACTCCTCGATTAAGATAGGAAGATTGATGACCCTCGAATCCCTTTCGATAAAAGGACTGCGGTAAAGGCCTACAATCTGTCCCCCGTCGTAGAAGTGTGCATGGACGCCATACTCCAGAGCTCTCTCTAAGAGCGCTTTTACGACATCGGACGATAATACGCTCTGATACATGACATTTCCGTCGTGATCTGTAACGAGGGAGCCATTGTTTGCGATAAAGTACTTGACCGCACCCTTAGCGAGTTTATCTGCCGTCGGAATCATTGATTCCAAGGGACGCCCAGAAGCAAAGACTAAAACGGAGCGAGAAGCGATGTCATTTAGTGGTTCAATCTGCGAATCCGATAGCGTATGTTCACTATTTAAAAGCGTATAATCGAGATCAAAGCTTACGAGTTTGTATTCCATTATAGTGTGATGACCTTCTCTGCTTTCATCATGACATCGACGATTTCAACCATTCCGCTGATTCGACCGACGGCAACTTGATCTTCAATTCCATAGAATTCAACACACGTACCGCAGGCGATGAGGTCGACACCACTTCGTTCGATTTCTTCCAGTGCTTCTAAAGCGCCACCCTCTTTTGTTAGGAGCTTTACGCCACTGTTATAAAAGAGGATGCTTTCCGGCTTTTCAGGATTGGCCCAGAGCTTTTTTAAAAAGACACCTATGAGTTTTACGCCTAATTCTTCGCTTCCATGTCCCATTTGGTTTGAATCCAAAACTAGTACTTGTTTCATGCTTCCTCCTATTTGAATGTATGAAAACCTTCACCGATGACTTCATGTACAAAACCGACGCTCATAAGAGCTCTCGGATCTGTTTCGCTTACAAATTGCTTCAGAACGATGTATTGACGCTTAGAAAGAATCGTCTCTAGCATGATCTTATCGGATTTCGAATAACCACCCTTTACTGGATACAAGGTCGTCGAGCGGTCGATGGTCTTAATGATAAATTCACTGATCTTCTCGTATTCAGAGCTTAAGATTTTAACATGAAGTCGACTATGAAAACCTGTGATGATGGTATCGATGACATAGCCGTTTAAAAAGACACCTAAGAGTGCATAGAGACCTAATCTGAGTCCAAAGCTCTTCGCAGCTAATAGTACGACCACAAAGTCTACAAACATGAGAGCTCGTCCGATCGGAATGTGGAAGAACTTATTTAAGATCTTCGCTAAGATATCGGTTCCACCAGTCGATGCATTTTGATAGAAGATGATCGCCATACCTGTCGCTGGAATGACCGTACCGAAGATGAGGTTTAAGAGGACGTCATCGACGGGCGGTGTCTGAAGCGGAAGGAAGCGCTCGAGTAGTCCTACTAAGAAGCTCGTCATAAGAGCCGAGTAGATCGTTAGAGCTCCAAATTCCTTACCGATCAGTATAAAAGCTACGATAAAGAGAATGATATTTCCTGCAAGCATGATCGAACCGATCGAAAGTGAAGGAATCCATTCATTTAAAACAATACTTAAACCAGTGAGCCCACCTGTAGCAAGCTTCGATGGAATAAGGAAAAAGTACAAGCCTAAGCTCAATACAATGGTACCGAGAGTAACAATAAAATAGCGTTTGAGTTTCATCTTCTCTCCCCTAATAAGGTCGGAATCGTTCGACCTTCGTGATCTCCACTAATGATGCGTTCTCTTCCGACGCGCATGAAGAAGCCCTGTAGGACTCCTCCGTAGTAATATATGCCTAAAAGCTCGCGAAACATCTCCTTCGTCCCTTTATCGAGGTCGATGTAAGACATTCTCTGAGGCGCTGCTTCCATCTGCAAGAGAAAGCGATCGGATAGGGCTTCATCGAGCGCTTTCTTCCATTCAGAAGGCGTCACATCTTTTCCTGCTATAACACCCCTTGAAGCATAGAGGTCCTCAGGCTTTAAGATGAGCTCCTCTCTCTTCTCTAGAGCAAGAGGAAGCGTATCCCCAGTTAAGACCCAAGTCTTTGGAATGTGCTTATCGAGGAAAGCCTTTTCCTCAGCGGTAAAGCTCTCTCTCACCTTTTCGTTTGAAAGGACAGCAAAGAGTCTCTTATTATGAATAATCTGACTCTTTACAGGACCTACGAAGATGGTCTTTTTCGCTTTGATGGCTTCAATGAGCTTAGGATGCTTATCGTAAAAGCGAAGGAGATCTGTCGTGACAAGTCTCCTGTAGACCATGTCGATGCGCTCACCCTTAAAACTTACGTAACCGTCGATGCAGTCGATCTCTGTGGGTCTAGCAATGAATGTTTTCATGCCTTTTTTTTCAAAGTGCTCCTTAAAGTGCAAGAACTCCTCAGGTTCACTTTCATAGTAATCTAAAATGAGTACCGTAGGTTTTTCGATCCCTAATCGGATGGCTTCTCCTCTTACGGTATCGATCCAGCTTGAAAAGAGCTCGAAGTTTGAAATGCGATAGTCCTTTTCAAGTTCCTTTATAGGTAGGGAATCCAAGAGGTATTCTGCTAACAATCGATCCTCGTTCATAGCAGAAGAACCATCGGTATTTAACTCAATGATGGTAAAATCCTCTACACTTCTTACGATGCAGTCGAGACGAAGCATCGGAAAAGCGATGGAAAGAGGATTTTCTAAGAGTATGAGTTCCTCAAGCTTTTTAGGAAAGTCGAAAAGGGCACGGAACGCTTCATCCTTCTCGTAGCGTTCGATGACCTTTTTAAGGATTCCTATAAAAGGAGAAAGATTCTTCTCTAACCTTCTCAGTTCCTCTTTTGTTATAAAGTTTCCCGAGTAGAGAAAGCTCACGGGTTCTCCGTGATAATGAGGGCCTTCGCTTTGAACTCTACTTTTTATCCGTTCATATTCTTCTGTACATTCCGTTTTATTCTGTTCTACAAATTCTTCAACGCGTTCTTGAAGCTCTAACCGTTTCAAAATCTAAGCACTCCTTTAATCCCAGCTCTTTCATTCGCTTCGAAAGTGTCTCACCTTTTTCGACGAGTTCTACGAGTACATCGAGATACTTTCCTTCTTCGCCTAATGCCTTTTTAGCTCGCTCGACAAGTTCCTTTAAAAAGGCTTTGGCTTCCACTGTGTACCCTTCTCTCATAAACGTCTCTTTTAAAGCGAAGATGTCTTCTTCTTTCATGTCCTTTAGGAGATTCGAATAGTATTCGAGATTCTCCGTATAAAAGATTCCCTTTATGAGGGCTGCTACAGAAAAGACGTATGACTTGGGAAGACTATCGATCATTCGAATCTCGAGATATCCTTTGGCTCGAACATCAAAAAAGGCCATGCTTAAGACGTGTTCTAGGACACTTCGGTCGGTGAGGTCTGTGAGTTCTTCAACCGTTCCTTCTACAGGTTCCATAGAACCTGTGGGTCCTGGCATGACGATAGGACGAAGTTTTCTGTACGTCTCGATCACATCGTGATAAGAGAAGTCTTCTTTTAGGCTTCCCTTCATGACGTTTGAGCGGGAATTGTCCGTATGTAGCCAAATTTCCGTTCGAAAGAGCTCATGAGGCTGTGGTCGTCCTTCGATAAAGGGACTGTTGTCAAAAAGAAGCGATAGATATGGAGCGAGCCTATTTGCTAGCTGAAACTTCTTTTTGAAGTCGGCTTCACTCGAATAATCGATGGAAACTTGTGTAGAGGCAGAAGCCCTCATCATGTATATTCCAAGGCGATCGGTCTTTAAGAAGTGAGCTTGCATGGCATGGTAGCGCTTCTTTGGAATGATCGTAATATCGTGAACGTCTGTCACTGGTTGATAACCCATTGTAACGAGACGAAGTCCTCTTTTTTCGATGACAGGAAGAATCGTCTGAAGCGCTTTCTCATAGCTCGCTTCAATTTCACTGACTCTCGTTTTAGGAGCGATGCTCAGTTCAAATTGGCTTCCTGGTTCCAAACTAATTTCATAATCCTCTGCCTTTGCACCTAATAAAAAGCCATCGATTAAGATCGGATCCATTCCTCCTGAAACGAGCTCTTCAAGGATACCACGAACAACTTCATAAGGTGTCCATTCGCCCTTTTCATTTAAGATCAGGTGCTCGAGTTCCATACCGAGTGACTGAGTATTCTTTTCATGTTCTTTAAAATAATCAACGGGATTCATAAAAAGCCTTCTTTCCTCGTCACTTATACCCTAATTCACTCAAAATGCTCGAACTCTCCGTCACGAAAGAGGCGACCTTTGTCGATGTGTTCCCTCACATCGATCTTTCGAGCGAGGAGTTCATTTAAACTCTCCAACGCTCTCTTATGGAATGTCTTATAGTCTTTAAAGAAAAAGAGGCGGTTTCTCAAGTAGTCGTAGTAAAAAAAGAGTTCGTCGTGTTCAATGTCAGAAGTTACGGCTTCTAACGCATCCACTGATGCGACAGCGATCATCCCTGGAGGAAGACCTTGGTTCTTATACGTATTATAAGGACTATCGATGAGTATATCCTTCCCTCTTAAGAACAGGCGTTCAAATCCTAAGGCGTACTCCACCGTCACGCAGCTTTGAAGTTTCATGTTCGTCTTTAGGCGGTTTAAAAAGACGTCGGCGACTTCTTTATACTGGTTCGATCCCAGTACTTCCTTTTCTACGATCGAGGCGAGGACTAAGGCATCTTCGCCGTAATCAAGAATTCGCTTTTGATACTTCATCGATTGATCCATGAGAAGTAACTGAATGGGAATATCTTTATACTCACCTTCTATAAAGACGCCTTCCCATTTTTTATAGTCAGATCTCTCACTCAAAGGAACTTGTGTGATGCTAAGAAGCATCTTGATGTCGGTTTCTGAGAGCTCATACGTATGACTTAGCTTCGGAATAAGGTCTTGATCGAGTCGATCTCCTCGTTCGACTGTAAATGTTTTTTCGAAACTCACGTCTGTCACTTGCTCTAAGCTCGGTTGTAGTGGTATTATAGTTAGGTACAGGATAAGCATTATAAGGGTATTCATACACCTATTTTAGCAAATTTCCATCAGGATGCACCGGTTTATCGAATAAAATCACGCGCTTGTCCAATCCTAGGAGGAACGAATGAACAGACCCCAATTAAACGCAGTCGCTAGAAAAGACGAAAAAGCAAAAGACCTTCGTCACGAAGGACTCACACCAGCATCGCTTTACGGTAGCCACATTGAGGCTCAAGCAATCGCTGTTAAATCAAACGAACTTGAAAGACTATTGAAGCAAGCATCAACAGGTTCAACGATCGACCTCATCGTCGACGGTAAGAAGCACATGGCCCTCATTAAAGAGGTTCAAGCAGATCCTGTTCGCCGCGATGTTCTACACATCGACTTCCAAGCTCTCGCTCTCGATGAAAAGACGAAAGTTATGATTCCGATCATCCTTCACCTACCAGAGCTTAAGAATGCGCTCGTTCAACAACTACTCAATGAAATTGAAATTGAAGCGCTTCCACAAGACCTCATCGATAACGTCGAGTACCACGTACCATTCGGCGAGCCTGGTTTCAGTGCAACACTTGAAGAGTTAAAGCTCATTGAAAACGACAATATCACCATTCATACACCACTAGACACGGTTGTCTACAACATCGCTGGTGTTAAGGAATTTGTCGAGCCAGAACCTGGTCAAGAAGAAGCTCCAGAAGCTGGAGCTGAAGAAGAATAAAAATACAGCAGTTCATTATGAACTGCTGTTATTTTTTTACTCCTGTATAGCTCCTACCAGCTTCTGGAAGGAGACCGTTTAAGCGGAAGAGTTCGTCGATGGTAACAAAGACATAGCCTTCCTTTTTTAGTACCTCAATCGCCTGATCGACACCCTTAATAGTCGTAGGATAGAGGTCATGACAGAGGACAATGGCATTGTTTCTCGCATGATCTATGATCCACTTGGAAACGTGAGCATCATCTCTAAACTTCCAGTCGTTCGTATCGACATTCCAGAGAATGACCGATTGACCGCTTGCTTTGGCAACTTCTTTTACCGTGTCATTTACGGAACCATAAGGTGGTCTTAGAAGCGTCGGCCTATAGCCTGTCGCTTGATAACACAGTGCATTCACTTGGTCGATTTGAGCTTTGATGGAATGTTCTGAGAGCTTTGTCATCTGCTTGTGATCAAAGCCGTGACTTCCGATCGCATGACCTTCATCGCTCATGCGCTTTAGAATCTTTGTGTGTCTAGGAATCTGCTCTCCTAGTACAAAGAAGGTCGCTCTCGCTTGATGCTTTTTAAGGACATCTAAGAGTTCTTCCGTGTGCTTTGATGGACCGTCGTCAAAGGTCAATGCTACGTACTTTCCTTTTGGAATCGTACTGATATCTACTGGCTGATCGGACTTAGGAACCTGAGTAGGCTCTATGGTCTCGTGTTCTAACACTTTTGGATCTATTGGCTTCGCATCTTTGTTTTTCACGTCGATACGAATGATTCCTTCACTAGCAGCTGCTATCTTCATCTGATCAAAGTAGAAGCTCACACCAGAACTCGTCACGACGTAGTTCAGTGGAAGCATTTCGAGATCTTTATCACTTAGAAAATCCGACTTTTCTTTAATGACTTTAAAGAGCTCGTCTTTGTAGTTCAAGCGGTTTAAGTTCTGTAGTGAAACAAGGTTCAAATCCTTATCGAGGACGAAGCTTCTTACAAAACCTGAGGGGTGATTGGTTCCTGAAAAGGCCGTATATCCTTCAAGCTTTACGTTGTAGTAGTCTCCCTCTTTCCAGACGTCGTAGTCCATAAAGAGTTCATTTTGAACGTTTTGAACGATGCGGTATTCCTTTGATTCTTCTAAGAACTTCTCACTGATCTCTTTGACAATGTCCTTCACATGATCATCCGCAGCCTTTGAACCAAAGACAGGATACGTCATGTAGAAGCCCGTTGCATCTCCGTAGTACTTTTCTGTGGCAGCTTCACCGATCTCACGCTTACGTACGATGAGTTCTTCACCGTTTGTGGGAACGGAGTTCCAGTCGGTCTGTAATTTCTCGGTATCGAGGCCCGAGCAACCTACTAATATGAGTGCGAGTAGTAGTAGCACTCCCCATTTCTTCATTTCCATTGGTTACAATTGATCTCTCTTTCTACGATCGACTCAAAGAAGTCTCTCTCGTGACTAACTAATAGAATCGATCCGTTGTAATCTTTGAGCGCTTGTTGAAGTGCATCCTTCGCATCCTGATCGAGGTGATTCGTGGGTTCGTCAAGAATCAGGATATTATTGGGTTTATTGACGAGAATCGCAAGACGAACCTTCGCCTGCTCTCCTCCACTTAAGATTCGAACTTGACTCTCAATATGCTTGGTCGTAAGACCACACTTAGCGAGCGCACTTCGAACCTCATATTGACTATACCCAGGAAACTCCTTCCAAAAGTATTCAATACACGTATCACTGCCAATATCTCTAAGTTCTTGCTCGAAGTATCCAATATCTAAGTGATCTCCAAGCTTTACACTTCCTGAAAGAGGCTTAATGAGCCCTAGAAGGCTTTTAAGAAGCGTCGTCTTTCCAATACCATTGGCACCGACTAAAGCGAGCTTCTCCCCCCTTCTCATGGAAAGAGACAGAGGCTTTGTTAAGGGCTTCGTGTAACCGATGACGAGGTCCTTCGTTTCAAAGATCATGCTCCCAGCAAGCCTTGACGCTTCAAAGTGAAAGACGGGCTTTGGCTTTTCTCGTCCGAGTTCAATGATCTCCATGTTATCGAGCTTCTTTTGACGGCTCTTCGCCATGTTGCTCGTAGCGATGCGTGCTTTATTTCTTGCAATAAATTCCTCTAAGTGAGCAATTTCCTGCTGTTGCTTTTCATACTGCGCTTGAAGCTGCTCTTTCTGTAGAGCATACTGGGCTTCAAAGCTATCGAGGTTTCCTACGTAGCGCGTCATGTAGCTATCCTCTACGTGATAGATGAGGTTTGCTACGTCGTTCATGAAGGAGCGGTCGTGGCTAATGAGAATAAAGGCATTTTCATAGGCCTTTAAGTACTCCTTAAGCCAGTTTACATGCTCTTCATCGAGGTGGTTTGTAGGCTCGTCTAAGAGGAGAATTTCCGGTTCCTCTAAGAGGAGCTTTGCTAAGAGAATCTTCGCTCTCTGACCACCTGATTGTTCGCTCGCAGGGTTATCGAGCCCGAGCTCTGTCAAGCCGAGCCCTTTTGCGACTCTTTCAATCTTCACATCAATTTCATAAAACCCGTGATGATCGAGTAGATCCTGTAAGGTACCCATTTCTTCGAGTGCTTCATCCATCTTGTCGCCTTCTAGCGTCGCCATGGAATCGGCAAGTTTTAGGATCTGATCTTCATAGTCGTAAAGATAATGAAAAGCATCTCGGAGTGTATCACGGATGCTTTTCTTAGGCTCAAGGGTGGCGCTTTGATCTAAATATCCAGCGCGCACCCTACTTGACCATTCGATTTGTCCCGAATCGGGTTCGATTTTCTTGGTGATGAGATTGAAAAATGTGCTCTTACCTTCGCCGTTTGCACCGATTAAACCGACGTGTTCACCAGGTAGAAGTCTGAAGTTAACGTCTGTAAAGATGGTGCGACTACCAAAGCCATGGTTTAGGTTTTTAACCGTTAGAATGCTCATTTTTCAACCACTCTAACTATGCCTTCATGAGGCCGCGTTTTACGATCTCAAGGACTGCAAAGCTTGCAACGTCGTCGGCATACTTACCAGGACCAAAGCCTGCATCAAAGCCAATTTCTTTTGCTAGTTCATTACTGATTCGTGGTCCACCAGCAATTAAGATGATCTTGTCGCGAAGACCCTTCGCTTCAAGGAGCTCTACGAGTTCTGTCATGTTTGCGATGTGAACGTCTTTTTGTGTTACCGTTTGGCTCACGAGGAGGACGTTGGCTTTGTATTTAAGAGCTGCTTCAATGAATTCTTCGTTTGAAACTTGGCTACCTAGGTTATAAGCTTCCATCATTTCGTAGCGCTCAAGTCCGTAGTGACCAGCGTATCCCTTCATGTTCATGATAGCGTCGATACCAACGGTGTGAGCGTCTGTACCAGTAGAAGCACCGATTACGACGACTTTCTTACCAATTTCTTGGCGGATGTAGTCGTTGACGTCTTCCATGCCCATGCCTGTGCTCTCTACTTCGTCGACGTGAATCTCGTTGTAGTTTACACGGTGTGTGACTGAGCCGTATACGACATAGAAGGTAAATTCTTTATCGAGTGCTTTGTGGCATGTTACGTAGGGCTCAATGAGACCCATCTTTTCGCCTAATTCTTTGGCTGCTTCGACGCCTTTGGCATCGTCTTTTACAGGAAGTGTAAAGCTCAGCTGAACCTTAGCGTCATTCATGGTGTCGCCGTAGGGAGCGAGTCTTGAAAGATCTAGATGTTGATCAAAATCTTTTGCCTTTGTGCTATAGAGACCGGAACTCATTAGTTGGCTCCTTTCTTAAGAAAATAAGCCGGGAAGGGGTTGAAGTATTGTGGCTCTTTTGCAACGACGCCATCAAGTCCCTTACCACCGTCTTCACGACGTTTTACGCCACCAAACTTACCGTGTGCAAGCGTATCGAAGAGGCCGAGTGTTGCGATCTCTTCGAGTGTATCAATGGCTTGATCGAGTACGCCGTGAACACGTGTTTGCATGATTCCGCCTTCTTTAAAGGTAAGCTCTGCTCCTAAGTCCTTCATGGTGCGAGCGATGTAGCTAGCGTTTGCAATACTGATTGCACGGTCACTCATGAAAGGTGTATGGATGGCTTCTGTCATCATACCTAAGAGGTGAATGCGTTGATCGGTGAGAACGGTAACGATGTTAAAGAGTGCATCTTGCACTTGTCCCATAAAGACATCACCGGTCATATATTTGGTTGGAGGCATGTACTTAAGTGGTGCTTTCGGGAAGATTTCTCTTGCCATTTGAGCTTGTGCAAGCTCGTAAACGAATGCGTTCTCAAGTTCAGGATCCATTTCAAAAGCGTGTCCCAAGCCCATTTGTTCTTCAGGAAGACCTGCTTTAAGAGCAAATTGTTCGTTGATGAATTGGCTTGCGAGCACGGTATATGCTTCTTCATAAGCGTCTGCTGTCGTGAGGTAGTTGTCCTCACCTGTGTTAATGATAACACCAGCAAAGCCGTTGATCATGCGTGAGAAGTATTGGTCGATGAGTGTACGCTTCATGTTGATGTCTCTGAAGAGGATACCATAGAGCGCGTCATTTAACATGACGTCGAGGCGCTCAAAAGCACCCATTGCTGCGATCTCTGGCATACAGAGACCAGAGCAGTAGTTACAGAGACGAATGTAGCGACCGAGCTCTTCGCCGACTTTATCGAGTGCTTCACGCATTAAGCGGAAGTTCTCTTGGGTAGCCATGGTTCCACCAAAGCCTTCTGTCGTAGCTCCGTAAGGAACGTAGTCGAGTAAGCTTTGTCCTGTTGTACGAATAACAGCGATGACGTCAGCACCTTGCTTTGCAGCAGCAACAGCTTGTGTGATGTCTTCGTAGATGTTACCTGTAGCTACGATAACGTAAAGGAGTGGACCTTGTTTGTCGCCGAAGCGCTTAAAGTATTCATCACGCTTTTCATGATTCTTTTGAATGCGAGCAACACTTGCTTCAACGATTGGCTTAAGTGCAAGCTCAATTTCAAAAGCATCATGCTTTGGAAGTGTAAAGAGGTCTAATTCTCCCTTAGAAACGCTCTCAACAATTTCTTGAATTGGTTTTTTCGTTTCGATATAGGCATTACCTAAGTAGTAAGCAACACCTGTTCCAAGTGCATTGTGGTTTTTTAATTCGTCGACGATGACGTTTGGAAGCGGAACTCCCATTTCGTCAACACCGTCAACGCCTAATAGACGTGCGATCGTACGTTCAACAGCGACAGTCGTGTGTAGATCGATGAATTGTTGGACATCGTCTGCGATCTTCGCTGCCAATCCTCTGGCTTTTACGATCTTCCCTTCATCTAAGCCCAGTTTTGACATTTTATTCTCCTAATATCTTGTGGATTTCTTGTATTACTTCTTGGTTAAAGCCCATCTTTTCCATCAATTTGACCGCTTGGTGCGGGACGGGCGTGTGAATATCGACAGCCTCGATCGTGTAGTCCATAACGCGTTCAATCTGCCTTACGGCATCGAGACGACTGACGTGTGAAAGATCCTGGAGTGCATCGCTTCTTAACCCTCGAATCTGTAGGTGTTTCATCCCTTCAGAGATGATCTCAGGTAAATGCGAAGCCATGATGAGAATACTTGAAGAATCCTTCAAGTGCTCATTGATTGCTCTAAGGATCGCTCGACCTTCCGTAGGGTTTGTTCCCCGGGCAGGCTCATCCATGACGATGAGACCCATTCCACTTTTTTCATGTTCAAGAATCTCTTCAAGCTTCTTTACTTCGGAACCGAAGGAACTGAGACCACGGTGTATGTCTTCTCCATCTTCGTGAAGATAGTCGATGAAGTCAAAGAGACACACCTTTGCGCTCTCAGCAAAAACGAAGAAGCCTCGTCTTACGAGCTCTGCTTGAAGTAGAAGCGTCTTTAAGGTAACGCTCTTTCCGCCCATGTTAGCGCCTGTGAGGACGGTAACTCCCTTCGTAAGTGACATGTCGATCGGTTGCATCGAATGACCATTCTTTTCAAAGATCCGTTCATAGTAGGGATGTCGCATTCCCTTAAATGCGAGATCTCCTTCTGTAAGAACAGGTTTGATCGCGTGAAAAGAAAGCGCCAGCTTCGCCTTAGCCATTCGAAAATCTAAAAGTGCCATTTTGTCCATGGAATCGAGGAGCACTTCTCGTTTCTTTGCAATCGTCTCGGTAAGTGACAGACGAATGAGATACTCTTCCTTTTGGATGTCCTCTACAACAAGACGCCTTTCATTCATGATCGAATCGATCATACCTTGTTGACGAATCGTCTTCTCAAGCTCTTGCTTTTTCCTTCGAAGCTCTCTGAGCTTTTCGCTGTACTCCGAGTAGACACTGAAGGTCAAGAGATTGGAATGCTGTGGATCCAAGAGCTCTCTCAAGTCCGAAAAATCGTAAAAAGAGAGATCTTTGGGAAGGTCGAGGTAGCCTTTAAGCTTTGAGTGAATCTTTTCGTAGAGATATAAGTAGAGCTTTAGCTCAAAGAATTCCACTTCATCGAGCACTTCACTAGGAATGCGCTCAATGGAGCGGCGGATGTTTTTCATCTGACAGAACTCAAACCCGATGGATTCGAGGTTCTGATCTTCGGCTTCAAAGTGCTTATAAAAGTACTCTGTACTCTCCCACTCCGCCTGAAGACTTAAAGCATCCTTTCTCGTATAGATGGGGAGCTTCTTCTTATAGTCATCGCCAAAGGGAGTCATGGTGTTCGTGCACTGCAGAATATAATCAAAGCCGATGTTTTCCATGAATGCCTCCTTTGACATCGATGACAGGTAGATGGGTCAACTGTTGAAGCCTCGTTACGAGTTCCTCCGAGGGAAAGACATCGCCCGTAGGACTCGTGGGATTGACGCTAATGAGAAGGATCTTAAGGCCCTTCTCTACTCCTAAGTGAATGGAGCGCTTCTCGAGCTTATGTAGCGTCTCTTCGGTTAAAAAGTAATGGGTAGGATCTGTGGTAAAGAGCGTAAGATCCTTAAATTCAACGTGCTTTATGAGGGCTTGCATCACTTTTTCAGTGACGACACCGTCGAAGAAGATCTTCTTTTGACCGTCAAATTCGTTGGGATCGATCATGTGGAAAGATCCTTTGGAATCAATTTCAGGTAAGGAAAGGATGTGAAGAGCATGAACCGTTTCACGAATCATTCCTTCCATGCTTCGAGCGATGACAGCACCCGTACAGAGCACACAAGCTTCCGCAAGTTCGTGTCCTGCTAAGCTCTTTCTAGAAAGTGCACCGTCTACGATCATAAAGGCATCGGGTTCGATCTCTTCGACTTGATCTAGGAGTTCTTTCATCTTCGCCGTCTGTGAAGGCCCTGCAATCTGTACAAAGCCATCGTCCAAGGCACGCGTAATGATGATCTCTCCTAGTGCCGAACTGATCCCAGAGGTCTTTACGACTTCATAGGTCACGTCAAACTTTTTTAATACCTCTCGAGCCGTTGCAATGAGCGTTCCTTTACGGATCCATATCCTCGGCTTTGAGGTCTGGGTCACGACATCGACACTCTCTCCATCGTAACCGATTGAGGTCAGAAAGAGCACCCGTTCAGGCTGCTCTTTCTGCATAAAATCGAGTAAATAGTTTACAAATGTCGTCTTCCCGGTGTTTTTTCCGAGACCGATTACCGATAAACGGCGAATCGATGAAAGACTATTTTTTAGCATGGCGCTCTTTGCGCAGTAAGTGCTCAGGCTCTAAGGAGATTCTGCTACCTTCTAACATACCGAATACGCCTTCTTGCTCAGCCTTTTCTCCACCCCCACATACTGGGCAGTGGCAGCTTGATTCGTAGTTTGTAGGTTGTGTATAGGTGCAGATAACGCCTTCGTAGTTACGTAGAACAACGCGCTTCTCGTTTTGGCTGATGAGGTAATTTGGCATTACCGGAATCTTTCCTCCACCACCAGGAGCGTCTACAACGAAGGTTGGTACGCAGTAACCTGACGTATGTCCGCGGAGAGCTTCGATGATTTCGATACCCTTGCTGACGGTTGTACGGAAGTGCTCGAGACCCATGGAGAGGTCACATTGATAGATGTAGTAAGGACGTACACGCATCATAACGAGCTCGTGAACGAGTTTTCTCATGATATGTGGGCAGTCGTTTACGCCGCGGAGAAGAACCGATTGGTTTCCGAGCGGAACACCAGCGTTTGCAAGTCTCTCACAAGCAGCTTTACTATCTGGAGTCACTTCGTTTGGATGGTTGAAGTGCGTGTTGAGCCAAATTGGATGGTATTTTTTGAGCATATTGCAGAGGTCATCTGTAATACGTTGTGGCATAACAACCGGTGTACGGCTTCCGATACGAATGATCTCAACGTGTGGGATCTGACGGAGGTTCGAAATGATGTACTCGAGGCGATCATCGCTCATTAAGAGAGCGTCTCCACCAGAGAGGAGTACATCACGAACTTCTGGATGGTTACGAACGTATTCGATAGCACCATCAATTTGGTTTGTCGTTACAGGAGCGTCTGTTTGACCAGCGAAACGTCTTCTTGTGCAGTGACGGCAATACATGGAGCATTGGTCTGTGATTAAGAAGAGTACGCGGTCTGGATAACGGTGTGTAATGCCAGGAACTGGACTGTCTGTATCCTCGTGGAGAGGGTCGAGAAGGTCAGCTTCTGCTTTATGTGTTTCGATTTCTAGCGGAATAGCTTGCTTACGAACAGGATCGTTTGGATTCTCTTGGTCGATCAGTGTGAGGTAGTAAGGCGTAATAGCCATACGTAGTGTTTCAAGCGTCTTCTTAACGCCTTCCTCTTCTTCAGGAGAAAGCTTAAAGACAGCCTTTAATTGATCAAGCGTTTCAAAACGGTTTTTTACTTGCCATTTCCAGTCGTTCCATTGTTCGTCTGTGACGTTAGGGAACATCTGTTTACGGCGTGCTTGTGCATCTAAATTCATGATTTACCTCAAATCCTATTGATATTTTTCTTCAAAGATTTCACGGAGTCTTGCAGATTCGCGAACTTCTTCGAGTGTAATAGCTGCATGGCCCTTTGTATAGCCATTGCCGATGATCATGTTAACGTCTTTACCGATACCCTCAGCACCGAGAGCAGCCTTTGTAAAGCTTGTTGCCATACTGAAGAAATAAACGATACCGTTATCTCTTACAGGTAGGATTGTGGTCATCTCTGTATTTTGAATGTTGACAACGTTGATGGAAACATCGTACTCATTACCGCCGTTAACAGCGAGAGCTTTTTCAAGAACTTCTACAGGCTTTGTAGCATCGCAAACGATAACTTCATGGTAGAAGCCGTCTTTTAGGAGTTGCTCACGTTGAGCTTCTTTACGAACAACACCTACGACCTTACCTGTAGGTCCAACGCGCTTAACAGCTTCGTATCCGCACATCATACCACTCTTACCAGCAGCTCCGAGGATGATGACGCTGTCGCCAGGACGAACGAGTTTAGCTGTTTGAGCAGGTGCACCAGCGATATCGAGTGCAGCAAGTGCAAGGCTCTCTGGCATATCATCTGGAAGTTTAGCGTAGATTCCGCTCTCGAAGAGGATCGCTTTACCCTTGATTTCTACGCGGTCGATCTTTTCTTTGATGTCTGTGATCTCTTCGATCTTAAGTGGTGTTAAAGAAAGGCTTACGAGTGTAGCGATGCGATCACCGACTTTAAGGTCGATCTTTCCTTCGAGTTCAGAACCGATCTTTTCGATGACACCGATGAGCATTCCGCCAGAACCCGTTACTGGGTTTTGCATCTTACCACGCTCAGCAACGATTCCCATGATCATTTCTTTCATCTTTTCTTTGTCATTGCCACATGCTTCAGCTACTTGGTGGAAGCTTGCAGAGTCAATGTTTAGAGCGATAACGTCGATGAGGATCTCGTTATCATAGATGTTCATGTCGTTGTTGATTTTTTGAGCTGCTTGTGGGAGTACACCTACTGGTTCAATAACGCGGTGTGTACCGTACTTGTTTCCTGTTGCCATAAAATTATCTCCTTAGTCCTAAGATTTGTCTTGCTTCATCGGGTGTAGCGATCTCACGACCGAGTTCTTTCGCAAGGCGTACGACGCGCTCTACGAGCTCACCGTTGCTCTTTGCTGGAACACCCTTTTCAATGTAAACGTTGTCTTCAAAGCCAACGCGAACATTACCGCCCATAACGATTCCGAGTGCAGCCATTGGGAATTGGTTACGTCCAACGCCTGCAACTGTCCATGTAGATCCCTCTGGTAGGCTATCTACCATGAATGCGAGGTCTCTAGCTGTAGCTGTCATTTGCACTCCGAGAACGAAGTCAAAGTGCATTGGCTTTTGAATAAAGCCTTGTTTTTCAAAACGAATAGCGTAGTCGACCATGCCCTTATCAAATACTTCAATTTCAGGTTTGATTCCGCGCTCGATCATGATCTTACCGAAGTTCTTAATGGTATTTTCGGTGTTTACAAAAATCTCATCACCACCGAAGTTTAGTGTTCCGCAGTCAAGTGTTGCCATCTCTACGCCTTCAATCTCTGTAGGTTGTAGGCGTTCTAGGTCTGTCATACCAACAGCACCACCGGTTGAAGGTTGAATGATGACGTCTTTGGAGATTTCGCGAATCGCTTTAATGCATTCTTCGAAACGAGCTTTTGACTGAGTTGGTGTACCATCGTCTTCACGTACGTGAAGGTGAATGATTGCAGCACCAGCGTCGATAGCACTCTTTGCTTCTCTTTGAATTTCTGCGACGGTATAAGGAACGTTGGGGTTATGTTCCTTCGTTACTTCTGCCCCGCAGATGGCAGCGGTGATAATTAATTTTTCCATTATTTCCTCTGGCATTTCTTTGGAGTTACGCAAGTTCCAACGGCACGGCAAACGACGATCGGTTCTTCTAAGAAGTCAGCAGCGCTTGCAGAGATGTCTGAACGAGTTACGACAACCTTGCGTGCTTCAAACTCCATCTTTCTTGAGGAGTTTCCTTCTTGAACGATCTTACCAACTGCTTCTATGTAGTCACCAGCAAAGACAGGAGCTAAGAATTCAATCTTTTCATAGCCTGCAAAAAGACCTTCATCTCCGTCGCGACGAATTAAAAGTTCTGTAGCTACGTCACCGAAGAGTCCGAGCATTCTTGCACCGTCTACTAGGTTTCCACCGTAGTGTGCATCGTGTGCGCTCATGCGCAATCTGATCATTACTTCTTCCATCTTTTTCCTCCTAAAAATAAAAATAGAGCGCTATGTTTTTTTCATAGCGCTCCAAGTACCACTTGACAACCAGATACCCTCGTGTATCTAGCCAAGAAAGATTTCGTTGACGCTCCATCCTTCTTTCGGCAAACGTCCCTTCGGTGAGAACTGTCGTCAAACACTTTCTCACGTACCCAACGAATGCACCTCTATGCTCGTATTTTACAACAACCAATAATTAAAAAACAAGTGGACAAAATAAACATTTTTTAGCTAAGTTTATTTGTTGTAGTCGAAGAAGCCTTTCTTGGTCTTTCTTCCGAGAAGTCCTGCACGAACCATCTTTCTTAAGAGGTTGTGTGCACGATATTTTGGATCTTGATATTCATTGTAAAGAACATCCATGATGTTTAAGCAAACGTCGAGACCAATGAGATCGCCAAGAGCGAGCGGTCCAATCGGATGGTTCGCACCGAGCTTCATAGCTGTATCAATGTCTTCAGCTGTAGCAACGCCGTCAGCTAGGATACCAACAGCTTCGTTGATCATTGGAATGAGGATGCGGTTAACGACGAAGCCAGGAGCTTCTTCTACGACAACTGGGGTCTTTCCAAGTTGCTTAGAGATTTCGATAACTTTATCTTTGATCGTATCGCATGTGCTTGCACCTTTGATAACTTCAACGAGTGCCATAACTGGTACTGGGTTGAAGAAGTGCATTCCGATGACGCGACCAGGATGCTTTGTAGCGGATGCAATTTCGGTGATGGATAGCGATGATGTGTTGGATGCTAAAATGGTGTCTTCTGGAAGAATTTCATCGAGAGCTGAGAAAAGAGCAATCTTGTCTGCCATGTTTTCTGCAGCAGCTTCAACGATGAGTTCACATTCCTTGAAGTCTTCCTTAGAAGAACTTAGTGTCATGTTCTTTAGGAACTCTTCCTTCTTTGCTTCTTCAAGTTTTCCTTTTTCAACGAGACGACCAAAGCTCTTCTCAAGTGTAGCTTTAACGCGGTCTAATGATGTTTGTCTTTCGCTGAAAACCTTTACTTCGTGACCTGATTGCAAGAATTGTTGAATAATTCCTGAACCCATGGTACCTGTGCCAAATACGCCTACCTTCATCTTAATCCTCCTTAAATGTTGCGGGTCTTTTTTCCAAGAAAGCACTCATGCCTTCTCTTTGGTCGGGATGTGCAAAACAGTGAGCAAATTTCTGTTGCTCAATTTCAAAAGGAATCTTTCCAAGGCCTTCATCGATTGCTTGCTTCGCAAGACTGACGGCATTCTTACTCGTCTTCTTGATAAGCTTCGCGTACTCGAGAGCTTTTTCCTTGAGTTGTCCCTCTTCGACAATTTCATTGACGATGCCTAAGCGATAAGCATCCTCACATGAGATGATTCGTCCAGAGAAGATGAGGTCTTTTGCTACAGATGGTCCGACGAGACGAGCGAGACGCTGTGTTCCGCCAAAGCCAGGAATAATTCCTAAGCCGACTTCTGGTTGACCAAATTTTGCCTTCGCTGTTGCATAACGAATGTCACATGCGAGTGCGAGTTCCATTCCTCCACCAAGTGCGTATCCGCCGATGAGTGCGATGGTTGGAAGCTTTAGATCTTGAATGCGCTTAAAGACGTCGAGGCCTTTTTTAGCAAATTCAAATGCTTCGCTTTCAGAAAGTGTACTCATTTCTTTGATGTCGGCACCAGCCACAAAAGCTTTGCCTAGTCCTTCGATCAGCAAAACACGAGCAGTTACATCTTTGTCAAGCTTGTCCAAGCATTCGTCAATTTCTTGAAGAACGGTGGAGTTGAGCGCGTTCAGCGTCTTTGGGTTATCGATGCTGATCACTGCTACATTGTCTTGCATTTCATAATGTACCATGGATCCTCCTAGTATTTTTGGTTGGTCTGATATCATTGATATAATTATAACACAATAAATCCACTTTGGAATACTTTATTACCATTTCACTGTGAAATCTTAAAAAGTGATTAAATAGTGTCGAAAGGAGTGAGCTATGACAGAGATCAGCTATGAGATCGTAAAGAAGTGCGGACTCTTGAGTGTCAGTGACAGCGGATGGACGAAGGAATTGAACCTCGTCAGCTTCAACCGACTCGATCCCAAGTACGACATTCGAGAATGGTCTCCAGATCGAAAGAAGATGGGTAAAGGTATTCGACTCACCAAAGACGAATTATCGAAACTCTATAACCTCATCGAAAAAGATCTGGAAAATTAAAAGGGGGACTATCTATGATAGTCCTCCTTTTATGCTAAGCTCAAAGCCATTTCGATCATTTGGTTAAAGGTCTTTTCACGCTCTTCGCTGGAGATTTCGTCGCCTGTGACGAGCGAGTCACTTACCGTACAAATAGCAAGAGCTTGAACCTTTGCTTTCTTCGCTGCCGTAAAGAGTTCGGCTGCTTCCATTTCTACAGCGAGTACACCGTACTCAGCCCAGCGGAAGACGTCCTCTCCCGTATCGTCGTAGAAGAGGTCGCTACTTAAGAGACTTCCAACGTGTACAGGGAAATCGTGCTCTTTTGCGTATTGATAGGCTTGAAGAAGCATGTCGAAGTCAGCCGTGGGTGCGTAGGTGTGACCGAAGAAACGACGTGGAATCATGCTGGAGTTCGTACAAGCGCTCATCGCAAGCACGATATCACGAACGCCGACGTCCTTTTGTAAGGAGCCACAACTACCGATGCGGCAAAGTCTCTTTACACCGTAGAAGTTGATGAGTTCATGAATGTAGATTCCAGCCGATGGCATGCCCATTCCCGTACCTTGTACGGAAACTTTCTTTCCTTTATAGGTTCCTGTAAATCCCCACATGCCTCGAACGGTGTTGTACTTCACGACATCTTCTAAGTAGGTGTATGCGATAAACTCGGCTCGTTGTGGGTCTCCCGGTAGAAGTACGAGTTCTGCAATATTTTGTGGATCGGTTTCAATGTGTCTGTGTCCCATAGTTATTCCTTTCTTAAAAAGCCAGCGACGAGTGTAGATTGAGGCGCTAAGAGCTCTCCCTCATAGGGCTTTTCTACAAAGTGCTGATTGTAAATGATAAGTGTTGAACCACTTAGGTCAAAGGGAACCTCGATCGGCTCCTTCGTGGGGTTATGTCCGACAAAGAGTTTTTCGAAAGGACCTTCCGTGCACTCTAAGACGTACATGATCTCCATCTTTGAATAGAGAAAGACGAGGTGCTTTCGGATGTCAAAGTCATCATAGGTTGAAAAGACTTTGACTTCCTTTCGAAAACGAATCAAGTTTTTCACGTAGTCTACGACGTCTTGGTGATCGATGACGTTTCTCCAGCGGATAGCGTTCACTTCATCGCCTAAGTTATAGCTATTAGGGGAAAGCTCTTTGGTACGTAAAAATTCAGTGCCTGCGTGAATGAAGGGAATGCCAAAGCTTAGAAGCTCGATCGCAAAGGTGAGCTTCGTTAACGCTTTCATCTCCTCAACTTTTACGCCACTCAGCTGAAATTTGTCGTAGAGGATGAGGTTGTCGTGGGATGTATGGTAGTTGATGCTTTCATGCGGAAGCGCCGTAAAACCATAGATCTGATCGGAAAAGGAAATGGATCCTGTGATGCCTGAAAGCACTCCGTTTCTTCCTAAGATATTTCCTTGAACGTATCCAGTGGAAGCGTCGTCGTTCATTCCTTTCAGTGCATTTCTAAAGTCGTCATTAAAGAGCGCAAAGCCTTCGTTCTTCTGCGAACCCTTTAACGTCATCTTGTTTACTAAAAGTGTACTCTGTCCCCCAGCCCAAGGCTCACCGTAGATGAGCATGTTTTCATTAAGTGACCTTAAGCTTCGAACGATCTCTCTCGTTCGAGCGATGTCCATGAGGGCGAAGAGGTCGAAGCGAAAGCCGTCGATCTTAAACTCTCCCTGAAAGTAACTCAAACTCTCAAGGATCATGCGTCCTACCATGGTTCGTTCGCTGTCGAGCTCATTGCCTACGCCGCTTCCATTCGCGAAGTTTCCCTCAGGCGTCATACGGTAGTAGTAATCATCGACGAGCTTACTGTAGATGGAATCGGCTGCTCTATAGGTGTGGTTATAGACGACATCTAGGATCACACCCATTCCTCGCTTATGAATCTCCATGACGAGTTCTTTAAATTCTCGGATGCGACTTAAAGGATCCTTTAGATCCGTGGCATAACTTCCTTCTAAGCTAAAGTACAAGAGTGGGTCGTATCCCCAGTTGTAATCTCTAGTAAGATCATCGACGCTCTCAAAGTCCATGACGGGAAGTAGATGAATGTGCGTGACGCCGAGTTCTTTTAGATAATCGAGTCCGATCGGTACGCCATCGAGCGTATTCTTTTGAAAAAAAGCTCGGTAGGTACCAGGATTCTTAAAGCCTGCTTCGGGATCTGAAGTGAAGTCCCTCAAGTGCGTTTCATAGATGATGGCATCTTGGTAGGTAAGATTGGGCCTTTCATGATCGAGAAAGCCCTCTGGGTTCGATTCTTCAAGGTCTACGATCGCCGAGCGAGTCGAATTCGCGTTGGTCGAAAGCGAGTAAGGATCGATGACCGTCTCACCCCCATCGATCTGGTAGAGATAGTAATAACCTTTGAGATCTCCCTCTACCGTGATCTCGTGACTTCCATCAAAGTTTAAACGCATCGGAAGCGAGGTCGATTCTTGTGTACAGGGATCCTTAAAGAGTAAGAGCGACATCTCTTTTCCAGGAGCCCATACGCGAAAGAGCGTTCTTTCTTTCGTATAAAAGCTTCCTAGTCGCTTATAGGTTGCTACGTGATTCATCGGTCGTTTAGCACCATATGGTAGAGATCGACATACTGCTTGGCGGATTCATCCCAGCTGGAATTACGGTTCATAGCTTGCGTGCGAATGCGCTCCCAGAGGTCCTTCTGTGAATAGTAATAGAGGGCATCTTTAATCGTAAAGAGGAGTTCATGTGCATTGTAGTTTACAAAGCCAAAGCCCGTTCCAGCTCCCGTAAAGCGGTTATATGGAATGACCGTATCGTTTAATCCACCCGTCTGCCTTACGACGGGGATCGTTCCATAGCGCATGGCGATTAGCTGACTCAGTCCACACGGCTCAAAGCGAGATGGCATGAGGAAGATGTCACTTCCTGCATAGATTTTTCTTGCGAGGCTTTCACTAAAGAAGATGTTTGTAGAGACTCTAGACTTATAGTGTCTAGCGTACTCGATGAACTTATCTTCGTACTCCTTATCCCCTGTTCCTAGGAGAACAAATTGGATGTCCTCTTCCATCAATTCTTCAAAGATGAAGTCGATGAGGTCCATTCCTTTGTCACTTACAATGCGACTTACGACACTCACCATAGGAATATCGGGATCAACCTTTAAGCCCAAGAGCTTTTGAAGCTCTACCTTATTATTGGCCTTCTTATGTGCATTCTTCACTTTATAGTGACTGAAGATCTCGTCATCGGTCTCTGGATTATACGATTCATAGTCGATGCCGTTTGTAATGCCTCGAATCATGTTGGCCTTATGAAGGAGCATGGAATGAAGCCCTTCAGCGTAGTAGGAGTATTGAATCTCACTTGCATACGTCTTTGAGACGGTCGTAATGAAGTCACTAAAGGCGATGCCGGCCTTCATGAAGTTCAAGTTTCCAAAGTATTCGAGTTTATCGTAGGTGAAGTAGCGATCACCTAAACCGAGTTGGTCTTTCATGACGGAATAGGGAAAGATTCCTTGATACTTTAAGTTATGAATGGTAAAGATGACCTTGGTATCGTGGAAGCCTTCACGCTGGACGTACTGGTCTTTAAAGAGAGCAGCTGCAGCGGCCGTATGCCAGTCATTTAAGTGAATGATGTCAGGGTAAAATTCTGTCTCAACGAGAACTTCTAAAATGGCTCTACAGAAGTATGCAAAGCGTTCTCCATCATCACCGAAGCCGTAGAGCTGACTTCTTGCAAAGTAATATTCGTTATCTACAAAGTAGTAATGAACATCGTCTCGAACGGTTTCAAAGATTCCTACGTACTGATTGACATTAGGAATCGAGATATAGAAGCTTTTTAGGAACGTAAAGTCCTTTCGAAGCTCATAGGGAATGCTTGAATACAGAGGGATGACGACTCGTACGTCGTGCCCAAGTTTTGCGAGTGCTTTTGGAAGCGAACTTGCAACGTCTGCAAGTCCTCCTGTTTTTACGTAAGGAGCCGATTCACTCGCTGCGAAGTAGATTTTCATCGAACGATGACTCCTTTCTTAAGGACATAAGGTACTCCGCCCACTCCCATGAGCGTCTTTTCATCTGCGATCTCGACATTTTTATCGAAGATGCAATTATTGATCTGGCAGTTCTCTCCGATCACCGTATCCTGGAAGAGAATCGAATTTCTTACGACGGAGTTCTTTCCGATTTTTACACCACGGAAGAGAACGCAGTTTTCGACGACACCTTTAATGATACAACCGTTTGCGATGAGGGAGTTTTCTACGCTTGTATTTCCTAGATAGATGGTCGATGGCGCGTCTTTTACTTTGGTATAGATCTTTCCATGCTTATAGAAGAGGTACTTGGCATAGTCGGGATCGAGTAATTGCATCGATGCATTGTAGTAGCTTTGAGTCGATGTAATGGGCTGAACGTCGGAATCGATCTCAAAGGTACCAGCTTTTAGGTGGCGAAGCTTTTCTAAGAGAGCATCTTTAAAGTAGAGGTAGGTCCCCTGCTCGATCGCCTCTCGGAGGATCGTTAGAAAGACTTCTTTTTTAATGATATACATCTCGATCGAGATCTCGACGGTCGTCTGGTTACCTAGGTTTCTTCCAACCGAGACTCTTCCGTCTTCTCTTGAAACCATGTCGAGACCTAAGAGGTCTGTTCTTCCTTTGCCATTTTCCACTTTACGCGTAAGGACGGTGACATCGTTACCGTCCTCTTCGTGCTTCGTCAAGGCTTCGGTGAAGTCGATATTTGCAATGTAGTTCGATCGCGTCAAGAGGATATGCTCTTTATTGGTGCGTTCGAAGTAACCGATGTTATCGTGGAACTGATTGATATCTCCGACGCTAACTTTTATGCGGTCATTGATGAAGTCCGGGTAGAGCATGCGGAGTCCACCCGTCTTACGGTCTAGGTCCCATTGTTTTCCAGGACCGATGTGGTCATTTAAGGAATGGAACTTGTCATTTAATACCATGGCGATCGTGTCGATTCCAGAGTGAACCATGTTCGAAAGCATGAAGTCGATGATGCGATAACGTCCACCGAAGGGAATGGCTGCGATGGGACGATTTAAGGTGAGTTCGCGAATGTGATCTTCGCGTTCTCCGAGGTTAATGACACCTAATACATTGTTTTTCATGCTTCCTCCTAAAAGAGCCCTAGATCACGAGATCCAATGAGTGTAATTTCTCCGGTCTGATTTCCGATCACCTGATTGTCTTTGATGACGTTTTTACTCATAATGATCGACTTATAGACTTTGACATTGTCACCGATTTTTACGTTAGGAAGGATGACACTGTCGTATACTTCTGATCCTCTACCAATTTCTACACCGGTAGAAAGAATGGAGTTACGAACCTTTCCATGAACGACACAGCCTTCATTTAAGAGGCAGTTGTCGACGTCACCTTCTTTACCGATGTAGTGCGGTGCATCGTCTAGGTTCTTTGAGGCAATTTTCCACGATTCATCAAAGAGGTCGAGCTGGTTATCGGGATCTAAGAGGTCCATGTTGGCTTCCCAGTAGCTATCGACCGTTCCTACGTCTTTCCAGTAGCCTTCGAAGCGATAGGCTAAGAGGTATTGCTCGTTCTTTAAGGCATTAGGGATGATGTCCTTACCAAAATCGTGCGAACTATCCTCGTTCTTGTGGTCGTTGATTAAATCTTTTCTTAACTGTGCCCAGTTGAAGACGTAAATGCCCATGGAAGCGAGGTTGTTCTTCGCATTTTTGGGCTTTTCTTCAAATTCATAAATGGTATCGTCAGGAAGTGTATTTAAGATTCCAAAGCGCGATGTCTCTTCCCAGGGAACCTCGATGACGCTAATCGTCACGTCGGCTTTTTTCTCCTTATGAAGGCGTATCATTTTGGAGTAGTCCATCTTATAAATGTGGTCACCACTTAAGATGAGAAGGAATTCAGGATCCTGAAGGTCGATGTAATCCATGTTTTCATAGATGGCACTCGCTGTTCCTCGGTACCAGATGCTTCCTTCGGTTGAGGTATAAGGAGGAAGGATTTCGACACCGCCATTTTTTCGGTCTAAGTCCCACGGAACACCCGTACCGATGTGTGTATTGAGAGCGAGTGGCTGGTACTGCGTAAGAATACCTACGTCTGTAATACCAGAGTTTGAGCAGTTACTTAAGGCAAAGTCGATAATGCGATATTTACCGCCGAAGTGAACGGCAGGTTTGGCATTTTTTCTCGTAAGCTGCTTGAGTCTGGATCCTTGGCCACCTGCTAAAATCATGGCTGTTACTTTTCCCTTGATCATGATTCCTCCTTGAGAATGACACCACTCAGTGGTGGGATTGAAAATTGAATGCGTCCCCAATTGGGGTGAACCGTTTGATACGGTACATCAAGTGTGCTAAAGACGACTTTCATCGAACCATACTCCCCGAGATCGATATCTCGATGCTCATAGGGTGACATGTTGAGTAGGACGACGAGCTCTTCATCGGCACAAAGCCTTTTATAGGCGAGGATGCCTCGGTCACGATCATTGACGTGAATCCATTCGAATCCGTCCCAGCTCGTCTCTTCCATCCAAAGGGCAGGATGCGCTTTGTAGAAGTGATTTAAGGCTTTAATATATTGGAAGTGGTTCTGATTCCTTTTGTGATCTAAGAGGAACCAGTCGAGATCGGTGTGATCCCTCCACTCGTGGTACTGAGCGAACTCACCTCCCATGAAGAGAAGTTTCTTTCCAGGAAGGGTGTACTGGTAGAGCATGAGAACTCGTAGCGAGCGGAAGCGACTCTCGAGATTTCCGACCATCTTTTCTATAAGAGATTTCTTTAGGTGCACAACTTCATCGTGAGAAAGCGGTAAAACGAAGTGTTCACTGTAGGCGTACATCATAGAAAAGGTGAGTTTATCATGAAGGTCTCTGCGGCTTTCAAAGGGAGCTTGAAAGTAAGTGAGTGTATCGTTCATCCAGCCCATGTTCCACTTATAATGGAAGCCCAAGCCCCCGAGATAGATGGGTTTGGTGACACCGTAGTAGGCGCTAGAATCTTCTGCAAACATGAGAAAACCGGGGATCGCACCCATGCGGATATTGATATTTTTTATAAACTGAACGGCTTCTTCTCTCGTCTCCCCTGCCCGGTAGGTATGGTCCTGTCTATGGATCATAAAGCTTACAGCGTCCATTCGCAGGCCATCGGCATGGTAGATTTCAGCTAAAAATTTGGCGTTCGAGTAGAAGAAGTTACAGACGTGTTTTCTTCCAAAGTCGAAGTTCATGGTGTCCCACTGACGGTTGTAGGCATCGTGATAGTAATCCGATTCATAAAGGGCACAGCCGTCGAAGTAACGAAGACCGTGGGAGTCCTGTGCATAGTGAGAGGGAACCCAGTCTAAGATGACGCCGATTCCTTCTTCATGAAAGCGATCGATTAAGTGCATCAAACCATGTGGCTCACCGAAGCGAGAGTTTGCACTGAAGTAACCGGTCTGTTGGTAGCCCCAGCTTCCATCGAAGGGATACTCTGTAACAGGCATGAGTTCGACGTGCGTATAACCTAGATCCTTGACATAAGGTACGAGTTCTTCTGCGATCCGGTCATATGAATAATATTCGGTATGATTCCAGCGTCTCCAGCTCGCAAGATTGACCTCGTAGATGTTCATGGGTTCTTTCAGGTGATCTTTTTCACCTCGTCGTTCCATCCAAGTCTGATCGTTCCACTGGAAGTCGTAGACATTCGATACAACGCTCGCTGTACTAGGAGATTTTTCGCTCGAAAAAGCATAAGGATCGCTCTTTAATATCGTATTATCAAGATTCGTAACGATCGCATATTTATAGAGATCGCCCACGTCGTAGTGAGGAAAGAAGTTTGCAAAGACGCCAGACTTTACTTCCACCAATTGATCCCAATCTCTACTCCAGTTATTTCTCGAGCTCGAGACGTAAACGCGTTTAGCGTGCGGTGCATAAACAGAAAAACGCACACCCACCTGGCCATCCAGCGTGATTTTGTGTGCGCCAAAATAACGGTATGCTTCATCCGTTTCACCGTGTATATACGAGTCAATAAAACTTTCGGGTATGTCGAACATGGCATCCTCCCTTACACTATATTATAATATATCCAAAAGGCACCCAATTAACTCGAAAGGATTGAAATGAAACAAGAAATTGACATTTTTTCGACAGCTCTAGAAATGGCTGCAACCCAGCTCATTGCACGAGCCAAAACGGCCCCCAAAGCTGCAGGAAAAGATTCGCTCGTCTACCGCTTAGCTGAAAAGGAAGACATCAAAGCACTGCAAGAGGAAATCGTACGCCTAGGCATAGAAAGCGATACGCCTTACTTTATTCGAGATGCAGAAAATTTAAATTCGATTCAAACGATCGTCCTCGTAGGAACGAAAGACCAAACGAGAGGCGTTCCTCAATGTGGCTACTGTGGCTTCGGCGACTGCAAAAACAAGATGAAGAATAAAGGAAGATGCGCCTACGACCTCATTGACCTAGGAATCGCTTTAGGAAGTGCACTTTCCCTTGCTCAAACCTTAGGAATCGATAACCGCGTCATGTTCACCTTAGGAAAAGCAGCACTATCTCTCGGATGGATGGAGAATTGCTATGCTGCCTTTGGTATTCCCTTAAGCATCAGCGAAAAAAATATTTTCTTTGATCGCCAAAGGATCTAGCAATACAAATTGTATAATGTATAATGAGCAAGAGTCTAATCATCGAGGGGAATCATGAACAAACGAAAACGCGCACTATCACTTGAAACCATTGTTTTTTTAATCATCTTTGTAGGCTTTTTTACATACTTTTCATGCGTCGTAGGCGGACCCAATATGCTAAATATTATGATGCAAACCTCCTATCACCTGCTTCTGGAGACGGTCTTTTTTATCATGGCTATCGCAGTCCTCGCAGGAGCTATCGGAGCATTACTTACTGAGTTTGGCGTCGTGCATCTTATAAATATTTTTATTAGCCCCATTATGCGTCCTCTCTACGGACTCCCTGGAGCTGCTAGCGTTGGAGCACTCACAACCTACCTATCGGATAACCCAGCCATCATTCCACTAGCAAACAACAAAAATTTCCGTTCCTTCTTTAAGGACTACGAGATTCCTTCACTTTGTAACCTAGGAACGGGCTTTGGCATGGGTCTCATCCTCTCTACGTACATGATCGGTATTCGTACCGATTTCCTCCTCCCGACGCTCGTTGGTAACTTAGGAGCGATCATTGGTAGCGTCGTATCTGTACGTATCATGCTTCACTTTACAAAGAAGTTCTACAACGCAACGGGAGAAAAGCGAAAAGTAAGCCTCAAGCTCGTAGGAAAAGAGTTTAAAGAAAACTTCTTTGCTGAGCGTGAGGTTCCAGACGGATCGGTCTTTGAAAGAGCACTCAATGCCATCTTAAACGGTGGTCAAAGCGGTGTGGAAATGGGCCTTGCAATCATTCCAGGCGTACTCTTCATCTGTACGATCGTACTCATCCTAACCTTTGGACCATCTGTAGATCCACAGACGGGTGCCAAGATCTATAAGGGTGTAGCCTATGAAGGTATTGAGCTTCTACCAAAGCTCGGAAAGATCATCTCTCCCGTTACAAACCTTCTCTTTGGCTTTACATCACCTGAAGCGATTAGCTTTCCGATCACTTCTTTAGGCGCTGTAGGAGCTGCCATGGCACTCGTACCAAAGCTTCTTCAGCAAAACCTCATTGGACCAAATGACATTGCTGTCTTTACGGCCATGGGTATGTGCTGGTCCGGTTACCTTTCGACACACGTTTCGATGATGGATGCGCTTCATGTGAGAGAACTTACAGGTAAGGCGATCTTAAGTCATACGATCGGTGGACTCTGTGCAGGAATTAGTGCTCACTTCCTCTTTTTGCTCTTTACCATGTAAAAAAATCTTTTGTGCTTGCTTTTCTATTCGTTCACTGATATAGTAAAGAAGTACTAGTTATGAAAATGATCCAAGACAGACAGTTGTTTGCCCTAAGAGAGTTCTTCGTTCACAGGTACAAAATATTTTTTAGGAGGTACCTATGAACAAGGGTACAGTTAAATGGTTTAATGCAGACAAGGGATACGGATTTATCTCTGACGAAAATGGTACAGACGTATTCGTACACTTCTCAGCAATTGAAACAACAGGTTTCAGAACACTTAACGAAGGACAAACAGTCGTATTCAACACAGAAGAGGATCCAAAGAATCCTGGTAGACTACGCGCTGTCAACGTACAACCACAATAAGACAAAAGAAAGCCTATCCGAAAGGATAGGCTCTTTTTTTATAGATCTACAAATAAAAAACTATTTAAATTCGATTTTTTCCCACATCTAGGGCAATAGTAGGAATCATTTTCATCTTATTCCCTCCTTATCTATATTTGATAAAATATCCTTCGCGGATACTCCATAAAGTTTTGATAATGCAATCAAATTCGCTGTGCTTGGATTAGATGCTCCTGTTTCCCATTTTGATACGGCCTGTCTACTTACACCTAAAGATTCTGCCACAAATTCTTGTGTCATTTTACAATTGATTCTATGTTGCTTAATTATTTCTCCAAGAGATTTGGCAATATCGTTTTTTTCTTCTCTAATCTTTGAAGAAGAAATATATTTTTTTAAAGCCTTAACTATTATAATCATTAAGTAAATAACAATGGCTGATATTACTACCACCAATAAAATTAAAATAAAAGAATTGATAGGCATTGACTCTTTTCTCCTTTCTCTTTCTTTTATTATAGATAACATAGATAAGTTGCGTCTACCAACTAAAACGCAACTTTTAGTTAACTCATGCAAATTCTCCAACTTCTCTTGAGAATATTACGCTCTACTTGAATGATACGATTTTTTCATTTGGTCATTCAAGAAAACCAGAGGTACAGGTGGTTAATTGGCTTCGTTCTCTATTTCTTTCAACATTAAATCAAAAGATTTTGTCTTCGCCCTAGTCAATAGGAAACATTTCTCCATCTTCGTAATTCCATACTTTTGCCTGCTCGATATCGTCTGCGTATTCAACGATGATAGATGAGAATACATGAGGATTAGAAAACCGGTTCAATCTTATCCAACAAGTTTCCTTCTACTACGCTCCTTCGTGATTTCCGAACACGAAGGATATTATTTTCTAGCCTAAACAAAAACGAGCTAACCTCATTCCATGGGATTAGCCCGTTCTTAGCTCTAAATCAAGTGTTCCAACACTGTTTTAGAGAATCTTTTGATTTTTATTTTCTCTTAATCGACTTCATCACAACAGGTTCAACCGGTCTATCCATGCGTCCCGTGCGACTTCCTGCAATGCGATCGACCACTTCAATTCCCTCTACCACGCGACCAAAGGCTGCATAGGAGCCATCTAAGTGCGGTGCTGAATCGTGCATGATGAAAAATTGGCTTCCAGCTGAGTTTGGATCTTGGCTTCTCGCCATGCTGATGACGCCACGTTCATGCTTAATGGGGTTTGAGAAGCCATTGAGCTTGAATTCTCCGAAGATCGAATAGCCTGGGCCACCCATTCCATTTCCATCGGGGTCTCCACCTTGAATCATGAAGCCCTTAATAATGCGATGGAAGGTGAGTCCATCGTAAAAGCCGTCGTCTACAAGCTTTAAGAAGTTTTCGACGGTCTTTGGAGCGAGCTCTGGATAGAGCTCTAGTTCGATCATGTCACCATTTTGCATTGTTATAACGACGTTTGGATTCATTCCTTCTCCTGTCTCTCGACGACGATGTCGAGATCGTGTTCTTCAAATAATCGGTTGATGTGATCCCAAAGCGGATACTTTCCTCGCTGTTTGGTGCTACTCGTAATGAAGACATTTTCACTCTCTGCACCTAGATAATCGACAATTCGATTCTTATAGCGAGCGAGCTCACTTTGTGTCAGCTTATCGGCCTTTGTGATCACGATCGTTCCACGATATCCTTCACTTTTTATAAAATGGTACATCTGAAGGTCTTCTTCAGAAGGCTCTCTTCGGATATCGAGGAGTAAGAAAATATCTAGAATACACTCTCTCTGTAAGAGGTACTCTTCGATCGACTTTCCCCAGCTTTTGAGCTTTTCTTTCGAGACCTTCGCATAACCGTAACCAGGAAGGTCTACGAAGCGGAAGGATTTATTGATCTCGTAGAAATTGAGAAGCTGGGTCTTACCAGGTGTCGATGAAGTCCTGGCAAAGTTCTTTCGGTTTAAGAGCATGTTTAATAAGGAGCTCTTCCCTACATTACTTCGCCCTGCAAGGGCTATCTCTGGTAGAAGCTCCTTTGGACACTTGTCGAGTGAGGGAAAGCTACCTAGAAAGGTCGCTTCTCTAATCTTCATTGTTCCTCCAAAGCATACTCTAATACTTCATCCATGGTCTTTACCGGATGAACGGTGAGGCCTTTTAGTACATTACTCGGTACCTCATCGAGATCCCTCTTGTTGTCAAAAGGAATGAGGACCGTATCGATTCCAAAGCGTTTGGCAGCGAGGAGCTTTTCACGAAGTCCTCCGATCGGAAGGACTCTACCGCGAAGGGTGATTTCACCGGTCATCGCGACATTACTCTTGATCTTTCGATTGGTGAAGGCTGAAATCATCGCTGTTGCCATCGTAATACCAGCAGATGGACCGTCTTTAGGAACGGCTCCTTCTGGTACGTGAATGTGTACATCGGTCTTTGAGAAGACGTCTTCTTTTATACCAAAGCGCTTCGATACGCTTCTCGTATAGGTAAAGCCAGCTTGAGCCGACTCCTTCATAACGTCACCTAATTGACCAGTAAGACTTAGATTGCCCTTACCAGGCATCAGGTTTACTTCGACTTCAAGCGTCGCACCACCGACACTCGTCCAAGCGAGTCCCGTTACGACACCCACTTGATTCTCTTCCCCTCGTAGATCTCTCTTATAACGTGGAGCACCTAGGAATGTCTCTAGGTTTCTCTTTGTGACGGAGAAGCTCTCGCGGTCCTTTTCTACGATGATCGTAGCGACCTTACGTAAGACCTCTGCAATCTTTCGTTCGAGACCACGCACACCACTTTCTGCCGTATATTCTTCGATGAGACTTAAGAGGGCATCTTTTGAAAAGGTGACTTTCTTTCCTTCTAAGCCATTTTCTTTAAGCTGTTTTGGAACGAGGTAGCGCTTGGCAATTTCTTCCTTCTCGAATAGCGTATATCCGTTCACTTCGATGACTTCCATGCGGTCTAAGAGCGGTGCAGGAATCGTTGCAACGGAGTTTGCCGTCGTTAAGAACATGACCTTTGAAAGGTCAAAAGGAATTTCTAAATAGTGATCTTGGAAGGTCTTATTTTGCTCAGGATCTAAGACCTCAAGGAGAGCACTTGCCGGATCTCCTCTAAAATCGCTAGAAATCTTATCGATTTCATCGAATAAGAAGAGCGGATTCTTGCTCTTTACTTCCTTGATGTGCGTCATAATGCGACCAGGAATGGCTCCGATATACGTCCTTCTGTGACCGCGAATTTCGGCTTCATCGCGAACACCTCCTAGGCTCATGCGGATGAACTTTCGGTTTAAGCTCTTTGCGATGGAAGAAGCGATCGAGGTCTTACCGACGCCTGGGGGACCTACAAGACAAATGATCGGTCCTTTGAGTGAATTCGTAAGCTTTCTTACGGCGAGGTATTCGATGACGCGCTCTTTGACCTTTTCAAGGCCAAAGTGGTCGCTATCTAGGATCTCTCTTGCGTGCTTTAGATCGATTCTTTCTTTCGTCTGCTTATTCCAAGGGAGATCTAGAATCCATTCAATATAGTTGCGGCTCACCATGCTATCAGGAGAAGAAGGATTCATCTTAGAGAACTTCTTAATCTCCTTTTCTACCTTTTCATGGATGTCCTTTTTAAGCTTGAGTTCATTGAGTGCTTCGAGATACTTCTCGGCTTCACTCTTGGAATCCTCTTCTTCACCGAGCTCCTGTTGAATAACTTTCATTTGCTCACGTAAGAAGTATTCCTTTTGCATCTTATTAATCTGATCTTTGACGCGGTCCGTAATGTCCTTTTCGACTTCAAAGATCTCGATCTCTTGAAGAAGAAGCTCATAGATCTTTGTGAGTCTTTCCTTCACATCGGTGGCTTCTAGAAGCTCTTGTTTCTTATCGATTCCGATTCCTAGTTGCGGAGCGATGAGATCGCTAAAGCGAGCTGGATCTTCGATGTTACTTAAGCTTACGATCATCTCTGGTGGGATGCGGTTTGAGATCTGTGAAAGCTTGGAGAAGGTCTCCTTAATGACACGTGATAGTGCCATGGCTTCGATATCTTTTGAAAAGTCTTCATCTTTAAAGACTTCGCACTCGGCTTCAAAGAACTCATCATTTGGTACGAATTCTCTGATCTCAGCACGGTACTGTCCTTCTACGAGGACGCGCACGGCATCACCAGGAAGCTTCAGCATCTGCTTGATCTTTACGATGGTACCTAACTTGTAGAAGTCATCTGTCGTAGGATTTTCTACTTCGAGGTCCTTTTGCGTCGTAAGGAAGATCTCTTGATCGCGAAGCATCGCTTCTTCAAGAGCTCGAATGCTCTTTTCTCGACCGACGTCGAAATATAGAACCATATATGGGAAAATAATCAATCCGCGTAGCGGAATGAGAGGTAATGTCATGGGTGCTCCTTTCTAAGAAGCTTCTTCAATTCTTTCTTTAACGAGCTTCTCTGTAATAACTACGCTCTTCTTATCTTTAGATCCTGGAATCTCATACATCGTATCGAGCATGACTTTTTCCAGAATATTCTTAAGTCCCCTCGCACCAGTTTCTTTTTTTAGTGCTTCTTTGGCAATGAGTTTGAGTGCTTCTTCTTCAAAGCGAAGCTCTACCTCATCGTAGCTTAGAAGCTTTTGATATTGCTTCGTAATGGCATTTTTAGGTTCTCTTAAAATGCTAATAAGCGCTTCCTCATCGAGTTCCTTTAGGGTCGCAATGACAGGAACACGTCCGATGAATTCAGGAATCAAACCGTAGGTCAGGAGATCCTTCGATTCGACTTTTTCTAATACATCGCCGATCGATTCCTCGTTTTTACTGAGGTTTGCGCTAAAGCCTAGGCTCTTTTTACCGATGCGGCGTTTGATGATGCTATCGAGTCCCTCAAAGGCTCCTCCTAAGATAAAGAGGATGTTCTTTGTGTTTAAGTGAATGAACTCCTGTTGAGGATGCTTTCTTCCACCTTGAGGAGGAACGGCCGCAATCGTTCCCTCGATGATCTTTAGGAGTGCTTGCTGAACGCCTTCACCACTCACGTCTCGAGTGATAGAGACATTCTCGCTCTTTCTAGAAATCTTATCGATTTCATCGATATAGATGATTCCCGTTTCTGCTCGCTCGATATTAAAATCGGCTGCATGTAAGAGCTTTAGTAGGATGTTTTCGACGTCCTCACCGACGTAACCTGCTTCTGTAAGACTCGTCGCATCAGCGATCGCAAAGGGAACCTTTAGGACCTTTGCAAGAGTCTCTGCTAGATATGTCTTACCACTTCCCGTGGGACCAATTAAGAGGATGTTACTCTTATCGATCGATTCATCCTTTTCCTTCGCTTGAATTCTCTTATAGTGGTTGTAGACAGCCACACTAAGCATCTTCTTTGCCTGATCTTGACCGATGACGTATTCATCTAAAAAAGCCTTCATCTCTTTAGGCGTCGGTACTTCTCCGAGTTCTACAGGCTCACTGTAAACGTCTTCTTCAGGCTCAATGATCTCTTTGCATATTTCTACACACTCATTGCAGATGGCTGCATGCTCTGCATAGACGAGGCGTTCTACCTCATCTTGGCTTTTACCGCAAAAAGAACATCTTCTGTCTTTTTCCATGTTACTTCCTTTGTTCTAGAATGGCATCGACAATGCCATACGCTTTGGCAGCTTCGCTGTCCATGATAAAATCGCGATCCGTATCCTTTTCAATCTTTCTAAGTGTCTGTTTCGTATACTTCGCGTAGAGCTGATTGAGTTTCTTTCTCGTATTAATGATGTGCTCTGCGTGAATACGGATGTCTTCTGCTTGACCCTGAGTACCACCGAGTGGTTGATGAAGAAGCACTTCTGCATTCTTTAGCATAAAGCGCTTTCCTGGAGTACCGGCTGCGAGTAAGAAGCTCGCCATACTGGCTGCGAGGCCGACACAGATCGTCGATACGTCAGGCTTAATGAACTTCATCGTATCGTGGATAGCAAGCCCTGCCGTAACGACACCACCCGGACTATTAATATAGAGATGGATGTCCTGATTGGGGTCTTCCATCTCTAAAAATAATAGTTGAGCGATGACTGCATTCGCGACCTCATCATCGATCGCACCACCTAAAAAGATGATGCGATCCTTAAGAAGTCTTGAATAGATGTCGTAGCTTCTTTCCCCACGCGGTGTATTTTCAATGACATAGGGAATTAAATTCATCTTATTCTCCAACGACGATGTCGTAGGCCTTTTTCATGTTGAGGTTGTGTTTTAAGTAGGAGTAGTCATCGTGAGAGTAGATCTTACGAATCTCATCCTCTTCACGCTTTAGCTCTGTTGCTAGGCGCTTCACCTCTTCATTTAACTCATCTTCTGAAACTTCGAGCTTCTCTGCTTTTACAACTTCTTCAAAGAGAAGCATTCCTTTGACACGATTCGTTGCTTCTAGGCGCATGTCGTTTCTCATGTCAGCTTCAGTTGAATTCGTAAACTTAAAGTAGTCTTCTACTTTAATACCTTGCATGCTCATCTGTCTCTTGAAGTCGTTCATCATGCCATCGATCTCTTGATCGATCATTTCTTCAGGAATCTCAACTTCTAGTCCTTCAAGAGCCATCTTCATACGCTCATCTTTACGATGGTTGGAAGCGGTCCTTTCCTTTTCTTCCTGAAGTTTCTTACGAAGGTCTTCTTCAAACTCTTTAAAGGTATCAAATTCACTGATATCTCCAGCGAAATCATCATCGGCTTCAGGAAGTTCCTTTGCCTTTACTTCTTGAACCTTTACTTCAAAGCGTGCATCCTTACCTCTGAGTTCTTCCGTATATTGCTCTGGGAAGGTAACATTGACTTCCTTGTCATCGCCCTTCTTAGCGCCTACGAGTTGCTCTTCGAAGCCAGGAATAAATTGACCTGAACCGAGTTCTAGGTCGATTCCTTCTGCACTACCGCCTTCAAATGCCTCATCTCCGATGTAGCCTACGAAGTCGATTGTTAGGATATCGCCCATCTGAGCTTCTCTCTCGACTGGTGTGATACGTGCATTCTTTTCACGTTCCATATCGACAGCCTTCTTTACATCTTCATCGGTTACTGTCGTATCGAGTTCTTCTACTTTAAGATCTTTATAAGCACCAAGCTTTACTTCTGGACGAACTGCTACATTTGCATGGAAGTGTAGTGTATCGTCGTCTACAGAATCCATCTCGAAGGTAGGTTGAGCAACGGGATCAAGTCCAAGCTTTTCAACCGACTCATCGTAGAGGTCTGGAATTAACATATTTAAGGCATCATCGTAGAAAAGGTCCTTTCCGTAGTGGATCTCTAACATCTTTCTCGGAACCTTTCCCTTACGGAAGCCTGCAATGGCATACTTATTCTTTGTCTTCTGATAGGCCTTTTCTAAAAATGGCTCGAATTCTTCTTTTGAGACAGTGTACTCAATTTTTACGTGACTTTTTTCTTGTTCTTGAACTTTATAATCCATGTTTCCTCCTAAAATTGATACCAGCAATCCATTTTACCTTTATTTCTAGCTTAAGTAAATGATTTATCGCATGTTCTTTCTGATTTATACCGTTTTATTGCCTGATTTATGCTTTCAAATGAAAAACCACGCTGTAAAAGAAAGTTTTTTAGCTTGTTTTCCTCTTGAAAGTCGGAAATTTCTCTCCCAAGTGCCTTTTTTTCGAGCACTCGAAGACAATCCTCTACCCTTTCTTTAGGTAAAGTAATTTCTACACCGCGCTCACGGAGCTTGGCCTGAATCCAGAGATTCCCCTTCTCCGTGTGATAGCGCTCATAATAGCTTAGAGCAAACTCCTCGTCGTTCAGGTAACCGTTTCTCGTAAGGATTTCTAGCGCTTCTTCGATGGCACTCGCTTCGAAGTTCTTTTGCTTTAGGTACTCTCGAACTTGCTTCGTGCTCTTTAACCCACGAGTCAAGTAATTTCCCCCCTGATCGGCAGCAAAGCGCACTTCACTTTGAAAACGAAGTGGCTCTAAGTCTACTTCTTCCTCTTCCGAAAAGGGATGATCTAAGTAGACGTCCTTATGGAGAATGATCTCTTCTCCCTCTCTGCTTACGATCACTCGGTCTCTTTCAAAGCGTAGGGTCATCAGTTGAACCATGGGATGATTGCAAAGATGAGCATAGTGAGTGCCATGATAATCGCGAGTATTCTTGCAACCCATTTTTTTGTATTCTGTGTCATACGTCCTCTTTCTAAGCTTCTAACAAAGCGTAGCACGAATTGATGCTTGTGTTTAAACGCTATTCGTTTCTTCCTTAATGGAATCGCTTCTATTGTATCAAACTTTTCGATTAATAGATAAGTTTGGGTAAAGGTGTATTAGAACTACAAAGAGGAGGGAGATTATGCCCACAGGAATACTGCTCTATATTTTAATCGTCGTCGTCAAAACGATCGAAGTCTCGATGGCTACCGTACGAATTAAGCTCATCACGAAAGGCCAACAACTCGTAGGGTCCATCGTTGGATTCTTTGAGATCATTCTCTGGCTTTTAGTCGTAAGTAGCGTCTTAAAAGATATTTCATCCGATCCTTGGAAACTCATCGCCTACGCCGTTGGATTTGCTTCAGGTAACTACGTAGGAAGCATTCTTGAAGAAAGAATGGGCCTTGGTTCCGTACGAATTGAAGTCATTGTAAGCGAAACCGATGGACTTAAAGTTACAGAAGCTCTAAGAAGTGCTGGCTTTGCAGTGACAACGATCGAGGGTCAAGGACTTGAGATGAAGCGAAAAATTCTACTTACCATGGCAAAGCGCAAGGAAGCAGATAAGGTCGAAGGCATTGTAAAATCTGTCACCGACCACGCCTTTATCACACTGAGTGACATCAAACCTGTCGTTGGAAAAATTAGAAAATCGAAATAAAAAAATCCCGTTCAGTCATGAACGGGAATCTTTTTTTACGCCTCTTGGTCGCCGTAGAAGATATTTAAGTGTGAGTGGCAAGCCATTTGGTAGTTGATGAAGAGCAGTGGCTTCTTGAAGTCGTCCTTATCAAAGGTCGTTACGTTATCGAAGTTTGAGCTCTTGTTTTCACCTTGAACCTTTACGTTCCATGCCTTAGGAAGAATGATATCCATCTTACTTCCCTTAGCCTTTAAGCAAAGATTCATTGGATTCTCACTAGCTTTAGCCTTAGAGAGGTCTACTGTGACTTTGCTGTTGATGCTTGCTACACAAGTATCTTCAAATTCTTCACCCTCGAAATCGAGTTCTTCATTGCTGAAGACGAAGAAGAAATCTGCATTCTTCTTAAACTTGTTTAGCTTACAAGCAATACGTGCGAGAACTGCAATAATAGCAGCACAGCCGACAATGATCCCAATGAGTATTCTTTTCTTCTTTTGATCCATGATCTCCTCCTTGTTTTAAACCTTATACACCTTGTTTCGACTGTTCAATCAATCGAACAATTTCTTTTTTCATATTTTCTGCTTCGATGCGTACTTTTTCAGGACGTTGATCGTAGTGAGAGTACTTTCCGATGATGGAATTCATCATGTAGTGGCTGACCATGAGGTTTTTCTTTTCGAACATACAGAGTAATCCCATTGCGACCATTTGTGAGTAGTCATTTGGCGTACGGTAAAGTCTTCTAACGATGTGATTTCTAGCTTCCGGCACGACATCTTTTAGCATCTTATAGAAGAGAATGAGAATGCGGTCTTCGGAATGCTTTAAAATGTACTCATCAACGAGCGCTGGATTTTCCTGGTAAAGCATCGTAAGAGCTAGGATGCGGTACTTTGTAGTACGGTACTTTCCTTCGTACTCCTTATAGTGAATCGTCGATTCTGTTTCAACCGGAGCAACGAGCGCCTCATTGTATCCGATGAGTTTGAAGTTTTCTGTCAAGAACTCCTCACCTAAAAGGCTTAAAAGGAGGTTGAAGATGGTCGCTTCATTGTATCCCTTCTTCATGAGAAGAGCGCCGATGCCAAGGATCGCAAATTTAGCGTAGTAGACGTCACTTCTTGAAAAGTTTGCCAGGTAGTTTCTAATAATATGGAACATGTCGTTGTAAGTGACTTCGTCACTCGTAACGAGCGCTGTTAATAAGCGATACGTGTTGTCAGAGTTATAGAGGTCTGACGCCTTGATGGAATCAATGCCTTCTCTTTGTGCTTTACCAGCTTCTCTAGAAATGAGCTTAATGTATTCGACCATTGCGAATTTTTCAAAGACCGGTACGTTTCGAATGCGGTCAAAGCTCAATTTTTCCGTAATTTCATTCCAAATGTTTTCCACTCTTTACTCCTTTATTTTCGCAAATATCATGCGACCTGCTGGTGTCTGAAGAACACTTGTCACTTCAACCTCAAGTTCTTCTCCGATGCGGTTTTTCGCGCGATCGACGACAATCATCGTACCATCTGATAAGTAGCCGACACCTTGCTCTGCTTCTTTACCACGCTTAATAATTTCGATGGAAAAGACTTCTCCAGGAATGGCATTCGGTTTTACAGCATTGGAAAGATCGTTTACGTTGAGTACAGGAATGTTCTGTAGAACAGCGACCTTATTCAGGTTATAGTCTGTCGTGACAACGCTACCCTTGAGGTCTAAAGCGAGCTTTAAAAGCTTTAGATCTACTTCTTCTATGTTATCATAATCGCGGTTCGAAATGGTAACTTGTAATCCCTTTTGGTTCTGAAGCTCTTTGATAAAATCGAGGCCTCTTCTACCTTTCGTTCGAGTGAGGTCATCGGAGGAGTCGGCAATATGTCGAAGCTCCTTTAAAATGAACTGACCGATGACGATCTCGCCTTCTATGAAACCAGTACGTGCAATTTCAACAATTCGTCCATCGATGATGGCAGAACTGTCTAACACTTTAGGACTTGCATTCACTTTTTTAGAAGGATGCTTTAAGCTGAAATCGGAAAGGCTTTGAGGAAGTGTGATATTTCCTGCAATCTTTGCGCCTAAGGTGATTCCGAGGTAGCTTAACATCAGGTAGCTCACACCTGCAAGGATCGCAGGAATAACAGGAACCTGAATGAAGTGATAGAGCTGACTTAAAAAGAAAGCTAAGGTTAGGGTAATGAGTAAACCTAACGCACCACCGACAATTTGGATGGGCGTATACTTTGAAATTTGCTCACTCAGCTTGTCTAACCATCGTGTACCGTGAGTTCGTAGTAGGAGTAGTAAAAAATAAAAAATGAATCCAAAAATAATCGTTCCTACTGCTAATACTCCGTAACGATAGAGCCCTTTTAAGAAGTCTGGAATGAGTAGTTTGACCAAATTCGCTTGAATTAAAAAATAGGTCGCGACAAATCCTAAGACAAGCGAAATGGCCATTATGAGGATTCGGATGGCCCGTCGCACAATAAAACCTCCTTTAATTTTTTTTCAATGAGTGTCTGAGCTCTTTCTTGCGTGATGCCTTCAGAAAGCATCAATTCACTCGAAAGAATCATGACTGCGTTATGTAGTAGTTGTCTTTCTCCGCTAGATAGCCCCTTCAACTGATCTTGGCGCTTTAAGTTGACAATGACTTCTGCCATTTCTGAAGGCGTACCGATTTTCATCTTATCGAGCGTCGCCTGATAGCGCTTATTCCAGTTTGAGGTATTCATGTAATCTGTGTTCATCTTTTCATCCATAGCCTCTAAGATCTCTTCTAGGTGGGCAATGGGTCTAATATTCAATTCTTCAATGCGCTCTACCGGAAACTTAATTGTCATATCCTTCGATAGGACATTCAGTGTACAGAAGAGTTTTTGCTCGCCAAAAAAATCCTCTGACGAGATATCTTCGACAACACCAGCGCCATGCATGGGATAAACAATTTTATTACCGATTTCCATGGGTCACCTCCTTTACTTATTTATACCCAACAAAGCTTAAAAGTGATTAAAACAAAAGTGAAAAAAGTTCGGATAGCTGACTAATCTGGTGGAGTTTCATTCCCTCGACTCGAATATTTCCCTTTGGTAGGATGGCTTCCGTAAAGCCTAAGCGCTTTGCTTCTACGAGTCGCTTTTCAAGTTGTGGAACCGTTCGAACCTCTCCGAGTAAACCGACTTCCCCTAAAACAACCATCGATTTCTTGACTGGTTTATTTAAAAAGCTAGAGCTGATGGATGCCATCATGGCAAGCATAAGAGCTGGTTCATTAATCTGAATGCCACCAACGGTATTCACGTAAACGTCGCTCGAAGCGAGGTTTAATCCTTGCTTTTTTTCTAAGACAGCTAAGCTCATGATGAGCTTATTCGTATCGACTCCAAGCGTCATTCTGCGAGGATTTGAAAAATAGCTATGAGAGACAAGACTTTGAATCTCGACCATCAATGGTCTCGTTCCTTCAATCGAAGGATAGATCACCGTTCCCGGTTCTTCAAAGGCGTTTGAAAGGAAGATCCCAGAAGGATTTTTCACTTCCTCTAAACCAGCACCCGTCATCTCAAAGATGCCCACCTCATTCGTGGAACCAAAGCGGTTTTTAACACTTCGAAGAATGCGGTAGATGCTACTCGATTCGCCTTCAAAGTAGAGGACCGTATCTACGATGTGTTCAAGAATCTTAGGACCTGCGATGCTTCCTGCCTTCGTGACGTGTCCTACGATAAAGGTCGCCATCTGTCTGCTCTTCGCGAGATTCATGAGTTCACTTGTTACCTCGCGAACTTGACTGACGCTTCCTGGAGCCGACTCCATGGAAGGATGATTCATGGTCTGAATGGAGTCCACAACGAGAATGTCGGGGCTTTCTGATTCAATGGCGTGACGAATGACATCAAAGCGCGTTTCAGAAAGAAGAAGCACGTCTTTGGCATCTTCTTTGAGTCTCATGGCACGAATTCGAATTTGAGAAGGACTCTCCTCACCTGAAACGTATAAAACCTTTTTACCTAACCTCGAAAGAGCACTTGCAACCTGTAGTAAAAGCGTGCTCTTACCGATCCCTGGGTCTCCTCCCACGAGGATCAGGCTTCCTGGAACGATTCCTCCCCCTAAGACGACATCGAGCTCATTGATGCCACTCGATAATCTATGGGTCGTCTCAAAGTGGACCTCACTTAAGCGCATGGGCTTTGTAGATACCGAAAGAACTGGCTTTTTCGTTTCTTTTACGAGCATCTCCTCTTCAAAGGAGTTCCAGCTTCCACATTCAGGACAGCGTCCTAGCCAGCGCGGTGAAAAGGCACCACACTCCGTGCAGACAAATTGCGTTTCTTTTTTCATATCTCCTCAAAAAAGAAAGGGGCATTGCCCCTTTCTTATTCCTTCTGACTGTTTTCTGCAATAACTTTTGCGGCAATGGCAACAGGCACTTCTTCATAACGTTCAAAGCGAACACGGAAATAACCTCTCGCCTGGGTCATGCTTCGAAGATCGCTAGCATAGCTGAAGAGTTCAGCTTCTGGGGCTTCTGCGATAACCTTTTGATACCCTGCTTCATCCGGTTCCATACCTAAAATTCTACCACGGCGTTTGTTCATGTCGCCCATGATATCACCCATGTTCTCATCTGGAACAGTGATGGTGAGGTGCATGATAGGCTCTAAAAGAATCGGGTTAGCCTGTGGGAGACCTGCTTTAAAGGCAAGAGAAGCTGCAATCTTAAAGGCCATTTCATTACTATCAACGGGGTGATAGGAACCATCTAAGAGCGTCGCCTTGATGTTTACGACCGGGAAACCTGCCAATGGACCGTGTTGAAGGGCTTCTTCAATACCCTTTTCAACAGCTGGGAAGTAGGCTTTTGGAACGCTACCACCAAAGACCTTTTCTTCAAAGACATAGCCTTCGTGAGAAGGTTCAAATTTAACGATAACATCACCGTATTGACCTGCTCCACCCGATTGTTTCTTGTGCTTACCTTGAACGGTAGCCATGCCCTTAATCGTCTCACGATAAGCGATCTTTTGAGGCACAATGTCGACGTCTACATCGAAGATGCTCTTTAGCTTCTCGGTAATGACTTGAATGTGCATCGTTCCTTGAACACCGAGGATGAGTTGTTTCGTCTCGCTGTTACGGTTCATGGAGAAGGATGGATCTTCTTCATTTAGTTTTTGTAGAGAATGACTGATCTTCTCCTCGTCACCCTTAGAGTGAGGCTGAATGGCCTTAAAGAGACCTGGACGTGGGAATTTAATCTGAGGATATTCGATCGGTGCACTCTTATCACAGAGGGTATCTCCGGACTGTGTATGCATGAGCTTTGCACACGCTCCGATATCACCTGCGTGAACTTCACTGAGTTCAATCTGCTTCTTACCCTGAAGGGCAAAGAGCATGGAAACTTTTTCATTCTCTTCTCGGTTCACGTTATAAACTTCCGTATCCTTTTTAAGGACGCCACTCATAACCTTAAAGATCGAAATCTTACCGACGAAGGGGTCGACGATGGTCTTAAAGACAAGAGCACTAAAGGGCTCCTGATCACCTACTCGGCGCATCACTTCTTCGACGGTACCAGGTTTGAATCCCTTGACCATACCGTCGTTCATGTCGCGTGGTGTCGGTAGATAGTCTACGATCATATTTAATAACGTATGAATACCGATGCCTTTTTCTGCGCTACCTACGATGACAGGTACGATGTCACTCGAAAGGACACCCTTACGAAGACCAGTTTTGATCTCTTCTTTTGTAAACTCTTCACCTTCGAAGTACTTTTCCATGAGTTCTTCATCGCTCTCAGCGACAGCTTCTAGGAGCATTTCGCGAAGCGGGTTGATCTTTGGAATGAGACTTTCTGGAATCGGTGCATCTTCGCACTTCTTACCATTGTATTTTCTTCCAACCATGTCGACGATATTGACGAAGCCTTCAAAGGTCTCTCCTTCTCCAATTGGAAGAACAAAAGGAGCGATCTTCTTACCGAATTTATCCTTTAAGCTGAGCATCAAGTTGACATAGTTGATGTTTTCTTTATCCATCTTATTGATGTAGATGATACGAGGCATTTTACGTTTTTCCGTATACGTCCATGCCTTTTCTGTACCAACTTGAATACCAGCTGATGCATCGACTAAAATGACACAGCCAGCTGCAATACTCAATGCACCAAACGCTTCTCCGACAAAGTCGAAGTAACCTGGTGTATCGAGCATATTGATTTTTGTATCCTTCCACTCAAAGGGAAATACGCTTGTGGTAATCGAGAACTTCTTTGCGATTTCCTCGGGTGTGTAGTCAGATTGTGTATTACCTTCTTCTACTTTTCCCATGCGGTTAATGATACCTAAATGGTATAAAAGACTTTCAACTAGCGTTGTCTTTCCGCTTCCGCCGTGGCCAAGTAGAACGACATTACGAATTTGTTCTTTACAGTAGTTGTTCACAAGTTCCTCCCGTTAAGTGATTTAATATCATTTTAACATAGGATGGTCAATTTTTAAAGAAAAAGTCATTCAAAAGTCAAACTTCCTGGGGTCAATTACATTCTTGAAAAAAAGAGAGGTTTCCCTCTCATTTCAGATTGTCTAGTATGGCATTTTTCACGACATCAGATACAGATAAGTAACCGCCGACGATAACGACCTTTTGGATGGTCGAATTCTTTAAATACGTTTCGATCTCAGATGGAAGGATGTTCTTCTTTACGAGTAGGATCGGCGCTTGATCTTTATAAGCAAGAGGACCTGAAACTAAGGCGTCTGCAAAGCGTTCGCCGCTTGCTACAATCGTCTTTGTGGCACCCGAGAAGAATTTTTCTGCGATCAAGGCACTCGTTTCAAAGCGTGTCTGTCCACCGATTCGGCCACGAAGTCCTGGAAGTTCCTTTAAGACAGAATCGTCGATCACTTGCATTCCGCCGACGACTGTAGTCACCTTAATGCCAATATCTTGAATTGCTTTTTTAATGGAAGCAGGAACTTCTTTTGATTTTACAAGTAAGATCGGCGCTAACGTACGTGCAGCATAAGGGCTAATGCTTAGTGCATCTGGATAATTTTCACCACTTACAATGACAGCACTTTCTACTCCACCGCTATAGATACTAATGAGGCTTGCAACCTTCGCACTCGTCTCGTAGCGGTCTCTTCCGCTCACTCGTTGAACGCTACGAGCCATGGTAGAAAGCTCTGATTCGACTTTCGGTGAAATCGACTGGCTTCCACCGATGATGTAGATGTTTTGAGCATTTAAGCGGCGAATTTCCTCAGCTACAGCTGGATCGAGCACATCACTCGAACAAAGAAGTACGGGGGCATCTAATACGCGAGCAAGGACGGATCCGCTTAAGGCATCTGGGAAGGTGTCCTTTCTTGCGATAATGACGTTTTCTGTCGAATCGTAGAGCTCTTTTGAAAGGTTCACTGCCGTATCGATACGGTCTAAGCCGAAGATGCGCTGTGCATCGCCTTGAGGAGCAACTTGAACGTATTTGGCTTCAATATATAGGTCTTCATCTGGCATTGAAACCCAGCTGTCCTTCTTTGCTAAGTCGTCGTATTTAGCAGAAGGGTTCGATATGAGCCAGCGTTCAAAACGCATGCCTTCTGGTGCAGGGTCGGCATTGATCTCAACGAGCTGACCGACGAGTGCATTTGTAAGCGACGCCCGTCCATTAAAGATGACGACGCGGTGAGAGGTGAACTCACCCGTTTTATTCACTCGAACAATGGCCCAGTTGTAGATGCGTTCGTCCTTCGTATGAACCCAAATCGTTGCTACGCCTTCACCATTGGCGGTAATAACACCATTCTTAAAGCTTGCAACTGATTCATTTGAACTTTCTACTACATATTCTGTTTCTGTTGAATTACTAGGAATTAATCCTATTTTTAATGGGACCTTCTCACCGATCTTCAAGCTGAAATCGTTCTGAGACAAGCTGAAGTCTAAGAGCTTCACTTCAGCGAATGCTGGCGTAAGAGCGAGGAGCATGAAAATCGCTAGGAAGGCTATGAGACGTTTTTTCATAGGGACTCCATCCTTTTTTCTTTCTATAACTATTATAAAGAATTTGGAGAAAAAAAGAAAGGAGTCCAAGCTCCTTCCTTTTTAACGAACGGGGCAAACGCCCGTTTCGCAACCATCGTTACCGATGTCAAATTGTGTTTCTTCGACTTCGTATTTACTGAGGAGAGATGGTCTAAATGGTTGCATCTCTGAACTCAAGCGCTCATACGTCTCTTTATCGATCGATTCGTAAGGTAATAGGTCGTAGAAGTTCTCATCAAGTGAGAGGAAACTGATCGCTACGATGTCATCCCAGTTGTTCCAAACCCACTCTTCGACCTCTTCCCACTCGTGTTCACGAACGTGAATGGTAATGGAAGCGTTGTGGTCGACGTAGTGCTCCATGAACATCTTGTAGTTTTCTAGTTGTTCGATAGCGGAGACATCGTATTTCGTCTTTCCTTCTGGTGCCTTTACAGGGAACTCGAGAACCTTGGTGGTCGCCGTTTCCATCTCTTGACCGACTTCAGGTTTTACAGAGTATCCGAGCTCTTCACAGACCTGTACGAGTGGGTCTGCGGCGTTAATGCGCACGCGACGAATGTAGTATGGTGAATGGGAGTAGTGAATACCACTTGATACGACAGGTAGTTGTGAAAGCGTTCCTTCAGGTTTTACAGTCGTTACGAGAATCGGTGCATTCGTTCCCACTTCGAGAGCGTAGTTTTCAACCTCGTTTTTAGCAACCATACGAAGCTTTTCTAGGAGAACTGCTTGTTCTTCACGTGTCATATGGGTTGCATTCACCATGTCCTGCCAGCCCGTTAAACTCGTTCCAATGAGGTTATCGCGGTCATGAACGAAGTTCCAGTGAGGAATTTCGAGCTCGACTTGCGTCATACGGAATCCTGCACGAGCAGAGTAACGCTGTGCATTTAAGAGAGCCGCTGTATCGAGGTTCCCGTCCTTATCGACGAAAGCTGCGACGTTTACGGTTGTCAAGTTACAGAGTCCTTTACTGTCGAGTAGAATCTCTGCACAGGGATTTACACCTTGGAAGTTCGGTCTTCTCTTGCGTCCTGCTTCTGCGTTTACCCAACCAGGTTCTCCAGAGTAGCGCATTTGTTCCATCTGCCAGTGGAGTCTTTCTCTCGTTGGCTTTTCATTGTAGAAGATGGAGTTATTACTCATAGAACGGTGGAGCAGTTCTTTATCGACGATCCACTGTCCATCAATTTGCTTATAGAGGTTCGATTTCGCTTCGATGCACTCTTTATCGTCTGCATCCATGAGAACGATTTCAGCCGTTCTTCTGACGCCACCTACGACGACGTTTTCACCGATGACGTTTACGATGTCTAAGCAGTCGATCGGACGAAGCTTAATACATTTCTTTTCTTGAATGTAACCAGCCTTTTTAATGACCTTGTCGATCTTCATGAACATGTTCTTTAAGGAAGCATGGCCACTCGCCGTTCCACCAAAGGTACGAAGCTTTTCACCGGTTGGACGAACGTGGTCGTAGTTAATGATGATCGTCTTAATCGAACGGTATTCGTTGGCGTGAATGAGATCGAAGAAGTAACCTAAGCTTTGAACCCAACCCTCTTTACTGTCACCTACGGTAATTTTTACCGTATTGTTGTAGAAGAAGTCTAAGCTCGTGTTGTCTTCGCGGTCACGTCTTGGAACAGGCGTATAGTCTTCGTGAATCACTTCAAAGTCGGTACGGATCTTAGGAATCTTTTTCACGTCTTCTTTAAGAATACGGATTCCTACGCCGCTACCGATCATGAGTAGATAGAAGAGATCCTTAAAGGCAGGAATGCTATCTAACACCTGGAAGGCACAGTTGAAGTTACTCATCGGATAGTTCTTCGCAACCTTCGTTCCACCTACCCAGAACGTTCTTCCACTTAAGAACTGTCTTAAGTTATAGACGTTATCGAAAAGCTTCTCTGCTTCTTCACGCGTCGTAGGAACTAAAGAGCAGTTGTACTCTACGCTTCTTCTTACTGTTTCCCACCAGTACTCACGGCGCTTCTCTTCTGGAATCCAGCGTGAATACGTGCGGTAGTAGACGAAGTTACCGAGTTGGCTCATCGGTGACTGTGCGTGCTTATAAGGTCTAATAAATTCTTCCGTTAAGAGCTTCTCTTTCGAAGTCTGTTTACGAATGGAACGCGTGCGGTCCTTTTCGTTTCTGTAAATGATGTACTTCTTAGCGACGTCTTTTCTTGGTGAATCCATGAGCTTGGATTCTACCATATCTTGAATCTCATCGACGGCGATGACGGTAAAATCGCGCTCCGCTTCTTCTTCAATATCCGTAGCGATCTTTAGTGCAAGGTCGGAATCGACTCCCTTTGCTGTCTCGCTCATCGCGCGTTCGATCGCACTTTGAATCTTTTTGCCGTCAAAGCTTACTTCTTGTCCATCTCTCTTCTCAACTCGAATCATCTGTCCTCCTAATATGTCTACATCTTGTGTCGATGTTGAATTCATGTACTACATATGGTACAGGAGCGAGAAAAAAAGTCAAGTACTTTCGAAACGAACGAGAATGGCTAAATAACGCCATTTAAAGAATTTTACTCCCTACCATTCATCAAAAGAGGAAAAAAAAAGTATGCGTTTTCTATTCAACTAGTGATGATTTTTTTTAGCCTCTGGCTTTTAATTGCCTTTTCACCACAAAAAAAAGTAAGGCTTAAAAGCCTTGATTTCCCAAAGGTTTCTTGAGTTCAAGAAATTTTGTTTCTTAGTTGTTTATGCACCTATAGCCAAAAAAAGAAAAAAGCACCTAAAAAGGTGCTTTTGATGTTTAGTAAAGTTTTGCTCCTGGAGGAATCGAATCAGCTAACATAATAAGTTGTAGCTTTTCTTCTCCCTCTTCATCGTGGATAGCACTTAGAAGCATACCACACGATTCCTCTCCCATCATGGCTCTCGGTGGAAGGTTTGTAATCGCTAAGAGGGTCTTTCCGACGAGTTCTTCTGGTTCGTAGAACTCACGGATTCCGCTTAGAATGATGCGTTCCTTATCCGTACCATCGTCGAGAGTGAATTTAAGGAGTTTCTTTGATTTCTTAACAGCTTCACAGGTCTTCACCTTAACAGCTCTAAAGTCCGATTTACTAAAGGTATCGAAGTCTACCATCTCTTCAAAGAGAGGCTCGATCTTTACCTTAGAGAAGTCGATCTTCACTTCCTTCTTCGTTTCCTTCTTCTTTTCTTGACCTTGTGGTTTCATCGTCGGGAAGAAGATCGTTTCACGAATGGAAGCTTGGTTTGTAAGAAGCATGACTAAGCGGTCGATACCGATACCCATGCCACCCGTTGGAGGAAGGCCTACTTCGATCGCTTGTAGGAAGTCTTCATCCATCGGATGACTCTCTTCGTCTCCACCTTCTTTGGCTTTGACTTGGTCTTCAAAGCGTTGTCTTTGGTCAACAGGGTCGTTTAATTCACTAAAGGCATTGGCAATTTCCCACTTGTTGACGAACGCTTCAAAGCGGTTTGTAATGCGTGGATCTTCAGGATTTCTCTTAGCAAGCGGAGAGATCTCTACAGGATGGTGCATGACAAAGGTCGGTTGAACGAGGTCTTCTTCGATGAATTCTTCGAAAGCTAAGTTTACAAAGTGGCCTTGTGTCATGAAAGGAAGGATGTCTAGCTTCATCTCCTTCGCTTTTTCTCTTGCTGCTTCGAGTTCCATATTTAAGAAGTCGACACCCGTCTTTTCGAGTACGGCTTCGTTCATGGAGATGCGCTTCCAAGGGCGCTTAAAATCGAGCGTCGTTCCTTGGAAATCGATAACTGTCGTTCCGTAGAGTTTAAGTACGAGCTCTTCTACGAGTCCTTCGAGAAGCTCCATCATGTACTCGTAATCCATGTAGGAAGCGTAGAGCTCGATCATGGTGTATTCAGGGTTGTGCTTGTAGTCGATTCCTTCGTTACGGAACATCTTGCCCATTTCGTAGACGCGGTCGAAACCACCTACGATGAGGCGTTTTAGGAAGAGCTCATTCGCGATACGCATTTGCATATCTAAGTCGAGCGTATTGTGATGCGTAAAGAAAGGTCTTGCTGCAGCACCACCTGCAACCGTTTGAAGAATCGGTGTCTCAACTTCGAGGAAGTTTCTCTCATCGAGGTAGCTACGAACGCCACGTAGAATGATGTTTCGCTTTAAGAAGATTTCTCGAACCTCAGGATTTACAATGAGGTCTACGTAACGCTGGCGGTAGCGGAGTTCTGGGTCCTTTAGGCCGTGATATTTTTCAGGAAGCGTAAAGAGGCTCTTCGTAAGAAGCGTAACCTTTAGCGCATGAATCGACGTTTCACCTGTCTTGGTCTTAAAGACGGTTCCTTCAATGCCTAGGATATCTCCGATGTCAATGGTCTTAAAGTCAGCGAAAGCTTCTTCGCCAATTTCATCTTGCTTGACGTAAGCTTGGATTTGACCATTGGCGTCTTGAATGTGTATAAAGGAAGCTTTTCCCATCATGCGTTTCGAAAGAACTCGGCCGGCTACGAGCACATTTTTACCTTCTAGCTCATCGTACTTTTCTAACACTTCATTTGAAAAATGCGTGCGATTGTAGCGCTCAATTTTAAAGGGATCCTTCCCTTGTTCTTGTAGTGCTTTGAGTTTGTCGATGCGTATTTGTCTTAAATCCGACGTCTGTTCTTGTTGCATGATGTCCTCTACTTTCTAATAGAAATAATCTTGTAAAGAATCTTTCCAGCAGGTGTCTCCACTTCACAGATGGCATTCTTTTTCTTGCCCATTAAAGCAGCACCGATGGGAGATTCTACCGTGACTTTGTTTTCAAAAGGATCAGCTTCTGTAGCACCTACGATCTCGTAGGTCTCTTCTTCACCTGTCTCTTCGTCTCTGACCTTTACGATCGAACCGACGTAGACTTGACCCTTTGGAATGTCATCCTCATCTACCACTTTAGCAAATTTGATCAAATTTTCAAGCTTTTCAATGCGAAGTTCAAGCTCAGCTTGAGCATTTTTTGCTTCGTCGTACTCAGCATTTTCAGAAATATCGCCGAAGGAGCGAGCTTCTTTGATGCGCTCAGCAATTTCTTGGCGTTTAACGACGATGAGCTCTTCGAGCTCAGCCTCGATATTTTGGAGTCCCTCTTCGGTTAAAAGGGTTTCCTTGTTAGCGTTTGTCAAAATGGTTACCTCCGTTTAAAATATGTTCATTTTATAAGCGAAAACCTTGATTGTCAAGGAAATTCTGTGTTAAGCCGAGGAATTCATCGGGGCTTGTCATCGTTGCCAAAGCATTTCTTAGCTTGGCACTTCCCGGAACGCCTTTAAAGTACCAGACGGCATGCTTTCTGAAGTCTAAAAGTCCCTGCTGGCCACGAAGTTCTGTCGCATAAAGTAAATGCCTATGAGCGACTTCGATTCTCTCCTTTATGCTAACAGGTGGAGCCTCTTCTCCACGAACGTACATCATGATCTCACGGACCAAGAAAGGATTTCCCTGGATGCCTCTAGCGAGCATGACGCCGTCAACGGTACTCGCCTTTTCGATGTAATCTTCAAGTGTAAAGATGTCTCCGTTACCGTAGACGGGAATCTTTAGTTCCCTCTTTACGGCCTTTATGACATCCCAGTTGGCTCTTCCCATGTAGAGTTGCTTGGCCGTTCTTCCATGCACCGTAATGGCATCAACACCTTCTGCTTCAAGCCCTTTCGCAAACTCGATGACATTAATAGATTTTTCATCTATTCCGATGCGAGTCTTTACAGTTACTGGCTTTTTCGTCACTTTCTTTAATGCCCGAACGATACTTCGAGCTCTCGTTGGATCTGCCATGAGAGCTGAACCTTCGCCGTTTGAAGTGATCTTTCGCACGGGACAGCCCATATTGACGTTCAGTTCTTCAAAGGGTGCAAGCTCTTCTAAGATGCGTACGGACTCGGCCATGATCTCGGGATCCTTCCCAAAGATCTGAACGGCTAGCGGATGATCGGTGGGATCGAGATCAAGGTACTCTTTGGTGCGCGTATTGTCGTAGACGAGCCCTTGAGCACTGATCATTTCTGTGAAGCAGAGTTCTGCTCCTTGTTCTCGAAGAATCCTTCGATAGGCTCTATCGGTTACACCTGCTAGGGGTGCGATCATTACTTTTACCATGAGAGTGAAATCTCCCCGGAATCGACGCGAATTACCGAATCTCCCTGAAGAAGTGCATAGCCCTCTTCATCGATACCTAGATACGTGTATTCCTTTTCGTCGTTCGTCTTTTTGACGGTCTTTCCTTTGAGGAAATCACGAGCGGAGAGCGCATCTAAGAAGGGATGAAGACCTTCTTTTTCAAAGTGGTCGTAGTTATTAAAAAAACGCTCTAAAAAGTCAAAAAGAATCCTTCGTTCCCCTTTAAAATACGGCGTATCAGTAAGACCAATTGCATTTTCAACTTCTGGAGTCTTCAGGTTCACGCCAATCCCTATAATGAGTTTTTCTAGGAAATCAAGTTCCATTACGAGTTCTGTGAGAATACCCGAAAGCTTCTTCCCCTCATAGTAGATGTCATTGGGCCATTTGATCTCAAAACCATCCCCTAACGACTCAGCTAGCATCAGTCCACTAAAGAGTGTGATCGTTCGAAGCTTATCGGCCTTTAAGCTAGGCTTTAAGGAGAGCGTGAAGTAGATGCCATCGCCCTCTTCACTGACCCACTCTCTTCCACGTCTTCCGCGTCCTGCCGTCTGCTTTCTTGCGACGATCAGGACATTTGTTGGAACGCGCTTCGCTTCCGTGTTGGTCGAATCAATGGAATCAAAAAAAGAACACCGCGTAGGAAGCTTTAGTTCCCTTACGATGGCTTCTAATTCCATTTGGTTGATGACATCGGTCACTTCTAGTTTGTAACCGACTCGATTTTTTGAATGAATCGTATATCCTGAAGCCCTAAGCTCTTTGATGTGTTTATTTACAGCCGAACGAGTAATTCCCAGTTTCGTACTGATCCACTCTCCGCTTACGGGCTGATCGCTCTCCTTCAGTAGAGCGAGTATTTTTTCTCTCATGTTTGAAAACCTCTCAACACATTATAGCAGAAAATCACGAATTGTAGTTGTTTTCTCCTATGATATAATAATAAGGTGTAGCAAATTAGAGGAGGAATTATGTTAAGTATTAAAAATCTAACGAAACGCTACGGCAATAAGGTTGCCGTAGACAACTTAAGTCTCGAAGTTCTACCCGGCCGTATCGTGGGCTTTATAGGCCATAACGGAGCCGGTAAAACGACGACGATTAAATCGCTCGCAGGAATCATCGCCTTTGATGAAGGTGAAATCACAATCGGCGGAAAGAATATAAAGACAGATCCAGTCGCTGCCAAGAGTATCACTGCATACATTCCTGATAACCCAGACCTCTACGAGTTCATGAAAGCCATTCAATACCTGAACTTTATCGCAGATATCTACGGTGTCAGTAAAGAAAAGCGAGAGACGCTCACGAAAAAGTATGCCTCGCTCTTTCAAATTGAAGGTGAATTGGGAAACCCTATTAGTAGCTTTTCACACGGTATGAAGCAAAAGCTCGCTCTCATAAGCGCCCTCATCCGTGAACCGAAGCTCCTCGTTCTTGACGAGCCTTTTGTAGGTCTCGACCCGATTGCAAGTCACCAATTAAAACTCGAACTAAGACGCATCTGTGACGAAGGCGGTGCCGTATTTTTCAGTACCCACGTCCTAGAAGTCGCACAAAAGCTCTGTGATGAGATTGCTATCATTAAAGAAGGAAAGCTCATTAGCTTTGGTAAGACTTCTGATGTCATTGGCGACTCAAACCTCGAAACGGTTTTCTTAGAACTTGAACAAGGAAGTGACGCGTGAAAGCTTTTATCGCATTAATTAAAGTACAGCTCAAGGGACTTATGAGTTCTTTGATGCCCGTAGGATCAAAGAAGAAAGCGCGTCCCATTTGGCTGACGCTTCTCCTTACAGCCGCCCTCATCCTCTACATGTCGGGCGTCTATTCTTTCATGTTTGCAGACCAGCTGGCTCCCGTAAACATGACCTACGTCATGCCCATGCTGATCCTTCTCATCTTCTTTTTTATGGGCGTATACTTTGCAGCCTATCCTACGTCAAACTTTCTCTTTAAGGGAAGAGATAACGAGATTCTTTTAACGCTACCGGTATCAAGCTTTAAGCTTACGATCAGTGCCCTTACAGCCGTCTACTTAGAGTCTCTCTTAATCGCTATCTTCTTTATGATCCCCGCAGGCGTCGTCTACATGATCTTTGAAGGCTTCTCTTTAGGGTATCTCTTACGAACGATTCTACTCGTACTCATTCTCCCGTTCCTTCTTACGGGTATTTCAGTTATGGTGGCCTACTTCATCACCTGGCTAAAGGCAAAGTTCAACAACTCAAAACTCGTTGAAACACTCTTTGCTGTGCTCATCTTTGCAGTTATCTTCTTTGGCTTCATGACCATGAATACGCAAATTAATCTGAATGCCATGGAAGGCGCTCCCATAGGAGAAGCGATAACGAAGTACTTCCCTCTAGCAGGTTGGTACAATAAGTTTACCGTAGAAGGTGATCTATTGAGCCTACTCCTCATTGCGGCTGTCTCGGTTGTAGCGTTCCTCGTGATCGCTAAAATCTTTAGTATGTTCTACCTGAACGTCTTAACAGCGACAAAGAGCATTCGAAAAAAGACGAACTACAAAGTCAGTTCGATGAAATCTCAAAATGCGTCGTCAGCTCTTTTAAAGAGGGAAATTTCTCGTTATTTCCAGACGCCGATCTACTTTATGAATACATTTGTAGGTAACCTTCTTCTCATCGCAGGACTCGTCTATCTACTCTTTTCTCGCGATCTCATAGAAGGCCTCAACATGTTTGATTTACCGATGGGAGCCGTTCTCGCCTTTGCCCTCACGTACACTGTCTCGATGTCGAATACGACGGGCCCAAGCATCTCCTTAGAGGGAAATCGCCTATGGATCCTCTTAGAGAGTCCCGTTCGCGGTAAGGATATTATTAAGTCGAAGGTACAACTCAATGCGCTGGTAATTTTCCCAATCATCATCATTGCAGCCATTCTCTTAAACATACTCTTCGACATGACCGTTCTTGAGCGCATCATGGTCTTTGTGATGCCAACGGTCTTTGGTTTTACCATCATCTACTACGGAATGCTCTTGGGACTTCTCATGCCAAAGATGGATGCATCGAGTGACGTCGTCGTCGTAAAGCAGTCAGGTGCAACGACGATCACGATCCTCACATCGATGTTCCTCATTGCAGGACTCGCCCTACTCTACTTCTTTGTGATCACAAAGACTCCGATAGAGCCATACTACACGGCAATCATTTCAGCTGTATTCCTCATTGTGGGATTCATCCTAAGACACCTCGTCTACAAGGACATCGACGAGCGTCTTCTAAAGATTGCCGAAAAATAACAGCAGATTTTACTAATCTTTGTCGTTGAAGTGGGTTTTTCAATACCACTTTCTACTCTTTTCTTACGTATACTACTAATGAACCGGAGGATACCATGGACGAGCGACACATCGTGAATCGGGTGATGCGCGCCAAGGGTGATTCGATCCAAGCCGATGAGATCATAAGGGATTATCTTCCCTTTATCAAAAGCGAGGTTTCGAAATTCATTCAAGGCGTTAGCGTCGATTCAACAGATGAGCTGAGCATTGCCATGATTGCCTTTCACGAAGCTATTGAAAGCTATGATTACAATAGAGGAGCTTTTATCCGTTTCGCCGCGCTCAAGATCCAAAACCGCTTGATCGATTATTACCGCAAGGAAAAGAAGTATCAAGACGTATCGAGTCTTCAAGAACCTTTGTCATCATCAACCGAAGACTTGACACTCGAAGATACGCTAGTCGATCCAAACCCGGCGGTCGAAGATGTTGAACTCACGAAGTCCGTACGAGATGAAATTGTGGACCTCGTAAAAGCACTCAGTGTGTTTCGAATTACGCTCACCGATGTATCGGAAGCGTCCCCGAAGCAACAGAGAACGGAAGAGAAATGTAAGCAGATTATCGATTATGCTAAGAAGAATCCCATGATCGTTGAGAAGCTCATCAGAACTCGAAAACTCCCCATCTCGGATATCACAGCTCAGGTAGACGTTGAACGCAAGATCTTAGATCGCCATCGCAATTATCTCATCGCCATGATGGTCATACTCTCCAAAGGGTACCAAAACATTTTGGAGCATTTAGGTTTCTTAGAATCGTAAAGAAAGGAGGTAAAAATGACATATCTCGTAATGGAAAACCATCTGAGTTATTCCGTCGTACTGAGTGAAAGCGGACAATTTTTAAAAGTTGCAAACCGCGGTTATGAAGTCGGCCAAAAAGTTACAGATGTCATTGTGATGCCTTCCTTTGAGTACGAGCCTACTCCGAGACCTAAGGTGAGCATAAAAAAATGGTTATGGGTTCCAACGCTCGCCCTCATCTTCACCTTGGTGTTTGTCACTCTGTTTTATGTCCAAGTTAACACGACATACGCCAGTGTATCCCTGACAATAAGCCCTTCGGTTCGACTTGAACTCAACCGTTTTGGTGACGTCATTCGCATCGTCGCAGAAGACGAAGAAGCGAAAGCCTTCGTGGCAGATTATGAATTCCATAAGAAACCCGTAGACGACGTCGTAAACGATCTCATAGATTTATCACTTGAAAAGGGCTATATCACATCAGAGACGAAAGTCGAAGTCGTGGTTAAAAGCTCCGATCAAAAGATCAATGAAGACCTTACTGAAAGTATTACAAAGAACATCGACGTGAAGCTTCAAAACGTGGAAAAACCGATTGTTCAAAACATCGAACCACCAGCCCCAGCTCCTGAAGTTCCAGTGATCGCTCCTGTAGAAACGGCAGAACCTAAAAATCCCGTTCCTGAAAAACCAGAAGCACCTGTAGTCGTTCAGAAACCGGCTGAAAAGAAGCCACCGATGATCATTAAGAAGCCAGAAACGAATGAGTCTAAGACACCGAAAGCTCCTGTAGAAACACATGAGCCAACGGTACCTGAAACGACTGAAACATCGAAACCACCGATGATAAAACGCTGACCCGAAGGTCAGCGTTTTTTTATATCTTTATTCTTTTTTACTGGAATAGCGTTAGAAGAACGCCCGCTGCTACAGCAGAACCGATAACACCTGCTACGTTAGGTCCCATTGCGTGCATTAAGAGGAAGTTTCCTGGATCTGCTTCTTGTCCGACAACTTGTGATACACGAGCTGCCATAGGAACGGCAGAAACGCCTGCAGAACCGATTAATGGATTGATCTTGTCTTTGGTAAAGAGATTCATAAACTTCGCTAGAAGGACGCCTCCGGCCGTTCCAAAGCTGAATGCTAGGACGCCTAGTACGAGAATCAAGATGAACTCTTTACTGAAGAATACATTGGCTGTTGCTTTGGCACCGACGGCTACACCTAAGAAGATCGTTACGATATACATCAAGGTGTTACTAGCGATGTCTCTGAGCTTATCTACAACGAGGCACTCTCTAAAGAGGTTACCGAGCATGAGCATACCGACTAAGCTTGTTGCAGGCGGTACGACGAGAGATACGAGAAGTGTTACAAAGATCGGGAAAATGATTTTCTCTGCTCTTGAGACTTCACGAAGCTGAGTCATGCGAATTTTTCTTTCGCTTTCTGTCGTAAGGGCCTTCATAATCGGCGGCTGAATGATCGGAACGAGCGCCATGTAGGAGTAGGCTGCAACGGCGATCGGTCCTAAGAGATGTGGTGCAAGCTTACTCGTTGTAAAGATCGCAGTAGGACCATCAGCTCCCCCGATGATACCGATGGAACCAGCTTCTTGGGCACTGAATCCTAAGAGGATGGCACCAAAGAAGGTGCTGAAAATACCTACCTGTGCAGCTGCACCGAGGAGAAGACTCTTGGGGTTTGCAATAAGTGGACCGAAGTCCGTCATAGCACCTACGCCCATGAAGATGAGCGGTGGGAAGAGTCCAATTTGAATACCTTGTTGGAAGTAGTACAGTAATCCTCCTGCTGCTTCAGCAGTCGGTTGGTCTAAAAGACCTGCCTTCGGGATGTTCGCAAGAAACATACCGAACGCTATCGGTAAAAGTAGGAGTGGTTCAAACTTCTTGACGATCGCTAAGTACATCAATAGAAAACTAAGTAGGATCATGCCGATCGTTTCAAGCTGAATGGCTGTAAACCCTGACTCCTGAAAGAATTCAGCGATGATTTGAAGCATAGATTACTCCAAGTCCAGCAAAGCATCACCTGAATTGACTGCAGTTCCCTTAGAGGTGTAGATTGCTTTTACCGTTCCATCCTGAGCGGCCATAATTTCATTTTCCATCTTCATAGCTTCAAGGATTACGAGCACATCGCCCTTCTTCACTTGTTGACCAACGCTTACGTTGACAGAAACGATTGTTCCTGGCATTGGAGCTGTAACGCTTTGTTCACTTGCTACAGCTTTAGGTGCTGGAGCTGCTTGTGGAGCGGGAGCTGCTTGTGGAGCGGGAGCTGCTTTAGGAGCTACAGGTGCTTCTGGAGCTTTTGGTGCTTGAGGTGCAGATGCTCCACCTACTTCTTCAACGACTACATTGTATGCTGTTCCATTAACAGTGATCTTATAATTCTTCATGATTTCTCCTATAATCTCTTCATGTTATTCATGAGTCCTGCTTGAGCCCATGCAGGGAGTGGTTCTGAGACACGTGTGATCGATTGGATTCTAAAGTCAGAGGTCGATTGTCCGGTCGCGCTTGCGATAGCAGCTGCGATCACAGCGACGAGCTCCTCGTCTGTAGCACTCTCTTTTTTAGGAGCACTTTCTACGACCTTTTTAGCTTCCACAGGTTTACTCTTCGTTCCCGAGAAAATTTTAAGCACTTTAATCGCATAGATGAGTGCAACGAGCACGACGAACGTAATACCCATACCTAGACCTAAGACGGTTAAGCTATCGAGTAACTTTTCCCCGAGTGTCATCGTCTTAAGGATTTCGGGATTCGCAAATTGTTCCATGATACCTCCTAGAGTGGCATGTTGCCATGCTTTTTAAGAGGCTTTTGAACCTGCTTGGACTGAAGCATCTCGAAAGCATTGATGAGTCGAATACGAGTCGTTTGAGGTAGGATGACATCATCAATATAACCACGTTCTGCAGCCTTATAAGGCGTCTGGAACTCTTCTTCGTAAGCTTGGATCTTTTCTTTTCTCGTAGCTTCTGGATCCTTTGACGCTTTAATCTCATTTTTAAAGATGATATTGGCAGCGCCTTGAGCACCCATGACGGCAATTTCAGCCGTTGGCCATGCGAGGTTTAGATCACAACCTAATTCTTTACAGTTCATTGCAATATATGCACCACCGTAAGCTTTTCTCGTAATGAGCGTAACGGTTGGAACAGTCGTTTCACTGTAAGCGTAGAGCATCTTTGCACCGTGACGAATGATTCCTTGGTATTCTTGTGAAGTTCCAGGTAGGAATCCGGGAACGTCTACGAGTGTAAGAATTGGAACATTAAAGGCGTCACATGTGCGGATAAAGCGTGCTGCCTTATCGGAAGCGTTGACGTCTAAGCAACCAGCCATGACAGCAGGTTGGTTCGCAATGATACCAATGGATTGACCACCGAGGCGAGCAAAGCCTGTGATCATGTTCTTAGCAAAGTACTTTTGATATTCGAAGAAATCGCCACCGTCTACGACAGCGCGAATGACATCGTACATGTCGTAAGCTTTGTTGGGATTATCTGGAATGATCGTATCGAGCTCTGGAAGGAGCTTATCGAGGTCTGTCTTTTGAAGCTTTGGAGCTCCTTCGAGGTTATTTGAAGGTAAGAAGCTTAAGAGCTTACGGATGTCACGAATGACCTCTTCATCGCTTGCACCGTAGAAGTGTGCAACGCCACTTACGGAGTTATGTGTCATCGCTCCACCGAGCTTTTCAGCGGTTACTTCTTCTCCAGTAACAGCTTTAATAACTTGTGGACCTGTGATGAACATTTGCGCATTTTGATCGACCATGAAGATGAAGTCTGTAAGTGCTGGAGAATAAACGGCACCACCAGCACACGGTCCCATGATCGCTGTAATTTGAGGAATGACACCAGAACTAATGGTGTTTCTGTAGAAGATCTTTGCATATCCACTTAACGCATCGACGGCTTCTTGAATACGAGCTCCACCGCTGTCGTTAAGACCGATGCAAGGTGCACCTACTTTGAGGGCATAGTCCATGCACTTTACGATCTTTGCTGCATGCATTTCGCCTAAAGATCCACCGATGACGGTGAAGTCTTGAGCATAAGCATAGACGAGGCGACCGTCTACTTGACCGTAACCGCAGACAACACCTTCTCCTGGAGCTTCGGTCTTATCCATGCCAAAGTTCGTTGCACGGTGCTTTACAAAAGCATCGATTTCTACGAAGCTATTGGCGTCAAAGAGCATCTCGAGGCGTTCACGAGCTGTGCTCTTACCTGCTTGGTGCTGCTTTTCGATGCGAGCATCTCCACCGCCCTTTTGGATGGTCTCGCGTCTTTGAAGTAAATCTTGATTCTTATCCATGTTTCCTCTCATAGTTCCTGAGCACGGCGACGAACCTCAAGTTCATCTGCATCCGTCGTCTCATCGAGCGTGATACCGTGCTTCGTTTTCATGCCACTCTTCGAATCTACACATACGAAGGTAATAAATCCGTCGGTCGGGGAAATTCCTGTAATCTCACTCTCTGCCTTGACATAGACTGTCATCGAGGTCGATCCAACCTTTGCAATGTAGCTTGTCATCATGAGTACATCACCCTTTGGAATCGGCTTTTTAAAGACGAAGCCGTGAATGTTAATACAAACGATATCTTCTGGACGTCCAAGGCTTGTAGCTGCGCAGATGAATCCGCTCTCGACGAGCCATTCTGCACTACGTCCTGCAAAGAGCGTGCCGTGATGATTGAGGTCAGCGCTCTTAACTAAGTGTGATGTAATAAAGTGTTTCATTTTCTCTCGCTTAGTTCAACTAAAACGCGTCTTGAACTCTTCGGATGAACGAATGCGATCGAAGCTTCTCCTGCTCCGTAGCGGGGCTTTTCATCGATCATGCGCATTCCCTTATCCTGCATATACTGAATCGCTTCTTCAATATTATCGACACGGAAAGCGAGATGTTGAATGCCTGCACCGTTCTTTTCAATGAAACGAGCAATAGGACCATCCTCTGTGGTACTCTCAAGGAGCTCTACCTCAGTGTCTCCAACGGGTAGAAAAGCGACCTTTACCTTTTGTTCTTCAACAATTTCCGTACCTTGAACCTCGAGACCCATAATGTCTCTCCAAAATTCTAAGGCATCGTCTAGATTTTCGACCGCGATACCGACGTGGTCAAGCTTCATTACCTTCATTCTTTCTCCTTTAAATGTTGTAGTAGTTTTTCCACTGCACGGTAAGGGTCTAGCTTTTTCAAGATGACCTCTTCCAGTGCTTCTTCAAAGGACTCATCTAGTACGATCTCTTTGTAGAGTTTATCGTAGAGTAGGTCGATGAGTTCACTTTTTAAATTCTGCTTTCTTCTCGCTTGAAGTCGATCGTTTTCACTTAAATAATCGTAGTGTTCTTTGATCGCTTCCTTGAGCTCTTCAATTCCCGTCTGCTCTCTCGCAGAAACCATGGTAATGGAGGGCATCCAATCACTATGGGGTAGGAAACTCAGGGCATTTTGAATATCGATCTTGGTGCGATCGGCTCCTGGTAGGTCGCTCTTATTTACAGTAAAGACGTCACCGATCTCCATGATGCCAGCTTTAAGTCCTTGAATGTCATCCCCTAAGCCTGGAACCATGACCATGAGAACCGTGTCTGCCGTCTTTACGATCTCGACCTCACTCTGACCGACGCCAACCGTTTCGATAAAGATGACATCGGCACCGGCAGCATCTAAGATGCGCTTAACGAGGTGCGTTGAAGCACTTAAACCACCTAGATGACCACGCGTACCCATGCTTCTGATAAAGACGTTGGGGTTCGTGGAGAGATCTCCCATGCGGATGCGGTCACCTAGAATCGATCCGCCTGTAAAGGGGCTCGTAGGGTCGATTGCGATGATTGCGACCTTTTTATTATCTTTTAAATAAGCTTTTGCGAGCTGGTCCGTAAGGGAGCTCTTCCCTGCTCCTGGGGGACCTGTAATTCCTATGACGTGAGCATGACCTGATTGTAAAAAATGGTCCTTGAGGGCTTCTTCAAAGCCCTCTTCCCCATTTTCTACTTTTGTGATCATGCGCGCGATAGCTCGTTTTTCGCTCCAGTTCATCTCTTTAGCTCACTGTGAATAAATCCGATAATCTCCTCTGTTGAGCTACCAGGTGTAAATACAGCCTTTACACCCTCTTGTTTTAGAAAATCGATATCGCTATCGGGAATAACTCCACCTGCTACGTAGAGCATATCGGAAGCATCATTCTCCTCCATGAGCTTCCAGATCTTAGGTAGTAGCGTATTATGAGCACCACTTAAGATACTTACAGCGACGACATCGACGTCCTCTTGAACAGCAGCCTGAACGATCTGCTCAGGTGTTTGACGAAGTCCTGTATAAATGACTTCCATCCCGTCATCACGAAGGGCTCTAGCAATGACTTTTGCACCGCGATCATGTCCATCGAGTCCGGGCTTAGCAACTAATACACGAATTGGTCTTTCCATGGTTTTTCTCCTTAAACAATGACAGCCTGTTGGTATTCGCCGAAGACTGATCGCATGACATCTGTAATTTCACCGAGGGTAGCGTAAGCCTTAACGCAGTCTAAGATATAAGGCATGACATTATCTGTTCCCTCACAAGCCTTCTTAAGTGCAGCGAGAGTGGATTGAACCTTATCATTGTCTCGTTTTGCACGAAGATCTTGAAGCTTCTTCTTTTGGTTTTCTCCCACAATCGGATCAACTCTTAAAAGTCCTGTTGGCGATGGCTCTTCTACGCGGAACTTGTTGACGCCGATGACGATGGATTCACCGCATTCAACCGACTTTTGGTATTCGTAAGCGGCATCCATGATCTCGCGTTGAATGTAACCGAGGTCGATGGCTTTCGCAGCTCCTCCGAGCTCATCGATGCGCTCGATGTAAGCCATAGCATCCTTTTCAATTTCATCGGTCTTTGCTTCAATGTAGTAGCTTCCAGCAAGTGGATCTACTGTATTTGCGACTCCTGATTCGTAAGCGACAATTTGCTGTGTACGAAGTGCCGTTTGAACCGATTGCTCTGTTGGTAGTGCGAGTGCCTCGTCCTTTGAGTTCGTGTGGAGAGACTGTGTTCCACCCATGACAGCAGCAAGCGTTTGAATCGTTACGCGGACGATGTTGTTCTCCGTTTGTTGAGCAGTTAGCGTCGATCCACCCGTCTGTGTATGGAACTTCATCATCATGCTCTTTGGATTCTTCGCATGGAAGCGATCCTTCATGATCTTAGCCCAAAGTCTTCTTGCAGCACGGTACTTTGACACTTCTTCTAAGAGGTCGTTATGAGCATTGAAGAAGAACGAGAGACGTGGAGCAAAGTCATCGATGTCGAGACCTGCTTTAAGAGCAGCTTCGACGTATGCAATACCGTCAGCTAGGGTAAAGCCGACTTCTTGGCTTGCAGTGGATCCGGCTTCACGAATGTGGTAACCAGAGATCGAAATCGTATTCCAGAGCGGAACGTTTTTCGAGCAGTAAGCAAAGATATCGGTAATTAAACGCATCGAGGGTTCTGTTGGGAAAATATATGTACCTCTAGCGATGTACTCTTTTAAAATGTCATTTTGAATGGTTCCACGAAGCTTGTCAGCTGAAACACCTTGCTTCTCAGCGACAGCAATATACATCGCAAGTAGAACGCTTGCAGGTGCATTGATCGTCATCGATGTCGAAACCTTATCGAGCGGAATGCCATCGAAGAGAACTTCCATATCTGCTAAGCTATCGATCGCAACACCGACCTTACCGACTTCACCTTCACTCAAGGCGTGGTCTGAGTCGTAACCAATCTGTGTCGGTAGGTCAAAGGCTACTGAAAGGCCGCTTGAACCTTGCTCTACTAAGAACTTATAGCGCTTGTTGCTCTCCTCGGCTGTTGCAAAGCCGGCATACATGCGCATTGTCCAAAGTTTTCCGCGATACATGTTGGGCTGAACGCCACGTGTAAAGGGGTAGCTTCCAGGAAAACCGAGGTTTTCGAGGTAGTCGAACTCTTCTACGTCAGCTGGTGTGTAGAGACGCTTTACGACCTTCTTACTTCCCGTGTAGAACGTCTTTAAGCGCTCTGGTCGCTTTTCAAGCGATGCCTCAACCTTTTCTTCAAAGGCTTGAAGCTTTTCTGTGAATACTTGTTTTTCCATATCCGTTGATGCCCTCCCAAATATTTCTTTCATTCAGTAATATTCTAACACAAAATTCCGCAATTTCACTTGCAACATTTTTCGTTTAAACTTGCAATTTCAAGGTTTTACGAACTTCGAAATATATGTAAAAAAATAAAGAGTTTGGATTATTCCAAACTCTCTGTTTCTTCTGTTGGTGCTTCTAGAGGTTCACTTTCATTTTCTGCTCGAAAGGCTTCTAACCCGTTCTCCATGATAGTTTTGAAGTCTTTTTCATAGAGCGTCTCATATTCAGAAAGTGCCTGAGCGACTTCTTCGAGCTTATCGCGATTCTCCGATAAAATCTCAGTTGCAAGATTGTATGCACGATCTACGATTTTTTGAATTTCAAGATCGATATCACTGATCACTCGTTCGGAGTAATCACGGCGTGTCATGATGTCATTGGCGATAAAGGTATTCTCTTCGTCGCTAAAGGCCATTTGCGGTAGATTATCACCCATCGCATACTTAATGACCATGTTCTTCGCCATGTCACTGACGTATTTTAAGTCACTCGATGCGCCCGTAGAGATATCTCCGAGGAAGAGCTTTTCTGCTACACGACCACCTAAAGCGGCTGCAAGCTCTTGTTCGAGCTGACCCTTCGTCTGGTAGTTGATTTCTTCCGATGGTAGGTGCATGGTAAAACCACCTGCGCTTCCACGAGGAATGATCGTCACCATGTGTACGGGATCGAGTTTATCGAGCTTCGCACGCACGACAGCATGGCCAGCTTCGTGAACGCTTACGAGGCGCTTTTCCTTTGGAGTCACGATACGGCTCTTCTTTTCGACACCGACGATGACCTTTGTGATGGCTTCTTCAATGAGAGCCATGGTGATGGCCTTCTCACCTCTACGAGCTGCAAGAAGAGCAGCTTCGTTTAGCATGTTTTCAAGGTCTGCAGGCGTAAAGCCCGGTGTTCTTCTAGCGAGAACCTTTAGGTCGAGGTTCGGATCGACCGGCTTATTTCTCAAGTGAACGCGGATGATATCCATACGTTCGCCGATATCTGGAACGTCAACGGTAATTTGTCTATCAAAACGACCTGGTCTTAAGAGAGCAGGGTCTAGGATGTCGGGGCGGTTTGTCGCTGCGATGATGATGATTCCATTGTGATCATCGAAACCATCCATCTCGACGAGTAGTTGGTTCAGTGTCTGTTCACGTTCGTCATTACCACCACCTAAACCAGCACCTCTTCTACGACCTACGGCATCAATCTCATCGATGAATACTAGACACGGCGCATCCTTTTTCGCATCGGCGAAGAGGTCGCGTACACGAGAAGCTCCCACACCGACGAACATCTCCACGAAGTCAGAACCGGAGATGCTGTAGAAAGGTACACCCGCTTCTCCTGCGATGGCTTTTGAAAGGTAGGTCTTACCTGTTCCAGGAAGACCGACCATGAGAATACCCTTCGGAATACGTGCACCGAGGGCTGCAAATTTCTGTGGGTTTTTAAGGAAGTCTACAATTTCAAAGAGTTCTTCCTTTTCTTCTTTAAGTCCTGCGACATCGGCAAAGGTCACGCGCTTTTTCGGATCATCCTTCATAAGGCGTGCTTTACTCTTACCGAAGTTCATGGCATTCTTGTTTCCACCTTGCATCGAAGAGAAGAAAAAGAACATCATCGCGAGGACGGCTCCGAGCATAATGAGTGGACCGAGAAGGGTGATCCAAATGGATTCACCTTGTGGCGGTGTGACGCTCACTTTGACGCCGTGCTCTGATGCGAGTTGAATCGTCTCTTTACTGAGTTCACCCGTTGTGATCGAACGGAAAATCGTTCCATCCTTTAGCTTACCTTGGAATTCGGCTCCATTTAGAACCATTTCCGAGACTTGTTCAGCTTTAATTTTTTCATTTAATGTCGTGACATCGTACATGGATTTTTCAGTACTAGACGTATCGAACCACTTCGATATAGCAAAAACCATGACGATAATAATGATGAGATATACTAACAGATTTCTCTGCGATTTTGGCATATGTCCCTCCTAAACTATCTAAACAATGATACCCTATTTTTTTGCCTTTGTAAAATAAAAGCATAAATAAGGAGGATTCATCTCTTCGAGGAATGCCCTTCTATAACCGACGATCCAATAGAGCGTTTGATCGTCTGTAAGAAGTGGAATTTGATCCCTTAAAGACCTCGGAATCTTCTCATCGATAAACCAGTTTTTGAGGTTCTTATGCTTTGTTTCGTCGAGGCGAATTTCATCGCCCATGTTTCTTGGACGAATCCTTAGCTTTCCTTGAATCATCGCCTTAGGAATGGAAAGGTCACCGCGCTTGATGTTACTTTCTTCGACGAAGAGCTTTCCATTTGGAATGAGCTGCTCACCTAGAACGACTTCTTGAACCGTAAGTGGCTCTCGAAGCTCATCGAAAATCATGAGCGTCCCCTGCTCTTTCGAGAAGGTAAGTCCCTGAATGCTCACCTCGCCGTAGTGATCCGATCTTAAAAAGCGAACGAGCCCTAAAATTTGTTCACTCGTCACATTTTGTAAGGTCTTACGGGTCTTTAAGGTGCGGCGAATAAAGCGAGAAAGAAGCGCATCGTCAAGTGCTACGAGAGAAGTAAGATCGTAGGAATCCTTGTCTTCAATCGATTCAAGCTCTCGTTCCATGTGCTCTTCATCACTTCGTAAGAGACTCATGGTGCGAGCGACAGACTCTTCGATGTTCGCTCCAAACTTTTCTGAAAGATAAGGAATGATAACGTTTCGAAGCTCATTTCTTCTGTATTCGTTATCGAGATTCGTCTCGTCAAAGACGTACTCGATGTTCTTTTCTTTGGCATAGGCTTCGATGCGTTCACGCGTCCAGTTGAGAAGCGGTCGAACCTTCATTCCCTCGACTCTCTTCATTCCGGTGAGTCCACTTAAGCCACTTCCACGAAACAAGTTTAAAAAGAACGTCTCCACCTGATCGTTTTCGTGATGTGCTAAAAAGAGCTTTTGAATCGACTCCTCACGCATGATGTCGTAGGCCTTTTCATAGCGAATCTTTCGTGCCGTCTCTTCAATTCCCTGCTTCCAGAGGATGGCCTGCTCCTCTACGTTAGCGCTTTCTAGATGTAAGACGAGCTGATGTTTTTTAGCGGTCTCTATCGCAAAGCGCTCATCCCTCTCTGCACTCTCTCTTAACTTATGATTTAAGTGATAGAGTTCGAGCTCAAAAGGCACTTCTTTTCGATATTCAAGCAGTAGATCTAATAGGACACTCGAATCGACTCCCCCTGAAAAAGAGAGGAGAATCTTTTCATTCGGTTCAATAAGATCCTGAAATAGTTCTAGCATAATTCCCTCATTACTGCATAGCCTTCGAGATTTCCGTAGTCACTTACGATGACCTCGGACAGCTCGGTGCGCTTTAATAGGTACTGAAGGATCTTTAGACCATGAAGGATGATAGGAGCTCGCTTCTTATCGAGACCAGGAAGAGCTTCGATCTCTTCAAGACTCATTTTCTCTAACTTTTGAACCCATGCATCGATGCGTTCTCTTTTAAGAGGCTTTCCCTGAATGAGCTTTCTTTCGTACTTTTCTAGTTCTAAGTCCATACTTAAGCTCGATGTAATCGTTCCACCGATGCCGATTAAGGGCTCTTTTAATAGAGGTAGTCCTTCGAATACCTCATCTAAGCTGGTATCTGGATTCTCCGTATATTTTAAGGCACCGATCGGAAAACTCTTACGGTACTCGACTTCATTCGTTCCCATGATAATTTCAGTGGAAGCACCACCGATGTCTACGAGTGTAATGTGATCATGATCATCCTGTAGCTTTGCTCCTAAAAAGCCAGCCTCAGCCTCTTCTTCACCGGAAATGATACGCACATTCCAGTGGAAGCGATCCATCACTTCATCTTTAAACGCTTCTCCATTTTTAGCCGTTCTCACAGCCTCCGTGCAAAAGACCTCTACTGTATCGACGCCTTTCTCCTTAATGATCTCTTCATACTCTGAAAGGACTCGAAAGGTCTCTTCCATACTCTCTTTTGATAAGAGGCCCGTCTCCTTGACGCCTTTACCTAATCTTGTAATTTCTGTGCGGTCGATCCCTTTTAAAAAGTCTTCTTTCGTATCAAAGAGGAGAAGTCTTACAGAGTTCGAACCGCAGTCAATGATAGCTTTCAATATTTCCTCCATAGAAAAAAGTCAAGACTGAGTCTTGACTTATTCGTGAACATAATAGACGATCTCATCCGGTTTGACCATCTTCAGTTTCTCTCGAGCAATCATTTCGATGTAATCAAGATTACCGGAATTTTTTAATTCATTTTGCAGATTGAGTTTAACGAGCTTTAAGCGCTCGATCTCAGCCTGATAGGCTTTTCTTTCCTCAATCAGCTTTTGCATTTCCATGCCCTGATTCATCTGAATGTAAACCGCTACTAATAGGATCAGCACCGCGAGAATGAGGGGCAATTTATTCTTTTTTAAAAAACTCATACTTCCTCCACCATCTCCTTGGCTGTTTCTTTACTAGCCGTCTCATTGATCGATAAAATTTTATAGCGAACCATCTTCGAGCCAAAGCGGATAGAAAGGATATCGCCGACCTTCACCTCGTCACCAGGTTTTAAGACGTTCTCACCGATGGAGACCTTGCCTGCATCGCAAAACTCCTTAGCAACCGTGCGGCGTTTGATGATACGCGAAACCTTTAAAAATTTATCTATTCGCATAACGAATGAAACAAGCAGCGTTACGCTGCTTGCCTCTCACTATTTCTTGTTGATAAGGTCTTTGAGTCCTTTACCAGCTTTGAAAACAGGAGCTTTGCTAGCAGGGATGTTCATGACTTCTGTTGGTTTTTGTGGGTTGCGACCCTTACGTGCTTTACGTGAGCGAACTTCAAAGGTACCAAAGCCAACGAGTTGAACCTTGTCACCAGCTTGTAATGCTTCTTGAATACTGTCAATCACTGCAACGAGTGCTGCTTGAGAATCTTTCTTAGTAAGACCAGTCTTTTCTGCAATCTTAGCAACGAGTTCTGTTTTGTTCATTTATTCCTCCTCATGGATAACTTAATCTTATGATAACCGCAAAATGCTTATTTTTCAACCTCTTTTTGTGTTTCTAACGAAATTTTTTCGATTTCACGTACTTTTTCGAAGAGAAGACAATCGAGTGGTTGATCCAAAGTGATCGCTTCTTCGACGAGATCGAAGAGCTTTTTGAGTAATGGATGCACGTTCAAATGCTCTGGAAATGGAATCTCATAGCTCTTTAAAAGTTTAAGAAGCTTTTGAGCATATTGAAGGGTTGAAACCTTAGGAAGCCCATGAACACGCTCCTCAAAGCTCTTCTCCTTCGATTTATTCTTTTCCCAAAGTGTAAGGACCTCTGATGCATCCTCCGCCGTGTCCTTCGAGAAAACATGTGTATGTCTTCTCACAAGCTTTTCACTGATACCCCGAACGATGTCTTTAAAATCGAAATATCCATTATCTTCGGCGATGAGTGCATGAAAGACGACCTGAAACAAGAGATCGCCTAGTTCGTCTTCTAATTCGTCGTAGTGTTCCGTATCGATCGCCTGCATCACTTCATACGCTTCTTCTAAGAGGTAACGCTTTAAGCTCGTATGAGTCTGAGCGCGGTCCCAGGGGCAGCCGTCTGGTTCACGAAGACGCTTTGCAATGCGTAGAAGCTCTTCCATGTCGCCCTTTAAGCGCTCTCCTCTAGGAATAAAGAGGGACGTCAGATGGTCGTATTCATAGCGATCCATTTCATAAAGAGGAACGGTCTCTAGTGTCTCGTTCTTCGTTCCAGCCCACTTTACGAGCGTCACAGGCCTTTCTGGGTCCATGATCTCCATGAGTTTAAGCTTTACATCGGAACTCACTTCTTTGGAGTAAATTTGAAGAAGGAGGCCATCGACGGTCGGATCGTAGTGAAAGTCACTTAAGGCATCGAAGATCTGAAGGCCATCGGTGGGGTCGAGCTTTAGAGCTCTAAAGACGGGCTCTAAGAAGCTGATGCCATCGATCACTTTAAAGGTTGTGAGTTTTTTGAGTTCTTTTACGCTATCTTCTGCGACATAGACGCTTCCTGGAACAGCGTAGACGATATTCTTTTCTTTTGAGAGTTCGACGAGCTTTTCTGCAATGGTCTTATAGAGAGTAGAAAAGTCGTCGGCGCGGTCGTATTCCTCATCAAAGCTTTCAAAGGAAAAGGGAAGCTCATCCAAGACGGGATGGTGCTTCGTTCGCACATAGATCGTCTCTGCTTCCCTTAAGGCTTCGTAGGCGCTTTGAGATAAATAGTCCTGGCTTCCAGGTCCCAAACCTACTACGGTAATCATTATTTCGTCACTTCTGTCGTCATCACGTCTGAAGTCTTCTTGACTTCGTCGACGAGGGCTTTAAACTTCTCTGATTCTTTGTTTCCAAGGAGCACTTCGAGTGCAGAAGCAGCTTGTTGCTTGTCAGCTTTTTCAATTTCCTTGTATGTTCTAGAACCTGTGACCTTAATGAGGTGCCAACCAAATTGAGTCTTTACAGGCTTACTGATCGTTCCAACAGGCGTACTGAAAGCTGCATCAGCAAACGGTTGAACCATTTGTCCGTATTGGTAGAAGTAACCTAATGCTCCACCCTTTTCAGCATTTCCTGTGTCAATAGACCATTTCTTTACGAGTTCATTCCACTTATCAGGTGACTGTTGAAGTTCATCGTAGATCTTATCGATCTTTTCTTTTTCATCGAGGGCAACTAAGAGGTGGCTCGCTTCGACTTGAACGGTTTGATTCTTGAGCTCTTCGATGAGCTTTGTATCAGCGTTTAGGTCGGCACGAATTTGATCCTTTAGTTGTTGACGAATAGCAGAGTATTCGAGTGCACGCTTAATGAAATCCTCAGTGATGTCGTTGGCTTTAAAGTAAGCAACGAGATTCTTTGCTTCTTCTTTTGGGTTTTCCCATGAACCAAAAGCTTGTGTTACATAGCTTTGATAGTCAGCATCAAGTTGCTCTTTTTTTAGGGTGATGCCAGCTTTTTTAGCAGCTTGAACACTTGCAAGCTCATCGACTAAGGCATTGTAGAGATCCTTTTTAATTTGAGCCTGTTCTTCTGGCTTCAACTGGTCGAACTTTTGATTGGGATTATTGGATTCAATGTTGAACTTGATGAGTGCGAGGTTACGATCAAAGCTACCTTGTGTCAAGGTGAGATCGCCTACCTTAGCGATGACAGCCGTGTTATCTACACTAGCGGTTGTTTCTGAACTCACGGGTTCACCGGAAGTCGTTCCTTTGGGTTGACAAGCACTTACAAGTAATACAGTCGCAAGCGCAAAACATAGCAATTTTTTCATTTAATTCTCCTTTACCGTCTCATTATAGTGGGTTTCATCGCTTTTGAAAAGGATTAATTGATCGAGGAAGTGTTCTAGATGCTCTGCATCCTTCACACGATCAATGGGTTTATAGCGATACGGAATCACGATATGAGGTCTTCTTTTTAATTGTATCGTGACATCCTTAAAAGTACTAAAAATATGGCTCACAAGTGACGTATCTAAGGCTTTTTCTTCGTCAAAGACGAGTTCAAAGCCGAGTTTAATGCTCTTTGTTTCTTTAAATCCTAAGGTCTCTGCCTTAGAGCGGATCATCTGAAGAAGGACGAGGTTCGTGACACTTTCAGGTGGTGTTCCAAAGCGGTCGATCATCTCTTCTTCGATGAAGAGCTTATCTTCGGCCGTCTGAATGGCTCGAATGCGTTTATAAAGATCCATTTTCGCACCCGTATCATTTACGTACTCGTCGGGAATGAAGGCCGAGATATCGACGTCGATCGAGGATTCGGTCTTAACGGGCTTACTGATACCTCGGATCTGATCCATTCGATTCTTTAGTAGATCCATGTAGAGTTCATAACCAATTTCTTCAAATTGACCACTTTGAGAGCTTCCAAGGACATTACCAGATCCGCGAATTTCAAGGTCCCTGATCGCAATCTTAAAGCCACTACCGAAGCTCGTAAACTCTTTAATCGTATTTAAGCGATCGACGGCAACTTTTGTAAGCTGGAGATTTCTCGGATAGAAGAGGTAGGCGTAGGCGATGCGGTTCGTTCGACCGACGCGACCACGAAGCTGATAGAGCTGAGAAAGTCCAAAGTTCTGTGCATCTTCGATGAGAATGGTGTTGACGTTTGAGATATCGAGTCCCGTTTCGACAATGGTAGAACTGAGAAGAAGCTGAAACTTCTTTTCGACGAAACCGAGCATGGCATTTTCAAGAAGTCTCTCTCCCATCTGCCCGTTGGCATAGGCCATCGAGACCTCAGGAAGGAGCGCTTGGAGCTCTCGAAAGCGCCTTTCCATCTCTTGAACGTTATTAAAGATGTAGTAGACCTGTCCCCCTCGTTCGATCTCTCGAAGCACGGCCTCTCGAAGAATCGATTCATCGTACTCTAAGATGTAGGTCTGCACGGGATAGCGATCGAGCGGCGGATCTTGTAAAAGACTCATGTCTCGAATGCCAGAGAGCGACATGTTAAGTGTTCTTGGAATGGGCGTTGCCGACATACTTAACGTATCGACGTTGGTCTTAAGCTTTTTAATCTGCTCCTTATGCTTTACACCGAAGCGCTGCTCCTCATCGATGACGAGAAGTCCTAAGTCCTTAAACTGCACGTCTTTACCAAGTAACATGTGGGTTCCGACGACGATGTCTAGTGAACCTTTTTTAAGTTTTTCGAGATACCCTCGCTTTACCGAAGCAGGTGTCAAGCGAGACAGCATGCCGACGTTTACAGGAAAGTTCTGAAAGCGCTTTTTAATCGTCTCGTAGTGCTGGCTTGCAAGTATCGTCGTGGGAACGAGAAAACAAGCTTGCTTTCCATCCATGACGGCTTTAAAGATCGCTCGTAAAGCGACCTCGGTCTTACCGAAGCCGACGTCACCACAGAGCAAACGGTCCATGGGTCGAACGGATTCCATATCTCGTTTAATTTCTTCAATACTTCGAAGCTGATCGGGTGTTTCTTCGTAAGGAAAATCGAGTTCAAATTGATTCTGCCACGGTGTATCGGGACTAAAGCGGTAGCCCTCTTGGCTTTCTCTTTCGGCATAAAGCTTAATGAGTTCATCGGTGAGATCTTCAATGCTCTTCTTCGCTTTATCGGTCTTTCGCTTCCACTCGTTTGTTCCGAGTCTCGTCAAGCGGTCGAAGGAGAGCTCTCCACCGATGTAGCGCTGAACGAGGTCAATGTGGTCGGTCGGAACGAACAAGCGGTCTCCCTTAGCGTAGCGAATGGAGAGGTAATCTCTCTTTACGCCCTCTACGCTCTTCGTTTCGATCCCTTCGTAGCAACCGATACCATGGTGCAGGTGAACGACAAAGTCGCCGGGCTTTAGGTCGAAGAAGGAACTGATTCGTTCGCTGTTTTCTCCAAAGTGCTTTCGCCTCTTCGTCTTACCGACGCCAAAGATGTCGCGCTCCGTATAGACAGAAAGCTGAATCGTATCGTCTGTAAAACCAAAGTGAAGGGCACCTTCTAGGAGATGAACATTAGGGCTTAAGTGGAGTGCCTCTCTTTTAAAGTGTCCTTCGATAAAGGGCTTCTTTTCTCCAGCAAAGATCACTTGCGTATAGCCCTCAGCGTCTCGCTTTAAAAGAGTTGAGGTAAAATCGGGAAGTTTCGCTTGAAAGCTTTCGTTTCTTCTCGCATCAAAGTGTATGTCACTCGAGGGATTTTTAAAGTTTGTAAGTTCTACGCGAGAAAAACGTTCGAGTTCCTTATTTAGTTCGTCTAAACTTAAGAGGTTCTTCTCCTCTTCTGGAAGGCATTGACCCTTTTCTAATGCTTCTTCAAAGCGCATCAAGAAGTCATCTCGTAAGGATTCGAGACGCGTCTCAAGCTGTCCTCTTTCGATAAGTACGATGTTTTCAAAAGCACAGTAATCGAAAATCGTCTTGGCTTTATCGATGAGGGTCAGATACTTATCGCGCTCGTGCGAGAAGTCGGGGTTTTCTCGTACTTCTTCTGGAAGAACCTGAAAGAGTTCCTCGAGTTCTGGCGTCGTAAACGATTCAAGTGCTGGGAAAATGGTGATGCTTTCTACATTTTCTGTAGAAAGCTGTGTCTTCCATTCGAAGGCTCTTAGGCTATCAACTTCATCGCCAAAGAACTCGATACGAAAAGGAAGCTTTTCACCGGGAAGAAAGAGGTCTACAATGTCGCCTCTCGCACTAAATTCACCCCAGTTGTTGACGAATTGAACGCGTTCATAGCCGAGTCGAACGAGCTTTTCTAGTAGGACGTCGTATTGAAACTCCGACCCTACTTCGAGGCGAAAGCGTTCGCCCTTAAAGACCTCAGGATCAACGATGCGCTCTGCTGCTGCCCGGACACTTGCGATGACCGTCTTCGGTCCTTCTTCTAAAAGACTCTCTAAAACGACGGCTCTCTCTAACATGTTCTCCGTACTTTGAGCATAGATCCGAGTCGTTAGAATTTCTTTTGCTTGAAAGACGAGCGGGTTTTCTCCGAGTCTCGTGAGATCTTCGTAGATGCGGTCAGCAACCAGCTGATCAGGCGTTAAGATGAGACTCGTCGTTCCCTTAAAATTTTCATGAAAAAGCAAGGAGTCAAACGATTCGCTGACTCCATCAATCGATAGTTTCTTTTGTTCTTTAGGTATTCTGAGTTTACTAAATAGATCCATTATAACGGTTCATTGCGCTTTCTATGCCTTCAAGAATCCAGACCTCGATGGCACTCACCGATCGCTCGATGGCTTCATCGATGAGCTTCCACTGCTCTTTTGAAAAGCCCGAAAGGACGTACTCAGCGAGGTCCTTTTGCCCATTTCTTCCAGCTCCTACACGAAGTCTTGGAAAGTCCTTACTCGAAAGGCAGTTAACAATATCTCTCATGCCATTATGCGTCCCCGGTCCCCCGCTTTTTCTAAGGCGAATGGAACCGATCTCGAGATCGATGTCGTCGTAGACGACTAAGATATCTTTTGGTTCTAGCTTATAGAAGTCAAAGACCTTTCTCACCGATCTTCCACTGGCATTCATAAAAGTTTCAGGCTTTACGAGGAGGATCTTTTCTCCGTGAAGCTGCCACTCGGTGACGAGTGCTTCAAATTGCCCCTTCGTCTGGTCGAGACCGTGTTCTTTTTTTAGCTGATCGATGACCATAAAGCCTAGGTTGTGCTTGGTATTTTCATACTGTTTACCAGGATTACCAAGTCCTACAATACATTTCATTTCTTATACACCTGATTCAAACATTTCACTGACGCTGTCGTTATGATAGATGCGCTCGATCGCTTCGGCAAAGAGCTTGGCTGAAGAGAGAATCGTAAGTTTATCAAACTTCTTCTCTTCTGTGAGTGCGATGCTATCGAGAACGACAACTTCTTTAATGGCGCTTTCTTTTAGTCTCTCTATGGCTTTGCCACTGAATACGGCATGGGATGCACAGGCATAGACTTCTAAGGCACCTTCATTTAAGAGATAATTTGCGGCCTCTGTAATCGTTCCTGCGGTATCGATGATATCGTCAATGATCACGACGCTCTTTCCTTTGACGTCACCGATGAGTCCCATGACTTCCGATTCGTTTGGACGAGGACGTCTTTTTTCGATGATCGCAATGGGTGCATGAAAATGTGCGGCAAAGTCTCTTGCGCGTCGAACCGACCCGAAGTCGGGAGCGACGACGACCATGTTCTCTAGGTTCTTTCCTGCGATATAGCGAGCCAGGATCGGTCGACCTACGAGGTGGTCCACTGGAAGGTTGAAGTAGCCTTGAATTTGTGCCGCATGAAGGTCCAATGCGAGGATTCTATCAGCTCCTGCACGCGTTAAAATATCTGCAACGAGCTTTGCACTGATCGGGTCACGAGCCTTTACCTTACGGTCTTGACGGGCATAACCGTAGTAAGGAATGACGGCTGTGATGCGGCCTGCGCTTCCACGCTTCATGGCATCTAAAAGGATTAAGGTTTCTACGAGGTAGCGATTGACGTCTGGGGGAGCAATCGATTGGACGACGAAGCAGTCTGCTCCGCGAAAGCTCTCTTGAATGGATATGGAGATCTCTCCGTCTGAAAAGCTCGTCACGATCGCTTCGCCTAAGGGCATGTCGAGTTCGTCACAGATGGCTTTGGCTAGTGGCAAATTGGAGTTGCCGGTGAAAATTTTGATCGTTCCTCCCGTTCGGTGCATGCTTCCTCCTATTTGGAATATTTCGTTTTACCCTTCGCCCAACCTGGCTTAAGGGTCATGGGCCGACGTCCAATGGCGAGAGCCTCTTCTGGAACATCGTTTGTGACAGTCGTACCAGCTGCAATATAAGCCCCCTCTTTAATCTCTACGGGACTAATGAGGTTTGCATTACAGCCGATAAATACACGGTCTCCGACAGTGGAGCGCGTCTTTATGAGTCCGTTGTAGTTTACAAAGACTACGCCGCACCCGACATTGACTTGACTTCCCACGTCGGCATCACCGATATAGCTAAGGTGCGATACCTTCGTATCATCACCGAGCGTTGCATTTTTAAGCTCCACAAAGTCTCCGACCTTGCAGCGTTTTCCTACGACCGAGTTTGGTCGCATGTAGGCGTAAGGACCTACAGCCGTATCTTCTCCTACTTCACTTTGAAGGACGGTCGAATCGAAGACGTGAGCACCTGAATGGATGACGCTATCTTCGATCGTGACGTTGGGTCCGATGAGTGCATCGGATTCGATGGTGGAGTTTCCCTTGATGAAGACGTTCGGTTCGATCACGACGTCATTTTGTAGCGTCACGGTTGAATCGATATAGACACTTCTCGGATCGATCATCGTGACGCCTTCTTGCATCCAGTGCTCATTGATGCGGTCACGAATAATACTTATTGCTTTTGCTAGTTCACTTCTCGTATTAATTCCAAGAATTTGTCTCTCGTCGTGGGTAACAAAGCCATCGACCTTCTCCCCTGCTTGACTCATGATCTCTACGAGATCTGTGAGATAGAATTCTTTCTGGGCGTTATGATTTTGAATCATTGGTAAGTACGTTTTTAGCTTTTCTACGCTTACAAGAAAGACACCGGAGTTAATCTCTTGAATCTTCCTTTCTTCTTCTGAGGCATCCTTTGCTTCTCTGATAAAACGCACGACGCCGTTTTCTCGAATGATTCGCCCATAACTCTTAGGATCATCTAGATGCACCGTTAAAACGGAGAGTGCATTTTTCTTTTCTTCATGAAAGGCTTCAAAGGCCTTAACCGTTTCGATCGTTAAAAGCGGCGCATCACCACAGAGAATGAAGACATTGCCTTCTTTAAGAGCGGGAAGAGCAGCCTTTACGGCATCGGCTGTCCCGAGTTGATTCTCTTGGACACAAAAGGTCACCTGTTGATCTTTAAAGGCTTCACGAATATCAGAAGCGTCATCACTTACGATGAGAACGGTGTTTTCACTTCCTACACCCTTCGCAACATCGACGACGTATTGAAGCACAGGACGACCTAGAATCTCGTGCATGACTTTAATTTTTTTTGATTTCATTCGCTTGCTTTTTCCAGCAGCGAGAATGACAGCATTCAGTTTCATAAGAACCCTCCACACCACATTATACATGATTCAGACAAAAAAAAGAGAGCCTAGCTCTCTTTGATCCATTTACTCTGCTTGTAAGCGATTCGAATAGTCTCTTAGAACCGACTCTGCTATGTAGGTTCTCATTTCTGAGTTAATAGGATGTGCTACATCGATGTATTTCCCATCAGCTGCTTTTCTACTCGGCATCGCAACCATGAGTCCCGATTCATTTTCGATGATTTTTATACCGTGAACGACGAAGCTTCCATCAAACGTTACAGAAGCGACGGCCACGAGCTTACTATCATTGTCGATTTTTCTAAGACTTACTCCAGTGATCTCCATAGTGTACTCCTTTGGTTTTCTACCCCTAGCGTATCAAACAAGTAAAACACATTCAACCGTTGATTTCTTACGCTAAACGAGCTTTTGAACGGAAGTAAATGACTGAAGGTTAACCTAGACTTATGATATAATAGTTGGTCGGAGGGACCTATGAAATCATTTTTTCCCGAAAATATAAAACGCATCCATCTGATCGGCATCGGCGGTATCAGCATGAGTGCGCTTGCAAAAATATTACATCTAAATGGCTATATCGTTTCAGGATCGGATTTTCAAACATCGGAAACGCTTGAAGAGCTCGAAGCGATGGGCCTTAAAGTCCAAGCATCCCATGAAATAAAGATGGTAGAAGAAGCAGACCTTGTCATCTTTACGAGTGCGATTCACGACGATAATCCAGAATTAAAGCACGCTCGAGAGCTAGGAATCAAAACCATTCCAAGAAGTCAATTCTTAGGGATTCTAACGAGTCAATTTACACACTCTTTGAGTATCAGTGGAACGCATGGAAAGACGACGACGACTTCGATGGTAGGCGTCATGATCAAAGACATCGATCCCGTCATTCTAGTAGGTGGTAACGTCGACGTCTTAGGAGGAAATGCCTATATCGGTCACGGTAACACCATCGTAAACGAAGCTTGTGAATACCACAGAAGCTTCTTAGACTTTGATACCTCGATCGGAGTCATTCTTAATGTCGATAGCGACCATCTCGACTACTTTAAAGACTTAGAAGAGATTAAAGAGACGTTCTTAGACTTTGCTGAAGGAATCCGTCCTGGTGGAACAGTCATATTAAATAAAGACGATACCAATGCTTACTCGTTAAGAACAAAGATCGATAAAAGAATTCTCACCTACTCTATGAAAGAAAGTGCCGATCTCGAAGCGAGAAATATAAGCTACAGCGAAACAGGTAACGGAAGCTTTGACGCTTACTTAAACGGTGAATTCCTAGGAAGAGTCAACCTATCCGTTGCTGGAGAGCACAACATCTCAAATGCCCTTGCTGCCATTCTTTCAGTCTCCTTAGTGACCGACGTCAAACCGCTTTTAACAAAGCTCTCTGATTATCACGGAACGGCTCGTCGCTTAGAAGTCAAGGGAACCTTTAACGGTGCAGTCATCATTGAAGACTACGCCCACCACCCCACAGAGATCAAAACGTCCATAAGAGCACTCAAGAGGATGTTTCCCGGTAAGCGCCTCTATGTTGCTTTTCAGCCTCACACTTATACGAGAACGAAGCTCCTCTTTGAAGATTTCGCGAGTGCTTTCGTAGATGCCCATGAGGTCGATCTCATCGACATCTACGCCGCGAGAGAAGAAGACATCTACGGCATTAACTCCAAGATGCTTGCAGAGCACATCAGTGATGTGAGCCACAATGCGACCTACCGCGGTTCCATCGAAGATGAGCTTGAATTCATAAAAAATAGACTCCACGATGGAGACGTCTTCGTCGCCATGGGAGCCGGTAATGTCAATCGAATTCCAAAGGAATTACTAAAAAAATAAGATCCGTTCAATGAACGGATCTTTTCTATTTTGTTCCAAAAGCATGGGTTGCTTTGATCATGGATGGAATCACGCGGAGAACTCCGACGAGATTACCAGAGGAATAAGAATAACTTCTCGTTGTCACAGCTGCTGCATCGTAAGGGCTAAAGTTATGGGCGCTATGTAGCACTCGTAGACTTTCTGAAACAGAGTTTGAATCTTCTACACAGATTCCTGTGTGACCTGCTGGATTAGAATAGCTTCCACCCCAGACGAGGATATCTCCTCTTCTTGGATAGGTCGATGGATCATCTGCGTTAAAGTAGATCTTTACGAAGTACTTGTCGCTCGCATTCTTCATGAGATCGCGTGCGTTTCCGCCATTACTAATACCGCGATACTTTCCGAAGAGGTCGAGTGCATATTGGTTCACGGTATCTGTACACCAGCTTACACCGTCACCGTTAGGATCTAAGAACTTACCTTCTGCCCATTGCATCCAAGCTTCTTGACGATTGCTTACAGGAATTCCTGCAGCAGGCATTTCTGGATTCGTAACCGATGCATATTGCTTAAAGATCCAACCAGACTGACCTTGGTAGTTAATGCGATACCAAGTAGCATTTTGATCGGTAAATTTAACGACTGCACCGTAAGGAATAACATTTACACTGTCTGAGGAGGTTGATGCACTAGCACGTACATTGAGACCATCCATGGCATTAATACGAACATATCCTTGGAATTTATCGATTGCTTCTTTCGCACCGATGAGTTTTGTCAGTTTACTGTGAATGAAGCCCATCTTGCCATCGTATTCGATCTCATACCAACCGTTTTCGATGCCAAAGTAGGATGCCTTCTGTCCTTCTGGGATGACACCGACGATGTCTCCAGTTATCGAAGGATTACTTCGAATGTTGAGGCCATCATTACTTAGAACTTGAATCTCACCGAGTGCTTTTTCTGTCGGTGCTTCAGGTCCTGCGACCTCTGAGAGTACAGAAGTGTAGTAGGAGTAGATATAACCGGGCTTGCCGTCAGAGACGACTAAATACCAGCCATTCTTTAACTCGTAAAAGTTCACTTCTTTTCCGTAAGGGACTACGCCAATGATTTCTGAATAGGAGTCAGCGGACTTTCTAAGGTTTAATCCATCCTTAGAGGTGACTTTAATGACCCCTTTAGGTTGATTACCTGACTTTTCAACTTTAGCTTTTGTAGCAGTTTGTTTAGTCGAAGCAGGAACTAGTTTAGCTAGATCACTGCGTACATAGGCGGTCGACTTATCTTCTAGCGCGATTTTAAACCAAGGGTATCCTTCGGAATCCTTTTTGGTAGTTGCTAGATATATAAATGTGGCGCCTTTGTCTACAGAGTCGATGATTTTAGAATTCGTATTTGAATCTGCTCTCAATCGAACGCCGTTCGCCTTGATTTCAATTTGGTTATTAGCAGCTGCGTGAGAAACTACTGGGGCGACTGACGCAAGAATCATCAGAAAGCACATTATGAATGCTATCTTCTTCATCGTCCTTCCTTTCTTCGGTCGAAAAAATCGACCTCTCACTAAAACTTCTATCAAACACTATAAAACAATTGCTATAAGTTGTCAACTTTTGGTTAATTCGAGATGCCCGCAAACGCGTGATTGCAAGGGTTTCAGGATTTCATTTTTGTCAAAAGAGGGGTTTCTCCTGACAACCTCATGGAGTAAAATCGATCCACCAAAGTCCATTCCCTGACATCCAGCAAGAAGAAGAAGGTCACCAGGGCCAGTTAGATCGAGTCCCTTAAGGACTGCTTCTTCTAAGGTGTCATAGAGATCGTAGCTGAGATCATTCGCTTTGAGTGTCTCTTCGAAGACCTTTTGCTCTTCTGGATGCACCTCATCCTTTTTCATGGTGTGATCTGTGGACCTCGTCGCAATGATCTTCTTAAAGTGAAGTGTCTTATTCCATTCGACGATGGCTTCAGCGTTTTCTTTATTCGTATCGACACCGCGGTTACCACGGATCGCATAGACAAAGACGATATTCTTATAATCCATCATAGAAAGTGTCTTCAGTGTCACGTCGATATTACCTTTATTGGCAAAGTGATCATCGATGACTTTGAAGTCCTTTTCGTAGATGATCTCAAAACGCCTCTCGACGCCTTCAAAGTCGTGAAGGCCTTTCTGAATCGCATCGAGACCTACGCCTAATAGAAGACTCATCGTAATAGCACTTAGTGCATTGACTAAAGAGTGATACCCTGGGATCTTCAGTTCGAGCGGATAACGGCCGATTTTACAAGCTTCAAACGAACGATTAACGAGAAGGACAAACTTCGCTCTTCCAGTGGTTAAATCAACCTCATCGATTGAAACATCAACTTGTTTGTTGGAAACCGAGAAATAAACGCGTTCTGCAGAGGTTTGAATATTACGAATTCGCTCGTCATCGTAGTTTAAAACGGCAAAAGAGCCCTTTTCGAGTCGTTCAATGAGGAGTGCCTTGGCACGAAAGTACGATTCAAAGTCACCATGGAGGTCCATATGCTCGTTCGATAGGTTATTAAAAGCTGCTACCTTTACATGAAGGTGATCTAGTCGGTGCGTCGAAAGCCCGATGGAACTCGCTTCCATAGTAACGTGGGTGACACCTGCTTCTTTCATGTCTCTTAAGTGTCTTTGAATATCTGCCGATTCTGGTGTCGTAAGAAGCGAAGGAATAGATACGTCACCGTATTCTACCGCAACCGTTCCCATAATACCGACGTTCTTTTTGTCGGCTTCTAAGATTTTTCGAAGCATTCCCACCGTCGTCGTCTTACCGTTTGTGGCCGTGACGACAGCAAGTGTAAGGTCTTTCGAAGCGTCGTTAAAGAATCGAGCGCTGAGTCTTGCTAGCATTTCTCTCGAATTCTCTACGATAAAGAGCGGCACCGCACACTCTACCTCTCTCTCTCCTACCACGGCTACCGCACCGCTTTTTACGGCTTGTTCGATGTAACGGTGGCCATCTTGAAGTTTTCCTACGAGAGCGACAAAGAGATCTCCCTCTTTTACTTCTCTTGAGTCCCACTGAATGGAACGAATCTCTATATCTCCTTCAAAGGATGGAATGAGTTCTTTTAGCTTCATCGTATGTCCTTTCATTTGAAAAATTGCCATTTGTCATGTAAAATGGATGCGAGGTGATAAATCATGAATAAGAGTGTTCGCTTGTTTTTAATCGGCTTTTGCATTATGGCCATCATCTCTCTCATTGGAGGATATGCCATTTATACAAATACCAATCCAAAAGCTGAACTAGAACCTGTCGTTCAAGAAAAGCTCATTTTTGAAAACGGCGTTACAGCCGACGACTACGATCCTAGTAAATAATCGGTTTCTCTCTCTTTTTATCAAAGAAAAGTAGATCGATGATTAAAAGAATCGTTCCAACCGTTACAAAGCTATCCGCCACATTAAAAATGGCAAAGTGAATGAGTCGAACATCGATAAAGTCGACCACATAGCCTAAGAGGATGCGATCAATCCCATTTCCGATCGCCCCGCCGATGACAAATGCTAAACCAATCGTCAATAGATTGGTTTTTGTCTTTTTTAAGATCTTTACAAGGAGCACGATGAGAACGAGGCTCATCACAACACTTACACCAGCTAATATTCCTGTGTGCTTTGAAAAGATTGAAAAGGCTGCGCCAGTATTTTTCGCATACGTCCAGTGGAGGACATTTTCGATCACAGGAACGGTCTCTGAAACCTGAAAATTCGTCACGACGAGGTATTTTGTGAATTGATCCATGGCTATGATAAAAAGAATGATGATGATCTCTAACATAGCACCTCCTATTGTAATGGGCTTAAGAGTCTTCCGAGCGATTCAAGCACACGGCGAAAGACGCTTCGCTTCTCGTGTTCTTCTAAAATAATTTCTCTCGAATGCTTCGTATCTTCTAAAAAATCCCGACTTAATTTATCAGTTACTTCCTTATTATATAGGAAGGCATTGACTTCATAATTAATGGCTAAACTTCGAATGTCCATGTTGGCCGTTCCAACCGAGGCTCGGTCGTCGGAGATGACGACTTTTGCGTGGATAAAGCCACCCTCGTAGCTAAAGATGCGAACACCGTGCTGCAGGAAGTCTTCTATATTATCTTGTGAGGCCCAGTAGACGAAGAAGTGATCTTGCTTACTAGGGATGATGATTCTCACGTCGACACCAGAGAGAGCAGCGTTCATGATGGCATCTTTAATGCCTTCATCTGGTACGAGATAGGGCGATGTGATCCAAAGCCGATCGGTTGCACTCGTTACGAGTGTAAAGTAGGCTTGCTTTATGACTTCGAGGTTATAGTCCGGTCCACTTTCTGCAATCTGTAGTGGAATGTGATTTTTCTCTTCGTTCTGTGGAAAGAATGAGGCGTCGTTTAGGATTTCTTTTCGAATGAAGTTCCAGTCATTTAAAAAGATCCGTTGTAGGCTCCACACGCCATCACCTACGATGCGTAGGTGCGTATCTCGCCAAAAGCCAAAACGCTTCAGGAGTCCTACGTATTCATCGCCGACATTCATGCCGCCGACGTAACCGATTTTCCCATCGATCACCACAATTTTCCTGTGATTTCTATAGTTGAGTTTTCTACTTAATATTGGGAAAACCACTGGATAGAACTCTGCAAGATCTATCCCAGCATCCTTTAACTCCTGGAGGGAGCTCTTCTTTAAGCGCACCGTTCCTACGGAATCGTAGATCAATCGAACCTTTACGCCTGCCCGTGCTTTTCTTATTAGGATGTCTTTCAGTCGATCGAAGATAAAGCCATTCTTAAAAATGAAGTACTCTAGGTGAATGGTCTCCTTTGCTTCTTCGAGATCTTGAAAGAGGCGATCGAACTTCTCTGCTCCACTCGTAAAGATCTCGACGTCGTTATTCGTAGACAACTGACTTGAAGCCTTATTCGATAAAAAGGTTTTAAGCTTATCGTTAGAGGTGTCAAAGGAGTTGGCGTAAGGAATATTTATAACGGCTTCTGTATTCTTTGCATGCTCTTGCTTTTTTAGCGCTTCTCTACGCTTAAAGAGGTTTCTTCCTACGAGAATGTAGGCGAGAAAGCCGATATAGGCATCGACATAGAATACGACAAGCCATGCGATCGTCGCTTGCGGCGAGTTATTATCGATGAAAATTAAAAAGCATAGCCCAATTGCATACACGACAAAGCTGTAATGGGCAACCTCTTTAAAGACGGCCCAGTACTGTAAGGAGTCCTTACCCTGTACAACGACGAGTAAGAGACTGATACTTAGCATGCCGATTAATACTGCAACGAGCGTACGCTTCTTCATCTTATTCCTTATAATAGATCAGTGCATGAATGGGCTTTCCCTCTGCGGCAAAGCGCAACTCATACTCTGTCGGGATATTGTCCTGGATGCGATCATCATGGTGCAAATCATAGCTTACAAAGCTAAGCTCACGACCGGTACGACGAAACTCCTCGACGGAGAAGTCGAAAAAGTCTCTGGAATCCGTCTTAAAGCGGATAAATCCACCTGGTTTTAAGAGGCGATCGTACTCCTTTAAGAAACTCTCATAGGTGAGGCGTCTTTTCGCATGACGTGCCTTAGGCCAGGGATCGCTGAAGTTTAAATAGATTCCTTCAAAGGTTTCATCGTCTATGAGTTCTGCAAAAGCTTCAAAGGTGCTATTTGCGATCCTTAGGTTTTCAGGAAACTCATTTCGATTGTTGGCTTTTAATAAAATGGCATCACTTTTATCGATTCCAAGGTAGCGGTTTTCAGGATTTTTTAAGGCAAGCTCGGTCAAAAAGCCTCCCTTTCCCATACCGACTTCAAGAAAGCAACGTCCCTCTTTAAGCCAAGCGAGGAGCTCCTCGCTTTCTTTTACATCCATAAGAGACTCTACTTGTAATAGCTTCTCTTGTGTTCCTTTTTTCTTTCTCAGTCTCATCCTTACTTTACCGCCTCAATGTGATATTTTCCGCTTGCATTCCATAATAGATATTCGTAAATCCCCTGCTCTTCAAGTGCTCGAATCTGATCCTTCACTTCCTTGTTTCCATAAGGATATCCCATAGAAAAGTCTTGAATCCAAGGCCTAATAAGGGCAGGATTTTTAAGGTTTGCATTTCTCGAGAGGGCATCCATGAGAGAGTATTTTACCGTCTCATAGGGCTTCGCGTTAGGACTATAGAGTCCGAAGATGCCACGGTTGTAGTGAGAAGGATAGATCATGGGAGAGATGACGTCGGTGACGTTACTAATGGCTTCCCAGTGTTGACCGATACTTACATCGTCCTTTGCCGTAGCAGTCCAACCGAAGACGTCTGCACTGATGGGCTTTGGAAAACTTCGAAGTTGACTTCTTGCATACATCAGAAAGCGCTGAATGGTCGCGGTCTTATGAATCTCCGGCCCACCTTGATAGTCAGCCTTGGAGTCTAAGATGTCGGGGAAACGCACATAGTCAAATTGCACTTCATCGAATCCGTACTGCAGCGCTTCCTTAGCTGCTAAGGAAACGTATTCCCATAGCGTTTCGTCATAGGGGGATCCCCAGTAGACGTGGTCGTGTAAGAGCGGAGATCCATCTTTTGTAAGGATCGCACGCTCAGGATAGGTCTTCGCGTAGAGTGGCGATTTAAACACGACGACGCGTGCAATTAAGTAAAAACCACGGTTCTTTAGTTTTTGCATCCACTCTGCAGGGTTTTTAATACGCTTGATGTTTCCTTCCGGGGAAAACTTCGCTGCTACTTTCGAATCAAAGAGAAAGTAGTCGGAGTCATCCTTGTAGTCGATGACGAGCGTATTGATGTCACTTCCTTTAAATTGATCGAGCCAGGAATCGATTCCTTTTTCAATGACTCTCGGTGGAACGTAGACACCTTTTACCGGATAATAGTTTCGAAACATCGTGGGCTTATTGTAGAACTCATCGTACTTCGCTTCTTTTTGAGGATACGTAATACGACTCTTAAACTGGTCTCCTAAGCGATTACTAGGGACGTAACCTGTAAACCCATAGCGGTCTAGTACGAGTGAACGATCGCCTTCTGAAGCAATGAGAAAAACGCGTTCTTGAAAAGCAAGAGGTCGAATCAGAACATTATTCTTATCCTTGAGCTCTACGCCCTTTTCTACGATAAAGAAAGGATCCTTAGGACTCACCGCAAGCTTCATTTCAGACGGCACAAAATGCAGAGCCCTTACGGGCTCTGCTCCAGCGCGTGAAAGTTGTAGTATGACAACGACGACGACGATCAGAAGTACAGCAAGTAAATATTTAGTGTAACGCATACGTTCCGACAAGTGCGTAATTATCTGGAATTTGAACGCCTTCAGCCTTCATTTCCCAGTTACCCACGAGTCCCATTTCGTTCATTGCAAGTTTAAAATAGTACATTGCAATGCCTGCTTCGAGATTTTCGCTGACACGATCTTCGGATTCGTTCTTTTCAATAGCAAGATACATTGCATGATCTTTAATTAAAAATTTCCAAGGTTGGCGGTTTGCAAAACTAGGAGCATGCTTCATGTAAGAATAAGCTTCTCCTAAGCCTCTCGCTTCAAGCTCATCATAAGTCGTCTCTTTACCCCACTCATCGAGGTAGACGAAGGATGACGTCTCTTTACGGGAAACGCGGTCGTCTTTTTCAATTTCGAGGTTTCCGTATCCACCCTCAGAATAGACGCTTCCCTTATTAGCACGTAAGCCTTGGAAGAATTTCTCGATAAAGCTCGGCTCTTCTGGCTTTCCAAAAGCGATAATCGCACGAACCGTCTTTTCAGATTCGATTCCCAATTGAGCTTTTACTTTTTCAGGATCGATCACATGGATCCAAACGCTTCCTAGTTCAAGCTCCATGAGTTCAAACAGTAGCTTTTCTGTGTAATAACCACCTTTTCTGATCGCCTCTTCAGACTCGCTCGTCAATAGAGCAATATAATGAGGTGCTTTGATCATCACTCCATTATAGCCAGCAATTCCCTCGAGTTTAGGACTTGCGTATTCACCCTCAGTGATCACAGCAAAATCCACTTCTGGTGCAACGTCAGTAATGTTTTTAATAAGGCTTTTGACGTTAGCCAATTGCGTGCCAGTAATAGGTGATTTCTGATAGTCTCTACAAGACTTCTTGTTGATAATCGTCTCCAATTTATTCATATAGCCCTCCATGATTATTATAAGAAAAATACTGTAATAATTCAACCGCGATTCTCTGGGTATATTGGTAGCGGAGGTCATTATGATTATCACACCCGAAGGCGCATCCTTAGAAGTAACAGGATCGTCCTACCATTTTAAAACCAAAGAGTCGAACTTTGTCGTAGATATGGGACTTTTCCAAGGTCCTACGGAGACCAAGCTTAAAAACCGAGACCCCTACACCTTCGTTATGAAGGATCTAGACTTTGTTATTATTACCCACGCTCACGTCGATCACTCGGGAAGACTTCCACTATTAGCACAAGCTGGCTTTTCTGGAAAGATCTTTATGAGTTATGAGACGAGAGATATTGTTGAAGCACTCCTTCAGGACTCTGCAAACATTCAATCGAAAGAAGAAGATCCACTCTATACGCTAGAAGATTACGAGCGCGTTCGTAGCCTCTTCTATCCGATTGCACTCGAAAAGACCTATGAAGAGAAGGACGTTCGCTTCTCCCTCCATCCATCTGGTCACCTACTCGGTTCCACTTATGTGACGATCGAAACGGAAGGAAAGGTCATCACCTTTTCCGGTGACTTAGGAAGAAAAAACAGCCTCTTCTATCAAGAATTTACCGATCCCAAAGATTCCGACGTCCTCTTTCTCGAATCGACCTATGGCATGAGCTTACATCCACCGATCGAACAAGCCTTTATGAAGCTCTTTGAAACCATCATGATTCAGTTCTCCAAAGGCCATACGGTGATTATTCCAGCCTTTAGTATCGGTCGAACGGCGGAGATTCTCTATGGACTCCATAAGTATGCGATCGATCACAACGTCACCGATGTTTTCTACGACATCCCCATCTATATCGATTCACCGCTAGCGATTAAAGGACTCGATCTCTACAAGCAAAACTACGATGCGATGAACCCGAACTTTAAAGCAGAACTCTTAAATCTTCCTAACGTAAACGTCCTAAAGGAAGCAGAGCAGTCCTTTATCTTAGATAAGAAGACGACTCCTAAAGTCATCATCAGTTCGAGTGGCATGGCAGAAGGTGGACACATTCAGCATCACCTTCAAAGCTTTCTCCCCTTCTCCAATACGACGGTTATCTTCGTTGGTTACCAAGCAGAAGAAACAGTCGGTAGAGAAATCTTAGAAGGGAAAAAAGTCGTACGCATTCAAGAACTCGAGGTTGAAAATAATGCTACGATTATTAAGGTTCCTGGCTTTAGTGGCCACGGCGATCAAGCGGATCTTCTGAGCTTTGTAAGACAAGCAAACCCTAAAAAGATCATCTTAACCCACGGTGAAAAGGAAACGATCGATGGCTTTAAGATCTTCCTTGAAGGCGAAGGCTACGAGGTCGAAGTCGCAGAGCGATTTAAAGAAATTGAGATATGAAAAAAGAGTGATTCCGTAGGAATCACTCTTTCCTTTTTCTTATTGATTTTGTTCTTGAATTTGTTCTTTTACTTCTTCTTGAATCTCTTCTTTTACTTCTTCAACAACCGCTGGCGTTGGTTCCTCAACGACAACAGGCGTTGGTTCTTGGTTTACAGCAAGCTTTTGTTCGTCAATTTTTACAAGCTTCGGTGCTTCTGTTACAACGAGTGTTGCTCCTTCCGCTTCAACGAGCTTTGGTTCTTCGTTTCTTGTAATCTTATGGAAGATCCAAGCGAGTAAGCTACCTGCCATAGGAGCTACTAAGAAGACCCACACTTGTTCAAGTGCTGTTCCTGCTGCAAAGACGGCTGGTGCTAAGCTTCTTGCAGGGTTCACGCTCGTTCCTGTGAGAGGAATGCCGATAAGGTGAACGCCAGCTAAGCTAAGACCGATGACGATACCTGCGACAGCGCTGTTCTTTTCACTTCTCGTAACTTCTAAGATGACCCATACAAAGATCATGGTTAAAACGACTTCAGCTGCGATAGCACCGACCATGGAAAGCTTGACTGCACTCAGTTCTCCAAAGCCGTTAGCACCTGTTCCTGAGAGTAAACCACCCGTTTCCTGAGAGAGGAAGTAAATGATACCAGAACCAGCAAAAGCACCTGCCACTTGGCTTACGACGTAACCGATGAAGTTACCGAAACTCAAGCGTCCATCGAGAAGCATGGCAAAGCTTACGGCTGGATTTAAGTGAGCTCCACTTACAGGGCCGATCGAATAAGCCGCGAGGACGATACTAATACCAAAAGCCATACTGATGGCTAGTACACCAACAAAACCTGTGCCGAGACCGGCGTTTAAGCCTCCTGTAACGACTGCTGTTCCACAACCGATGAGGACGAGCATCATCGTTCCAAAAAGCTCAGCTAAAAACTTTTTCATGAATTCTCCTTTTCTTGATAAAAAAAAATAAGTGCACCTTACAGTGCACTTATTCCCATTTATTTGATGGAATAATCCATATTTGCCATACGAACGTAGCTTAGGTAGCGGTTACGTGCAGCTTTTTCTGTTTCAGCAAAGAGTGCTTCTGCTTCCTCTGGGAAAGTATTCTTGAGGATTGTGAAGCGGCGCTCGGAGAGAATGAAGTCTCTGAAGCTCTCTGTTGGTTCCTTGGAGTCGAGTGTGAATGGGTTTTCACCAGCATCAGCTTTTCTTGGGTCGAATCTCCAGAGGTGCCAGTAACCAGCCTTAACAGCTTTTTCTTCTTGACGTTGTGTCGTTCCCATACCTGTCGTAATACCATGAGCGATACATGGAGCATAGCAGATGACGAGGGATGGTCCGTGGTAGCTTTCAGCTTCTTTGATCGCCTTTAAGAATTGGTTCTTATCGGATCCCATAGCAACTTGAGCAACATATACGTATCCGTATGTCGTTGCGATCATACCGAGGTCCTTCTTACCAACTCTCTTACCTGCTGCAGCGAACTTAGCAACAGCTGCAAGTGGTGTTGACTTGGAGGATTGTCCACCTGTGTTGGAGTAAACTTCTGTATCGAATACGAGGACATTTACGTCTCTGCCTTGAGCGAGAACGTGGTCGAGTCCACCGTAACCGATGTCGTATGCCCAACCGTCACCACCTAGGATCCATTGTGATTTCTTGCGTAGGTAGTCTTTGTTATCAGCGAGAACTTGGAGATCTTCCTTGGCATCGCCAAAGTTCTTCTCATCCATTAGCTTTTCTTCGAGGATTTGAGCATATGGGAGGGAGAGATCGTAGTCAGCCATGTTTTCGATCCAGCCCTTGAGAGCATCTTTGATGTCTTGAGCGATGTTCTTCTTCATAGCTTCTTCAGCATGGAACTTCATGACGTTGCGTTTGTTCTCTACGCTGATTGCCATACCAAAGCCGAACTCTGCGTTATCTTCGAAGAGGCTGTTTGCCCATGATGGACCCTTGCCTTCAGCATTCTTTGTATAAGGTGTGCTTGGAGCTGATGCACCCCAGATGGAGGAGCAGCCCGTAGCGTTAGCGATCATCATGCGATCACCGAAGAGTTGTGTAACAGCCTTGATATAAGGTGTTTCACCGCAACCTGCGCAAGCGCCGCTGAACTCGAAGAGAGGCTTCTTGAATTGGCTTCCCTTGACGTTGGTGTGATCCATAACGCCTGTGCGCTCAGGTAGGTTAATAGCAAAATTCCAGTTTGGAATTTGACGTTCCATTTGACTTTCGATTGGTTTCATCACGAGTGCTTTTGACTTTGGAGCTGGGCAGATATCAGCACAGTTTCCGCAACCTGTACAGTCGAGTGTAGAAACTTGAATCTTGTATTCGAAGTTCTCAAGTCCCTTACCAATAGCCTTAATGGTGTTGAATCCTTCTGGTGCCTTAGCTTTTTCGTCAGCATCTACGAGGAATGGACGGATAGCAGCATGTGGGCAGACGAAGGAACATTGGTTACATTGGATACAGAATTCACTTTGCCATTCAGGTACGTTAACAGCGATACCGCGTTTTTCGTATTGGCTTGTACCTGCATCCCATGAACCGTCTTCACGACCAACGAAAGCACTTACTGGAATCTTGTCACCAGCTTGAGCACTCATTGGACGGAGGAGTTTTTCGATGATTTCTGGTTCACCTTCAAGAGCCTTGACAACTGTATCTTCAGCTGTTGCCCATGAAGCTGGAATTTCGAACTTATGAAGTCCTGCGATCGATTGGTCAACAGCGTTGTAGTTCATTTGAACGATGTCTTGACCCTTCTTACCGTAGGTCTTTTCAATTTCTTTCTTTAAGAGATCAATCGCTTGCTCGATCGGAAGAACGTTAGCAAGTTGGAAGAACGCTGTCTGCATGATCATGTTGATGCGTCCACCGAGACCAACTTTTTCAGCGAGCTCTGTAGCATTGATCGTATAGAACTTGATGTCGTTATTAGCGATATAACGCTTCATTTGACCAGGAAGGTGAGCTTCAATTTCTTCAGGTGTCCATGTTGTATTAAGTACGAATGTTCCACCCTTCTTGAGTCCCTCTACGAGGTCATATTGCTCTACATAAGCTTGGTTATGGCAAGCGATGTAGTCAGCTTCGTCGATGAGGTAGGTTGAACGAATGCGCTTCTTACCAAAACGTAAGTGGCTGATCGTTACACCACCGCTCTTCTTAGAGTCGTATGCGAAGTAACCTTGAGCGTACATGTCGGTGTTGTCGCCGATGATCTTAATAGCAGACTTGTTAGCACCAACCGTTCCGTCAGAACCAAGACCCCAGAACTTACAACGAACGGTTCCTTCATCAACGATAGAAACTTGTTCTTTCACTTCGAGTGATGTATTTGTCACGTCATCTACGATAGAGATCGTGAAGCCATTCTTTGGCTCATCAGCTTTGAGGTTTTCGAATACTGGATAGAGGTGTGATGGCGTCGTATCTTTGGAACCGAGACCATAACGTCCACCTACGATAACAGGTGCGTTTTCTTGATCTTGGAAAGCACTACGAACGTCTAAGTATAGTGGTTCGCCTGGAGCACCTGGCTCCTTGCAGCGATCGAGTACAGCAATCTTCTTAACTGTCTTTGGAATAGCATTTAAGAGTGCTTCTGTAACGAACGGACGATAGAGGTGAACCTTTACAAGACCGACCTTTTCGCCACGTGCGTTTAAGTAATCAACGAGCTCTTCAATAGCTTCTGTTACAGAGCCCATAGCAACGATAACACGGTCAGCATCTGCTGCGCCGTAGTAGTTGAAGAAATCATAATGACGGCCAGTGATCTTTTCGATCTCACCCATGTATTCCTTTACGATGCCAGGAACGCGATTGTAGAAAGGATTGGATGCTTCTTTTGCTTGGAAGAAGATGTCTGGGTTTTGAGCCGTACCACGTGTAATTGGTTTTTCTGGACGAAGTGCTTTTTCTCTAAAGCGTTTTAATCCTTCTTGGTCTACGAGACGTGCATAGTCTGCATAGTCGATGACTTCGATCTTTTGAATTTCGTGTGATGTACGGAATCCGTCGAAGAAGCTTACGAAAGGAACGCTTGATTTAATCGTTGAAAGGTGTGCAATACTTGCGATATCAATAACTTCTTGAACAGAACCAGCTGCGAGTAATGCAAAGCCCGTTTGACGAACGCTCATGACGTCACTGTGGTCGCCGAAGATGCTTAGAGCATGTGTAGCGATAGCACGAGCACTGACATGGAAGACGCATGGTAGTAATTCACCAGCGATCTTGTACATGTTTGGAACCATGAGGAGAAGACCTTGGGATGCAGTAAATGTGGATGTTAAGCTACCAGCTTGAAGTGATCCGTGAACTGCTCCAGCAGCACCACCCTCTGATTGCATTTCTTGAACGAGTACTGGCTGGCCAAAAATGTTTTTCTTTCCGTGTGCTGCCCACTCATCGACAACCTCAGCCATGGTTGAAGATGGAGTAATCGGATAGATTGCAGCAACTTCTGTGAAGGCATAGGCTACGTGTGCAGCAGCCGTGTTGCCGTCCATCGTTTTCATTTGCAACTTGCTCATTATTCCTCCTTAAAATATACACCTCTATCATAGCCTCTAAAGGTTAGAAAGTCAAAGAACGTACGTTAGTATCTAAGCGACATTTTTTGATCACTTTGTTACTATGGCGTAATAATTTTTAGGGCAAAAAAAAGAAGAGGATGATGTTTTCATCCTCTAGGTTTATGCATTTACAAGCTTATGGAAGATTTTCTTGCCCTTTCGAACAATCGCTCCTCCCTCTTTAAAGTCCTCTTCTTTTAGTAAGACAAAAGGATCCGTTAGGAGCTCATCATTTAGGCGTAAGCCATTTTGACTCATGAGTCTTCTTCCCTCGCTCTTTGAAGCGATGAGTCCGATCTCTACGAGTACTTCTAAAAGTTCTCTTCCTACGAGTCCCTTTAGTTCACTCGTTGGCATGTGCGTATCATCTGCTCCACCTTGGAATAAGGCACGTGCTGCAGATAGTGCCTTTTCAGCCTCTTCCTTTCCGTGAACCATCTCTGTAAGCGTATAGGCAAGGACTTCCTTAGCATGATTTAATGCCTGTCCGCCCTCGGCCGTTAGCTTTTGAATCTCATCAAGTGGGAACATCGTTAAGCGCTTAAAGAGCATCTCAACTTCACTGTCTTGAACGTTTCTCCAGTACTGGAAGAAGTCGAAGGGCGACGTCCTTTCAGCAGAGAGGTAGATCGCTCCACCGAGGCTCTTTCCCATCTTTTGACCATTGGCACCCGTTAAAAGGTTAAAGGTTACAGCATATGCTTGTGCTCCCTCTTCGACTCTCCTGATGAGGTCGACTCCACCTAGGATGTTACTCCACTGGTCGCTTCCACCCATCTGAACCGTACAGTTTTCAGTTCTATAGAGATGTAAGAAGTCATAGGCTTGCATCGGCATGTAGTTGAACTCCAAAAGACTTAAGCCTTGATCGAGGCGCTTGGAATACGTCTCCATGTGAATCATGCGGTTTACGAGAAAACAGGGACCGTAATCTCTTAAAAACTCTAGGTAATTGAGCTTTAGTAGCCAGTCGGCATTATTAAGCATGATGGCTTTTCCGTCAGAAAAGTCGATGAACTTCTCCATCTGCTTCTTAATCGCTTCGGAGTTCTTTTGAATGGTCTCAACTGTAAGCATCTTTCGAACTTCATCACGACCTGTGGGGTCACCGATGAGTGTTGTACCACCGCCGATTAAAATGATCGGACGATGACCTGCTTCTTGTAGGCGCTTTAAAACCATGAGGGTCTGAAAGTGACCTACCGTTAAGGAATCTGCCGTCATGTCAAAACCAATATAGAATGTAATCTGACTGTTGTTTAAAACATCCTTGACTTCTTCGTGGGAAACTTGATAGATAAAACCACGTTCTTCCAGTTCTTCGTAAATTCTCGACATGTTCTCCTCCTTTAAATTTGTAATAAAAAACTCGCCCCAAAAAGGGCGAGTGTCTCGCGGTACCACCTTACTTCGTAGCTTTGCTACCTCTTAGGATTTAACGCTACCAACGCTTAGGCCTACTTCTTTCAGCCTAAGAGCTCCGAGCTGTATTCCAAAAGTGCTTCCTTATCTCTTTCCATCCACCAGAGACTTTCTATAAAGGGACACACTCTGTACTTGTGCTCTTCAATGCTTCTAAGCCTAGAATAACGAATTTTTTAAAGCTTTGCAAGCCTTTGTTTACACTTCAAAGAAGTAGGTATAAATAGTGTGATAAAAAAAGAAAGGAGCCCCTATGGATTTTTTGATTTCAAATCCACCGGTCTTGTGGCTCATATTAGCAGTCGTCCTTATGATCATCGAAGCCATGACGGTAGCTTTGGTGACCATTTGGTTTGTCGGTGGTGCGCTAGCAGCGATGATTATCGCTCTCTTTGTCGACTCCATTGTCGTACAAATCGGCGTCTTTCTCGTAGCTAGTATCGTACTATTACTGCTTTTACGTCCATTTGTAAAAAAGACTCTTTCCTCGGTAGAACCCACGAATGCCGATCGTTTGATCGGAAAAAAAGGTGTCGTCACTCGCCCTTCGAGTGAATTCCACCCCGGGGTAGGAAGAGTAGAAAATCAAGTGTGGACGATTGAAGCAGAGGATAATCGACCCTTACCTATGGATTATGCCTTTGAGGTCATTTCCATTCAAGGTGTCAAACTCATCGTAAAATAAGGAGAAGTTATGGCAGGACTCATTTTAATTGGTTTACTTATTCTCATCGCGATCTGGATCATATCGGTTAACATCCGAATCGTTCCCCAATCACAAGCATACGTTGTCACAAGACTCGGAAGCTACAAAGAAACTTGGGATACTGGACTACATATTAAGATGCCTTTTATTGAAGCTGTCGCTCAAAAGGTCAGCTTAAAAGAACGCGTCGTCGACTTTGCTCCACAACCCGTTATCACAAAAGATAACGTCACCATGATGATAGATACCGTCGTCTACTTCCAAATTACCGATCCAAAGCTCTACACCTATGGTATCGATAATCCCATTAGTGCCATTGAAAACCTCACAGCTACGACACTTCGTAACATCATCGGTGACCTAGAGCTCGACGAATCACTTACAAGTCGCGACATCATTAATACGCAAATGCGCTCCATCCTCGATGAAGCAACGGATCCCTGGGGAATCAAAGTAAACCGCGTAGAGCTTAAGAACATCCTCCCTCCAAAGGACATCCAAGAGGCGATGGAAAAGCAAATGCGTGCAGAACGTGAACGTCGTGAAAGCATTCTTCGTGCAGAAGGTCAAAAGAGATCGGCAATCCTCATCGCAGAAGGTGAAAAGCAAGCTCAGATCCTTCAAGCAGAAGCTTACCGCGAATCGACCATTAAGCGTGCAGAGGGTGATGCAGACGCGATCCTCTTAACACAAAAGGCGAACGCTCAAGGTATGAAGCTCCTCTTAGAGAATGCTCCTAAGGATGTAGTTGTAAGCTTAAAGGGCTTTGAAGCACTTCAAAATATCAGTTCTTCACCATCTAGTAAACTCATTATTCCTTCAGAGATTCAAGGAATGGCAGCACTTGCAGCTGGTTTAAAAGAGACGATTAAAGAAGAAGCATAATAAGAATAATCGTTAGAAAAAAAGGAAAGGATCGTTTTGAACACGATCCTTTTTTATGTTAGTTGATTTCTAAGAAGGGAATTGTATGGAAACCAAAGAGCTTCGCTACGATCGATTGAGGAAAGCTTTCCACCTCGATGTTGTACTTCTTCACGGTGGTGTTATAGAAGGATCTCATGACAGCAATCTGCTGTTCCGTTTCAGAGAGCTCCTTTTGAAGCTTTAAGAAGACTTCAGACGTCTTTAGCTCAGGATAGCTTTCGAAAGAAATGGTTTCCTTAAGTCTTTCTGATGCGATGACTCCTTTTTCGAGGTCTCCAGCTTCCATCATGCGCTTTATCTCTGTGAGCTTTTCTAACGTCGCTTTCTCAAAGCCTTCATATCCTTTTACAACTTCAACGAGTGGTGGAATGAGGCTAGAGCGTCTTTTTAACTCCTCATCGACGTGGGCCCATTGCATCTTGACGCGTGTCTTAACGCGTTGGAGCTTATTAAAGGTAATAGCAATATACCCGACTAAAAGTATGAGAACGATCGCAATAACAATCATCCTTCCTCCTAGATTCTCCAGTCTCCATCCTTTAAGAGGACGACTTGTTCTCCATTCTTTTTCACGCCGATGACTTCGAGCTCTTTACTTCCGACCATGAAGTCGACGTGAATGAGTGAGTCGTTCATTCCAAGCTTTAGGTTTTCTTCATCACTTCGTTCGGTGCTTCCTGGTAGATTCTCACCATAGGCTGCACCCAGGGCAAAGTGACAGGAGGCATTTTCATCGAAGAGCGTATTTCTAAAGAGGACTCCCGTATTACTAATAGGTGAGTTGTGGCTTACGAGAGCGACTTCTCCAAAGTGGAGTGCTCCTTCGTCCGTTTCAAGAAGGCCCTTAAGCGTCTCATAACCTTCTTTTGCACTGTAGTCGACAATTTTTCCATCCTTAAGCGTGAAAGAAAATCCATCGACGACTGTTCCACGAACGCTTAGAGGCATGGTTGCACGAATCGTACCGTTTACTTTATCGCGGTGAGGCATGGTAAAGACTTCTTCTGTTGGAATGTTTGCCATGAAGAGCTCACCATCAGGGCTCACAGAGCTTCCTCCGACCCAAGCATGACCCTCTACGAGGTAAACTTCGAGGTCTGTTCCTGGTCCTTTATAAAGAAGCTTTTCAAAGCGAGCTTCGTTTAGATAATTCTCGTGTTCTTTGAGCTTGCGGTCGTGTTCCTTCCAAGCTTCAATGGGATCCTCGAGATCGACTCTCGTCGCAAAGAATACCTTCTCCCAGAGTTTTTCGATGGCTTCTTCTTCTGGAAGATCAGGGAATACGAGCTTTGCCCACGCTTTACCGACATTACAAGCTCCTAACCACTTGACGCGGTTTTCCATCACATACTTATCGAGAGGTTTATTAGCTACAGAAAGTGCTCTTTGAACCGTTGCAATCTTCTTGGGATCGACTTCCTTTAAGAGCGTTGGATTCGGCGTTCCGATCGAAAGCAGATGGTGCTTATCGAGGTACATCTTTTCCATGTATTCAACTCTGTAGCTGGGAGCGTATTCGAGGGCTTCAGGAGAAGCGTAGTTGTAGAAATTGAGCGTCATCTCAGGATCAGAGAACTTAAGCTCAATGTCCTTTGCCCCAGCTTCATAAGCATAGCGTTGGCAGAGTCTAGCAAGCGGTAGACCTTCTTGGTCAAAACGAATAACGAGGCTGTCGCCTGGCTTAATCGCGAGACCGAAGTTTACGAGTAATTTTGCGTATTTTTCAAGCATTTCTTGATGTTTCATGATATTCTCCTTATGTATAAAGGGGATTTCTCCCCTTTTAAAGCACTGCTTCGAGATCCTTTTCTTCGAGTGGCACTTCTCTTGCAGGATATCCTGCTTCTTCAAGTGCTAAAAGATACTTATCGGTATCAAAGGTATCGTCGACCTCTACTAAAGATGTTCCCGTCGTAAGATCGACTTCTGCTCCGTCAGCACCGTTTGCAAACGTAATCGTTCTTACACGTCCGACGCAGCCTTGGCAGCGCATATTTTTTACAGCAAATTTTTTTCTCATCTTTGCTCCTTTCCGTGCGAATTACTAATACCCTCCCATTAGAGCTTTACACGGGAGAGACGTAAGGCATTCATGACGACACTCACACTAGAGAGACTCATGGCAAGGGCTGCGATCATGGGGTTTAGTAGCGGTCCTCCAAAGGCATAGAGAATACCTGCTGCAAAAGGAATTCCGATGATGTTATAGATAAAAGCCCAAAAGAGGTTCTCTTTAATGTTTCGAATGGTCTTACGTGAGAGTTCGATCGTCGAAGCGACGCGTAAGAGGTCTCCGTGCACGAGCACCACATCGGCACTCTCCATCGCAATATCGGTTCCTGTTCCCATCGCGATTCCCACGTCACTTGTGACAAGTGCCACCGAGTCATTGATGCCGTCACCGACCATGCTCACGACCTCACCTTTTTCTTGGATGCGCTTAATGATCTCGCTCTTTTCTTCTGGCGTAACGGAAGCGTAGAACTCTTCAACTCCTACTTTTTTTGCGATCTCTTTTGCGATGGATTCTCTGTCACCTGTAAGCATGATAGGCTTTATTCCCATGGTTTTTAGCGTCGCTACGGCTTCTTTTGAGGTGCTCTTTAGAGCGTCCTTTAGGACAAACGTTGCAGCGAGAACGCCATCGATACTAAAGTAGATCCCTACTTCTGACGTCTCGTCTTCGATTCCTAAGAGCTTTCTATTTCCTGCAAGTAAGTGTAATCCTTCGATGTCACCCTCTACGCCAAGGCCTGCGTGACTCTTGAAATTTACGACAGAAAGTGATTTCTTATGGAGGTCTAGAATAGCCGTAGCATAGGGGTGCTCACTAAAGCGCTCTAAACTGGAAACGAGATCTAGAATCCTTTCATCCGGTAGATCTGAAAGGTTCTTCCACTCGACGACTTCAGGCTTTCCTTCTGTTAGCGTTCCCGTCTTATCAAAGACGACCGATGTAATCTGGTGCGCCTTTTCAAGCGCTTCTCCGCTTTTCATGAGGATGCCGTTTTTAGCAGCCGTTCCCGATGCCACCATGATGGCAGTAGGCGTCGCAAGGCCTAAGGCACAAGGGCAAGCGATCACGAGGACGGCTACAAAGATTCGAATGCTAAAATTAAGATCCTTACTAACAAAAAACCACACGATAAAGCTAATGAGTGCGATCAGCATGACCGCCGGTACAAAGACACCGCTCACCTTATCGGCAAAGCGTGCAATGGGTGCTTTTTTAAGTTGAGCACGCTCCACGAGTTCAATAATCTGATTTAATAGCGACTCCGTCTGAACCTTTGTAACACGTATGGTCAAGGCATTCGAGATGTTTAAGGTACCGCTAAAGACAGAGTCTTCCTCGGCCTTTTCTAAGAGTTCACTCTCTCCTGTGAGCATCGATTCATCGACCGTGCTCTTCCCTGAGACGATGATGCCATCTAAGGGAATGTTCATCCCAGGTGTGACGAGAATGATGTCGTTTTCATGAATCATTCCCGTAGGAACTTCTCTCGTCTCGTCACCTTCTATGAGGATGGCATTCTTCGGTCGAAGCCCGATGAGCTTCTTTACAGCATCGGTCGTCTTCCTTTTGGAATGCTCTTCTAAAGTCTTTCCCACCTTAATGAGTGTAATAATCGTCGCTGCCGTTTCAAAGTAGAGCTCATGAACGTAGTGATCGTGGCCACTAAAGATTAAGAAGGTGTGATAGAGACTAAAGAGAAAGGCTGCACTCGTTCCCACGGCGATGAGTGTGTCCATGTTGGGACTCTTTAAAAGCAGGCTCTTTATTCCCCTTTGATAGAACTCTTTACCGATCACCATGACCGTAAGTGCCAATAGAAGCTGAATGGTCGCGTTGATCTTTGGCGTAATAAAGCGAGGAAGAGTAAGTCCTAGCATCGGTCCCATGGAAAAGATCAGTAGAAGAAAGGTGAGCCCTACGAGCCAGTAGAGCGTCTTATCGATGCCCTCTTCTTCTACTTCCTCTGGTTCATCGACGAGTTCATAACCAGCCTTTGCAATGGCTCCTCGAAAGTCCTCGAGGGCGACCTTCGTTTCGTCGTAGAAAATGCGTCCTTGTTTCGTGACATTATTGACCTCGGCTTCTTTGACGCCCTCTACTCGTAAGAGCGCCTTTTCGACGGCCTGTGAGCAAGCCGAGCAGCTCATGCCCTCGATCGTAACGATACGTTCCTTCATTTTTCTCCTTAAAAAAAGACCTCCTTTGAGGTCTAGTAGGTTTCTTCCTTATTTCCCTTTAGCTTCATGACGATGAAGACGATGAGTAGTTGTAGGATGATAAAGAGTCCCGTCATGATCGTCTGATAAAGGCTCAAGCGTTTAAAGAGATACATGATGGCACTCAATGTGATCACACCGACATCTAAGAGAATGAGCGTCACATTTGAACCTACATTTTTTCCAAAAGAATCCATCGGTTCCATAAAGAGAATCGTAAAGATCAGACTGAAGATGATGGTAGCTCCTCCCATGACGAGAAGTCTTAGCGTCTCATCTGGAATGAACTGCGCCAAAATGGTTCTGCTCTTTTCAATAAAAAAGACACCTGCTACTACAAAGTACCAAAGTGCGTGGTATATAAAAGTTTTAGTATTATTTGCTAACATGTTTCCGCCTCTTGTGCTCCCCTATTTGCTAGCTCGTCTGCTTTGTTGTTATATTGGACGAGCTCTTTAAATTGTTCAAATGTCACAGACTCTTGAATACAAAATTTATCATACCAGTTTTGCAAGCTTTTTGCATCACTTTTCAGGTGGCCTTTAATCTTTAAGAGACGTACTTTTTTTATGGGCTCTAAAAGAGCTAAGAGCTCTTTCCAAAGCTCTTGGTTTTCTACTGGCTTTTTTTGAGAGTTCTTCCAGCCATTTAAAATCCACGAATCGATCCAGCGCTCCTGAAAAGCATTTACGACGTAAGCAGAATCACTGTAGATCGTAAGATCAATTTCATTCGTCTTTAGAAGCTTTAGTGCTTCTATGATGGCTGTAAGCTCCATAATATTGTTGGTGGTGTTTTTGGCACCGCCGTAGATTTCTTTTTCATGTTCGTTGTAGATGAGAACAGCGCCCCAACCGCCCGTATTCACGTCACTTTGGTTGTTTCTGCATGCTCCATCGGTAAAAATACGTACTTCTTTCATGGCTACCTCAGTAGTATTTTATATGAAACATCGCATGAACACAACATTATCACCCCGTTTCGTGATATACTGTATGCATATTTTAAGGGGGGTATTATGCCAAAAACGCTACCTACAAAACAGAAATCAAATGTTTTCGAAAAGCTCCACATGCGTGAAGGCTCTCATGCGACCAAAGTCTATGCCATTTCAAGCGGAAAAGGTGGCGTCGGAAAGAGCACCACGACCGCTCTATTAGCAGCATCCTTGAGCGCCATGGGTAAACGCGTCGGAGTGTTAGATGGAGATATAACTGGTCCTTCTATTCCGAGCTTTTTCGGTGCTTTAGGAGAGACGGCGATCGGTACAGAAGAATACATTCATCCCGTCGTTAGCCCTGGTGGCGTGAAACTCATGAGCTTGAATTTTCTCGTAAAAAACCCCGCCGATCCAGTCATCTGGAGAAGCCCCGTGATCATCGGTCTCTTACAGGACTTTTATTCCAAAGTCACCTGGGGACCACTCGACGTCTTACTGATCGACATGCCACCTGGAACGGGAGATATTCCACTGACGACCTATCAGCACATTCCACTCGATGGCATTATCGTTGTCACATCACCGCAAAAGCTTGTAGGACTCATCGTAGAAAAGTCGATCCGCATGGCACAGTCATTAAGAGTTCCAATCGTCGGTGTGATCGAAAACATGTCGTACTTTAAAGCTCCCGATACGGGTCATGAGTACGAAATCTTTGGACCCTCAAGTATCGATGAATTAGCTTCAAGACTTCAAACCAAGGTCTTAGCAAAGCTTCCCATTGACCCTGAACTTACAAAGTACACCGATGCGGGTGCCATTGAAGAATATGTCGCAACGCATCAACCTTTTCATGCAAAAGACCTGGAGGCATTGAATGAGTAGACCACCTAAAAAGCGTGAAGTGAGACGCTTTCCAAAATATAAGAAGTTCGTCGCAAGCGATCGCTACGGTCGCCGTAAGAGCGTAAGGCTCGGTTACGATGAGCTCGAAGTCCTACGACTTACAGACCTCGAAAACTTAAGTCAAGAAGACTGTGCGAACATGCTACAGATCTCTCGTCAGTCGGTTCAGCTTGCGCTAAAAGTCGCAAGAGCTAAGATTACAAAGGCTCTCATTAAAGGAGAGACAATCGTGATCGAAGGCGGAAACTACTTCGTTCACGAATGCCCCTTTAAGTGTAATGCCTGTGGTCATGAGTTTCCTTTAAGAGCTGACGCCCAGCCGACTCAGTGCCCTTCCTGTGGTTCAGATGATATTCACTGTACCTCAGAAGAATTTTGTAGTTCCATCTGCTCTAGAAAAGCTAGTTATTAAAAAGGGAAGACTCCTCAAGGATGAGGAGTCTATTTTTTTAGAAGCTTTCTTTGATCGCTTGAACAAACTGATCGAGCTCCGTTTCCTTCGATGGTTGAAGCATCGAAGCAATGCTTAAACGCTCTGGTAGGAGGTTGATCTTCTTTAAGTTCTTTTCGATGAATTCCTGCATTAAGTCACCGCTCTTAACAGCCCAAGATCCGTTTTCAAGAAGTGCCATGGTACGGTTTTGAACGTTTAAGAGACGTAGGTGTTCGAGGAAGTCGTGCATAACAGGATAGATATTTAGGTTATACGTAACAGATGCAAGCACGATGTGTGAAAGCTTAAAGGCGTCACTAATGAGGTAGCTTACATGGGTCTTTGAGACGTCGTACATGTGAATGTTTGTAATGCCGTCTTCACAGAGCTTACTAGCGAGTGCTTGTGCTGCGCTTTCCGTATTACCGTACATCGATGCGTAGCAGATGAGTACACCCTTCTCTTCTGGTTCATACGTTGCCCAGTGCACGTACTTGTCGATGAACCAACCGATGTTTTCTCTCCAAACAGGTCCGTGAAGCGGTAGGAGCATCTTAATATCTAGCGTTTGAGCCTTCTTTAGGAGGTTCATAACGTGAGGACCGTACTTACCAACGATGTTCGTGTAGTAACGGCGTGCATCATCGAGCCAGTCGCGTTCGAAGTTGACTTCGTCGCTAAAGAGTTTTCCATCGAGAGCACCGAAGGAACCGAAAGCGTCTGCACTGAAGAGGATACCAGTCGTCTTATCGTAGGTAACCATTGCTTCTGGCCAGTGAACCATAGGAGCCATGACGAAGATGAATTCGTGTTTTCCTGTAGAAAGTGTATCGCCTTCTTTTACAGTAATCTGCTTTACGCCATCGAGCGGAAGACCAAATTGGTGCATGAAGAGGAAAGCCTTTTCCGTACTTACGATCGTCACATCAGGATAGCGAAGAAGAACTTCTTCTAAGCTTGCTGCGTGGTCTGGTTCCATGTGGTTTACGACGATGTAATCGAGCTTCTTACCATCTAGAACGTGTGCGAGGTTTTCTAAAAATTGCCTGCAGACAGCCCAGTCGACCGTATCAAAGAGAACCGTCTTTTCATCGAGTAATACGTAGCTGTTGTAGCTTACGCCGCGTTCGATGGGATGAATATTTTCAAAGAGCTCGAGGCGATGATCGTTTGCACCGATCCAAAAGAGATTCTCAGTAACTTTTCTGACGTTATACATTCTTTCCTCCAATTATTCTTCAATAAAGTTTGCTTTTGGTTCGGCACAGTGTGGGCAGACCCATTCTTCTGGTAGATCTTTATAGAGCGTTCCTGGCTTGATGTCGTTTTCAACATCGCCGAGGTCTGGCTTGTATTCATAACCACATCCACTACAGATGTAGGATGGTCCAATCGGCTTTTGCACGGGTGGTTTCGGACGTTTCATCTTGACCATCTCTGGTGCTGGCGCTTTCTTTCCATCGAGCTCTTTCATTAAGATCGGCATGATCTCTTCGAGATCGCCTACGATACCGTAGTCCGCATTCTTAAAGATCGGAGCATTTGGATTCTTGTTGATCGCAACGATCGTAGAAGCATCTTTAATGCCCTTAAGGTGTTGAACGGCACCGCTAATTCCAAGAGCTACATAGAGGTTTCCGGTGAACTTCTGTCCACTCATACCGACGTAGCGATCGAGCGGTACGTATTGAAGTGTCTCAGCGACAGGACGGCTCGAACCGAGTGCAGCACCAAAGCCTGCTGCAACCTTCTTAACGAGTTCGACGTTCTTCTTATCGCCGATACCTTGACCCATACTTACGACGCGCTCTGCTTTTGCGATCGGTGTATCGATTTCAATACCCACAGTGAGATCGTGACCGTCTTTTGTAAGTCTTGCGATGAGCTCTTTGACCTTTTCTTCGTTCGTTCCTTCGAGGATGACGTGCTTGCGGATGCCTGTAACAGGAGCCGCTTTCTTAGGAGCACTTCCTGAACCGCCCTCGCTCTTTGGCTCTTTACCAAGGAGGTTCGCAGCGATAACGACACGTTGAATCTCGTTCGTTCCTTCATAGATGGTCGTAATCTTCGCATCTCTGTACATACGCTCGACGTCCATTCCCTTCATGAAGCCTGAGCCACCGAAGATCTGGAGAGCATCGTTTGTCACTTCAAGAGCGATGTCTGAAGCATACATCTTAGCCATAGCACTTTCCATACCGTATGGAACGTGCGCTTCTTTGAGTTCTGCTGCAGAGTAGATGAGTAGACGAGCGTTTCTTAGCTTTGTAGCCATGTCGGCAAACTTAAAGCTAATCGCTTGCTGGAAGGCAATGGGTTTACCAAATTGAACGCGTTCTTTGGCGTATTCAAGGGCTGCTTCATAAGCGCCTTGTGCAATACCTAAAGCTTGTGAAGCGATACCGATACGTCCACCATCAAGTGTACTCATCGCGATCTTAAAGCCCTGACCTTCTTTACCAAGGAGGTTCTCTTTAGGAACCTTTACGTTATTAAAGGAAAGCTCTGCTGTACAGGAGGAGCGAATACCTAACTTATCGTACTTCGCACTCCTCTCAAAGCCCTCCCAGTCCTTTTCAACAATGAAAGCACTGATACCACGCGTACCGATGTCTGGTGTCGTTACGGCAAAGACGACGTAGGTATCTGCTTCAGGGGCGTTCGTAATGAAGATCTTTCCACCGTTTAAGAGGTAGTAATCTCCCTTATCGATCGCTGTCGTTTCCGTTCCACCTGCATCACTACCGGCATTAGGCTCGGTGAGACCAAAAGCTCCTAGCTTTTCGCCTTTTGCAAGCGGAACTAAATATTTTTTCTTTTGCTCTTCTGTACCGTAGGCAAAGATCGGCCAGCTTCCAAGAGAAACGTGAGCCGAGAGAATAACTCCCGTACCACCGTCAACACGTGAAAGCTCCTCTACGGCAATGGCATAACTTAGTGCATCGAGACCGAGACCACCGTATTCTTTAGGAAATGGTGTTCCCATGACGCCCATGGCTGCGAGCTTTTTAATAAATTCTTTAGGAAAACGGCTTTCTTTGTCGAGTTCAAAAGCTATCGGCTTTAATTCGCTCTCTGCAAGTTGTCGAACTTTTAACCGAAATTCTTCATGACTCGGTGTAGTTTGAAATAACATGACGACCTCCTCTGAGTCTTACTGGCATTTGCTTAAAATACTTTATATCCATAAAAGCTTCAGATAAAGCACAAATTATTCAAAAAGTAAAAAACATTTTTTCACAAACAGACATAAAAAAACAGGGGGTATCCCCTGTTTCTTAGTATGTCTCAACCATGAGTTCAAAGTGTTCTCTTGGATGCTTACAAGCTGGGCAAATTTGTGGTGGCTCATAACCTTCATGAACGTAACCACATACGCCACATTTCCAAAGAACTTTTTGCTCGCGGTTAAATACTTTGTTGTTCTTAACGTTTTCGAGAAGCTTTCTGTAACGTGTTGCGTGAGCTTGTTCTGCCTTAGCAACCATTAAGAATTGAGCAGAGATTTCTGGGAATCCTTCTGCTTTTGCAATTTCAGCAGCAGCTGGATAAAGTTCATTAAACTCTTCTTCTTCGCCCATAGCACTTGCTAAGAGGTTTTCTTCTGTTGTTCCTACAACACCTGCAGGATATGTAGCTGTGATTTCGAGTGGTCCACCTTCTAAGAAGCTAAAGAAGCGTTTAGCGTGAACGTATTCGTTCTCTGCTGTTTCTTCGAAGAAATCAGCGATTTGGTGGTAGCCTTCCTTACGAGCTTGCTTTGCAAACATGGTGTAGCGACTTCTAGCTTGGCTCTCGCCTGCAAAAGCCTTTAAGAGTTCGAGTTCTGTCTTTGTTCCTTTAATTGACATAGAATTCTCCTTTCATTTCTGTCTCTCATATTATAACAAGAAATAGAGAAAAAGTGCAAAGAATTATTTGCATTTGACAAAAAAAAGAGCCTAGATAAACTAGGCTCTTTTGAACTATGCACCTTGCATTGGGAGTAATCCACCAGGAAGTGGTTTGTAAGCACGAGTAGAGAGTGCAGCGTTAAGTTGCATAACTGCAGGCTTTGCAGACTCTGTATACTCGAGCTTGTCGATGATACCGGAGAAGTTATCTTCTTCTTCGATTTGCTCATCTAAATACCATTGGATTAAAGTAAGAGCTTGGTACTCTTTATTCTCCATAGCGATATCCATCATTTCATGGAAGCTCTTGGTGATGAGTTTTTCGTGCTCTAAGCCTTTTTTCCAAACGTCGAGTACGTTTTCAAACTTACGTACAGGCTTTTCAATGGCTAAAATTTCTGCCTTCTCACCACGTTGAATGATGTAGTGATAAAGCTTCATTGCATGATCTAACTCTTCGATGTGTTGGATGTATAGCCAGTGAGCCATTCCATCTAAACCTTCATCTTGAAGGAAAGCACTCATGTTGAGGTAGAAGTTTGCACTATGGATTTCCATAGCGATTTGTTCGTTTATCTTCTTTAATAAATCTTTATGCATACTAACCCTCATAAACCTTGAACATGTCTTTGCCGACTCCGCAAACTGGGCAAACCCAATCTTCTGGAATTTGTTCAAATGGTGTTCCAGGAGCAATTCCGCCGTCTTCATCGCCGATTTCTGGATCGTAGATGTAGTTGCAAGCGGTGCAGATGTATTTTTGAGCCTTTGGAGCATCTTCCATAGCTAGGTTTTCATTAACCCAGAGACCGTGTAGGTTGCAGTACTCATAAGCACTTACAGGCTCAGCATCAACCTTGAAGATTGCTTCTGGCTTAGCCGTCTTATCTAGGAATTGGATGTAGTTTTGATCCTTTGTGCAAAGAGCGATCCACTCGATGTGGTGTTCTTCTGTCATTGGGTGATCTGTCGAACCAACGTATACGCGGTATCCACCTTCGATCTTTTCAACGATTGGAACGTGCTTTTCGTTCTTGAATTCAGCTGTCTTTGGTTCCATATGTTTCATTGGTTCGCCGCAGCAAACGAGCTCACCACCACCTTCAGTGAGAACCCAAACGATGTTGCCGCAGTGTTCGCATTTATAAACGTTATATCTCTTAGCCATTTTATTCTCCTTTATTATCTTACAGGTTCGAACATGTCTTTGCCAACGCCGCAGACTGGGCAAACCCAATCTTCTGGAATTTGTTCAAATGGTGTTCCTGGAGCGATTCCGCCGTCTTCATCACCAATTTCTGGGTCGTAGATGTAGCCACATGCTGTGCATTCGTATTTTGTCATTCTAAATTTCCTCCTAAAAGATTTCTTAACTCATATACCCTAAGGGTATCTCTAAAAACAGGTGAATCACTTTTCTTTTTAAAAAATGAGGGAGTTTTTTTATGGAAAACGGAGTTTTAATACAAACCTTTGAGTGGTTTAGTTATGGAAATGGTGGGCATCTCAAGTTCTTAAAGGAAGAATTAGAGCACTATAAAGATATTGGCATAAGCGCACTATGGCTTCCCCCTCAGTCAAAAGCCACGAGTAAAGATGACCCCGGCTACGGCATCTATGACCTCTACGACCTCGGTGAATTTGATCAAAAAGGAACGGTTGCGACAAAGTACGGAACGAAGGAAGATTATATCGATCTTGTAGAAAAAGCCCATGAACTTGGAATCAACTGCTATGCAGATATTGTATTAAATCATAAGGCCGGTGCTGATGAAGAAGAACTCTTTCAAGCCCTCGAGATGAATCCTGATAATCGACTCGAAGTGATTCAAGATGCTAGAGACATCAAGGGCTGGACGAAGTTCACCTTCCCTGGAAGAAAAGACACCTATTCGAACTTCCAGTGGAACTTCAATCACTTTACAGGAGTCGACTACGACAGCTTAGAAGGAAAGACGGGGATCTTTAAGATTTTAGGAGAAAACAAAGACTGGGCAGAAGGCGTGAGCGGTGAACGAGGAAGCTACGACTATCTCATGTTTGCAGACATCGACCACGATCACCCCGAAGTCCGAGCGGACCTCTTCCACTTTGCCAAGTGGTTTTTAGATACGACCAAGGTCGATGGCTTCCGCTTCGATGCCCTTAAGCACATTAGTAGTCAGTTTATCCTAGATCTCGTAACGGATATTAGAAGCTACAAAGAGGACTTCTACGGCCTGGGAGAATTCTGGGTCAATGACCACGAAGAAAACGCACGCTACATCGAAACCATGAATGGTTCCATCGACCTCTTCGATGTGCGCTTACACGATAACTTTCATAAGTTAAGTACTCATGAAGAAAATGACCTTCGAAAGGTCTTTGATGGAACACTCGTACAAACGAATCCAGAGATCGCAGTGACCTTCGTCGATAATCACGATACACAGCCCTCACAGGCACTAGAAAGCTTCGTGGACGACTGGTTTAAAGCACAGGCTTACGCCTTAATTCTTTTCAGAAAAGACGGCTACCCTTGCATCTTTGCAGGCGACTACTACGGCATGAGCACACTAAACGAGATCAGCTCTAAAAAAGAGATGTTAGAAAACCTCCTTTGGATCAGAAAGACCTACGCCTACGGCGAAGAGGTCGATTACTTTGAATCAGAAACACTCATCGGCTGGGTCCGAATGGGCACAGAAGAACACCCCGGAAGACTCGCAGTCGTCGTGAGTTCTGGAGATATGGGAACGATTCGAATGTTTGTGGGAGAGGATCAAGCAGGAAAAAGCTATAAAGACTTTACGGGAAATAATACGAATGAGATCGTGATCGATTCCGAAGGCTATGGAGATTTTGAGGTAGGACCGAGTAAGGTTTCAGCTTGGGGCGAAGGGACATTTTAATTTAGCGTTAAATCAGAAAAACGTGAGGAAAAAGCGTCCACTTTGCGTTATGATTTTCTTAGTACAGAAAGGAACGTTATGAAGCCCAAGAAAAGAATCCTACCCATCTTACTTAAATCCCTTTTACTATTCCTTATTGCCGTCATCGTGTGGTTTCTAGTCCCCTATTCCCCGATGAAGAAAACGTATCAAGAGGACGTCAATAAGATCACATCCAAACAGACACAAAGAGGAATGAAGCTCTATAAGAAAGAAGACTTTGAAAAGCTTCCTGAGCCTCTTCAAAGATACATTGAACAAGCAGGTTTTATCGGTACACAAGATATCAACTTCTTCACCCTACACTTTAAAGACGCCGACTTTATCATGGATAAAGATAAGCCCAAGCTTACAATTGACTACAAACAGACGAACATCCTAGAAGGTCATACGAGAATTGCAAGGATCGACACTCGAATGTTCGGAATCCCTTTTGAAGGCTACGACACCTTTATCGAAGGAAAAGGTGGCATGAAGGGAGTCATTGCAAAGCTCATCACGCTCTTTGATGAAAAGGGGCCCGAGATGGATCAGGCTTGCCTTGTAACTTATCTTGCAGAGTCCTTCCTCTCACCAAGCTTTTTACTCGATGACAGCATTCAATATGAAGTGATCGACGACAAGCAGGTGAAGGCCACCATCACTCACGGAAACCTCAAGGCCTCTGGAATCTTCACCTTAAACGAAAACGATGAAATCATCCGTTTTACCACAAACGACCGCTCCGTAGCCAAAGGTGACGGAACGTACGAAATGATTCCCTGGGTCACAGAGATCGGTGAGTATAAATTTACGACAAGCGGTATCAAACAGCCTACGAAATTTAAAGCCATCTGGAAGTATCCCGAAGGAGAACTCGTCTACTTTGATAGTGCAATCGAAGCGATTAACTACGACTATCAGCTCGTCATAGAATGATATCTTAAGCCCGTTCATTGGACGGGCTTTTTTCTTTCTTTTCTATCCTTTCTTTCTAATCTATTTTTGTAGACTTGACGATTTCGGTTTTCGTGATATTCTCGTATTAGATAGAAACGGAGGATATGTTTAGATGAAAACGGAAAGAAATGGATTTTACCTCTTAGATCCATCAAAAGATGAAATCGTAACCCCCTTTTATGAATGGGAAGCGGCTGCACTCATAAAAAAAGTCCTTTCAGGAAACCGGTTTACGACAGAAAAGCCTGTAGAAGGAGAACTGAAGAAAAAGGTTGAGCGCTTTCAAGAGTTTGAAAAGAACCTCATCGAAAAGGCAAGAGTCATCATTGAACCTTATAAGGACATCAAACGATATTTTCTTACAGAAAACATCATGGGACCCTCTGACTTTTTTCATATCATATCCATCTACTATTTCTTCGAAAGAACGAATCTAATAAAGGATAAGGAAAAAGCAAAGGCTTTCTTCTTTTCTAGCTTTTTTGAAGACCTTTCAGAAGAGGAGATTGAAAGCCTTAAGAGCTTCGAATACTATTATAAGAAGCTCACTCAGGTCACAGACGACCTCACGCTCATTTCGACCCTCTTAGACCTCTACGTAAACTTTGAAGAAATCTTTGAGCGCAATAAGGTGCTCTTTCATGACCTCATAAAGCTCATAAAGTCCGAATCGAAGGAACTTCTAAAGGAACTACCTAAGAGAACTTCTTTGGAACTTATCGAAGAAACGAATGAAGTCTTTGAGCAAAGTGGAGGCACCGTAAGTTATGGAACAAAGCATGTCTTTTTGAGTCTCGTCTTTCCAAACGGCATCAGCTTCTTCGATAACTTATTAAAAGAGCCCATCTTAATCGTCGGAAGTCTTGCCCATGATCTGACGCTCGTTCATGCCATGAAAAAGCCCCTAAGCTGGAAGTGCGACCTCTTAAAAGCCCTATCGGATCCCGTACGGTATCAGATTTTACTATTCTGTAAGGAGCGTCCTCACTACCTCTCTGAATTAGCAGAACGCTTAGAGCTAAAGCCTTCTACGGTGAGTCACCACATCAATGCTCTCCTAGAAGAACACCTCCTGGTCTTCGACTTCTCTGATAAGCCTAGCTCAAAGACCTACTATAAGACCGTTTCAGAAAACGTAAACATCTTAATCGATGAGCTTAAAGACCTATTATAGGAGAAACAATGGAAAAACTACTAAATCCAAAGGTCCACTTCTTTCGAATTGTCGGCTTTGTCATAAAGTACCTACATAAAAAGAATAAGTGGTTTCTACCTCTCATCTTTCTTGCAACCGTGTGCATGACGGTCCTAACGACCTTCCCCGTAGCCTTTCAAAAGCTCATGATCGATTCCATTCTTAATGTTCCGGAGAACTTTCTTAAGCTCACCTTGATCTATGGAATCGTCATGGGAGGTACATACCTCTTCTATCACCTAGCCTTTGGCTACACCCGCTCTCGCTTCTCTTTAGCTAGACTCGACTTCATGGTCGATCTCAATAAAAAGTACTTAGACCTCGATTACAGGTATATCGAAGACTATGGCTTTGAAAACAGCCTCATGGCTTCTATGAATTCAACCCAGGGTAATGATAACGGCATCGAACTCTTTATGCACATGCTCTTTAAGCTCCCTGCTGTACTCATCTCCATCATCTTAATGGGGGCACTCCTCTTAAGCTACGTGCCTTTTGCAAGCATCGGACTTCTCATAAACATCTTTCTCGTCTTCTGGATGAGAGATGGTGCAACCAAGCTTCGCTTTAAAAAGCAAGCGGAATTATCGAGTGCACTTCGTAGAATCAACTATTACTCCTTTCGAACAAGCGACTTTAACTTCGGAAAAGACATTCGAATCTTTTCGCTTCAAAACATGCTTTCACGTGGTTATAAGAGAGCGATCGATGAACTCACAGCACTCTACACCTTCTTTGAAAACAGAGCCTTTTTAAGAGGATTAGCCGCAGTCGTAGCCCTTACACTAACAGACGGATACATCTTTTATGAGCTTCTAAAAAAGACAAATGGAGGACTCCTTTTAGGTGACTTTGTGATGCTCCTTTCAGCAAGCATAAGCCTATCCCTTCTTCTTAAAGAGACGGTAGAAGAGATCGCGAAAATGGTTGGAGAAGCGCGCTACATCCAGTCCTCTTTAAACTTCATGGAGCACGACTTCAATACACCTACAGGTGATCTAAAAGCTCCTGAAGGAACGCTTGAAATTACTTTTGATCACGTTTCTTTTAAGTATCCAAGTTCAGACCGCTACGTCCTAAAGGATGTGAGCTTTACAATTCCAAAGGGAGAGAAGCTCGCCATCGTAGGAGCCAACGGTGCAGGAAAGACGACCATCGTAAAGCTTCTTACAGGACTTTTTTCTCCTACGGAAGGGGAAATTCGAATAAATGGCATTCCACAGAACGAATACCAAAAATCAGAGCATTATCAGATGTTTGGAACGGTCTTTCAGGATGTAAATATCCTTCCCTTTGACATCAAGACGAATATCGCACTGTCGAATGAAAAAGCAACAGATGAAGAGATTCTAGATGTATTAGATAAGGTGGGACTTAAGAAAAAAGTAGAGTCCCTACCACAGGGAATCTATCAGAAGCTAAATAAATCGGTCTACGAAGATGCCGTAAACCTCTCTGGTGGCGAATCACAAAAGCTTGCCATCGCAAGAGCCCTCTATAAAAAGAGCAACATGGTCATCATGGATGAACCGACAGCTGCACTCGATGCATTAGCTGAAGAAGAGATCTACATGCACTTTAATGAGCTCGTTCAAAGTAAGACAGCCATCTTCATCTCACACCGTCTCGCTTCAACCAAGTTCTGTGACCGCATTCTCCTTTTAGATGGCAATCACATAAAAGAACTCGGTACGCACGATGAACTCATGAATCTCAAGGGAACGTACTACGAGATGTTTAAGACACAAGGTAAATACTACAACGAGGAGGAAAGATGAATCTCATAAAATTCTTAAAACGAATCTTTAAGATCGATAAGGTCTACCTTCTCTCTGTCTTCTTCGAGACCCTCATGATCACGGCGAGAACACTCGTCATGGTCTTCATCCCGAAGCTCTTTATCGACATCATCCAAAAGGGAAAAGAACCCCTCGAAGGGCTTCTTATAGCACTTCTCATCCTCTTTAGCGCAAGACTCCTTGAACTCGCCTTCCACCGTCTTACGACGATACGAAAGGAAAGAATCAATGTCCTTCTACAGAAGGTCTTTAGTGAACAGATGATGAGTCTACCCTACCGATATCTCGAAGACCCACACTATCTCGAGTTAAAAGAAGAAGCACAGATGGGCTTTATCATAGGTTCGGTAGAACGTATTACATCGGCTCTTACGATCATCGTTCAAAAGTTTTTCGTGATCACAGGACTGAGTGCTGTCCTCTTTACGCTTAATCCCTATCTCTTTTTAGGGCTTGTCAGTCTCTGTTTGATCACCTTCGTGATTATCGCAAAGAAAAGTGCTTTAGCACGTAAGACGTTACAAGCGATCATTCCGATCAACAGAAAGTTCAATGTCTTTGTACAAGCGATTTTAGATACACCCTTTCAAAAGGACGTCAGGCTCTTTAACCTCTCAGACATCCTGGCAGATAATATCCGCTACTACAACCGAGAAATGCTTCATGACTTCATTAAAAAGGATGAACGAGATGCCATCATGAATAGCATCATGAGTTTCTTAAGTATCCTAGGAAGTGTTTCAGTCTTCTACTATGCAGGAAGAAAAGTCATAAAAGGCGCCATCTCACTCGGTGACTTCTCTCTATACACAGGAGCCGTCGTTCAATTTTCCACGGCCTTTACAGAGATGGTTACAAACATCTTTGACCTAAAGAACAACATTCACTTTATCGAACCCATAGAGACCTTCCTTTCTCTAAAGGACGATCAACTCACCCAAGAGGGAATCCCCTTTAAAGAACCCTTTGAAACGCTAGAAGTAAAGAACATCTCCTTCCGCTATCCTGGAAGTGAAGAATGGATTCTTAGAAACGTTAGCTTTTCTATAAAGAAGGGAGAAAAGGTCTCGCTCGTAGGATTAAATGGCGCTGGAAAGTCTACCTTAGTCAAGCTCATCTGTCGCTTCTTCCCCGTAGAAGAAGGAGAGATCCTAATGAATGGAAAGAACATCTTTAGCTACGACTACGATGACTACATGAAGCACGTGACGGCAATCTTTCAGGACTTTGGAATCCTTCACTTTTCGATTGCAGAAAACATCTTAGGTTCTGATTACCAAGATAAGGAAGCGAGAAAGAAGGCGGAGGAAATATTAGAGGAGGTCGGTTTCACAGAGAAACTCAAGAAGCTTCCCCAGGGAATCGATACCTTCATCGGAAAGGCCTACCATGAGGAGGGCGTGGAACTGAGTGGTGGTGAACTTCAAAAGCTTGCCATCGCAAGAGCACTTTATAAAAATAGTGACTTTGTCATCCTCGACGAACCGACGAGTGCCTTAGATCCCATGGCAGAGGCAGAAATCTATGAGAACTTTAATGAACTCGTAGGAAACAAGAGTGCCATCTACATCTCTCACCGCATGAGTTCAAGTGTCTTCTGCGATAAGATTGTACTCCTTAACGAAGGAACCATCGAAGCTGTCGATACACACCAGAACCTCATGCAGAACACATCTAGTCTCTACTACAAGCTCTTTAAGACACAGCAGGATCACTATACGTTAAAAGCGGAGGATTAACATCCTCCGCTTTTTAGATCCCATAAATCCTTGAACATCCCTGCTCAGGCAGGAATCCCTCCCTCCCAGTTTTCTGTCAGCTACTCCCCAGGGATCACCCCCGGCTACGCGAGAAACACTGGTGCGCCGCTGGTGATCGCTTTCGGGTACACCCTCCGAGGGGGGATATACATCATCGCTATATAGACGAGTGAGTGCTTCGAGTAGCCAAAAAATAGAAAAAGACCTTAGAAATATCCTGACACTCAGAAATAACTGTGTTACACTATTCCCATAAAACAATAAGGGGGTGATAAACCATGGACACTATGAGTGCCGTAAAAGAAATTATGAAAAACAAAGAGGTTAAACCTTCTGTGTTATGTAATCGACTCGGTATTAAGTCCAATGTTCTTTCTGAACGATTCAAGCAAAAGAATGTTAGCGTTAAAAAACTCAACGAAATGCTGAGAGCGATGGATTACAAAATTATCGTCGTACCAAGAGAAACTCGTTTACCTAAAGACGGTTATGTAATTGGGGAGTCTGATGAACTCAAAGTTGATTCGGATTCGTTTCTGTCCGATTGATTTATGTGAATGAAACCATTAACGGTTGCAGTAAACTCACTATAAAGAGGCTCTAGTATAGAAAGTTATGCACAGCATTAAGAGGTATATCGGCTGAGTTTTAGGAGGTGTAGCCCATGATTTAGGGTTATGCTCGTGTTTCTACCAAAGGACAGGCTAAAGACGGTAACAGTCTTGAAGGTCAGAGTCTTTTACTGAAAGAAGCCGGAGTAGAAAAGATTTTCTATGACTCATTCACAGGTAGAAAAATGGAACGTCCCGAATTTAATAAGCTCCTCTCGGTTTTACACGAAGGTGACAAACTGATCGTGACGAAATTGGATAGGTTTGCTCGGCTGAGTGCTGTGCCGCTTTGAACATTTCTCGTTCTACATGGTATAACAAAACGAAGGAGGTACCGGTATAATGGAAATAATATTTGCAGTTGTATTTATTTGTTTGATTTATATTGCTATCGAAGAGCATCAGCGTAGAAAGAAGTACGGTAAGCCTATTACTGTGGAGCAATATCGAAAAATGATGGAAACCGACCCCTATGAGATCGTAAAGACTAAAATCATTGATACCTCTCACACTTCTTCCGACCAAGTAAGCACAGGTAGTGCGGTTGGACGTGCGGTTATCGGTGGTGCGTTATTTGGTGATATAGGTGCGATTGTCGGTGCTTCTACTGCTAAGAGAAAAGTTAAAGAACATCACACTACTACATTCATGGTGTACTACGACAACGGAATGACCCAGCACAAAACCGTTGAAAATGGCTCTAAGCTCTATGAAAAATTTATGGCAAAGTTGGAGGTGTGAAATTGCTTAGAAATAACATTGAACTTGACGTGAAAATCAAATGTCTCGAAGCTGGTTTAACTCAAGATCAGCTCGCTACTAAGATTGGCACTACAGGACAGTATGTCAACCGAGTTATTAAAAAGAAAGACGGATATGTCAACAAAACGCTTGTGCACATGCTTGAAGCCCTCGGTTACGACATAGAATTGACCTATGTTCGAAGGGAAAAGTGATGGCACGAAGAAAGAGTCTGTTGTCTGCTTTAATCGGGAAACCTCGTAAAAAGTCTAAAGGATTCTTTGGCACATTGCTGGAGGACTCCGGAAGACTGAAAAACGAAATGTACTCGGTTCAAAGCGTAAGTATAAGTAACTATTGTGGCGCATGATTGCGAGAGCTTTTGGCTCAAACAGTTATGTGCTTTTTCTTTTTGGAGGTACTATGAAGAAATTACTAAACAAAATCCTTGAGAGAGTCCGAACGAAGCCCTTAAGAAGTTGTATACAAAATCTGTGTTGTTGAGTAAATTTGAAATGTAAAATGATAGAACCAATCTACTGATAGTATACCAAAAATTTATCAATATTAGAATCTTAGTACATGAAAAGCGGAGGATTAACATCCTCCGCTTTGTTCATATTCAGGCTTCAAGATACTGTAGAGTTCCTGATCGAGTCTCTTTCCGTTATAGACGTAGTTTCCTCTCATCGTTCCCTCGTGGATGAGTCCTAGCTTTTCATAGACGTGCTTAGCACGCTTGTTGTGGGGATAGACGTCTAAGTAGAAGCGGTAGTAACCCAAGTCTTTAAAGCAGTGTTCCATGAGCTTCTTTAAGGCTTCCTGACCGTATCCCTTGTTCTTTGTGAGAAATGCAAGTCTCCTTAGGAGATAGACTTGACTCTCTTTAAAGAGCTGAACCATGGCATAGCCTACGAGTTCACTCTTTCCCTTCTCCTTGATCGAAAAGAGAAAGTAGTCATCGGCTTTCATGTGCCCTAGATGCTCTTCATAGCTACTTACAAAGAGCTCTGGTTCATTCTCTGGGTGTCTTTCGATGGCCATGAGTTCTCTGAGTTCTTCTTCCCTTGTTTCTTCTATCGTTAGATTCTCTGTTTCCATGTGAGTGTCCTCCTTCTATCATTACTCTGTACATACCCAGTATATAAAAAAAGAGATCCTTTGGGATCTCTAGGCGAAGAATTCTTGTGCTTTCTTTGATCTCATCGCAAAGACGCAAAGTGAGAAGAAGAGTGCGAGGAATCCTGCAAGTGCAAGGATACTGTTGATCTTAAAGATCGACGTTCCTCTCTGTAGTTCGATGATGGCATTATTTGCCCAGTACTGCGGTGTGATCATGGCAATCTTTTGCATAAAGTCAGGCATGAGGTTAAGTGGCCAGTAGCAACCGCCGAGCATCGCTCCGATGACGGTAATAATCTGAGTTGCGATGCTATTTGCTCTTCTTGAACTCATGGTGAGAGCAAAGAAGATTCCGATGAAGATCCAGATGAGTCCGTAGATGAACCAGATGACAAACATTTCAAACCTTGTCGGTGTCTTAAAGAGAACCGTTAGAACTTGCACGGCCTTTAGGTTTAGGAGTAGAAAGAAGACGCCTGTCGCCATGTTTGCTAGGATGTAGCTCGTCTTAGAGATGGAACTTTGTCGAATTCTACTTAGTGTGTTATTCTGTCTTTCCACCATGATCATTTCGCCGATCATGAGCATGTTGATGCTTAGGATGTAGATGAAAAACCCTCCCGCAACATTGATGCCCTTCGACTTCATTTGATCATTTAACGGCTTACTTTTGACCTGTAATCCATCTTTTTTAAGTCCTTCGTAGCTCTTTATAAGTTCCTTCGGGTCACTGAAATTCGATGCCTTTTGGATCGCTAGGATGTTTTGTTCATAGAAGTTTAGACCCATCTCTGTGAGCATGGTGATCTCTTGACCCTTCAGTGTCGTGAGCTTAAAGCCCTTGGATTCACCCTTTAGGATGCTCTCTTCAAAGCCCTTTTCGATCGTGAGGTACATGTCGATGTTTCCATTGAGGAGTGCTTTTTTGAGATCCTCCTGAGGAAGGATCTTTATACCTTGACTCTTTAGTTCTGTCTCAACACTCTTTGAAAGCGTCGTCTGGTCGAGGTCTTCTATCGCAACGTTCACCGATATTCCGCCACTAGAACTACTTAGTAATAGTCCGACAGCGGTGAGTAAAACCGGCAAGATGACTAGGAGAAACAGTGTTCCACCGCTTGAAAAGATCAGGCGTATATTGTTTTTAATGATTGCCAACATAGATTTCACTATCTCCCTTCGTAAAGAGCAGGAAGCTTACGATAATCATAAGAGCTGCGAGTCCAAGGTTAATGCTCGCTCCCTGGTAGAGGATCTCGTTATTTCCTGCGTGGATGCTATTCATAAGTCCCGTGTTGATCATTCCTACAGGAGAATGAACCTTCATGAGGCCCAAAAATCCTTCGTCTGGTAGAGCCATGTATCCTCCACCTAGGAATACGAACACGACGATGACGATATTTAAGAGGCCTGAGATGAATTCCTTTCCACCCACGAGGAGGAACAGGAAGGCTCCTAATGCCGTTGCAAAGAGTACAAAGGGTACGAGACCTAAGTAGCACTGGAGTAGGTTTCCGTAGTTCACATGAAAGAGGAACTTATTTACTAGAATTACAATCGTCGCTTGGATGAGTGTCACGATCGTCACAGCGATCATCTTTCCTACAAAGACCGTTCCTAGGTTTACTGGAGAAACCTTAATTCTTCGAAGGGTTCCACGGTAGATCTCACCTTCAAAGCTTGATAGCGACTGGAAGCTTCCGTACATGATGATGAGCGTTAGCATCGTAATACCAAAGTAATCCATCGACTTCGGTCTCGCTTTGTTCTCGATACCTTCGACCGTTGTGACCTTATTTAATTCTCTTGGCATGAGGTCTAAGCGGTTATTCTTCTGTAGATAGTTTGCGAGGTTTACGTTTCCTGCAAAGGCCTTGGAGTACATGTCGATGACAATGGAGTTCAGGCTCGAACCGTTCGAATGGACGACGATTTCGTTGTCCTTGTACTCGACATAGTTTGTGATCTTTCCTTCTTCGATTCCCTTTGCTATCTCTTTTTCATCTTTATCGATGAACTTTAGCTTCGCTTCCTTGCCAGCTTCCTTGTACATGTCGGTTAGGAAGTTTTCTTCTCTTACGATCTGAACCTCTGTCTCCTCTAATTCCACCGTTCCACTCATGACACTCTCTAAGCTTAATCCTAGGACGAGTGTCAGAGCGATCGGAAAGAGAATCATAAGTAAGATGGATTCGGGAGCATAGAGGAGATGTAAAAATTCTTTCTTAGCGATACTCCACCATTTCATGTTAATCCCTCAAGCTCTTTCCCGTGAGACTTAAGAACACGTCTTCGAGGTTTGAATCCTCTGTTCGAACATCTAAGGGCTCGATGTTGTTCTTTGCAAAGGCATCAAAGATATCTCTAAGCTGGGTTCCCTTAGGCTCCGTTTCGATGCGCCAATTTCCATCACTGTACTCGGCACTGATGACACCAGGGATGCTCGTAATGGCCTCTACTGGCATGCCCTCTAGTGTACGAATGTTTACAAAGCGGTGTTCATTTAAAAGGTTTCTGAGTTCCTCTAGTGTACCTTGAGCAATAATCTGACCTTTATCCATGATGGCAATGCGGTCACAGAGGTGCTCTGCTTCTTCCATGTAGTGGGTCGTATAGATGACTGTGAGTCCCTTTTTATTGAGCTCACGAATGTTTTCTAAGATGTGATTACGGCTTTGTGGGTCGATCCCTACGGTCGGTTCATCGAGGATCAGAACAGAAGGCTTATGAACGAGTCCACAGGCGATATTTAATCTTCTTTTCATACCGCCACTAAAGGTCTTGGCCTTGGCCTTGGCGTGTTCCTTAAGCCCTACGAATTCTAAAACTTCTTCCGCACTCTCTTTGAGTTCTTTTCCTTTTAAGCCATAGAGCTCTCCAAAGAAGCGAACATTTTGGAGGGCGGTGAGATCTTGATAGATCGCAAGTTCCTGAGGAACGATACCTACGGTGTGCTTAAGTTTTAAAGGATTCTTATCAAGATCCTCTCCGTCAATGATAATTTGTCCTTGATCTTTTGAAATGAGTCCTGTGATCATGTTGATGGAGGTAGATTTACCGGCACCGTTTGGTCCGAGTAAGCCAAAGACCTCGCCTTGATCAATAGAGAATGTAATATCAGATACGGCAATCTTTTGTCCGTAACGTTTTAGTAAGTGTTCGACTTTAATCATTTTTTTCATATCGTCCTCCTTGTCTTAAAGGTACCTAAAAAAAAGAGGTGCGATTAGTATCAATCCTCACCTCTTATTATGACAAAAGTCATATTTCACCCTTAAGGTAACTTATGGCAATTTGTGTTCTGTGTTCAAGTCCTGTCTTTTGAAGGACGCTCGTGATGTAGTTTTTTACGGTTCCTTCTGAGATAAAGAGTTCTTCAGCAATCTCTTTATTCGAAAGCCCTTGGCTTATCTTTTCTGCCACCTGAAGTTCCCTATCGGAAAGCGTCACCTGGTGGCTTCTCTTGGGCTTTAATCCACCTTTTAAGACATTCATCGCCACTTCATCGTAGACGCTCTTACCGCCGTAAATTTCTACGATAGCATTTATTATGCTCTTCGGTGAAGAGCTCTTTTGAAGGTAGCCCTTGGCCCCTAGACTCAAGGCTTCTGAAATCTCATCGTCGTCATCGAAGGTCGTAAGAATGAGTACCTTCTTATCCTTTAAACGCCTAAGAGCCTCAAGACCTCCCATCTCAGGCATTCTTAAATCTAATAGGATGACGTCGGCTTTTTCTGAAAGCTTTATGGCATCGTAGCCATTTTTTCCCGTGCCTACGACCTCGATCGATTCCTTTCCGTTTATGAGTAGAGAAAGACTTTCACGAATCAACTCGTCATCGTCTACTATGACTGTTCGAATCATGAGACCTCCTTTCGTTTAAAGAGCACGTTGATTAAAAAGCCCTTCGATCCATCGACTGTAAAGATCGCTCCTACACTCTGAGCCCCTTCACGCATGGAACGAATGCCCATCCCCTCTTGAATCTCACTTCCACCCACGCCATTGTCTTGAACCGATAGCTTAATGATCTTCGTAAAGACTTGAAGCGAGATGTCGACTTGAGTCGCTTTGGCGTGACGGACGATATTTGAGATGGATTCCGAGACAATTTGATAGATGACGGGCCAGTATTCGAGTTCAATGGCTTCTTCAGAGCCGAGAAACTCAAAGTGAATGGGAAGTGATGTATCCTTTCTCGCTTCTGTTAAAAAGAGCTCTAAACCTTGAAGCTTAAGCTTTTTAGGACTCACCTTTATCTCTCGAACGGTCTTTCGGATACGCTCCGTGCCTCTTCTTAAGAGATCGGTCGACTGAGTTAAGAGCTTTGAAGCTTGTTCGGGATCCTCAGTTAAAAGCATGTTCGCAGCCTCAAGCTGAAGAATGGCCGCGACCATTGAATGACCTAGAAGGTCGTGAATTTCCTGAGAGATGCGGTTTCTTTCTTCGAGCTTTAAATTCTGAACGAGTTGATCGCGGTAATTCGCTTCTAAGAGCTTATAGCGTTCATGGCGGTTATTCCTAATAATGAGTTCATCGTTAATGGAAACGACGGCTTGCTTTTCTTCATCGAGCTTCTTTAGGTGCAAATAGACGAGCACGTAAGGAAGATAAAGTAGAAGTAATAGCCATCCCCCGTCATCCCAGAGGATCAAAATACCCATGACGTTTAAAATGGAAAACCACTTGGAAAAGCTCAGGGAGATGATGCGAAAAGCGAGGAAAAAGAGCATGATAACGAGAAGCAGAGGAAAGCGTTCTGCTTCGTAGACGGATGCAAAGATCAGATAGGTTATAAAAATGGTCGCATCGAAAAGAGCCATAATGGTATTCATGCTCTTATTATACAAAAAAAAGAGGCTTTCGCCTCATTTTTGCACTTCAAATGAAATCGTATCGAGAAGCGCTTTATTCTTTTCGTGCTCGTGTGTGCCGTAGAGGGAGAAGGTATAACTCTTATCCCCATCGGTACAGTAGAGATCCGTCGTCTTAAGCTTTTCGTTTTCATCGTAAAGATAAGTGACACCATAGAAATCTTTGCCACCGATCTTAACCGGTCCCACCCACTTGATGTCTTCTGGAAGTACGCTAGGGTCAGCCTTGCATTCTTCAAGTTCTGCGGGTGTTTCAAAGAAGCCTAGACCAAAAGTCTCTTTCGGTGTAACGGAGAAATAAAGAGCGGGGTCGTTTCCGCCTAAGAGAAGATCATCGGTCTTTTCTTTCGGCGTGACGATACCAATAATACCGCCATCTTTCGTGAGATCTTGCGGCTTATCGAGCTCTAGTTTGCCTTTTTCCATTTCAGCGTAGATCGTTTCCGTTGTCCAGGATTCATAGTTTGCACGCGTGACCGTAAAGAGGTCAAAATCCTGTGGGTCGATCTGAAAAAGACCGTGAACGCTTGTGGGGCCACTTTCACATGCAGCTAAGAGAAGAACGACGACGAGAAGTCCTAGAACAAGTCGCTTCATAAATTCTCCTAATTGAGTTCAGATGTGCAGTGTGGGCAACGTGTTGCATCCACTGCTACTTCACTCTTACAGAAAGGACATGCCTTCATGGTTGGTGCGTTGTCTTCTTCTTTCTTCTTCAAGCGGTTTGCAGAACGAACGATTAAGAAGAGTACGAAAGCGATAATGAAGAACGTTACGATCGCTTGAATGAGTTTACCGTAAGCAAGTGTAGCTACGCCTGCATCGAGTGCAGCTTGAAGTGTCGGGTACTGTTTTCCATCGAGTGCGATGAAAAGGTTGGTGAAGTCAATTCCTCCAGTTGCAAGAGCAACAATAGGCATAATTAAGTCGTTAACGACGCTGTCAATGATGGCTTTGAATGCAGCACCCATGACAAAACCGACGGCGACTGATAGGACATTACCTTGGCGGATGAATTCCTTAAATTCCTTTAGCATATAATTCCTCCTTATAAATTCGTGCCTTATATGTGTATCCTAATAATTAGAAAATAATCAGCGTTTCACGATTCTCTTTAGCTTTCTTGCGAGTTCATAGAGCGTGTTCATGGTGGGATTTACCGTTAATGTAAAGCTTCCCGCTTGCTCACAAAGTGCACCGCCGAAGCCTTTTTTAAAGTTATATACGCCTTCGTCTTCGTTTCCTGAGAATCGTCCGCGCGTTCCGTAGAAGTTGTAGCGTTCGACGCCTAATTCAAGCGCTTTTCGCATCGCCTTCCACTGGAGCACGTAGGGACTCTGAAAGGCCATGTACTTGGAATGCGCTCCGCTAAAGAGATACGTCATCTCCTTGTTCCAGTGAACAAACATGGAGGCACTTAAGAGGTGCTCGTCGCCATCTTTTCGCATTTCTTCTAAGAAAAGGCGATCTTTTTCGATATTTCCTTTTTTCCTCTTGGCCGTTTCAATGCGTTCGACGAGTTTTTTCGAGTTGGGCTTCGTTTCGAGTTCTTTTGTGGCCCACTCAATCTCATCAGTATATTCTTGATCCTGCTTATTTAGCGTCTCTTCGTAGTCATCGAGATTTAAGTACGCACCGTAGAGCTTAAGCATCCCGTAGTCGGTAAGATTTTTATAGAGGCTCTGATAGTACTTTAGGGGCCTGTGCTGGAATTCATGACGTGCAGACGTGTCGTCCATCACGAGAGAAAAGTCTTCGAGGTCGTCGTAACTCATCTCTCGAACGTCAACTCCTACCTTTAAGGCTTGCTTTAAAGACCAGCGCTTCTGCTGAATGAAGCTCATTAAAAGCTCATCCTCCGTATGAATGTCTCTTAAATCCTTTACGAAGTACCAGCGCGTGAGCATGTCTTTGGGATCATCGGTAAACCCTTGGTGCGTAAAGCCAGCACGCTTCAGGTTTTCTACGTAATCCATGTGGTTAAAGCCACCCTCTACGAGATTTGCATCCTTATCCCTTTCTCTTACGTAAAAGGAAGGAAGGATCCTTAAAGTTACGACGTGCTTGGGTTTAAAAAAGCGAATGAGTTCCGTCGTAAGTTCTTTAAGAAACGATGCATCCGAGTAATCGACGAGCGGTCCTTGGTGACATTCGCAGGCTTTAAAGGGACCTAGGAGCGTGCGTAAATAAAAGAGCCCCGCTCCTCGAAGCTCTTCATTTTCAAAGAAGCCTAGTAGATAGACCTCATTTCCTAACTCTTTCCTGAGCTTTGCCATAGGTGCTGTCTGCACAAAGCTAGACTCGGGGTACTTTGCACTATACTCTTGAAATGTCTCGTAGGAGATCTCTCGAAGTGTCATGCTAGCTCCTTTAAGTAGGTGAGTAAAATTTCCTGGGCTCTCGCTCTCGCTTCTTCAAAGTTCTTTCTGAAGACGTCGATGCCACTTTCATCCTCGGTATCTGTAATCGAACGAATGGCGATGTAGGGAATGTCATTCGCATACGCTACGTGAGCAACGCCTCCCGTCTCCATGTCGACACACATGGGATCGAAATCCTTCTTAATGCGGTCTCTTCCCTCCTGGTCGATGAAAGCTTCACCGGTGACCATGGTGTCAAAAAAGATGGGATGAGGACTGTCTTTAAAGATTTCTCTAAACTCCTTTAAAAGCCCGTCTCCTGCAGGGATGTAACCGTCATCGGACATTTGTAGGAATCTCGGCTCTACGTCGTGCTCTGCAACTTTCGTACTAATGACTGTATCGGAGATTTTAAGCTTTTTAATCGCACCACTCACGCCTACGACGATGAGGTCTGTTACATGAAAGCGGTCGATTAAAACTTGGGCCGTAAGGGCAGCATTGACTTTACAGATTCCACACTCTGCGATCACAACGTCGTGACCGTGGAGTTTTCCTTCGAGAATTTCTTTTCCAGCGACCTTTGAAGCGAAGCCATCCTCTACAACCGAGAGGACGTTTTCGATCTCTTCTTTACTCGGTCCAATAATACCAAAGCGTCTCATGTTTCCTCCTACTTTTGACCTTCTAGAAAGCGATCGAGGTCTTTTTCCGTAATGGGGCCAGCCTTGGCTTCGACGATGAAGCCATCCTTATCGATAAAGACATTAAAGGGGATATAGCGAAGCGAATAGGGCTCGAGCGACTTATAATCCTCTTCCGTCGTAAAGAGCACAGGAAGGCTAAGTTTCTTTTCTTCAGCAAACTGCTTTACAAATTCATCCGTCTGAATGTCAATATTTACAGCTAAAGCTTTGAGCTCTGGATGTGCCTTTTGATATTCATCTACCATCGGAACCTCTTCTAAACAGAAAGGGCATGATGTCGCCCAAAAGACTAGAAGGACTGGTGAACCCTTTAGCTTCGAAAGCGTGACATCATTTCCTTTTAGGTCCTTGATCGTAAAGTCAGCGGCTAAATCGCCAGGATTTATTCCATAGGTGACATTCTTTGTCGCCTCCGTCGTTTTTTCGATTTCAGGCTCTTTCGATTCCACCTGCTTTGTAGGAGTACAACTCATTAAAATGAGGCTCATTAGTAGTAGTGTGACAATGATTTTTTTCATCATTCCTCCTTGAACATAGAATTATTGTACCAAGACTTAAAGTGAATTGCAAAACACGTCTAGAATTTTTTGTCAAGCGAAAAAATGTTCGTTACTAACACAATTCACAACCTTATCCACAGGTTTTGAAACCTCAACTAGAGCCTTTATTCTTCACCTAAAAGCTTTTCAAAGCCGATGATTTCCGTTAAGATGGTCTCATAGGAGGATGTATGGCTTGGAGAACAACAGGGCTAAAAGGCGACCTTTTAGAGAATTTAGTTAACTTGACCAACGATTTCTACCGTGAGCACCATTTTGCTCGTGTAGATAAGATTGCGACACCGGTGAAAGTAGTTGACATCAATGAGCAAAAACAGGTCACAATGGGCTATTTTGACCGCAAATCGACGGTCGACTACATCGGTGTTTCCCAGGGTCTAAGTCTATGCTTTGATGCAAAGGAAACTAATACGATGAATCTTCCACTCAGTAATATCCACAGCCATCAGATCGCCTGTATGCAGGATTACAGAGAGCACGGAGGAATCAGCTTTCTCATCGTCTACTGGAAGAAGGTCGAGGAGTTCTATTTAGTCCCTTTAGAACTCATAGAAGACATCATTGAAGAGAACGAAAGAAAATCGATACCGTATGAGGCCATGAAGGATGCTATAAGGATTGATTTCTATCAAGGGAAGTATTTAAATTATTTGGCGGCGGTAAACGTCTACCTCGAGAAATTGGAAAATAAAGATGAGGATGAGGATGATTACCTAAGATAAAAAGAGCTTCGATTAATTCGAAGCTCTTTTCTTTCCAAAGCGTTTCCATAAGAGAATGAGGATGGTAAAAATATTTAATCCTAGTAGAGCGTATTGAAAGAATGCGGGACTCTCAAAGAGGGTCAGTCCCCTTCTAGAGAACATGAACGACTCTACCTCGCGGTGGTAACTTACAAAAGCACTAATAATAACAGCTAAGACTGTGAGGAAACCATAGGTAAATGGATCTTCTGTAGTTTTTAAATGAAGAGCATAGATGAAAAGAGCAACGGTTAGAAGAGCGAGGAGAAGGTATCCACCTCGAAAGGATTGTTTTAAAAAGTCATTTTCCTCCTCATTACTTAAGTAGGAATCGATCTCTTGTTCGGTGAGGTTTTCTACACCATTTACTGCAACGAGTCTCGAAACGACGACGCCGTCTTTTACTCGAAGAAGCGTCGGAACTTCTTCGACTTTAATCTTCTCGAAGACTTCTCCTTTATCAGTGTGTTCCCTAAACGCATCGGTGTCATAGCGATAGATCTCTAGGGATGGATGCTTTTTTAATACGTTTTCTAGTAAGGGTTTCATACGCACACAGTCGGGACAAGTGTCTCTAGCAAAGAGAATCAGTTTCTCTCCCGTGAGCGCTTCCTTGGGTTCCTTTAGATTTTGAATCCCTTCAGCAAAGGCCGGCATCGCAAGAAGTAAAAGGCTTAGCATGAGTAATAGTAGCTTTTTCATCTTTCCTCCATCAAGGTCTTTGTGAGTAGCGTGTATTCCTCTAAAGATAACGTCTCTGCCCTTCTCGTAGGATCAATGGACGCTTTTTCGAGTGCGACTTTCGCATTCGGAAAGCTCGAGGACAGGGAGTTTAAGATTGTCTTTCTTCGCTTCGAAAAAGCGGCCTTTACGACGGGAATGATTTCCTTTGTAGCTTTTTTATTCGGAGTAATTCGTACGACAGCACTGTCGACACCTGGTACAGGATGAAAGCAGTTTCTGCTTACGCCAAAGAGAATTTCAATATCTGAAAAAGCACTGGCGACGACCGTTAGGACACCGTACTCCTTCGTTCCAGGAGGAGAAGCGAGCCGTTCTGCCACTTCCTTTTGCATCATAAAGACGAGTCGGTCGTATTCGAGGTCACTTTCGATAAAGTGCATGAGAATCGGCGATGTGATGTAGTACGGAAGATTCGCTACAACCTTCACCCCTTTGGGAAAGGTCATAGGGTCGATCTTTAGGATGTCTCCCTCGATGATCTTCAAGTGATTCGGAAGCGTATTCTGAAGCATCTCACTTAAATCTCTATCGATCTCGACAGCCGTCAAAGAATCGACTCGGTCGAGGAGTCGTTCTGTAAGGGCTCCCATACCAGGACCGATTTCAAGCACCTGATCTTCTCTCTTAAGGTCTAGCCCATCTAAGATGTTTTCTACAATGTTTCCATCGATTAAGAAGTTTTGACCAAAGTGCTTTCGAGCCTTTAAATTGTGGAAGTTGAGTAGCTCACGGAGGAAGCTAGGATTCGTTCGTTGATAGTTCACTTAATTTCTCCAGAAACTCTTGGCGCGTGACGCCATAGTGGTTTAAGCGCTTCAAAAACTGCTTGCTGTTACCGTAGCCGATGCCAAGGAGGCTTCCCAGTTTATCTCGTCTCGCACTCGCTTGCTCGGAGCCACTTAAATCGTAGTGTATGAGATCGCTTTGAGAGAACTCGTTCGTCTCTTCATGAAGCGTTCTTACCCTTGAAAGCGCATTGAGAATCGATTCGCACGATGCGTTTTCTACCCCGATGTCATCTCCCTTCGTTCCTTCTTCACGAGAGATGAATGCGTGTTTGGCCTTAGGAAAGCGCTCGGAAAGCTTCTTTCTAATGCGCTCCCCCGACTGGTCAGGATCGGTAAAGATGATGATTCCCTTCGTTTCGTAGGCAAACTTCACCTGCTTCATGACATGGTTTGCCATGCCGAAGCCGTGGACCTCTATGACTTCGCAAGGAACACAGCGAAGGATATTAATTTTATCGTCGCGGCCTTCGACCACGATCGTCTCTTTTATCGTCTGCAAAAGAACCTCTCTGCGTTCTTATAAGTCGTCTCTTCTAAGAGTTCTCGGTCCATCTCGCGAAGAAGTGCGATCTCATCTAAGATGTAGCGGACCTTTGTGGGGTCATTTCGCTTTCCTCGAAAGGGAGTAGGCGTCAAGTAAGGTGAATCCGTCTCTACAAGAAGTCTTTCTAAGGGAATTCCTGCTGCAACGCGCTTCGGCTCCTTGGAGTTTTTAAACGTCACAGGACCCCCTAGGGAAATGTAGGCACCGCGCTCTATGTATTCCATCGCCCACTCTAGAGACCCACTGTAACTATGAAGAACGACACCCGTTTCATAGCTTCCGACTTCATCAAGGATCTTTCTTACGTCTTGATGGGCCTCGCGGTCGTGAATGAGGACGGGAAGCTTATGCTTTTTAGCAATTTCAAGCTGTGCTTTAAAGAGCTCTTGCTGCTCTTTCCAGTCGTCTGTGGTCCAGTGGTAGTCGAGACCGATCTCACCGACTGCGATCGGACGGTAGCGTAGGATCATGTCTTCGAGCTTCTGTACATCCTTTAGCTCTTGTACTTCCGAGGGATGGATGCCAAAGGCGATCTCAAAGACGTCATAACGCTCTTTAAGCTCGATGAGTCCTTCCCACTCCTTCATACTTACAGCCGGAAGGAGAACCTTTCCTACGCCTTCTTTTGAAAAGCTTTCGATGAGCGTTTCAAGGTCTTCTTGAAATGCTTCATCGTTTAAATGGGCATGTGTATCGTAGATCATTAGCCGATTTCACTTCCTGAAGGAAGCGTCGCTTCGATCATGCGAACGTCTTCTCCATATTCTTCTGCAATGAGCATGCCAAAGCTTTCGACACCTCTGAGCTTAGCAGGTTTTAAGTTCGCTACGAGAACAAGCTTCATACCTACGAGCTCTTCTTTTTTATAATAGGCCTTAATGCCACTTACGACCGTTCGCTCGCTCTTACCGACGCGTACCTTTAGGACGTAGAGTCGATCAGCTTTAGGGTGATCCTCTACAGAAAGCACTTCACAGACTCTGAGGTCGATCTTTTCAAAGTCGTCAAAGGTGATCTCTGGTTTAAAGGTCTCCTTCTCCTCTTCTTCCTCTTCGATCGCTTCGAGGCGTTCAAAGAGTACGACAGGTTCAAGAACGGTAAGCTCTTCTAATTCACCGAATGTAGCGCTTTCGTAGCTCGTCTTTTTCGTCTGTAGCTCATCGAGCATCTTCTTTGAAGTGCTTGGTAAGAAGGGACGGATGAGAATGGCAAGAAGACGTAAGCATTCTGTCAATACATAGAGAACCGTTTTTAGGCGCTCTTGTTTTTCAGGATCTTTTGAAAGCACCCAAGGTGTCGTATCGTCGATGTACTTGTTGCACTTTTTCGCAAATTCGATGACATCTTCTAAGGCATTTGCCACATGATAGCGGTCGAAGTCTTCTTCATATTCGGCTTTCATAGCTTCAAATGCTTTTATGAGTTCTTTATCGACTGCTTCAAAGTCTGAACCCTTTTGAACCTTACCAGCAAAATACTTATGGCTCATGGCAAGGGTGCGGTTAAAGAGGTTACCGAGGATATTCGATAGGTCCATGTTGGTTCGGGTGACGATGCTCTCTGGTGTGAGGTCGCCGTCGTCTGCAAAAGGAATGTCTCGAAGGAGAACGTAGCGCACGCGGTCTAAGCCAAAGCGCTCAACGAGGTCTTTAGCGTAGAGCGTATTTCCGATGGTCTTACTCATCTTTCCACCGTTTGCTAGAACCCATGGATGACCATAGATGTGCTTTGGTAGCTCTAGTCCTAGTGCATGTAGGAAGATCGGCCAGTAGATCGTATGGAAGCGAATGATATCCTTTCCTACGACTTGTAGATCAGCTGGCCAGAGATTTTTGAATAGCTCTCCGCTTTCACCCTCTGCCTTGTAGTCGATAGCAGAGATGTAGTTTGTGAGCGCATCGAGCCACACGTAGACGACGTGTCCTGGGTCAAATTCTACTGGAATTCCCCAGTCAAAGCTCGTTCTCGAAACACAGAGATCCTTTAGTCCTGGCTTTAGGAAGTTATTGATCATTTCCTTTTTGCGGCTTTCAGGGCTAATGAATTCAGGATGATCTTCAAAGTACTTTAAAAGCCAATCCTGATACTTACTTAAACGGAAGAAGTAAGCCTCTTCCTTACTCTCTTGAACAGGATCTCCACACTCGGGACAATGGCCATTTTCCACCTGAGTATCGGTATAGAACGACTCACAGTGTGTGCAGTAGTGACCTTCGTAGTAACCCTTGTAGATGTCTCCCTGATCGTAAAACTTCTTAAAAATAGCCTTTACGACTTCTTCGTGCTTGGGATCCGTCGTACGGATAAACTGATCGTAGCTCACTTCCATCGTATCCCAGATGGACTGAACTTCTTTCGCGATGATATCTACGTGTTCCTTTGGTGTGCGGTTGTTCTTCTTCGCTTCGGTCTCGATCTTTTCTCCGTGTTCATCTGTTCCTGTTAAGAAATAGACGTCATAGCCACGCTCTCTCTTATAGCGAGCGATGGCGTCTGTGAGTACTGCTTCGTACGTATTTCCAATGTGCGGAATTTTAGAGGTATAAGCGATCGCCGTCGTAATGTAAAATTTTTCCACGAGTTCCTCCTTTAGAAAATAAAAAGTGGCTCCTTCGCTAGGGGCGAAAAAGCCACGGTACCACCCTAATTGTTTCTTTATGAGCGATAACGTGCTCACACGTACAGACTCCAGAGCCATCTTCACCCGAATCCCCACGCTACCTTTCACCGTCTGTAGCTCGCTTATAGAGGTTCTTTCGAGATCTCTTTCCTTCCCAGTCTGTACAAAAATTTTATCAAACGGACCCCGTCTTGTCAAACGCTCTCATTCATGTTATAAGAGTACGGAGGTTAACATGCTACAAGAACTTTTAGAAACCATCCATACAAAAGACATCAAAGACGTCACCTTGGATTTAAAGCATCAGACGATTGAGCTTAAGCTCACAGACTCTGAGACCATTCGCTTCGAAGGTGTAAAGAGCTTCTTCTATACAGATGAAGGATCCTTATCGAATGAAAAGCTTCATCCGATCATCTATGACCGTCAAGGCTTCGATGCAAGCTTTGAAAGAAGCCCCTTAGGAACGTGTCCTAACATTTCTCTAACGGTAAAGGATCTATCCATTCTCTTAGAAGCCAAGCAAATTCGTATACGAGGAGAGCTCTTCTTACTCCAAGGAGTGAGAAACTAGAGCCTCCTTCTTTTCTTTAGGCAGTTTTTTAATAAAAGCTTCTCTTTTTTTCGCTTCACTTGAATCGGAGTACATTTCAAGATACACTAGCTTTAGACGATGCTTTGAACGAGTATATTTCGCTCCCTTTTTATCACAGTGAGCTCGGTAGCGTTTATCAATATCATTGGTCCAACCAGTGTATAGACTCCCATCATGGCAGCGTAACATATAGACGTAATTCATAAAAAAAGTATAGCATAAATCAAATTCCCTAGGAGGAACTATGAAGGATCTCATTATTATCGGCGGTGGACCAGCAGGTTACACAGGAGCCCTAAAGGCACACTTAAAAGGACTCGACGTCACGGTCATTGAAAGAGACCGCCTGGGAGGCACGTGCTTAAACCGCGGTTGCATTCCTACAAAGGCTCTTGTAAAAAACGCTGAGGTCATTCGAAGCTTTCGTGAAAGAGAGCACTATGGCATTCTTTCAGAGGACTTTACGATCGACTACAGTAAGGTGAAGGAACGCAAAGACAACGCCGTAGAGACGCTCGTAAAGGGCTTAGAGGGACTCTTTCAGGGAAAGAAGATTGAAGTCATAAAGGGCGACGCCAAGTTCATCGATCAACAAACGATTGAAGTAAACGGTGAAAAGCTTCAAGCCAAGAACTTTATCATCGCGACAGGTTCTGTTCCTCAGATTGCAAACTTTGAAGGATCCGATCTTGAAGGACTCATGACGAGTGACGATGCCTTAGAATTACAGGAACTTCCTAAGAGTCTAACGATCTTAGGTGGTGGCGTCATCGCCTGTGAATTTGCTTCAATTTTTAATGCTCTCGGTGTCGAGGTGTCACTCGTCGCATCAAAGATCGTTAAAAGAGAAGATGAAGAGATTCAAAAGCGTCTAGCACTCTTCTTTAAAAAGCAAGGAATCAAGCTCTATGTAGGAGCAAGACATAGTAAAGTAGAAAAGACAGAAAACGGCTACAAGACCACCTTCCCCACAAAGAAGGGTGATGGCGAAGTTGAAACAGAAGCTGTCCTCGTAGCAACGGGAAGAATGCCCAATATTGAATCTTTAGGGCTCGATAATGCCGGGTTAAAGTATGATACGAAGGGTATTATAGTCAATACGAATTACGAGACAAATATTCCCCATATCTATGCCTGCGGTGACTGTACCAATACGATAGAACTTGCACATGTAGCGAGTGCAGAGTGTGAAGCCATCATCGATATCATCACAGGGAAAGATACAACAATCGATTACCGCTACATTCCAAACTGTACCTTTACGTATCCTGAGATCGCTTCTGTAGGACTTACAGAAGCTGAACTTAAGGAACAAGGTATACCCTACGAAGCCACCAAATCGAACTTCATCGCAAACGGAAAAGCCGTTGCCATGAGCGAAACAGACGGCTTTGTAAAGGTTCTCTCCAGCCCCGATGGACTGCTCCTAGGAGTACACATCATCGGCATCGGAGCGAGCGAACTCATAGCAGAAGCAACGCTTGCAATGAAAAATAACATTTCAGGCGAAGCGATAATAGGAACGATTCACGCCCACCCAACCTTACCTGAGGCTTTTAAAGAAGCAGTCGAAGCTTTTATTGAGCCCATCCATCAAATTTAGAAATGAGGAAATATGAAAGAAACATTGATCCAATTTACACTGCTGGACTTACTCCTAGCCATTCTGATCATTGCTGCCATCGTACTCATCATTACAGCGATTCGAATTCTTTTACAAGTACTAAAAGTAATGAAAGAAAATCGCCCACAAATCGATGGAATTTTAAGTAGTGCCCCAGGCATTGCCCAAAACGTAGAAAAGATCACTGGACTCGTATCCAAGGGTGTCGACGGTGCCTATAAAGGTGCTATGGGTGTGGTCGAAAAGTTCAAGAAATAATGATCGCAAAAATGGACCTCGGTAGGAGGTCCATTTGATTTGTACGTAAAAGATGAAGTTTCATTGGAGATTTAGAGAAAACGAAACCTCCTATCTTTCTCAATACCCTTTCTTTTTCGAATTTTAGCTTAACCACGAGTAATCATGTACATTAGTGCATTCACTATGGAAGCAGCGACATTACTACCACCTTTTCTTCCTCGATTTACGATAAACGGCACATCGAGCTCCATGATCAGTTCCTTGGAATACACAACATTTACAAATCCTACCGGTACTCCTATAATCAGTTCCGGTTTCAATGTGCCTGATCGAACTAAGTTATCTATTTCAATGAGTGCTGTAGGAGCATTCCCAATGGCGTAGATAACAGGTCCATTGATTGATGCTGATTTTTTCATGCTCTCGATAGCTCTTGTGGAGGCATTTTTAAGAGCTGCTTCTTTGATGTCATTATCTCCAATGTAACAAACAGCCTGTCCATTGAGCACAGAAAGCGCTTCTTTGTTAATTCCACTCAGGCACATTGTGGTATCTGTTACAATCGTTGCTCCCTTTTTCAAAGCATCTAGAGCTCTTTCTAATACTCCTTTGGAAAAGGAAAGTGTGCTAGCATATTCAAAATCTGCAGTCGTGTGAATCACTCTCTTTATGATAGGTGCAAGAGATTCATCGATAGGCGTGTCAAGCTCTTTAGATATTATTTCAAAGCTCTTTTTTTCGATATCCATCGGAAGCATACGTTCTAATTCTTTCATGTTAAAAATCCTTTCTTCTGTGAATGACTACATTTGAAATCATAATAAACACCAAAGCATATATGACTAGAATAAGTATGCTAACGGGGTTCACATGTTCTCCATATGCAATAGCTCGAAGCGAACTAGATGTATGAGTCAATGGCAATAATTGAATCAAGCGTTGTACCATAAGTGGAGTCTCATCGAGCGGAAAGAAGGTGTTACATAGGAAAGTCATTGGAGTGATAAGAAAAGTTGACACGCGGGAAGCATCCGCATGGGACTCTGCAATAATTGCAGCCAAGACCCCCATGGATCCGAAGATCAATCCATTTAAAACCATTATCATTAGAAATAAGGGAGTCAGTGCCATTTTCAATCCAAAAGGAAGAGCGAGTAAGAATATGATTAATCCACTATAAACTCCTCGAAGAGATCCTCCAAGAGATTGGCCCAAGACATACTCATAGAGAGAAGTCGGTGAAATAATGACTTGCTCAAAGGAATGTTCAAATAATCTCTGAACATTTAGTGTCGTAGCAACAGCAGAAAAGCTATTGTTCATCGTTGTCATGGCGATGATTCCTGGCACTAAAAACTCTATGTATTGATGGCCTTCAATTTTGGCCATTCTTCCTAACCCCCAGCCAAGAGCTATCATATAAAGCAAGGGAGTTACCATAGAAGCTAATGTAATTCTTTTCCATTCGAACTTAAACTCAATCCATTTCTCCCAAAGAGCTGTTCTTATTCCATTCATGACCTAGCCTCCAAACATTTACCAACTTGTGAAATGAACACGTCCTCTAGGGTTGTATTACGGATCACGAAATTTTCCTGGAGAGTCGATGCGTATTGAAGGGCTAATTCATGGCTCTTAAAGAATGACGAGCTCGTTGAGTCCCCATTAAATGAATCAACAGCAACTTTTCCGATCTCCGAAATGAGAACTTTAGGTGAATCGATGCGTTGACAATTTCCTTTTTCAATTAGTGCGACTCTCTCACATAGATACTCTGCTTCGTCAATATAATGAGTCGTTAGTAGAATTGTCATACCGCTTTCATTGAGTTTCTTCAACAAATCCCACATCTGCCTTCTAGCAAAAGGATCAAGCCCGACAGTTGGCTCATCTAATATGAGGATTTCAGGGTTGGTAAGTAGTCCTCTACAGAGCATTAGCTTACGCTTCATCCCCCCTGAAAGCTTTCGACAAATTTTTTGACGATGATCATAAAGATCCACAAATTCGAGGAGCTCAGCTGTTTTTTCTTTTATGATAGACTTCTTCATACCGTAAAGGCGTCCTTGAAGTTCCATAATTTCTAAGGGCGTCATATTGGAACGAAGAGAATATTCTTGAGTAATCATGGACAGCTTGCGTTTTGTTTGATTGTCTGTTCTCGAGATTTTTTTCCCGTCAATCACGATTTCGCCACTATTAGGTGTTAATAGCGTTGAGAGGAGCTTAATAAGAGTCGTCTTTCCCGCTCCATTTGGTCCTAGAAGTCCAAAAAACTCCCCACTATTCATTGTTAGCGAAAGATCTTTTATGGCAAATACATTAGCCCCTGGATACTTCAAAGAAATATTTTTAATTTCAATCATTATGCCTCCAAGAGTCCCTCTGCCTTCAGGTAGATGGACTGTAACTGTTCCTTGGTCTCTGTGGAAGCTTGCCACATTCCTCTCTGGTCTGCCTCAAGCAGTTTTCCTGATACATCGTGGACTACACCAGGGTTCACTGACTCTATCCACTCACGGGTTTCTTTGTCGAAAAGGAAGCGACTTGCGATACCTTCAAACATCCAATCTTTGCCTACATCAGCCGATGCAGCCCAACCGAAGAAGGAATCAACAGCCTTAGAAATTTCTTGTGCACCCTTTACATCATGCCGCTTTAACCCTTCAAGCCACTTCGGGTTAAGAATACGTGATCTCATAATACGAGCGGTTTCTTGATTTGTATCTCGAACGACAGGCAAGTCAGGGTTATCACTATGGCCCGTTAAACTGATGGGCTTTTGCCCTGATTGACTTCGTACACAGGCAATCAAACCACCGTGATAAGAATAATAGTCATCACTCGATAGCATGTCCGTTTCAATCGTTGACTCATTCTTTATTGTCATTTTGACAGTTGACAAACGGTGATTGAAGACATCCTTCATGGGAAGTCCATGTAGATTTCTAGAATAGGCATTTGAGCTCCAAGTGGAATAAACATCAGAGATGTCATTGTAATCATTCCAATTTTTATTTTCTATGAGATGACTTACACCTGCCCCATATCCACCTGTTGGACAACCAAAAATTCTCGCATAGGCCTGATCAAGTGCTTGACTTTCTGGAATACCACTTTGTAAGAATTTCTCCAAATCTTCCTCGAAGTGTTTTTTAATGAAGTTCATCTCGTGTGGTTCATCAAGAGAACAAACAAGCTGAACGGCATCATCCATCAAATCGATTAAATTCGGATAGAGATCTCTAAATAAACCTGAAATTCGAAGTATGACATCGATGCGGGGTCTTTTTAATTCCTCCAAAGGGATCGCCTCAACTCCAATCACTCGAGAAGTTCCAGGAATGAATTTAGGACGCACTCCCATCAAAGAAAAAATCTCTCCAAAATCTTCTCCGTTCGTTTTAATCACATTTCCGGACCATATGACCATCGCAATGCTCTCAGGGAACTCTCCTCGCTCATTCATATAGTGTTCTATGGATAAGTTAGCTAACTTTTCACCAATTAGGTAAGCACTCCTCGATGGAATCATCGTAGGATCACCAGCATAGAAGTTACGCCCTGAAGGTAGCAATTGTACATTTCCTCTAGTCGGATTACCTCCTAAACCGGGAGAAATAAACTCTCCTTCAAATCCACGAAGTAGATTACTCAGCTCATCACCAGATCGTCGTATCCTCGGAACGACCTCATCACAAACATATCGAAGCGTGTTTCGAAGTGGTTCCAAATCACCTTGAAAGGAATCTAGCGGAATGTTCGAATCTTTAAACTCATTCTCACTAAGAGCATCGATGAGAAGCTTTGCTCGTTCCACTGCTTGATCATAGATCACACTATTTAATTGACCATCTGTCATTCCACTGGGGTTCTCTTTAATAGAAAGTGGATAACCCTGAGCAAGAAGTATGGCGTCATTCAAACCTAAGACCGATTCATTTTGAACACGGACCATCATACGTGTCAGGTTATTTAGCAACTTTCCTTCAGGGACCTGCCCCAAAATATGTAGACCGTCGGTTACAACAGAGTTTTTAAGCTCTTCTAACCACATATGTATCGCATCGATCGATCTCATGGGATGTTCAAAAAATTCTTCTTCGCTTAAATGAATGTCACTCAATAGCTCCGTCTTCTTTGCGAGATTTAATATTTTTCCTTCAAGAATTGCCGTTTGACCGGTCTTTTTCTGCACACTGTCATAATACTCTTTCAGTAATTCTTCGAGTTCTTCTGTCCCCTCATAGGTTCCACTATCATCCATTGAAGGTGGCAAATGGTCTAGAATGACTGCACCGCTCCTTCGCTTTGCCTGAATGCCTTCCCCCACGATACCCATATGATAAATATAGTAATGAGGCAATGTACCAAGAGCGATACTCGGATAGCAGGACTGGCTCATTCCAACTTCTTTTCCAGGAAGCCATTCAACAGTTCCATGAGTTCCTACATGTAAAATGGCATCTGCATGAAACTCATCCTCAATCCAACGATAATAGGCTAAATAACTATAGGGCGGAGAAAATACTGCGCTATGGTAGATTTCATCAGCTTTCTCATCAAACGCCCTTGAAGGTTGAATTCCGATAAAGAAATCTCCATTGATGATTCCAGGAACTAGTATCTTATCATTCTCGACAAGAATTTTTCCTGGGAATTTACCCCAGTCTTTTTCAAGCTCATCTTTTACCTTTTGAGTCAATGGCCCATACCATCTTCGAAGTGTGTCTTTATCTAATAAGGCCACACTCCGATGAACCATCTCCTCTGAAGAGATGAAACGGTGATCGTTCGTTAAACCGTTAAAAATAGCTTCTGCAAGATCTTGAGATGAATCATACTTCGTCTCGAGCTGGTATCCTTTCTTTTGAAGTTCATTGAGAATCCTTCGAACAGATTCAAATGTATCTAATCCTAACCCCCGGCCAATGTTGTGGTTACCTGGAAGATTATGGAAAATAACAGCAATTTTTTTCTTTTTCTTCTTTCTCAATTTGGCATAATTCAAAGCAAGAGCGACAACCTTTTCAACTCGTTCTTCTAATGGAATCCAAATTTTTCTCGTGAGCTCACCATCCTCTGAACGGTTGCTAGAAGCATAGGGAACCGTGATGATTTGACCGTCCATTTCCGTTTGAAAGACATTCGAAACCATACTCATCATATCGATTCCTTGTGGAAGGGATTCGTATTGCTTCAAGTCGTAATTTGTAGACAAAGCTTTCAAGACTGGAACATTATACTTCTCGAAAATGCTCCACTCGTATTCCCCACTATAAGGCCTCTGAACGTTAAAGGCTGTCTGAGAAAACCCTGCCAAAGTAATAATGCAATCCACAATGACATTTTTATCCTTTAAAAAATATCGATCTAATGGATAACTCACCTCAGAATGATAATTTGAGACGAAAGCAGCGATGACAAACGCACCTTGCTGTTTAAGTGTTCGAATGAGATAATCCACTGCTTTCGTATTTTTTGTAAATAAGTGTTGACGTTGTAGTAGCACGCCAATAACCGGCAAATCGCTTGGAACCGTTTCGAGAAAAGATCTTTCCTCTTCTAATGTCAGGACTTTCCCCTCGTGATAAATGCCAAATTCACAGAGATCATCGTATGGCTCTACGGTTTCTTCTAACCCAAAAAAACGGACCAACGATAGTTTAAGAAGTCTGTAAATGTTTTCTTCTGTAGGCCTAGTAAAGTATTCAGAAAGTTCACGATATTGAGCTGGATTCAGATTACTAATGCTACAATACTCCTGAACCTCTTCAGCCACAGATGAGACAAAAAATTTGGGGGATTTCTCAGGTAAAGTATGAAAAAAACCATCAAAATCGTATAAATTCTGACAACCTGTATGAAAATAAATGAATGCAAAATCGCTATCCTTAGATTCATTGATCATTTCATCATATAGTTCAGGCTTCATTCGAAGCTCAAAGGGAGAATACACAACCCCACGAACCCAATCGTATTCTCTTTCTAAACGTTTTATTGCTTTCTTAAAAAAGAACAAACGATCATCAGTCTCTACTAGACAAAGAAATTTCATTCAATACTCCTTTTTATCCAATACTGGTGAAGAAGACAGTCACTCTCCTCTTTTGAAGCAGGACACCCTCCTAAGCACAGTTTAAAAACATCACATTCTCTGCATTTTCCCTCTGGCATAGCAGAAAAGCTTGAGTGAATACCCGAAAAAACATTTCCGAGTAAATGCTCATCTTGAATGAGAGAGGAACAAGGATACAGATCTCCTTTAAAGTCAACAGTTATCGATTCCCCTGTCGTTGCATTACAGTAATGCATCGGGAAAAAATTCCCTTTGATTTTTCTACGGATTTTTTCCATTTCCCGTACATGGATCTTTACTCCAAGTTTTTCAAGCGATTGGACTTCGTGTAAAAAACGATCAAGATCTCTCTGTAGATGTTCTTTCTCTACCTCTAAATCAGTTCCTTTCGCTCTCCCTATAGGACGCAAAACATCGAAACCAATCCCCTTTACATTTCCTAAATAAGCAAGAACATCCACAAACTCACTTAAGTGGCTTTGATTGGCTCGGGTTAAAACGAGATTTACATTACAACAAACCCCTTCATCTCTTAGAGCTTTGATTCCATCGATTACTTTAGAATATGAACTTTCTCCAGAAGGAAACACACGTAAACTATTTGCTTCACCTATGCCATCTAAGCTCACACCTACGGCAATATTGTGCTCTCTTAATCTTCTAGCCATTTGCCTATCTATTAATGTGGCATTCGTCTGCACACTATAGCTTGCTCGTTTATTATTTTTTTCGATATAGGAAATAATCTCCATCATTCGATCAATTTCTAACAACGGCTCCCCGCCTGTGAATTGTATAGAAAAAGGTCCATGTGTCAAAAAGCGATCGATCGCTTCTTTGGCGATAGAGAAGTCCATTCGGCCTTTCTGAGTCCGCTCGGCATAACAGTATGCGCAGGCTAAATTGCAATAATCAGTTAATCGAAACACGACAGAATGGATCATTCTTCTTAAAACAACTCCTTTTTTAGCTCTGAGATGCGCTCGTTCCATTCAGTAACCTGCTCATATGAAACGATTTCTACAGTTCCTCCTTGAACCTCACCCATACCATTCATGGTATCCTCCAAATCTCCCTCGACTTTTAAATAAGCATGCTTTAGACGAGATAAAACATCTTCATCACCCGACCATTTGTTGCGGTCATGCAACTCTAAAAAACGGCGATTAGACTCCTCGTATGCAAAGGGGTTTTCTTGACGAAACCAATCTTGGAAATCTTTATTAAGTAACACTGATTTGACGACCTCATCCAGTTCATCATTACTGAAATCCTCGTGTATACACTGCATATCGAATAGATTTTGAATTCGGTTCATGATTTCACTCGCTCCGTAATAATTCTGAGCTTTTTGATCCTTTAGCCAATCTTCATTTAGAAGAGTACGCTTAAGTCCATCTTTTACATGCTGTTGAAGCGTTTTAATAGCTATCAAACCTTTTGAGTTCTCGACGATCAACGACTGACTTCTTTGGAGTCCCATCGATTCTTTCGCTATTGCAATTCCACCTAGCATTCGAGAAGAGTATGAGCTTTTCAGTTGATCCGATGAATCGGCACTTTTTATATCAAAGCATGTTTCGATTTTCTGAATGTTCTCTATGAAACAATCTGGTCGCTGATTCCCTTTTCCGTATCTTCCATAGCTAAATGAATTCGAATCAATAAAATAGCTAGCCAAATCCGTTTCATCATTCCAAGCAGATGCCTTTAAAGCTAAACCGATACTATTTGTGTAAGTACCTGGACGTCCTCCGAAAATTCGATGAATCTCTTTGTTTTTTTGTGACTTCAAATTTTTCTTCAAGAAATTATTCTCATCCGCTTCATCAAGCGATGCGCAAAGAATGATAGCCTCATCTAATAAATCAATCATCGTAGGCCAAATATCACGGAACAAACTAGAAATCGTTGTCGTCACATCCATCCTTGGATGGATTAACTGATCCTCTGGAATCTCTTTAAGGCCTATCACCGTCCCGTTTAAATCGTATTCAGGTCGAATCCCCATGAGAGCTAACATCGTACTTATCTGTTCTCCACCCGTTCTCGTAATATCGAGAGCGATGAGATTAATCGCCAATTTATTGGGATATTTTCCAGTTTCTTCTAAATGCTGATCTAGTAATTTCTGTGCAATCATCTCCCCTTTTAAATAGGCTTCTCTCGTAGGTATCTTATCTGCCCTTAAGGCATAAATATTGGTTCCCGTCTGAAACGGTAAATCTTCTACACCTCCGCCTGGACCTGGCTTTATATAGCTTCCATTTAAAGCTTCTACCAGTGACTTTAATTCGTTTTCATTTAATTCGTGAAGTGCTCCATCCGTTGGAATATGATCGATCAGCGTGGCATAGCTACGTCTCTTTGCCAAAAGTGCGGAAGGAATAGAAGAACTATTCACTAGATAAAAATGGGGTAGTGATCCTATCGTTTGATCGCTAAAACAGGAACTCGATAACATGGATTGCTTTCCTGGCAAATATTCTAAGCTACCATGAGTTCCAAAATGAATTACTGCATGGACACCTTGCGTTTCTAAGTATCGATAGGTGGCAAAATATTGGTGCGTACAGGGTGTAGAAGGATCTTGGAGAATTTTACATACTTCTCCAGTACATTTCGCACCGAAGCAGCCTCTCTTTGGTTGAATGAGAAGATAGACATTTCCAAAACGGAGGCCTGTGATAACAATTTTTCCATTAAGAACCATGGCTTCGCCAGGAGGAATGGACCAAGAATTTATCATCTTGCTTTGGGAAGATTTTGGAAGAAGTGAAAAGTGCTTTTGGTACTCTTCGAGGTCCATTTGATATAAATCGCCCATAGAGTCTACAATATCCTCTACTGAAGTCCAGCGAAAATCACTAAACGCTTTCCTCTCGAGAATCAGCTCCTTTAGCGCTTGTCCCGTCTGAGGAAAACCACTGACATCATAATGTTCCTTTTCTAGGAGCCTTAAAAAAGAAACGACTGAATCAAAAGTTAGGAGTCCTGATGCTTTACCTAACGTAGCTTCTATTCCTGAACATACTGGGCTATTTAATACAATCGCAAGTTTCTTCTGAGAGTTCTTTGTATTTCTAAGTCGGATTATATTCGCGACACGATCGCAGAGCCTTTCGATTCGATCTGGAATCGGATCATGAGATTTAGATCCATTTTTTACTCCAATCATGACTGGCTCGATCAAACCCATGAGTTCTGGAATGTCATAAAACAGTGTTTGTTCAATCGATGTCGCTCCAGAAGAATTTTCCCAGTCAAAAGCCGTTTGAGAATTGCTCACTAATGGACGAATAACAGGAAGATTTCTCTTTTGATAATAAGATACAAGCCTGTCGAACAGTGAATCTTCTGTTCCTTCCGCTGAACCAAAGGCAAGAAAATTTATGAAGCAGTGAATACGGTACTTCTCACTTATGGGCAAGAATTTTTCAATCGCTTCTGTCATCGAAAGCGATCCTAATTCCAAATCCGATCGCGCTGTCGTGAATACTTTAATAACTCCTATACCTCTAGCATTAAAGGCTTCTTCAAGTGCCGTTTCAATTTGAGTGTCACCGCCCAAATATCGGGACCTGTATTGAATGATTCCTACAAAATCGGTAAATTCAGAATTGTCTCTTTGTATAAAATCTTCAAAAGAGGTATCGATTCCGTGTTCTGAATAAATTCCGTCGAATGGAACCTGTATTGGTTCATCCGGACACGGTGTGCTGAGAAGTAAATGGCGAACATAATGAATCAGCCCTACCAGATTCTCAAAGCAAGGAGAATTAGCATATTCGTTAATTCGTCTCTCTTGATCCATCGTAAGTGTCGAAATTCCAGCCTTTAAGTTTTCTAATCCAATAGGACCTACGAGAGGAATCCTTTCTAACGCTTCTTTTCCTAATAGTTCACCGTGATGTCCGTGATCTCTCGAAACAAGTGCTGCATCAAATGAATGTAAATTGTTACTATTCGTTAGTGCACGTGAAGAAAGAAATACTGCATCGTCTCCCGTGAAATCAAGGGCTCTTCGAAGAGTTTGGTTCTCCCACTCATTTCCAATAAACAATAACTTCATTAAGATTCCTTTCGATAAAATGAGACTACATTCCTCATCTTCGAGCTCTTAAGATCGTAAACTTTAAAATAGTCCGCATTCATACGCAATGAGATCTTTTTTGCTAGTTGGAATGAAAGAAAATCATTTTCTGTATCGATTACAACCGCTGGAATTTTAGAGTTTCGAATGAGATCTGCTGAGGAAAGCGCATCTTCAACTGGGTCTCCTAAAATACCGCTATTTGCTCTGCCATCTGTAACCAAAACAAGAAGAGGCATCATATCTGGATCTTTCCTTTTTCTCGCGACCAGTAATTCCCATGCCTTATGTATCCCTTTGGCAAGTGGTGTTCTGCCTCCCGTAGGAAGTTCCTGAAGCTCTTTCGAAGCTAGATCAACACTCGATGTGATAGGAAGCAGAACCTCGGCGTCATTTTTACGAAATGCGACGAGTCCCACTTTATCTCGCTTTTGATAAGAATCCATAAGTAAACTCATGATCGCCTCTTTCGTCTCTTTCATGCGCTTTTTGGCTCCCATCGAGCCACTCGCATCTACGACAAAAACAATTGTGAGACCCAGTTTATTCTCTCTCTTTTTGTAGCGAAGATCATCATCACGAATAGTGATTGCCATGCCGTTTTTAGGACGATCGTATTGTTTTACTGCGGCAGCACGAAGAGTCGCATCCAGTGCTATATCGCGTTCACCATTCTCATTGGATATCGTAAATCCAGCGTAACGCCCCTTATTCACGCTGCTATATGTCTTCTTTCTGTGTCCCGTGCCTTTTCTCTTTAGTCGATCACGAAAACCAGTAGGAAGTGGTTTCGTTTCGTAGATTTCTTCTCCGTAAACGAGATCTTCTTTGATCGTTTGACTTTGGTCTTCAATCGTTGACTCTTGGGAATCAATCTCTAACTCTTCCTCATCTCCTGTTCTCGTCTGATTAGAATCCTCTTCGATATCGACGCCAGGACTTTTGGAATCGTCCTGAGGTTTTGTTTCCTTCTCCCGATTCTCATTTGATTGTTCTTCTTGCTGATTATTTTGATCGACATTACGTCTTCTATGTGGAAGAACAAATTCACAGGCTTCCTTAATGTCAGAAGCTGTTAAATAAGAACGCAAATCTAATGCGGCAATAGCTGCTGCTGTCCTTATCAATAAGATTTCGGCGCGGTTTCCTTCCACATTTGCTTTGTTAGCAAATACCGAAGCTAAGCGCCTCATGGGTTCGCTGACCACCAATTTTTGGTGGACTATTTGAGCCTCTTTGAGGAGATGTTTTAGCTTTTCTTCTCGATCATGATACTCAGAAAGAAATTTGTTGGGATTTTCTTCAAACGAAATCCTTCTTTTGATAATTTCAGTACGAATCTCAACATCTTCTTCTCCTTCGACATTTACAAAAAGACCAAATTTATCGAGTAATTGAGGACGTAACCCTCCTTCTTCAGGATTCATTGTTCCAATTAAAATAAATTCTGAAGGGTGAGAATAGCTAATTCCCTCTCTTTCTACAATGTTTTCCCCCGCAGCTAGCGTCGTGACGATAATCTGCGATAAACTATCGTTCAAGAGATTGATCTCATCGACATAAAGAATTTCTCCGTGACATCGAGAGAACACTCCTGGCATAAAAACTGTTTCTTTAGCTCCTAATGTCTTAACGAAATCGATGCCTCCAACAAGCATGTCTTCTGTCGCATTAAGAGGTAGTGTAATCACTTTCTTCTCACTGAGGTCGGCGAGACTTCTAACAATAGTTGATTTTCCCGTCCCTTTTTGACCACTGATTAACACTCCTCCAATGCGTGGATCGATGAGATTGAGTAATAAGGCCCGTTTCAGTCGATCTTGCTTTACAATAGCTGTAAATGGATATGCCTTAGAGAACATCGAATAGGCCTTTCCAATCGAAGTCTTCAATATTTGATTCTTCAAAGGGAAGTCTTCGCATACGATGAGGTAAAACTAATTTGGCGCACTGGATCAGGTGATCAAGAGTCACCTCACTCGTTCCCATATAAGCAGCGAGAGTAGCGCCCGTTTTTAATAGCGTAATATCTGCTCGATGTCCATCGACTCCAAGCTCTGCTCCAATTTTCGCAGCTTCTCTAAAACGCTCATCAGGAATATGTATAGTAGGTAGAGCATCTTGCGCCCTTTTAATGGCTAATTTTAATGATTCATCGGCTTCACGAAAAGCTTCGTAAAATTTAGATGGATTGGATTCAAATTCCATGCGTCTCTTAATGAGCTCACTTCTTTGTTCGATATTCTGTTCGCCTTTGACCTCTACAACTAAGCCAAAGCGGTCTAAGAGTTGAGGCCTTAAATCGCCTTCTTCTGGATTCATCGTGCCCACAAGAACAAAACGCGCTGGATGAGAATAACTTACGCCCTCTCGCTCAATTGTATTCACCCCCATTGCAGCGCTATCTAAGAGAATGTCGACAATATGATCGTCCAAGAGATTGATTTCATCAACATAAAGAATGTTTCCATTCGCTTCTGCGAGAATACCAGGTTCAAACTCCTTTTCCCCTTCTCTTATCGCTTTTTCAATATTTAAAGATCCCACTACGCGATCTTCCGTTGCACTGATTGGGAGTTCTATCACTCGTCTCGTGTACTTTCCGAGAACTTTGGTGTCTAGTTTCTGGCATTCTTCACAGAAATCGATATCATCGAAGCGGCAATGAAATTTACACCCTTTAACGACATCGACCTCATCCATCAATTCGCAAAGACCACGTACGGCAGTACTTTTAGCTGTTCCTTTTTCACCGCGTATGAGTACACCACCAATTTTAGGATTGATCAAATTTAATATAAGTGCCAACTTCATATCCTCTTGTCCTACAATTGCACTAAATGGATACGTTATTTTTTTCTTCATGATTCCCCCTATATTGTGTTTTTATTACTTCAGAAATCGTCTGAAATACGGGCTTACCTAACTTCAAAGCATAATCCCTTAGCTCGTCTTGAAATTGATTATATTCGCCTACTTCAACCCCAACATCGAGGACGCAGGGGCATCCATTAATGATTTCCTTTGCACGCTGAAGGGCCACCTGCTCCACTGGGCAAAATGCTTTCGTAAGAACCATATCCGAACTTAAAAATTTAGCAACCTGACAGTCGACGTCGTTTGAAAATAGGATGCCTGTGGCGAAGGGGATGCGGTGCTTTTGAAGGACTCGGTAAGCGCGAATACCTTTTCCCATTCCACCTAGGATGAATACTCTTGGTTTTCCCGAAGTTCGATGAAGCTCGATGGAGCCAAACATGCTGTTATAACTACCTTTTTCAAGCCCATAGAGTGATTGGACCATTTCATCTGAAAAAATCTCTTCCGGATTTCCTGCCACTCGAATGCAATCGCCTTTGATACAGATGACTGTGTCACTTATTTTTGCTGCTAGATCAATTTCATGCAGGCTCATGATGACTGCAACATCCTTCTCTGTAGCCATTCTTCGAAGGATATCTAAAAGCTCCACCTTATGGCGAATATCTAAAAAGCTTGTTGGCTCATCTAAAACAATGATCGATGGCTCCTGACAAATCGCTCGGGCGAGTAAAATGCGCTGCCGTTGTCCATCGCTGATATCTGTAAAGGGCTTGTCGGCTAACTCTAAGCCCTTCACCATTTTTAGACTTTCTTGAACGACGCGCTCATCTTCTGATGTGATCTTTCCAAAATGATTCGTATAAGGATACCTCCCCATACTTACGACCTCTTTACAAGTCATGAGGTCAGGATTGATTCGATCCGTTAGCATAACAGAAAGCTTTTTTGCTAACTCCTTATTCGAGCACTTTAGGATATTTTCACTGTCTATCGTTACCACACCACCAATTTCTTCAAGGTGCTTCGTTATCGTCTTTAAAATCGTCGACTTACCCGATCCATTGGGACCTATGAGAGTCATAATTTTCCCTTTTTCAACGGATAAGTTGATATCTTGAATTAAAATGTTTCCGTGATAGCCCACGGATAAATCCTTGGTTTCAAAATACATAGCATCTCCTATTGCTCAGCTGCACGACGTTTTAGCATAAGAAAAATCACAATGGGAGCTCCGAAAGCACTCGTCACCGTCCCAATAGCAAGCTCCGTTGGAGCAAAAGCAGTTCTGGCTATCAAATCACAGAACAAGCAGAAGACAGCTCCTGTAATAAAAGTAGTTGGAACAATTACTTTGGGATTTGAAGTTTTCATAAGTAATTTCGCTACCTGTGGAATTGCGATTCCTACAAAAGATATCGGCCCAGCAAAGGCTGTTACACAAGCTGATAAAATACTTGAAAAGGTAATCAAAGCCAATCGAAAAAGCTTGATGTTAACGCCCATACTCATGGCATAACCTTCTCCTAGCTGAAACGCATTCATCGGCTTCGAGATCAGTATGGAACAGAGAAGCGTAATAAATACAATGATCGAAGATAGCTTAACTGTCCCCCAGCTTGCTCCGTTAAAGCTTCCCATCGACCAGCTTGTTAGATTCGCAATATCCGTATCTTTAGCAAAGGCTATCGTAAAGTCTGTCACGGAAGAGCAAACATAACCAATCATAATACCTATCACCAAGAGCATCGGCATACTTCTCGCAAATTGAGAGAAAAAAAGCACCACAGCCATAACAAGAAGTGAGCCAATAAAAGCACTTAGCACCAATGTATATGGTGGAACATTCTTGTACTCTCCAAGTACAAAGACGATGACAAGGCCGACGATCATCTTTGCACCTGAAGAAATACCTAAGACGAACGGCCCAGCGATCGGGTTTCGGAAAAAGGTTTGAAGTAATAATCCCGATACGCTGAGCGCTCCGCCAAGTACTGTAGCTAGTAGAAGCCTTGGGAGTCGAAGTCTCCAAATAACATTACTCACGGTACTTCCGTGATCTTCGTTAAAAAATATGGTACGAAAAATCTTAACGAATGGAATAGACGCACTACCTGAGTTAATATTTAGTACAACCCCAACTATAAATAGAAGGAGTAGCAAAGAGAGTACGATGTGATAGCGCAGAAAATGATGATCATTTTTTGTTGCCAAAACAAATCTCCTCTCTAATGCAATTTTTTCATCGTTCTAGTTTCTTCTAAATCTGGATTTGAGATGACATCATGCATATCTTTGATCATGTTCGCAAGATTTACGATGTCTTGCGTGTATGAGGATGAAGTGATGTATAATCTTCCTTCTTTCACCGCTTTGAACTCTTTAAATAGATCATTTATTGCGTAGAAATCATCAATGTTCTTAACTTGGTCTTTAAAGTAGTTTAGATAGAATACGATATCCGCATCCTTACATCTCGTGTAAACTTCTTCGTAGTTCATTTTTTCGAGACCACTCTTTTGAGGATTCACATCCTTCATGATATACTCACCACCGGCAAGCTCTATCATTTTGGCCATGTAATCACCGCCATTGCGAGCACTTACAGTATTATTCGTTGGGCTCACATAGAACATAGCCACGGTTTTTCCGCTCTTAGGAACTTTCGATACCTCTTCGACCTTCTTTACGGAATCTAAAAAGAACTCATTGGCTTCTTTCTCTTTGTCTACAATGGCACCTATGAGCTTGATCCATTCGACTTTTCCTAGTGGATGGCCTTCCTTCGAGGAGGTTTCGATAATTACAGGAATTCCTAACTCTTCATATTTCTTTTGGATTTCTGGTTTTGAACTAAGCATGGTCGTATCGATCTCTAAATCAATGTTTAAACCTGTTAGCGTCTCAAAATCAGGTGCGCTATAACTTCCAGCAAATTTGATCTTGCCAGATTCAACTCGCTTTTTGATCTCATCGACAAACCACTTTTTGGCAGGAGTCCCAGTGGAAGCGACGCGATCTAGTCCGCCTATTGCATCACAGAGAGCGGCCATTCCAGTACTTACCATATGTATTCTTTGAATTGGAGCTTTTAAAATAACAACATCGCCATCTAGGCTAGACGGAGCTTCTTTTCCTTCTGGTACCAGGAGAAATTTTTTGTCAGGAGCACTACTTACGGTAAACATCTTGTAGCCATCTTTGTAATGAGTTAGCGTAAAATTTTTAGCGTAAAGGAGCTCTTCTTCGTGATCTAAAACTAATTCTGAATTCACTTCTTTTACAGGTTCGGAACTCGAAGTGCTTTCTGTAGTCGGCACGTCTCCCTTAGGTGTACAGCTCACTAAAAGAGTGAGAATGAGTAATAGACTAATCGTTCGTTTGAAAAATTGTTTCATGAATTCCCTTCTTTCTTATTCGGTCGAAAAGGGAAAAAAAAGACAATGGATAAAATCCACTGTCGGCTCATTGAAAATAAAACTTGCTTTTCCACATTTCCCACCGAAAGTGTTGGCATTGCAGATTAGCAGGTCTCCTGACTTAACATCAACCGATAACTCTCCTTCCCAGTTTCCCAGTGGCATCATGAGTCATCGTCCGTTTACAGTAGCGGGGGCTGTTGTGGATTCTCACCACATTCCCTTTTAAAACTTACGTTACAAATCTACTACGTTATTAATTTATATTATGAGGATAGCTTGCCTAAAAGGTTTTGTCAATACTATATGCTATTCTTTTCGAATCTCAAGGAGCTTCTGAAACACCTTCTTTGCTAGAGGTGCTGCACTCTTTGAAGCCGCTTTTCCTTCATTTTCAAGGATTACGGTTACGACATAGGACTCTTCACCACGTGTGACAAAACCTGTAAACCACGCGTGATCTTTCGCTCCTTCATTTTGTGCCGTACCGGTCTTTCCGAAGAATTGAATCGACTTCGAGCTCTTTAGGCCGTTTACTGAAGCCGTCTCCTTTAGTCCCTTTAAGAGAGGATCAAGTATCCGAGGTTCCACGGCTGTCCCTAGAACTTCAGGCTGTGTCACCGAGAGAATATTTCCTCCTGGACCGTGCCATTCGCTCACTAAATAGGGCTTTAAGAGCACGCCGTCGTTTGCGATCGCTTGAGAGATGAGGTGAATCTGAAGCGGTGTGACGACTGTCTTTCCTTGACCGAAGGAACTGGCTGCGAGTTCGCTCTTTTCCATCCCCTCATCAAACGATACCTTGCTCTTAGAAACAGGTAGGTCAAAGGGAATGCTCTTATTAAAGAGAAAGCGTTCACTGACTTCTTTAAGTTTCGCTGCTCCTGCCTCTACGCCTTTTTTACCAAAGTACGTATTGATACTGTACTTTAAGGCTTCGGTTAAACCGACTTCACCGTAACTTCTAGCGTCGTAGTTACCAAATTGGTATCCGCCGATCTTTTCTACACCCGTATCGTTATAAGAAAGGTCAATTCCTTTTTCTAGTATCGCGATCGAGGTCAAAACCTTCATGACAGACCCTGGTACGTAGAGTCCTTGAGTTGCACGGTTAATGAGCGGTGCATTTTCGTCGTCTACAAGCTGAGACCAGCTTTCTTTTAGTTGGTTTGGGTTAAAGGCAGGCCTATCGGTCATCGCGAGGATCGCTCCGGTCTTTGCATTTGAAACGATAATCGCACCCTTATGGTTTTTAAGTAGCTCAAAGCCGTAGGTCTGTAGCTCATTTTCTATTGTAAGATACATGTCGTTACCGACATCTTTATCGCGTAGTGCTTTTTTGAGCTCGCTAAAGAGACCACTTTCCGATACGCCTAGGAGATTTTTCGTAAAGGCCGATTCGAGACCGGTCTTACCAAAGCGCTCTGAAGAGTATCCAATGATGTGAGCGTAGCTATAAGGGTAGTAGTAGCTTCTCACATAGTTCTTTTCTACGAGCTTTGTATCTGCAAGGACCGTTCCATTGACGTCGTAGATAGACCCACGCCTGATCTCTCCTTCGTTTACGAGAAAGCGCGTATTGTTCGGATTCTTTTTTAGATCCTCAGCCATACTCATCTGAAAGTAGACGAGGTAGAAACTTAAAGATATGAAGAGCAGAACGACTCCAATGAGGAGTGCGATGATGCGTCTTTTATTGGTTCGCTTCATTTTTCTCCTCCTTTTCGAGCACCGGCTCTGAGGTAAATTGAAGCACCCCGAGAAGTAAGAAGCTCGTCAAAAGGCTCGAACCACCGTGCGCCATGAAAGGCAGTGTCATACCCGTCAAGGGAATGACCTTTAAGACGCCTCCGATCACGACAAAAGCCTGCATCACAAAGATCATAGAGACCGTTAATGAAAGGATGCGGTAGAAGCGATCGGGTTGGTTGAGGCTCACCTTAAGACCGCGGTAGAAGAGGATGAGATAAAGGAGTAGGACGCCTATTCCCATGAAGATTCCCATCTCTTCAATGAGGGCTGAAAAGAGAAAATCCGAGTAGCTAAAAGGTATGGTCTGAGGGTTTCCTAAGCCGAGTCCACGGCCAAAGAGACCTCCAGCCGAGACGCTAAAGAGGCTCTGAACAATCTGATAACCCTTTCCTGCTGCGTCTTCCCAAGGATTGAGCCAGATGTCAAAGCGCACGCGTACGTGGCGAAAGAGCTTATAAGCTAGAAAGAGTCCTACGCAGGCAAATAGGATATTTAATACGACAGGGATCCTCTTTCGATCGAAGCAAAGCTGCGTGCAGACAAAGGCTGCAAAGATCACAGCCGCCGTTCCAAGTTCCGTTTGCTTTACAAAGAGTCCCATTAACGCATAGGTCAAGATCATCGGTAAGTACGAGGCAAACCAACCTTTCATCTTATCCATGTTGGTATAATAGGACGCTAAGAAAAAGGCATAGGTGAGTTTCGAAAACTCTCCCGGTTGAAACTGAATGCCAGCGATGACGATCCAGTTTGTGGCTCCTCGAAGATTTCTACCAAAGAGAATCGTAACGACGATGAGAGCAATGGTCGCAAGGTAGAAAAACCAGGTCATGTGCTTCCAAAAATGGACTGAAAGTTTAAGCACAAAGTAGCTCAAAAAGAAGCACACGATGCCGAGTGCATAAAACATCAGCTGCTTTTCACCGAGTTCAGGACGAAGCCTGTAGATCATGAGGATTCCGATCGAAAAGAGCATGTTCGTGATCAAGATAAAGTAAGGCTCACCTAAAGTGAAGCGCTTAATTAAAAAGTTTGAAAGGTGACTCAGCACGATGAGAGCGATAGCAAAGGTCAAGCTCCTCATGTTAAAGCTCTTCGGGTCGTAATTCAACACGAGAAAGAGCCCTAAGATCTGAAACCAAAAGAGCAACCAGTTCGCGCTCAGATTGTACCGAGTACGCTTTCTTTCGAGTCGTCTCTCGGTAATAATTCTACTCATTCGATTGCTCCAAGAGGAAAAGCGTTTCTAATCCAGCAAAGCTTATGATATCCTTATCATGAATAACGGTTGGACTTGTGACGCGTTTTCCGTTTACAAAGGTCCCATTTTGGCTATCTAAATCATTGATATACCAATTCCCATCCTCTTCAAAGAGATGCGCATGTTTCTTTGAAAGGTAACCGGAAGGAAGCGCAATCGTATTGACACCACTTCTTCCGATCGATTCATTATCACTTAAAAGGTACTCTCGACGAAGTCCAAAGAGCATCTGATCCTTTCTGTGAATGATGAGTAAGATCGCATCTCCCTCACTCGGTACGAGCATCGTCTGCTGTAGATCGAGATAGATCATGCGTACAATGAGATAGATGAAATAGAGTACAATAAAGACAAAGACGTATCGTAAGATACTGCTAAAAATCGTATATAGGTCGATGTTACCTATGATGGGAGCATGTAAAAGCTCCTCTATGGTTGTAATAAACTGTTCCATAATTCTCTCCTGTTCCCATTATATCATGGGTCCTTAGGCCTCGAAAGAAGGTGATCCGATGGATGAAAAAACGACTCCTGCAAGCTACTTTTACTTATTCTGGTTGATGTTTAAACTCTCCCTTTTGACCTTTGGAGGAGGCTATGTAATCATCTCCCTCCTACAAAAGGAACTCGTGGAGAACAAAAAACTCCTGACAAGCCGCGAGATGATGAATATGACGGCGATTAGCCAGAGCGCTCCAGGAGCGGTAGCAATTAACGCTTCTCTCATTGTAGGCTACCGCCTAAAGGGCTTCAAGGGAGCCCTCGTAAGTGTCGTCGGAGCGGTTCTTCCACCGCTACTCGTCATCACCGGTATCAGCTTTTTCTATACAGCTTTTAAAACGAACGTCATCCTAAGAGTTGCCCTTCGAGGCACGCAGGCTGCCGTTGCTGCAATCCTTTTAGATGTTGCCATCGCCCTCTTCCATCAGCTCTGGCAAGGAAAGGATTACTTCAACATTCTCATCATGTGCTTTAGCTTTGCACTCATCTTGCTCTTAAAACTAAACCCTGTTTTAGTCCTTTTAGGCTGTGCTGTCATCGCACTCCTTCGCTATGAGTATAAAGCTTATAAGAATCGAGACCACAATGCTACTACTTAAATTATTTTGGGCCTTTTTTCAAGTAGGACTGTTCTCGATCGGTGGCGGTTATGCATCGATGCCTATCATCGAACGTCAAGTGATCGATTACAACAACTGGCTTACGATGGCAGACTTTACAGACCTCATTACGATCAGCTGGATGACACCTGGTCCAATAGCCATTAACTCCGCAACCTTCGTAGGTCTACAAGTTGCAGGATTTAAGGGAGCCCTCATAGCAACTCTGGGTACGGTCCTTCCCTCTGTCATTATCGTACTGGCACTTGCTTATCTCTATTACAAGTACAATAACGTAAAGAGCATCCAATCCTTACTCATCGGTCTCCATCCGGCCGTAAGCGCCATGATTAGTTCCGTCGCAGTAAGCCTCATGACCTTTACGATCTTAGAAGACATCACACCTGGATCCCCTGTCTCCTTTAATCCCATAGGACTTGGACTCTTCCTCCTATGCTTCTTAGTCCTTCGCCTAAAGAAAAAGATCTCCCCACTCGCACTGATGGGTGCATCTAGTCTCATTGGGGCGATCCTTTACTCTCTGTTTCCTCAATTTTAGGTTGAACCTTAGGTATCGTGAAGTAGAATTCGACGCCGTTTTCGCGGTTTAAAAAGCCAATTTCTCCGCCGTGAGCATCGATGATCCCTCGGTTAATGGCGAGACCCAATCCACTCCCTTTTCTTCTCGTTCTCGACTTATCGAGCTTCGAGAAGCTCTTCCAGATGTTTTCTTTTTGATCCTCTGGAATTCTAGGTCCTTCGTTTAATACCGACACGTAGGCACTTTCACCTCGGTCTTCTAAGCGAACGACGATGGGTGTATCTTCGTATCCGTGGACCTCGGCATTAATGAGGTAGTTATCTAAAACTTGTGTAAGGGCACGCTCGTCCCCTTCAACCGTTACATCGACTCCCTCGACTTCAAAGCTTCGCTTAGGATCAATCTTTTGAAAACGAACGACACAGAAGTGAACGAGTTCTAAAAGCTTCACTTGATCGAGCTTAAGCTTGAGTTGTCCGAGTTCACGCTGCATGACGAGGATTAAATCTTGAACGAGCTCTGCCATGCGGTCGGTTTCTTCAATAATCGTTTCGTAATACGTCTCTTCATCTTTAGGATCTACGAGGTTGTACTTAAGACTCTCGGTGTATCCCTTAATGATGCCAAGAGGCGTTTTAAATTCATGCGAAACGGTCGCCATAAATTCCTTACGCACTTTATCGATCTCGGTGAGCTTACTGAGATCACTTTGAAGCGTATCAATGGTCGTCGAAAGCTTATCGCTAATAGCGTTGACATTTCGACCAAGTTCACTGATCTCGTCGAATCCCTTGGCTTTAAAACGATCGGAAAAGTCGAGCTCTGCCATGCGCTTTGTCTGCTTTTGAAGGTAAAGAATCGGTCGAACGGTTCGTGTGACAAGGAAGTATAGGACGATGGCTCCGAGTAAACCTAAACCTAAGCCCACGAGTACTAAGAAGTGGTTACTCACCCGAACATTACGATCCGTTAAGGCAAAGGGCTTGTACATGGAAACGATCAGCTTGTCTGAAATGAGGTCGACGTAGATGAGCGTACCTCCTCGGTTGTTATCGCGTTCGATAAAGCCGAGCTGATCGTGATTATACGTGATATTTCGCATGTGGGTACTCATTCGAGTCCCTCTAGCACTCGTCGCGATCGTTCGAAGCTCTGGATAATCGTGAAGAGTCGCTTGAATACCCGTCTCCTCACTCTTTTCTACGAGGAAGGTCTCTGTAAGTTCTCCCTTGTCGACTCGCTCCTTAATCTCTTCAAAGTATTCGAGCATGAGCTTTTTATCGGTCGCTAAAGAGTAGGACTTAAAAAGAGAGGCATTCAAAAGAACGGTCAAGGAAATGATCAGTAAAATGACCGCTAAGAAGGTTAAAAAGATTTTCGTCTGAATGGAGTGCCACTTCATGATACGGCTTCCCAGCGATAACCGTAACCGTAGATGGTTTTAATCATAGCGCCATAATCTCCAAGTTTAGAGCGAAGGCGTTTGACGTGTGTATCGACGTTTCTTCCGTCACCCTCAAAGGCCATGCCCCAAACGCTATCGATAATCTGATCGCGACTTAGAGCAACGCCTTCGTTTTTCATAAAGTAGACGAGTAGTTGATACTCGTTTGGAGTCAAATCGACTTCTTTTCCTGCAATGGAAACGGTGCGCTTATCGATATTTACCATGAGGTCACCTTGCTTTAAGACTTGTTCTTCGGTGAGCCTTTTTCTTCTCAAGTTTGCTGCTATTCTCGACTGAAAGACGGGATAGCTAAAGGGCTTTGTGATGTAGTCGTCTGCACCGATACGAAGTCCTTCAATCTCACTATTTTCATCCCCTAAGGCCGTGAGAAAGATGATCGGAACATCGCTCTTTTCACGGATGATCTTAGCCGCCTCTAACCCCGTCATCACAGGCATCATGATGTCTAGGAGCACGAGATCGAAGTGCGGGTTTTCAAAGAAGAGATCGATGGCTTCTTCGCCATTTGACGCAAACGTCACATCATAACCATTTTTATCTAAAAAGTTTCCTACCATGAAGCGGTAGCGTTCATCATCTTCTGCAAATAAAATTTTTTCTTTCATCGCTTTCACCTCAAGCTAAAGTTATCAGCGAATTGTGTCATTTATCGTTCACGAGAAGCTGATACACTTCGTTTTTTGCGAGCCCATATTCCTTAGCAATGAGCTTCGCTGCATCACTTTTAGAATACCCAGCTTGTAAGACCTCTTCGATGCGATCTTCTAGGTTCTTTTGTTCTTCTTCCTGGCATCCCTCTACGACGAGTACGAGTTCACCCTTGAGCTCACGCTCCCTTAAGAGTTCTTTTAAGCCCTCTAGGTCAGTTCGAATCGTCTCTTCGTAGAGCTTTGTGAGTTCTCTAGAAAGAGAAACCATTCGGTTACCAAAGACGGAAAGGATATCTTCTACGGTTTTATCGATGCGATGCACGGCTTCGTAGAAGATGAGGGCTTCCTTTTTATTCTTTAGCTCTTCTAAAGTCTCTAATCGTTCTTTTTTTCTTCTAGGCAGGAATCCAAAAAAAGTGAAGCTCGAGGATTCGATTCCAGAAAGCACCCAGGCATTCACAAAGGCTGAAGGCCCAGGAAGGACGGAAAAAGGAATGTCGAGCTTTATAAGTTCACGCACGAGTAGAACTCCTGGGTCACTCACAACGGGCATACCTGCATCACTAACGACTGCAATGTTCTTTCCCTCTTGATGCATAGCTATAATTTTCTCTAAGCCCGAAGCATCGTGATGATCGTCGTAGACCATAAGGGGAACGTGAATATCGTAGTGACTAAGAAGCTTTCTCGTATGGCGCGTATCTTCACAGGCGATGATGTCGCTTTCTTTAAGCGTCTCTAACGCACGGATCGTGATGTCTTTTAAATTCCCTATCGGTGTTGCTACAAACGTTACACTCATTCGTTCCTCTCAATCTGAACCTCGTCGTAGATTCTTTCAATCTCCTCGGTGTACTTTGCCCCTTCGTAGACGATGAGCGGTGGATCAATTCTTAATTCTCTTCCCCCACCCTTTACGGCCTTTACGAGTACGAGGTTCGCTTCACTCGTCTTCTTGGGATAGACAAGACGAATGCGCTTTACCCGAAAGTTAAGCCGCTCGAGTTCTAGAAAGAGCTCATCCATGCGATTCACATGGTATACGAGATAAAAGACACCTTTAGGCTTTAAGGCAAAGCTTGCAGCCTCTACAAGGCCTCTTAAATTCATCATGACCTCGTGGCGACTTATCGCTAGCTCTGGCTTAGGACTTTGAATGGTGTGTTTATAATAAGGAGGATTCGAAACCACAGCATCGTAATCCTCCTTAGAAACCAAAGAATCTATCTTCATAAAGTCACCTTCAAGGATCCGAATGTTCGAAAGACCATTGTCAGAGACCGTTCGCATACTCATCTCAGCTTGGTCCGCTTGAATCTCGATGGCATCGAGTTCCTTTACTCGGTCTGCGAGGAGGATACTGATGATACCCGTACCACTTCCTAGCTCCAAGACCTTACCCTTGGAGTCGACAAAGTGTGCTAAAAGCACACTGTCGATTCCAAAGCGAAAGCCTGTTTTCTTTTGATAGATAAATCGGTTGTTATTCAGTTCTTCTCGGTTTTCATCGGAGTATTTCATAACTCCATTATACTAAAAATACTAGCTTAAAATATCTCTTCTCTTAAAGATGATGCTCGATAATACGATAAAGAGAAGGGAGGTTCCTACTAAGACGATGGCTGCTAGAGGGAAGGTCGCTTGAATTCCATCACTAGCACCACCCCAGAACCCGAATCCATTCAAATCTCGTCCTAAGATTTGTAAAGGGTTCTGGTAGTTTAGGAAGTTAAAGATCTGGAAGGGCTTATATCCCAGTAAATTACCAAAAATAGCTGAGAAGATCGCAATACCTATAGGTAGTGTCGAGCTTACGAGTGGATTCTTCACAAGAACAGAGAAGAAAGTGATAAGTGATGTACAAGCGGTGATGACTAAAGCTTGAATGCCAAGCGTTTCAAGCATGTATCTTAAAAGAGTCACCGTTCGACCACTTCCTGCAATGAGTTCCGGGCTCCAAGAGCCATCCGCGTGCTTAATGACCTTAAAGGCTGTATCAACTCGAACGAGAGCATCTAAGCTTCCAAAGCCCTTCGTAAAACCGATACCTAAGAAGAAGAGTGCTTCAATACCAAAGATCATGACAAGGGTCCAGAAGGTAAAGGTAAACCACTTGGAGAAGAAGACTCCCCTACGGCTAACGGGTTGCACGAGCAGGTGTTTAAAGGTCGGTGGATTCATCTCACCACTGAAGAAATCGGCACCAAAGAGTGCAAGACCGATGAGTAAGAAGACCGTAAACATCGCCCAAAGCGTTCTTAAAAAGGCAACGCTTGAAAATTCTCTTTCAAACTCTGGAATGATCTTCTGAGCTTTATTGTGCTCATAAATTTCTTTATATTCAGGAAATTTCTCAAGGTCCATTGACGACGCAACTTGTTCCCAGTGATCATTGAGGACGGAAAGTCGAACCTCTTCTTGAGAAAATGTCTTTAGTTTTTCAATTTTTTCATTCAATGTCTTCATCGTCTCGTCATGAGCTTGTTTCTCTGCAGGAGTCATATCTGCACCAGCTTCTTTGTAGTAGTACTCCTCAGACATCATTTGCTCATGAAGCATGTCGATAGCCGTCTGCTTGTCGTATTGACGTTCGATCCATTCGGATTCTTTATAGGTCACATATGTTGCAAGTGTACAAAGTAACAGGAAGAGCAAAATGACAATAAAATTCTTTTTTCGGGAGAAGAGCTTTATCGTTTCATTACGAAATAGACTCATCGGATACCTCCCTTCATGAGCTCTACGTAGCGTTCCTCGAGGTTCTTTTCAACAAAGTGGAAGCCCTCTAGAGGTAGTCCCTTTTGAACGACCGTACGAATGAAATCGACACGGCTCATTTCATCGAGCATGATCTCATAGCCGCCCTCATGCACACGATGAATCGTCACACCTGGAATATTCGATAAAACCGAACCATACTCTTCTAAAGGCTTGAGTTCAACAAAGTAGGTGTGGCTTTCTCTTACAGCACTCATGGTCTCTGTAGAGACGACACGACCTGCTTCAATGAAGACGACGCGGTCACAAATTTGCTGTACTTCAGCTAAGAGGTGAGACGATAGGAATACGGTTGTTCCGTCGTCTGCGATGGAACGGATCATTTCACGGAATTCTCTCATACCATCGGGGTCAAGTCCGTTTGTGGGTTCGTCTAGAATAAGAAGCTTAGGATTTCCTAGGAGTGCTGTCGCAACACCAAGGCGTTGCTTCATTCCTAAAGAATACTTCTTAACCTTATCTCGAATTCTTCCGTCGAGACCCACTTTTCTAATAACGCGGTCAATTTCACTCGAAGGAAGCTTACGAATTCTCGCCACCTGTCTGAGGTTTTCAAGACCACTCATGTAGAGGTAGGGTTCTGGGTTTTCAACGACACAGCCTAGGAGAGAACGAGCCTTCATTCCATCCTTTTGAATGTTATGTCCACCAATCTGAATCGTACCTGAATTCGGGTAAATAAGTCCTGTAATACAACGAATTGTCGTGGTCTTTCCAGAGCCGTTCGGCCCTAGGAAGCCTAGTACTTCACCAGCCTGTGCAGTAAAGCTAATGTCATCTAAGATGAGCTTACCGCCCAGACTTTTCTTTAATCCTTTCACTTCTAAAACGTCCATAACGTCTCCTTTCACTCTAAATCTAACACCATCATCTTTCAAAAGGCTTAAGAAAACCTTAAATAAATCTTACAAAGAGAAAAGACCGCGTCATTTACGCGGTCTTCTTCGTTGAAAGTTTCTATGAGGTCTTCTCTTGGGCTTCTCTTCCTCTTCAAATTCGATAAAGGTACCCTCAAGTTCGTACTCCTCATCTTCATGAGCCTTTACAGGCTCTTCGTACTCTTCACCTCGGATGATAGCTCCTGGAACCCACTTGTTCTCGAAGGTATCATCATCTCCTGGCATCTTTACGAGTACCATGTCTCTTAAGAGATTTAAGTCGACGACACCACATGGCTTTCCATCGACTCTTACGGCACTGCCGATCTTAGGAAGCTTCCTTCTTAGATCGAGGTAGGCCTCTTCTTCGAAGTTTAAGCAGCACATGAGTCTTCCGCAGATGCCTGAAATCTTTGTGGGATTCAAGCTTAAGTTCTGATCTTTGGCCATCTTAATGGATACGGGTTGGAATTCTCCTAGCCAGCTTGCACAGCATAGCTCTCTTCCGCATGTTGCAACGCCACTAATGATCTTAGCTTCATCTCGTACACCAATCTGCCTGAGTTCGATTCTCGTATGGAAGATCATAGCGAGGTCCTTTACGAGTTCTCTAAAGTCTACTCGACCTTCTGAACTGAAGTAAAAGACAAGCTTCTTTGTATCAAAGGTATACTCGGTCTTTAATAGACTCATGTCGAGACCGTGTTCTTTAATCTTCTCTAAGCCGATCTTATATGCGCTCTCTTCTTTTAAGAGGTTTTCCTTATGCTTTAAATCATCGTCAGGTGTTGCAATTCGAATGACAGGCTTTAATGGAAACTTCAGTTCCTCTTCCTCAATCTGTCTTGCTTCTCCGATGACTTCACCGTATTCTACACCGCGAACGGTTTCAACGATCACATGATCTCCCGATTGAACTGGTAACTCGAGAGAATCAAAATAATAGAGTTTTCCCGCCTTTTGAAAGCGGACTCGAATGACTGATTTCAACTGTTTCTCCTTATGTTTCTTAGAAAGATTATATCATAAGGTGAAAAAGGAGACTACTCTTTTAAAAGTCCCTGAAGCTGTAGAAAGAGGCGTGCCATGATGACTTTGAGTGAAAGATTGCTATCTATCGCTTCTCTCGCCTCTTGAATCACACGCTCTAAAGGGCCTAAGTGATCACTACGGATAAACTTTCCCTGCTCCGTCAGTGCATCCTTAAACATGATATAGAGTGCACCGTCCGATTCAGGTGCTTCTCGTAATAATGAGATATCTCTAAGCCAGTAGCTCATGTAATCTAGAAGCTCCTTATGCTCATCTCTTCCATCGAGATCCTTAAGCTCTTTTAAGACTTCCCCTAGATCATCTGCGATCACTTGTTCAAAGAGAACCTTGGGAAGCTTTACGATGCGCTGTAGCCTCTCGTCTTCAAGGATTCTCCTTGCTCTTCTGACGGATCCTTGAGAAAAGCGACTTGCTAAGATTCTCAGATCCTCTGGAGCATCTTCTAAAAGGTCGTACACTTGTCCCGTCGTTAGGGGCTTAAAGTGCACTGTAATAACTCTAGAAAGGATCGTATCTAAGAGCTTTGAGGGATTATGTGTAATAAAGAAGAGCGTAGCAAAGCTAGGCGCTTCTTCTAGCGTCTTTAAGAGCTTATTTTGACTCTGTACGTTCATGAGATGTGCATCGTCAAAGATCACGACCTTTTGATCGCCATAGAGGGGCCTTTCAGAGAGAAATTGCTGCACCGCTTCGATGTCTTGAACCTTAATCGGTTCTCCCTCTAATATCATGAGATCGGGCGAATTTCCTAGCATGAGCTTTGCTAGTTCTTTTGCGACGAGCTTTTTTCCGATGCCCTCCTCGCCGACAAAAAGGTATCCATGCGATAAATGGTCGCCCTCAAAAAGGGCGACCATATCTTGATACTGGGCTTCATGAGAAACAAAAGGAAGCATTAGAATTTATGGAATGCCTCGACATCGAGTTGGAAGAAGATGGCTCCTCCAACGCGTACTTCGAGTGGCTCGCTCGCTGTGATGACACCTTGAGCAATGACTGGAATCGATGGCATCATCTCGATGCGGCTCTTTGAGGTCTCTTGGACGATGGCTTTCACTTGTTCCACCTGATCATCCTCGACACCCATGATGAGCGTCGTATTTCCTCGCTTTAAGAATCCACCAGAGCTTGCGAGCTTTGTGATCATAAATTTGTTCTTCGTAAGTGTCGATGTGAGTGCATGGACATCGTCATCTTGTACGATAATGATGAGTAGCTTCATTTGTACTCCTTTCCGAAGATGCGAATTTTATTTAGTGGCCAGTAGCGTAGAACCGCTTTTCCGATAATATCGGAACGCTTTACGAGTCCTACTTCACTATAGCGACTATCTTCACTTCGCGGACGATTATCTCCCATCAGGAAGTACTCTCCTTCAGGGATTTTTTCGATCGTAATATCACCGATCGTTTCACCCATATAGTAGTTCGATTCATCTAAGAGTTCGTCGTTAATAAAGACTTGACCATCTTTGATGGAAATCTTGTCTCCTGGAAGTCCAATGACTCGCTTTACGAGAATCTTTGGATCTCCTGCCTTTACAAAGAGCTTCTTAATGGGATCGATCCTTGTAAGATCGCTCTCTGTAATCTTTAAACTCGAATTAAATGTTACGACATCACCACGACCGATGCCTCCTACTTTAAGCATGAGTAAGAGATCGCCTTCTTGGAGTGTCGGTTCCATCGATACGTTAACGACGCTTGTTGCCCCAATGAAAAGATTGAGGACAAAGAGGATAATGAGCGCTCCAACGATCGCTTTTATCCACTCTAGAATAGTTTTCATTCAGCCTCCTCAGACTCGTCTTCGAGGATATTTACATAGCCTTCGTGCTCAAGTCCGAGAATATTGCCTTCAAAGTTATCTAAGTAGTCAGCGAGCTCTTCGCTCATGATCTCTCCGGGGACAATGATCGGGCTTCCTGGTGGATAAGGAATGATATATTCCGTTACGATTCCACCAATAGCATCACGGTAGCTCTTACTTACAGATTCTTGTAAGAAAGCTTCGCGAATTTCTAGTGCCTTTTCAGGTCTGAAGATCTTATAGAACACTTGATCCACTGTATAAATTTGAACCTGCTTTAAGGCATCTAACAAGCGATCGAAGTCTTCTTGTGTATTCATGATGGTCGGCATTAAGAGTAAGCCAAGTTGGCTTTGGAACTCTGTTTGAACGCCCATCTCACGAAGTTGTCTATCGATCGAAGCGTAGTCTACGCTATCCTTGTGGCGAATTAAGAGTCTTGTCTTATCTTGTTTTCCGTCTTTATAGACGATGTGGAAATCTGTTTCTGCTTCGAGTTTTTCCTTGAAGTTTGCACACATCTCTAAGAGGTTTTCCATGAGTTCATAGCCTTGGTTAATGTAAATATCCATAGCGATATCTACACTTCGCATGAGTACATAGTTTGGAGAAGTGCTCATGAAAAGCTTCATGTTCTTTTGTGCAAAGCTTCTTGTAAATTTATTTGTGCAAAGGTGCATGACAGCCGTTTGTGTCATGGATGGGAGTGTCTTATGGAACGAGTGAACGACGATATCGGCATAACGCATCGCAGAAAGCTCTTCATCGATGAGCTTTAAGTGAGAACCATGGCTCTCGTCTACGACGATCGTAACACCCTTCTCAACGAGAAATTCGAACACGTCATCTTCAATGACTTCACCGTAGAAACTTGGCGTTGTAAGAACGACACCTACGGTGTTCTCGGTCACGAGTTCTTGAAGTCTCTCGAGCATATTTTCGTCGGGATAGATGTACTTAGGAACAAGACCTAAGAGGAAGACACCGTCATAGACAGAGATGTGAGAGTTTCTCATCATGATGATTTCATCGCCTGTATTAAAGGCTGTAGAGAGAGCTCCCAAAACAGCACCCGTAGCGCCGTTAACACTAATAAAGCTATGTGAAGCACCAAAGGTGTCAGCAATGAGCTGTAGTGTGTCTAGGATGATATCCTTTGGATTCGATAAGTTATCGGTTCCAGCAATTTCTGTTAAGTCGTACTTGTAAATTTCTTTTTCGATTCGGCCCTTATGTCCGGGCATTTGAAAAGGCGCGAGGTCTTCGGCGATTACTTTGTCGATACCCCAAACTAGTTTCATGCAATACCTCCAAATTTAAGATGTTTATATTATACCACTAAAGGGGGCTCTTTATATACCAAAGACCCAATCAGGGTATGAATGTAGCAAAGCTTAGCATATATTTTACGAACCAGAGGTGATTATGGAAAAGAGAGAAGACACATTTGCGGTCAAATATACCTACAGAAAAGCCCTCTTTGGAAGAGAGGATGTCATTCCGCTATGGGTTGCAGACATGGACCTACCGACTGCAGAGCCCATTGTAGAAGGCATCATCGAAAGAGCGAAGCATCCGATCTACGGCTATACCGATACGCCTAAAGAGGCGTTTGAAGCCTTTAAGGGCTACTATAAGAGACATCATAAGGTAGATCTAGGAGAAAACATCAGTTATGCTTCAAATCTCCTACAAGGACTTTTACTTTCTTTTAGAGCAGAACTCAAAGAACACGATAAAGTCCTCGTCTTTCCCCCTGTCTACTTCCCCTTCTATACGATCGTGAAGGAAGCGGGAATGGAACTCGTTCACTGCCCATTAAAGCATGGAAACGAGCGCTATGAGATCGACTGGGAACTTTTTCACGAGAAAGTGAAAGAGGTACAAGCAGTCCTACTCTGTTCACCCCATAACCCCGTAGGAAGAGTCTGGGACAAGGAAGAGCTTGAACGAATCGTTAAAGCGACAAAGGAACAGGGCGTCAAGCTGTATGTCGATGAAATTCATGCAGATATCGTCTATGAAAAGGACTTCACTTCCATTAGAGCGATCACAGAGGACTGTGTCCTTGTGACAGGACCCGGTAAGACCTTTAACATCGCAGGTCTTCAAGGTGCCTTTATCGTCCACTCCTCAAAAGATGAAAAGAAACGTTTTCAAAGGGAAGCGGAACACATTATGGCACTTGGGATGAATGCCTTTAATGCCATCGCTTTTATGAAAGCCTATGGAGAAAGCGATGAATGGCATAAAGAAAATCTCGATCTTTTAAGAAAAAATCGAGATTTACTCATAGAAGGTCTTAAGGAGATGGGAGGATACGAAGTACACCTCCCTGAAGCGACGTATCTCGCTTGGATCTCCTTTAAAAACTTAGAACTTACACCGGAAGACTTCTTTAAAAGAATGGCCGATAAAGGCGTCGGTGTACAGGATGGAAGGACCTTCTCACCAGGCGGTGAGTATTATACAAGAGTCAACTTTGCCCATCCAACGGAACACATTGAGAAAGCACTGAAGGCGTTTAAAGAGGTTCTTTTAGGAGTTTAGAGCATCGAGACTGTAAAAGTCTCCGATGCTTTTTTTAGTTCCTCTCCACCAATGGCTCCAAAGCATCCCTTTCTCATGACTTCTCCCATGATGGGAGCGTAACTTTTGAGTTTCTCTACGGTGCATTCGAACATTTCTCTTCGGTACTGTGCTCTGAGTTCGTCTGTATAACCTTCAAAGACAGACTTTAGGACGAGTTCCATGCGATCGTTTAGAGTTAGAGGATGACTGTAATCCCCGATGCAGCTAATGATGTAGCTTTCGATAGAGGTCGATTCACTGAGGTTTTCTAGATAGTCTTCGATACCATCGTATACCTTTAGTGTCTCTTCACTCTCTGGGTCTCTGTAGCTCGCTGCTAATACCGTTCCATTGCGGTCGGTCATGAGGCTTGCACCGTAGGCACCGCCTAGAACGCGAACCTTTTCCCAAAGGTAATCGGTCTCTAAGAGCTTTCTTAACACCTCGATCGATCCGTGATACTCATAGCCGAGCTTTTTCATGTTGTAGCCTTTGGCCACATAGTTCACCTCAGAAGGAATGAGGAATGCCTCTTTTTTATTCTCTTCACTAAAGACACTCTTCTCTTCCCCTTCAGGTGATGTAGGATGCATAGCAATCCATTCTCCTAGTAGGAGCTGTAGTTCTCTTTCGTGTTCTCCTGAATAGACACACGTCACTCGATCTCGAAAGAAAAGGTGTGAGGATAGCTCTTCTAGGTCTTTTTTAAGAGCTTCGATCTCTTCATCAAAGTTCTCTAGAATGGCTTTTAAACTAAGGTAAGCACTGATTCCAAAGAGCTCTTCCGCGATCGCTCCCTTTTCATCGAAATAGCTCTGAACACGGCCTGAAATCATCTGACTTCCGTTTTCAATGAGGTTTGCTTCCATGCTGTTGAGAAGCATCGAAAGTGCTTGATAGATGGTCTCTTCGTCTTCAAAGATCGTATTCGTTAAGACATCGAATAGAAGCTCAAGTGCTTCCTTTCGATTCTCTTCGAGGAATTTCAGGTAGATGTGAAGGGTTGGCTTTACCTCCCCGTCCTTTTCATAGACCGTGGGGTGAATGGTAAAGTTTCCCGTATGGAGAAGGATCTCACTCGTGAGCGTATTTCGGTCACGATTTTTTGTATCTAAGTAGCCTAAGAGTGTGGTATAGAGGTTGATTCTACGTAGTGCCTTGGAATCGAGTGTGACATCGATACACAAGGCTCCTATTCCCTCTTCCTTGTACTCTAAGAGGTAGAAGGGAAAGTTTCCTGGAAGCTTTAGATAGGGATTCTTTTCGATACCAGGATCGAGATCCTTTAATGTAAGCGAAGGAAGCTTCTCTAGCTCCTTAGGATCATCCTCTGTAAGCTGTCTCTTCTCTAAGGCTTCCATGGTAGAAAGAATTTCTTTTTCTAATCCCTCTACATGAAGTTCTTCTTCTTCGGGCATCGAGCCCTCTGGAACGAGCAGTACACTGACTCGGCTCTTATTCTTTAACAGTTCATTTTCTACGATGGGAGCAAAGTCTTCGAGTTTGATCTCATCGAGAATCGCATCGAATTCGAGCTTTTCTTTGGGATCGACTCCTCGGTCGTAGTTTTGTAGTAGATCTATTGTAAGTGTGATGCCCTTTGGATACGGTCCTTCATCAAGGAAGTCCTTTAGGGCAAAGCGAAAACGGTTCATCATGGCCGTAAGTAGGAGTGGATCAAAGCCCTCTCGTACGACGCGCTCGAGCTCTGAAAGAATCGTCTCTTCCACGATCTTTCCTTTGTTCTCCTCTACCCCACGAACGGTGATAAAGGCTAACGGATTGATGTACGACTCCTCAAAGAAGGCCGAAACGTCTGTGGCTAGACCTTGTTCAAAGAGCGCTCTCTTAATCGGACCATTGTCGGCATTCACAAGCACGTCGAGTGCGATGCGAAGTGCCATGTTCTCTTTTACATTTTTAAAGCTCGATAGGGAAAAACCCATGCCTAACGTTCCGAGCTCATCGTATGAAAAGCTCTTTTCTTCTAAGTATTTAGGCTCATCTAAAGGCGTGGAAGGAGACGCATCTTGGACACGTTCCCTTCTTGGAAAAGTAGAAAAGATGCGATCCAACTTTTCAAGTGCTCTTTCGATGTCGAGCTTTCCATAGAGTGCTACGACCGTATTCGATGGATGATAGTACTTCTTATGAAAGCCTACATACTCTTCTTGAGTAAGATTTCGAATGGCCTTGGGATCGCCTCCCGACTGATAGCCATAGACATTATCGTAGAGTTCTCTTTGCACCGACACCAAGAGCTTATGATCTGTCGATGCATTCATTCCCTTCATCTCGTTATAAACGACGCCGTTGTAGTACGCACCTTCTTCATCGAGTTCAATGTGATACCCTTCCTGGGCTAGGACGAGGGGATCCTTATGAAGGAGCGGAAAGTAGATGCTATCTAAGTAGACATCCATGAGGTTAAAGAATTCGGTCTCATTCGTCGTCGCAAAAGGATAGACGGTTCGATCCGGGAAGGTCATGGCATTTAAAAAGCTTGTGAGGGATCCCTTCATGAGATTCACGAAGGGATCCTTCACCTTGTAATTCATACTCCCCGAAAAAACTCCATGTTCTAGGATATGCGCGACGCCATTATCGGAATTAGGAAGCGTTCTTAACTGTAATGTAAACGCTCTCTCCTCGTCGGCTGTATCGTAGAACAGCACACGTGCCAATGTCTTTTTATGTTCGTAGGTCGTGAGTGTGCCTTCTGGAAAACGAATGGATTTTTCTTCTATTCGTTCGAAGCCATGCATTTTAGTACATGTACTCGCTAGCGATTTCTAAGATTCGATCGAGAGAAAGTGCGCCCATCTCTCGCTCTAACATTTTTCCATCTTTCATAAAGAAGATGGTTGGAACGCCAAGGATGCGTTGTTTCTTGCAGAACTCGCGGTTTTGATCGGAGTTGATCTTAAAGATGTTGATGAAAGGATAGTCAAACTCGAGCTCTTCGAGTGTCTTTGCGAGCGCTTTACAAGGCTCACATGTGGATCCATAGATATCTACGATAGAGAATCCTTCTTTTGTAGCTTCTTCAAATTCAGTTCCTTGAATTTCTTTAATCATAATAACTCCTTATTCATTGAGGATCGCCTGTTGTTGTAGGTCGATCATTCTTCTGTATAGTGGTGACTTTTGGTAGAGCTCTTCATGTGTACCTTGATCTTGAATCTCGCCCTCTTCCATGACGAGGATGTTGTCTGCCTTCTCGATCGTTTTGAGGTTGTGAGCGACGACGACAATGGTCTTACCCTTCATGAGATCGATGAGGCTTGAGGTGATCTCAAGTTCATTGATGGCGTCGAGGTTTGCTGTGGCTTCGTCCATGAGAAGGAATTCGGCATCGTTTACGATAGCTCGAGCGATGGCAACGCGCTGTCTCTGTCCACCAGAAAGCTTTTGACCAGACTCTCCGACGTGGGTATTGATGCCATCTTCTAGTTCATCGAGGAAGTCGACGTTTGCAATCTTTAGGATCTCTTGAAGTTCTTCTTCACTCACCTCGCGGTTTGCACCGTAGAGGATGTTGTCCTTCACCGTACCTGAAAGAAGTGGGCTATTTTGAATGACATAGCCGAATTTTCTTCTCCAGTCGTCTAGATGAATCTTTTTGATCTCGGTGTCTCCTAGGTAGATCTCACCGCTATCTGGCTCATAGAAGCGCTCTAAGAGCTTAAGAACCGTCGTCTTTCCACCGCCGGAAGGACCGACGATCGCTGTCATCTTTCCGTAAGGAATGTGACAAGAGAAATCTTTTAAGATTGGCTCGCCTTCTTTATATGAAAAATTGACCCCTTTTAATGTAATATCCTGACCGCCCGTCATTGAAACTTCTCTTTTTATTTGTTCTGCTGGTAGGTCAGTAATCTCTGCTACTGCAGTCGTAGCACCCTTTGTTCCTTGCATGTCTAAGAGCATCAAGATAAGTGTCTGGAAGCTATCGGGAAGAATGGCAATGAACATGTAGAAACTGATGAGCTCTTCTAGTTGAAGTGTTCCTTCATTCACCATGACACTTCCACCGACTAAGACGATTCCTGTAAGAATCGCTCTCATGAGGTGCTGGAAGCCTGTAAGAACAGTATCGTATTTGATGCGACTGACATCAATTTGGAACTTCGCTTCGTTTAGTTCGTGACCGCGTTTAATCTCCTCTTCTTCTGCTGCACTTGCTTTCATAAGCTTCATGTTTCCTAAGCGTTCGGAGAAGAAGCCTGTGAGCATGGAGAGGGCATCTTGTAGCATGAAGGTAATTTCAAAGATCCAGTTTCTTGCAGCTACAAAGAGCACCGAGTAGAAGACGACCATCGCTAGGATGACCCATGTGAGCGACGTAGAGAAGCTAAACATCATCTCGATACTAAAGTAGAGCGAGAAGAGAATCTGAAGAATCGTTAGGATTTCATCGATGATTCTTGCGGCTAGCACAGAGTCTGATGTCACACGGCTAATTAAGGTCGATGGAACAAGGCGTTCGTAGACCTTAATAGGTAGGCTAATGAAGCTCTTCCATGTGGCCGTCTGGATCTTACTCTCAAAGAGAATGTTTACGTAGTTTGAAAGGAGCGGAGCAAGGGACGCTAAGAGTCCGATGGCGCTGTAGTAGATGTAGTCGTTGACGAGTCCTGGTTCTTGAATCTCACCAGCGATGATCTTACCTGCAATCTCAATGACATAGACCGAAAGCTGACTTAGGTAGTAGATAAAGACGACTTGTAGGATGTAGAGCCACCACGGTAACTTAGACTTCCTAAAGAGGTCTATTAACGGCTTCCAAGAGGCTTCCTTGCGTTGAATTCTTGCTTTAGTTTGCATGACAAGCCTCCTCACTTGAAAATTCACATTCGAGTAAACGCTTGTAGAATGGACTGCGTTCCTTTAACTCTTCATGTGTTCCAATATCTTTAATCTGTCCCATATCTAATACGACAATTTGGTCTGCATTTTCAATCGTTCTCATGCGATGAGCGACGGCGATCGTGGTACGACCTTTACAGAGCTCAGAAAGCGAGTTCATAATGAGATATTCGCTCTCGGCATCGAGGTTTGATGTCGCTTCGTCGAGGAGGATGATATCAGGAGCCTTTAGAAGGATGCGCGTAAGAGCAATGCGCTGTCTTTCACCGCCCGATAGACCTTCACCGTTTTCAAGAAGAACCGTTTCATACCCGTCTTCAAAGCTCATGATGGTATCGTGAATACCTGCTTTTTGTGCAGCTAGAACGATCTCTTCATCGCTCACATTATCCATACCGTAGATGATATTTTCACGGATGGTACCAGAGAAGAGCTTGATCTCTTGCGTGACGTAGCCAAACTTTCTACGCCAGTCTTTGAGATCGTACTCATTGATGTTTTTCCCGTCGTAGATGATCGTTCCTTCCTGAGGTAGGAAGAAGCGTTCGATGAGACCTAAGAGCGTGGTCTTACCGGCACCGCTGGCTCCGACGATGGCTGTAAATTTCTTCTTAGGAATGATGAGATCGACATCGTTAAGAATCGTTCGTTCGCCGTAAGAGAAGGTGACATCTTTAAATACGATATCTTGAACGTCCTCATGAACAGGAACGCCTTCGTACGACTCACTCTTTTCTTCCATGAAGTCGTTGACGCGCTCGATCGAACCTTGAGCGGCCTTGAGTTCTGGCCAGAGCATTGTAATCATTCCGACTGCACTAGAAATTTGCTCGGAATAGAGGTAGTAGCTGATCCAGATGGCGATATCGATTTCACCCTTTTCGATGAGGGAGAGTCCGATGACGACAGAAAGAACGGTGTTAATCGTTCCCATCATGTCGCCGATCGCTAGGAAGATGGTATCGATAGCTGTGAGCTGATAACGTGCTTTGTTGAGCTCTTTAATCGCTTGTTGGCCCCTCATTTTTTCATGGTCTTCTTTGACAAAGGCCTTAACGAGAGGAACATTTACAAGCACTTGTGATAAGTACTCCGTGAGATTAGCGAGCTTAAACTGCTGCTTATAGGTAAAGTTAAAGGTCAAACGTCCTTGGAACCACTTGAGGAAAACCCAGAGTGGAATCATGATCAGTTGAACAGTAAGGAGAGTCGGATGGTATCCGGCTAGGTATGTAAGCGCTAAGTAGAGCGCATAGCCGTGTGCAAGCAAGCTTCCAATGACGTCTACAAAGAGTGCACCCATAGCTGTCGTGTCGGTTGTAATACGACTGATAAGCTCTTTCGGATTAATTCTTTGGTAAATGCTTAGAGGAAGTTCAACGACCTTCTCCCAAACAAGATTCAACACGTTTCGGTTGATCTTACACGTCGTATAACCTGAAAGATAGACGTAGATGATCGTAAGAATGGATCCACCGATTAAGATGAGTAACGCTGTACGAATGGTCTCAGGAGACAGATCCCCCATCGTAAGTTGCATCTGATAGTCTGGAAACATCATCGTCACTTTCGTCGCAACGAGATTAATAAAGACGGAAACGAAGATGAGTTTCCACGGAATTTTCGCTTGGCTCATGAGCCTAAAGAACTTTTTCCATACGCCTTTCTTGGCATGTCCGTTTGCTTCCATGTCTAAATTATCTCCACTTTGACGTCAGCTAAGTATTTATTGACAATGCGATGCTGAGCAGCTTCAATGTATTGGCTTGTAACGAATTCTTCGTAGGTCGTCACTTCTTTAAAGTCCTCTACGCTGCGTTCAAATTCCTTTGCCCAAGCTTCAATGCTAGCTTCATAGTCAACCGGTAAGATCGGAAGGTCTTCATCCTTTAAAATTTCTTTTGCGTAGATGGAGAACTTAAAGTCACGTTCCATCGTCTCTTCGACGCGCTTTTTAAGGTCGACATCTTTCGAATCCTCACCTGGATAGATGAACATGTCGATGATGTAGTCGTCGTAGCTTACGCCGTTTTCTTTGGCTTCTTTGTTGAAGTGCCAGTAGACTCTGTCTTTAAAGGCTTGAAGCTCTTCAGGATCGACATCTAATTTAATGTTTTCGATGAGATATTGACTCACAAACTCAGCAGCGTCTTCGTAGTAGCGATCGACTGCAGCATCCTCAATGAACTCCTTCTCCATCACTTTTTTGTACGACTCAATGGAATCGACATCGGGGTAGAAGGCAGAGATTTCTCTCTTTAGCATGTCCCAAGTGAGTTCTGGAACATTCTTCGTTTTGACGTCTAAAACGGTAAATAGGACATCCTTTTCGTCAATCTGAATCTTCTTCGCATCTCCCTTTCTCATACCAATGAGATGATACTCGAGAAAGCGATTGTAGAGGCCTTTTCCAACGGTTAAAGGGAGCTTTGGCTTATTGTACTTAGGAAGCTCACTCTCGACTTTGATGGTGACGATATCACCCTCTTGAATCATGTAGTCTGCTTCTGTCTCAATGACTTGTCCGTAGCGCTTTGCGATGCGGTTTAGTTCATCGGTAATACGCTTTTCAATTTCTTCCTTTTCGACCTGTACCTTGAGCATTTCTGGTTCAAATGGTAGGTCTTCAATCATTGGGTACGATAGTAGTTTTGTCTTCATCTTGCACCTCTTTTCAAATTGTTAATGAGATTTTAACAAAAAAAAATAAAGAACCCCTTAAGGAACATCCTAGTGTTTCTGTGGGAATTCTTTAGAATTTCTTTAGAGCAGAATTTTTATCGTGAAGATTCCGTTTTGAAAGGAGAGTTCACTCTTTCCACCCATGCGCTCCAAATAGGAATCGATGATCGCAAGGCCGAGTCCAGTGGAGCCTTCGGGGCGGTTTCCTTCGGCACGAACGTAGCTGTTTTTAAGGGCATTCACATCTGTAATCTGCTGTTCGGTGGGATTGGAAAAGCTCATTTCGAGGTGTGGATCTTTCTTTATAGAGATGAAAAGCTTTTCTTTTCCGTAGCGCAGGGCATTTTGGATCACATTTGAAAGAATCTGCTCGATGGCTTCGGGATCCTGAAAGATGAGGATCTCTTCTTCGGGGAGATCAAAGGAGAGTTCAATATTTTTTAGGCGAAATTCTTCATAAAAGGCAAAGAAGATTTCCTGAACGGCTTCTACGAGATTGATTCTCTTAGGACTCAGTTCGAAGCGCTTATCTCTTAGCTTTGTAAAGCGAAAGAGGTCCTCTAAGAGGTCATTTAATACCTCTAAGCGCTTTCTTGAGATATCGAGCATCTCGCGTTCCTTTTCACCGATCTCACCCTTCATCACAAGTTCAATGTAGCCCTTGGCAGGCGTAAGAGGCGTTCTTAGGTCGTGACTTAAGCTCGAAAGCGTATGCTGCATCTCTTGATTTCCCTCTTCGATCGATGACATCTGCTGTCTTACGGTATAGAGGAGCTTATTTAATAATTCCACGATCGTTCGATAAGACGTATTCGGGCTCTCTACAGGAATTTCTACGGTGCTACTACTTGAAAGGCGCGACTCTAAATCTTTCGCGAGACACTTTATGGCATGGCGGTCTCTGAAGTAGAGATAGCATACGATGAGTAGAAGGATTAGAAGAACGATATCGATCACATCCATACCGATACATCCTTTCGTTTAAAGATGAAAAAGCCGACGAGTAAGAGGATCAAAAAGTATCCTAGGCTTATGGCTTGAAGCTGAATTGCTGGAGGCCTACCAGGCGTAAAGAAGAGGTATCCTGCATAGCAGAGGGGATTGAAGATTCCGATCATCCACTGCCCTAAAAAGTCGAACTTCAACATGACTAAAAGAGCGGTCGATAATATGAAGATGACGAGAGGGCGGTCGATAAGTAAAAAGAGCAGCGTAGAAATCATGGCAAAGAGACACTGAGAGAGAATCCATAGCGAGATGTAGTCAAAGGTGTCTCTTGAGAAGGAAAACTTTCCGCTAATAGAGAGATTGATCGTTACGAGTAGTAAAAGTTCTAAGAGAAAGAACGAGTATAGTACGGCGATGTTTTTAAGGTAAACAAACGACCTCGAATTCGAGCTTAGAATCTCTAGCTTAAAGTCGTAAGAACGAAAGAGCTTATTTAACGTAAAGATAAAAGACCACGTGACGAGAAATGGAATCAGGCTAAAATCGAGTGTGTAAAAAAGCAAGTAGGAGTCGCTTTCAGAGAGCGCATTATCAGAGATGGTCGTAAGAACCTGACGCTTTGTAACAATAATGATCAAGAGCTCAAGTACAAAGATGATTCTTAAAAAAGGGTCGCGAAAGAGATCCTTGAGTCGTTCAAAATAGTAAGCCATGTTATTCCCCTAGCGTGTTTAGTAGGTGCGCAAGATCTTTCTCGACTAAGTGAATGGAATGCACTTTGATGCCAGCCTTTACGAGCTTTTCGTTGAGTTCGTAAGGCTCTAAAAGTTCCTCCACAGAAAGCTTTCCTTCATCCGAAACCTTATAAGGGATGGAGCATTGATCTAAGAGCACCGTGCATTCACTTAATGGACTTGCAGAGATCTCAATATAGCGCGCACTCCTCTCTTCTAAGAGGGCATCGTCGATAGAGATCCACTGATCCTTACTGTATAAAAAAATTCGATCGGCGAGATCTAAGTAGTTTCGAAGGTCGTTTGTCGCAATCACGATGGTCACGCCGTACTTCTTATTGATCGTTACGAGCATGCGTAAAAATCGCTCATATTCAAGGAGCGACTGAAAGGGTGAAAAGTGATTGAGAAGTAAGAGATCGGGCGAGGGAAAGAGAGTCATCGCAACCTTCACCCACACCATCTGATCGTTCGAGAGACTTTCGAGTGGACGATCAAAGAGCTCGCTTAAGTGAAGTAGCTCATCGGCCTCTTGAATGCTCCGCTCAGGATTTGAAAGCTTTAAGCTCTTACAGACGCTTTGAAACTTACGCTTTACCGTCATCGTGCCCTTTAAGGGCTCAGAAGGTGAAAGGTATGCGAGTCGCCTGTGATCGAGCACTGTTCCAAAGGCTTTTATGCGAATCGAAGTGTCGATTCGAAGCCCTGATACGACGTGAAGAAGTCTCTTCGAATGCTCCCCACGAGGATCAAAGAGCACACTAATAGAACCCCTATGAATACAGAGGGTATGGCGGTCGGAATAGATCTCTAATGCGTACTTCATTGGTCGTTCATCTTTATACCGAGACCCCAAATGGTCTTGATATACTCCTTACTCGTCACCTTCTTCATCTTCTTACGAATGTTTGAGAGGTGAATGTTGATGACATTTTCATCACTGAAGCCCTCATAACCCCAGACGGCATAGTAGAGATTCTTCTTCGTAAAGACCCAGTTGGGTCGCTCCATGAGTTCCTTTAGAAGTTGAAACTCATAGTTTGTAAGTGGAACCTCTTTCGAACCGACAAAGAGCGTCTTAAGGTTTAAGTCGAGCGTGAGGTCATCAAAGCGCAAGGTCTCCACTACCTCTACCTTCTCCTGCTTGACTCTTCTTAAGACTGCGCTGATTCGTAGGAGTACCTCTTCGTTATCAAAGGGCTTTTGAATAAAATCGTCTGCACCGAGCTTAAAGAGCTGAATACGACTCGAAACATCGTTCTTTGCACTGATGACGATCACGGGAACGGCTGCATCCATAGCCTTTATTTCTTTAATGACCTCTTCCCCGTTTAAGCCGGGAAGCATGAGGTCTAAAAGAATGAGCTCAAAGGAGTTTTCCTTTAGAACGCGAAGGGCTTCTGTTCCACTAAAGGCTTGATCTGTCGTATAGCCAGCATCTTCAAGGAGTCGCTTTAAGACATCTGATATAAAGTTGTCATCTTCAACGATTAGAATTTTTGCCATAACGTTCCTTTACTACTTTGAGTATAGCATAAGAGAACTAAAGATACGAAAAAAGCCAGGCTAAAAAGCCTGGTCTTCTTCAACTAAGGCACTACTTGATAAATACTAAGGATATCCAAGGTACGTAGGTGATGAGTAAGAGTCCAACAACTCCTACCAGGAAGTATGGGAGAACGTACTTAAACATCTCCTCCATCTTGATCTTCGCGACTGCTGCACCGACGAAGAGGTTACAACCATAAGGCGGTGAGCAAAGTCCTAATGCGAGGTTTACGGCCATGATAACACCAAAGTGAATGGGGTTAACGTTCATAGCTTTTACCGTATCTAAAAGCATGGGAGCCATGATGATAATAGCTGGAACCGTATCTAAGAAGCATCCAACGGCAAGTAGGATCATGTTGATGAGAAGTAGCACGATCACAGGGTTATCGGATACATTCGATAAGAAGACACTGATCGCTTGTGGCACTTGCTCGAACGTCATGAAGGTTGAGAATACGGTTGAGTATCCAAGAAGGAATGACGTAACACCGTTTAGAACAGCGGAATCGAGAACCGTGTTAAGCATATCCTTCATGTTCATGTCTTTGTACCAGAAGAGGCTAATGAGCGCAGAGTAAACAACAGATACTGCAGCGGCTTCTGTCGGTGTGAAGATACCTGAGTAAATACCACCGAGGATAATACCAGGTGATAAAAGTGCTGGGATACCGTCGACTAAAGAGTGACCAAGTCTCTTCCAACGACTCTGCATAGCACCTTTCATGGTGGATTCATCGGCATCATCGATCTCATCATATTTCGCGTCGATGTGATCAAACTTTCCAGCTAGATCGATACCTCTCTTCTTACACATACGGATGTTAAGTAAGATGAAGAGGATGCCTAGAAGAATTCCAGGAAGTACGCCAGCTAAGAAGAGCTGAGGAACGCTCACTTTGGTTGCAGCGCCGTAAAGTACGAAGGAAAGGCTTGGAGGAATGATCGGTCCAAGGACACCACCAAAGCACACAACCGTTGCAGCGTAAGCAGAAGGATAACCCTTCTTCTTCATCTCAGGAATCATCATTCCACCGATCGCTGAAGTCGTAGCCATTCCGGAACCACAGAGAGCTCCGAAGAACATACTAGAAAGGATGGCAACACAACCTAGAGCTCCTGTCACGAAGTCGATGAGTGCAGAAGCAAAGTTTACAATACGCTTTGCGATACCACCTGTACTCATGATGGAACCAGCGAGCATAAAGAAAGGAATAGCCATTACTGTAAAGGAACTGATACCTGAATAGCAGTACTGAGCAGAAATAACCATGTTCAGATCAGAACCAAAGTACATGCCAAGAATAGTCGCTCCACCAATGGCGAATCCTACAGGTACACCGATCATGAGCATGACGAAAAGAGCGATAAATAAGATTTGAATACCCATTATTTCACCTCTTCCCCTTCGATCGGCTCACCTTGACCAAGAGCTCGAATGTGATCCGAGATCGTAACAAGGCAGCGAATGATCATTAAGATCGTACCAACAAGCACCGAAAGGTAGCCATAGGACATACTGATTTTAATTCCAGCATAAGGTGTCGATGCTTGAGAGAGGACGAGTGAATAGGAATAGTATGCTGTGATCACACAGATTCCAATGACAATGAGTTCTGAAATGATCTCTACAACCTTTTTTAAACCATAGGGTAGACGATCCGTGAGCATCGTAATACGGATATGTTCATTTTTTCGTTGACCGATCGAGATACCGATCCAAGAAATCCAAACGAAGATGAACTTACCCAATTCTTCAGACCAAGAGAGAGAGTTCTTACTAAAACGCATGATAACTTGAAAGAAAATAATGAGTACCATTGCGATAAACATCGATACGAGGAAGAACTCTTCAATCCTGTCTAAGACGGATAGAACTTTTTTCTTCATAGTTTCTCCTTGATATGTAAATACGTAAATGAAAAGAAAGAACTCGGATGAGTAACACTCATCCGAGTGATGAGTTCTTACTTAGGAACGGTAGCGAGCCACTTATCCATGACTTCGTCGCCAACTTGCTTACGTAAGTTGTCATAAACAGGTTGAACGGCTTTCTTGAACGCTTCCACTTCTTCTGGAGTAAGTTCTTCTACTGTAGCGCCTTCATTCTTGAAACGCTCGATGTATTTTTGTTCGTTTGCACGCTCTTCATCGCGTTGCTTTTGAGCCATTAAATGAACACCTTCCATGAAGATTTTCTTTTCAGCTTCTGGCATCTTGTCGATCCATTCTTTGGAGCAAACGAGTGGGAATGGTGAGCTTGCATGGTTTGTAAGTGTAATGTGTTTAGCGATTTCATGAAGAGAGAAGTCGTTGAATACGCCGAGAGAGTGGTCGAGAGCATTTACTTGTCCTTGGGATAGAGAAGTAATAACTTCACTCCAAGCCATAGGTGTTGGGTTTGCACCCATTGCCTTCCAAAGCTCAATGTTTAATTCGTTTTGAGCGATACGAATCTTTTGACCCTTCAGGTCTTCAGAGTTATGGTAGTTTTTATCTTTACTAATGACTTGACGCATACCGTTGTAGAACATGTCGAGGCAGTAGTAGCCAGCATCAGCGAGTGTTTCGTTAAATACGTCTAGTCCACCTAGTTCGAAAGTTCCTTTGATCCAGTCTTCATATGTAGGATAGAGGTATGGTAGGTCGATGCAGCTTGATGCAGGTCCTGCAGCTGTTGTTACGACACTTGAAAGGTCGAATGCAACTTGAAGTGTTCCAAGCTTAACACCAGCGAAAAGGTCTGGTGAGTCACCAAGTTGTCCGTCAGGATAAACAGTTACTTTAAACTTACCAGGTGCTTTTTCTTCGAGGTATTCACCTAACCAAACAGCAGCTTTGTGAGTAGAACGTGAAGAGGAGTCTGTATGACCAATCTTAACTTCAATGACTCCGTCAGCAGCTGGGCTTGCAGAATCTGTGCTTGAAGCTTCATTGCTTTGACCATTGTCTTTGTTCTTGTCACTAGGACGTTCGCAGCTTACAACGAGGCTCAAGGTTAAAACGAGTACCAAGAGCAGAGCAATAGTTCTTTTTAGTTTCATGATAATCTCCTTAAAAAATTTAGAATGTGGTAGTGCAGTAGGGCGTTTGTAGTGAATTTTTCCTCCTTCTTTTTTTATTCTCTGAGTTCCCGATTTATGTATCGGTAATGGATGATCTTACACTTACTGTCGTAACTGTGTATATTATCATTATTGTAAAAGATAGATAATTACCAATGTTGTTACAAAAATAAACGTAAATCAATCCGCTGAATCCAATATAATATACCGGCGTAAAAAAGACAACCGGATAATAGAAAGTATTCACATCATAGGTAAAATTTATTCGTTCTAATAGCCTGTGTTAAACAGCTAACGTATGTTATAATCTATGGGCAACTTAAGGAGGAAGAATGTTATCGAAACGTGCAAAAGCAATCAGTCCGTCCATTACACTTTCAATCAGTGCTAGAGTGAAGCAAATGAAAGCTGACGGCATTCCTGTCATTAACTTATCTATTGGTGAGCCCGATTTCCCTACACCAGAATGTGCAAAACAAGGCGGAATCGAAGCCATCGAACAAAACATGACAAAGTATGATGTCGCTACGGGTAACCTCGAGCTTAAGAAGGAAATCGTTAGAAAGCTCAAGGAAGAAAACGGGATCGATTATGAGACCGATCAAATTGTCGTATCGAGCGGTGCAAAGTTTTCTATCACCAATACCATTCTTACGACACTAAACCCTGGTGACGAGGTTATCATTCCTGTTCCCTACTGGGTTAGCTATCCTGAAATCGTAGAACTCCTAGGAGCTAACGCCATCTACGTAAAGACCAAGAAGGAAAATGGCTTTAAGCTAACACTCGAAGACCTCGAAGGAAAAGTGACAGAGAACACACGTATGGTTATTATCAATAACCCATCCAACCCAACAGGTAACGTGTACACGAAGGAAGAACTCCTTCCCATCTGTGACTACTTTACGAAAAAAGGAATCCTCATCCTAGCCGATGAAATCTATGAAAGAATCGTCTACGATGCAGAATTCACATCGATCGCAGCTCTTTCAGAAGAGATTAAGAACAACACCGTTATCGTAAACGGCCTTTCAAAGTCCGCTTCCATGACAGGTTGGAGAATCGGTTACACAGCATGCAATAAGGAGATGGCAAAGAGCATGGGTAGCGTTCAATCGCACCTCGTAAGCCACCCATCTACAGTAAGTATGCACGCTGCACTCTTCGCTCTTCGTGACTGCAAGAGTGAAATTGAACGCATGCGTCAAGAATACATGGGTCGTAGAGACATGATCGCGAAGTTCTTTAAAGAAGAGCTTCCTGAGATTCAAATTATCCCACCAAAGGGAGCTTTCTACGTCTTTATCGACATCAGTCCATTAAGAGAAAAGATTCAAGCTACAAGCCTAAGCCTTGAAGTCTGCCAAAAGATGCTAGACCGTGAGGTAGCTTTCGTTCCTGGTATCGGTTTCGGTGAAGATGACTTCATCCGCATGAGCTATGCTGCAAGCCGTGAAGACATCACGGAAGGCTTACAGCGCTTCAAAGCTTTTGTAAAAGAAATTCTTAAATGAAAATTTTAGACGTTTCAGAAAAGCCACTTAAATACCTAAAGAGCTTCTCTATCGAGTATCTCGATAGGACGGGAACCAAGAGAAACTGGGAAATGGTCTCTAGAAAAGGAAAAGATCGCCTCGTAAAGGAGATCTTTGAACATGAATACGGCTCCGATGGACCGATGATCGTCGCCTGGAATGAAAAGAAGGACACGCTTGTCATGATCAAGGAGTTTCGTGTCGTTCACGGAAAAGAGATCTATAGCTTTCCAGCAGGTCTCATCGATGACGGAGAAACGCTAGAAGAAGCTGCCGTTCGTGAGTTTAAAGAAGAAACAGGATTAGACTTTCACTATCTAGGTAAAGACGGTCCTCGTTATACCTCCGTCGGACTCTCGAACGAACGCGTCGAAACGGCCTTTGGTACGTACAGTGGAACGGTTTCTAAGGATCTACTAGAGGCTTCCGAAGAGATTGAGGTGCTCTTTGTAAACCGTGAAGAAGCGATCAGGCTTCTAAAGGAAGAAGAGCTTCCCATTCGAACGGCTTTTATCCTGAAACATTTTTTCAACCTACCTTTATATGACTAGAGCGGGACTTGTGTCCCGCTCTACTTTTCTATTTCTCCCTTGTAACCCATGATTCCACCTGCATCGATCGCTTGAAAGCCCACTTCATCTAGCATCTCTCGAGCAATGCTCGAACGATGACCACTTCGACAGTAGATGATATAGAGCGTGTCTTTATCGAGATTTTTCACATCTCTAGAGAGCGATTCTACAGGAGATAGCTGGGCGGTAGGGATGTGCCCCTCATCGTACTCTTCTTTCGTTCTCACATCTAAGAGCACGACCTTGTCCTGTAAGAGTTCCTTTAGTTTCACCGCTTGCTCTAACGTAATGCGCACAGGAAACTTCTCTACAGGAACGACGTTTTCTACGTCAAATTGAACTGGGAAGCTTTCTCTAATCGCTCCCACGCGTTCCACTTCAATGATATCTCCCACCTTAACCTCTTTTTCTAAGGAAATCCTCACGGGATCTCCCTCTTTCATTCCATGCGTTTGACTTACGACTAAAAATGTCTTCTCAGGTAATGCCATGAGCTTCATTTTCTCGCTCTCTTTTGGGCTACAGCCTAAAAGAAGCACACAGAGAAGAAGGATCAGTATTTTTTTCATAGTACCTCTACAGAAAAAGAACACCTCTAAAGGTGTTACTTTCGACCTAATGTTCCGAGTAGGATGAGTGCAACACCCACTACGATGATGACGGGAAGTAAGCTTGTGACGATGTTTAGTACGAAGGAAAGAATCGCGAGACCGATGATGACGAGTAGGATGATCTTTAAGGGCGAAAGATTCTTAGGTTCCATAGGAACTCCTTTCTAAGATGGCTTCAACTTGTTTTACCTTATGTTCATCAATTCCCTCTGTTCTTACCCCGGTACCCATGTGAATATCGAAAGAATAGGAGGAAAGGATCGATAAAATCTCTGGAAGCGTCTCTATGCGAACGCCTCCACCCAAAATGATGCGCTTCGAAGTACTTTCGAGCATGTTCTTAAGAAGACTTAGATCACCTTTTCCATTCGTAAGAACGTACTTTACAAAGTCAAAGTCTTCTAACTCTCTTAAGACGTCGAGTGGCCGACTGCTTTCATCGATCGCACGGTGAAAGGTCATCGTAATGCCATAGGGCTTAAAGCTTTCTAAAGCTTCTCGGTCGAGTGAGCCGTCCTCTTTTAAAGCGCCAAAGACAAAGTGCTTAACGCCTAGATCTAAGAAGGGCTTCATGGTCTTATGAAGTGTTTTAAGGTCATCCTCTTTTAAGACAAAGGAAGTTGTCTCACGAAGCATAACGGAGGGAAAAAAGCCTACATCGATCGCTTCTTTTACGAGTTCTATCGGAGGTGTCATTCCCCCCAGGTGAAGATCTCTAACGAGTTCCACTCGCCTCGGTCCCAACTCCTTTAAACGCCTTACATCTTCGATTTCATAACAGATAATTTCAAACACGTTGTCCTCTAAAATACACGCGGTCGATTCTTTCGTCTTTTAAAATCACAAAGTTCGAATAATGTCCCTCTACGATACTTCCTTCCCTGTCGTCGATCCCTAACACTTTCGCCGGAATACTCGTAAGCGATCGAAGAATCGATTCAAGAGGAAGTGTCGTCTCCTTTTGAAGGAAATGTATAACATCTAAAGGACTTACGATAGAACCGGAAATGACCCCGTCTCTATGGGCAAGTCTCCCCTCTACCGTAACCTCTCTTCCACCTAAAAGATATGTTCCATCCGAGAGTCCTCTCGCTCGCATACTGTCGGTAATAAAGACGAGCTTATCATTTTTAACCTTTGCTACGAGCTCGATGATCTTCGGATGCACGTGAATTCCATCAGGAATGACTTCTACCGACACATCCTCCGTTAGTGCTGCTCCTACGACACCTGGCTCTCTATGGTGAAGTCCTCTCATGGCATTAAAGAGGTGTGATACGTGCTTTACTCCACCCCTTATAGCCCGGACACACTCATCATACGTCGCATCACTATGAGCGATCGATAAAATGACATCATCTTTTAAAGCATGAATAAACGTAAGCTCTGGGTCTAGTTCTGGTGCAAAGGAAACTACTTTTATGAGATCTAGGTTTCTCTTTACAAAGTCTATATTAGGTAACTGAAAAGACTTTGTTTCCTGGGCCCCGCTTTTCTTTGGATTGAGGAAGGGCCCTTCGAGGTGGATACCGAGAAAGTTCTCTACCTTCTCCTTTCGAAAGCTTTGAAAGAGCTCATCGAGTTCATCGAGAGGGGCTGTCATGGTGGTCGCTAAAAATCCGGTGACGCCGTCTTTTAAAAGGGCTTTCGAAAGTTCCTTTAGGTTTCCGTCCATCGTATCAATGCCTTTTAGACCATGGACGTGAAGCTCGATAAAACCGGGGATTAAGAGGCCTTCGAAGGCCTCTACTTCCCCGTGATAGTTATCTATTTCAACTATTTTTTCAATGTACTCTGAAAAACAGACGACGCGCTCCTTGATTCCATCTAGTGTAAATACACGGCCTCTTAGCGCTTTCACTTGGCGTAATGCTCCGAAAGCGTCTTCACGTACTCCAGAGATCGTTCGAGGTCAGGCCTGTAGACGCGCTCTGTCAGCTGATGGAGATCCTTTCCCCAAGGTCCAACGTTTAGTACGAGCATGGGCTCTTCTTCGTTGAGTTCTAGACTATAGATCTCTTCATCCCAAAGGGGCATCAATTCGTCGATACCTTGAAGGCTCTTTTTATTCGTATTCATGTAGCTCATATCACTAATTCCTTGGAAGTAATGAACGAGCTCGACATCCTCGAGTTTCTTTGAGGGATCTTCTTTTTCGTTACGAATGGCTGGATAAAAAGGCGGGCAGATGGTTAGAACCACAAAGGGTTCTTTGAGCTTTATACGCTCTGTTAGGCTTGCGATAAAGTGCATGTTGCCATCGACCACATTTCTTCCTTCAAGAGAAGCTTTTCGAATGGCCTTGAGTTCTTCTGCGTCGATGCGCTTTTTAAGGTCCTCAAACGTATAGACGCCGGGGTAGAGTTCTGTCGGTTCTACTCCATTCGCTTTACACGTTTCGTTATAGTGAGAAATGGCATCCTGTAGTGCTTTTTCACTGAAGGTCTTCATGCCATCTAGGATCTCTTTAGGGGAGCGCTCAAAGGTTAGAAAGCTCATGTAACTTCCTGCGCGCTCTGGAATGGAGGCATCGTAGACACTCTTAAAGTCTCTTAAGAAGCCCCAGGTAGGAGGAACGGAACGTTCTCCTTCGAAGGAATCAGTAAAGTGCATGGAAAGCTCTGTATCGGACACGAGTCGAGAGAGGACGGAGAGTGGATTAAAGCCTTCGAGGGCTTTACCGATGTGACTCTTTTTACCCCCCACGTACACTTGAAGCATGAGTTTACCGATGGATCCGCCGTAGACGCGGTACTTTCCGTTCGGTCTTTCATGCGGCTCCGTATTGATTAAAAGTGTATAGTGAAGTCCTTCTTTTTCCTTAAATTCTTTAAGTAAACCGAAGGCACTACGCATACCCGTAGATAATCGCTCTTCGTCGGAAACGGATAGAAAGAGGAGGTTCATGGGTAGCTTTTCACGAATGGCATACTTTAGCATCTCGAGTTCGATCGCAAGACCTGCCTTCATGTCGGCACCACCTCTACAGAAGATCCAGTCGTCATTTCCCAGATCCTCTGTGGCATCGTGCGACAGTTCGAGCTTCTTTAAGGCTTCCTTTAGTTCCTCTGGTTTAAAAGCAATGTCTTTTAGGTCTCCGTAGCATTCAATGTCTACGACATCATGGTGATGCATGAGAATGACGGTATTCTTATCGCCACCTTTATAGAGCGCGTAGACATTTCTTCTTCCGAGTGTCTCTTGCTTGAGTTCCTGAAGGCCGACATACTCTGGGTGCGCTTTAAAATAATCGATCTCACTTAGCTCTTTAAAGAGCGCTTCTTCTACATCGCGTTCAAGTACGGTTCCCGTATCACTTTGGATCGCGACGTACTTATTCATCGTCTTTTCGATGTTATTCATGCTTCACCTTCGTATGCTTATAGATAGCTCTCTTGTAATTCACTTGTTCATCGTGAAAGAGCTCTGATTCACTTTCAAGTTCCCAGCCTTCGAGTTCATCGAGGTTCGGAAAGTAGCGATCGACATCGTCGTATTCGAAATCGATCTTCGTGATGATGGCCTTTTCGCAGTATGGTAAAAACTTCTTATAGATCTCTGCCCCACCCATGATGACAAAGTCATCCGGATCCATCGTCTTTGAAAGAGCGAGTGCTTCTTCCATGCTTGAAATGACTTCGAAGCCAGGGACCTCTAAGTCTGAACGAGTAAGGATGATATTTCTTCTAGAAACGAGGGGCTTTTTTCCCGGTAGGGACTCATACGTCTTACGACCCATGAGAACGGTCTTATGGATCGTCTGCTCTTTAAAGAACTTGAGGTCGCTCTTTAAGTGAATGAGCATATCTCCTTTAAGTCCTATGCCCCAGTTTTTATCTACATTTACAATGGCAAACACAATTCCTCCTATATGGCGATCTCGATCTCTCCGAGATCATCACCGTATTCATACCCCTCTAGCTTGAAATCGTCTGCAGTAAAGTCGTAGAAATCCTTGACATCAGGATTCATCCAAAGCTTGGGAGCTTTTCGTGGCTCTCTTTCAATGAGCTTTTTTACGAGTGGAACGTGTCGGTCGTAAATATGAGCGTCTGCTATGACGTGGACCAGTTCTCCCACTTCAAAGCCTGACACTTGAGCCATCATGTGCACAAGAAATGCATACTGAACGACATTCCAGTTGTTAGCAGCTAAGACATCGTTACTTCTCTGATGCAAAATGGCATTCAGTTTCTTTCCTGTGACATTAAACGTCACCGAGTAGGCACAAGGATAGAGGTTCATCTCATGAAGATCCTCGTGGACGTAGATGTTTGTCATGATGCGGCGACTATAGGGGTTGTGCTTTAAATCGTAGAGCACGCGATCCACCTGGTCGAAGTCACCCTCTTTATAGTGGTGCTTCACGCCGAGCTGATAGCCATAGGCCTTACCGATAGAACCATCGGGATCAGCCCACTCATCCCAGACGTGACCCTTAAGATCTTTAATGTTGTTGCTCTTTAGCTTCCAGATCCAAAGGAGCTCCTGTAGAGCTGTCCTGTAGTACGTACGGCGAAGGGTTAGAACGGGAAACTCCTCACTTAAGTCGTAGCGATTGACGATGCCAAAGCGCTTGATCGTATGAGCAGGCGTACCGTCACTCCAACGCGCACGAACCTCTTCCCCTTCAGAAGAAAACCCGTTTTCTATGATATCTCTACACATGGAAATAAATAATTCATCTGCTTTACTCATCTTGAACTCCTTTTCTTACTTACTCTTAGTATAGCAAAAGAATAAACAAAAGACGGCTCATTCGAACCGTCTTACGTTATCATTTATTTCTTTAACGATGAAAAATAGGAATCAAAGTTTTCCTTGTTCATGAGGTGGTAGTAATCACTCGTTACACCATTTTTCGTCACGGAATAGTCGGGGAATGTCAAACTTACTTCTTCACCGTCTTCATAGGTTACATGAACCTCATAGAGAATGGTTGGCTCCCCTTTTACCTTCTCGTAAGCTAAAGGACTTGTCGATCGAAACGTTTCCCAGAACTCGTTGGCTTTAAATTCTTCTAAGGGAAGTTCTTTCTTCGTCTGAACATCAATGATTTGAAGCTTTTTTACAGGCTTAAAGGCACTGATGAGAAGGTCCTTTGAAATCTCTTGTCTATCTGCAAGCTCTTCGTTATAGGAGGAAGGATCGAGTGCAGGGACGAAGTATTCATCGAGAACGAGAGGGTTGTCGTTGGTCATGACGGCAAAGCGGTAGTACGGAAGCATGCGACTTTTTGTACCTACCATGTAGATGAGTTCCACATCTAGGACGGTCTTCTCTTCTGGTTTCACGACAGAGTTTGAAAGGTTCTTCCCAGAAAGGAGCATCTCCTTCGCTGTCTTTGCGCTGATCGCCTTATAATCTCCGATCTTTTCTACATTTTTTTGATCCAAGAAGTTCATGAAGATCGCAGGCTTTCCTTCCCACATGTCGGTCATGGAGTCTGCTACCTTCGTAAAGTAGAAACGTGCGCATTCCACCGGATCGTCCGAGTGATCGTAGAAGGTTACTTCACTCTGCGTATCATGCGGATCAAAGCGTCCTTCGACGGTATTCGGATGTTTAAAACCAAGCTTCTTTAAAATCTCTACTCGATCGGTTTTGGCATCCATACAAACGACCGTAAATCCATAAGAGGAATAGAAGATCTCGCCTTCTTCTGCTTTTACGTTAAGTTGCATCCCTTCTTTATATTGAGCTTCGTCAGCCACGCTCTTTATGTTCCAGTCGAGATCATGGGCAACTTCTTGAGCTCTCTTTTTTAGTTCTTCATACTCTTCGCTATTGTTCATTTTATAAGCAGGAAGTGTATCGAAGGCTAAATCGAAGCCCGTCATGGGGCTATTTCCAAAGAACTCCTTGACATTTTGAACCTCGGCATGAATCGGATAGAGCTCGAGCTCGATGTCAATTGGAAGCTTTTCTAAGCCAACCTCTGGTTCTTTTGTCGCTTCATTCGTCACGACCTCTGGTTCTTTTGTCGGTTCCTTTGTCGCTTCATTCGTCACGACCTTTGGTTCTGCTGTGGCTACAGGTTTTTCTGTCGATTGGCAGCTTGTAAGGAATAACGCTATGATGAGTAGAAAGAGTATCCCCTTTTTCATTGCTCCTCCATTTTTCTATTGATTTGATTGAAGTAGTTCTATAAAGATAAGTGTATATAAATCGCCATTGTCGATGTCGTACGCTTCACTCGTATATCCATCGTATTGAATGGAATACTGAGGGAAGGTCATGATCGTTTCCGATCCCTTTTTCTTGAGTGTGATCTGGAAGCGCTGTGCATGTTCATCGGCTGTCGTCTTTCTCGACGGATAAGCTGTAATCTGTGTATCCATGATAAAGGATTTGAGGTAACCAATATCTTCAACCTTAAGTTCTACCGTCTTATTGGTCTCGTTATCTAAGACCGACACGCTTTCTACGCCCTCAAAGTCTGGTAAGTTCTCCTTCATGACCCATTCGTTCTTACCGCTTGCTCCCGTGTAGTAATCGGGCTTAAAGGCAGGAACGTAGTAATCAAAGGCATAAGGCGTGCCATCGATAACATCTGATTTTAAGAAGAAGTGGTAGTAAGGAAGTACATAGCCCTCACCATCCGTTCCGTAGAGCAGTTCCATTCCAAGAATCTCTAGATCCTTTGGATGCGTGAGATTTGTTGAGAAGGCTTTTCCCTTTAGAAGTTCTTCTTTCGCTTCCTTGGGTGAAAGGATAGGAAATTCACCTAGATTCTCATCGTTATCCGTATACGTATACTCTGCAAACCAGGTGCCACCGGCTTCACCGATGTCGATGAGGTTCATTTGCGTATAGTTTACGAGGCGTGTGAGTGAATCAGAAGAATCTTCATAGAAAGCTCTTTGATACTCTTGTGCTTCGCTAGTTACATAAAGCTCCTTCATGTGGTTAAAGCCCGCCTTCTTTTGAATGGCTTTCCAGGATTCATCAGATGGCTTTTCATTAAATGTGAGTGTCACGCTATTTTGTGGAAACGATGAAATCGTTCCTTCCTTACAGACGACCTCGATGAAGTTTGAGGTTTCGTAGAAGGCTTTTTCACTCATCTTTTCTTTCGTCCAACCAAGCTTTTCAACGATCTTTTCTGTTCTCTTTATAGCCGTCTCATAGGTCCAGTTGGTATCTCTCTTAAAAGCAGGAAGCACCTTAAATGGTACGTCTTCCCCCTTAAAAGGAGAGTTCTTGAGTGTCTCTTCTGTAAAAGGCTTGGTTAAGACATGTTCGCCGATAAATGCATCGTAGCCGATATTAAACTTCTTTGAAATCACTGGTTCAGATTCCGACTGAACGTTTTCTTCCGTCTTAAACGATTCCGTCGATGGAACAGAACTCGCTACGGGAGATCCACTTGGTTTCTGGAAGTTTTCTGCAAGATATACTGCAAGGACGATCACAGCTACCGACGCAAGTCCAAAGAAGAGTTTTACAAACGGTCTTTTCTTTTCTTCTATCTTTTTTCCGACAGGTTTCATAGTCTCCTCCTGACTTTGAAGACTTTGGGCGAGTCGACGCTTTACTCCGTCATCTAAGCGAATGTCGTCCATTAATTCTTTATATGGGACTTTCATTCTATCGCCTCCTTTGCTTCAAAAAGAATCCCCTTTAATTTTTCTTTTGCTCTTTGTATTTTTGTTCCGACAGTACTCGGGTTAAGCCCGAGAATCTCCGCAATTTCCCGCTGCTTATACCCTTCATAATAGAAGAGGTAAATGAGAGTTCGCTCTTCCCCTTCGAGCTCATTTAACTCTGAAAAAGCCTCGCGATGTTCTACTTTTATCTGTTCTTCGCTTAGCTCCATACGTTGATTCCAACGTGATCGGAAGAAATCCTTGGTACGGTTCACGGTGACACGAATGAGCCAAGCTTTTAAATGCTCCTCCGACCGCTCAGTGTCATCCTCCAAAAGCCGTAGGAAAACATCCTGTGTGATGTCCTCAGCATCGGCTTTCGTCCCAACCGCTTGAAAGGCTATTCTATAGACCATGTCAGAGTACTTGTCGATTACGCGCGCCAATCGATTTCGTTCTCTCATTTTCCCTCCTACACTACTAATACGTTTCAAGGACCCTTTTTTTCTCAAAAAAACGAATTTATTTTTTTATACCCACTATGATAGAATGATTTTGAGGTAACGATGAATCCATTTATTGTTGGCATTGCAGGCGGTAGCGCCTCTGGAAAAAGCAGTGTCGTAGAAAAAATAAAAGAAAATTTAAAAGAAAACGTGCTCATCTTGAGTCTCGATAGCTATTATAAGAGCTTTGATGAAATGACTTTTGAAGAGAAACTCAAGGTGAACTACGATCATCCCGATGCCTTTGAGCTCGATCTCTTATTAGAGGATCTAAGAAAGCTTAAGGAGGGTCTTAAGGCTTCCATTCCCGTCTACGACTTTGTTAAGTACGTGAGAAAGGAAGAAAAGAAGACTTTAGAAGGAAAACCTGTCATTATTGTAGAAGGTCTCTTTGCCCTCTACGACGAAAGGATCCGAGAGCTTTTAGACCTCAAGGTCTTTGTAGACTGCGATAGCGATGTGCGCCTCATAAGACGCATTAGAAGGGATGCCATCGAGCGCGGAAGAAGCACGGAAAGTGTACTGAACCAGTACGAAAGCCAGGTGAAGCCCATGCACGAGACGTTTGTGGAGCCATCGAAGCGCTATGCACACGTCATACTTCCTGAGGGGGCAGAAAACACCGTGGGGTTAAAGCTTCTCATCGATACGCTAAAGAAGGAAAAGAAAAGAAGGACAAATAGAAAAGCCGACATCGTTTGATGTCGGCTTCATTGTTTTTATGACTATTTTACGAGGTCAAGAATCGTGTCGTTTACAGTTCTTGTGATAGAGAGCTCACCACCTAAAACGATTGCATTCTTCACGTTCTTTTTGAGGAACGTTTCAGCAGCTGTTGGAACTTCCTTGCTGTCTACGAGTACCATCGGTGCATCGAGTTTAGCAGCATAGATGCTTCCAGCGAGAGCATCTGGGAAGTTTTGTCCGTTTGCTACGACGGAAACTTCGCTCTTATCGTGGTAAGTCGTTGCAATGAGAGCACTCGTCTCAAAGCGAGTATTACCAGCGATGCGCTTCATGTTGTAAGGAGCGTAGATGGAAGCGGCTTCTTTACTTACTGCCATCTCTCCACCGATAACTGTAACGTTTTTAATTCCACCTAGGAGTTCAACGTTCTTAAGTTCTGCCTTATTTTGAGGCGTTAAGAGAATCGGAACTGCTTTATTGGATGCATGGCTTGCGATTGGAGCAATGCTTAGAGCATCTGCAAAGTTTTGTCCGCTTGCTACAAAGACGTCTGTGAAGGAATGGTGAGCCTTCACTGCTTCGTAGATCTTTCTTGAAGTTTCATAGCGGTCAGCACCGAAGATACGTGTTACTTCGAGACCCATGTCTTTAGCCTTTTGTTCTACTTCTTTACTTACAGCCTTTTCACCACCGATGATCGTAAGCTTCTTTACACCGAGACGGCTGAGTTCAGCTTGTGTATCGACTGGTAGGTCGTTGGACTTTGTTAGAAGAAGTGGTGCATTGTAGCTTGCTGCAAGAGGTGCTGCAGAAAGAGCATCTGGGAAGTTTTCTCCGCTTGCAAGAAGTGCTACATCGCTTGCCATAAAGGTTTCTTTTGAAATCTTACTAGCTGTTTCATAACGGTTTTGGCCTGCGATGCGGTTTGAGAAGGTGTAAACAGCAACTGTTCCACTGATCTCATGAGCGACATAAAGTGTAGCTTTTCCTGTCTTACTCTCTTCTGCTGGTACAAAGCGTATTCCTTCTGGAGAGATGTCTTTGGATGTTGGTTCAATGACGCGTACAAAGGCTGGCTTTTGTGGGTTAGAGAGATCGTATACGAAAATCGCACCGAGACGCTCTGTTCCTACGAAAGCATAAGGTACACCGTCGATGTAACCAGATGCTACGCCTTCTGGTTCAACGCCCTTGTCGTCACTTCTGGAGTCAAAGGACTCTGGTGTTCCTTCGCAGTTGAAGTAGTTTGGCATAGCGTCCATTGGGATGGATGCGAAGTCGTTACCGCTGTCGTAGATCATGTTTGCATTGCTATCTAGGACAGAGAAGCTTCTTCCACCGAAACCGTAAAGGGTCTCGTATTTTCCGTCTTTTTCGCCTTGAGCGGTTGTAACTTTGAGACGTCCGAGTTGATCTTCGTTAAAGAGACCATCTTTTACCATTTGGTCGAGTTGAGCTTGTGTAAAGCCCTTGTAGTTTGTAGCTTTAAGTGCAATCTTATCTTTTCCAGCGAGCTTCGCTACACGTACCTCTTCACTGTAGCCTTCCCAGTCGGCTGTATCACCTTCGTTAGCGGTTAGGATGTAGTCCTTACCAGCAATGTTAATGATGCTCATTCCGTCAGGCATGTAGAAGCTTAAGATCGGAACGTTACGAAGCTTAGCTACTTTATCCTTATCCGATGGGTCCATCTTGGCATCGAAGCTGAAGTCCTTCGTTCCAAGGTCTACGATCTTTTCGAAAGAAAGGGTTGGGATGTCAAAGATCGCAATGATGTTCGATTCTTGACAAGCGACATAAGCCTTTTGGTTGTCCTTTGAAAGAACGATGTATTCAGGCTCGATATTTTGTGGATAGGTTTGAGCAGGATTGCTCTTACGAACGGTTTCAGGAATCGTTACGCCTGTGAAATCTACGGTTGCAGACTTCTCCATCTTTCCTGATTCACTTACAGTGATCACAGAAACAGAACCATTGGGATCGACCTTGTAGTCATCGGATGGTTCGCCTTCGTTAGCAACGAGGATCTTTTTAGAGTCTGAAGAGATCGTTAGCATGTCTGGAAGTGCACCGACTTCTACAGCACTGATGATATTTCCCTTGAGGTCAAAGGTTAGAACGTGACCGATGTCGGTCTTTACTTTTGCAGGTACTGCGATGGCAAGATACTTTTCGTTTGGAGCGATGGCAACAGATGTGATGTCACCAGCGTTTCCTGTAAGAAGATTTGAAACGTTAATGCGTGTTGCGACCTTCCAGTCGAACTTGGTCTCATCCATTTTCGTTAGGTCTAGGGATTTCTCAGCACCGTTAACGGTTGCCATGATTCCTGCCTTAGGAGCCACGTCGACAATTTCTGTTCCAGCTTCACCGCTTCCAGAATCGAAGGAGTGTGCTTTATCGACGATGAGCGTCGTGAGTGTCGGGTAAACGATATTTTCTGTCGTTAAAGCAAAGCCTTGAACAACGGAAAACATCATGACTAAAACGAGTACGAGTGCAAGTTTTCTTTTCATGTTTCCTCCTATGGGTTAGTACATTCATTTTACCGAAGCGAAGTAACCTTAAAGTAAAACATAGGTAAATACATAGTAAACCCGAAGATGGGTATGAATCGAACGAGGTGCTTATGAAAGAAATTTATAAAGAGATCTACTTGAATGAAATTGAACTGCCAAATAACCCATTAAAAGCGATCAATAACTACTTGATCCAGTCGGAGGGTGAAACACTCATGGTCGATACGGCTTTTAATACGCCGGAGACCATAGCGAGAATGGAAGGAATCTTAGAGGAAAAAGGAATTGATCCGAGCAAGATGAAGCTCTTTTTAACGCACTTGCACTCGGATCACACCGGTCTTGCCTCTTGGTTTGAATCGATTGGTACTGAAATCTACATGGGTAGTGTCGACTCCCACTATGTAAATACGATGACACAGGAAGACAGCCCCCACTGGAAGGACATCGAGCACTTTGCAAAGATTCAAGGGCTCGAAGAAGATCAGTTAGACATCTCAGACCATCCAGGCTTTCGCTATAGACCACGTAAACCCATTCAGGTTACAGTGAAGGATCCTGGAAGTACGGTAAAGGTCGGATCATACACCTTTGAAGTCATTGACATCAAAGGTCATACGCCAGGAATTGTAGGACTCTACGAAAAGGAACATAAGCTCTTTTTCTGTGGAGACCATATCTTAGGAAAGATCACCCCAAATATCACCTTCTGGGGCTTTGAGTACGAAGACATCCTCGGTACGTACTTTGAAAACCTAAAAAAAGTTTACGACATGGACATCAATCACCTGTTTAGCTCCCATAGAGAGCTTCTAGATGACTACCGTAAACGCATTGAAACACTCTTTTCTCACCACGAAAAGCGTCTCTTTGAAGCCGTCACTTCACTTGAAAAGCACGGACCATCGACCGTCAGAATGGTTACAAAGAACTTAAGCTGGGACATCAGAGCTAAAAACTGGGATGAATTTCCAAAGAGTCAGAAGTGGTTTGCAGCTGGTGAAGCACACGCTCACCTAGAACACCTCTACCATAAGGGAGAAATAAAAAGAGAGGAGCGCTCAGGCGTCCTCTACTACAGTCTCTAATAACTATGACGGCCTTCAAGGGCCTTTAAAAGCGTCATCTCATCGGCAAACTCTAAGTCACCGCCGATCGGAACGCCGTGCGCAATGCGCGTCACTTTTACAGGATATTCTTCGAGCCTTTTCGAAAGGTAGACGGCTGTCGCCTCACCTTCGAGCGTGGGGGAATTCGCTAGAATCACTTCTTCGACTCCCTCCGACTCGATCCGATGTAATAGCGCTTCGATCGTAAGATCTTCTGGTCTCACGTTATCTAAAGGAGAAATCCTTCCGTGTAAAACGTGATAGAGCCCCTTGTATTCTCTCGTCTTTTCGATCGCAACGAGATCTCTTGGCGTGTCCACAACAAGGACCGTCTTGGGATCTCGTTTTTCGTTTAGACAGATGGAACAGAAATCATCTTCTGTAAGATGAAAGCAGCGCTTACAAAAGTGCACCTTCCTCTTCATGGTGACGATGGCCTGTGCGAGCTCTACCGCATCCTTGGTAGGAAGGTCGATAATGTTACCCGTGAGCTTTACTGCACTCTTTTGACCGATTCCTGGAAGCTTTGAAAGCTCTTCAATGAGACGGTTTACACTCTCTGGATAGTAATCCATTAGAACCCCGGAATGTTAAGTCCGCCAGTGAGCTTACCCATGGCAGAGCTCATGGATTCCTCTGCTTGTCTGTAAGCTTCATTAATGGCACTAATAATGAGATCTTGAAGCATTTCGATGTCTTCAGGATCGACGACGGATTCTTCTAAGGTAATGGAAAGAAGTTCCTTCTTACCGCTCATCTTTACTGTGACGGCACCGCCTCCGACTGAAACTTCAAATTCCTTCGCTTCAGCTTCTTGCTGTGCTCTTTGCATCTCCTCTTGCATCTTTTGAGCCTGTTTCATGAGGCTCTGCATATTTCCCATGTTTCCCATGCCTGGAAAACCACCGCGTTTTGCCATGCTTCCTCCTATTTAATGATTAATTTATCGAGATCTTGACCTAAAAAGGCCTTGAGTTGATCGAGTTCTGACGTCTCTTTGGTCACGGGTTCAAAGATTTCAATCTGTCTTTTACCCCCTAAAGCGACTTGAATCGCACGGTCTAAGAGAGCCATGTTTTCTGAAGTCTTTACGGCTTCTCTACTGAAGTCATCCTTAAAGCTTAGGACGAGCTTTTCTTCATCGAGCGTTTCAAGTTTCGCTTCAACTAAGATGTAATAGAGTGAATGCTCTCCTTGATCCTTAAGAGCCTTAAGGATCTTTTGGAAGTAAGCTCTCTCATCCCCTGCTTGAATCTCTTCAACGGGAATGTCCTCTACGACCTTTTCGATGCCACGTTTTTCTACGACGCGCTTGACTTCTACCGTTCGAAGGACGGAATTGAGTTCAGCAATTTCTATCAGAGCAAGTTCCAACGGAAGCCTTGGAATCGACGTGTAGCGAAGCTTTCTATAGGCTTCATCGAGTATTCGCATCGCTTCTCTTAAGTCTTTCTCACTCACCTCTTTATATTCATCGACATAAGAAGGTCCCGAGTAACTTAAAAGCTCCTTGGCGCTCTTTCCGACGAGCTTTTCTAAGAGAATCGTCCTTAAAAAGGCTTGAAGTTCTTCGATGACAGAGCCGACCTCTCTTCCCTCACGAATGAGGTGATCGGTCTTTTGAAGGAGCGATTCCATCTCGCCGTTAAAGCAGCTCTTTAAGAGGTCGTGGACGCTTTCTCTACCTAAAATGCCTAAGCTCGTTCGAACGGAATCGTAAGTGAGTTTTCCTTTCGAGATCGAGAGTGCCTTATCCATGAAGCTAAGGGCATCTCGCATCGCACCTTCCGAGTGACTTGCGATCACTTCGAGGGCTTCGCGGTCGTACTCCACGCCTTCTTTTTTACAAACGTGCTCAAGCCTTGAAACGACATCCTTTTCATCGATTCGTTCAAAGTGGTAGCGCTGACATCTCGAAAGGATCGTCTCTGGAATCTTTTGAAGCTCCGTCGTTGCGAGAATAAAGACAACTTGCTTGGAAGGCTCCTCTAACGTCTTAAGAAGCGCATTAAAGGCTTCCTTCGAAAGCATTTGTACCTCGTCTATGATATATACTTTATAATGAGAGTGAGAAGGAACAAAGTAGGAATTTTCTCTGAGCTCTCTCACATCATCTACGCCATTATTACTAGCGGCGTCAATTTCAATGATATCGAGCAGTCGATTTTCTTGAAAGGCGATACAGGACTCGCACTTTCCACAAGGGTTTCCCTTCTCTGGCGAGAGACAGTTTATGGCCTTACTAAAGACCTTGGCCATACTCGTCTTACCTGTACCTCGAATTCCACTGAAGAGATAGGAATGCCCGAAGGTACCGCTCTCCACTTGATAGCGAAGACTCTCTGCAATTTCTCTTTGACCGGCAAAATCCTCAAAGTCGTGAGGTCGATATTTTCTATAAAGGGCTAGATAGCTCATTGTCACCTCATCTTTCTAGAATGAGTATACCATTTTTCAGGCGTAAGATTGATTTAAGAATTTCGAAAGATTCTTGTAAGAATTAGGACCTATAGTAAGAGTAGGAGGAAAGATGACTACTGTATTAATCACTGATGACGATCGCGAGATCAACCGCGCTATAAAAACACTCTTAGAAGCAGAGGGTATTCGTGCCCTTCAAGCTTACGATGGAATCGAAGCTTTAAATGTCCTCGAGGTAGAAGATGTCGATCTCGTTCTACTCGATATTATGATGCCACGAATGGACGGTTTATCGACGCTCGTAAAGATTCGTTCCACTAAGAATATTCCTGTACTGATGCTCAGTGCAAAGAGTGAAGAGAGCGATAAGATCGTAGGCCTCGGCTTAGGTAGTGACGATTACATTACGAAGCCCTTTAGTTCCTTAGAACTCATCGCTCGCGTAAAGAGTCACTTGAGACGCTATCAAAAGCTCGGTGGTCAAGAGGTTCCTTCCAATGACATGCTCATCGTAAGAGGCTTAAAGCTCGACCGCTTAAAGCGTGAATTCTACGTCGATAATGAACTCGTGCATCTTACGAACAAGGAATTTAGCATCCTAGAACTACTCATGAGTCATCCCTCGCAAGTGTTTAGTGCCGATCAGATTTATGAAAACGTCTGGAACGAAGACCCTTATAATGCAGAAAATACAATCATGGTTCACGTCCGAAGGATTCGAGAAAAGATAGAAATCAATCCCAAGGATCCAAGCTATTTAAAGGTGGTGTGGGGAATTGGATATAAAATCGAAGCGTAATCAAAGCTTTATACAAGTCATGGGCTTTATCCTGATCGTGATCATTCTCACGGGAAACTTTGTCGCCTTTCTTTCGACAAGCGATACAAAGTTTTCCTTTACCGATCTCTTTAAAGACTCCGTGAATGAAACGGAATGGATCGTTTTCCTGTTACAGGATGAGATGCGAAGTGTGATAAACATGTCTCAGCCCTTAGAGAGTGATACCTACTTCGAATTAATCGATGAAAGAACAGGACGCTACGAGAAAAAGCTCCCTCCCTCAGGAAAGATGACCGACCTTCCATTTTACTTTGGAAAGGTCAATGATTCCTTTGTCTATCCTAAGGGAACAAACTACACTTACAGTAGTTTCTGGCCAGATGTGGACCATCTCGTCGTAGGGTATGAGAAAGCGAAGATCGATCGTCTACAAGCGACCTTTTTAGGGCATAAGGCGTTTCGAATCAGGCTCTTAACGATCCAGCTCATCTCTCTCATCGCAGCCCTCATTCTACTTGTCTGGCTCATCACGACCGTCTACAATGCAAATGATAGCTTTTTAGCGAGCTTTGACGTCATACCTTTGGCGTTCATATTCCTTCTGATGTTCCTCGCGTTAAGGCTAGGCGTTCCTCTCTTAAGCTTAATGTGGGAATCGAAATACTCGCTATCGGCTTTCATTCCCTTTATCACCATCTCTGGCATTCTCTTTGCCCTCTTTCTCCTTATGATTCTCCTCTTTACGAGCCGAATTAAGAGAAGAGTCTTCTTTAAAACGACAGTCATCGGTTACTTCTTCCAATTCCTATCGCTGATGCTTAATGCACTCATCGGTAAAAAGAAAACAGCCCCCGATCGAATAGATAAGAGACAGTATATCTTTTTAGCACTCTGTGCCTTTATCGTTATCTTCTTCGTCATCGGCTTCTCAAGAGACCCCATTGAAGTCCTTACGTCGCTAGGAGTAGTACTTCTTAGCCTTTCGGGCTGGTTCGTCTACTCCAATCAGAAGGACTTAAAAGAACTCAAAGACGATCTCGATCTTTCGCTCTCTGAAAAGATCGAAAGCGAACGAACGAAGGTCGAACTCATTACAAACGTAAGTCACGACTTAAAGACACCGCTCACATCGATCATTAGTTACATCGATCTATTAAAAAAAGAAGAGCTTTCAGAGACGGCCACAGAATACGTCACAATTCTCTCTGAAAAGAGCGAACGCTTAAAGAGGATACTTAGCGATGTCTTTGAAGTTTCAAAGGCTTCAAGCGGTGAATTAAAGCTCGAACTACAAGAGCTCGATCTAAAGACTCTCCTTCAGCAGATGCTTCTAGACTATGAAGAAAAGATCGAAGAATCGGGTCTCGACTGGAAGATCGATCTACCGGAAGAGTCGGTATACGTCGTTGCAGATGGAACAAAGCTCTACAGAGTTTTTCAGAATCTCTTTGATAATGCTACAAAGTATGCTATGAAAAATACACGCGTCTTCTTGACGCTAAAAAATCTAGGGGAACGCTGTGAGATTACTCTCATGAATACAGCCAACTACCCATTAGACTTTACAGAGGAAGAGGTGCTACGCCGCTTCTATCGTGCCGATATCTCAAGGACCACAGAAGGTAGTGGATTAGGCCTATCGATCGCAGAGACCTTCACTTCCCTCATGGGAGGTGACTTCCAGGTGAAGCTCGAGGGCGATCTCTTTAAAATTCACATCACACTTCCTGTCATACAAAAAGAACAAAAGGGGATTGAATGAGCCGTAAGGCTCATTCGTCATGTCTTGAAGTTATGCTATAATAGGCTGGGAGAAGATATGAACATTTTATACATTGATCACTATGCTGGTAGCGAGTCGATGGGAATGGAATTCCGCCCCTACTACGTTGCCAAGGAACTCATAAAGCTAGGTCACCGCGTACTTATTGTCGCGGCTGATTTTTCGCACCTAAGAAACTGGAATCCACAAATTAAAGAAGATTTTGAGCTTCAGACGATTGATGACATCGACTTTCTCTTTTTACACACGTCACGCTATCAAGGGAATGGCTTTCAGCGCTTTAAGACCATGCTTCAGTTCGTATCGAAGCTCTACTTGCATCCTAAAAAGGTCTTAGAGATCATGAAGCCCGATGCGATCATCTGCTCTTCAACATATCCATTAGATACGTACGCTGGTCAAAAGCTTGCAAAGCTTTCTGGAGCGAGACTATACCACGAGATCCACGACCTCTGGCCACTTACACCTAAAGTCCTTGGCCACATGAGCGATCACCATCCCTTTATCATGCTCATGCAGCGTGCAGAAATCTCTGCTTATAAGAATTCGAGACGAATCATTTCGATTCTTCCAAATACCGAGGTCTACGTCAGAAGACTGGGAATAAAGACAGACCTAACGGTGATCCCTAATGGTCTACCGACCTCCTACTTCGAAGAGACGTATGCTCCGAATGAAAGCATTAAATCCCTTGTCGATGAACTCCACGAAAAGGGCCATTACGTCGTCGGTTACGCCGGTGGACTCAGTATCTCGAATGCCCTCATGGATCTCATCGATGCCATGAAAATTCTAAAGAAACGTCCCATTCATGCGATCATCATCGGTGACGGCATCGAAAAAGATGCACTGAAGCGTGCTGCTGTCGACAACAACCTAAACGTCACCTTCCACCGCCCTATCGAAAAAAATACGGTCATTCCAAGTCTCGCACTGATGGATGCCCTCTACATTGGAGGAACATCCAATGAGATCTACCAATATGGAATCAGTATGAATAAGATCTACGACTACATGATGAGTGGTGTGGTAGTTGTAAATGCTTTAGGCATTGATCACTGCTGTCTCACCTACGCGAAGACTTCGATCAATGTGAACCAAGGAGATCCTCGCTCAATCGCAAAGGGTATCCTCACTTCAATGGAACTCACGCCAGAAGAACGCGATGAGATTCGAAGAAAAGCTCGAGCCTTTGTAAAAGAGAAGCACAATTATGAATCGATTGGAAAGGACTTCGAGGAAGCGATTTCGAATTAGAGAAAAGAAAAAACAAACCTAAAAGAAAAAAAAACGGCTTAGCCGTTTTTTTTAATTATTATAGTATAGACTCTCTGAAGCAAAGACAGGATCTGACGTTGCCTCAATACCGAGGTGTCTTAGTGTATTGGAGTCTCTCTTATTTAATATCGTGGTCGAATGAAGCTGAGAACCACTTAGCATACTGAGCTTTTTAAAGGCCGCTTCTGCTAAAGGATTCGTAGCTGCTGAGATCGTTAGAGCAATGAGGACCTCTTCTAAGTCGAGTCTCGTTTCGTGCTGCTTTAAGTTCTTCTTTAAGCGCTGAATCGGTTCTAATACGACAGGCGGTAAGAGGTGGATGCTATCTGAAATATTAGCAAAGATCTTTAAGGCGTTTAGTAGTGCAGAAGCACTCGCTTGCATGAGATCTGTCATCTTTCCTGTGACGATCGTTCCATCGTCAAGTTCTAGCGCTACCGTACTTACGACATCTTGGCTGTTGGGGTCTTTTAAGGACTGTGCTTTTTCTCTTGCAACAGGTACGACTTTTCGGTCATTTTCCGTGAGTTCCATGCGCTCTAAGATTAAGCGGATGCGCTCATAGCTTTCGGAATCGACTCGTCCGAGCTTATAATCGACTGCCGTTTTAAAGTAGCGTCTAATGATCTCTTGCTTAGCTGCTTCCTTTACGATCTCATCGTCGATAATTCCAAAGCCTACGCGGTTTACACCCATATCGGTAGGAGACTGATAGGGTGATTCCTTGCCTGTGATCTTTTCTAAGATTCGCTTTAATACCGGGAAGGTTTCGAGATCGCGGTTGTAGTTGACACTTAGCTCATCATATGCATCGACGTGATAGAAGTCGATCATGTTGATGTCTTTTAAGTCAACCGTCGCTGCTTCATAGGCGATATTTACAGGGTGCTTTAGTGGTAGGTTCCACACGGGGAAGGTCTCAAACTTCGAATACCCTGCTTTGACTCCTCGTTTGGACTCGTGATAGAGCTGATTTAAACACGTTGCAAGCTTACCATTACTCGGCCCCGGAGCCGTCACTACGACAATGGGCTTTGTCGTCTCTACAAAGGGGTTCTTTCCGTACCCTTCTTCACTAACGATCACGTCGACATCGGTGGGATAACCCGCGGTTGGGCGGTGAATCGTGACCTTTACGTCACGTCGTTCGAGGCGGTTAATGAAAATATCGGCTGCTGGTTGCTCGGCATAGCGCGTAATGACGACACCGTTTACTAGGATGTCGTTATCACGAAGGTCATCGATGAGCTTTAGCACTTCCATTTCGTAACTAATACCGAGATTGTCATTGATCTTATTTCGCTCGATGTCTCCTGCGTAGATGCAGATAATGACCTCCACCTGATCTTTTAAGCGATGCAAGAGCTTGACTTTTGCATTGGGATCAAAGCCTGGAAGGACGCGCTTGGCATGTGCGTCATTAAAGAGCTTTCCTCCGAATTCCAAGTAGAGCTTATCAAATTGATGGACTCTTTCTAGGATAAACTTCGACTGCTCTTCAAGATATTTTTCATGATCAAAACCTATTTTCACCGTATCACCACCTTTTAATCAAATCATTTCTCATTGTACACTACTTTTTAGCTTTTAACCACTCATAACTCCAAGAAAAAAAGGTCCCGAAGGACCTTTTAATGCTGTGGAACAATGAGCCCGAAGCCACCGTTTTTTCTAGCATAGACGACGTTGATTTCGTCGGATTCACTATTGATAAAGACATAGAAGTTGTGGCCAAGGAGTTTCATTTGAAGCACTGCCTCCTCTGCATCCATGGGCTTTACCGGGAAGGTCTTGGTCTTTACGATCGAATGAACCGTATCCTCCTCTACCGAATCATCTAAGAGCTCGTGGTCTCTTATGGATTCTTGAGCCATGTAGCGATTTCTAAGGGCTGTCTTGTGCTTTCTAATTTGACGCTCCATCTTGTCGATGGCTTCGTCAATCGATCCGTCAATGTGATGACTTCTGCTCTCGGAGCGTAGAATCGCTCCCTTTAAGGGGATTGTAATTTCTACAATGATTTCTCCCTTCTCTTCATAGAGCTTCACTTGAGCGGTCTGTTCGAAGTGAAAGAACTTATCGAACTTCTCTAGACGGCTTGCAATGTATGCTTTCGTCTTCTCAGCTACCTGATAATTTCTTCCCTGAACGTTCGTCTTCATATCATCACTCCTTTACTATGTTTTAACATATGATACCCAAAAACGTAACAATTACGCCTTAGCGAGTGTGATAAAAAGAACCTCCCCGGAAAAAGAGCCGAGTGCCCGATAGAAGCTTTGAATGCTAGAACCCGTCGTATAGATGTCGTCTATGACGACCGTTAAACCCGTAGGTTCTTGAAGCCTCTTAAAGGCTCCCTTCGTCTCCTCGTGACGATCCTTTCTTCCGAGTCCAAAGAGACTCTTCGTAAAGCGAACACGGCGACAGAGCTGAACCATAGGAACATGGAGTGTCTCTGCGACGTTTCGAGCGATGTCTCGAGACTGATCGAAGCCACGAGCGAGGCGCTTTAAAGGGTGCATGGGAAGAAAACTCACACAATCTACAGGAATTTCGTTTTCCGTTAAAAAGGTTACGATGTATTCACTGAAGACACGCGATAAAAAGCGGTTGTCGTGAAACTTCATGGAGCGAATGAGACCCTTAATGGGATCTTCGTAAAAAAAGAGCGGGTAGACAAAGTAGCTTCCCTTTTGGATGCGCTCTAAACTGACCCGATCTCTTAGTTTTTCTTCACAGCGAGTGCAAAAGTAGTGCTCACAAAAGAGCTCTTCCTTGCACGATAGGCATCTCTTTACCAAATCCAGTTGATCTCCTTTGGTGACGAGTCAAAGCCGATCTTCTTTTGTAGAAGAATACTCTTTTCGTTTGAAACCTCTACGTGACCATAAGGCACAATGCCTTTCTTTAGTTGCTCTGTGATGAGGTTTTTAACGAGCGCTTCGGCATAGCCTCTTCTTCTATACTCCTCTCGAATGACGAGTAAGCCCATGGAGCCATCCGTATGAACACCCGTAAAACCAACCATCTCCCCGTCCTTATAACCTGCGATGAGACGAGGGGTTAGGATAAAGTTCTCTTTTAAGTACTCCTTCGAAAAGGTCGTATAGAGTTCACTTACGAGGTCTAGTTCATCGAGCGAAGGATGACGGAAGGTAAGGTCTGTTGTAAAGGATGGAGCTTCCTTTTTGGTCCAGACGAATTGAACACAGCGAAGCTCCGTATGAAGGTTAAAACGCTTCTTTATATAATCTGTGATCTCAGCGTCCGTGAGTAGAACGAGCTCGGCCTCAAAAGGAACGTTGTCAAGTTCTTTTAGGTCCTCATTGGTCGCTTTTATCACATGTGCTTCCGTCAAGCGATCATAGAGGACCGTGACGCTCTCACTCTCATAGACGACCTCTACGTCCGGAAGCTTTTTCATCTCTTCGATTGCTATATGTTGATATCTCATTGAATCCTCTCTTTTAACGATGTATTTCTCTGGAAGGTATCGACCGCGTCGACCATGCGGTAGAGTGCATGCTCGTAACCTACGACCACGAGTAAGCGCTTGGCTCTCGTAAAGGCCGTATAGAGGACGTTTCGGTTACAGAGGATCGATGGCACTTCACCTAAAACGATGACGACGGCTGGAAATTCACTTCCTTGACTCTTATGAATCGTAAGAGCATAGGCGTGCTCCAAATCACCAATCTGTTCTCTTTCATAGACGGCTTCTCTCGTCTTTTCGAAGACGACCGTAAGCCTTCCGGTGCGCTTGTCGAAGTCTATGACTTCTCCCATGTCGCCATTAAAGACACCCTTTTGACTCTCTCCCGTCACCCTGTCCTTCCAGGAGAGCTCGTAGTCGTTTCTCGTCTGCATGACCTTATCGCCTACGAGAAAGCCTCGATACTCTTCTCCTGAACCGAGTAAAGCGGTCTGAAGCTTTCGGTTTAATTCCATGGTCCCTAAGGGTCCTTTTTTTACAGGCGTTAAAACTTGAATGTCCCAAGGGTCGAGATCGTAGTATTCAGGAAGGCGCTTGGTCACGAGTTCCACCACCAAGGAAGAGATGTCGTCATCTCGGTAGCGCTTCATAAAGAAAAAGTCACCCTTAGGGTCGAGCTCAAAGGTCTTTTCTCCTTGTATGACATGGTGAGCGTTTAACGAGATAAAGCTCGTCTCACTCTGACGGAAAATGTGCGTTAAACGCTTCGAAGGAAGCTTTTCTGAGCTTAGAAGGTCGTGAAGAACCTTTCCTGCTCCGACACTTGCTAGCTGATCACTGTCACCTAAAAGGACGACTCTCGTCCCCTCTTCTACGGCACTCAGTAAAGAACTCATTAAAAACATGTCGATCATCGACACTTCATCGACGACTAAGAGGTCTGTCTCTAAAGGATTCTCCCGATTTCTTTCAAAGCTTAAAAGCTCCTCATTCTCACTAAAGCGATACTCGAGCAAGCGGTGAATCGTCTTGGCTTCAAAGCCTGTGGCTTCTTCCATGCGCTTTGCCGCCCTTCCCGTAGGAGCCGTTAAGAGGATCTTTTTAGACTTTCTCTCTGCCATATCTACAAGTGCTCGAATGAGCGTCGTCTTACCCGTTCCCGGTCCGCCTGTGATGATCGAGAAGGCATTCTTATCGACGAGCTCCAAGGCTTCACGTTGTAACGCGTGAAGGGTGAGCTTCTTTCTCTTTTCAAAGTCTTCGATGTCACTCTGATCGAAAAAGGGCATTACCTCTTGTTCTCTAATTCGATCGACATCGAGTGCGAGTAGGATCTCCGTCTCTAAGCTTCGAAAGAGGTAGATCCTCTCCTTTTCCTCGGCTAAGTAAGACCCTAGTAGGGCGTCGTCTACCATCCGTTCGGCACTCTCGCGTTCCACGTTTAAAAAGAACGCTAAGCGACTTACGAGATCACTTCTTTCAAGATAGACGTGTCCTTTTTGAAGTTCACGGAGCATCTCACTTATGAGAAAGGCGTGAATGCGACTGGGGTGATCACTCTCAAAGCCTAAACGCTCTGCGATGCGATCGACCTCAGTGAATCCGATACTAGGAATTTCTAGATAGAGCCTGTAAGGATCTTGTTCGATGGCTTTTTTCGCATCCTGTCCATAATTTGTTAGAACCTTTGCGACCTTACTAGCGGAGAGCTTTAAGCTCTGTAAAAAGAGCAAGGACTCTCTTCTCTCTCGAATTTCTTGATAGCTTCGAACGATCCGTTCAAGCTTCTTTTTGCCGATTCCTGGAACACCGAGGTAGCGTGTGGGTTCTTCTTCTAAGATCATAAGAGCATCTGTTCCAAAGCACTCAATGATTCTCGAAGCGAGCCCTGGACCGATTCCAGTAATCGTACCCGAAGCAAGAAAGCGCTCTAGTGTCTCTAACTCATCTGGCATAATGAAACGGTGGGAATCGATTCGAAACTGCTCGCCGTACTTCGTATCGACAAATTCACCTTCAATTTCCAAGGTGTCCGTCTCTGAAATTTTATGTAAATAGCCCGTCGCAACAAACATGTCATCCTCTGATTCGAAGAGACCTACGAGGTAGCCATTTTCTTCATTTTCATATATAATTTCTTCGAGATGTACGCGTAAAACCATATTCCCTCCAATAGATATTGTAACGGAAAGCAGGTGGTAATCAATGGATAAAATAGAAGCGTTACAAGAAAGAATTCAATCGTTCTTAGGAAGAGAACTTTCGATACACACAAAAGGCGTCGCCAAATTTGCCAAGATCCTTGCAGAACAAAGAGAGCTCGATCGAGACCTCTCGGTCGCCTCTGCACTCCTTCACGACATTGCGAGAGAAACTTCCTTTCTCGTCACGAAGCACGGGAAAAAAGGAGCTGAGATGGCACCCCCTTTTCTAGAGGGACTCTTTACAGAAGACGAGATTCACGTCATCTGTCGTGCCATTCGAGTTCACCCGAAAAAAAAGCTCCTTCATGGACCGTATGAAGAGCTCTTAAAGGATGCTGATGTTCTCCAGCACATGGAAGAAGGGATCCTTCCGAGAAAAGAACGCTATCGTAGAGAAGATCTCATGAAAAGGAATTCAAAGTAAAAGCACCGAGAGTCATCTCGGTGCTTTCCATTTTTACCAGCTAGAGCCTCCGCCGCCTCCGGCGCCGCCCCCTGAGAAGCCTCCTCCTCCGAAGCCACCGCCACCGAAGTCTCCTCCACCAGATGACTGAGGAACACTCTGTGCTTCTCGCATCTGATGTTCAAAGGAAGACGGGAAGTGTGTAGGATTAAAGCTTTCACCAATGTACCACTCAGGTTCTGGAACGGCAAGCTCCTCTAAGTGCTTACCCCACTTCTTCGATAGTCCTAAGACGTAAGCATACGGTAGAACATCGTAGAAGTAGTTGGGATTTTCTTCGTAGAGAGCATTGAGCTCTTCTGCTTTCGCTAAGCGAATAAATTGTTCAAAGCCTCGAACCTTACCTAAGACACTTCGAGCATAAGAAGTGTATTTCTTTAGACGCATAAACTCGACGTGTAAGATCTGTACGAGTAGGAATACGACAAAGACGAGTAAGAACCAGCTATCGAAGAGCGCACTTATTTCAAAGTTTTTCACCTGCATCGCAAAGAGTCCGATAAAGGCTACGCTCATGACGATGAGGATGATGACCGTTGCAATGCGCGGTGACTTGATTAAGCGTTGAACGAGTCCTAGGATCACAAAGCTCGTTCCTAAGAGGATGCCCATCGCAATGACTGCTCCGAATTGATCCATTCCAAGCATCTTATGAAGCTGATTTGAGATAAAGTACACGCCCACTCCAAAGAGGATGAGACTCAAAAACTTTGGAAGGTATTGGTAGCTATTCTCTAGAATCTCTTTGTTACCAGAGAACTTCTTAGGAAGACCGACCATGTAATTTTGAATATCTAGGTAGAACTTATCTTTAAGTTGTGTGATAGAGACACTTTCGCCATCGTTACCGTAGCTAAACATCGCATCAAAGAGGTACTTTTCGTCGTTATCGTAGATGAAAGAGGAATCCTTTAGGCGATGGAAAGTCATGGTCTTCTTTCCCCAGCTTCCCTCTTCCTCTTCGATCGTAAGAAGTCCCTTTTTCGCCCAGAAGAGGACGAGCGAGGCCACCTGCTGTTGATTGATACGTTCCTCGTGGAAGATGTAACCGAGCTCTGGAGGATTTAGATCAAACGGTGGATCGAAGCTAACAACCGTTGCGATCGTATTATTTCGAATGTTTTTAATGTTTAGGATGGTCGATGAAAAGATTCCCACGATCATTGTTCCAAAGATGGTTAAAAATTCCTGTAGCTTATAGGGCTTCGTAGGATTCTTAAAAAAGCCTTCTTCAAAGTCTACGCGAAGCGTCAGTCCTTCGTTCGGACGAAGCATTCCCGTTTCACCCGATATGGTGTTTCCATCGATACTCATAGGAACAGGCTGCTTAGAACCGTATTCACCTCTCGTAACCTTCGCAAGTTTGGGATCGACATTTCCTGGAAACTTTGCCACAAAGGTTGCACGGTGAATCGTCGTATTCCAACCTTGACCGATCATGTTGAAGTAAACTTGGTCGAACTCGCGGTTACGGTCGTCACCTAAGGCAAACTCGTATTCGATGACGTAACTTACAGGTCCCTTGACATACGTACTGGCTTCACCGATTCTGATGTCTAAATCGTTCGAGCGGCTCGTTTCAAAGGGAATCGGACGACCCAAGTCGTCTGTAATGCGCTTAATCTTAAGGTCATGCACATATCCGTAGTACCTGAGTGGAATGTTTCGAATGATACCGTGACTCGGTACTGAAAAGTTCGCATGAATCGTTTCTTTTACGGTGATGTTATTGCTCTGATCGACATTTAATTCGATGTCATATTGATCAATTTCAAACGTCTCTGCAAAAGCTCCTAAGGGAATGCACAGTAGGAGCAAGAGAGCAATGATCCATTTTTTCATTAGTTTTCCCCTATTCTAACACTACCTCGTTCATTGAGCTCTGCTTCAAAGAAGGGCTCGTCCTTAAAGTGAAAGAGCGATGATATAAGGAGCGTCGGGAAGGTATGCTTCGTCGTATTGTAGAGCTTTACATTGCCATTGTAGTAGAGTCTAGAATCGGCAATGTCCTCTTCAATCTCCTCAAGCTGATTTTGTAACTTCATAAACCCGACATCGGCCTTTAGCTCTGGATAATTCTCTACAATCGCACGAATCGTAGAGATGCGCTCGGTGAGTTCTTCGTTTGCTCTCACCTTTTCTTCGAGCGTCGTCGCTTGAACGGCTCTCGATCTCGCCTCAGCCGTCGATTCGAGTGTTCCTTTTTCGTGTTCGGCATAGCGCTTTACCGTTTCTACGAGGTTCGGTACGAGGTCATAGCGTTTCTTTAAGTAGACGTCCATCGTAGAAAAGGCCTCTTGAACAGATAATTGAAGTCCCTTTAAGCGGTTAAAAGAACCGATAATAAAGAGAATAGCTAGTAAAGCAAGTGCAATCAGTGCATATAAAACAGGATGCATAACATCTCCTTTCTTCTAGGTAAAATATACCTTATATCAGACCACTTTAAGCATGAAAAAAAGTGGCTATTCGCCACTAAAAGGTTTTTAAAATCTCTACTTTATCTAAGCGCTCCCAAGGAAGATCGAGATCCTCTCTTCCAAAGTGTCCATAGCTTGCCGTCTGCTTGTAGATCGGACGTCTTAAATCGAGCATCTCGATAATACCTGATGGTGTTAGATCGAAGACCTTTTGAATGATCTTCTCGAGCTCTTCATTCGTCTTTGCACTCGTTCCGAAGGAATCGACGTAGATACTCGTGGGCTTTGCAATACCAATGGCATAACTTAGACCGATCTCTACTTTTTTACAGAGGCCACTAGCTACGAGGTTCTTTGCAACGTAGCGAGCAGCATAGCTTGCTGAGCGGTCGACTTTGGTCGGGTCCTTTCCACTGAAGGCTCCACCACCGTGACGACTCATACCGCCGTACGTATCGACGATGATCTTACGACCTGTAAGACCTGTGTCGGCAGAAGGTCCACCGAGAACAAAGCGGCCCGTTGGATTCACATAGATCTTCGTCTTTTCATCGACGAGTCCTTCGTTAAATACAGGGCGAATGACATGCTCAATGATGTCTTTTTCAAGTTGATCATGAGAAACGTCTTCTGAGTGCTGTGTACTTACGACGATGGTATCGATACGAACGACCTTATCGTCATCGTATTCAACCGTCACTTGGCTCTTGCCGTCAGGACGGAGATACTCGAGCGTTCCATTCTTTCGAACTTCTGCGAGTTTAAGTGTTAGCTTATGAGCAAGTGTAATCGGTAGTGGCATCAAACTTCTCGTCTCATCGGAAGCGTAGCCAAACATCATACCCTGGTCTCCTGCGCCGATGGTCTTTGTATCTTTCGACTCATTGACGCCCATTGCGATATCGGAGCTCTGCTCGTCTAAAGAGACGAGTACGCCACACGTATCACCATCGAAGCCGTACTTTGCACGCGTGTAACCAATTTCCTTCAGTGTCTCGCGAACGACCTTTTGAATGTCTACATAGCAGTTGGTGCTAACTTCTCCACTTACGACGACGAGTCCTGTCGTTGCTAAGCATTCGCAGGCTACTCGAGCATATTTATCGTTTGTAAGGATCGCATCTAAAATCGCATCGCTAATCTGATCACAGACCTTATCGGGATGTCCTTCGGTCACCGATTCAGATGTAAATAAGTGTCTCATCTTTTCCTCCTTCAATGAAAAAAGAGCCTATAGGCTCTCTATCTAGTTATCTTATCTTCCAGGATTTCCTGTAGGATTTAGCACCGACTCATACACCGGTTGCTGGGCTTCAGTGGGCCTATTCCCTCCGCCACTCTTGATAAGTTCATATTTAATTCCAACCTACTATAGCACGCTTCTAGCGTTTTGTATAGGGTTTTCCGTAATTTTTCTTTCCTGCTGGTCGACGTTTTTTATCCTTGTAATCGCGCTTTTGAGGCCTTTGAGGCTTACCAAAGCTGTGATCATTGAGGTCGCGGTCGACGGTCTCTAAACGTCCAATCGTATCTTCAAAATAGAGAGCCAACAAATCGTAAGGATTGATGTTCTCATTTTCAAGTTTACGGAAGACTCCGCGGTAGTGATCGGTAATGGCAGGATCGATGCGTAAGACAAGTGCATTTAAAGCACTTTCGATACGAAGCTCCCCAGCACGCTTTAACGATGGCACTTGCATCGATTCGATCGGCTTTTTAATGTAGTGCTCTACTTCCTTTAAAAGGAGGAAGTCCTTATGGGTAAGGATACTGATCGCCTGACCGCTCTTTCCGGCTCTACCGGAACGACCGATGCGGTGAACGTAGTATTCGACACTCTCTGGTAGATCGTAGTTAATGACGAGATCGACGTCTTCGATGTCAAGTCCTCTCGCGGCGACGTCTGTTGCAACGACGACCTTAATGAGGCCTCGGTTAAACTGACGCAGAACTTGTAGTCGATGCTCCTGCTTCATGTCGCCGTGAATGCGTTCTGCCACGACTCCCTTTTGTTGAAGGAGTTCGATGAGTTCATCGACCATGCGCTTTGTGTTCGCAAAGATCATGCAGCGCTCTGGAGAGAGTGCATTTAAAAGTCTTAAGAGCACCTCTTTTTTATAGGGGCGCTGAACAGCGACATAGCGCTGAACGACCGTGTCTACGGAGATAGACTGTGGTTCAATCTGAACGTGCACAGGATCTACGAGAAACTTATTCGAGATCGCTTTAATGGGCGCAGGCATCGTAGCAGAAAAGAGTAGACGCTGTGTCTCTCCTTCAATTTGCGATAAGATTTCTTCGACGTCTTCACGGAAGCCCATGCGAAGCATTTCGTCCGCTTCATCTAAGACAATCGTATGCACGTGACCTAAGCGAATGGTGCGCCTTCTCAAATGATCCATCAAGCGCCCTGGAGTTGCCACAATAATCTGGGGACCTTTTTTCAAAAAGCCAATTTGACGTTCAATCTGTTCTCCGCCAAAGACGGCAAGGGTTCTGATACCTTCCATGTAGGCTGAAAGTTCACGATACTCAGCTGCCGTTTGAACAGCGAGTTCGCGCGTAGGACTTAAAACTAAAACTTGTGCCTTTGGAAGTGTTTCGTCGACCTTTAACAGTGTGGGAATGGCAAACGCTGCCGTTTTTCCCGTACCCGTCTGGCTTTGACCGATGAGGTCGCGTCCTGCTTGTACAAGCGGAATCACGCGAGCTTGAATCGGTGTCATCTCAAGGTATCCCTTATCGTGGATGGATCTTAAAACCTCAGGGTGGTTGATAATTTCATTGAATTGCATTAAAACCTCTTTCTCATTGAGTTCTAACTGTAACACAGACCATGCCCAATGTCTATGACTATTTTCGTTAGAATGAGGTTATTTCTTATAACACATAGGAAATCTTACGTTTTCTACGTGAGACATTCATCCCTACAAAGCCCTTTTCAATGAGTAAGCTCTGAATATCTAAGGCATCAAAGTCTACATCGAAGTACTTTCTAAACTCTTTGATCGGGGCTTCTTTTAGATCTTTATGGAGAATAAAGCGCCATACGCCATCTTCGGTCTTACTCTGATACTTCTTCTTTAACGCTTTAATTTCAAGCCCACCCTTCATAATGTTATAGAGAGAGAAGATATTTGTAGGGGCAACGGAACATACGAGGTGCTCGTAGCCTTTTAAGCGAGCGAAGCGTTCAGCGACCATGAGGGTAATCCCCTGAAGACGATTTCCTCGATATTTAGGATCCACGACGGTACTTTCAAGTTGTACCACTTGATTTAAATCGAGGGGTAGCTTGATGTCGTGTGCGAGGTTACTTTCATCTGTTCTTGGAACACTTATAAAGCGCGATGCGATTAAATCTTTCTTATCATTGTAAACGCCAAAGAGAGCTCCCCCGTTTTTTAACGCATGGCGCATCTCATCGGCCGTATCTTCTACGAACCAATCTTTTCGAGTCATTCCCTCATGGATTCGAATTTGCATTTCGATGACTTCTTGTACGTTTTCTAAATCTAATCTGACAACCTGAAAATCAGTTTTATGTTTCTTTAAAACTCCTGCGTGAAGTGTGTTCATTCCTCCTCCAATCTGACAACTTGCGTTTGCTTCTTACGTTGCCTGTTATCTTTTACCCCGAAGAAAGAACAAAAAAACGCTCACTTTTGTGAGCGCTACCTTAGCGTACATAACTAATTCGATGTTGTTCTCTACAGACATTCGTTCCAATGAAGCCCTTTTCAATGAGCTTCGTCTGAAGTTCAAGCTGTTCAAAGTGTATGTCAATTTTTCTCATCACAGGCTTTACTTCTCTCTCCTTAAGTTCCTTATGGAGTACGAAGCGCCACACGCCACCGTCGGTCTTCTCCTGATACTTTTTCTTTAAAGCCTTAATCGAAAGTCCCCCCATCATGATGTTATAGAGTGAATAGATGTTTGTGGGAGCCACCGTACAGACGAGGTGTTCGTACTTATTGTCTCTCGCGAACTCTTCGGCAACCATGAGCGTAATCGCCTGGAGGTTATTACCCCTATAGGCTGGATCTACGACGGTACTTTGAAGCTGAACGACAGAATGTAAGTCGACGGGAAAGGAAAGGTCATAGGCGAGGTTACTTCTCGACTCTCTTGGAATCCTTATAAAGCGCGTCGCAATGAGCTCATTCTTACTATTTTTGACACCAAAAAGAACACCCCCACTCTTTAAAGCATCCTTTAGTTCCTTTTCCGTATCCTCTACGAGCCATTCTTTATGACTCATTCCTTCGTGAACACGAACCTGAAGCTCTAATGCTTGAGGGACTTGTTCTAGATCGAGACTGACAACTTGGAACTTTTCATTATGTTTTTGTAATACTCCGGTAAAGATCGCGTTCATCGTCCCTCCTATCTGACAACCTAATGTTTTGTCATTGTTTGCATGCTAATATTACCCGAACTTCCGTTAAGAAAAAAGAGGAGTTTTGTAAAAAAAAGATAGAGCTTTCGCTCTATCCTTTGAAGATAAATTCGGGGGGTTCTCCTGCTTCATTCTTATAGGGATGGTATCGAATCGGAAGGTCGAAATACCAGCTTTTTTTCACGATGCTCTTCTTATGAGAAAAGGTATCGAAGCTTCTTTTTCCATGGTAGCTTCCCATACCAGAGTTCCCCACACCACCGAAAGGCATGTAGGGGCTCGAAAGGTGAACGAGCGTGTCGTTTACACAGCCACCTCCGAAGCTCACACACTGTAAGATCTTTTCCTCGACACCTTCGTCTTTCGTAAAGAGGTAGAGTGCCAAGGGCTTTTCTCTCTCGTTTACAAAGCGAACGACCTCGTCGATGTTCTTGTAACTTAGGATTGGAAAGATCGGTCCAAAGATCTCTTCTTGCATGATCTTGGAATCGAGCGCAGGCTCATCGACTAAGGTAAAGGGGAACTGCTCCTTCGTCATGCGGTCGTCCTGAAAGAGGATCGTTTGACCGACGAGGTTTTCTTTCAAGCGGGCAAGGTGCTTTTCAGAAATGATCTTAGGGAAAGCTTTCTCGATGTACTCCTTCGAAGGAAGCATCTTCTTGTACACTTTAATGAGCTCTTTTACAAAGCGTTTCTTTATACTCTGATCGACTAAAATGTAGTCTGGAGCGACACACGTCTGTCCGGAGTTCATGAGCTTACCGAAGAGAATGCGCTTTGCCGTCTGCTTAAGGTCGGCACTCTTTTCGACAATACAAGGGCTCTTTCCTCCGAGCTCCAAGGTAACTGGTGTTAAGTGCTTACTCGCAGCCTCCATCACAACTCTTCCTACGACGGGATTACCCGTAAAGAAGATGTAATCGAATCGCTCTTCAAGGAGTGCTTTGTTCTCTTCTCTTCCCCCTGTAATCACCTGAAAGAGGCCTGGATCGAGGTAGTTCTCGATGATCTCTTTTATGACTTCACTTACGTTTGGTGAGTAGGCAGAGGGCTTCACGACGACAGCATTCCCTGCAGCCATCGCTCCGATAAGAGGATTGATGCAGAGCTGAAAAGGGTAGTTCCAGGGTGACATGACGAGCACCACCCCGTACGGTTCACTGAGCTGGTAGCTCTGTGCGGGAGCCTGTGTCATAGCGGTCTTTAGCTTTTCTGGCTTGGCCCAGCTCTTTAAGTGTTTTTTCATGAATTCAATCTCACCTAGAACGAGCCCTATTTCACTCAAGGTCGATTCGTAGGGAGACTTGTTGAGGTCTCGCTTTAGCGCTTCACAAATTTTTCCTTTATTTTCTCGTATACCACGCTCTAGCTTTGAAAGCTCGCTAATTCTAAAATCTACCGATCTCGTAATGCCACTTTCGAAGCTTCTTCGAGCCAGCGTACACGCTTGATGTATGTTCATATGAACCCTTTCAGTATTTCTAGATACCTCCTTACGAGTTCCTCTTCATCCTCTACCTCTTGGCCTAAATAACGAGCCATTCGAGCTTTAAAGTAATACGTAGCTAAGGAGAATTGAAGCATGACGATGAGGTTATCGATCGCAAAGGTCACCATCGGAATGTCGATGTCCTTTCGGAGCTCTCCGCGCTCCATGCCCTCTCGAATCATCTTTTCGTACATCTCTAAAAAGATCGTTTCGACCTTTTCTGTAAGCTCCTGACTCCTAGGACCTAGCTCCTCTACGTTTAGGTTCAAGTAGAGCTTCGAAAAGTCAGGATGCTCCTTGGCATAGCGAATGGTGACGCGAATGAGTCGCTCCATCTTTTCTAAGAAGGTCCCCTCCTCTACATGAATGTCCGTTACGGCCTTTTCTAGGATCTCGTAGCCCTTTTGAATCATGGCAAAGAAGAGATTTTCCTTACTCGGAAAGTAGCTATAGAGGCTACCGATGCTGATCTCAGCACGCTTTGCTATCGTATTGATACTCGCTCCACTGTAGCCTTTTTCGGCAAATTCAGCGATCGTATGGTAAAAGAGTCGATCTCTTTTTTCAGGAGAGATCTTTTCAAAGGTATCGGTGTGAAATACGTTTTTCATAGTTATGCTTGAATAAGGCCTCCGACAAGCATCATAAAGTCGCCGATCATTGCGCCAAATTCAGGTGCTCCTTCCATGATGAGTTTCTTTTTAGCAGTTAAGTCTAAGAGGTCACCCGTCTGTAAAAGGATCTGTAGAGCACTGTCGACATCGGCAAAACGCATCGTAAAGAAGGGTTGCGAGCGTTTGTAGTAACCGCGTGACGACTTGGTCTTTCCGGCCTTTACTCTCAGATAGGCGCCTAAATCTTCATACCCATCCACAGCAAAGGCATACACACGATCAGGTGACTTCATACTCCAATTTTTGACATCGGGGTGCTCTAACTTATTGAGCTGACTGATGCCACTTGAAAGGAGGTAAAAGAGACAGCGTGTGAGAAGTTCCTTGGTCTCTTGGTCGGCTGGTGCTTCCTTGGCTCCGAGTAGACTTGCCATCTTAAGAAGGGACTGGAAGAAAGGAACGAGTAAGCCGATCTTAAAGATGCCTTTAATCCTTGGAAGCTTCTTTGATGTTCCACGGAAGAAGCCATTAAAGTGCTTTAGGTTCTTAAAGGCCAGTTCAATGTCGGGCTTCTTATGTGTTCCTAAAGCGACCTCGATGTCTCCTTCTTTAAAGATAAAGTGCATCGCCAGAGTCTTTGCGAGATGCTTTGTGGAGATTTGAACGACACCAGACTTTCCTACAAACTTCTTTTTTAAGTCGGTGCGGTTAATGATCTCTTTTAAGACGGGAAGTACGCTATTTAAAAAGATATTGGCTGCATAGACTTCACTTCTCATCTTACACCTCGTCAGTCCAGTCCTCGTCCTCCTCAAAGTCGAGCTTCATGACGTCACGGATGGTGTTCATGATACCATTCGTATCGATGCCGTGATAGCTCATCAAGTCTTCGTGGAAGCCGATGGGGCTAAAGCAGTCTTGAAGTCCTAGACGTCTAAATGCACAAGCCTTTCCGCTCTCAGCGATCACTTCTGCTACCGCACCTCCGAGACCTCCTATGATGCTGTGATCTTCAGCCGTTACGATACGTCTTGTGTCGTGAAGTGCTTTAAGGATAGCTTCCTTATCGATGGGCTTAATCGTATGCATGTTTAAAACGCGCACTTTAAGGCCATCGTTTTCAAGCTCTCTCGCAGCTTGGAGTGCTTGGAATACGGCAGAACCACAGGCGATGACGGTGATGTCTGTTCCCTCGTGGAGCTCAACGGCTTTACCAATTTCAAAGCCATATTCCATGGTGTCGTAGACGATCTGGTCAAAGCCACGGTTAATTCGGATGTAGAAAGGACCGTCGATGGCTACAGCAGCCTGAACGGCGTTTGCTGTCTCCATTCCATCTGCAGGAACGACGACAGTGAGGTTTGCCATGGAACGCATGATCGCGATGTCTTCCGTCGAATGGTGCGTCGTTCCAGCCTGTCCAAAGCTCGTTCCAGCGTGCGATGCGATCATCTTCACGTTAAGGTTTTGATAGCAGATATCCGTATGTACCTGGTCGAGTGCACGGCAGGAGTTAAAGATCGCAAAAGATGAGGTAAAGGGAATGAAGCCTAGCTTTGCAAGGCCCGCAGCGATACCAAACTGGTTCTGTTCTGCAATTCCCACGTTAAAGAAGCGATCCGGGAACTTTGCCATAAAGGTACCAATTTTCGTACTCTTTGCAAGGTCAGCCGTCAAGGTGACAATTCGGTCGTTGGTTTCGGCTAAATCGACCAGCATCTTCGAATAGACTTCAGCCGTAGAGAGCTTGGTCGTTTCAACACTCGTATATGTGATTCCCATCTATTCCCCCTTAATCGTTTGAAGCATAGCTTCATGGTACTTGTCGAGACTTTCATGGGCTTTTTTCGCAAGCTCTTCGTTAATCGCACCGTAGTGCCACTTGTAGTCTCCTGCAGCAAAGTCGACACCGTTACCCTTTACGGTATCTAAGATAATACACGTCGGTCGATCGGTCGTCGCTTTGGCCTTTTCGATCGCTTCTTTCATGTCTTTAAAGCGGTGACCATTTACGACAAAGGTCTGGAAACCAAAGGCCTCCCACTTGTCCTTAAAAGGCTCTAGCTTCATGACATCTTCTGTCATACCGTCGATCATGGCGTGGTTTCTATCGACTAGGGTGATGAGCTTATGGGCTTTAAAGTTCGGGATACTCATGGCAGCTTCCCAGATGCTTCCTTCATCACACTCACCGTCACCTAGGAGACAGTAAACGTAGCTGTCCTTTTTAAGGAGGCGGTTACCGAGAGCCATTCCGAGTGCGATCGAAAGACCGTGACCCAAAGATCCCGTCGAGGCTTCGACGCCACGAACCTTGTTGCTATCGAGGTGCATACCGAGGTAGCTTCCCGTTAGGTTAAAGGTCTTTAGGTCTTCTCTCGGGATGAGTCCAATGTCAGAAAGGATCGTTACATAACCGATGGCAGCGTGTCCTTTACTCATTAAGAAGCGGTCACGATCGGGCCAGTCGGGATCTTCTTTCTTGTAGTTCATCTCGTTGTAATAGAGTAGCGTTGCGATGTCGATCATACTTAAAGCGCCACCTAAGTGACCGCTTCCTGCTTGTAGAACGGTATCGACGATCATGTGTCGAAGTTCGTTCGCCTTATTTTCAAGAGCAAGCTCTTGTTCGAGTGTAAGTGGCATGTTATCTCCTCTCTGGATGGTTTTGAAGCACTGCTTCAAAGGCACTTGCAGCAATCTTTAGCGTTTCTTCTGTCGTTTCTTCGTTCATGGAACAGTTCATAAAGAGGTTGTGGTGGTTCGTAAAGAAGGCTCCCCTTCGTACGCATTCACCGATCCACTCTTGATGAAGGACGTTGCTTTCGTCGTCCGTAAGACGCATGTACCACATGCTAGGCTCACCCGTGACCTTTAAGTGGAAGCCGTAGTCACTCGCGGTCTTCACGAGACCATCGGTGAGTCTCTTACCTTCTTCTAGCATCATTTTGGGTCCATTGATCTCGCGTAAAATCTTGATCGTTTCAATGGCTGCAGCCATCGGTAGAGCACTCAGCCAGTAGCTACCCGTGTAGAAGACACTACTGCAGGCTTCCTTTAAAGAGCTCTTACCTAAAAGGGCTGAGATGTTGTAGCCGTTTGCTAGCGCTTTACAGTAGCAGATGAGGTCGGCCTCAAAGCCATAGTGATGGTCACTTCCTGCAATGTCTAGACGGAAGCCGCAGCGTACGTCGTCGATGATTAAAACGATGCCGTACTTCGTACACATGTTTCGAACGGTCTTCCAGTAGCCGGGCTTTGGAAGCTCGTTATCGGCCATGGCTGGATGGTGATAGGGAGTACTGATGAGACCTGCGATCTCTCCAGGGTACTTGTTGATCACATCTTGTAGGGCTTCAATGTCATTAAAGGGGATTGAAATGATGTTACTGACGTCTTCTTCAATGATTCCAGGGTAACCGAGTTGTTGCATCCAGGGTGCGACTCCGTGGTAACCGCCGTGGAACTTAATAATGCGCTTACGTCCCGTCGCAGCTCTTGCGGTGAGCATTGCGAGGTTCGTGACGTCTCCACCGTTTTTTGCAAAGAAAGCCCAGTCGGCACTGTGAATCGTATCGACTAAAAGCTCTGCTAATTCGACCATCTTCGGCGTCGGAAGAATGCCGCAGTTTACGAGATCGAGCTGTTCTTTTGCAGCCTTATCGACTCGCTCATTGTGATAGCCCAGTACGATCGGTCCATAGGCACACATGTAGTCGATAAAGCGGTTGCCGTCGATGTCATAGACGTAGGCATCTTTCCCGTGGGTCATATAGAAGGGATAGTGACTCACTGGAATAAAACAGCCCTCAGAAGGTCCTAGGTGTCCGTAGACGCCTGCAGGAATAACCTTCGATGCTCTTTGAAAGAGCGCCTGACTCTTATCGTAATTATATGTATTCATCGTTACACCTCGTTCAGATAGAAGGGAACCTGAGCGAGAATCTTATTGAGATTATCGATCATAGGAATCCTTCCCTTTACTTGTAGCTTGCCGTTACCAATGCAGGCATAACTGTCGAGCTCGCCACGTAAGATGCCTCCCGCCGTATCGATCGAATCGAAGGTCATAAAAGCGAGTGGACTCGGATGTACGCCCTTCACGGTCGTGAGCTTTCCGCCGTTAGCTAAGATATAGATCTTCTCCGAATCGATGATTTCAATCTGAATGGCCCCGTCTTGAATTCTAGAAGCATTCTTTTGTCCTAATGGATCTAAGTTTGCAATCTCACTCAAGCTAAAGAATGCAACCATCGCCGTCATTAAGGTATTCATGTCTCTAAAGCTCTTGTCCTTTAGAGCTTCTTTGGAGCACATGAGGGTATCGGTAAGGATTTCAGCAAGCTCGCTAAACTCCTTGGTCATAAAGGATAGCTTCGTAAGTCCCTTTAAAGGAATGGGATTCTTTGTTCCCTCCACCATCTGATTGAAGTGATTAGGATTTAAGAAAGACAAGTGAATGTCTGTAGACCCTGCACCTCGAATCGCCTGACACTTTCCTGATTGAAAGCTCAGAATCAAGGGATCAATACCAGGAACTACAAACCGAACTCCGATATTCTTCCCTTGAATAAGGTTTTTTGCCTTCTCATTCAACTGACAGAGGTCCTCTAAACTCCTAAGAACCGCATGCAAGTTGATGGAAGCTTTTACGAGTTGATTCATCGACACCTCCTATCGAGCGAGCGCTCGTTCTTTCAATAAGCATACGACTATCATTTTGTCAAGTCAAGAACAAATGAAGTTTCTATTAAAAAACACACACCGTAAATACAGTGTGTGTTAATAGGTTCATAAATAAGTTTTATAAAAACATCGTAATAAAAGGAATCGACGCCATGGAAAGGAGTGTACTCACGACGACGAGAGTCGCCATCTCTTTGGCGTTCACGTCGTAGTACTCGGCAAACATCGCTCCGTTTACAGCCATGGGCATGGCAAAGAGGATCACAGGGATGTTTACGAGGTGACCGGAAAAACCGACGGCTCGAAGTGAAAAGAGCATGACTAGAGGTATCACGACGAGGCGAAGGATGCTAAAGATAACAGGCTTTGGATCAGTCGTGACATCAGAGAGTCTAAAGTCTGTGATCATCATTCCAAGCACGATCATGGAGATCGGGGTAGCCGTAGAACCTACGAGTGTAATGAGTTCAAGAAGGACTGGGGGCCAGGAGATGTCTAAGATAAACATGGTAAAGCCCAGCACCACACAGACGAGCGAGGGATTCAAAAGACTCTTAAGAGTTGATCCCTCAGGTTTTGAAAAGAGCCTTACGCCATACGTCCACATGGATGTATTAAAGCTTATGAGCATGATGGAGGCGTAAAAAAGAGCTTCGTTTCCGTAGAGTGCTCCCACAAGTGGAATGCCCATGAAGCCGCAGTTTGAAAAGACTAATCCAAAGCGGTAAGCACTACTCGCTTCTCCTCGATAAAGTCGAGACCCTAGCATACTTAGGATATATAAAGTAGCACTGACGCCTAGAATCCAAAGGGAGTTCACGAGCATTTCCTTAGAAAACTTAAATGCCATGCCTTGTAAGATAAAGAAAGGCAGTGCAATATTTACAACAAAAGCGGACGCACTCTTTCGGAAGTCCGAAGGAATGCGACCGCTCTTTTCTGCTATAAAACCGACGAAGATGAGTAAGAAGAAGACAAGTACCGCGTGTATCATTGAAGTTTTTCCTGAAGTTCCTCTCGAATAGTTTTTAGGGCTTCTTCTGTTTCTTCACGAGAAGCTGAAGAAGCACCGATGTATATCTTTAATTTTGGTTCTGTTCCGGAAGGACGCATGGCGATCCAAGTATCCTTCTCAAAGATCCACTTTAAGACATTTTCCTTAGGAAGACCCGTATCGTCTTTTAAGAAGTCTGTAAAGTGAAGAACCTTTCTACCTGCAATGGATGAAATCCCTTCATTTCTAAAGCGTTCCATGAGGGAAGCAATCTTTTCTTGTCCTTCGATGCCATCGAGTGTAAGAACAATCTGTCCTTCTTTCGAGTAACCAAAGCGCTTATAGATGTTCTCAAGACGATCTACAAGGGTCATACCCTCCGTTTTGGCGAAGATCGCCATCTCAGAGACGAGCATAAGTGCATTAATGCCGTCCTTATCTCTCGCATGAAGCGCATTTAAGTAACCGAAGCTCTCTTCAAAGCCTAAAAGGAAGTTTTCATTTTGATTCATGGCTTCCCCGATGTACTTAAAGCCTGTGAGTGTACGCTCTACAGGAACTCTTCCCTCAGCGATACGGTCGATTAAAAGGGAACTTACGATGGTCGTAACGACATTTCCCGAAAGACCGCGTTCTAAGAGGTAATCGAGCATCAAGGCACCCATCTGATTACCGTCTATAAAGACGTACTCTCCACCATGAAGAACCATAGCACCTAAACGGTCAGCGTCGGGGTCTGTTGCGATTAAGAGGTCGGCTTTATGCTTATAACCTAAGCTCTTAGCGACTTCAAAGACCGATGGGTTTTCTGGGTTTGCTACCTCTACCTCCGGGAATGTTCCATCCGGTTCAATCTGCGAAGGAACCGTTACGACGTTTACTCCTAAAGACTTTAAAGCCTTTAGTGCAGCACGTGCTCCTGTACCGTGAAGAGGCGTATAGACGACCGTGAGATCGTATGATGTTTCTTTTACACGGATAAACTTCATCGCATCTTGAATGGCTTGATCGTAATCATCCCAGACGCTCCTTGGCGTCCAGTCAATCTTACCACTTTGTAGATGTTCATGGAAGGTCAGAAGTTCAAGCTTACTTAGATCCTTCATCTCATTGTAGTACTTTAATATCTCATTGGCTTCTTTTTCAAGCACTTGTCTACCACTCGAATGGTAGACCTTAAAGCCATTGTATTCTCTTGGGTTATGACTTGCTGTAATGACGATACCTGCTGTGGCCTTTAAGTGTCTTACGGCAAAGGACAGTTCAGGTGTACTAGCGTAATCAGGAAACAAGTAGACCTTTACGCCATAGGAAGCCAATGCTCTTGCAGCTTCTTTTGAAAAGACGTCGGAATTTAGTCTTGAGTCATAAGCGATGACGACTACAGGGTCTTTACTTAAATCGTTCACCCAACGAGCGACCGCGTAACTTACGCGAAGAATGATGTAGCGGTTTAAGCGGTTTGTTCCCGGACCCATCTTCCCACGAATACCAGCCGTACCAAAGGAGAGCTCTTTGTAGAAAGACTCCTTGATCTCTTCTGGAGAAAGCTTTCGTAGCTCGTTTTTATATTCCTCGTCGTAGATGGGACTCTTGAGTTCTGCCTCATAGATTTCTTGATACATTTCTTCCTCCTAAAAGACATCGACAAAGTTCTGAAATAATCTCTTGGTACTCTCCAACCTTAAAGCTCACTCGCTTCGCAAAGAAGGCCTGGAGCTGGCTTACAAGATCAATAGTCGCCTTTTCTTCTTTTTTCATTCCCTCTTCGACCTTTTCTAAGAAAGTCTCAAAGGAATAGATCTCAAACCTTGGAATATGGCGGTCTAGCGCATAGAGCTCCAAAAGTCTTAAGCCCAAACGTTCATAGTCCGATTCATCCGTTAGACCTGTGATGGTTTGAATCACAGGAACCATCTCTTCAAAGACGATACGCCTAAAGGGACGATCCTTTCCAAGGTTTAAAGTCTTCGCGCTCTTAAGAACAACCTCTTCAGGAATGTTACAAAGTAGCGAGAAGAAGAAGTCTTCCGGGATGTCCTTTAAATAATAAAGGGAACCCTTTAGAGAATCGAGCTCTCGAATCATGTCGTAGTAGCCGGCGAGAATGTTCTCACGGCTCAGTTCTCGGTCGAAACTTAGGATACTTCCCAAATCGTGCTGGGGAGAGATGGTCACGAGAGGGACACTACTCTCAAGCTTTTGATGACGACCCACTCCATGCGTTCTCAATATGTAGATCTTCGTATATTCGTCAGAACGAAGTAGGAGATCTAAGGGGATATTATTGTGAAGCCCACCGTCCATATATTCTCTCTTCTCTTGAGAAAAGACGGGAAGGTAAGCACTCGCCATGATGTACTCATGAAGCTTTCCTTCAGGAATCTCATCGATTAAGAGTTCCTTTGATTCACGCGTCGAAAGGTTTACGAGCACGAGACCATAGTGAATAGAACCTTTTCGAATACGCTCTTCATCAATGTATTCTTCGATGCGCTTCTTTAAGGGATCAATGTTGATTCCTTTCCTCTTTATAATGTCCGGGAAAGAAGAAATGAGGTCGACAAAAGAAAGCTTCTCCTTACGAAGCCCCTCCATCAGATCCTCATTGGCATCGATGTAAATACTCGGATCAATGTTGTAATACATGTCATAGAGATCATCGAGCTTATCCATGGCGACAAAGGCGCCGTTTATAGCACCGATCGATGTACCCGTTACGCCTTGAATCTCGATTCCTCGTTCTTTTAGGGCCTTTAAAGCACCCACCTGGTAGGAACCTCTCGTTCCCCCACCCTCTAAAACAACACCTATTTTTTCCATAACACCTCACTTTTTCATTTGTACCCAAAAAACTCTTAGAAGGTGCTTTTCTATCGAAAGAGCACGTTCTTGGATATAGCTAACAATAGCAAAATTCATAGGGTAATTATTACATAATTTTCTTTACTTAGTTCGAAAGTGAAGTGTTATAATTTTTCTTAACTCCAGAAGAAAAATTCTTTTAGAGTTAATGAAAAGAAACGGAGAAAAGAAAATGAAAAGAAACAGATCTCTGGCACTGATTCTTGCACTGGCCATGATTTTTGGTCTCGTAGGAATTCAACCCCAAGCGTACGCACTCCCTGCGACGAAACTCATTGTAGATGGCGTAGATCTCATCGCTAATCCTACAGGTGTTTCAGGAGTTAGCTACGATGCTGCAACCTCAACACTCACACTAAACGGCGCAAATCTCACCAAGGGTACCGAAATAGATACAGATAATAGCGGTTCACCCGATGCTTATGCGGTCATTTTCTCAGACGGTGATTTAACCGTAGATATCCAAGGAACCAACACGATTACAGCTGGTCCGACGACCTTATCAGTGGGTGCCGGAATCTACATGTTAAGTAAGCAGTCAACCTATGCACAACCAAACACACTGAAGATCACTGGAACAGGTACGCTTTCTATCAATATGCGTCAAGCAAAGTACGATGCTTTAAACAGCTTACCTCCGATTGCAAATATGCCTCAATTTGAAGGGATCTATAAGTTCGATATCTCCGGACTCGATCCAGGTAATGATGATTTTCCAACCCAGGTTGTAGGACCTACGGGAACGAAAATCGCCATTCATGATCCTGTTGTTAAAGAAGGATACGTTTTCGATCATTGGAATGGAACTCCTTCCACCTATCCTAAAGGAACGACAGAAGTAACGATCGGTTCAGCCGATGCCTACATCATGCCATCTCTCGTCCAAGGAACTTATACAGTAACGATGGCTCCAGATAGTGGTACAGCAGATAGAACATCTGGTGTTATGAACACTTGGGTAAACCTAACAGCTCCAACAGGAGTCAATGTGTTTAAATGGGTCGTCACCTATGATGACGATGGTACGGTATATAAAGAAGTCTTCCCTGCTGACCCAAAATTCCAGATTCCTGGTAAGAACGTAACGGTAACGGCCGTTCTCGATCCTACCTACACGCTAACAGTAGATGCAGGTCAAGGCACAAACAACATGACCTCACCTCAAACGCTAGCTCCTGGTGCAGTAGTTACACTAACGGCTCCAACAGCACCGCAAGGTTACACGTTTGACTCTTGGGACGTAACAGGTGATCCTTCAACTACTTCGATCCTTGCATCACAGACGACGTATACTATGCCTTCATCTAACGTAACACTGACGGCTAAATACGTTCAAAAGATGTATAAGCTTACGATCGATCCAAATGGTGGAACGACAACACTTCCACTGGAACAACAAGGTCCAGAAAATACTCAATATCAGCTAGTGGATCCAACACCAGCACCAGGATATCAATTTACAGGTTGGAAAGTAGACGGTCATTTCCTCTTCACTTTCTTAAATCCAGGAACTGATCAGATTATCGTAAATGATTCTGACATCACACTAACTGCCCAATACGGAAAGCTCTATAAAGTCATTATGACAGTAGCTGATGGTTCAGCTACTCCTACAGAAGCACTTGAAGGAACAGAGATTCAACTCACTGCTCCTACGACCATTCCGCAAGGAAAGGTATTTACAGGCTGGGGCATTCGCTTAGCTGGAAATACAGCAGATAACTACACCGTATCAAAGGATGTCGCAAAATTCTCTATGCCAGCATCCGATACGGAGGTTAGAGCCATCTTTGCTGATGCAACTCATACACTTACGATCGATGTAGCTCCTGGTACAACGACCATGACATCTCCCCAAGAGCTACCTAAGGATGCTGTCGTACAACTCGTAGCTCCAACGACACCGAATAACCTTCGTTTCATCGGTTGGACTGTGACAGGAGATGTGAACGTCACCGAGCTAGTTGCTACGGCAAAGACCTACACGATGCCTGACACGAACGTAACGCTTAAAGCGAATTACGAACCTCTCTATAAGCTATCCTTTGACACAAAGGGAGGAACACCGGTTCCACAAGATAAGTACTTAGCAGAAAAAGAAACGACTGTTCTTCCAACGCTACAAACGGTTCCAAACGGAGCACGTTTCATGGGCTGGGTAGATGCGAATGGAAAGCTCTTTAATGCGGGAACAACATTCGAAATGCCTAATAAGGACACAACTCTAACAGCTAAATTTGCTGAACTCTACTACGTAGATGTTGTAAACGGTACTGGCGATGGCTGGTATGCTGCTGGAGATATCGTTTGGATCGATGCCTATAAAGCACCAGCTGGTGAAGTATTCTACGGTTGGCATTCAACGGATCTAAACCTCGTTTTAAGTAACAAATTAGCAGCTAAAACTTCCTTTGTAATGCCAGCTCACCCTGTAACACTTACTGCTTGGTATGCTAAATCTGCTTCAAACATTCAAACCTACCTTCGTGTTATTAAGGGCTCTGGTACAGGTTACTACCTAGAAGGTTCAAAAGTAACCATTGCTGCAGAACCAGCACCTCAAGGTTACGTATTTGACAGATGGGTTACAAATTACGGTAAGGTTTCTTACAGCAACAAATTTGCAGACAAGACGATCATTACACCCTCTGATAAACACACAACCATTGAAGCAACGTATCGTCCAATAAAAGAAACAAAAGTTCCAAGTCCAAATGTCGATAGAACATACGGCTATGACCGTATTGAAACAGCGATCGAAGTGTCACAGAGCAAATTTGTTTCTGCTCCAGCTGTTGTCATCGCACGTGCAGACATGCCTTTTGACGCACTCGCAGCTTCATCCTTTGCAAAATCAGTAAACGCTCCAATCCTCATTACAAATGGTTCTTCACTCGATGAACGCGTTGCTCGTGAAATCACTCGCTTAGAACCTAAGCAAGTATACGTACTCGGTGGACCTCTCGCTATTAGTAATAAAGCCGTCACACAGATCCAAAAGCTCGTAGGTAAGGTAACACGCATTGCTGGTAACGATCGTTATCAAACAGCTACACTTATTGCTCAACAAGTTCTAGCAAGGAATGGTAACAAGGGTACTGTAATCATCGCAACAGGCGAAGGATACTACGATGCACTCGCTATTAGTAGCTATGCAGCAAAAGCAGGCCTCCCAGTCGTTCTCGTTCAAAGAGATGCGATTCCACAAGTTACTAAGAAATTCCTAAGTGACTACAGATTTAAAAACGCTGTTGTAGTCGGTGGTACAGCTGTTATTAGTAATAACACGCTCAAGGCACTAGGAATCCCTGCAAAACGCGTAAGCGGTGCAACGCGCTTTGAGACAAGCGTAGCCATTGCAAACGAGTTCTTCCCAACTGCTACTCATGCATTCATCGTTAGCGGTGAGAACTTCTCAGATGCACTCGTTACAGGACCAGTCAGTGCTTCCTACAATGCACCAATCTTACTTTCAAAGCAAGGAAAAGCACCAGAAGTCATTACTCAACACTTGAGAGCTCACAACTACAAGAACATTACGATTATCGGTGGACCTCTCGTAGTTAGTGAATATAGATAGAAAACAATCAAGATTAGTGATCCTGAAAAGGATCACTTTTTTCTTTGTCAGAATAAAGAAAAAACAATGATTACATGCGTAAAAGTGATGGCTAAAATAATACATTTTAGTTTTATATGTTTTTATTCATGGTATATGTATTAAGATATAAGTCTATGGGGCATTCTTAGTCTTTTTGATCAAACGGAGGAAAATATGAAAGGAAAAAGGACCCTGGCTCTACTCCTAGCCATTACCATGATCTTCAGTACGTTAGGAATACAGCCACAAGCTTTTGCAGCTACTGCTACAAAGGTTTTTGTTGGGGGAAAAGATGTCACTGGTGACACTACCATGTGGAATAGTGCGACTAGTACTCTGACACTCAACGCACAATCTATTACAGCAGGACCATTCGATTCTGATGGAGACACAGCCAATGATACCTATGCAGGTATCTATGCGGATGGTGACATTACCATTAATCTCACTGGTAGCACTGTAATCGATGGAGAATTAACACCAACTCTTTCAAGAGCTGCCGCAATCTTTGTCGATAATGGTTCAGTTACTATGAAAGGAACTGGAACACTAGCGTTTAGGAAAAAAAATGTCGAAACAACACCTTTATCAAATGTTAAACCGACATATCAAGGATTGTATGTTGCGACATACGTAAACACCATAATACCTGGAAGTATACTTCCAATTTTAGTCGCACCAGCAGACTCTAGTATTAAAATCGGTATCGAACTAGATAAAACTGATCCGCCTGCTCAAAAATTTGTATCTTGGAAGATTACAGGTAACTCCGTTAATGACAACGTAATAAGAGAAAGTGTGGACCACTACACAATGCCAGCAGAGGATATCACACTCACTGCAATGTATGAGCCTCTCTATACACTACACTTTGACCTTGGTAATGGAAAAGACCCTTCTACTGATCCTAAGAGTCCATACCTTTATGACATAAATGAGACAGCAGGAGCAGATGTATGGATTCATGCGGATAGTCCAATACCACCACCAGGATATATATTCGAGGGGTGGAGTACAGATGGTGTTACAGTAACTTATCATCCTAGTGACTATCTATCAATGCCTAGCAATAATGTCACACTAAAAGCTGTATACTCACCAGATCCTGCAGCCACTTTTTACACCTTAACGTATGATGCTCAAGGTGGAACACCTGCTCCAGCCACTGAGAAGCTCGCTGAAAACGAGACAATAACGCTTCCTGATATTACAACTCCTCCTACAGGACAAGTCTTCGTTGGTTGGAGTGATGGTACAACGACCTATAAAGCGGGTGAAACCTTCACGATGCCAGCTAAGGATGTGACGCTTACAGCGCAGTACACACCAGTAACATACACCTTAACGTATGATGCTCAAGGTGGAACACCTGCTCCTGTAGCTGAGAAGCTCGCTGAAAACGAGACAATAACGCTTCCTGATATTACAACTCCTCCTACAGGACAAGTCTTCGTTGGTTGGAGTGATGGTACTACAACCTACAAAGCGGGTGAAACCTTCACGATGCCAGCTAAGGATGTGACGCTTACAGCGCAGTACACACCAGTAACCTACACCTTAACGTATGATGCTCAAGGTGGATCACCTGCTCCTTTAGCTGTGAAGCTCGCTGAAAACGCTACGACAACGCTTCCTGACATCGACACACCTCCTACAGGTCAAGTCTTCGCTGGTTGGAGTGATGGTACAACGACCTATAAAGCGGGTGAAACCTTCACGATGCCAGCTAAGGATGTGACGCTTACAGCGCAGTACACACCAGTAACATACACCTTAACGTATGATGC
>NZ_JBQWTF010000001.1:725116-1293716 GCF_054492335.1 Guggenheimella bovis
ACGCTTCCTGACATCGACACACCTCCTACAGGACAAGTCTTCGTTGGTTGGAGTGATGGTACAACGACCTATAAAGCGGGTGAAACCTTCACGATGCCAGCTAAGGATGTGACGCTTACAGCGCAGTACACAGCAGCTTCAACCTTATTCAACATAAACATCACACCAACTGATGGAACAGCTGATAAGGCTCAAGTAGCTTTAAATGAAACCGTTACACTCACTCCTCCAGAGACACTTCCTGAAGGGATGCAATTAAAGGGATGGACTGTTACACCTGCTGATCAGAACATCGCACCATTCACAGTTCCAGTAGATACAGCTTCCTTCCAAATGCCTGCATCGAACGTAACAGTTAAGGCTGTGCTAGAACCCATTCCATATACACTTACAATCAATCCTAACAACGGAGTGGCTTCTACAATTCAAACGGTTCCTTTTGGAACAACGGTTCAGCTAAATGCTCCTACAGTTCCAACGAATAAACGGTTTGTAGGATGGAAGATTAATGATGGCACAGCAGAGGCAATTCTACCAGCCTCTCAAACCTCTTACACGATGCCTGCAAAAGATGTGACACTCACTGCTCAGTATGTACCTATCTACTACGTAGAAGTCGTTAACGGTGTTGGTGACGGCTGGTACGCAGCAGGAGATATCGTTTGGATCGATGCTTACAGTGCACCAGCTGGTGAAATCTTCTACGGCTGGCATTCAAGTGATCTAAACCTCGTGTTAAGTAACATTTTTGATGCTAATACATCCTTTGTCATGCCAGATCATGACGTAACCATGACGGCCTGGTATGCTAATGAAGCACTACAATATAGCATTAGCCTCACCGTTCTAAACGGTTCAGGTGATGGCAACTACCTCCCTGGTTCGAAGGTAGTCGCTACTGCAGATCCTGCTCCACCTGGCTACGTATTTGATCGTTGGATAACACGTATTGGTCAAGTAACTTATAACAATCGTTTTGATCCACAAAGCGTTGTTACAACGAGCGGATTCCATACAACCATCGAAGCGACCTATCGTCCGATTAACGTGACACCACTTCCGATGACTTCTATCGATCGAATTTCCGGTTATGATCGTATCGGTACAGCCATCGAAGTGTCACAGAGCCAATATGCTTCTGCTTCAGCAGTTATCATTGCTCGGTCTGACATGCCATTTGATGCACTGGAAGTTGCCTCACTTGCAAAGTCTATGAATGCTCCCATTCTCTTAACGGATGGTGCTTCACTCGATGCACGTGTAGCTAGAGAAATTGCTCGCTTAGGAGCTAAACATGCTTACGTTTTTGGTGGACCTCTCGCTGTTAGTAATAATACATTCTCACAGCTTCAGAAGGTCGTAAGTAATGCAACACGCATCGGTGGAGGTGATCGCTATGAAACAGCTACTCTTATCGCTCAACAAGTTCTAGCTAAGTATGGTAACCAAGGTAAGGTCATCATAGCAACAGGCGAAAGTTACTACGATGCCATCGCTGTTAGTAGCTATGCTGCAAAAGCTGGTCTCCCCGTCGTTCTCGTTCAAAGAGATTCGATCCCTGCTGTTACGGAGAAATTCTTAAGTGACCATGGGTTTAAAGAAGCTATCGTTATTGGTGGTACGACTGCTATTAGTAACTCAACGGTAAATGCACTTGGAATTCCTGCAAACCGTGTTAGTGGTGCAACTCGCTATGAGACGAGCGTAGCCATTGCCAATGAGTTCTTCCCAACTGCTACTCATGCATTCTTAGTTAGCGGTGAGAACTTCTCAGATGCACTCGTAACAGGGCCAGTCAGTGCTTCCTACAATGCACCGATCCTCTTAACGACTAAAGACCATGTACCAACAGCTGTAGCTAATCACTTAGCAGCACACAATTACACTCACATAACCATCGTGGGTGGACATCTAGCTGTATCTGGTGTAGTTCAAAACACACTACATTGAGACTTTAAAAGGCTATCCGACGGGATAGCCTTTTTTCATTGATTCTTTATTTTATTTTCTGTTTTTTCTATCCTACTCTTCCTTCCAGACCTTTGCGCCTAGACCTCTGAGTTTTTCTTCCATGTCGCTAAATCCACGATCTACGTGGTAAGCGTCAAAGACTTCTGTCTTTCCTTCTGCCACGAGACCCGCTAAGATCAGTGCAGCACCGGATCGAATATCGGTTGCTTTAACCTTTGTTCCCTCTAGCTTATCGACTCCATAAATCGATGCGATGGCTCCTTCAATCTTTACATCTGCGCCCATTCTCTGAAGCTCTGTGACGTGCTGGAAGCGGTTGTCGTAGATCGTTTCCTTTACGGAGAAGCTTCCCTTACAGAGTGCAAGGAGCACGATAATAGGAGCTTGTAGATCGGTAGGATAACCTGGATAAGGCCAGGTAGTGATGTCAAAGCCCGTGTATCCGTCTGTGGCATCGACTAAGATGCTGTCATCTCGTTCTACAATGATGACACCTGCTTCTCTGAGCTTTGAGATGATGGGTCTTAAGTGTGTCGCTAGAACGTTTTTAAGGGTTACTTTACCCTTTGTAAGAGCCGTTGCAATCATGTAGGTTCCCGCTTCAATGCGGTCTGGAATGACCATGTGGGTAACGCCCTTTAGGTGCTCTACACCTCTTACTCTAATGGTCGAGGTACCAGCTCCTGAGATCTTTGCACCCATCTTATTTAAAAAGCCTGCGAGGTCTGTAATTTCAGGTTCTTGGGCCGCGTTTTCAATGATGGTCGTACCCTCTGCCTTTACGGCTGCCATCATGATGTTCTCTGTGGCACCGACGCTCGGGAAGTCCAAGAAGATCGTCGCTCCGTGAAGTCCATCCTCTACGGTTGCTTCAAAGTTTCCGTGTTCTAGCTCTACCATGGCTCCTAGGGCATGAAATCCCTTGAGGTGTAGGTCGTGCTTTCTAGAGCCTATAGCATCTCCTCCAGGAAGCGATACCTTAAAGGTCTTGTTTCTTGAAAGGAGCGGTCCCATCATAGTAACTGAGGCACGGATTCGACTACTTAGTTCATAGTCGATCGTGCAGTTTTCGGGATGGATGACGTTTGTCGTCATGCGTCCCGATTCGACGTCAAATTCAACTTCACTACCGAGTGCTCTTAGAATTTCTATCATGACGTGCACGTCTAAGAGGTCAGGTACGTTTTCTATGACACAGGGGCCCTCTGCTAGGATGGTTGCACCCATGATTTTTAGTACGGCATTTTTAGAGCTACCTATGGTCACTTCACCTTTTAGTGGTGGTGATTGTTCTATGATAAATTTACTCATTCTGTCCAGATCCTTCCGCCCACTTGAGAGAGCTTCTTTTCTATCGACACAAACCCTCTATTGATGTGATCGGGTTCGTAGACGACGGTTCTTCCATTCGCTACAAGTCCTGCAATGATGAGCGCTGAGCCTGCTCGTAAGTCTGTAGCCCTTACTTCTGCTCCTTCGAGCTCCTCGACTCCTTGTACCATGGCACTCGAGCCATCGAGCTTGATGTTGGCTCCCATGCGCATGAGTTCATTGACGTGCATAAAGCGATTTTCAAAAATCGTCTCTTTTACTACATGCATACCCTTACAAAGGGTCAAGAGAACCATAAATTGAGCTTGCATGTCGGTAGGAAAGCCAGGATAAGGAAGTGTTGTGACGTCGACTCCATGAAAGCCATTTGTGGCATCTACAAGGATTTCTTCGTCCTTTATGTCTAAGTATACACCTGCCTCTTGAAGCTTCGAGATGACAGGGCGTTGGTGCGTCGCTAGGACATTCTTGATAAGTACCTTACCCTTTGTAATCGCTGTTGCTACCATGTAGGTTCCAGCTTCAATTCGATCAGGGATGACTTGATGGCGAACACCATTTAGTTTATCTACTCCCTTAATTCGAATCGTAGATGTTCCTGCTCCGTAGATGTCAGCTCCCATCTTTACTAAAAAGCTTGCGAGGTCTGTAATTTCAGGTTCCTGTGCAGCATTTTCTATGACGGTCGTGCCTTCTGCCTTTACAGCAGCCATCATGATGTTCTCTGTGGCACCGACACTCGGGAAATCTAAGTAGATGTTGTTTCCCTTCATTCTCTTTTGGACGGTTCCACTTACGGATCCGTGACCCATCTTTACATCGACACCTAAGGCCTTAAATCCTTTAATGTGAAGGTCTATGGGTCTTGAACCGATGGCACATCCTCCGGGAAGTGCAACCTCTGCTCGGTTGCATCTTGCAAGAAGTGCACCCATTACAATAATCGAAGCTCGCATTTTATTCGTGAGCTCGTAATTCACTTGATACTTTTCTGGGTCTATAACCTTCGTTGTAATGCGGTTTTCTTCTTCGTAGTAGTGAACCTCACTACCGAGCTCTCGTAGAATTTCTATCATGACGTGTACATCGAGAAGATTTGGTACATCTTCTATGATGCATTCGCCTTCTGCGAGTAAGCTTGCTGCCAATATTTTTAAGACCGAGTTCTTTGCACCACTGACTTTAATCACACCTTGAAGTGGCGGACTCGTTTCTATAACGAACTTTTTCATTCATTACTCCTAATAGGGTAGTCAATTAATTATAGCATGGTATAATCGAGTTGTTCTATTTCTAGGAGAAAAACATGCTTTTAGACAATTTCTTACTCGGAGTACAGGTCGTTATCCCTGTATTTATCCTGATTGGCATAGGATTTCTATTAAAACAATTTAAATTTTTATCAGAAGAAGCGCTCACAGGTCTCAATGACCTGGTTTTTACTGTATTGCTCCCTGCAAACCTCTTCTACTCCATCTCAAGAAGCGATTTAAAATCCGTCTTTAACCTGCCCATGGTGCTTGTCGCTTGCTTCTTTGTGACCTTCACCTTCTTCTTTGGGATGTTCCTCATGAAAAGAGTAGAACCCGAAGGATTAAAGCGCGGTGTCATGGTTCAAGCGATGGTTCGAGGAAACTTTGTCATCTTAGGCTTTCCCATTCTCACAGCCATCTACGATCCTTCAGCGATCGACCGCTGTGCTGTGCTTCTCGTCCTTTCGATGCCTCTTTATAACGCTTTTAGTGTCATCGCTTTAGAGAGTGCAAAGGGACAGAAGGAAAAGTCCAAGATCTTTTCGAACATTCTTAAGAACCCTCTTATCTTAGGGACGATTGTTGGCTTTCTCTTTATCCCGATTCCCGTTCCAGACCTCATCATGAAGCCCCTTTCGATGCTAGGAAATATCTCTTCTCCCCTGGCTCTTTTAACGCTTGGGGCAAGTCTTGAGCTCTCTGGGTTAAGAGACAATCGAAAGCGTCTCGCCTTCATCTCTTTTTATAGACTTCTACTCATTCCCTTCTTAGTCCTTCTCGTAGGCCTTCTCATAGGTTTTGAGGAGCGCGTGATGATGACGCTAATGGTCTTTATGGCAGCACCTACTGCCGTCTTTAGCTTTACCATGACGAAGAAGATTGGAGGGGACATCGCACTCAGTCAGCAGATTATATTGGCGACCACCGTCTTAAGTCTTTTTAGCTATGTCGGTTGGATCTTTGCAGTAAAGAGTTTATTTGTATGAAAAAATTTCGTTGGATTTTCTTTGCACTCCTCGCCTGTCTTTTATGGGGAAGTGCCTTTGGTGCCGTAAAGAGTGGCTTCGCTCTCTTTCAGGTCGATCCCTCCAATATCTTTAGCCTCTTCCTCTTTGCTGGAACGCGCTTCAGTTTAGCAGGGCTCTTGACACTTATCATTGGCCTTCTAATCGGCCGTGGATTCCCGAAAGTAAACAGAGAAGATGTCCCGAAGCTCCTACGTGTGAGCCTCTACTACACCTTCTTTCAGTACGTCTTCTTTTACATCGGACTCTCGCATACGTCTGCCGTCCACGGATCCATCATCGCTTCCTTTAACTCCTTTTTACCCGTCGTCCTCGCACACTTTTTCTTAAAGGACGATCCCTTAAACCAAAGGAAGCTCATCGCGATCGGCCTCGGTGTCTTAGGCATTATCACCTTAAACCTCGGGGGAAGCGATCAACATGCGACGCTCTTTGGAGACGTCTTCATGTTTCTCGCTACTTTAAGTAACTCCTATGGAGTCATCGTAAATAAGAAGTCGAGCTCCTCGATCGATCCCTTTCACCTTACGAGTCTGCAGCTTCTCATAGGAGGCCTAGGGCTCCTCATTCTGGGCGTTTCTTTTGGTGGTCGACTCATACCATTAAATTCGACTTCCTACGCTCTTATGGCCTACCTAGGGCTTTTAAGCGCACTCGCCGTTTCCATCTGGACCGCACTCCTATCGAAGCACGATGTGAGTAAGTTATCGATCCTTTTATCACTCGTTCCTGTCTTTGGGGTCTTAGGTTCCTTCTTCTTTATGAAAGAAGATATCTTTAAACTAAAAAATGCCTTGGCACTCCTTTTTATCGTAGCCGGCATCTTATACATGAACATGAAAAAACGACCTACAGTAGAGTAGGTCGTTTCCTTTTAAAGGTTATTAAAGAGGATCTCGCCGTTAACCATCGATAGAAGTGGTTTGACGTTTCTTAGATCCATCGGATCGATCGTAAAGACATCCCTATCTACTACGATGAGATCCGCACAGTATCCTTCTTTAATGCGTCCGAGTTCGTTTTCTTTAAACATCGCTCTTGCACCCTCGATCGTATAGCTATCGATCGCATCATAGATGTCTACGCATTCTTCAGGATTCCATCCTTGTTCAGGAAGTCCCTTTTTGTTCTTTCTCGTAACCGCCGTATAGATATTGATCCATGGATCAGGATCCTCTACGGGAGAGTCTGTTCCAAAGGCTACGTGTGAACCACCCTTAATGAGTGTTTTAAAGGCATACGATGTACGAGCCATCTCTTTCCCTACGCGATCCTCTACGACAGCCATGTCGTAATCTAAGAAGATCGGCTGTGTGAGTACGTAGATGTTGGCCTTTGTGATTTCATCGAGTAGTTCTTTATCCGTAATCTGACAGTGTACGAGGGCAAAGCGCTCAGGGTTACCTTCTGTCATAAATTCTTTATAGAGTCTTACCGTATCGGAGACAGCACGGTCTCCAATGACGTGGGTTACAACTTGAATGCCATTGTCCTTGGCGATCTTTAGGAGTTCGCGTTGAATGCTTTCGCTCATCGCTTCTACACCGTAGTTACCCGGATCATCTGCATAAGGCTTTCTCATGGTCGCCGTTCTTGCACCAAGGGAGCCGTCTTTAATGCACTTTAGGGGCCCTAATGTAAGAAGTGGATTGGAGTAATCGCCTGAGACGAATTCCGTCTCCGTGTAGCGTTTAAATTCCTTAGGATCTTCTAGGCGAAGCTGATGATGATAGCGGATCTTTGCTTTCTTCTCGTCATAGACCTTATGAACGAGCTTAAAGACATCGTCGGTCTTTGCAGGACCTTCTCCAATGTCATTACTGTGAACACACGTAATACCGTAGTTCATGCAGTATTCCATCGCCTGTAGATACATGCGCTCTACGTCTTCTTTCGTGGGCTTTGGAATGACACTGTGGATGTAAGGAAGCGAATTCTCCTTAAAGATTCCATTCGGATATCCATCCTCGATCTCGAAGGTTCCACCTTCATATTGGGGCGAATCTCCAGTGAGTCCTAGAAGCTCAATGGCCTTCGTATTGGCAGCACAAATGTGAATGCAAACGCGGTCTAAGACAATCGGAATCTCCGTACTGATGCGGTCGAGATCGTGACGATTGGGAATACGCTTTTCATCGGTAAAGAGGTCTTGGTTCCATCCTCCAGCGTGAATACCGTTTTTTACAGCTTCTGGATGCTCTTCGATAAAGCGCTTACACGTCTCTACGAGATCATTAATGGAAGTACAGGAGCTGATATTTACAGTACTTAGTCCCATTCCTGTAAAGATGAGGTGAAGGTGTGTATCGATAAGACCTGGAAGAACTGTCTTTCCCTTAAGGTCGATCACATTAGCACCGTCTGATAGTTTCTTAATGTCTTCAGTTGTTCCAACGCATTGAATGACGGAGTCCTCTACGAGAACTGCCTCTTGAAAACGATCTCTTTCAAGATAGATTTTGCCATTCAAAAATACGGTTTTCATAAGACCTCCTATGCGCGTTCTGATTTAACTCTCTTATCAAAGAGGAAGTAAACTCCAATACCTACAGCAGGTACGACGAGTCCGATAAGTGCTGTAACAGGGTCTTCTAAGAAGGTGTTGACCATGAGGCCGACGTTAATGAGAATCGTAAGGACGATTGTAAACATTCCGCCCCAAACTCTATAAGGTCTTTCCATGTCTGGATACTTCTTACGTAGAACAGCTACGGCAACAAAGACGAGTACGTTAAAGAGAATACTTGTAAAGACGACTAAGCTTGTAAGCTGGTCGAGGCTACGCACCCAGATGAGGATGAGTGTAATGATGCATTGTGCAATAAGTGGAGCAGTTGGAATTTTGTACTTCGGATGAAGCTTTTTAAAGCTTTTAAAGAAGTGACCTTCTTCTGCCATTGCGTAGTAAACACGCGGGAAAGCAAGGCACATGCCGTTAATGGAGCCGAGCATGGAGATGATCATACCGACAGAAACGATCGTTCCACCGATTCCACCGAGAAGACGTAGGGCAACTTCTGTTCCGAGGTAGTATTCCTTCTTCGTGATCATAGCCTTGATCTCTTCGATAGGTAGAACCTTGAAGATTGCAAAGTTAAAGACCGTGTAGAGGAGCGTAATGCTACCAATAGCGAGAATAATCGAGAGAGGTAGGTTTTTCTTTGGCTCTCTAATTTCTTCTGCTACGCTGTTTAGGTTTGTCCAACCTTCATAAGCCCATAGTGTTGCAATCGTTGCAAAGGAGATCATACTGATCATCTTTCCAAGACCAACTGGTCCATCTAGTGGTACCATAGCTAAGTTTGGTTGTACCTTACCCATAAATAGAGCACTTAGCATGATGATAAAGATCGGAATGAGCTTAGCGATCATGGTGACGTTTTGTAGAATAGATCCCATCTTGATACCAAAGTAGTTGTATGCAGTAAAAGCTAAAATGATAACAGTTGCAAAGATTTTTCCGTTGGTGTCAGAGAAGTGAAACATTGCTGCGAGCGCTAAAGCTGCTGCTGAAAGGGAACCAGGACCACCGATTAACCAGCTGTTAAAGCCACTTAAGAAGCCGACGAGTGGGTGAAATGCTTCGTTTAGGTATACGGTCGTTCCACCGGCTTTAGGCATCATAGCACCGAGTTCTGCAAAGCAAAGGCCGCCAAGAATAGAAACGATACCACCGATGACCCAGCAAAGTAGGGATAATCCTAAGCTGAAGCCCGTTCTTTGAAGCACGTAGGAACCGAGGTAGAAGATACCTCCACCGATCATGATTCCACCTAGAATGCTTACGCCACCGAACAGACCGATTTCACGTTTAAACTCCGTCTTTTCACTGGCTAGTTCTTGTATTTTATTCTCTTCGTTCATTCATTCCTCCTATGTTGTTTAGAGAATAACGGTATTATAGCATGATTTGTATACAATATAAAGAATTTTATTTTTTCTTAAAACACCTGAAACAAAGACTTAAAAGAAAAAAAGGCCCTCAAATGAGGACCTATCTTAGTGGCCTAATATCTGTAAAGAGTGCTTTTTCGCTTTCAATCTTCGAAGGTGAACCGAGAACTACAAGCGCTCCCTCGTTGATCACTTTTTCGATTTCCTCTCCATACGACTGAATCGTTTCTTTCGTCGTCGAAAGAGCATCTTGTAACTTCTTTTCAATGCTCTCTTTGGTCGAACCGAGAAGTGTTCTAGTGACCATGAGGTCTCCTAAGATTGAACTATCGAGCGGTGGATCAAAGCGAGTGATCGTACCTAGAATCATATTTTTTACATCAGCTTCTGAAAGCGGTAGATTCTTTAAGTACTCACCCATCTTCTGATACGCTTCGATCGTCTCTTTTAAGTTTGGATCTCGATAGCTATACGTGCGTAGATCTCCATCGGGTTCGATGGCAATTCCTGCACCATAAGCACCACCTTGCGCACGGATCTTGTTGTGAAGGTAGTCGTTATCTAGAAGGTTTGAAAGGACAGCAACGGAACCAAAGTGCTTGATTCCCTCCCCTTTCATGTTTCCACCCATGGAGACGTATTGGACGATACCGTTGGTCGTAATGGCTTCCTGCTTAATGTTTGGTTCAAAGGAGTAGGAATAGTCTTTTACTTCAAAGCTAGGAAGGGCCTTGAGAAGTGGAAGGAATGCTTCTTTATATTCCTCTTGATGCTCTTCATCGGTTACAAGCGCAGCCGTTAAATTTTCTTTCGAAAAGACCTTCTTTAAGGTGCTTTCTAGGCTCTCCAATGCACGATCGGAAAGATCCTCAATGAGTTCTTCGATGCGATCTAAAGTAGAAAGTCCTTGAAGGATCTCTCTCACCTTTCCAGCGAGTGAGAACTGACTGTTGACGCGCATCATTGGAACACCAGAGGAGCTTTGGAAGTCCATGGTCTTTAGCGAGCGAGCCGTTAACAAGGCTTCCTTTATACGCTCTTTATCAGTGAGCTTGGTGCGAAGGAGGACTTCCTCTACAAGAGCGATCATTTTCTTAAGGTTTAAGTGAATCGCTTTGGTGTTTACAAAGAGTACGGGGAAAAAGTTATCCTCTGATCGAAGCACTCTCGCTTGAAACATGAGTCCACTCGTCGCTTGATGGAGTGCCTTTGTAAGGTCCATAAAGCCGTAATTCTCTGTATCGAGCTTACCTAGTAATTCAGTGAGTACAGCTACATCAGAAAGCTCTTCTTCACTCAAGTGCTTTAACGTAAAGCCGAGCGTCAGATAATCCATTCCACCTGAACTCATAGGAAGAATGAGAACGTTTGCACCATCGATCGATTCCTTTTCCATCTGTACTGGCGTAATCGTCGGTTCAATGTCTTTTAAGTCGATCTTTGGAATCGAAGCCTTGGCTTCTTCGGAGTCTTCTGTCTCCTGGAAAGCCTTTAATTCTTCATTCAGACGAATGAGCTCTTCGATCTCCTTATCGCTCATTCGATCCTTTTTCGCTTTGAGCTCTTCTCTTACTTTTTGATCCATCTTCTCAAAGTGATCGCTCTTCGGTACGTGTGTTAAGAGAATCTTAGCGGGGTTCTCTAAAATTCTCTCTTTAATGAGCTTTTCAAGAACTCCTTCCTCAATCTCTTTACGTACTTCTTCTAACGTATCGTAGAAGCGAAGTTGATCGAAGAGTGACTGATCATAGCGGAAAGCATACATGGAATGAATGAAGGCATAGATACCTCGATACGTTCCACCGAGCTCACGCTGTTCGATTTCGAGGCGATTTAAGGTAGCGCTCGAAAGATCCTTATCAAGTCCATTTTCTACGATCTCTTGTAGAGCTTCTAGGATGAGCTCTTCAAAACGAGCTGCATCCTTTTCGTTGGCATTTTTAGCAACGAGACCAAAGTGTAAGTGATAATCACCCGATTCGTAGGGAAGGATGTCTTCAGCAATCTTATGGTCTAAGAGCTTTCTCTTAAGCGGTGATGCATCGCTCTGAATGAGAGCTTTTTGAAGGACGCTCCAGAGAAAACGCTCCTTTGGATTTGTTCCATCGCCAACGTTTACGCTAAAGCTTAAGTAGCTGGACTTACTAGCATCACTCTCTTCATCGCCCTGGAAAGGAATGGTCTTTTCTACCTTTTTTGTAGGAAGTGCTGAAGGCTCGACGGAAATGGTTGTCGTCGGTGCTTTGAAGTCCTTTAAAAACTCTTGAAGTTTTGAAAGACAGCGCTCGACATCGACATCACCGTAGAAGAAAGATAATGAGTTTCCCGGGTGATAGTTTTTACGGTGAAAATCTAAGAAGCTCTCGTAGGTTAGATTGGGAATGTCATAGGGGTATCCACCAGATTCGTGGGAATACGTTCCTGTTGGCGTGAGTTCCATTCCAATATCATTATATATCTGATCTTCGGGTGAACTGTAGGCACCGCGCATTTCGTTGTAGACAACGCCTTTTAGTACAATGTCATCCTCTTTTTTAAAGAGCTCGTGGTGCCAACCCTCTTGGTAGAAAATGTTCTTGTTTTCGTAGATGAGAGGGTTAAAGACAGCATCGAGGTAGACGTCTATGAGGTTAAAGTAGTCGGTCTCGTTCATCGTAGAGATCGGATAGATCGTCATGTCGGAGAAGGTCATGGCATTTAAAAAGGTCTGCATGGAAACCTTTAAGAGATCCATGAAGGGCTCTCTTACGCGGTACTTCTTCGAACCGTTTAATACGGTGTGCTCGATGATGTGCGGAACACCTGTAGAATCCGTAGGAGGTGTTCTAAAACCGATACCAAAGGTCTTGTTCTTGGCGTCGTTTTTTACGACCAGAACGGTTGCTTTTGTTTCATTATGCATAAAGAGGAGCCCTTGGGCATTGAGCTCTCTTATGGGCTCCTCTTTTAGTAGTGTAAAGTCTTTCATCTAGTTCCTTTCGTAGCTAATTGTTCCATTGACCATTGTAAGAACTGGCGTAATATCCTTAATTTCATCCGAGGAAACGGTAAAGATGTCGCGGTCTAGGACGACGAGGTCTGCAAGGTAACCTTTCTTTAAGCGGCCGAGTCTGTCTTCCATCTGAACCATGTAGGCGCTCTCTAGTGTGTAGTTATCGATGGCTCTTTGAACATCGACACACTCATTCGGATACCATCCACCTTCAGGGAATCCGGACATGTCTTTTCTTGTTACAGCACAGTAGATATTTGCAAAGGGGTTGGAGTCTTCGATCGGTGCGTCTGTTCCGTAGGAAGTATGTGCACCTAGGTCTTGCTGTGTCTTAAAGGCATAGCTTGTGCTTGCGAGTTCATCGCCTACGCGGTCTGCTGTGATGTGTAGGTCGTAGTGTAAGAAGATCGGTTGATAGTAAACTGTGAGGTTTGCTGCGACGACTTCTTTTAAGAGCTCGACGTCAGTAATCTGCTCGTGAATGAGACCAGAGCGGTTTGGGTTTCCTTCTGGACCGACCGTTTTTAAGACATCGATGGTCTGCTTTACAGCGCCGTCACCGATGACGTGAACGACGGTGCGGAAGCCGTACTCTTTTGCAATGTTTCCAAGTTCGATCATGCGATCGTCTGTGATGGTCTCGACGCCTTTTGTGGATGGATCGTCGTGATAAGGCTTACGCATGAGAGCGGTTCTTGCACCAAGAGATCCGTCCTTATAGAGCTTTAATGCACTGAGGTAGTGCATGTCTGTGTATTCGTTCTTATGGCCCTTGGCCTCTTCTTCTAAGAAGGCTTTGAGCTTATCAGGATGTTCAAAGTTAAATTGGTGGCCGTAGCGGACCTTCATGTTTCCTTCTCTTTCGATCTCTTTAAGAGCACGAACGAGTACGGGCCAGTTATTTTCATACGTGTCGTTACATTGAACCGCAGTGAGTCCTTGACGGCTTACGTAGTCCATGGCCTTTAGGAAACGGCTCTTTTGCTCTTCATAGCTTGGCTCTGGGAAGATCTCACGGATGTATCCGTCAGCATTTTCTTGACAGATTCCGGTGAGCTTTCCGTTTGCATCCTTTTCAAAATTTCCACCCTCTACGACTGTCGTCTCGTCGACGCCTCTCATTTCGAGCGCTTTGTCGTTTGCTACACTGATGTGACCGCAAGCACGCGTAAAGACGATCGGAATCTCTCTTGAAATCTCGTTTAAATCTTCTTTTGAAGGCATTCTCTTATCGGTAAAGTAGTCTTGGTTCCAGCCACGACCGTAGAGTCCAGCTTCCTTGACTTCGGGATTCTCTTCGATAAATTTCTTAGAAACTTTGATGAGTTCATCGATGCTTCTGACATCACCGAGTCTTAGGATCGAAAGCATCTTACCGATATTTAAAAGGTGCTCGTGGGAGTCGTGAAGTCCTGGAATGACCGTACGACCTTCGAGGTCGATGACACGGTCTGCCGCTTCTTTTTTCACTTCTTCTGTCGTTCCTACGAGAGCGATGTGTTCGCCGTCTACGAGGAGTGCTTCTTCAAAGTGATCTCTTTCTACATAAATTTTTCCGTTAATAAAGGCTGTTCTCATATATTATCCCTCTAGCATAGATACGCGGCGCTCATGGCGTCCGCCTTCGAAAGATTCTTCTAGCCATGCTTTGGCTATGCTTTTTGCAAGTTCTGTACCGACTGTTCTTCCTCCCATAACGAGGACGTTTGCATCATTATGGCGTCTCGACATGCGAGCAGAAAATTCTTCACTGACATTGGCTGCTCGAATGCCCTTTACTTTATTAGCTGCAATGCTAATTCCGATCCCTGTTCCACAAAAGAGCATACCGAGTGTCTTTTCTTCTAAAACTCTATGGCAAACTCTCTGTGCGATGATGGGATAGTCGACACTAGCTGTATCGAAGCAACCCATGTCTTCTACTTCATGACCATTTTCTTGTAAAAATGTTTTGATCTGTTCTTTGAGATCAAAACCACCGTGATCACTTCCTAGAATGATCTTCATTTTCCCCTCCTAGTCGTTTCGTTTTATGTTCCGTTGAACGCATCATGCGATCCATAAGGGCTAGCCCTATTCCCGTACGCTCAACCTTTGGAATGTAGATGGCGTCGTAACCTTTTTCGTCTAGTTCTCTTAAAAGCTCGTAGAAATGCTTAGAGGCTTCAAAGAGATTTCCCTCTGGAAGAAATCGTCGGATCCGTTCCTCTTTAGTATACAATATGTCGTCTACAAGAAAAGCACTCGTGATCTCATTTTCTATAAATTTTCTTTGCTCTTCCACAGAGCCTTCTAGAAAATAGACGGGCGTCTTCGGTGCGTAGTGCTTGTACATTCTTCCAGGAGAAGCCGTCTTTTCCTGTCCTTCGTAAAGCGAGGCATCAGGGACGATGGTTCGAATATCTTCTAAGGTAACGGCTCCAGGTCTAAGAATTCTCTTTCCGAGGACATCGTAGACGGTGCTCTCAAGACCTACGTCACAGTCGCCATCCATGATGATCGCATCGACCTTCCCCTCCATCTCGAGCGTATGAGAAGCCTTGGTTGGAGAAGGATAACCGCTGGGGTTTGCACTCGGTGCAGCCACAAAGAGATCCTCTCCTAAGAGCTCTAGTGCCACGGGATGACTTGGCATTCGGACACCTACCGTCTTTAGGCCCGCACTCACCGTATCGGATACGCTTTCTTTTTTAGGTAGGACGATCGTTAAGGGTCCTGGCCAGAAGGCATCGATGAGTTTATACGTCTCTTCTGGAATCACAGAGAAGATGTCTTCGATCCTTTCTTTTTTTCCAATGTGAATGATTAAGGGATTGTCCTGAGGGCGACCTTTAGCTATAAAAATGTGTTTGAGTGCTTCTTCGGAATCAATCGAAGCACCGAGTCCGTAAACGGTCTCTGTAGGAAAAATGACATTGCGGCCAGCTTTTAAGAGCGTTCTGGCCTCAGCAATGTCATTTTTTGTTAAGATTCTTGTATTCATGATAGATCCAGCTTTTCAAGAGCTTCTGCTTGATAGTAAGTAATAAGTGCCTCTACCATCTCATCGATGTCACCTAACATAAAGGCCTCTAATTGATAGACCGTAAGGTGAATGCGATGGTCTGTGATACGGCTTTGTGGGAAGTTGTAGGTTCTAATCTTCGCCGAACGATCGCCTGTACCGATCTGCTCACGGCGTTCTTGAGCGATGGCGTCATTTTGCTCCGTGATAGCTTTTTCATAAAGCCTTGCACGAAGGACCTTCATCGCCTGTTCCTTATTCATCTGCTGACTCTTACCGTCTTGGCAGGTGACGACGAGTCCCGTTGGAAGGTGGGTTACGCGTACAGCAGAGTCTGTGGTGTTTACAGACTGTCCACCGTGACCCGAAGAGCGGAATACGTCAACTCGAATTTCATTCGGATTGATCTGGACTTCGACTTCATCGACCTCTGGTAAAACGGCAACGGTTGCCGTCGAAGTATGAATGCGGCCTTGGGATTCTGTTTCAGGAACGCGCTGAACGCGGTGGGTACCCGATTCGTACTTTAGCTTAGAGTATGCGCCGTGCCCTTTAATCTGCACGCTCGCTTCTTTAATGCCACCGACATCGGTCTCTGAATAGTCGATCATCTCGGTCTTCCAGCGATGTTTGTCAGCATAGCGTAAGTACATATTTAAAAGCTCGTTTGCAAAGAGTCCAGCTTCATCTCCACCGGCTCCTGCGCGAATCTCTAGGATGACGTTCTTATCGTCGTTGGGATCCTTGGGAATGAGAAGGATCTTTAGCTCTTGATTGATCTCTTCTTCTCTGGCTTTGAGATCCTCAAGTTCCATTTCTGCCATCTCTTTTAGTTCAGGGTCTGAGCCGTTAAGCATCTCTTCAGCACCCTGCTTTTCTTCGAGGACGCTTTTGAGTTCTCCAAACTTCATGACGATGGGTTCCATGTCACTATGCTCTTTCATGAGCTTTTGCCAGCGCTTATTATCACTGATCACCTCTGGATCGGAAATGATTCCGCTCAGTTCATGATACTTTTTTTCAATATTTTCTAGTTTCTCGATCATTTATCCCTCACTCGACTGACGACTACGCGGTAAAACCCTGCATAGTCCTTTTTAACTTCAATCTCTTCGTAGCTCTCTTTAAGCATAGCACAAACGCTGTCCTTTTGATCATACCCGATCTCTAGAATGAGTCGCCCGTCTGGATTTAAATACTTCGTGGCTTCAGGGATCAGGCGCTTATAGATATCGAGTCCACCCTTTCCTGCATCGAGTGCAAGCTTGGGTTCATACTTACTCACTTCGAGGGTTTTAAGTTCCTCGGAATCGATGTAGGGAGGGTTTGAAACGATGACATCGAAGGTTCCTTCGATAGGTTCAAAGAGGTCTCCTTCAAAGAAGGTGATGTTCGTTTCATGGGCCTCAGCATTTCTTCTTGCAACCTCTAAGGCTTCAGGACTGATGTCTGAAGCAAAAACTTCAGCGTCGGTCTCAAGGGCCGTCGTAATCGCAAGGATTCCAGAACCCGTACAGAGGTCTAGGACGCGCTTCGGTTTAAGGGCTTTCACCTCTTCTATGAGTAGCTCCGTCTCAGGCCTTGGAATGAGTACGTTTTCATTGACCTCAAAGCGTCTACCGTAGAAGTAAGCATAACCTAAGATGTAGGCGATGGGCTTTCCTTTTTCACGCTCTTTTGAGGCTTCAAAGAAGATGTTTTCTCGAAGCTCTCCAAGCTCTAAGTCTTGTCGTAAAAAGAACTCCGAAGGTGAGTAACCAAATAGCTCCATCAAAAGGTACTTCGCTTCTCTAGTCGGTAGATTCGATTGTTTGAGTGCGTTTCGTATCGTCATCAATGGCTCGTTTCATGGCTGTAAGAGCTACTTCTAGCTCATCGTCATCTGGTTCTTTCGTAGTAAAGTGTTGAAATAGAAGGCCCATAGAACGTAGGGCTCGGTTTACGGGTGTATCTTTGGCGCTATACTTTAAAACTTCAAAGCTCACTCCTGCTAAAAGCGGAAAGAAAAGAAGCTTTGTAAGAACTCTCTCTAGAACGGTTTCAAAGCGAAAGAGGCTAAAAAATAAAATGGAGAGTGCTAGGACAAAGAAGATATAGCTCGTTCCACAGCGTGGATGAAAGCGCGACATCGTTCTAGCATTTTCTACCGTAAGGGGAAGTCCTTTTTCGTAGGTAAAGACTGCCTTATGCTCTGCTCCGTGATATTCAAAGACGCGCTTGATATCGGGAATGAGCGAGATCGAAAAGACGTATAGGAGAAAGATGAGGACTTTAATGAGTCCTTCGATGAGACTTAGAACGAAGCGGCTTTTCGTAAGGGGTTTTAAAAAGCTCGTAAGAAAGGTCGGTAAAAAGCCAAAGAGGATAAAGGCGAGTGCAAAGCTAATGATAAGGTTTAGGATAAAGATACCGTTTTTTCCAAAGTGTTTTTCTACAGCCTGTTCAAACTTGCTCTCTTCGACCTCACCGACTGCGACTTCACTCGAACGATTGAGTGCATCCGTTCCCACTTTAAAGGAGGAATAGAGCGCATAGAGGCCGCGAAAGACCGGCAGACTCCAAATCCCCTTGGTCTTTACTTCCATCGTCCTCGATTCTGTTAGAAGTGTTCCATCTGGTTTTCGAAAGGTCATCGCGACACTCGAACCAGAACGCATCATGACGCCTTCAATGAGCGCTTGTCCGCCTACGGTCTTATTTGCCATACTCACTCCGATATTTTCTATAACAGCTTCCACAGAGGCTTTCGTAGCTTACTTCCCCCTGATCGATCGCCACTTGTTCTCCTTCAAAGACAAACTTTCCGTTGATCTTTCGGCCATTAAAGAGGGCCTTTTTGCCACAGCGACAAATGGTCTTTAACTCCTCTAGTGCGTGTGCTAAGAGAAGGAGTCTTTCGCTCGCAGGAAAGCCTTCGGTTAAAAAGTCTGTGCGTAAGCCGTAGCATATGACGGGAATGTTATCTTCTACGACGAGCTCAAAGAGCTCATCCACCTGCTCTACTGTTAAAAACTGTGCTTCATCGACGAGCACACAATGAACTTCTCCACGAGAGAGGATCTCTCTTCTTACGTTCATCGTTTTCGTCGCTAGAATATCGACTTTTCTCGAGACACCTAAGCGAGACGTAATCTCATCAGCACCTTTCGTGTCGATGGCAGGCTTAATAAGGAGAACTCTCATTCCCCTTTCTTCGTAGTTATAAGCGACCTGTAAAAGCGCCGTCGATTTTCCTGAATTCATTGCTCCGTAGCGAAAAAATAACTTAGCCATAGCAAAAAAGAAAGACTAGAGAAACTCTAGCCTTCCAAACCATACTTTTTCTTGAATTTCTCAGCACGGCCGCCGCGTTCATGACTCTTTTGAGTACCTGTGAAGAACGGATGGCATTCTGAACATACTTCGATACGGATTGTGTCTTTTGTGGAGCGTGTTTTAAAGGTGTTTCCACACGCGCACACAACTTCTACTTCTTTATATTCCGGATGAAGATCCTTTTTCATGAATTCACCTCTTTCTCGTTTTAATTCGATTAACTCCGATATTATAACACAGAATCGATAGATTGCAAAAGATTTTTCTTCGTTTTCTTACTTCGCCACTTTACAAGCTTCAATGACAGCCTTTAGGTACTCTTTTTTATCGACGAGCGTACAGCTAGAAAGCGCATCATTATCCTTCGTATCGCTCTCAATATACTTCTCGAGATCCTTTACGGTCTTACCCTTAATGAAGGCTTCAAGGGCGTCGTGATTTTCTTTAAAAGTCTTGGTGGCATTTCCTACCGTTTTCATTTCTTTCGAGTAGTAATCACTATTTAATGACTTGGTCGCTAAGGTAAACGTTTCGTCTCTAAATTCATGACCAAAGGTACCAGGAAGGTTTTCATCGCTATTCGGTACGCCTTTGACCTTATCTCTCGGTAAGAATTGATACTCTTCGATCGAAACGCCTTCGATCACGTCTCCTTTTAAAAAGACGACAATGTCTGCAAAGCTTTTTAGTCCATGAGGAGCGGCCTGAAGGCGTCCTACCTTGGTGACGTCTTCCGTCTTACTGCACCCTAAAAGCAGAAGAAAAAGGAGTGCAAGCATAAAAATTCGCTTCATATGTAGTCCTTTCTATAAAATCATCGATATCATAACACGAAAGATACCCTATTTTTCTTTTTTTGGCAACATGGAAGAAAAGGATGCCTTGGTGTATACTTAAGCTGGAGGAGATCATGAAAAAACGAATACTCTTTTTAATGATACTATTGCTTTTCATCCCGAGCTTCGCTTTTGCCGAGGGAGCTGTTATTACATACGTCGCGAACCCACCAGCGATTACGATTCCTGCAGGAACAGATCCCAACGAGCTCATTCTCACAGAGACCGTTCGCGTTATTACAGAAGACGGTATGAGCTTAAGTGCAAACGTCAAGTGGGATAAATCGAACCTCGATACGAGTGAGGCCGGTAAGGCGACTGTTAAAGGAACGCTTACGCTTCCAGAGGACGGTTCACTATTAAATCCTAAGAACCTCGCGCCTTCGATAGAGATCATCATCCTCGGTAAGAAGGCTCCAAACATTGAATCGATCATTCCGATAAGACCGATCTCGGTCACACTCGGAACGAAACAGGATGCGATCAACTTCCCCACCTCTGTAACCGTATCTTTAGAGGATGGAACGGAAGTCGATCTCAAGGTTCACTGGAATCGTTCGACTCGCTATGATTCACAGGCTGCTGGAAAATACACGTTCTCAGGTGATATCGTACTTCCGCCCGATGGAAGTATCGGTAACTTAAAAGGCGTCGTCGCAGCCATCGTGGTTGAAGTCAAAGGAAAAGTCGTAGCAACGGTTCCAACCGTAAGCTCCATTCAAAATCCGGTCGATGTAAACGTCCCCTTTAACACGGATAAGGACGAACTCGACCTACCAAAGACTGTTCTCGTAACGCTCGATAACAATCAGGTGCTACCACTTAATGTAAAGTGGAGTGCTCCCTCTCACTTCGATAAGGAAGATCCAAAGGTCTACACCTTTACAGGTGAACTTGAACTACCGGACGATCACTCCATCGAAAACCCAGGAAACTTAAAGGCGAAACTAAACGTCACTGTGATGACAGAAGAGACGCTAGAAATTAAGGACATTCCAAAGCTCACACCGATTGAAGGCGTACTCGGTAAAGACGCCAAGAGCCTCGACATTCCAAAAACCGTGAGTGTCATTTTATCCGATGGAAAGACGCTTAGCCTTCCTGTCGAATGGACGACAGAGTACAACCCAGAACTCAGTGAACAGACGCTCTTTGGTGTACTAGAACTACCAGAAAACATAAAGAATCCCGATAACCTCGTCGCAGAGGTCACGATTCAGCTTCAAAGCGAACAAGCTGAAACGTCAGAACCCGTCGATGTGACGACGACAGAAAGTCCAGGAGCCCATTTAAATCCACTCATTTGGATCATCGTGCTCGTGGTACTCATATTGATCTTCTTACTCTACTTGATTTTTAGCGGTAAAAAGAACGAATAAAGCGAGGCACATTGCCTCGCTTATTTAAATAGATTCATAAGGGAATCCCAAAATCCCGTTTTTTCAACTTCTGGAACAGCGATGGGCTTCGATTTAATCGGCTTAAATCCATCGGTGAGAAAGACAAATTGGACCATATCCACTTCATTTCTCTCATCGACAAAGCTCACCATCTTAAAGTCTTCAGGTTTTAAGGTCTGAAGCTTATCACTAATGAGCTGGTCGATATCCGTTGTTCCTTGTCTTAGAGCACCCGTACCTGATTTGAGTGCACTCGTTCCTTGAGACGTCTTTTGTACGCCTTCGATATAGGCTCTAAGTCCTTTCGCGTACTCGTCTGCACCACCCGAGATCGATGCGTTAGCTGTTTTTAACTCGATAGAACCTGATACGAAGGGCTCAAAGCCTAGGTAAAGCTTTTCGATTGCAGCCTTTAAGGACTTCGTTCCTTGTTCGAGTTCAACGAGCTTTCTCGTATCGGTTGAGGGCGTTTGACTAATCATTTGATCACTAGCTTTCGATAGTTTTGTCGCAGCTTCTTTAAGGCTTCCTAAGTCTGGGGCTTTGTAGCCTTGAAGTCTTCCAATGAGTTCATCGACACCTGATGAGAAGGATTTTAGACCTTGATCAAATTGGCCATATTGGTTTGAAAGCGTTTCAATCGCTGATCCTAGAGACCCAGCATCACTTAAGCCTTGAGATAGCCTTTGAATCCCACCGTCAATTTTCTCATAATTCGTCACGAGATCATCGACAGCTTTACTTAAATCTTGAATACCACCTAATGACTGAAGAGCTTTTTGAAGATCACTTCCCGCTCCACTTAAGTTCTTCGCAGAATCTAGAAGTTCTGCTCTAAGCGCTTGGTCTTCGATTCCTTGTGCAAGTGCTTGAAGCTTTCCGGCTTCCGTAAAGACCGTCGTAACAGGGCCTGTAACATCGACTTGAGGTACGTTGAGTCCGCTCTTAAGAGCTCTTAATCCTGCTAAAAATTGACTGCTTCCTTCAGAAAGACCCGTGATGGATCCACCATTCATCGATCCCGTTTCCTTCGCCATGAGAGCGAGACCATCTCGGATCTCACTCGAAGCGTGTGAGAGCTTAAAGGAAGCTTGCTTTAGCTCCTCTAGTCCCTTTTGATCCATCTCGCTACCTTGAGGTAGCTCTTTTAAAATGCCTTCTGTAAAGGCCTTTACGCCTTTGGCGTAATCGGTAAGTCCCTTTGTATTTCCGCTCATCTCTTTAAGCGTATTGGTAAGTGTTTGGATACCTTCGGTGTACTTTAGAAAGCCTGTTTTAAAATCCCCTAAGCCTTTTCTGTAAACTGAAAGACCTTCTGCAAGTTTTCCTTGACCAGTAGCTGTCTTTAGTAAGCCACTTGAGATGGCTTCCATACTCGTAACGAGTGCATCACCGTTTAATGAAAGCGTCTTGGTGCCATCATTTAGTAACTGTACGCTGTCGTCAAGCTTAACAATCGCATCCTGAAAGACCTTGATGTCATCCGTGTACGTACTGAGATTGGGAATGTTCATGTCCATCTTAAAGGGGAGCGCTGAAATCTGGATTCCTGCCATCTCAAACGAGGTGGCATCGAGTTCGACGAAAAAGTCGAACTTTTCTTTGGGAAAAACGATGTAGTTTAAGAGTTCGTTCGATCCCTCCATGGCTCTCGTCGCACCGTCTGCTTTTACGACCGTGACGCATTCTGTAGGAAAGCTAAGTCTTAACTGCAGCATGTAGCGATCGCTAAAGGTATTGTTTTTTCCAGAAGGGGCGATACTTCCATGGAGGACGACTTTTCCTTTCGAACCGGGAAGGAGGCCGATATCTACAGGTTTTCCTTCGAGTTCATAGGAAAAAGTGATGTTCCAAGGGAGTTCTCCTTTGGGATTCTTTCCCTCGTAGGTAAAGCTTCCTCTTTTTACAGGAACTAATACCTCTCCCTCTTTCACCTTCATTTCCTCTTTCGAGGTGAGGTTTACAGCACTTTCGTAGGAACCGAAGTCCTTTAAAAGCTGATCATTCGATACGTCAAAGATATTCATGACACTCGTATTTTCTACGTTACCTAGAGAATCGAGCTTTACGTAGACGATCTCTTTCTTTTGAAGAGGTACTTCAGCAAAGCAGGTCTCAAACGATAGGAGTAGTAATAGGAATAGGGCTACAATTCGTTTCATTTCTCCTCCTTTTTAAAAGAGATCTTTAGTGTCGTCTTTTCTACGAGCCTATCGAAGAGAGCGAAGAGTGCAGGTAGGAAAAGAATGGTGTTTAAAAAGCTTAGGAACGCTCCTCTACCGAGCACTTCACCGAGCTCACTCACCACCTGAATGCTTGAAATTCTCCAAAGCAAGAGGCCGGCAAGGGTCAAGATGAAGGCCGTGGGAACTAAGGGAGCGATGACTTCTTGAAGGGTTGTGACAAGTGCTTCTTTTTTTAAGAGCTTTTGGCGGTTATCGAGGTAGTGCTGCGTAAAGAGGATGCCGTAGTCTACGGTTGCTCCAAGTTGCACACTACTTATGATGAGGTAGCCTAGGTAACTGAGCTTTGTCTGTGTAAAGTACGGGACGCTCAAGTTGATCCAGATGCTCGTTTCGATCGTAAGAAGAAGGAGCAGTGGAATACTTAAGGATTTAAAGGCAAAGAGGATGACGAGGCCGATCGTAAGGATCGCGAGACCGTTTACGATGGCGTTGTCCTTATTGGTCACATCCTTTACGTCGTAAAGGGCTGGTAGAATTCCTGCAATATGGGCCTTTGGGAAGCTCTCTCGAACACGCTTATCGAGCGCTTCTTCAAAGGCAAAGGACTCTTTTCCTTCCGATTCCAGGTCGTTAAAGACGATGATGCGGTTGTAGTTATTACTGACAAATTGGTTGCGCTCTTTTTTTCCTAAGATCTCTTCTGGAATGAGCACACTCACATTTTCTGTATAACTTACGACGGCCTTTACGTGATCCATGGCCTTGATGTCTTCGACGAGTTCTTTTTCTTTAACGAGTTCGTCTTTATCGACGAGGATTACAATCTGATTTTCCCGTCCAAACGTCTCATCGATAAAGGTGCGGTCCATCGCTTCTTTGGACCCCTTGGCATAGGGGTCGTTTCCGTAGAGGAAGTCGTTTTTTCCTTGGGCTAGAAAGGCGATGATGGTGATTAAAAAGATGAGTAGAAAGGCTTTGTGGAATCGACCGACAAAGTTTGAAAAGCCTTTAAAGCTCGGTAAGAAGGAACGGTGTCTCGCCTTTTCAACGATTCCCTTTAAGTAGAGGACGAGAACCGGTAGGAGCATGATTACTGTTAATAGGCTAAAGAGGATTCCTTTAGCAAGGACGATTCCGAGGTCGCTTCCGATGCGAAATTGCATAAAGAGAAGTGCTAAGAAGCCTAAAAAGGTCGTAAGAGCAGAGCTCGTAACGGCTACGGAGGACTTCACGATGGCCTTTTCCATGGCGAGCTCGTGATCGTCTCCTTCTTGAAGGTTATCGTTATAGCGGTGCAGTAAGAAGATCGCGTAGTCTAAGCTCACCGCAAGCTGTAAGACACTCGAGACGCTTGCCGTAATAAAGGAGATATTTTTAAAGGCGACGTTCGTGCCCATATTTAAGCTGATGGCAACGCCGATCGTTAAGAGGAGCAAGAAGGGTTCTACGTAGTTTCTCGTCGTAAACATGAGAAGGAGGAGTCCTAGAGGAATCATGATGATCATGATCCTAGCGATCTCACCCTCTGACGCTTGGCGCACTCTCGCATTTTCTACGAGTTGACCACTCATGTGGCCGTCCTCACCGATAGCTTTTCGAATCGCTTTGACCGTTTCTACCGAGCGGTCCGTTCGAGATGTTAGCTGCATCATGACGGTAGAATCTTTGTAGTACATCTCGAGATAATCGGCATCGATAAAGCTCACAGGGACCTTAACATTCGTAATGTCATCGAGCCAAAGCACACTCTCTACTTCTGGGATCTCTTCGAGGCTCTTTTTAAGCTCTAAGGCCTCTACGATAGAGAGGTTTTCTTTGGCAATTCTCACATTGGGGATAGCTTGACCAAATTCCTCCTTTAGCACATTCATAGCAACCGTACTCGGTGCGTGCTCTGGAAGATAGTCGAGAAGATCGTAATTAATTTTTACAAACGGAATGGAGGCGAGACTTAAGATCATAAGAATGATAAAAAGAATCAGCACCAGTCGTTTTCGATAGACGATAAAATGCGCTACTTTCTGCATATTAACCTCCACCTTAGTTATACCACTTGGCCTCATTTCTTCCTAGGTTCATAAGTGAAGCATTCGTCTATTAATGGACACTTGTTGCGAAACCTGTCTAAAACGACTAAAATGTTTCTAAGGAGGACATATGGATCGAAGAAAACGTAAGACCGTTCACGCACTAAAGCGTCACGTCATCACCCTTTTACACGAAAAACCACTACAGGACATCACAGTGACCGAGCTCTGCCACTTAGCTGACATCTCTCGCTCCACCTTTTACCTGCACTTTAAAGACATTCACGAGCTCTATCAAGCTCTAGAAGAGGACCTTTTAAACGATTTTCAAGAGCTCATCGATGAGACGATCGTAAAGAAGGCCTCAGTCTTTACCTCAAAAGAAGGCGTCATCACACTCCCTCACCAGACCTCCATTTATCAGTACATAAAAAAGAACGCGGAACTCGCGCTCTTAATTTTAACGGAAAATGGCGACAATGCCTTTTTTAATAAGATTTACGAACAAGGTCGCATTAGCTACAATAAGCTCCTTAAGGTAAAGACGCCCATTACGGAGTACTACTACGACTTCATGGCCTCGGCTTTTATCGGTCTCATTCGAGCCTGGATGCGAAGCGGCATGAAAGAAAGCCCAGAAAAGATGAGTCAGCTTGCAAACGAATTTGCGATGCGAAAGATCTCTCTCTAGCGCTTTTTCATGACATCTAGGAATTCATCGTTCGACTGCGTTTGACGAATGGTCTTTACGATGTCTTCAACGACCTGCTCTTGGTTCTGGCTATTGAGTGTTCTTCGAAGCGTATAGACAAACTCTCTCTCCTTCGGTTCGTAGAGTTTCTCTTCTCTTCGAGTGCCGCTCTTTAAGATGTCGATTGCAGGGAAAATTCTTTTATCTGAAAGAGAGCGCGTCAAGATGAGCTCCATATTTCCTGTTCCCTTAAACTCCTCGAAGATGACCTCGTCCATTCTAGAACCCGTATCGATGAGGGCAGTCGCAAGGATCGTAATCGATCCTCCTTCTTTAAAGTTACGAGCAGAACCAAAGAACTTCTTCGGCTTATGTAAGCTTGCAGGATCGATACCACCACTTAAGGTACGACCAGAGGATTCCGTCTCTAAGTTATAAGCTCTCGCTAAGCGCGTTATAGAGTCTAAAAGAATAATGACATCGTGCCCCATCGATGCTAGTGCTCGAGCTCTCGCTAGAGCGAGTTCTGCGATTCGAATGTGATTGGAGGGAAGTTCATCAAAGGTTGAAAAGAGTACGTCACTTTCGATCGATTCGATCATCTCTGTGACTTCTTCTGGACGCTCGTCGATTAAGAGCATCATGATCGTGAGGTCCTTATAGCGTTCTTCAAGGCTTCTTGCAATATTTTGTAAAAGGACTGTCTTACCTGCTTTAGGCGGTGAAACGATGAGTCCTCTCTGGCCACGACCTACGGGACTAAAGAGATCGATGAGTCTCGTCGAAAGCTCGTTAAAGCGGTGCTCTAAGCGAAGACGTTTATCAGGGTGCACGGGTGTCAAGCGGTCAAAGCTCTGACGGTGAATGCACTTATCGAGTGTCATGCCGTTGACACTATTGATATAGACCATGGCACGGTAGCGGTCGGTCTCATTGTTGCGCTTGGCTTTTCCTACGAGTTTATCGCCCGTTACAAGGTTTAACTTTCGAATGAGTACAGGAGAGACGTAGACGTCGTCTTCGGAGCTTGCGAAGTTTGCTCCACGCAAAAATCCGAAGTCCTTTCCTTCGACTTCTTCGAGAAAGCCTTCGACCGTGTCTGCACCTTGAAAACGCGCTTCACGATCGACTTTTAATTGTGCTTTTTCAATGGCTTCAATGAGCTCCTGCTTCCGAAACGAAGCGACCGATGGAATCTCCAAGCTCTTCGCGAGCTCTCTAAGCTCGACTAACTTTAAACCAGAAAGATCTCTAGGCATGGGCCCTCCAAAAAAAAGAATATGGGAACAATACAATTGCATCGTAACATAGTTTAGAAATCGAGTAAAGAAACGCGAGATAGGGTATTATTGAGGAGAACCAAGTAGAAAAGGAGAAGACTATGCCAGTACTCTATATTATTATCGCAATTGTCGTCCTCGTTGCCCTTTGGATTATGGGCGTTTTCAATAAGCTAACACGTCTTCGCATGGCAGTAAAAAATGCCTTTGCAAATATCGACGTTCGCTTAAAGAAACGCTATGACTTAATTCCAAACCTCGTCGCTACAGTCAAGGAATACATGACGCACGAACGCGAACTTCTAGAACGCATCACAGCACTCAGAAGTCAAGCAATGCAACCAGGATTAGAGCCAAAAGAACAAATGAAGGTGGAGAATCAACTTTCAAGCTCGCTACGTCAACTGAACGTACAAATTGAAAATTATCCTGACCTCAAAGCCAACGACAACGTGCTCATGCTTCAAAGCTCCCTCTCTCAAATTGAACAAGAGATTGCTATGAGCCGCGACATGTACAACAACCTTACGGGTGAATACAACACACAAATTGCTATTTTCCCGAATAACCTCTTTGCAGGTATGCTAGGATTCCAAGCTGAGTCCTTTCTAGAGACACCACAAGAAGAGCGCGCTAACGTCTCTGTCGGCGAACTCTTTAAAAAATAATTAAGGCTTCAATGTGATAAATAGGAGCTCCGGTCGATTAAAAAGACGCGGAACCCTCGTACTTTGTGTTGCAAGTCCACGGCCCGTGATCATGGTCACGGGTCCTTTTTTTACCATTCCTCCGGCAAGCTTTGGAAAGAAGCCCTGGTCCGGTGCATAGACGCCGTTAATGAAAGGAAAGATCCACTGACCACCGTGCGCGTGGCCACTTAAGATGAGATCGTAGCCCGATGCTACGTATTCATCAAAGCGCTCCGGGCGGTGCGATAAAAGAAGTTCGAAGCGATTTTTATCGACAGTTCCTTTAAAGGGAGGTAGTCCTGCTTCGGGGTCTTCATACCCTGTTAAGACAATACCTCCAAGATCTATTTTTTCATTCGAAAGGATCGTCACTCCGTAGTCTCTTAGAACCTCTTTAAAGTGATCCATCCTTCCGCTCCAATATTCATGATTACCGCTTACATAAAAGACCCGGTATCCCTTTAGTCCTTGAAGAAGCTTTATCGCACCCTCTTCTTCCCTCACGTCATCAAAGATGTCTCCACCGAGGAGAACGTAGTCGACCTTTTCTTTTTCGATGATACCTAGGATGTCCTTTTCTTCACTGTGGAGGTCACTGATAAAACAGAGCTTCACTTCACTCGTTAGCTTCTCGTTTTCGATCGAATAACGAACGACTTTTACATCCCATCTCACGGCCCAGAGAATGAGAAGGAGGACCAGTACAAGCCCTATAATCCAGCGTTTTCTTTTAGTTGAATGTTCTTTCATAATCTTATTACCCCATTAAATACAAGACTTTTTAGATCTCTACTTTATCCTTTTTAGATCCCTTTGTAACTCTTTTTTAGATATCTCTATCCCTATTCCAGCAGAAAAAACCTCGAAAAAGTACGACCTTTTCCCATTTTTTCAAGGCTTTCACTAACTTTTTGTATACATTTCTACAAGTTTCTGTTATAATGTCCTCGGAGGTCCTATGCGCCGATTATCCATACTTTTACTGAGTTTGATCCTACTCACGAGTTGCTCGAATCGGTCCCTCACAAGCGACGAAAGTATCCGAGCAGCCTATACCAAAGAAAAGGTGACAGAGCTCGCCAAGGAATGGATCAAGACTAAATATGACAAAGACATCGAGATTCAATCGATCGATGAATTAGAAGCGACTCAGACCGACGAAACTCGCTTCCAAGGGTATGCACTTCGCACAAAAGACGGTGGAGCGCTACAGTTTCATGCGCTCTCAAACGACACACATTACTTTGTAGATAGTTACCAGGAACCGATTTATCGATCGATCATCACAAAGGAAGTGGAAAGACTGACGAATGGTAACGCCAAGGTCTTTTTCTCAAACGACCCCCTACCGCGTTACTTCTGGGCAGAGCCCACGGAAGCTTCTTCTCCCTTTATGCTTCTCGAGCAGAAGCTAAGTCCCGACATGACACTTGAAGATCTCGAAGCCAAGGACGTCTATGTCAATGTCCTACTCTATCACAACGAAAGGGATCTCACGGAGCTCGAGGGTCTCGTTCGAAGCCTCGATAAGGTCGGCATCCACGCCAATGTCTTTGAGCTCTTAGATAGCGTAACAAAAGAGGACACCAAAGATGGTCTCCTCTATGAGCAAGTGGCTCGTACGTATAAGTTGAATGGCCCTAGCTTTGTCGTTCATGATTACTTAAAAGAAGAGCAGTTTGGTGTCTTCTCTGACGTACCCGTGCTCATGAGTAAGGGCTCGAATGTACAGAGCTTCTTAGAAGCAAGTCTTACAGAATATGACCCGAACCTTTTAAAGGGTGCTGTCTTTGCACTCTCTTCAAAGGGCATGGTCATTATCGATACCGAGAAGTTCTTATCGGGAGAGCTTACAAAATATAAGCTCCAAATTCGTCTAGCGAAGGAAGGAACCGAAGTTCCTTACTATCAGACGGGAAAATACATCGTGATCAGTGCGAAGCTTCCCGTAAAAACGGATGCTCCGAGAAATAACTTACTCTTCTACTTGACTTCTGAATCAAAGTAACTCGTCTGTTTGTATAGATCAAAGACGAGTGTACCGCGTTCACCGGCGATCGTAACGCCCTCTACGAGTTCGACCTTCTTTGTGCGCTCCATGAAGCGTGAAATCCACTCGTAAATGGTGATACTGATCTTTTCGTCCGACTGTCTCACGCCTGTTCGAATTTCATCACGAACCTTGACGGCGTTTCTTAATAGCATTTCAAAACGATCATTCACACTATCGACGAGCTCTTTGAGCTCGCCTTTTTTCCATAATTCTTCCTCGTACGCTCTAAATTCTTCAAGCGATTCAAAAGTCATTTTATCTAATGTCATTCTTACTCCAATGTAATGAGGTTGTATTCACTCGTACCGAGACCGATTTTTTCTGCGTGCTCGATCGTCCTACGTCCCTTATCGAAGAGGAGCTTTCCTTCTCTCTCTTGTAATAGCGTGAGGCATGCTGTATCGAGTGCTACAGGGTCAGTAGATGCTAAAATTCCGATGTTATCTGCTACTGTCTCGAGTTCTTTTCCTACGCAGTCACAGACATTTGTAATCTGAAAAGCAAAGTTCAGGTAGATATTATTTCTACCCTTTTGAGCGCCGTAAGCGTACTCTGCAAGCTTTTCGTAGAAGTCCTTTTGACTCCATTCCGTTTCAATGGCACCTGTAGGGCATGCTGCAACACAGCCGGCACAACCGACGCACTTGCTGCTATCGATGGAAGCTTTCTCTACGATCTCGATAGCATCGTAGTTACAAGCGCCTTTACAGATTCCACAGCTTACGCAGACATCTTCGTTTACGAAGGGTTTGATGGTCGCATGTTGCTCAAGCTTACCACCTCTTGCTGCAAAGCCCATGCCGAGTTGCTTCATGGCACCGCCAAAACCTGCTTCGACGTGGCCCTTAAAGTGCGCGAGTACGATAAACTGCTTATAGGGAGCATAGCCCTTACCGATCTTTACAGACTTTAAAAGTTCTCCGTCGATCGCTACGTTATCGTACTCTTCGCCGTGATCGCCGTCTGCAATCGTAATAGGTAGCATGGTAAAGCCGTGGGAACGAGCCGTTTCTAAGTGCTTATCGCGAGTCGTTCGTGAACCACGATAGAGTACGTTCGTCTCGATAAAGCGCGTATCCACGTGCTTTTCTTTTAAATAGTCGATGACTCCAAGGTAACAGGTAGGCGGAATAAAGGTCACGTTTCCCTGTTCGCCGAAGTGAACCTTGAGAGGAACTTCCTTTTCGAGCACTACATTTTCTTTCGTTACGAGATGATCTAAGATGCGCTTTGCTTCGACGCTGATCTTCTCTGGGTTCCAGTCCTTCATGGGAATAAAATATACGTTCTTCATAGAGCCTCCTATCTAAAAAAAGTATACCATACTAGAGCTTTTTTCTTAAGATACGTGTGGCATTTAACACGGCGAGGAGTGCAACCCCGACATCGGCAAAGACGGCCATCCACATGTTCGCCATACCAAAGGCTGCGAGGAGCATGACAAAGGCCTTCGCAAGGAGAATAAAGAGGATGTTTTCCTTTACAACGTGCTTCGTAAAGCGGGCCACATCGAAGCCTTTTTTAAGCGTCATAAGACTTCCATCGATTAGGACCATGTCGCTCGCTTCAAGTGCTGCTTCACTTCCGATGTCACCCATGGAAACGCCGATGTCTGCAAGGGCAAGGCTCGGTGAATCATTCGTTCCATCGCCGCAGAAGAGGACTTCTCCGGGATGCTTTTTAAGAATCTCCTTAAGCGCGTCGAGCTTTCCTTCAGGAAGGAGCTCGGCTTTGTAGGAGTCGATTCCCGTCTCCTCAGCAATTCGCTGAACTTGTTCTTCTCTATCACCACTTAGTAGCGTAAAGCTTTGAATACCGCTCTCCTTGAGATGTCGAATCGCTTCCTTGACGTCACGTTTTAGTTCATCGCTGATTTCGATCGTTCCTACAAAGCGATGGTCCTTTGCTACATAGACGACTGTCCTCTCGCTCGTACTCTTTTCGACGTCCACGCCAAAGCGCTCCATGAGCTTTCCATTACCTACGAGCAAGGACTCTTTTTCACTTACAAGTCCCTCGCCAGAGATCTCCTTTACATCTAGAACCGGTCTCAGTTCTCCCTCGTAGGCACTTAGGATGCTACTTGCGATCGGGTGGTTCGAACCTTGTTCTAGTAGAGCAGCGTATAAAAGGGTGTTCTCTCCTGTAACGTGTCGAACCTCGAAGCGTCCTTCTGTAAGCGTTCCTGTCTTGTCGAGAACGACGTGTTTCACGCGATCGAGTGCTTCTAGGTAGTTTGCACCCTTCATCATTAAACCGAGCTTAGAAGCGCTTCCTAGGCCACTAAAAAAGCTCAGTGGAATCGAGAGAACCAGAGCACAAGGACAACTTATGACAAGAAAGATCAATGATCTTTTAATACTTAGGTCAAGTGGTAGCGAGAAGAAAAAGTAACTTACGAGGCCATTTATTACACTTAAGGCTACGACGATAGGCGTGTAGATGTTTGCAAAGCGCGTAATAAAGTGTTCCGTCTTTGCCTTCTTTTCGCTCGATTCTTCGACCAGGCGAATGATACGACTTACGGTAGAGTCATAGAAGTCTTCGGTCGCTTCGATCACGAGCGAATCGGTCATATTGATCGTAGAGCTTATGACTTTTTCTCCCGCCTTTACGCTTCTCGGTACGCTCTCCCCTGTGACAGACGAGGTATTGAGTGTCGATTCACCCTGGATGACGATTCCATCTAGCATGATGCGCTCCCCTGCTTTTACTAAGAAGCGGTCGCCTTTCTTACACTCTTCTGCAAGGACGTCTTCGAGATGTTCTCCTTCAAAGCGGTGCACTCTGTCGACTTTCATCTCTAGGAGGTCGCGAATGGAACGCTTGGAGCGATCGACGGCGAGATCTTCAAAGTACTCACCGATGAGATAGAAGATCATAACGGCTGCAGCCTCTTCGTATTCACCTAAAAAGAGGGCTCCGATGGTTGCGATACCCATTAAGAAGTTCTCGTCAAAGACCTTACCAGAAAAGAAATTCTTTACGGCTTCAAGGAGTACTTCGTAACCGGAAATGGCGTAGGCTATGAGGTGAAAGGTAGGATTTTTAAAGAAAAATCCGAAACCTAAAAAGACGAGCGAAAGAAGAATCTTTATGCGGTCGTCGATTCCTTTTTCTTCCTCTTCTTCCTCCTCTTTTTCAAAGACGACATGGACGTCCTTTTCGTGCTTTTTTACGATCTTGCGGATCGTCTCTTTCTCAATCTCACCACGTACAGTGAGGACGCCTGTGAGAAAGTTTATGGAGGCATCATTTACTCCCTCTTTTGCTTTTAGTTCCTCTACAATGAGGCCTGAACAGTGCTCACAGAGGGTTCCTTTTAATTGTGCTTTCATCGGTGGCTCACGTGCTCCTTTGTAATATCTAGAATTTTTTCTACGTGTTCATCGTCTAAGGAATAGTAGACCGATCGTCCTTCCTTACGCTTTTTAACTAAGCGATACGTCCTTAAGAGGTTTAGCTGGTGACTCACAGCAGAATGGGTCATCTCGAGCTTCTCTGAGACCTCTGTCACGTTGGCTTCACCTTCTCGTAGGACAGCAAGAATCCTTATTCTCGTTTCATCGGCAAAGATCTTTAATAGCTCTGCCATCTCTTCTATGATGGAATCCATGAGACCTCCTAATATATGTTCATCTGTTCATATATTAGTACGCGAGAGAAACGGTGTCAAGAAAAAAAGGACGCATAAGCGTCCTTACTTGATGAGTGACATGGCTCCTATAGAGAGCGTGTACATGATCGCACTAGCTCCTAGAACTCCAAGGGCACAAGCTAAAAAGCTTCTTCCCTTTTTCATGCCGAGAATCACAGCGATGAGGCTTCCTGTCCAAGCGCCTGTTCCCGGAAGAGGAATGGCGACAAAGAGAAAGAGGCCTAGGAATTCAAAGGTTTCTTTGTTTTTTACTTTATTTAGTGACCGCTCAATGATGTGGTCCAGTTTACTAGTAAAGCCCTTCAGTTTCTCTTGTTTCTTTAACCACTGATAGAAAGGATCAAAGAGATAGAGAATGGGAAGGATGACGAGAATATTTCCTAGGATCGGAAGAACTAACGTCCAAGGCATCGGAACACCACTCGCTACAGCATAAGGTAGTGCTCCGCGGACCTCTAGGATGGGTGTCGCCCCTAGAAGGAAAGCGATGAGGTATTTCATAGTAGTTGTTCAAACTCCGAAACCATCTCTTTAAAGGTCTCAAGCGCTTCTCTTACGACGTTAGGATCGGTCATGTCGAGTCCAGCATCCTTTAGTACTTCGAGTGGATACTTGGAGCAACCAGCCTTTAAGAAGCCCTTATATGCTTCGAGTGCGCCTTCTTCTTTATTGATGATGCGCTTAGCAAAGGCCGTAGCTGCACTCATACCGGTAGCGTATTGGAAGACATAGAAATTGTAGTAGAAGTGTGGAATACGACTCCATTCGTAGTCAATTTCCTTATCTACGAACATCTCTGGTCCAAAGTAGAGCTCATTGAGCTTGTGGTATCTCTCGTTTAATAAGTCGCTCGTAAGCGTTCCACCCTCTTCTACGATCTTATGGATGTCGCGTTCAAATTCTGCAAACATGGTTTGACGGAAGATGGTGCCCTTGAAGGCATCGAGGTAGTTGTTGATGATCGAACGACGAACTTCTTTATCGGTCTCTGTGCTTAAGAGGTAGTGATTTAAAAGTGCTTCGTTGAAGGTCGATGCAATCTCTGCAAGGAAGATCGAATAGCCACTGTTTACATAGGGCTGGTTCGTTCTGGAGTAGTAGGAGTGCATCGAGTGACCGAGCTCGTGAGCGAGCGTAAAGGCACTGTCTAGTGTATCTTGATGGTTTAGAAGGAGGTATGGAGGCATGTCGAAGGCACCGCCACTATAAGCTCCACTTCTCTTTCCTGGTGTCTCATAGACGTCGATCCAGCGGTTATTGAACGCTTCTTCGATCTTTTCCATGTAGTCTTCACCCATGGGTTTTAGCGCATTTTCTACGAGCACGCGTGCTTCTTCAAAGGAAATTTCTTTGGCCTTTTCTTTAATGAGCGGTGCATAGACGTCGTACATGTGAAGTTGATCGACACCTAAGACCTTCTTACGGATCTCAAGATACTTATACATGGCTGGAAGTGCATCGTGAACGGCATCGATTAATGCATCGTAAACACTCTCAGGTACGTTATTTTCAGCTAAGCTCATCGCTCTAGCAGAAGGGAATTTTCTTAAGCGTGACTGAATGACGTGGTTTTTAACGGTCGAATGAAGCGTCGTAGAAACGGTATTCTTATGACCCTCAAAGACACTGTAGAAGGCCTTAAATGCACGCTCTCTTAGATCTCGATCGAGGCTCATGAGCGTAGGAACGAAGTTACCTTGGGTGAGTGTAAGGTCCTTTCCTTCGCTGTCTTTAATGGTTGGGAAAGTGAGGTCAGCGTTTGTGAGATCCGAGTACACCTTGGAGCTTGATTCGGTCACTTCACTTACAGCAGCTAAAATCTTCTCTTCAGCTTCCGTGAGCGTATGCTCCTTAAAGCGGAAGATATCATCGAGGAATCTCTCGTACTTATCGTCAGAAAGGAGTGCAAAGACTTCTTCACGGTCATATGAGAGTAATTCTGGTCTTAAGTAAGCGATCTTTCCCTTGTAGAGCGCAAAGACCGAATACATCTGCATCACGCGATTTTGCCACTCGGAATCTCTCGTATCGAGGTCTGAAGAATGGGATGCATAGACATAGGCATTTTCTATTCTTCTTTCGATATCCATGATCTCATCGAGAGCACTTACGAGTTTCTTTTCAGAGATGAGCTTTCCCTTAAAGCGCTCTAAGCCTTCGATGTCGTTTGTGATTGCTTCTCTTTCTTTTTCAAAGTCCTCTACGCTCTTAAAAGCAAGCGTCATGTCCCATTTGTATTTTTCCGGAATATCCGAACGTTTTTCGTATGCCATTTAGTTCTCCTTAATGAGTAAATTTTCGATCCGATTCAATGCATAGAAACCGTCACGATTGATCGGATCACGACGGTTATAGAGGATCTCCTGGTTTTTAAAGTCCCGAAGAACCCCTCCTGCCTCATGGACAATGAGGTCCATGGCACAGGTATCCCACTCCATAGTATAACCCATGGAGAAATAGGCTTCAGCTTCTCCTTTTGCGATGGCGCAGCCCTTTAGGGCACTTCCCATCTTCGTGACCGTTACGACCTCGTCACGCTCAAAGAGACGTTTTAGTTTTTCTGAAATATTGGAACGACTACGGACGATGCGAAGTTCCTTGGTGCGCTCACTCACGTGAAGAGGAGCTACTTCATCCCCCACTTTTTCAAACGCTCCCTCACCCTTTATAGCATAGTATGATACGCCCGTTACGGGTGCATAGATGTAACCAAAGACAGGCCTATGATCCTTTACGAGGGCGATCAAGATACTGAAGTCACCGTTACGTTTAATGAATTCCTTCGTACCGTCTAAGGGGTCGATAATAAAGACGTATTCTTTATCGAGTCTCGAAAGGTCATCTTCGCTCTCTTCTGTGAGAAAGCCGTAGTCGGGATATTGTTCTTTTAAGGTATCGACGATTAGTGAATCAGCCCCCTTATCAGCTAGGGTTACCGGAGAATCGTCGGCCTTGATCTCAACGAATAGCTCTTCTCGATCGTAGACCTCCATGATAAAGTCGGCTGCCCTCTTACAGGCGAGCTCAACCGTTTTTAGTAAGATTTCTGACATAACTACTCCAAAGGGTGTGCGGTTTATTTAGCATGATGTATCCGAGCTCTCTGAGCTCAGTAATTTTCTCAGGGTCACTTAAATCGTCCACAATGACACTTCTACCCATTTTGTAGCCTTGAAACAGCACCGTTGAATAGACACTGATGACTGTTTTCGCACGAGTGAGTGATTCTTCGATACTTAGATTTTTTTCGATTTCAATTCCCTTAAAGGCACGCTCGACACTAGGCATGTCGCTAAACCTCGGGTGGGGCCTTACAGCGACGGGTGAATCCATCTGAAGAAGTGCTTGTGCGATGATCTTCATCTTCTCTTCGTCTTCTTTTTGCAGGTAATAAGTCGTATAGGATCCTAAGGGAGCAGAATGCAAAAAGGAGGGCGCCTCAACGACAAAGGAAGCTTCTCCCTTTAAGAGGGAGAAAAGTTCTTTATAGTATTCGTCAAAGACGTAGAAGCGAGAGAAGCTCACATAGCTATCGCGTGGGTTTAAGAGCTTATCGCCGTGCATCATGTTGATGTGCTCCATCCCTTCTTTCTCACAGAACTCTGTAAGAAGGGATGAGATGAAGCTGTATTCGATGCCACTTAAGACGGCCTTCACACGGTAGGCGTCCTTTGCATAGCGTACATTCGCTAGGTTTCTAAGGATGTTGTACTGGTAAAAAAAGCGAAAAGGTGCCTTAAAGACGACGTTCTTATAAAAGAAAGCGAGGTCTTTAAAGGTCAGTGCTTTTTTTGCCGTTTCGATGCGCTTAGGAAACTCTATCTTTATGCTCTCTGGCATCGTCTCTTTAAGAACCGTCCGATCGAGGGCATCAAAAGATTCGATGAAACGCACTTTTTTAAAGACGAGAAAAAAAAGCGGAATCAAGAGAAAGAAGCTAGCGACGTTTTTAAGAAAGTGCTTCCAAGGATTCTCTTGTTTTACGCTTTCAAGGTACTGAAAGAGAGAGCGTTCAGCTCGATCTTTCGGTACTTTTTTTAGACTCGAAAGAATTTCTTCTCGAGGCTTTTTCATCCAATCGGTTCGAATGGTATTAAAGCGCCTATAAAGTGCTTTTTTGTTCATACATTATGAGTGCTTCGGCTAAGAAAAAGTCATCCATGCTGTCGATGTCGACCGAATGGTTCTTTTTCATCATATAGGCGAAGCTCCTTTCTCCATAGAACGTTTGATGAGCTTTAAAGTGCTCTGTATCGGATAGATAGATGGCACCGTTTAAGACGAAGTTCTTCTTCAGTTCCTGTGTCCTTACGCCCTCTTTTTTTAAGAAGTTCTCAAGACTTAGTGATTCATCTAAAGTATTCATAAGTGCTAAGGGCTCGCACTCCGTAACACTTACGACACTTAAGGCACGCTTTTCTTCAAAGAGTAAAAAGGCCTTTTCGATGTCGGTCTCATCTCTTAAAGGCGAGGTCGGCTGAAGAAGCATGAAGCGATCTGATGGAAAGTGCTCTAAGACATCTAGGATGACGTCGTTGGACTTCGCGGTATCGGTAGAAAGCTCGGGGCTTCTAAGGTGAAACTCTGCTCCAAAGCGTGTAGCAATCTCACCATACTCTTTGCTATCGGTCGTAACGATGACTCGGTCAAAGCGCTTACTCTTAAGGGCCGCCTCGATCGTATAAGCGATGAGGGGTTTACCTAAGATCGGCTTTATGTTTTTATCGAGGATTCGCTTGGAACCTTGTCTCGCAGGAATAATGGCAATGTTCATAGGTCGTAAAACCCTTTCATAAGATCGATCGCTGAAGCTTTTTCTTCGATGATCCTGGCAATGAATCGCTTAGGATCCTCTCCTTCATAAGGATTCGTATAGTCTCCCTTATATTCTAGTGCTTCATGGATTGCACGTTGAATGCTTTCACTCTTACACTCGGCATGTAGTACACTCTCTGCTCTTTCACGGCCTCTTTGACGGTTTCCGATGTCTACAGAAGGAACCTTAAGGCTTGGAATCTCGATGACTCCAGAAGAGCTATTCCCTACGACTGCTAGAGCATGTTTGGCTGCACTTAAGTATCTCTTAAGGCCAAGGGATGGAACAAAGTGAATGCGAGGATCCGTCTCACTTTTCTCTCGAAGCACTTTATTAATGTCATCCCCTCTTGGGTCGGCGTTAGCTCCCGTAAAGAGTACGTCACAATCGAACGCTTCAAGTGCTTTTAGGAGTTCATCGAGTTCATCACTACCTTGTAGTGTCACGGGATGATAGGTCGATAAAATGTAGTTCTCTCGAAGATTTAAATCCTTAAGAACCTCCTCTTTACTTAGAAGTTCGGTCTCTAAGATGTTTTGAACACCTAAGGCTCCTACGTTAAAGACGCGATCAGGGTGTTCGCCGAGCTGAATGACGCGCTTTCGATGGGACTCGGTTGAAACGAAGTGAAGACTCGAAAACTTCGTGATGCTATGACGATAGGCGTCATCGAGCGCCCCTTCTGTCACTTCTCCGCCGTGAATATGGGAGATCGGAATGCGGTTTAAGTGTGCCGCTACAACAGCCTCAAAGATCTCATAGCGGTCCCCGAGGACTACAAAGTGATCGGGTCGATCCTTTTTAAACGCTTCATCAAAGCCTAAAAGAGAACGACTCATGGCTTTTGAAACCGATCCCGATTCATCGAGGATGGGAATCTCTATAAAAGGGAATTCAATCTCATCGGCTGTATATCCATGAGCCTTTGAAAGGTGCGTTCCCGTCACGTAAAGCGTGAGGTCGTGATGTTTTTTAAGCTCTAAAAGTAACGGGCGTAGGAGAAAGTATTCTGCCCTAGAGCCCGTAGCACAAGCTAGCTTCAAAGTGTAATCTCCTCATCTTCTTGAAAGTTCTTTTTAGCCGTCTTTCCGATGACTTCATCCCAAAGCATCGGAGAAAGGCCTGTAGCAGGGCGCTTTACAGCGAGGTTTTCCTCGGTAAAGACTTCGCCTTTTTTAATGACTCTCTTTGCGACGATCGACTTTCTTACGGCCTTTATGTTCTTCGCTTCCGACTCGGTCGGGGCTTTCAGTCCATCGCCTAGTGCTTTTTCAATATTTCGAATGGCTGAGACCATCGCTCTTAATTCTTTTGGATCCAAAGAAGCCTTATGGTCTGGGCCCTTTAATTCTTTATCTAAAGTAAAGTGCTTTTCAATGATCTTTGCACCGAGTGCCACGGCTGCGATCGGAACTTCGATCCCTAGCGTGTGGTCAGAATAACCGACTTCTCGAGCAAACATCTCTCTTAAAGTGATCATGGCAGAGAGGTTTACGTCTTTCATAGGGGTCGGATATTCACTGTTGCAGTGAAGAAGCGCCACTTCTCTCGCTCCAAAGCGGTCGAGGATCTCGAGGGCATTTTGGATCTCTCCTAAGGTACTCATACCAGTAGAGAGGATGACCTTGGTCTTGAGTTTTGCAACTTCTCTTAGGTATGGAAGGTTTGTAATCTCTCCCGAAGGAATCTTAATGGGAGAAAGCTTGAGTTCTCCTAGAAAGCGCACAGAAGAGAGATCGAAAGGAGAGCTCAACATGTTGATATCTAGCTGATGGGCATAAAGAACGAGCTCCTTCGTGGCTTTTTCAGAGAGTTCGAGGCTTTTTAGAAGCTCACTTTGATCAGCGATCGTGCCATCCTCTTGATAAGGAGCTAAAGGCGTTCTTTTTGTGGTAAGCTCTTCCGTTTTAAAGCTTTGAAATTTTATGGCATCGACACCAGCTCGCTTGGCTTCTTGAATCATCTTTTTTGCAAGCTCAATGTCTCCATTGTGGTTGACGCCGGCTTCGGCAATGATATATACGCTCATTTTATCTCCTTCGCGGGATTTCCCACGAGCCAGTTTTTTATCGTAACGTCTTTCGTTACGACACTCCCCGCTCCAATCTTAGAGCCTTCTACAAGATGGAGTCCTTGAAGGACGGTCGCATGGAGTCCAACGTGAGAATGACTTCCCACAGTGACCGTGCCAGCGAGGACTGCACCCGAACTTACGTGAGCGAAGTCACCGACTGTTACGTCGTGTTCTACGATGGCACCTGAATTTATAATGGCATGACGACCAATTTTTGCGCCGCTATTAATAATGGCACCTTTACCGATGAAGGTTCCAGGTTCTACTTCTACATCCTCTGAAAGGATGGCACTCGGATCGATGATGGTAGCGGCCTCTAATCCGAGTGCTTCCATTTTTTTCGAGATTCTTACACGTATGCTCGTATCCCCCAGAGAACCTACTGCGATAAAGTAGAGATCGGCTTCATCTTTATGGCTTTCTAAGTCTTTTTCTAGTGAAAAGATGGGAAGGTTCGTATCGGCTTCACTCGGTACGATGACGCCTACAAAGGTAAACTTCTCTTTATCGATTGCGCCGAGGACGCTTCTCGCATGACCTCCGCCTCCAAAAAGGGCTACGCGCTTCATCAGAGACCGAGCCTTTCGATCATGGAGTGCATCTCTGGTAGTTCACCCATGTCGAGCCAGTCGTCGCCACCTATGATAAAGGCACCGAGACGCCCCTGTTCGATGGCCCACTCTAAAAGCTCTGTCATGGGATAATCTCTTCCTGAAGGAACTTCTTTTAGAACTTCAGGCTCCATGAGATACATTCCAGTCGATGTAAAGTGCGTAAAGGAAGGCTTTTCTTTTATCGCAATGACGCGGTCCTCTTTGAGTTCTACGACACCGTAGGGAATGGTCGTATCGCGCTTTGCAAGGACGAGCGTGATGAGGTTTTTATTTTTCTCATGGACTCTACGAATCTCGTCGTAGTCGGTTCGAATGAGGATGTCGCAGTTTGTGACAAAGAACGGTCCATCGATGATCTCTGTCATTAAGGAGAGACTTCCTGCTGTTCCAAGCGGTGTGTCCTCTTCGACAAAGCTCACTTGATAGTCCTCGTTGCTCTCGTTAAAGTAGGCTTTAATCATGTCTTTTTTATAGTTTAGGCTCAAGATAAAGCGCTCATAGCCTTGGTCTAAGAAGCGGTCCATGATGCGCTCTACAATGGGCTTATCACCGATGGGGATTAAGGGCTTAGGGAGGACCTTCGTATAAGGGTTTAATCTCGTGCCCTTCCCACCTGCCATGATGACAATTTGATTCTTTTTCTTAGTGACAGGCTTTCTCTTTTCATGAAGAAAGACGATGTCTTTGATCTCAAGGTTTTCATTTACAACAGGAACCGATTCAATTTCATGTTCCTTCATAAACTTTACCGGGTCCTTAAGAGAGCCCTTTATTACGTACTTCACGCCACGATACATGGCTTCACGCACAGGGCTATTTAAAGAGCCTTCTTTTAAGATCCAGCGACGAATGTCACCATCCGTGACGCTTCCTACGAGCTTCGATCCCTCTACGACGTATAAAATTTTTCTAGCGTTTCGGTCGAGCTTTTGCATGGCATCGAGCACGCTCCGATCAGGAGATATGATGAGTTCATCGATCATGACTTAGCTCCTTTAGGGCTTCTGTAACGGTGAGTAGATCTTCTTTCGTTAGATTCGTAGAACAAGGAAGATTTAATACATGTTCATAGTAATCTTTGGCTTTTTCTATGTCAATGTGAAGAGCGTCTTTATAAGGTGTCTGCTCGTGAATGAGTCCCCAGATGGGACGCGTTTCAATGCCACGCGCTTTGAGCTCTAAGAGGAGCTCATCTCTAGAGTAAGGAAAAGACGATTCAATGTAGAGTGCGTAGAACCAGTAGTTTGGTGACGTTCCTTCACGGAAAGGAAGAAGGCGTAATCCCTCTACACCATCGAGTTCCCTTTGATAGAGCTCGTAGTTTCCTCGCTTCGTTTCGAGAAAACCTGGTAGTACTTCCATTTGAGAAAGCCCTAGAGCCGCTTGAAGGTTTGTCATGCGGTAGTTAAACCCAACATCTTCATGACGGTAGTAGAGTGGATCGTCTTTGGCTTGCGTCGATAGATAACGAGCGCGTTTAGCCATTTCTTCATCTTTTGTTACGATCATGCCGCCGCCACCCGTTGTAATGATCTTATTTCCATTAAAGGAATAAGCACCAAAGTGAGCGATCGTTCCCGCCATACGGCCCTTTTCATCGAAGCTACCGAGTGCCTCGGTAGCATCCTCTACGACGGGAATCATGTACTCAGTAGATAGTTTCATGATAGAATCCATGTCACCGAGGTTACCGAAGACGTGAACGACGACGATGGCACCGATGCGCTTTCCTTCGTAGTATGTACCGTCAGTCCTCTTTTCACACGATGCTAAAAAGCCTTCGAGCTTTTTAGCGTCCAAGGTAAGAGAATCATCGCAGTCAAAAAAGATGGGATTTGCACCCAAGTAGTGAATCGGATTAATAGCTGCAATGAAGGTTAAAGTCGGTGCGATGACGTATTCATCGCGCTTCACTCCTGCCATGACAAGGCTCAGGTGAATAGCTGCCGTTCCACTTTGACAAGCGACACAGTAAGCGCCGTTCATCTCACTTACTTTCGATTCAAACTCGTCGATAAAGGCTCCACCTGTAGAGACCCATTCCGTCTCTATGGCTTCCCTTACATATTTCATCGCATTTCCCGATAGATTCGGTACCGATAGCGGAATTCGTTTCATAATGACCTCTAGATGTTATAGATATCGCTCTTAAAGGCGTCTTCGTGGGCTTTAATCCAGTTGATGGTCTCATTGAGACCTTCTTCTAGCGTATAGCGAGGAGCCCAGCCCGTGAGCTTTTTCATCTTTTCATTACTTCCTAAGAGTCTGTTGACCTCGCTCTTTTCAGGACGAAGACGAATATCTTCTGTGACGATGCGAGCGTTTTCGTTGATGAGAGAAATGAGTGTTTTTGCGAGCTCTCCGATGGAAATTTCTCTCGAAGTCGCAATGTTCACTTCTTCTCCGATGGCTTCATCACACTGACTTAGTGCTAAGAAGCCCTCTACCGTATCTTTTACGTAGTTAAAGTCTCTCGTAGGCGTGAGGGATCCTAAGTGAATCTCTTCTTTTCCTGCGAGAAGCTGACTAATAATCGTTGGAATGACGGCCCTTGCAGACTGTCTCGGACCATACGTATTAAAAGGGCGAACGATCGTAACGGGGAGGTCAAAGGATCGATAGAAGCTCTCCGCTAAGCGGTCAGCACCGATCTTTGTCGCAGAATAAGGAGACTGTCCTTGGAAAGGATGCACCTCATCGATCGGAACGTATTGAGCCGTTCCGTAGACTTCACTCGTACTCGTTACAAGGACTCGTTCTGTATTTAAAAGCCTTGCTGCCTGAAGCACGTTGAGCGTTCCCTTGATGTTCGTATCGACGTAGCTATCGGGTGAATGATAGCTAAAGGGAATGGCGATGAGTGCTGCCAGGTGAAAGACCGTATCGATCGATTCCATGGCGGTTCGAACGCCATTCGGATCTCTGATATCTCCAGAGAAGATCTCAATCTCCTTTTGCATATCTTTGGGGAGATCTTCAATCCATCCCCAAGAGTTAAAACTATTGTAATAGACGAAGGCTCTTACATCGTAACCCTCTTCTACTAAGCGCTCGACTAAGTGACTTCCGATAAACCCGTCACTACCTGTGACCAATACTCGTTTTGCCATGGTCTCTCCTTCTAAACATATTCAATTCTATTCTATCACAAAGTGTTTTAGAGAGAAAAAAAAGCATCACTTAAAAGTGATGCTAGTCTAGGAGTAATCCTGGTAGGTCGAGTGGCTGAATGTATTCCGTTCCTCTGTAGACGCGCATGTTACCACCGCTAATCTCATCGATGAGAACGACTTTACCGTTTAAGTCACGACCAAACTCTAATTTGATGTCGTAGAGTTCGAGACCTTTCTTCGCAAGCTCGTCTTTAACGAGGTTTGAGATCTCTCTTGTCATCTTAACGAGCTCATCGTATTCACTGTCTGTGACGATCTTTAGCATCGTTAGGATTTCACGCGTCATCGGTGGGTCACCGGCTGCATCGTCCTTAATGGTAATCTCTACGAGAGCATCTAATGGTTCACCCTCTGTGACGTACTTCTTAAAGCGACGAAGGAAAGAACCGACAGCTTTATAACGACATACAAATTCGAGACCTTGACCAAAAGGTTTTACTGGAATAACTTCCATTTCATTTTGATCGACGTTGGAATCGACGTAGTGTGTATAGATACCGTTTTCTTTGCACTTTTCGAAGAAGAAACGAGTGAGGCGAAGAGCTGCATTACCTGAGCCCTCAATGGATAATCCGACTTGGTTCTCACCCGGATCAAAGACACCGTCTTTACCTGTGACGTCGTCCTTAAACTTTAACATAATGTTTCCATTATCGAGTGCATATACGTTTTTTGTCTTACCTTGATAAATGAGTTTCATACTTACCTCCTGACTTGCTCATTATACATCACTCATACCCTTAACGATGTGTTATTCTTGTCATCTTTTTAGAAAATAATGGAGAAAACAAGGGTACAATGGAAATGGAGGTAGGAATGAAAAAACTCATCGCATGTATTTTAGCCATCATCTTACTCACAGGTTGTGAACTCGTCGATGTAGCGAGACTCAAAGAACTCGAAGAAGACAACGAAAGGCTCAGAAAAGAGCTTGCCGTCTTAAAGGAAGAAGAGACGGGAAAACCGAATAGAAACACACTTCCAAAGATCAAGGAGCTCTATGGGCAGGGAGAATCCAAAGATATCTATGCGATAGAGACCATAAAGGTCGGAAAAGGTGGTCATCTAAAGCCTGGAATCTACGATCTAAGTGCCACTACAGGCACAGGAAATGTCATCGTAAAAAGAAAGCTCTTTAAACAATTAGAAACAAACTACGTCTTAAAAGCTCAAAATATCAAACCACCTCGCTTTCCCTCAAAAACTCGAGTGATACTCTTTGAAGGCGACTCATTGGAGTTCATGAATGTCAATAAGGTACACTTTGAAGCCGTACCAAAAGATGTCACAAAGAAGACGGAACTCAGTATGGGAGAATGGATCGTAGGACGAGATATTGAGCCAGGAAAGTATAAGCTTGAGACCAATGGTGCTTTTAATAAAGAGTATCCGAGTCTCGGCTGGACGATCGACCAGTACAGCGATGACGAAGAATATAAAAAGTACATATCCTTCAATTTGGAAGAAAATGATGTGGCCGTTAACCTAAAGCCCGGAGATGTACTCATGATCGAGTGGATCTTTGGTTCCGTAGGAGATGAGCCAGCAGAAGAAGACGTACTTAAATTCGTACCTCTAGAGGAACAAACGAATTAAAAGACTGCCTCCCTTTTCATACGAAAGAGGGAGGCAGTTTATTTTTAGTGGACTCTTTTTATAAATCCAGAATCGCCTCATTAAGAAGAAAGTCCTCTATTCCAATGTACAAGATGCCGTAGTTGTCGTGCCTAGGAATGATGGGGTTCCTGACCACCACAATCTTTTTAAAGGAATCATCAATTCTCTTAAGAGAAGCTGTTTCTTGCTCTCTTTTCTCTGGGCTTTCTACATTCAAAGCCGATTGAATGTAGTACCTTTGGTGTCCTTTGTTTATAACGAAGTCCACTTCAAGTTGAATCTTTTTTCTCGTTCCGTCTTTCTTCACATCGTGTTCAAGCACACCGACATCGATATTGTATCCTCTACGAAGTAAGTCGTTATAGATGATGTTTTCCATGATGTGGGTGTCTTCTATTTGCTTAAAGTTTAGTCTGGCATTTCTAAGGCCTATGTCTGCAAAGCAGTATTTTAGTGGCGTTGAGAAGTATCTTGAACCTTTTACGTCATAGGATTTACCACATCTTCTGATGCCTGTAATAATCTTTATCCTTCCGTTCTCTCTTTTGTCGATGAGTTTTTTAGATAATCATCTCTTCGGATGGTCATAGGGCTACCTCTTAAGAATAATCGAGGTGGATTTCCACCTTTTTATTTCGATTCTGTTGTTCCGTTAAGGGATCTCCTACGGGATGAAATCATGCGTATTAAACGAAAAATAATCATCACTTATCGAACAATAGAGTGTTTTTACAGTCAAAAATCTCCCCTACCTTTTCGTATATCGCTATCGTATCTAAAAATTGTATCTCTTTCGCATAAATATTTCCCATCACGAATTTTTTCCACATACTTTTTATCGATTCACTATGGTAAAGCATTTTTGCAACTTCTTTATGCATGAGAATAGAATCAAAAGTTCCTCTATGCCTACTTGTTCTTTCAATCGCTTCTCTTAACGTATCTGTATCAATTTTCATACTATACAGTTTATAGATCATGTACAGGTCATAAAAATCTCTTGCCCTTGTTGTAGTAATATTTCGGCTAGTAATCGTCTCGAATTTTTCAGCAAGAATCGTCTCAATGGTATATGCTCTTATGGGTATTACGCCTTCATCTAGTATCCTTGGATAACAATAACTCATCTCACTAGGAGTGATAACATCACCTGTAGTAATGTCAATATTGAGAATGGCATTGATTTTTCCTAAGGTACATGAGACCCTTGCACTAAAATTTTTGTAGACATCATTTGAGCGAATCGGTGATATCTGGATAAGGTGATATTTTATCTCCGATTCGATCTCGACTTCTAAGATCTCATTAATAACTCTTCTAATAGCTTCTTGGTTTACAGGAATCCCTTTAATGGTCGTATCCATATCCATCGTGCTTCGCATGTCTACTCCAATGAGAGAAGAAATTAAAAGTCCGCCCTTTAAGATAAAATGATCTCTGTATCTAGATCTAGAAAGTTTTTCCAATACTCCTTCAAATAGGCACATTTGCAGTAGTGAATTAGGATTGACCCCTGTTTTCTTGGAAATATTCCTAATCGCCCCCTTTATTTTTTCTGCTGTACTCATAGAAGAACCTCTGTATAGGTCCTTAGCTTTTCTTCCATGTTCATTTGAATCGCATACTGAGAAAGCTTTAGTAAGTCTTTCTCTCGCGAGGAAAAATATTCCTTTAGAGCTTCACTAAAACTGTAGGTGTCGAGACGCTCTTTATCCTTGATTAGATCTAAAATCGTTCTTTCTTTATCATAAACTGCCACAAATCTTCCGAATGGATTTTTAATCGTGGTTTTTCCAATGTCAAAGGTATCACTTTTTACATACTTAAAAAGCACGTCATCTCTCTCTGTCTTGACTCTTGTGACATTGGTTCCTGTTATCACACTCATTACGTAAAGAAGCGGCATTCTGGTAGTCAGGCCATGTAAGTAAGCTGCTGTTTCATGGGAAAAAACACCTTTAGGTACTCTGTGCGAGAAGTAGATGTACTCATCTATTTCCTCACCAGGTAAAGCATACAGACCAGTAGCAATTTTTACTACTTCATACTTTGCAAGCGACTCCTTTAATACATCTTTATGAATACCAAGAGATAACGCCTCTTTGGTCGTGATGAGTCCATCATTATCTTTTAGTTTCATTAGTAAAAAATCTCTCTGTGTCATAGCAACACCGCCTTTTCATGCTTATATTATAAATTTTATAAGCACATAAGTCAATTTTAGTACCACTCATTCGCTTTCATCTAAAGTCTAATATTACTTAGGATACGTCCATTAGATTCTATCCTAATCTCTAACTACTAGTTGAATTAATCTGTGATGTTGCTTTTTGAAACAAAAAAAGGACTAACCCCTTACAGGATTAGTCCGTTTTCTTATCGATCCATGATCACGCCATACACTGGAATTTCAAAGCGGAAGCTGAAGTTATCTACCATTTTGTACATCTTATTCATCTGATACGTTTGAGCCTCTGCCCAGCTGACATCGGTTGCATACTGATGATACATGTTGGTGTAGTTCCACTTCATCTTGTAGAGCGTGTTCTGCTTGTATTTGTCTGAGTTAATGTAGTTAACGCTGATCCACTTGGCACCGCCTGAAATGGCCTTTGCTGGTGTATCCCAGCCGTTTTGATAAGCGTGCTTAATGCCACCGTTAATGGGGTCATTGTCGTACGCTCCGATGCCATACATGTTGTAGTAGAGCTTTCCGTCTCCTACAGGTGTCGTAGAAGCCTTTTGTGTCACAGGGTCATAGTAGAGACCTCTTGCGAGCTTACTCGTACCGTTACCGCTTTCTAGGAAGGCATGAGCTACGAGGTAGATCTCGTTTACGTTAAAGGTCTTGGATCCTTCGATAAAGGCTGCACCTTGTCCTTCAAGGGTGCCCTTACCGATGAGAACCTTTTCGTTGAGTTCTCTTTCACTCAGTCCAGAGTAGTGCTTGAGGTTTAAGAACTGATACATCGACGGAGGAATTTGGCGTGTAATCTTAGCATCTACGAGTACGCTAGAGCTCGTCGTATAGGCCGTATAGATCCAACCCATGACTCCGTTTCTATTGATCTTAACCCATCCAGAGGAGTTTCCAAGGACGATGTAGACCTCACCATTTTTTGCCGTTCCGACTTGACTTGCTGATGTCGTAGGTTCCGATCTCATGGCGAGACCATCGAGCGTATAGATTTGAACGAGTGTTCCAATCGGATGGAATTCTTCTGGATTTTTCGTGATGGTTGCGTAGTTACTTGCGATAAAGGCGCGTTGACCTTGGAAGCGAATTTCGATCCAGTTGTTGAAGACATCGATGACATCGAAACGCTCTCCACGGTTTACTCGACCTAGGATCTGACCGCTTTGATCGGCCTTATCTCTGACGTTTAGACCATTCGTTGTAATCGTCGCAACGCCTATGGAGTTGTAGTTATTTTTAATACCAGCTGTGATATCGAAACCGAGAATTTTTACCGGGTCGATCGTCGCTTCGACGTCAGAGAGTGTCGCACTCACCCAGCGTCCGTTCTTCTGTACCGTATTCGATCCACGGTTGTACTCAAGGTGAGCAAATTCGGAAGCCGTGAGTTTATGATAAGTCACTTCAAAGTAATGGGCAGAACCCACTTCGTTTGAAATCATAATGGTCCTCGTCTGCGTTTTCACTTGGTAGCTATCGCGATCTCTCGCTTCAACGGTAAAGGTATATGTTCCTGGTGTATCGGTTGAGAAGCTTACCCCTGATTCTTCGGTCCAGTCTTGAAGGACACTTCCATTAACGAGGTAGCGGTAGAGGATGATCGGTGAACCTTCTGCTTTTGCAGAGATCGTGATCGGCTCTTGTCTCTTATAACTACCTGTCATCGGCGGGAAGAGGCTTAGTTCGAGACTGGTCACTTCCCTACGAAGAACGCGAACCGTTCTTTGTGTCGTCGCTTCGACGCGGTCTGCAAATTGATCCTTGGCTCGAACGACGATGTTGTACGTTCCAGCTTGTGTCGGTCTCCAGGTAAACTCGGTGTTCGCGATAAAGCCGTAGTTTAGCGGTGCACCGTTTACATAGACTTGATAGACAGCATTTGGAGATCCTTCTGCCAATACGTGTAACGTGTTGTCCCAATCGGTGTAGAAGGTCTCTTCGTTTAAGCTAACAGCCGTCACGTGACGACGACGTGCTGTAAAGTCAAAGGTCTTTTCATAGGTGTCGCTTGAAACAGGTGAAGGGTTCTTTCCTGTAATGATGAGGCGGAAGGGTCCTTCAAATTCAGGCTTAAAGCTAACCGTATCGAGCTCACTATAGTCTTTTACGAGCGTTCTTTGACCATATCTTTCAAGCTCAAGCTTTACTAAGGCCTTTGGAACAGTTCCTATGGGTTTTACTTTAAAGGTCAGATTTTCTTTATAGAAAGCTTCTTTGCTATCGGTACTTACTTGAATTCCTGTAAAAGTACCATAGCTAAAGGTAAGGCTCTTCTCTTCTGTATAGAACTTTCCATCCTCACTTCTCGCTTCGACCTTAAAGTTCTTGGTGCCTTCTCCATTCGGTGAATAGCTAATAGAACTTACTTTAGAGAAGTCACTTAGAACTTCTCCGTCCACGGTAAAGCGGAAGACGGGGTTAATGAGACTTGTCGGTAATGCCGTAAGCTTAAGTGTCGTAGGAAGAGCTGTTCCTCCTTCAACCTGTAAGCTGACGCCTGGTTCCAGGCTCATAACCTTCGTGTAGTAATCGAAGACGTAGCCCTTAATTCCGTTGAAACTCACTTGATACCAGCGTCCTGACTTATCGTAGAAAGGAACAACCTGGTTATAGGGAATGGATCCTAGGGCACTCGACGACGTACTCATTTGAGAACGCATCGTAAGGCCGTCGGATGCTGTCACTTGAATCGTTCCCTTGGCATCACTTGTACTTACGGGAGCTGGCTTCGTTACGACATCATTTCTGATTTCTTTCGTGTAGTAGTTATAGATGTAACCACTCTTACCAGCGTAGGTGATGTAGTACCACTTGCCGTAGACCTTATAGAAAGGGACCTCGGCATTATAAGGGATGGCTGTTACGATCGCAGACGACGTGGATGCACTCGTTCGAACGTTTAGTCCATCGGTCGCTGTGATTTTAAGTTTTCCGAGGCTATCACCTGTCGTAGGCGTTGGGTCATTTACAACTTGACTAACGACTTTCGTGTAGTAGTCAAAGACGTAGCCCGTTTTTCCGTTGTAAGTGAGCTTATAGTAGCGTCCGCTCTTACTAATAACGGGAACCTTCGTACCATAGGGAATGGTCGTAAGGAGTGTCGATGACGTATTCATCGCCTGACGGACGTTGAGTCCATCACTCGCTGTAATCTGAATCGTCGTACTGGACGGCGATGGCGGTGTCTGTGGCTTAGGTGTAGGAGCTGGTGTAGCCTGAGTTACAGGCTTCGTGTATTGCTTTGCAATGTAACCTACTTTTCCGTTATACGTAATCTTAAGCCACGTTCCGTCATCGGACGTGTAATTTAGTTTTGTTTGATTGGGAATCTTTGCGAGAATCGTGCTCTTAGTTGTGGCACTTGCTCGCATATTTAATCCGGCTTTCGCATCGACAATGACAGAGCCTGAGGCTGCATCTGCATTCGTAGGAAAGAGAAACAGCGTGAAGATCATTGCGATGGAAAGGACGATTGATAGCGCTTTCTTCATAGCACCTCCTTTTCAATCGTCCCTATTTTATCACAGCTTTGTGGATAAATCGAAAAAAAACGAGAATTCCAACGGTTTGGAACTCTCGCCACTATATTTGGATGCATCTTCACCCGATGGGCACAAGATGTGGTACTCAATAATATTATATTTTAGAAATAAACTTGACAACTATTCGTTAAAATATTGAACAGCGAAAAATTCGTCGAGAGTGACACCGCTTTCTTTGATAAGCTTGGCCCAGTAAGGCCCAACGTAGCGGTAGTGCCACGGCTCATAGATATATCCTGTAACATTCTTTTTTCCTTCGGGATAGCGAAGGATAAAGCCATACTCGAAAGCGTGTTCCGTTAGGAAGCGGTCTGCCCTACTTCCCTTCGTGATTCTTCTGGAGTTTGCCACGAGATCGAAGGCGAGACCCAGTTGATGTTCACTTTGGCCTGGTTTTGCCGAGTAGTTGTTGGCATTCGGGTCTTTTTTAAGGTAATAGTTATAGAGCGTCTTTTGCGTCTTGTAGCTACGGTAGCTTGAAGAGAAGTCGAGCTTAATCCCTTCTTTTCTCGCAGCTCTTCTCATGCGCATAAATTGCATGAGGGCCGTCTCATTCATTCCATCCGAAAGGGACTCAGGAATTGAATACTTTTTATTTACGATAGGAACGGTATTTACGCTCGTCACACCCTTTGTAACCTTTACATCTCTTCTGAAGGCCGTATTCTTAAAGACCATGATCTCTCGCGACTCCTTAAGGACTTCAGAGTCTTTTTTAAGTTCCATGGTGACCTTAATGAGCCCCTCCTTATTAGGAACAAAGCGAGAATCGACTTTTCTTCTTACACCGTTTTCTTCCACTTCATAGGAGACGTCATAGCCAGGTGCGAGATAGAACATGCGAACTTCTTTACTGTTTCCCCAGACGAAGAAGACGTGTTGGGGATTAGGAATGGTTACAAGTTCTGTGTAGTACTCGTGAATCCAGCCTTCCTTTTGATCGCTCGTTTTCACTTTAAGCCAGGAGTCGCTCTTTCCTAAGACCTCCACTTCGTCGGAGAAGGGGATGCACTTTAGGATCGTGCTCTTACCATTGGGCTCACTTCTAAGGTTTAGTCCTGTAAGAGCTGTGATTTCTCGCGTTTCTGCGAAACTCACAGATGTGATAAAGAGCGCTAAGAATAAGAGGAGTAATCTTTTAGCGCGCATTGGTATACACCTTTCCCGGCGTAAAGGATTTTCCCTTTAGGCTTAGAAGATCACTTACCGTAACAAAGGTATAGCCTTGTGCTTGAAGGGTCTTTACGATCGTAGGAACGGCACGAATGGTATTCGGTTTCGTGTCGTGTAAGAGGATGATTGCACCGTCATAGCTATGGCTAATGACGTATTTGGAGATGGTCGCTGGGCTCTTTCCCTTCCAGTCTTCGGCATCCATCGACCAGAAGATCATCGGCTTATTTAATACCGACAATACGCGCTTATTGTATCCACCGTAAGGAGTGCGTAGTACTCTCGGTGTCTTTCCGATGGCTTTTTTAATCGCCTGATCGGTGCGACTCACTTGGCTACGAATTTGTTCATTTGTAAGCTTCGTATAAAGCGGATGGTTCCAGCCGTGATTCGCGACTTCATGACCACCTTGATCCATCTTCTTTAGGACCTTTTCCATGCGCGGTACACTAGCCCCCACGACAAAGAAGGTGGCCTTCGCACCTAAGCCATTCAGAGTATCTATGAGTCCACTCGTATAAGCACTCGGTCCATCGTCAAAGGTAAGGGCGATAAGTTTCTTTCCCCCCTTTACTGGGGCACTCACCGTTCCCTTTTGCTCTGTCACGAGGGTTCGAATGACGTAACCCGTCTTACCGTTAACGCTCACTTGAATCCAAGGAGCTTTGTAGTCTTTAATGATGAGTTTAGCATCGCGTGGAAGCTTTTCTAGGACCGTGCTCTTAGGATTCGGTTCACTTCTTAATACGAGTCCTTGAACCGCTGGATAGATGGCTCTGTCTTTCTTAATTAGAACGGTATGGTAGTCGTAGATAAAACCACCCGACACGCAGTAGAAACGACCTACTTTTTTATCTAAGGGAAGAAGTCTTCCTTTTTCAAAGGTCTTTACGACCGGGCTCTTTAGATCTGCGCTCTTTCTTACGTTTAATCTGTCGCTCGTTACCTGAATCTGAGGTGTAAAAGCAAAGCTAAAGCTAGGTAGTAATAGAACGACCAGTAATAGGATTGCTATTGTCTTTTTCATAAGTCCTCCTTTCTGTAATGATACCACCTATTAGCCCGCTAAAAGACTAAAAAAAGGTAAAGCTTTGATATAATGATCATAGATAGGAAAAGAAAAGAAAAAAAGACCGCGCTTTTATTGTATAATAGCCCTATTGATAAGGAGATTTTATGAAGATTACATTTTCACCCCCCGACATCTCTGAAGAGGAGATTCTAGAGGTTCAAGATACCCTTCGTTCCGGATGGATTACGACGGGACCTAAAGTAAAGCGCTTTGAAGAGGAACTCACAGCATTTACAGGTAGTGCTGAGACGGTGGCTGTTGCTTCTGCTACGGCAGGACTTGAGACGGTCTTAAGACTCTTTGGAATTAAAGAGGGAGACGAAGTCATTACACCGAGTTATACGTATACGGCTTCTGCAAGTAGTGCACACCATGTAGGAGCAAAGATCGTACTCTGTGATGTGAAAGAAAACACTTGGTTTTTTGACCTTGAAAAGCTTGAGAGCTTAATTACAGAAAAGACCAAGGCTATTATCCCCGTAGACATCGGTGGAGTAATGGCAGACTATGAAAAGATCTATGAGATCGTAGAGAGAAAGAAACATCTCTTTAGAGGCGATACGGAGCTTCAAAAGAAGCTCGGAAGAATTCTCGTATTAAGTGACAGTGCCCACTCCTTTGGAGCCGTCCAAAAGGGTAAAAAGAGCGGTACGGTTGCAGACTTCAGTGTCTTTAGCTTTCACGCCGTAAAGAACCTTACAACAGCTGAAGGTGGAGCGATTCAGTGGAAGAAGGAACTCGCTCTAGATGATGAAAAGATTAAGAAAGAGCTCTACTTACTCATCCTCCACGGTCAAAGTAAGTCGGCGTTAGAAAAGAGCTTAGCGGGAAGCTGGGAGTACGACATCGTGCACCTAGGCTACAAGGCCAACATGACAGACATCTTTGCATCCATTGGTCTCGTACAGCTAAAACGCTACCCAGAGCTTCTAGAGAAGCGAAGAAACATCGTAAGAAAGTACAATGAAGCCTTTAAAGACGAGCGCTTTCAAGTCTTAGAGCACCTAGGAGATGACTACACCTCAAGCTGTCACCTCTACCTCATTCGACTTCTTGGTGAAACATCAGACTGTAGAAATGCACTCATTAAGAAGCTTGCAGAAAAAGAGATTGCTGCAAACGTTCACTATAAGCCTCTTCCCCTCTTTACAGCCTATAAAAACTTAGGCTTTAAGATGGAAGATTACCCTGAAAGCTTCAAGCAATATGAAAACGTATTAACGCTACCCTTGCACACTCTACTAACGGAAGAACAGACTGACTACATCATTAAGTCCTTCTTGGAGAGTTATCATGATTGTAAAAAGGATTTTTGATTTTACCGCGTCCTTTTTTGGTTTAATCGTACTCCTACCGTTCTTTATCATCTTTGCACCCATTCTCATACTTACGAATGGTCTTCCGATTCTTTTTAAGCAAGAACGCATCGGAAAGAATGGCGTGCCCTTTAAGATCCTTAAGCTAAGGACCATGAAAGATGAAAAAGGACCGATGGTGACAAAAAATAATGACCCTCGTATAACGAGAGTCGGAAGGTTCTTAAGAAAGACAAAGCTCGATGAGCTTCCACAGCTCATTAACGTCCTAAAGGGAGAGATGAGCTTTGTAGGGCCGAGACCAGAGGTTAAAAAGTATGTCGACCTCTACACAGAAGAACAAAGAAAAGTCCTACAGGTTCCTCCAGGAATTACAGATCCTGCTTCGATTGAGTATCGTAATGAAGGAGCACTCTTAGAGGCTTCAAAAGACCCTGAAAAGACGTATATTGAAGAAATCATGCCTAAAAAGCTTTCGATGAACCTCGAATACCTCGAGGAAAGGACTTTTTTAAAGGATATTGGAATCATCTTTAAGACTATCTTCGGATAGTCTTTTTGATTCGAATAAAAAGGACTCACCGGGAAGTTTCTCTTGAACTTTAAGTGCTTCCTCACGTGTTAAAAAGAGACTAAAAAGCGATGTCCCTGAGCCACTCATGGCCGTATAGTAAGCGCCTTCTCTTAGAATTTCTTTAAACGCTTTTAAACGCGGTTCTAAGCGCATAGCAGGTGCTTCTAGATCATTACCCTTAGAACCGTAGTCAGAGGGTTTTAGCTCCTTATAGACGTCTTTTGTAGAGAGGGAAAAGGATGGCTTAAAAAGCACGAGGTAGGGCACAGAAAAGGGTGCAACGGGAGAAAGAATCGTTCCCGTGCCCGTAGCGAGCTGAATGGTGTCAGATAAGAAGAAGGGTACGTCACTACCTAACTGTGAGGCGATAGCATGAAGGGTTTCATCGTCTACAGGTAGTGAAAAGAGCGATCTTAGCGCTAAGAGGGTCTTTGCAGCATCACTGCTACCTCCCCCTAGTCCTGCGCCAAAGGGAATGCGCTTTTCTAAGTGGATGGTGACGGGAGGTACCGTGACGTGCTCTCTAAGAAGAAAAAGAGCACGAAGGACGAGATTTCCTTCACGTAAGGAAGACTCTGAACACGTAAAGTGATCAGAGTCTGAAGGATTGATATGAAGAGTGTCGTAGAGAGGAATGGGCATCATAAGGGTTTTTAACAGATGATAGCCGTCCTCACGCTTACCTAGAATCTCAAGATTTAGGTTAATTTTCGCAGGTGCTTTAATGATCATAACCGGCTCGATTCGGCTTATAGGTATCTACAATCTCGGTGAGATATTGGATCAAACGATCGGTTTCGTTGGTCATAGCGATCTCACGAAGGACCTTTAAGCGCTCCATGAGAACGGGAAGTTCTGTAACGGGAGGCGATTCGATCCAAATTTTTTCATACTGTGTCTTTTTCGCTTTGCTCTTATCTAAGAGGAGCTCTTCGTAGAGTTTCTCACCCGGTCTTAAGCCTGTAATCTCAATCTTAATGTCCTTATCGAGTTCGAGTCCACTCAAGCGAATCATGTCCTTTGCAAGGTCAATGATCTTAACGGGCTTACCCATATCTAGAATGAACACTTCTCCCCCGCTTGCAAGACTTCCTGCAGCAAGAACGAGTTCACTCGCTTCAGGGATGGTCATAAAGTAGCGGTTAATGTCTTCATGCGTTACGGTTACAGGACCGCCGTCACGAATCTGCTTACGAAAGAGCGGAATGACAGAGCCGGAAGAACCTAGGACATTACCGAAGCGGACAGCGACAAAGTCGGTCTCACTTACAGGGTCATAGGCTTGAACGATCATCTCACCGAGACGCTTTGTGGTACCCATGACGTTTGTCGGGTTTACGGCCTTATCGGTAGAGATCATGACAAACTTTTCGACGTTAAATTCGTCACTTAAGCTTGCGAGGTTTAGGGTGCCAAAGACGTTATTAAGAACTGCCGACTGCGGAGAATCCTCCATGAGAGGAACGTGCTTATGGGCTGCCGCATGAAAGACGATCTCTGGCTTATGAGACTCAAAGATCGTGCGCATACGGTCGCAGTTACGAACAGAGTCAATAAGAACTACGAGGTTTAAGTCGGGATAGTTCTTACGAAGCTCAAGCTGAAGATTATAGACGTTGTTTTCGTATATGTCTAAGAGGATGAGTTCAGCTGGTTTGAAGGATGCAATCTGTCTCGAAAGCTCGCTACCGATAGAACCACCGCCTCCCGTCACAAGAACTCGTTTTCCTGTCAAGAAAGCCCTCATCTTGTCGTGATCGAGTTCGATCGGATCACGATGTAAGAGGTCTTCGATGGAGACTTCACGGATATCTGTGAACTTAAAGTCTGGGGAGATAAATTGGTAGACGCCGGGAACGGTACGAACCTTGGCCTTTGTAGTATAAGCGCGTTCAATGATGTCCTTACGGTCTTCATCGGAAGCCGAAGGAAGCGCGATAATAATCTCATCGACTTCATACGTCTCTACAAGTCGAGCGAGATCTTCACGACCGCCTGCAACTCGTACACCGTGAATCGTACGGCCAATCTTCTTCTTATCGTCGTCTACAAAGCCTACGATGTTATAGCCTAGGTGAGGGTTTCTTCGAACTTCTCGAAGCACGAGATCTCCAGCTTCACCAGCACCGACAATGAGAAGGCGTTTTGCTGTTCCATTCTTTTTAAAGAGGTTTGGACCCCTTGCCACACGGTAGAGCACGCGAACGCCAGCTAAGAAAAATGCATCTAAGATGACGACGACGGGATAAATGCCCTTTGGAATGCGGCTATTAATGAGAATGAGTATTGCAATGGAGATAAAGTTTGCTATAGCACTCATGACAAAGAGGTACATGTACTCCTTGACACTTGCGAAAGACCACATGATGCGGTAAAGGCCAGTAGCTATGTAAACGATAAGCTTAATGGCAACAATGAGTGCCATCCACTGAAATACGATATTTTGATATAATTCGATAAATTCTTTTACGCTAAAGCGAATGTGAAGCCCGATCCAGTAGCTAAGAACGATGATCAGCGCATCCACAAGGACTAGCGAATACTTCTTCAAACGATCCATGAATACTCCTTAAATGATTCTTAGTACATTATACAATGAAAAGGTTTTGAATCAAAGAAAAGGAGAGGAAAAAAATAAAGGGCAGGAAAACCTGCCCCCACGGAGGAAACTACTTACCGCTATCTTTCTTAAAGGTTAGGAACCAGTCCTTCATCTCGTAGCCATCTCCCTTAGCAATCTCTTTAATCTCTTGGATTGCTCCACATGTTCCTGGAGGTGGAACGATGACATCCTTACCTGGCTCCCAGTTTGCTGGAAGTGCAACGCCATCCTTCTCAGACTTTTGAAGACCTAAGAGAATGCGTTTAATCTCTTTAAAGTTACGACCTAAGCTCGATGGATAGTAGAGAATGGTCTTAACGATGCCTTCTGGATCGACAAAGAAGACGGCACGTACAGCGCTCGTGTCGCTCTCACCTTGAAGCATGCCATAGAGGTTTGCAACCTCCATCTTGATGTCTGCAATGAGTGGGAACTTCACTTGTGGCTTCTCGATGCCTTCCCAAGTGTAACCTTGGATGGAACTTAGCCATGCGAGGTGGGAGTGAATGGAGTCGATGGATAGACCAACGAGCTCACAGTTTAGAGACTTAAACTCCTCGTGCATGCTAGCAAAAGTCATAAATTCTGTCGTACAAACAGGTGTAAAGTCTGCAGGGTGGCTAAAGAGGATAATCCACTTACCAGCGAAGTCCTCTGGGAAGGAGATGGGTCCTTGTGTTGTCGTAGCTTCAAAGTGCGGAGCCTTTGTCCCGATTAGCGGGAAATTAATTGTCTTCATTTCTTCGTTCATTTTTTCTCCTTATGATGTTTACATTGGTTACATAGTCCGCTCACAACAATCTCTTCCTGTTCGATGGAGAATCCCACAAGCGAATCATCGAGTGACTTTAGTTCATAGGGAAAGTTTTGAATCTTTCCACAAGAAAGGCATACAAAATGTGCATGCTCACTCACATCGAGATCGTAGTGGATCTCACTATGATCAGGTGACATCGAAGATAACAGGCCGCACTCTGTAAAGAGATGAAGCGTGTTATAGACCGTTGCCTTAGAGATTGTAGGAGACTCGTTCTTAAGTTCTAAAAAGATCGTTTCGGCCGTCGGGTGTGTGTCGTGTTTAAGTAGATAATCCAAGATTAGAAGCCTCTGATACGAAGGCTTAATCCCAACGTCTACTAAGAGATCCATGGCGCGTTCGTACATCGCTCCTCCTTCCTGGTAATAGATAAATACCCGATTAGAATTATTCTAAACATAGAATAGATATAAAAAAAGAGACACATCTGTGTCTCTTAGTTGTTCGTATATCGTTCAAAGACGACAGGCTTAATGACGCCCGTTCCTCCTAAGAGGTACATCGTCTGAGGATTCAGGTTCTTAAGGTAGCTTTCAAGGGTGTTTAATGCCACACTGTTTGGTGATAAAAGTACAGGTGCGTGCTTTAGACCACCAAGAGGTCCTGCGACCAACGCATCGGAAAATCCCTCACCACTTACGATAAAGACGGTCTTTGCTTTATTAAAGTACTTCCTAGCGACAGCGAGCGCTGTATCGTAGCGAGTAGCCCCCTTAACACGCGTCACACTTCGAGCCATGCGTCCAAGAGATTGTTCTAGGGTAGCACTTACAGAACGCTCTCCCCCAATAATTTCAACCGCTGGCTTAAAGGAGCCAAGGAGAAGAGTTTTAGCTGACGATGGTAATTCGTTGGGCTTTACGAGAAGAATCGGTCGATAGAGTTCAGCGGCCTTCGCACCGATCGTAAGGGCGTCGTGGTACGATTCACCAGAAGTGATGAAGTAAGATGAGGCATCTCCTGTGAGACGGATGAGTTCCTTAGCGATTGTTACACTTGTCTCGTAGCGGTTAGAGCCACCCAGACGAGTAACAGAAAGGGATGAAGGAAGAGCGTCTTCTACGCGCTTACTGAGAGCGTTTAAAGAGCCTAAGAGGTAGACTCTCTTAACACCCAAACGTTCGATCTCAGAGAGCACTCTGGAATCTAAAGAATTCGCACGAGTTAATAGAATCGGAGCACGGAGCTTACTTGCTAAAGGTGCTGCACCCAGTGCATCAAAGGGAACGTCCTTACGAGCAAGGATCACAGCATCGCAAGAAGAATAGAATCTTCTAGAGCACTCGATAGCGGTAGCGATGCGGTCTGAACCGAAAAGACGAGTGCCCTTTACAGAAAATGTTGGTCTAACGGTCACAGAACGAGAAGTTAGGGAGTCCTTCGACTGCGTGATCGTAAAGACAGAGTTTGAGGTAATAAGACCGATATCGATCTTCCAGTTCCCGTAGTGATCGACGACCACCTCACGCTTTTCTTTCGAGTAGATAATGGTAATCGTAGAACCGGGAACACCCGTACCCTCTAGAATGTAGTCACCCACCTTTAAAGGCGTCACAGTAAAGGGTAGTTCTCCTCCTACTTCTCCACCAACCTGCATGGTAACACCATCACTTGTGGCACTACCGTTCGACTGGTAGACGTCAAAACGATCCCCAGGAAGCGTCAGAGGAACCTCGATAAACCAGTACCCTGAAGCGTCAGAAACGGTCGTATAGGTCGAGTCACGGTGAATTACAGTAATCTTAGCGTAAGGTAGCGAATACCCAGAAAGATTACGAGAACCGACCGCTACAGGATCGATCACGGGGCGTTCAAAGAGCTTCGTGCGAGACTGTACATAGACGTAGGCTGAAGCGTCATTGGAACGAACGGTTACAATGGTTCCACGAGAGAGTGGACCAAAGGGTATGCGGAAATTTCCAGCTCCATCGATGACCCCAGAAACAGAGCGACCGTAAGAGTCTAAGAGGGTAACGACAGAACCAGGCTCTCCCGTACCAGAGACGTAAGCATCGTCTTCATGAAGAAGAAAGACCGTTAAAGGCCTGACTTCAGGCGTAGCTTCTTCTGGCGCAGGAGCCGCAAAAGAAAGCATTTGAGTCATAAGACACAAGGTAATGAGACATAGTAGTATAGCTTTTGTTTTTTTCATAATAATCTCCACTTTTTTTATTAGTAATTCCCCTAACGCTAGTCTAAAACAAACGAATCACACTTACAATATGACTCATTGTATATCTTTTTTCACATAGTGAAGGTAAGAAACGAGAATGCCTAGAAGGCCAAAGGAAAGGCCTATAAAAAGCTTTGTCGTATCGAGGCTCAAAGAGGTTACAATCTCAGCCCCATCACAGTAAGAAAAGGGTGTGATGTACTTCAAGAAATCCACCTTCTCACTAATATTCGCTATTAGATGTAAGACATACATAAGAAGCGCGATTCCTAAGCCTAAACCAGCCCCAGACTTTCTTAAAAAGGATGAGATACCAAAGCATACGCCAGCGAGTTCAAGTTGAAGGAAGTAGAAGCTTACGTGCAACAAACCAACTTCCTTCCAAGGAATGGGCTCACCGATGATAACAATAGTACCTACCGTAACACCAAAGACGATGAGGTTTAAAGAAGTAATTAAGACAAAGAGAGCACAGAGTTTCTCCGTAAGAACTCGAGTACGGCTAATAGGGTGAGAAAGGAGAAACTCGGCGGTCTTATCCTTTTCTTCTTTACTTAGCATTCCAACGGCAGTAAGAGAAGCATAGAAAGCACCACCAAGCCCCAAAATATTTCCGCACTCCAACGCATAGAAGCCAACGAGTGTACCCATGTTTAAGCGATCCATCCCAAAGGCTTGAGATAAGGAACCCATGGAAGAAAACATGTCGTTAAAGCTACTCATCTTGTCTTTCATCTCAGGAAAGAGAAAGACACAGAGGGAAAGTAAGAAGCTAATAGTAACGGTCCAGATCCAAAAGGGAGTCCGAGAAGTCTTTAATTCGTGTTTAAAAAGAGTCATCTTATTCCCCCCTCTCGTAATAGTGTAAAAAGATCTCTTCTAGATCGGGTTCTGTAATCGTAAGATCTGAAAGATCAAAGGTAGATAAGAAGCGAACCAAAGAGTTAGTAGAGCCACTAAATAGAAAGCTCGTAGAGTCATCGGTAACGCTAAGATCGCGAACACCTGATAAACGACCAAGATCCACCGAACCCTTTAGCGTAATGCGCTTAGCATTCGTCTTTGTAAGAGCCTCCACACGATCTAGGGCGATGATGCGACCGTCACGAATGATGGCTGCACGGTTACAGTAGTGCTGAATCTCCGTTAACACGTGACTCGATAAAAAGATCGTAGACCCTTCCTTATGACGCTCCTTAAGGATGTCAAAGAACTCCTTTTGCATCAGAGGATCGAGCCCACTCGTAGGTTCATCTAAGATTAAAAGCTTTGGCCTATGAGCTAGAGCACAGACGATAGCAACCTTCTTCTTATTACCAAAGGAAAGCTCTTCAACCTTTCGAGACATGTCGAGCTCTAGACGATCACAAAGCACCCGAGCTTCAGAAAGAGAGTCTGAACGACGCAAGTCACTCGAAAACTTTATGGCATCCCGAACACGCATACCAGGGTAAAAGGCTCCCTCAGAAGGAAGATAACCGACGTTTTTTAAGATAGAGAGCTTATCCTTAAGGATGTCGAAACCTAAAACGGATGCACTCCCCCCTGTCGGTTTAATGAGACCTAAAAGCGTTCGAATCGTCGTCGATTTACCTGCACCATTAGGACCGATGAAACCGAAGAACTCCCCCTCAGCAACCGTTAAGTCAAGGTCTACGATCCCCCTCGCTTTACCATAGCTCTTTGTTAGCTTAACTGCTCTTATTGCATCCATACCTTCTCCTATCTAGACCTATCTCTCTTTAGTTATATGTCCACAGAGAGCTTTTTTCAAGCAACTTTAAGTTGAAATTTTTAAGGACTCGCATTTCCGCGAATGCTAGTTTGCCTACCTCTATCTTCCATAGACCAAAAGAAAAACGAGCTAACCCCCATTCAAATGGGATTAGCTCGTTTTCCGTTCATTTCAGTGCGTTTTCATCTTTTTGCATTTCTGCGAAAAGGTGTTTTATTATTTTAGGAAGCTTGCTAGGTAAACTTCGATAGCCTTACCTAGAACAGATTCTCCACCGACGATATTAGCGCGTTTTACATAAGCGTTGCGTAGGAATCCTTCGATCGGACTTGGAATGCTGAAACCTTCAATGAGAAGGATTGGAGCATTCTTTTGTGATGCGTAAGGTCCAGCAACGAGAGCGTCTGCAAAGACACGGCCGTTTGCTACAAAGACTTCTGAAGCGTAGCCACTAAACTCTCTTGCAATTTGAGCACTCGTATCGAAACGGTCAAAACCACCAATACGGCGACTTACGTTGTTAAGTTGGCTCTCAACATTCTTTGTCACAACGCCAGTACCTCCGACGATTGTTGTCGAACGGATACCAAGTTCTTGAATGACTTCACGAATGCTTGCTGGAGCCTCATTTCCTGCAACGAGGAGAATTGGAGCAACCTTGCTTGATGCAACAGGGCTAATGCTTAATGCGTCTGGGAAAGAAGTACCAGAAGCGATAAAGGCTTCTTGTACACCACCATTTAAGCGAGCAATTTCTCTAGCAACTAAAGCACTTGTCTCGTAACGGCTTGTACCTGCAATACGTTTTACTTCAGGAACGATGCTTTGAAGCTCTGATTCGATGACAGTGCTTAGACCGTTTTCACCACCGATGACAACAGCCTTCTTAGCACCTAAGCGAATGATCTCTTCAACGATACGAATGTCTAGACCAGATCTGTTGCTTAAAAAGATTGGAGCATTCATAACCTTAGCAAGAACGCTTGCAGAAAGAGCATCTGGGAAGTCGTCTTTGCGGACGATAATAACAGCAGGAGCACTTTGTGGGAATTGACTACGGCTAATGGCAACAGATGTACCAATGCGGTCAGGTCCCATTAAGCGAGAGATGTTTTGCATTCCAGGGAGGGTTGGTTGTGGTTGTGGCTCAACTGGCTTAGCAACTTCTTTAAAGATTGCTTCAAAAGTCATGTCAGCACCTTGCATCATGACTGTAGCTTCTGCAGTCTTAATCGGTTTTAGCTCAACGTCGCCTGACTTTACCTTCCACTCTACAAACTGATAACCAGCTTTGGCCACATCAGCTTTAATCGTAAACTCTTGGCCTACTAGAGCCACCGTTGTGCTTGATGTACCGTTTTTCACAGTGATTTTGTGTGTTTCTGCGGAGCCTGTTTTCGTTACAACGACGAAGACGCTCTTACGAACGCGACCGGTTGCATCTGTAAACCAAACTCTTGTAGCTCCCTCTTTCATAGCTCTGATGTTTTGGAAGCTGACTGTAGCTACAGCTGGGTTTTCGCTGTAGTTTTTAATAGTCTTATCTGTTGCACCAGAAGGGAAAAGTGTTACGTCAATGTGAGTAGAACCGTTTACCGGTAAGATTATAGAATCTTCTGAGAGTTCCATCTTCTGGACAGCAATAAAACCAGGGCCATCAAGGGCTTGTGCTGTTGGTACGAGTGTTAAGATCATTAACACTGCTAACAGCAAACTCATTGTTTTTTTCATTATTTCTCCTATCTAGTAAGTAGATCGATTGTAGATTGGTCGATGACACTATATCCACCGACAGCGTAGATCGTTGTAGGCTTCTTTTCTTTTACATAGTTTTGTAGGCTTAGGCTTGGAGCAGACTTCTCTGTGAGAAGAATTGGCGCATAGTTTGCACCAGCTACAGGACCAGCTACTAGAGCATCAGCAAAGCCATCTCCGTTTACGACAAAGACTGTCTTTGGTGTATCGAAGTACTTCTTAGCAATTTCAAGTGCAGTTTCGTAGCGAGTAGAACCAGCGATACGTTCTACTGTTGCATAGCGATAATCTAAGTCTTTTTTTAATGCTTCACTGATCACACCGACACCACCGATGATCGTTAGTTTCGGATGATTTGATGCATCTAGAATAGCACGTGTAGGAGCAGGAACCTCATTCTTCTTTACTAAGAGGATAGGTCTCTTATACTGTGCTGCTCTTGAACCGATAGCTAGTGCATCGGCAAAAGACTCACCAGTAACAACAAAGTAACTCCAGTTATTTCCTGTTAAACGAATCACTTCCTTAGCGATCATAGCACTTGTTTCATAACGAGTGGATCCACCGAGACGTGTAACAGTACCCATTTGTCTAAGAGCAGACTCAACGCTTGGTGAGAGTGCTTGATTCGAACCAAGGATGTAGATATTTGTAGCGCCGAGACGACGAATTTCATCCATTACACGACGATCGAGTTCTTGAGTAGCTGAAAGAAGAATGGGAGCATTGAGTTGACCTGCGAGTGGTGCAGCAGAAAGTGCATCATATGGTACACCACTACGTGCAATGACAACATTCTTTGAGCTTGTGTAGAACTTGCGAGACATCTCGATTGCCGTTTGAATGCGGTCGTTTCCGTAGATACGAGAAGCATTCACTGCAAGACCAGGTTTAACCGTTAGAGGTGCAGAAACACCTTGAGCATTTGATTGAACCACTTGATACTCACTACCTTGATAGATCGTACCAACATCGATAGACCATTTTCCAAAGTAGTCAACGATTGCTTCTTTCTTGAAGTATCCATTAGTAATCGTAACCGTTGCACCAGGAACACCTGTACCACGGATGACTGTATCGCCAACTACAAAAGGTTGAACGGTTGGTTGTGCTAAAACAAGGGCCTTATCTAAAGCTTTAACTGTTACAGAGTCACTGATACCATTCGCTGTCTCTTGAGAAACAGTATAAACATCTCCGACTGATGCTTCAAAAATTGCTTGCTTCCAGTTACCTTGACCATCTGCATTCGTATTTACTGTTCGTTTTGCGTACTGAATGATCACTTTAGCATATGGAAGCGCCTTACCTGTAAGAACGGTATCTCCAGCACGAACAGGATTTACCGTTGGTTTTTCTGTAATGCTTCCCTTTGGAGCTACACGTAAATTCTTAATGTCCTTAATTCCTTCGTGTTCAACATAGATGTTCATGCCAGCTTTTAAGGGACCAAAGGCAACTTTCCATGTTCCATCGGCTAGGACAGTTGTAGTCATCTGATTGAAGCTATCGTCACGAACGGTAATCTTTGAACCAGATGCGCCTGTACCTGAGACATAAATGTCTTCAGCACGTGGTTGAGAAACAGTAAATTGTGCTGCTGGAGCAACTGTACCAGAACCAACGACATAAGTTACAGGGTTTGATGTTACACGATTATATGTTTGTGTTACCACAATTGTTTGACCAGCTAAAAGCACAGGTGTTGTAACCGTCCACTTTCCGTCACTTCCGACAGTGTCAGAATAAGTGAAGTTATCAAAACGAACAGAGACAGATGCTCCCGGAAAACCTGTACCTGAAACATTTCTGGAACCAGCAACTGCGTAAGTAATGACAGGTGCTTGAAGAGCACTAGGTGTTGTCGTAGAACCTACAACTGCTGAGGTCGTTCCATAAGATATTCCATTAATCGATTGACTAGCATAAACGGTATCACCCGCTTTAAGGGCGAAGTAGAGATTTACGGTAAAACGACCGTATCCGTTTGCAATCGCTGAATTGGAGTAACCATTAACAGTAACGGTAACAGTAGCACCCGGAGTAGCACTACCAGATACTGAGTTTGTAGCTGCCACTAATGGATCTAGTTTTAGCGTTGACGTTGTAGTCGAAGATCCACCGTAAACTGTGAACTCTCTTGTTTCAAAAAGTTGTCCAGGTTCAGCATATTGAACGATAATTTTCTCTCCACCATTTAGTTTGTAACCAACAGGAACACGCCAGATTCCTGAGGGTTCAACTACAGTTGCTTGAACAGCAAAGTTTTGAATCTGAACATTGACTGTAGCTCCCGGCAGTCCACGACCAGAGATTTGAGTAGAACCAGCACCAACAGGATCAATATCCCAGTTTAAAGCTGCGAAGCTTGGCATAACTGGAATACATCCAAGTACTAGAGCGACGAGTAGTAGTAGACTAATAGTCTTTTTTAATTTCATAGTAACTTCCTTTCTTTATTTTACTAAGAATTAGGGTCTCCCCCACAATTAGTTTATCTCTATCTTCATTATTTGTAAAGAAGTAACACAAAAAGCCTGACCAAATGGTCAGGCTTTAAGTTGATGATTAGTCGTTAAACTATTTTGAAAGAACAGCAGCTTCGAGCTCTGCACGAACTTTTTCGCTTACAGAGTCTGTTCCGCCGATGACTGTAACACTTGTGATCTTGGAGTTCTTGATGTACTCAATTACCTTTGGATCAACATTGTCTTTGCCAACTAGAATGATAGCTGCGTTGTGTTCAGCTGCGAGTCTGCCTGCTACGAGAGCGTCAGCATATTTCTCACCTGTAGCTACGTAAACCTTTGTAGCGTTCGGGAAGAATTTCTCAGCGATAACCATAGATGTTAATTGACGGTTCCATCCATAGAGACGTTCTTTTGTTGTTGTGTTGATTGCTGTGTAAACGTTAGCGCCTACAACTGCTTCACCACCGACAACTGTTGTCTTGTAGAATGCCTTCATTGCATCGTATGTTACTTGTGGAAGTTCATCTTTTGCAGTGAGAAGGATTGGGAGACCGTATGTTACAGCAGGTACAGAAGCGATAAGAGCGTCTGCATATGTGTAACCGTTAGCTAGGAATACGTTTTCGTATGGGTAAGCTTTGCCATGCCATTTTTCCCAGTATTTGATCAATGTGTCTTTGACCTTAACAGCTGTTTCAAAACGGTTAGCACCAGCCATACGTGTTGTTTGGTATCCGAGTTGTTCAAGTTGTGATTCAACGTTAGCAGAGATTGCTTGTGTACCACCAACGAGAACTACTTCAGCAACGCCTGGGTGATCTGCTAGGTAGTCAGCAACTTCCTTAGAAAGTTTGTCTTTTGTTGTAAGAAGTAGTGGAGCATTGTAAGCCCATTCAGCTGTGAGGCCGTTAGCTACGAGAGCATCTGGGAAGTTTGTTCCTGTTGTGAGGATGATCTTGTTGTTGAAGCCCTTACCTCTGAAGTTAAGAGCGTTTTCGAGAGCGGTAGCTACTTCTACTGCTGTAGCGTAACGTGTGTTACCAGCGATACGATCTACGATGTCAGGATTCTTAACACCCTTCATCCAGTAGTATTCCATGAAGTCATCATTGATGTCTTTCATCGTGATGAAGTATGTTTCTGAATCTTGTTGTCCATCGTGTTCTGTATCGTATACGAAGAAACCGTCCTTAGAAGCTACAACCTTAGAACCGAGCATTGCCTTTGTTGGGAATGTTGTTCCTGAGTATTTGCCATTTAATTCTACCCACTCGAGGAATCTCTCAGAGTTTACAATGCTGTCGCGCTTGAAGTATGCGATACCGTTTTCGCCAGAAACTTGTGTTTCAACAGCTTTTTCTTCGAATACTACAGCTGCGCCGATTGCTTTTGTTACGTTCTTGAACATCTCAACCTTAACGTCCTTGAGAGGATGTTTGGTAAAGATTCGTCCAAGATCGTCTTCATAGTACATAGAATGGAATGCATCTAGTGCTTTGACCGAGGTAGCTTCAGAAAGTTCCTTAATTGTTAGGCGTTTTCCATTTTCAGTGTAAATTGATGGAGCGTTTTCGTCAGCGATTGTGCGGATTTCAAAGTTACGAACTTGGAATCCAAGTGCATGATCAGAATCGATCTTAGCTACAGCCTTGTCATCTGAAAGGTTAGCGAAAGATACGATACCCTTTTCATTTGTGTTAGCTAGTTTTGTGTTTTGGAAGATATAATTACCTTTGTTATAAACGTCTCCGCCTGTTGCTCTAACAGCTACTGTTCTTGGTTGACCAGGAGCATAGAGAAGCTTAGCGTTCATATCATTGATTTGTGCATCTGTTAGAACGATGTGTCCATCAGCGTCAACGGGGAATGAACCGATTGGCATAGCCTCGTTGATGATAGCGTTCTTTGTTGCTGTTGTAGCATCGAGAAGGATTTCACCTTTTTCGTCTGTCATTACAGCGTAGAATGTTACCCAACCTGGAGCAGCATCGCCACCTGTGTATACTCTGTAGAGATCGAAACCATCAGCTGTAACGAGTTGTGCTGGTTCGTTCTTGAGCTCAAGAATTACAGGGTTTACGTCAGCAACGAGGTCAGCATCTGTTACAGAAATCTTGAAGACTTCTTTAACGCCGCTCTTAAGAACTGAGTAACCTGTGAATGTGTATGTTGTCTTAGGTTGTAGGTAAGAAACGCCTGTGTTTGCATCGATAGCAGTATCGCCGTCGAATCCGAAGAATTCGAAATGACCGAATTCATCTGTGTAGAGCGTGTCCTTGTGGCCCTTGTTGTCTGTGATGACTACAGGGATTCCACCAGCGTTAAGGCCGTTAACCTTTGTGATAACTTCGATGAAACGTGTAGCTGGAACGATTTGCCAGTTTCCGTTACCGGTAGCATCAACTACGTTGATTGGAGCAAGTGCTTTAACGTCCATAGGAACAACTACTTTAGCAACTTCTTTGCCATCAACTGTAACTGTGTATGTTCCTTGTTCGAAAGCCCAGAACTTTGCAGTTCCATCAGCTGAAACAGGAAGTGTAACTGACTTTGTTCCGTCAGAAACTACAACATTACCAGTTGTGTAAGGAACGATTTGGCCGTTAACGTTCTTCTTCATTGTGATGACTTGTTCAGCCCAATGGAAGTCAACGCCGTCTTCGTTGTTAGCGAATTTTAGTTGATTGTCAGCAACGATAGCAACACGTTCACGCATTACGTCAAAAGTACGGTCTTTTGATGTGAATGCGAAAGTACCATCTCCTGGGAAGGTGTATGTGAATGTTGTGTTGTGTGCATCATTAACGTTAACAAGAACTTGGTGTGAATCTTGTGCAACACCGTTTTCGTAAACGTTTACTGTTGTTGAAAGAGGGGCGTTAACGAGTTCGATTGTAGCTGGATCAGCAACGTCGTTTGTAACTGTTACTGGAACTGCTTTGAATCCAGGATACTCGAATGAGTAGTTACCATCTGTTGTTGTAAACCATTTGAAGGTACCGTCTGCAGCAGATTGGATTGTCTCTACGAGAACGCCATCTTTCATAACGTTTACAGGACCAGGTGTAGCAACGCCATTAATGAGACGTTGTCCTTCAACACCAGCAAAAGTTACTAGGAACTCAGCTGCTGTAGCTCCTGCTGCTGGCTGTGGTTCAATTGACCAAACGAATAATGGGTTAGACGTACGAATTCTTAGGTTAGAACTAATCTTACCAGGAATTGTTACAGGCTCCATAACGCCGTTCGTAAAGAAAGCGCCTGTAGCTACTGCTGGATCGTACTTCGTACCATTCCATGTGCTAGTTACAATGTGGTAGCCTGTGCCATATTTGTCGAGTTCTGGTCCTGTGTAATCAGCGCCGTTTACTTGGATTTTGCCAGTTAGTGTCATGTCAGGACCGACAATAGCTGCAAATGCGCTGAAAGGAACCATGCTTAGAACCATTAGCATTGCTACGAGCATTGCTAACATTCTAGTTGATTGTTTCTTCATTTTTCCTCCTTGAATTTGTGAAGAATCCATTAGTTTTAACGACTTCTTCTTTGTCATCAAGACAATTATATAGAAACCGAGAGACAAAGGCAACTTATTTTTTTGTCTCAAGGGGTTTCCCGATGGGATTTATCATGCCTTTAACATGATCTTTTTGTGCTTAAGTGGCAAAGAAGCGATTGAGTTCCGACCAACTTAACGTTCTTCCCTCCTTTCTTTGTTACTTAACCTTTGACGTACGTAACTTAGAACGGGAGTTACTTCTTCGGTTTTTAATAATAATAGGAAGAAGAAGTAGCTTAGGGCTCCTATGACTCCCATGACCATTACGGTTACATATTTATTCATGGAAGTGAAGGGACCTAGTGTTCTAAGGCCATATATCAAAGCACCCATTAGTATGGACGCTACGGTTATCTTTATGATGCTCTGTGAGTAGAGCTTTAATCCGTACTCTTTAAATACTTGCTTTGCGTTATATAGTAGAAGAAGTACGGCCAAGATAGCAGCGATGCTAGAAGCACTAGCTAGGCCATTGAGGCCTCCTAGTCTTACTAGGATGTAGCTTAGGATGATGTTTAGTACCATGCCTGCTATAGCAGAAGTCATGACCTTTCTGTACTGGTTCATACTGAAGAACATCTTTGAAAGGAGTTCTGTCAGTGCAAACGGGATGAGGCTGGGTGCGTACCAGAGTAGGACGCCTGCGGTGTTCAGACTGTCTTCTGTACTGAACATGCCTCTTTCGTAGAGAACTTGTACGATCGGAATCGATAGTACCATGGTTCCTACAACGACAGGAAGGACGAGCATGAGTACGTAGTAGAGATTATCTCTACTGACCTCTAACATACCCTTTATGTTGTTATCACTCACAAGCTTTGCTTGTTTTGTGAATACGACCATGGAAAAGGTGACTACGAGAATCTGCTGAAAGAGGATGATGATCTTCTGTGAGTAGGTGAGGTAAGAGATAGATCCTTCCGAAAGACTTGTTGCGAAGGATTTACTTACCATGTAGTTAATCTGACTCGCCGATAGGATGAGTATGACGGGAAGGATGGTTGCGATCATGTTTCTAAGATCTTGATCCTTGAGGTCTACTCGAAATTTAAAGGGCTCGGAGATCTTTTTATAAGGAGCCCATACCCAGATCATCTGTGCGAGGTAACCTATGATAGTCCAGTAGACGAGTGTTTTAACATCAGACGTGTTCTTTGCAAAGATTACACCTAAGATAATGAGGAAGTTCAAGGGAACACTTACGAAAGAAGCCATGTAGAAGCGCTCGCTTTGCTGTAAGTAACCGATATATGCAAAGGTAAAGATCTGAAAGATGGCAATGATACTCATCCACCTAGAATAGAGTACGACGTCAGAAAAAGAAGATTGGGGTTTGAAATCTCCTACAAAAAGCTTGTTAAGTGGCTCAGCGAACACGAAAAGTGCAATTGTAATTGCAATGCCAACTATTATTAATAGACTCATTAAATTATTAAAAAAGTGAGTCTTCTTCCCTTCCTTCTCCGTCTTAGAAAGCGTTGGAATGAGGGAATTATTGAGCCCTGTAACAACAAAGCTAATGATTAGAACAGGAACGATCATAGAAGCAAAGTATATGTCTGTCGTAAGTCCTGCTCCAAATTTGTTGGCTAGAAAGATCTCTCTTAAAAAGCCTGTTAGACGGCTTAGAAAAGTAAAGACCATGAGAATAAAGATTTTTTTTCTCATAGGGTGCCGTCCATGATGCTTTTAATATCTTCTACGGCTTCTTTAAAAGAGTACTTTGGAGTATAACCTAGGATATCTTTTGCCTTGGTGGAATCCATGAAGCTACTTTTTAGTGTTCCTTGGCCCTTTTGTTCAGCAAGTCTTGGGTTATCCATCACTTCATTAATCGTGACTGCAATCTCTTTATTCGTGAGGTTATTTCCACTACCGATGTTAAAGATTCCTGAGCCTTCGTACGTAAGGCTTAATAGGATAGCCCTTACGGCATCCTTAACGTATAGCATCTCTCGCTTTGCCGTCTCTTCTCCAAAGAGAATGAGCTTTTCGTGGTTGTAGCTCTGACGTAAAAAGCGGTTAATCATGTAGTCGTTTTCTTCGTTGGCTCCAAAGATGTGACCAAAGCGAAGACAAATCGTTTGGAAGTCTTCCAGTTCTAGTAGCATCTCTGAAAGTCTTTTTGAAACGCCATAGGGGTTAAAGGGGTTGGTCCTTTGATCCTCATTCCATGGAAGAAGACTTTCGTCCGAATAGACGGAGATGCTAGAAGCAAAGATGATTTTCTTTACTCCCTTTTCTCTACTCGCTTCAATGACTCTTTCTGTAAGGCCTACGTTTACTTTGTAGTCCTTGGCACCTCGCTCTGCTGCGAGGTGGATGACCGTGTCCCCTTCATGAAAGATCTTTTTTAAGCTCTCTAACGAGTAGTCACACGTATTTCTTGAGATGACGTTGCACTCTTCGAGCTCGGGAACGAGGTTTCTTCCTACGAAGCCACTACCACCTAATACGTGTATCATTTGTGCTCCTCGAGGGAGTAACCGATCTTCTCTTGGAAGGTATTGATGGGTCTTACGGTGTCGCCCTCTTTGTAGTAGGTTTCAAAGTATAGTGAACCATCTGGCTTCTCGTAGTGAGCCATGGGTGTATGGGGTGGCTGTGTGATAAAGTTTAGATCGATCGTTCTCTTTACACCGGTGTACTTTTTAAGTTCTTCGGTGGTGCCAAAGATTAGATCTTCTAAGGTGAGCTTTAAGAGGTTGAAGCCTGTGGCGTGGTAAATGGCGTTCCAGAGGTGACAGCCATCGAGCCTTGGCGTAATTTCAATGATGTAGGGCTCGTTTTCAAAGATTTTAAACTGGATATAGGCAGGACCATTTAGTATGCCTACCTTTTTACAAGTGGCCTCTGAAATAGCTTCGATCTTTTTAGTTGTTGTTTCATCGATCGATACGGCAGGGGTAATGTGTCCCTTTACAATGCCCGTGTATTCTTCAAAAGTAATGCGGTCACTCACCATGCAGAAGACCATTTTTCCGTCTTTCATGTAGATGTTCGCGCTGACCTCGAATCCTCCGATAAAGCGCTCGACGATGACTTCTCCACTTCGGCTGAATTCTTTCGTCTCTTCGAAGTACTTGTCAAAGTCTTCTTGGCTGTTTATCGGATGGATTCCTCTTTGACCTTGACTATCCGCTGGTTTCATCATGAAGGGAAATGGAAGAGAAACATTCTGTTTCTCTTTTAAGATATCGAAGGGGACGTTTCCCTTAAAATCTTTTCCGAGTGTCTTTCGCATGAGTCCTTTGTTGTTACAGATTTTTGGAACCTCTGGTGGAAAGAAGCACTTCGTTGAGAAGTACTCCGAGAGCTTTGCGACTTCTGGCATCGCAATGTCACTTCCGGCAGAATAGACGAGTTCAATTTCTTTTTCTTTTATAAACTCGATGACTTTTTGTGTATCTAAAAAGTTGATCGCTTCAAAGTGGTCCGAAAGAGCGGCTCCCGGGCCATCTAACGCTTTTGCGATCGCAAACGTTTCTATGTTCATGTCTTTAAGTACACCGATGGCGTCACGCTGTGTTGGGGCAACGCCTAGAATCAGGACTTTTTTCATCCTTCCCCCTATCTAAGAAAATCTACGTACCTTGCGCCTTTGCCCTTTTCCATGAAAAGAGCAGGGATCAATAGAAAGATCCAGACGATATAGCTCACTTCAAACGATGGATTGACAAAGCATTCCATGGAGTAGACGAGCATAAGGATATCATAAAGGGCACGTTTGTCTTCACGTAGCTCCTTACGAGTTGCTAAATAGATGTAGCCGTGTATCAGTATGAATACGATAAACCCAATCATACCAAATTGACTGAATACGTCAAGTAAGAAGGAGTGGTTTCCGATGGGCCAGTCTCCCTTACCAAGTCCTAGTAGACCTACGAATGGTGAGTAGTTGTAGACACTCAAGCTCTTTAGGTACACGCTTAGGCGGTTACCGAGTTTTTCAGAGATGTTGAGTGTGCCCATGTCATACTTGTAGGTTAAGTCGATGATGGCTTTACTCAAGGGGTTGTCGAAGGCCATGAGGAGCATAAAGAGAACGAGTAGCGAAAAGGCTACGATTAAGATCGTTCGAAAGGCTTTTCCCTCGTAGTGTGTGAAGTGTCTTAAGAGTACGAGTACAAGGCCGATGAGTAGGATAATGATCGCAAAGCTGTAGTCAGCGGCGATAACCATTCCGACTAAGAGAGCTGTGAGGATTCCAAAGAAGATCCTGTCCCTTCCCTTATTCTCTAGTACCCTCGATAAGGTATAGAGAGCCATGATGACGCCTAAGTAGACGGCATGGAGGTTCGATAGATAGGTCGAGGCTCTAAAGTTTCTCTCTCCTATTCGGCCTAGGGCAAGGTCTCTAGAGATACCTGGGTTTAGAATGTTCATCACGATCGTTACAGCTGCAATTTCGATCCAAAAGACGAAGAGGATCATTCCCACGGTCTGTACGTATCCCATGCCATCGATCTCTCGGTAATACCAAAAGAGAAGTAGGAGTAGGCTTATGGCTCCGTAGTTCAGTGGAATTTCTCTAAGCTTTAGCACCCAGCAGACCATAAGGAGTGCGGGCCAGATGAAGACGACGAGGATCTTTCTTGAGAAGATCACGCTCATGCATTCTCTGGGGTTTCTTACGAGAGCTAAGAGTAAGAAGAGAAGGAGTAGCCCTGCCCAGATGCCCCACTTGTAATAGAGGCTTTCGGGGCTTGTAATCCAAAGGCAGATGACAAGCAGTAGTACGTTCATGAGGTTTAAATAGAGGTCCCTTGAAAAGAAGGTCTCTTTGATTCTAGAGCGGATCGTACTCATTAGCGCACCTCTTCTCGAGTCGTCTTCTTACTTGTAAGAAAGACCATTAGGCCAAGGTTAAAGATATTGATGAGACTCGGTACACTTGGAATGTAACGTAAAAGCTTACCCACGGTGAGCTTCTTTGCCTTTAGTACCTCTCTCTTATTGTCTTCATACGTTCTGTATTGTTCTCTAAAAAAGTCATCTCGGATCTTCGCCTCTTCCGCGTTGTAGTTCGGTACAAAGGGATCGAGGCTCTGAATGATAAAGTCAGGGTTCATGGAAGTGGAGCGGTAGTCTTTACCGATTTCCATCGCTTCCCCTGTTCCGTTTCTTTTGTATCTCAGTGTTTCGAAGCGCTCACTTACGACATAATCTTCTTTAAAGAAGACGACGTTAATGAGCTCTCCCCAGCGCGCTCTCTCTTTAAAGTCATCGGCTAACTTTTTACTTTGGAAGTAGTATTCGAGCGGATCCTTTTCGATTTTCTTAAGCGCTGTGAAGTCTTCGTTGGGAGAATAGGTCGTAAAGTTCTTATCGTCTTCGTAGATTTGTAGATACGGTAGGTTAAAGTTTAGAGAGTCTTTAGCGATGTTAAAGCCTATGAGCGTCTTTCTTCCGATCGCAATTTCCGGAATCTCTAGCATCTCATCTTCCGTTTCATTCCACTTATGAAGTCTTACGTTTCTCTCTCGATCGAGGCTTAAGAAGTAGAGAGAACCCTCATAGAAGGTACTTTGGTTATAAACTGCACCTTCCGAGTGGAATTCTTCGGGAAGTTTTGTTAGGGTGTCTTTTTCAAGATCGTAGATATATCTACTAATTCTTATATAACGCACTTCCTTACGGTGTTCTAGGATATATAACTTGTTTCCATAGCGGAGCACCGTCTTATTTTTTCCGTAAAGGAATTCCTGATTCTTTTGGGAGAGTGTTTGACTCTTTGTGTAGTCATCCATTTTATGGATGTAGCGCATGGTGTCATTAAAGCTTATGAGCCTGTGTCCGTATTTAAACGGCATGACAGAGGCCTGTTGTCCATCGGCATAGAAGAGATAGGAGGGTTTTAGGGCCTTTTCCGTATCGTCTAAGCTACCGAAGGTCAAAAAGCCGTATAGCCACATGACTACAGGTATGAAAATGAGAAGGATTCGTACAATTTTCTTATTCATAACTCACTCTTTCTATAATGTCTTTGAGTGTCTTTCTTACGGTCTCTTCTTTAAAGGGGATGCTACTTCTTTTCGCTTCCTCTCGCATCGTTTCTTTATCTTCTTTGCTTAAAGAAAAATATTTTTCAAGCTTTTCTTTGATGTCTTTTCCATCCGCTTCAATGTGATAGCCGTTCTTTCCATCTTCTATGAGGTATGTGAGAGCACCTCTCTTGGTCGCAAGCACGGGAGTGCCTGCTTCAAAGGCCTCTACAGCTACCCATCCCAAGCTCTCATCGAGTTTTGTTGGAAAGATCAACAAATCTAGTTGCTCATAGTAGCTAAAAAGCTCCTCGCGTGCTACAGCACCGATAAAACGCGCATTTTTAGCGTATTCTTTGAGTTCCTTTTCGTCTCGACCTTCTCCGACGTAGATGAGTTCTAAGGGAACATCTTTTCTCAGTTCCTCTACCCCATCGTAGATTTCGAAGACTCCCTTTTCTCTAATGAGGCGTCCTACAAAGCCCACGGCAGGTTTCTTTACTTCAACAGGAACATCCTTATGTTCTGGAAGGGCTCCTGGAGGACAGACGACAATTTTTTCTGGATCGAGTCCGTAGCGGTCGATGATTCTTCGCTTGTAGTCTTCACTACTTACGACGATTAGGTTTGACCTCTTTAGGACGCGTCTTGTCCAGGGGTTTAGGAGCTTCTGAGTCGTCGTAAGAGGAAGAGCATCCGTTCCATGGAGCGTCGTTAAGAGAACGGCATCTTTCGGAAGGTGTCTTAAAAGCGTCGGTGCCGAGTGCGAAGGATAGTGGACGTTTACGATGTCGTAGTCTTTTTTTCTTAAGGCATCTTTCATCTCGCTAAAAAACTTCATGTAGTTTGTTAGCTTTCCACTCTTTTCCTTCTTGTATCTTACGAGTGTTACTTCTTCTCCATTTTTTAGATATAAGTCATGAATGCTCTTTACAAACGTTCCATAACTTGGATAATCCTTTGAGGGATAGATGTTACTGATGAGCAGGATGTTCACGTTTCCCTCCAAGTTTTAGGATCATCGTTAAGCCTATGGCTGCAACGAGTGGTAGCCAGTTTTGAGGCTCAAGGAGTAAGAAGATAAAGCGCAGCGCTTGAGCTCTCGGAATGTAAAAGAGCTCACTTAGCATAATAAAGCTCGCTACTTTTACAAAGAGATTTCTATGGTCTTTCGATAGGAGTCCTAAGAGGAGTCCCAAGAAGACGCTATAGATCATGACACCAATGGATCTAAAGTCCATGTAGATTTCAATGATGTGATTCGATCCGATTCCTAGGCCGTTTACAAAGCGCGGTCCATAGAGGTGGTAGGCGATGTCGGCTGCGTAGCTATTACCTAGCTCTACCATGTCCATGCTGTAGGGGTTTACACCCTTTAGGTTCGGGTCGAACTTATCGATGAGCGGTCCAAAGCTATAGTTCTTTCTTTTAGCGAGACGGTGTTCGGTAAAGTCGACACCACGCGTAATGGTCGTAAAGCTAATGCCTTGGTCGTAGACGAGCTGAACAGGCGTGATCATGAGCTTCTTCGGACGGACACCGAAGCGGACGCTATCGATGTATAAAAAGAGCGGTGTCACGACGGTTAAAAAGATGACGCCCCAGAGGACGAGCTTTTTAAGCATCTCGCCATTTCGCTTATCGTTTGCAACCTCGATAAAGAGGACGACAAAGACGAAGAAGAGGGCTTTTGCAAAAGGTGCACGAAGTCCCGCAAGAAGTCCTATGGCATTACTAAAAAGGTATAAGGCAACAAGGATGATTTTCGTCCTTCTCTTTTCACTCAGTGCGTAGGCTGTAACAAACGATGCAAAGAAGGTTCTCGCAAAACCTGTCACGACAAAAGGAAGCGTCGTTTTAAAGGAGCTATAGAGTTCGAAGTAGCTGTGCGTTCTTCGAAAGAGGACTTTCTCTACGTTTTCTGCCGAGTAGCAGAGAAAACCGATGGCAAAAAAGAGTAAGAGGAAGCGAAAGAGATTCGTCTTGTTCTCTTCCATCCACTGTGGTTTTAGTGTCGTGAGTGTCTCTTTTTTCGTAAAGAACCTTTCAAAGGCCACTTGACCTATGTACATACTTACGAGACTGAGCTCGATGAGTAAGATAGCCTTAGTGCCGTTTACTGGATTGTAATGAAGACCTCTTAAGAAGGCAAAGCCTGTAAAGAGATCGATAGAGGGTCTCGAGACGAGAAAAATGGCGATACTGATCGTAAAAAAGAAGAGTACAACGCGCTTTTCGAACTCACGAAGGGATTCTAAGAATAAAAAGAGCGTCACGAGTAAGAGCGATACGATATGGAGATTAAAGTTCTTTAAAACGAGCGCGACGATTGTAAGAAGAATCGCGAGTCCAATCGTCACCGCACTTAGTATAGTCGGGATGCGTTTATTTTCCATCGTTACGGTTAATGCCTTTCCGTCTGAGTACACCGACTGCTGTGAGCCAGATAATTTTTAAATCTAAAAGAAGCGACACGTGGTCGACGTAGTACGTATCGTAATACGTCCTCTCTTCCATGGTCGAGGCGTTTCTTAAGACTGCTTGGTTGTAACCAGTGATACCTGGAAGAACCTGAAACTTCTTTTTAAAAGCCTCCGTATATCTCGCTTCGTTTCCTAAAGGAGAGGGTCTCGGTCCTACAAAGCTCATGTCTCCCTTTAAGACGTTTAAGATCTGTGGGAGCTCGTCGATAGAGCTCTTACGTAGGAAGTTTCCTAAGCGTGTTAAACGTGGGTCCTTTTCGGAGTTAAAGGTCGATCCATCTTCGTTACGGATGTCGGGTGCGTTCACCTTCATCGAGCGAAATTTATGCATGGGAAAGGGCTTCATGTTCTTACCTAAGCGAAGCCCAGAATAAAAAATGGGACCACCGTCATCGAGCTTAATGAAGATCGCTACGGGAATTCCAATAAGGATCACAAAAGGAAGTAGTACGAGACTACCTAAAATATCGAAGACACGTTTTAAAAAGTGTTTATAAAACATAGTAAACCTCATGCTTTCTCACAATAAGTATATCAGAAAGAGAGGCTCTTTCCAAAATAAAAAGGCCTCCTTAGAGACCTTTTAAAGCGTTTCGATGTTCTCACGATTCGTGATATTCTTTAGCGCATTTCTCGTATCGAAGATGAGCTTTGCATTCTTTGATACGTACTCGTAGTCGACATTACTGTGAGCTGTCGTTACGACGACGATGTCGTAGTCTTCGATGGAGTCGAGATTTTCGATGGAATAATATTCCTCTTCCCCGTCTTTATAACTCTTTACCCAAGGGTCGTAGTATTCGACGAGGGATCCCATCTCACGAAATTCTTCTGCAACTTTGATCGCAGGAGACTCCCTGTAGTCGTCAATGTTCGACTTATAGGCCATACCCAAGAGAAGCACGCGTGAGCCATTTAAGGCCTTTTTAAAGCGGTTTAGCATGACGCCTGAGCGCTCTACGACGTAGACGGGCATGCGGTCATTTATAGCTCCACTCGTTTCTATAAGCTGCGTGTGGAACTGATACTCTCTCGCTTTCCAGGAGAGATAGTAAGGGTCTAGTGGAATGCAGTGACCGCCTAAGCCTGGTCCTGGATAGAAAGCCTGGAATCCGTAGGGCTTCGTCTTTGCAGCTTCGATCACTTCCCAGATGTCGATGTCCATCTTGTGGCAGAGCATGGCAAGCTCATTTACAAGGGCAATATTTATATTTCTATACGTGTTCTCTAAGAGCTTTTCCATCTCTGCAACTCTTGGAGAAGAGGCTTCAAAGACGTCGGAGCAGAGGACACTACGGTACATGTAGCTTGCGACTTCTGTCGCATCCTTACCGATGCCTCCGACGACCTTCGGTGTGTTTTTCGTCTTATATTGAAGATTTCCTGGATCGACTCGTTCAGGAGAGAACGCAAGGTAGAAGTCCTCACCATAGGTGAGACCACTCTCTTTTTCTAGAATGGGCTTAATGAGTTCCTCCGTCGTTCCAGGATAAGTCGTACTCTCAAGGACCACGATGGTTCCCGACTTTAAGTACTTACCTACTTCGCGTGAGGATTTTTCTACGAAGCTGATATCGGGCTGCTGATACTTATCGAGGGGCGTTGGAACGCAGATGGCGATAAAGTCGACATCTTTTACAAAGCTAAAGTCGGTCGTAGCTGAGAGCATGCCGCTTTTTACGAGGCTCTTTAAGTCTTCGTTTACGACGTCACCGATGTAGTTTTCGCCTTTATTTACGAGCTCGACCTTTTGACTTTGAACGTCGAAGCCGATCGTCTTAAAGCCAGCCTTGGCCTTTTCTACTGCCAGAGGAAGACCGACGTAGCCGAGTCCAATGACTCCTACTCGAATCGTCTTCTCTTTGATTTTCTTTAATAGATCCTCTTTAATGGACATGTTATTCCTCGTTTATGAGTCTTAGGGTGTCGCCTACTTCTTCATAGCGTCTTCCACAGCTACACTCAAGGCTATGAAGCCTTAGCCCACACTTACAGACAAAGCCGATATGTACGGCAGGATTTCCTACGACTAAGCTAAAATCTTTGACGTCTTTTGTGACGACAGAACCAGCGCCAACCATGGCGTATCTTCCGATGTCGTGACCACAGACGATGGTCGCATTGGCTCCGATTGAAGCGCCTCTTTTTACTACAGTCTTTCGGTATTCATCCTTTCTCGGGATGAAGCTTCTAGGGTTTATGACGTTTGTAAAGACACAGGAGGGGCCCAAAAAGACGTCGTCTTCAACCGTTACCCCTGTGTAGACACTTACGTTATTTTGAATTTTTACGTTTCTTCCGATCGTAACCTTAGGGCTAATGACGACATTTTGACCGATGTTACAATCCTCTCCGACCACCGAATCGTCCATAATGTGCGAAAAGTGCCAGATGCTCGTATTATCCCCTACTTTAGCGCTCGCTTCCACGATGGCTGTCGGATGAATTCGAATCATAGACTGTCCTTTAGTGAGCTTAGGATGTAGCTTCGCTCTTCGATGCCAAGTTCCGGGTAAATCGGAATGGCGAAGGTGCGCTTTGAGAGATACTCTGCAACAGGGAGGTCTCCCTCTACGAAACCTAGATACTCAAAGGCCTTTTGAAGGTGAAGAGGTACGGGATAGTAGATTCCCGTAGCAACTAAACGATCGTTTAAGTTCTTTACGACCTTGTCGCGCTCTTCACTCTTTAGGACGTACATGTGATAGACCGATTCTCTTTCGGGCTTAATAAAAGGCGTTACGAGGTTGGTCTTTGAAAGACTTTGGTCGTATTCTTTGGCAAAGAATCTGCGCTTTTGGTTCCATTCAGCGAGCATGGGAAGTTTAACATTTAAAACTGCAGCCTGTAATTCATCGAGTCTCGAATTATAGCCTACGAGATAGTTGTAGTATTTTGCACCTTGATAGACGCTATCACCAGTCTCTTCGTGATCCTTTAGCTCGACTCCTAAAATATCTCTATAGGCTTCAAGTCCATTTTGACCTGAGCCGTGAGCTCTTAGGGCTCTTACGAGCTTAAAGAGATGTTCATCGCTCGTTACGACCATGCCACCGTCTCCAGCACCACCTAAGTTCTTTGTTGGAAAGAAGCTAAAGCAAGCGATGTCAGAGAGGCTTCCAACGGGACGTCCCTTGTAGGTTGCTCCGATCGCTTGGCAAGCATCTTCAATGACGAAGAGTTCGTGTGCCTTTGCAATCTCATTGATCTCATCCATGTCGGCCGGTTGCCCGAAGAGGTGGACGGCGATAATGGCCTTGGTGTCTTCTGTAATAGAAGCTTCGATCTTTGTCGTATCGATATTAAAGGTGTCCTCTTCGACGTCCACGAATACTGGCTTTGCTCCGACCATAGCGATGGCTTCTGCGGTTGCAAAGAAGGTAAAAGGAGAAGTGATGACCTCGTCTCCCTCGCCAATTCCTAATGCTCTTAGGCTAAGGACGAGTGCATCGGTTCCACTGGCTACACCGAGGGCATAGGTTGAACCTGTAAGCTCTGCCATCGACTGTTCGAGCTTTTTTACCTCGGAACCTAGAATATAGTTGGCTTCTTTTAATGTATTAACTACAGCTTCTGAAAGCTTCGGTTCTAAAGACTGAACCTGAGCTTTGAGGTCTATGAGTGGAATCTTCATGCTAATCTCCTTTCAAACTCTTGCTATCATATGCTTTTTTGAGGTTTGCGTCAAGAATCAGGGCTTTTCGTAGAATACGCCCGCATCTCTTAACTTAGTAAAAAGATACCCGATCGAATGCGCTCCTACTGCATAACGATTCTTCTCTGGGTTCCAGCGATCATAGGAGTAGCCTTTGGCCATCTCTCTCCATAGAAGGAGCTCCTCTTTCGTCGCAATGTGTTCGATATATCCCTTGGGAGCTCCATCCTTTTTCCAAAAGCCTACAAACCATTTGGCGTCCTTTACTCTTTCAGGAAAGTTCTTCTGATAGAGCTTTTGAACTTGCTCTGCAATCGAGTGATCCCGCTTTCCACGAGAAAAGTCGTAGCGGTAATCCATGGTCACCGTCCTAAGTTCAATGGGGCGGTTCGGATAGCGGTTAATGAGACTTACGAGTCTCGGATAGAGCGTATCGATGTTTAAAACCCTTTCATCCATGTGGGAATAGTGAATGTGCTTTTTATCGACACCGAGTACACTTAAAGACTCTTCGAGCTCCGCATTACGGCTTAAAACGATCTCTTTATCCGTAATAGGATCGATTCCTTCTTTTTTAAGCCTGTCGTTAATGACATGGATGGTAGACGTCATGTTTCCATTCGTGGCTTGAAGAATGTGAATCTCTTTTCCCGCCTTGTAGTCACGAATGAGCTGTAGACCTAAAAAGACCGTCTCATCGTCTTGATGGGGGTTTATGTAGATCGCTAAGGGGCGATCTTTCGGTTCAAAGGTACCCATGACGCGGTCGTCTACGAGATCATCGCCGATGACGGTGATATCCCCCTTAAAAGGTAAGTGCTTTAACGACTCTGAAAAGAGCCTTAGCCGAGTCTCTTCGTCGATGAGATTTATGGCCGCTAAGGGGTTGGGAAAGGTAAGTCCTTTGGTCAGAACGAGCCTTTTCGCCTCTTTAAAAAAGCGTTCTCCTACTTTCTCGCTCGTTTCATAGCGCGTTCTTCCAGCAATTCGTTCGGGGTTCGGTAGATACTCTAAAGCCACCTTTTCGATGCACTTTTCTCCCCCTAAGACGTAGGCGCCCTCAAGCTTCGGGTAACGCGTTTTAATGTCTCGAAGTTCTAGTCCTTGGCGCGAAGTGAGTACGAGCGGAAGCTTTTCTTTAAGGGCTACAGCCATTCCCGAGATGGCATCCGAGAATTCTTCTCCGCTTGCGACGACGATCTTCGTGACGTCTTCTTTAAAGATCTCTTCGTTTACGGCGCGGTTTGTCGTATAGCGGTTTCCTCCCTTAATGACTGTAACTGGGGCGATCTCTTTTAGCTTTTCTAAGACCAACTTATCGAAGCCACCGCCTAATACGGTAATCTCTTTCACCTGTAGCCGTTTTAGCTCCTCTAGGACTCTCTCATCCGTTAGACGCGTAGACATAAGAAGAATCGGAGAGCGCTCCTTTATTAATAGAGCAGAAGCACTGAGGGCATCGGGAAAGTTTTCTCCATCGACGATGATGGCGCGATTTGCTTCAGAAAAGCTTTGTGCGGTAAGGATCGCGGTCTCGTAGCGATCCTCTCCTGTCATTCGTGTGAGATCCTCTGCGTATGCTGGTTTTATAAGTAGTAGTAAGAGTACGAGTAGTACTGTGAGCCTTTTCATTTGTCACCTCTTTATAAAAATTATAAGACTTTAAGGAAGTGAAAGCAAACGAAGAAAAGCGCCCTATTGGCGCTTTTCGTAGGCTTCTTTATAGAGTTCAAGGAGTTCCTTTGTAAGGGTCTCCCAGCTTCTTTGAAGCGTGTATTCACGGGCATTTTTAGAAAGGGTCCAGTAGTGCTCCTCGGATTCAAAGAGCTTATCGAGTGCCTTTACGTACTCTTCAGCTTCGTTTTCCATAATGGCATAACCATTGAAGCCGTCTTTTACGTTTTCTGTGACGCCACCTTTAAAGATACTTATGACAGGTAGTCCACTCGCCATGGCTTCCATGATGACGTTTCCGTACGTTTCCGATTCACTCGAAAAGACGAAGACGTCCTGGTTTCTGTACATCTCGTAGAGCTCTTCTCCACGCTTAAAGCCATGGTAGATGACATTTGGGGTGTTCTTTCCCTTTAGGTCTTCTAAGATCGGACCGTCTCCTACAATATGTAGCGTAAAGTCGTAGTTCTTTTCATTAAGTAGCTCTGCTAAGCGAATGAGTACATCGATCTTCTTTTCTAGAGCGACGCGTCCTACGTAGAGGAGGTTCTTCTTTTTCTCTAACTTTCTCTCAGGATTCGGATAGTACTTTTCCGTATCGATTCCTCGCTTCCAGATGACATTATTTTCTAGTCCCATCTCTTCGAGCTGTGCCTTGGAGTGCTCACTCGGTACGAGGTTCATGACGGCATGCTGATGGACGTGCTTTACGTAGGCTTCCATTAGAGGCTTCATGGCTTCAAAGGTATAAAGCCCTGCATAGAGCGGGAGGTTTGTCGTATAGGATGCAATAAAGGGAATCTTTTCATCCCTTGCGTAGTGCTGTGCGTGAAGACCTAATGGCCCTTCTGTGATGACGTGTACGACGTCGGGCTTATAGGCTTCAATCGCACTTTTAAAGATGGGATAGATTACAAAGGCAAAGTGAAGCTGATCGTAGAATAAGAACTTCATGCCCTTAAAGAAGTGGTGCTTCTCGTCATTTTCTTCCGGATTTCCTGGACAGAAGAGCTTGTATTCAAGACCTAGTTTTTCAAAGTACTTTTCTAGATAGACGACGGTATTTACGACACCGCTCACGTCAGGCGGATACGTGTCTATAACAACGGCGACTTTCATTTAGTTCCTCTGGAAGATGTCTCTCGTGTAGACTTTGTCTTTACAGTCGTAGAGATCGGGTTCTAAGCGGTTAGCGACGATGAGCTGAACGCTCTTTTTAAATTCTTTTAAGTCTTTCATGACCTCAAAGCCGTTAAATTCCTTCTCTTTGAGGTTGGGCTCATAGATGACACAAGGGATGTTCTCTCGCTTGAGTCCTTCTAGGATATCTATAATGGCGGCCGAGCGGAAGTTATCGGAGTCGCTCTTCATGATGAGGCGGAAGATTCCGACGCTCTTTGGCTTTTTCTTTACGATGCGTTCGATGATAAAGCGCTTTCTCGTGTTGTTGCTATCGACGATCGCTTGAATGATGTTATTGGGTGTATCAGAGTAGTTGGCCAGTAGCTGCTTGGTGTCTTTCGGTAAGCAGTAGCCACCGTAACCGAAGGAGGGATTGTTGTAGTGCATGCCGATGCGTGGGTCAAGGCTTACGCCCTCGATGATCTCTTTACTGCTTAGTTTCTTCTTTTCGCAGTAGCTATCGAGCTCGTTAAAAAAGCCGATGCGAAGAGCGAGATAGGCGTTACTAAAAAGCTTGATCGACTCTGCTTCTTCCGGATGCACAAGAAGCGTCGGAACGCTCTTTTCGATCACGAGACTCTTATAAATCTCTAGAATCTTTTTAGCATCGTCGTTGACGTCTCCTACGATTATTCTCGAAGGATGTAAGCAGTCATAGAGTGCCTGACCTTCTCGTAAAAACTCTGGGGCAAAGTAGATTCTTTTAAAGCGGAAGCGCTCTCTCATGCGGTTTACAAAGCCTATGGGAATGGTCGAACGAATGACGATCATGGCTTCGGGAGCATACCTTAAGACGCTCTCAATGCTCTCTTCAACGGTCGATGTGTCGAAGTAGTGCGTCACCGAGTCGTAATTTGTAGGCGTTGCAATGAGTACCATCTCGGCATCCTTTAAGGCCTTTTCTTTGTCCGTCGTGACGTTCTTTGCAAGCTTCGACGTGCGTAAGAATTCGCCCATGAGCGTATCTGAGATGGGAGATTTTCTGTCTTCGATCGCTTTGATCTTCTTTTCGTCGATGTCGAGTGCTTTTACCGGGTGCTTCGTAGAAAGAAGGAGTGCATTCGCGAGCCCTACGTAACCTAAACCAACAACTGTTATGTTCATTTCTTCACCTCTTTAGGCTATTGTATGAAAGCAGTATGCGGGAAAGATTAATAGGAGGTTAAATCAGCATTATGTATGATTCCAGAAAAAAGATGCTATACTTTGTTTAGGAGGAATGTATGAAAATTAGTAAAGCAGTCATCCCAGCCGCTGGTCTTGGAACTCGATTCTTGCCTTTCACGAAGAGTATGCCTAAAGAAATGCTAAACGTGGTCGATAAGCCGACCATTCAGTATAACGTCGAGGAGCTCATTGAGAGCGGCATCGACGATATCTTAATCATTACGGCAAGAAATAAGGACGCGATTCTAAACCACTTTGACGAGACGCCGGAGCTCGACGAGTCTTTGAGAAAATCGAACAAGCTCGAGCTTTTAGAGATTAGTAAACAGGCCTCTAGTTTAGGCCACATCCACTTTGTTCGCCAAGGCATCGCCAAGGGCTTAGGTCACGCGGTGCTCTGTGCAGAGAGCTTCTGTCACGAGGAGCCCTTCTTAGTCTTACTAGGTGACGATGTGCTCTATAATAAAGACAATCCTGCCACAAAGCAGCTTATCGATATCTACGAACAGACGGGTGGTTCTGTGATCGCCGTTAAGGAAGTGCCACTCGAACACACGTCTCGCTATGGAATTGTAGCAGGTGAAGAGGTCTCTCCTGGTCTCATTCGCTTAAATCACATTGTTGAAAAGCCAGACCCCAAGGACGCTCCGACAAACTTAGCCGTCATCGGTCGCTACCTTCTCTCTCCTACGATCTTTAAGCTTTTAAAGGAGACGGAACCTGGTAAAGGTGGGGAGATTCAGCTTACAGATGCCATCGCAAAGCTCTTAGAAATTGAACCCGTCTACGCGTTTAAAGTCGATGCCAAGCGCTACGACGTAGGCGATAAACTCGGATACTTAGAAGCTACCGTTGAATACGCCTTAAGACATCCTGAATTAGGAAAAGGTTTCTTAGAATATCTCAAAGAAAAACACAAAGAAGGTCTCTTTTAGAGGCCTTCTTTTTTAGTAAAAGGGTATCGCTTCAATTTTTTTAATGTACTTCTTGACTCGCTCTGAGGGCTCGTAACTTTCGTCATCGTAAACGAGTCGATGGAGCTCTTTTAAGTCTTTTTTGAGGTTTCTTGAGACCTCATACCAGATGCTCTTATAGCGGTAGCTGTCGTGCTTAATAGGGAAGGTTCCCTCGACAAACTGGGCCGAAGAGCGGATCGAGACGTAGAAGTCTAGTAGTGAAAAGACCGAAGAATAGTCATAAGAAGTCTCGACTCTAGGAAGCATGTCGCGAGCCACTTGATAGAGGTCTGCTGCTGGCATGGTCTTAAGCTTCTTTAGAATCTCTAGGATGACTTCACGCTGTCTACCCGTACGCGCACCGTCTCCGCCACTTTGAAGTCGACTTCTCACGTAGATCTGGCTTTCGTTTCCATCGAGCGTATACCAGCCGGTCTTTTCTTTGGGCTTCGCGTGATAGTATTCGCCATTTTCTGCCATGTAGTTAAAGTCTTTGAGTTCTCCCTCATCGATATAGACTTTAACGCCTCCAACGCGGTCTACGAGCGTTCGTAGATCGTCGTAGTCAAATTGAACGAAGTCTCGGATGTCGAGATCGAAGTTCATGTTCATGGCTTTGATCGTCTCTAAGGGACCTCCGTACTTGTAGTTCATGTTGAGCTTTTCGAAGTTTTCAGTAGACGGTGCAAAGGCGATCGTATCTCGCATAAAAGACGTCATGCGAATGTCTTTCGATCCTTTTTTTAAGGTCACCATGATCATGATGTCAGAGCGCTGACCGTCTGCGTAGCCACTCGGCTGATCGACTCCGATCACGAGAATATTTACGATGTCCTTTGAAAAGAAGCTCGAGGGCTCCTTTGTCATCCCTTCTGTCGTTGTCACTTCGGGGCGTGCGGTAATCCCTAGACTCTCGTCGTCCTTTGGAATCGATACGGTATTCAGTTTTGGTACGAGCACATCCCAGAGAATACTAACCGTTCCTAGGATTACGATTAAAAGAAGGGCAATGCGTTCTCGCTTGCCCCATTTAAAGTCTCCAAGTCGCATGGATTATTCGACTCCTGTTCGTTCGACGATCGTATTGGAGTATTCCTCTACACGATCAGACGGTGTATAGCTTTCTAGTCCAAAGATATCCTTGTGGAACGTCTCGACGTTCGATTTTAACGTCTTTGGTATTACATACCAGAGTTTATCGCCCTTATAGATCTTTCCTTCAGATTCTACCGGGAAGGTTCCTGAAGAGAGCGTTGCAGAGCTCTTAATGGTCTCAAAGTATTCGAGCATCTCGACCATCTTTCCGTAGGTATAAGAAGTCTGAACACTTGGAACGATGCGCTGAGCGATCTCTAGAAGCTCGGAGAGGTTCTTTTTCTTCGCACGTTCAAAGACGCTCTTTAAGATCTCACGTTGTCTTTCGTTACGGCCTGGGTCATCGCCCGTATTATGTCTAATTCTCGCATACGTTAGAGCCTGCTGACCGTCCATTACGACATCACCGAGACCAGGTGCTTTTGTACCCTGATGCTTCATCTCTTTGGCTTCTGCCTTATCGACATTGACGTCTACGCCACCGACGGCATTGACGAGTTTTCTTAAAGCATGGTAGTCAAAGGCTACGAAGTTTTCGATGTTCATGTCTAAGTTTTGGTTTACGGTCATGAGCGTTCCTACAGGACCGTCGTAAGCAAAGGCGTGAGTGAGCTTTTCATAGGTTCCCTTTTTCGGTAGGTAAACCATGGTATCTCTCGAAAGGCTCGTAAGCTTAATGTCCTTTGTGACTTTATTGATGCTCATGATCATCATGACATCACTTCGTCTCGCGTCGTAGCCTTCGCCGTCGACACCGATTAAGAGGACATTTAAGACGTCTTTTTCTTTACTTGAAAGTTCTTCCTTTTCGTCTTGAGTGAGGTTCTCATTTTCTGTGATACCTAGCGCTTCCTTATCGACAGGAACTTCGACGCTGTTGAGCTCTGGTAGCATGGCGAAAATGGCGCTCACTCCGACTAAGCCAAGAAGAACGAGTGTGAAGAGCACTTGAAGAACTCGCTTACCTGTTTTTGTTTTTTTCTTCTGGTAAGGAATTTCTTCTCTTGCTTCAGGCTCCGACTTCTGTGGTTCTAGTTGTTTTTTTGGTTCATCTTTATACGGAACCTTTTTCGTTGGTTCCTTATTTATTTGGTATGACATGTATTCCCCCTTTTTGATACTGAGATATTATACAGTATTTTAGGGTCTCTTACAATCTTCGTAGCTTTTTAAGACAATTTCAACACTTTTACGGCCTTCTCTACCAGAGATATAGGGCTCTCTTCCTTCTAAGATTGCTTCCGAAAAGTCCTTATAAAGTGGAGTATGTCCGCTACCGTAGACGTTTTCAACGACGCTCGAAGCGTCCTCGTGGTCGTAGTCGCGCTCGTCTTCAAAGTTCCAGACTTTAAGTTCATTCACGGCTAATCCACCGATCACGACCGTTCCCTTTTCACCGAAGACAGAGAGCGTCTCTTCAAGGTTTTTAGGGTAGACACAAGCACTTCCTTCGACGAGGCCGATGCTGTCGTTTTCAAAGCGAAGGAGGAGCGCACCGAAGTCTTCCATCTCGATATCTCGAAGGAAGGTTCCGCGCTCACTTTTTACGCTCTTTAAGGGACTATTCATCATCCACTGCAAGAGGTCGATGTTATGAATACACTGATTCATGAGTGTTCCGCCATCCAAGGCTTTTGTTCCTCTCCAGGGTGCAATGTCGTAGTAGTTCTGATCTCTCGTCCAGAGGATGCGAGCGGTGATATTTATGATGCGTCCGAAGCGACCCTCTTCGATGGCACGACGGAGCTTTTGAATGGGCTTATTAAAGCGGTTCTGATGGCATACGCCGACTGTTAGATGATGCGCTTCTGCGTAGTCGTTAATGGCATCGATCTCTTCTAGCGTCATCGCCATGGGCTTTTCGATGAGTACGTGCTTACCGGCTTTAAGGGCCTCTAAGGCAATTTCACCGTGGTAGCCGCTTTCTGTAGCGATGGCTACGGCTTCAATGTCTTCACGGCTTAAAAGCGTCTTGTAGTCTTTATAGAGAAAGACGTCTCTACCGGTCGCTTCTTGATATTGTTTTTTTCTATCTTGCATGCGCTCTTCGACGAGGTCACTTAGGGCAACGAGTGTCAAAGTGTCCTTGTTATCGATGAGAGCTTGAACGTGTTTATAGCTGATTCTTCCACAGCCAATGATAGCAAAGCGCATTAGAGCCTCTTTAGCACTTCAAGAAGCATCTTGTAGGTGCGCTCTGTACTTGAAATAGAGAGTCTTTCCTTTGGCGTATGAACGTCGAACATCTCAGGACCGATGGAGATCATGTCGAGGTTTCCGATGCGTTCTTTAAAGATACCGCACTCGAGACCTGCGTGAATGACCATCTCTTCAGCATCTTTTCCGGTGAGTTCACGATAGACGTCGTGGAAGACACCGCGCAGAGAGCTCTCTGGTTCAAAGGCCCAACCGGGGTAATCGCCTTGGCTTTCAAGTGTTCCACCGAAGCGCTTTGATAGGCGCTCATAGAGGTTCATAAGTTCTCTCTTTTTACTGTCTAAAGAGGAGCGGTGTGAACTCTCAAAGACGACCTCATGGTCTCGAGTTTCTACGACTCCGAGGTTTGTCGAGGTCTCTACGAGTCCTTCTAAGAATTGACTCATACCGAGAACGCCAAAAGGTAGAATATTTAAGAGGTCGATGACCTTTTCTGTACTATCTTTATCGAAGGCTTCCGTCTCATTCGAAAGCTCTTCAAAGGTTACCCTTACATCGGGGTCACTCTTTTGTGATTCGTGAGAAAAGATTTCTGTAAAGTCCACTTCAGGAAGAGCATTGGTCGTAAAGATGGCTTCCGCTCTCTTGGCGATGGCATTCATCTTTTCTCCACCCTTTACCATTACGAGTCGAATGTCACCGAGACCACTTAGAACGCGTCCCATGAGTTTATTGGCATTGGAACGAAGCTTATCGATCTCCATGCCACTGTGACCTCCCTTTAAGCCGTCGATCACGACGCGGTACGTCTTCGCCATGGGATTCTTTTCTTTTTTCACAGGAAGCTTTAAGAAGTTTCTTACACCACCAGCACAACCTGTCGTAAAGATGCCTTCTTCTTCGGAGTCAATATTTATAAGTCTCGTCGCTTTAAAAAGCGAACCATCGACTTCTGTCGCACCTAGTAGACCGATCTCTTCGTCGGTCGTGATGAGGGCTTCGATGGCAGGGTGAGGAAGGCTTGGGTCATCTAAGATGGCTAAAATCATAGCGACAGCGATGCCGTTATCAGCTCCTAAGGTCGTGCCCTTCGTCTGAACGAAGTCTCCAACCACCTCTAATGGAAGGGGAGATTCAAAGTCGAAGTCAAAGTCTGCTAAGCAGACCATGTCCATGTGACCTTGAAGGACGACGGGTTCGTGATCCTCGTAGCCTTTGGAGGCCGGCTTTTTAATGAGGACATTCAAGGCTTTATCTTGATGAACTTCTAGAGAGCGTTCTTTAGCGAAGCTTACGAGGAAGTCACTCATTCTTTGGTTATCACTGCTGCAATGAGGAATGGTCGTAAGCTTTTCAAAGAACGTAAAGACGTTCGTGGGTTTTAAGTTTTCTAACATAGTGCTTCATTCTCCTTTTTCACAGGCTCTGTGATCGTAATCGTCACCTGATTTAATGCCGACTCAAGGTCTCCAAGACTCATGCTGTAGAGAATCATTGCTTTCCCTAAACCAGCATCCATGTTCAGTTCTACACGTTTCGTTTCGAGCTTGGTCGTAATGAAGCCTGCAGGAGTAGGATAGTCCATGAGCTCTCTGAGTCCTTCTTTAAAGTTCATGATGTAGTGGTCATCTTCATGAATACTTCGCACGACAAAGTCGGGACCAATTTCAATTTGTCCCGTAACAGGTGCTTCATTTTCCGTGAGATATTCTTTATACGTATAGGTATAACTATACTTGTGCTTTTCCATCTCGGCTTCGGTAAAGAAGACCATCTTTTGTTCGTCTTTGGTATTCACTTCGAACGTGGTTTCAATCGTAATATGAACGGGTTTCAATGAGCGTCCTTTCTAGGAACGAAGACTTTTAATAAGCTCCATGACCGCTTCTTCCACTTGTTTCTTCGATTCATCGGTTGGAGTTCCGTTAAATTCGATCCCTTGAAGTGTCGTAAAGTTCATGCGGTTGCGTTCAACAATTTCGTTATATTCTTTTAGAGCTCCACCACTCCAGCCGTAGCTACCGAGGTAGATGGCCGTCTTATTGTAGAGTCTCTTCTTGCCCATTTCCTCTAAGGTCGATGCGACCATAGGGAACATCTTATACTCGTAGGTAGGAGCAGCTACGATAAGACCCTTGCAGTCGAAGCTCTTTTCTAGGACTGTTCCTAAATCCGTTGCAGGAACCTCCATCGATTCATAGCTTATACCCTCGCGTTCTAAGAGGGATTCAACAAAGTGAACCATCTTTTCGGTCATGCCGTACATGCTACCCCAGACGATGGCAATCTTCTCTTCTCCACCGTTCTTCTGGTAAGCTGCATAGCGCTCGTAGTCACTGAAGATCTTTTCGAGCTTGTCGTCCCAGATGAGACCGTGACCGGGAGCGATGGTTTCAGGTTCTAGAGCTTTGGCTTTTTCAATGGCCTTTTGAACCATGGGGCTAAAGGTCATTAAAATGTTTGAGAAGTAGCGCTTTTGACCGTCTTCAAATTGAGAGAGTTCCTCCATGGTATAAGCGCTAGAAGTAATCTTATCTAATGTGCCAAAGGCACCGAAGTTATCACAGCAAAAGAGTGTCTTCGTTAAAGAGTCGAGGCACATGAAGGTATCTGGCCAGTGTACGTTAGGAGCTTTGTGGAAGCTTAAGGTGCGACCACCTAAGTCGAGCGTGTCACCGTCTGAAACGACAACGACGTTCTCTTCGATGCCAAAGAAAGCTTTAATGAGTGCTGCACTTTCTTTACCAGCGTAGATCTTAGCCTTTGGGTTTAAGGAACAGAAGCTTGGAATCCAACCGCTGTGGTCAGGCTCCATGTGGTTAACAACTAAGTAGTCGACATCAGAGACTTCAATATCGAGCTCTTTTAGCCAAGCGTAGAGTGTCTCTGGAACGCCGTCCCAACCGATGAAGCCATCGATGACAGCTGTCTTTTCTCCCTTTACGACATAGGAATTTAGGGTTACACCTTCGTGTAGATCCCACATGCCTTCAAAGAGAATTTCTTCAACATTTAAAGAGAGAGCATGGATGCCCTTTTTGATTTCAACTGAGTGCATAAAAACCTCCAAAAGTTTCTGATTTTATCATATCATACAGAGAATAAAAAAGGAAAAAGAGCAAGCTCTTTTTCCTGGTGGCAGGGGATGTCGGGATCGAACCGACGAATATACGGGTCAGAGCCGTATGCCTTAACCGCTTGGCCAATCCCCAGTAACATTACGATGATACAGAATTTAACCCTTGATGTCAAGAATTATTCTAAATGGGGCAAGTATGAGATACATCACTTGAAAGGAGAGATTATGAATATAATAGGACTTATCGTTCAGCTACTGATCGGTGCTGTAATCGGTTGGATTGCTGGAGCGATCATGAGAGATCAAAGAGGTCTCATCGGCAACATCATCGTAGGTATCGTCGGTACGGCCATCGGTAGTTACCTTGCAACACACGTTTTTCATACAAACTTTGGAGACTTAGATGTAAAAACGATTCTTTTAAGTGTCCTAGGTGCAATGATCTTACTTTGGGTTAAGAAACTCATCTTTGGTAAAAAATAATGCCGGGTTAACCGGCATTTTTTGTTTTTCTAGGAAAAACTTTCTCGTAGTACTTTGAAACAAAGTACAGAACGAGTGCATTACATACGATAGCTAAGAACTTAAACCACGTGCTTGTCGTAACCTCTGCCATCGCTAAGAGGTAGAGGATCGTAAAGAAGGACCACTTTAGATAAAGGTGCTTACTACAAGCATCGTCAAACCACTTGGAGCTCACGGTGAGTCCTAGGAGAACCGCCGTATGAATGATGAAGGCCTTAATGTATCCGTAGACGAATACGAGGTCTCCTACAAAGTAAGTGGGGTTCGATCCGCTCACATGGTAGATGTGAGCGTGGACGACGTTCGATAGTGGAACCTTTCCTAGGATGAGCCCCGTATCTTTTAGGTAGATTCGATCGATAAAGCCCGATCCTTGGGTGACAAAGAGTCTTCGGACCATTCCTAAGATGTTCTTTGTAATGTCTCGAGTGAGGTATCCGAAGCCTTCTTTTAAGCCAAAGTAGAAGATGGCAGAAACGACACCCATCACGATCACTCTCCAATCGAGTTTAAGCTTTAAGACGTAAACCCAGATGAAGAAGAGGAAGTACAAGAAGACGCCTTTGTTTCCACCGATGAGTAAAAGGCAAGAGATGAATCCGATCATAACGACGTGCATGAGAGGACTCGTCTTTCTCGTCTCTATGATGTAGAAGTAAAAGCTAGGTACAACATAATAGACAAAGGTCATGACCGTAAAGTATAAGGGAATACTTCCTGTAGAGTCTGGCCTATAGGGGTTCTTCTCTGCATCCTGTGTGAGCGCCATAATGAGTGGAAAGCGGTCTCTAAAGTAGAAGATGTAAAGAAGGATGACGACAACGATTCCTGCCATGTAGAGGGTGATTAAGGGGTTACTCTTAATCGCTTCTAGCGGCTTAAAAACAGGGAGCTTTTGCTTTAAAAGCAGGATCGCTGAAAAGCTCAGTAAGATTACGATACTAAAGAGAATAAAGGCCTCTAGGTGTTGATCCTTAAAGTATCGATACGTACGTCCTCCAAAGATGTAATAAGAAGGCGTAAAGTAAAAGATCGTCGATGCCATAAAGAGATAGATTGCCAAAGACTTTTCGTACTCCTTATATCTTATAACGATGAGTATGAGAAGTAGAAAGGCTATGGTAAGTGCGGCAAAATATCCCATCATAAGCTATTCCTAAAGCTTTCAATGCGTTTTTTCGTAAGCTCACACCCTAAAATTTGCTGAATGGCATGAATGTCGGGTGCATTCTGTCGTCCAGTAAGAGCTAAGCGAATGAGCGTAGAGACGTCAGCAACAGAGCCCTTGTAGTTTTCTGGATGCTTCTTGTAATCGCCCATCTTTACTGCATAGTTATACTTGGTTGCAATATCTCTTACACCCTGGAACCAACCGGATGCATCGAGGGAATGGTCGTAGCTTTGTAGGTACTCGTCTAGGAGGACTTTTGCTTCTTCATTAGAAATCTTTTCTGGAAGAGCGTCCTCGACGTTAAAGTATTCTTCGTAGAAGAATTGAATCTGACCAAACATCTGACTAGCAGAGGAGTAGTCCTTTCTAGGATTCTTCTGATCACGACCGATGGAAAGGATAGCTACGAGCTTCTCTTCGTCTTTAGAGAGGACTTCATAAGCTTCAGGGTTATATTCCTTCGCCCACTCTAAGAGGAAGTCTTTAAGCTCTCTCGGGTCGATCGTTACGAGCATGTTTTTAGAGATGTCATTCAGTTTGTCGATGTCAAAGAGTGCACCGCTACCGCCGACCTTTTCAATAGAAAAGGGGAACTCAAAGGCATCAGCGAGAGGATTTTCTAAACGCCACTCTTCGAAGTTTGAATTTAATAAGGTTAAGAGATAGTCGATGACAGCTTTGGGATGGTATCCAACTTCTTTATAGAATCCTAAGCTTAGCTCAGGGTCTTTTCTCTTAGAAAGCTTACGTCGATTTCCATCATCGAGCTTCATTAAGTGCGCTGTATGGCAAAAGACAGGCTTTTCCCATCTTAAAATGTCAAAGAGTTCAATGTGAAGTGGGAAAGTTGAAAGATATTCTTCACCACGCACAATATGAGTAATGTGCATAAAGTGATCGTCTACGACGTGAGCAAAGTGATACGGAGGAATGCCGTCGCTCTTCATGAGAACGCTGTCGAGGTTATTAGGGCGAACTCTCACCTCTCCTCGAATGCCATCTTGAACGAGGTCTCCCTCACCCTCTAGATTTCTAGACTTTAAGCGAAGTACCCATGGCATACCGCTCTTGAGCTTCTCTTCAATCTCTTCTAAGGTTAAGAGGCGATCTGTGGCCCACTCTCCGAAGTAACCCGTCTGAAGGGCACCTTCGGCTTCTTGACGAGCACGGAGAGCCTCAAGCTCTTCTTCCGTCTGAAAAGAAGGATAAGCATAGCCTTCTTCTACGAGCTTCTTTGCGACAACGGAGTAAATCTCTTTACGAGCACTCTGATAATAGGGACCGTAGATTCCTTGTTCCCCATCGTGAAGTACACCTTCGTCAAACTCGATACCAAAATATTTGAGCGTCTCTAGAAGCACCTCTTCTGCACCCTCTACACGACGTTTATCGTCGGTATCTTCAATGCGAAGGATCAGTGTTCCACCGCTCGTATGAGCTAAGCGCTCATCTAAAAGAGCGCTATATAAGTTACCTAAGTGAATAAAACCTGTAGGAGAAGGGGCCATACGTGTGACCTTTGCTCCTTCAGTAAGCTCACGCTTAGGAAAGCGTAATTCTAAATCTTCAATTGTTTCCGTAACAGACGGATAAAGCATTTGAGCGAGTTTCTTCGTGTCCATAATTCCTCCCACATTATAGTAGCATAAAAAAGTGCTTTACAAAATAACTAGAACATGTTATATTTCTTTGGTACACACGGCCCATTGGTCAAGCGGTCAAGACGTCACCCTCTCACGGTGAAATCATGGGTTCGATTCCCGTATGGGTCACCAATCATTTTTCAGAAGAGTATGAAGGGAACATGAAACCCTTGCAATCACTCCATTTGAAAAGGATAAAAGCACTCAACCTAAGAATAGGTGAGTGCTTTTTTTCGTAGTCAAATCGGGGTCAAAAATGTCTCCTGAAAAGACAATAAGAGCCTTAATAACACTTGTTTGACACACGCTTTGTGATGTTATTAAATGAGTGCACAGAGTCGACTCTGAAAAGCAACGCTTTACAAATCCTTAGGAGTAGCCCCCACGATACGGGAAAGGCCAAAACTAAGGATTTACTTTTTTATCTGGAGTTTTTCCGAGCGATTCAAAAATTTTTCAAAAAAAGCGGGCGTTGGTCGTAACCGCCACCCATGAAAAACCTAATGGTTTTTTTGTTCACACCAGTACAATACCACAAATATTATTCAACAAGTAGTCTCTTAAAGGCCTCTTTATAGACCTCATAGGTCACTTCGATATCCTTTAAAGGAACTCTTTCGTTGGGTTCATGAATATGATAATTTTTTCCTGGTAGAGAGGGACCAAAGCTAATGAAGTTCTTCATGGCTCTAGCGTAAGTTCCTCCACCACTGATGACAGGTTCTGTCATATCTCCTGTGACATCTCTAAAGCTCTGAACGAGCGTTTGAACAAAGTCGGATTCTTTTGGTAGGTAGAGACTATCTAGCTTACTTTTGACCTCTGCATGAAGTCCGTAGGCTTTGCCGTCCTCGTTCATCTCCTCGATTACCTTCTCCACATCAAAGGTAACAGGTAGACGCATGTCGATCTTTAGGACTTCTTCCTCTGGTCCAAGTTCTACGAGACCGAGGTTAACTGTCATCGATCCGCTCTCTTTATCACTTGTAACCTTTAAAAGCTTTTCTCCACGAGGAGCATTGAGGAGCTTATCATGGACATATTTAGCAGCTGGACTCTCTTTTCCACTTTGATGGAGGGCACTTAATAGCTCGATGAGTGCATTCTTTCCTTCAAAGCTCACTGCAGCATGGGCGTTCTTTCCCTTTACAACGAGCTCTCCATTTTCTTCAGTTACTGTTGAACCCATCTCCTCTAGCTTCTTCTTTACCTCTTCATCCTTTTGGTAGCGTGCTTCACCACAGACGACGTTATAAGCGACACCACTCTTTAACGATAGGTCGCTTCCTTTTCCCTTGAGGTCCACTTGTAAGATGGTCTTTTCTACGTAAACGACGGGGAAGTCACTGTCTGGTACGATGCCATAAGCTGGAATCTCCATTCCATCGGCCTTATACTTATTAATTCCTCTCCAGTCGGTCTCTTCGTCGGTTCCTAGAATAAATCTTACTCGCTTGTTGAGTTTCTTATCCTTTAATACGTCTAAAAGTGCATGAAGAGCGATGACAATGGGTCCCTTGTCGTCACTTACACCTCTACCGTAGATGTTTTCTTCATCTTGATAGAATTCAAAGGGTGCATGTGTCCATTCGCTGACGTTTCCTGCAGGTACGACATCGAGGTGTCCTAGGATTCCAAAGAGCTCTCCTGTACCCATTTCTGCGTATCCGTAATAGCCTTGTGGATCTTTATAGGTCTCAAATCCGTACGACTTAAACATCTCTAGTGCTTCATTTAATGCTTGGTCGATTCCGTCTCCTAAGGGCTTCTCTCCCCCTTGTTCTACACAGACGGATGGGATGTTGACTAATCGTTTGATGTCCTTTAATAGTTGTTCCATGTTTCCTCCTAGCTCTATTGTATCCAAAGATTTTTAAAACTCAACAAAAGAAGCAGGCTTAAAGCCTGCTTCTAGTGTCTTTTAAGAATCAAGTATCCACCGAGTGTTAAGAGCACTCCTAAGAATAGGATGGATTCTTCTGGGTTGAATCCTGTCTTTGGTAGATTTTCCTTTTCACCGCCTTGAGGTGGTTTCGTAACGAGTGTATTGGTCACATCGTAACCATCATAGGTTGTGGTATAACCATCGACAGAAACTTCCCTCACCGTGTAGGTGACAGCTTTTCCGTCCACGAACTTTTCGAGTCCATCGAAGACGTAGTGCCAAGAATCTTCGGCTCTAACGGTCTTTCTTTGAACCTCTACTCCGTCTCTATAAAGGATCATAATGATCGATTGAGGACGAGTATTTTCTGTGTCTCCAACCCACGTCTTTTGTCCCTCTACTTTTACTAGCTCTACTGGCTTCTTATAGGTGTTAATGATGTTGAAGCCATCGTAGCTCACTTCGTAGTTTTCGATCGAGTCGAGTTCTCTTATGCGATACTCGTAAAGCTCTTTCGTTTCGGGATCAAATTTTGGTAGGTTTGTAAACTCGTGACTCCAATTTTGGTTCTTTAGGATGTAGGTTGGTTCTCCGTATGGAATCCAAGCTTCACCCTCTAAGCGTTCAAGCTGAACCTTAATCGCATCTGGACGAGTCGTTTCATCGTCACCGATCCAGGTCTTTCCGACCTTAATCGAGATCGTTTCTACTGTTGGCTTCTTAACATACGTATTTGTAATCGTATAGCCGTCATAGGTGACTTCGTAGCCACTCGGTGTATCGAGCTCGATGACGCGGAATCCATAAGGCTTACCGGTCGTAGGATCGTACTTTTCAAGACCGATGTAACCGAATAGCCAGTTGTCCTTCGCACTCACTTCGAGCGGTCCACGGACGTTCTTCCAGCCATCTCTTTCAAGACGTTGAAGCTGTACGTAGATGATCGACGGACGAGTACTTTCGGAGTCATTCTCCCAGCGTTTTTCGCCGTAGAGCTCGGTTGTTTCGATCGGTGGCTTCTCAGGCTCTTGATACGTATTAAAGATGTCATTATCCTTATAGCTTACGACATAGTTATCAAGCATTGTAAGCTCGATCACACGATAGGTCGGTCCCTTTTCAAGGTCTCTAAATTCATAAGCCCAAAGTGTTTCTTCAGAAATGGTCTTTTCTGTAACTGTAATCCACTCTGTTCCTTCAAGCTTCTGTAGAGCTATCTTTATACTTTGTGGACGAACTTCAGGAGTATCTCCGAGCCAGTACTTCTGACCATTAATCGTCAAGAGTTCTGGAGGAACGACTTCTTTCGTGTTGATGATGTCTAGGCCTTCGTAGCGAACCGTATAACCTGTTGGAACACTCTGTTCTCTTACACGATAAGCAAACTTTTCATTCGTATGTTCATCGTTTAGAGGTAGATGTGTGAAGGAGTACTTCCAGCCGGTAGCTGCACTGATGGTCTTAGGTTCACCGTAAGGTTTCCAACCGCCACCTTCATAGCGCTCTAGTTGGATGATGAGGCTTTCAGGTCTATCGCTAGGTGTATCATTCACCCAAACCTTTTCACCTGATAGGTCGGTGTACTTGACTTTATAGGGGTCAAGGTTATGGAAGCTAATGACACCGTTTTCTTCCTTCGGGAAGCCATCCTTCGGATAGTAGTAATAGATGTAGTCAGGTGCAACCTTTGACTCATCGATGACTTCTGTCGCTTGATAGGTGACACCTGGTTTTAATCCAGTAATCTTCACGCTATAGACGAAGTTCGAATGTGCTCCTGCAGAAACCTTGCTGACATGAATTCGACCATTTGATACCTCACCGCCTGTTACAACTGCGGATGCAGGAACCGCGATCGGTCTACCATTTTCATAGAGTGTAAAGTAGAGCTCAAAGTTCTCTGGCCACTCCTTCGGGTTGTTTTCGATGTCATACCAGGTCTTTTCAATGATGAGTTCCTTCGTTCCAGCTAAGAGTGAGTAATCGAGTTTAATGATCACAGGCTCACTCGTTCCGTTACTATTTGGAAGAACGAATGGAATCTCTCCCTTACCTCTGGACTCATAGCCAGCAGGTGGATTCTCTTCTACAAAGTAGTACTCTCCGTCAGGTAGGTTTCCGATGCTAATGAGACCTCTTCCATCCGTTGTATAGGTGCCTATGAGTTCAGGCGTTGTTAGACCTGTACCACTGGTCACACTTGGAGCACCTGTCGTAGAACCAGTCTTCTGAGTTGCTCTAATCTCATAACCTGAGCCAGCCTGTACGACTTCAAGATCGACTCCTGGTACGGCATCGAGTGCGATGGAGTAATTTCCTGCTTCTGTGATTCCATCGAAGATGTTCGTTGAAGCACCCGTTAGACTGAACTCTCGACCTGTCGGGAATCCGTCTTTTAGGAGTCGGATCGATGGAATGGTGAGGTTCGTATCGACATTCGGTCCTAATACGAGTGTTACAGGAACATTCGTTGGATTCGTCACAACATCGTTTGTAGGTGTGACGGTTCCTTGCGGTAATTCCGCTTGGATCTTAAATCCTGTGCCTGATTCATCGTTTGTTAGGGTCAAGGTAACACCTGGAACATCGGTCGCTGTGATCGTATAGTTTGCATTTGGATCGATGTTCTTAAAGCTATAAGCACTTTCCGTTGTCACATCGATGGTGTCTACTGGTACGCCATCCTTTAAGAGCGTTACCGTAGTTCTGATGCTTGGATCGACTCCTGCACCTAGTGTTAAACGAACCGGGATCGATGAGAGGACTGCACTCTTACGATAGAGTTTGTATGAAGCGTTCGGTAGAACTTCGAGTGTATCTTTGTCTGTAACTTGTACGACAACACCATTTGTATCTGCAAAGACGTTCGTCAGGCTAAAGCCATCGCGGCTGTTACCTACGAGAATGGTCTCACAAGGAACTGTGGTGGGATCGGCTCCATCGATCAGAGTCTGTTTGATCGTATAGACGATCTCTTTTCCATCCGCATCGAACTTGTCGAGACCTTCAAAGGTCGTCTGGGTGTTACCCGTTAGAGTAACAGTACGAATAGGCACTCCGTTCGCATAGAGCTGAACTTCACTCGTATGATCTGTTGAAGCATCCTTAATGTTCGCCCATGAGAGATCGACGACAACTCGAGTTTGTTCCTGTGTCTTTGTATTTGTGATCGTAAAGCCTGTGGTTTGATCGCCTGTGATGGTCTTCGTGTAACCAGGTAGGCTTCCTACTTCATCGACACTGTAGGTGTAGACGTTACCCATGAAATCAGTTTCAGGGAGGTTCTTCCAGGTGTAGGTGTAGTTATTCGAAGCATTGAGGTCGATGACGCCACCGATGAATTCACGGTTTTGTCCTGCTGCTTGACCAAAGAGTTGAATTTGTACCGGTTCACCCGTTGATCCGACCCATTTCTTCGTAACCGTCACGGTATTGGTCTTCGGTGGAACGTAGGTATTTGTAATAACTGTACTGTTACCACTCGTTCCGATGATTGAAGCATACGATGCAGTGTAGTTGGCTACAGCTTGCTCTCGTACAAAGTAGACGTAAGCTTCACCACTTGGTGCAGTCTTTTCGAGGTCTGACCAAGTGTAGAGATCATTTACAAGCGTTGCTTCTTGAACCTTTGTAGCTTGTGAGTCATCTTCACTTTGAAGCTTTCTCATGAGGTCTACTTTAACTTGAGGTCTTGCAGTCGTTCCTCCGATCCAGACCTTAACGGCCGTATGACTCGTTACACCTGGTTTATAGATGTTCGTAATCGTCGCATTACCGTCTGCGTCATAAGTTGTTTCATTCTTCACGTAGTCTTGAGGTACTTCAATCTCTTCTACTGTGTACTTGTAGTCATAGCCATCGAGTGATTTCGTCTCGAGGTTATTCCAGGTGTACGTGTCTGTTATCGACTGAGAAGGTCCAACCATCTCGCGGTTTCCGACTTCTGTACCAGCTTGATTTAAAGCGATGCGGTAGAGCTGTACCTTTACTTGAGGCTTCGGATCAGGTCCACCACTCCATGACTTCGTAACCGTCAAGGAGCGTGTTCCTACGGTGTAGGTATTTGTAATCACAAAGCCAGTTTTAACATCACCCGTGATCTCTGTACTAAATCCAGAAACAGGATCCTCAGAGATGGTGTAAGTGATCAGTTGACCTGAAGCATCACGAACAGGTAGATCTGTAAAGCTACCCATGAAGGTGCCGTCTTTTAGGGTGATCGCTGGTACTGGTGTACCGTCTGCATACTTAGCAGCTTGACCGTTCGCGAAGAGATTTACCGTGATGTCTGGTTTTGGCGTTGATCCACCAACCCAGCGTTTCGAGAAGGTCACTTGTGTCGTACCACTTAAGGTATTCGTGATGGTATTACCATTAATAGACTTCGTATAACCATTGACATCGACTTCATCGACGGTGTAGGTGTACTTAACACCGTTCGCATCGAACTCTGGAAGGTTACTGATCGTATAGGTCTTGGATGTACCTGTCTTATCGACTGTAACAGTCTCATTAAAGACCTTACCATCGTTTCGAATGGCTTTTAGAGTGATCTCTGTAGGTCTTAGCGATTCGTTTCCTGCCTCTGCCCAGACCTTTGTAACATCCACTGAAGTTGTTCCAGTGTAGGTGTTCGTTACTGTAAGACCACTTACCGTAGCCTCATAACCTTGAGGAACTGTTTCTTCCGCTACGGTGTAAACATAATCTTTACCATTAGCATCGGTCTTATCGAGGCCTGTCCATGTGGCTGTGGTCGTGCCACTTGTTAGCGTAATCGGAGCAGGATCTGTGAGTACCACTCCGTCGCGCACTAAGCTAAGGGTGACATCTGGCTTATTAGCCGGTCCTCCCACCCAAATCTTATTGGCTGTAATATCGATCTTTGGACTTACATAAGTGTTCGTGATCGTTGTGCTCGAACCGTTCTCTTCAACTGTAACGTTGTAATTCGCTGCCTTATCATTCGCTACGGCTTCACCACCGATCACGGTCTCTACGACGGTGTATGTGTATGGATTACCGTCTGAATCATTCATCGGTAGCTTCGTCCACTCATAAGTCGTCATACCATTTGCTAGAGCGACAGGTTCGAGATAGTTCACGCCGTTTTGCTTTAGCTGTACGGTGATGGCTGGATGTTCTGTAGGTCCACCCACCCATGACTTTGTAAGTGTATGTGTCGTTTCAGGACTGTTGTAGGTATTTGTGATCGTATAAGGATCGGTTTCAGTACCTGCTCCTGATACTGGACTTACGCCGAAGTTCGCTGGTGCATTGCTCTCAGCGATCGTGTAGAGATAGTCTTGACCAAAGTCGTCAGTCTTCTTGAGGTTTGTCCAGTGGAAAACGAACTCAGAAGACGTACCTGTACTTGGCGTTATCGTAGCTTGATCCGTTACCTTCACACCATTACGGTAGAGATCGAAGGTTGGTGCAACATGATCAGCTTCTGCTCCACCCGACCATACCTTCTTCGCCCATACTTCTGTCGTTTGAACGATGAATGTATTCGTAATGAGCGTGCTGTTACCGTTAGTACCTACTGGTGATGCGATGGTCGAGGTGTACTCTGCGACAGGTTCTTCTTTTGCAAAGTACTTGTACTCGACACCGTTCGAATCATGGAGAGGTAGGTCGTTCCACGTGTAGAGGTTGTTTTCAAGCGGATGTGTGCTATCAGGGACGGCCTGAGCTTGATCCATTGTTTCTGTCGCTAGGTAGCGATAGAGCGTTGCTTGAACCGTAGGCTTATCGATCGGTCCACCCTTCCAAACCTTAATCGCCGTATGCGATGTAATGCCTGGTGTATAGGTGTTCGTGATCTTCGCCGTGTTCTCTGTTAGATATTCAGTCGGACTCTTCGTATAGTTTGCTGGCCCTTCAATTTCTTCAACCGTATACTTATAGGTCTGACCATCTTTATTCGTTACTTCTAGTTCTGTCCAAGTCTTATCCCAGCCTGTCGTGCTATCGAGCGTGACAGGATCTCCTACGAATTCTCGGTTTCCTACAGGATTTCCCGTACCATCAACTGGAATGCGATAGAGTTGGAATTTAACAGCTGGACGGTTATTAGCATCTCCTCCAGACCACTCCTTCGTAGCTGTAAAGGTCGTCTTATCTACGATGTAAGTGTTCGTAATGAGGAAGCCATTGACGCTCTTTTGGTAACCTTGTACATCGTCTTCTGTGATCGTATAGGTAATCGGTTTACCCGTCTGATCATAGCGAGGTAGGTTCGTGAAGGTTCCTGTGAGTGTTCCGTCCTTTAGAACCATAGGAGCTACATTATTACCATCGCGGTCGACAGCCGGATTTCCATCGGCTAAGAGGTTTACTGTGATGTCTGGTTTTGTCGAAGGACCACCAACCCATTGCTTCGTGAAGGTGACTTCTGTCATGTCACTGAGCGTGTTTGTGATGGTGTTATTCGTTTGATCAACGGACTTCGTATAACCATTGACATCGACTTCATCGACGGTGTAAGTGTAAGCGTTTCCATCGGCATCGAACTCTGGAAGGTTACTGATCGTATAGGTCTTGGATGTACTTGTCTTATCGACTGTAACAGTCTCAGTGAAGACCTTACCATCGTTTCGAATGGCTTTTAGAGTGATCTCTGTAGGTCTTAGCGATTCGTTTCCTGCATCTGCCCAAACCTTTGTAACATCTACTGAAGTTGTTCCAGTGTAAGTGTTCGTTACCGTAAGACCACTTTCTGTCTTCTCATAACCTGTAGGAACAGTTTGTTCTTGTACGGTGTAGACATAGTCTTTACCAGAAGCATCGGTCTTATCGAGGCCTGTCCATGTGGCTGTGGTCGTGCCACTTGTTAGCGTAATCGGAGCAGGATCTGTGAGTACCACTCCGTCGCGCACTAAGCTAAGGGTGACATCTGGCTTATTAGCCGGTCCTCCCACCCAAATCTTATTGGCTGTAATATCGATCTTTGGACTTACATAAGTGTTCGTGATCGTTGTGCTCGAACCGTTCTCTTCAACTGTAACGTTGTAATTCGCTGCCTTATCATTCGCTACGGCTTCACCACCGATCACGGTCTCTACGACGGTGTATGTGTATGGATTACCGTCTGAATCATTCATCGGTAGCTTCGTCCACTCATAAGTCGTCATACCATTTGCTAGAGCGACGGGTTCGAGATAGTTCACGCCGTTTTGCTTTAGCTGTACGGTGATGGCTGGATGTTCTGTAGGTCCACCCACCCATGACTTTGTAAGTGTATGTGTCGTTTCAGGACTGTTGTAGGTGTTTGTGATCGTATAAGGATCGGTTTCAGTACCTGCTCCTGATACTGGACTTACGCCGTAGTTCGCTGGTGCATTGCTCTCAGCGATGGTGTAGAGATAGTCTTGACCAAACGCATCGGTCTTATCGAGACCTGTCCATACGTATTCAAAGGTATCTGCTGTGCCTGTTGCCGGTGTGATCGTTGGAGCATCTGCAACCTTCGTTCCATTGCGGTAGAGATCAAAGGTCGGTGCAACATGATCGGCTAGAGCTCCACCTGAGTAGATCTTCTTCGCATAGATACTAACCTTTTGAACTTGGAATTCGTTTGTAATAACAGTGCTGTTACCATTCGTTCCGAGGACAGAAGAAGTGAGTGAAGTATAACCTGTGACAGGAACTTCCTTCGCAAAGTAGACATACTCTACGCCATTACCATCGGTCATCGGGAGACTATTCCAGGTGTGGATGTTATTAACGAGTGTTGACCTACTTCCATCCACTAGAACAGCTTCTGCTTCCGTTTGAGTCTTTAGATAACGATAGAGCTCAACTTCAACCGTAGGCTTTTCTTGAGGTCCATTCTTCCAAACCTTTAGTGCCGTATGCGATGTAACACCAGGTGTATAGGTGTTCGTAATCGAGCCATGCGTTGCATCTGCGTAGGTTGTCTCAGACTTCGTGTAGTTATCCGGTACTTCAATTTCTTCAACCGTGTACTTGTAGGTCTGAGCATCATTATTCGTTACATCGAGGTTCGTCCAGGTGTACTCTGTCACACCACTTAATGTCACAGGACCACCGACGAGTTCGCGATTACCTACTTCATTATTCGAAGCATCGAGAGCAACTCGATAGAGTTGGAATAATACATCAGGTCGTGTGAGGGTATCTCCACCACTCCAAACCTTCGTAGCTGTAAAGGTCGTCTTATCTACCACATAGGTGTTCTTAATCACAAAGCCTGAAGCTTGATCACCAGTAATTGTCGAAGTGTAACCCGTTACAGCATCTTCTGTGATGGTGTAAGTGATCGGTTTACCATCCTTGTCGTAACGTGGAAGGTTCGTGAAGGATCCGATGTAATCGGCTTCTCCTGTGAGAATCTTCTTGATCGCATTACCTGAACCATCGAGAGCAGCAGTATCGTTTGCCATGAGGTTCAAGGTGACTGCTGGACGGTTCGTTGCATCGCCACCACTCCAGATCTTCTGATAACCGACAGAAACGGTATCAGCGAGCGTATTCGTGATGGTGTTACCATTAATGGTCTTCGTATAGCCGTTGACATCGACTTCATCGACGGTGTAAGTGTAAGCATTTCCATCGGCATCGAACTCTGGAAGGTTACTGATCGTATAGGTCTTTGATGGATTACTATCTACCTTCACAATTTCTGTAAAGACCTTACCATCGTTTCGTGTGACTTTTAGAGTGATCTCAGCAGGTCTACGAGATTCATTACCTTGATCTGCCCAAACCTTTGTTACATCTACTGAAGTTGTTCCGGTGTAGGTGTTTGTTACTGTGAGACCACTTTCTGTCTTCTCATAACCTGTAGGAACAGTTTGTTCTTGTACGGTGTAGACATAGTCTTTACCAGTAGCATCGGTCTTATCGAGATTTGACCACGTGGCTGTGGTTGTGTCATTTGTTAGCGTAATCGGAGCAGGATCTGTTAGTACCACTCCGTCGCGCACTAAGCTAAGGGTGATGCTAGGCTTTGTAGCCGGTCCTCCCACCCAAACTTTTGTGGCTGTGATATCCGTTTTTGGTGAATTGTAGGTGTTCTGGATAGCCGTATTGTCGCCGTTTTCTGTCACATTGACTGTGTAGTCACCTGCAACAGAGTTAGTAACAGTGATGCCATCAATCTTCACTTCACCTACGGTGTAGTTGTAAGGTGTTCCATCTTGCTTATTCTTAGGTAGCTTGTCCCAAGTGTAGCTCGTTGTTCCGTTTGCTAGAGCAACAGGGTTTCCATAAGCCACGCCATCCTGGTAAAGCTGTACTTCAATGGTCGGATGTGTATCCGGTCCATTGACCCAAGATTTATTTACTACATGTGTTGTCTCAGGACTTCCGTAGGTATTTGTGATCGTATAAGGATCATCTACAGCTCCTGTACCTGTGACAGCACTCTTACCGTAGTCTGCATACGTTCCTGTTTCGACTACTGTATAGACGTAGTCGACACCTAAGAGGTCAGTCTTATCTAAACCTGTCCACGTGAAGGTGTAGGTTTCTGCTGTTGCGGTTTGTGGATCCACTGTCGGTATGACATCGATCTTCGTGCCATTTCTATAGACATCGAATTTCGGTTGTACGTGCGTATCCGCTGTTCCACCTGACCAGATCTTCTTCGCATAGAGATCGCGTTTTTCTGGCGTATAGGTGTTCGTTACCGTGAGTCCACTCTCTGCCTTCGTATAATCTTGAGGTACACTAACCTCTGTTACAAAGTATTCGTAGACTGCGCCAAAGCTATCGGTTCTCGGTTGATCCTTCCAAGTGTAAGAGATCTCTCCACTAGCGAGGTCAACAGGAGCACCAACCGCCTCTGGTGTATTGGTCGTTGAAGACGTGCGGTTCAGTTGTAACTGAACAGTCGGTTTTTCGATTGGTCCACCAACCCACTTCTTCACTGCCGTGACATCTGTCACTGGACTATTGTAGGTGTTTGTAATCGTTAGACCATCGACGGACTTACCGTAGTCTTTCGGTACATTGATTTCATCGACAGAGTAGGTGTAAGCCTTTCCTTCGTTATCTGTCGCTGGAACGTTATCCCATGTGTAGGTGGTCGTTCCAGAAGCTAAGGGTACAGGAGCTCCTACTGCTTCTTTTCCATTAGGTCCTTCGCGGTAGAGTTGAAGCTCGATCGAAGGTTTCTCTGTAGGTCCACCAACCCATGTCTTTGTAGCTGTGACAGAGGTTGTTGTGACATTGAAGGTGTTCTTAATCACAAAGCCTGAAGCTTGATCACCAGTAATTGTCGAAGTGTAACCCGTTACAGCATCTTCTGTGATGGTGTAAGTGATCGGTTTACCATCCTTGTCGTAACGTGGAAGGTTCGTGAAGGATCCGATGTAATCGGCATCCGGTGATAATGTCTTCGTAATCGGAGTACTTGTTTCGTCAAGGGCAGCCGTTCCATTAGCTAAGAGCTTCAAGGTGACTGCTGGACGGTTCGTTGCATCGCCACCACTCCAGATCTTCTGATAACCGACAGAAACGGTATCAGCGAGCGTGTTCGTGATGGTGTTCGTCGTTTGATCAACGGACTTCGTATAACCGTTGACATCGACTTCATCGACGGTGTAGGTGTACTTAACACCGTTCGCATCGAACTCTGGAAGGTTACTGATCGTGTACTTCGTTGAAGCACTTGTCTTATCGACTGTAACGGTCTCAGTGAAGACCTTACCATCGTTTCGAATGGCTTTTAGAGTGATCTCTGTAGGTCTTAGTGATTCGTTTCCAGCATCTGCCCAAACCTTTGTTACATCTACTGAAGTTGTTCCCGTGTAGGTGTTCGTTACCGTGAGACCATCCTCTGACTTCGAATAACCTAGTACATCAGCCTCTGTTACATAGTAACGGTAGACATTACCATTCGCATCCGTTAATGGCATGTTCGTCCAGGTGTTCGTTGTAGCTGGGCTCTGAATGGTAGCGGTTCCAAGGTCTTCAACCGTTACATCATCCGTCGTTCTGTGGAGTGTGAGGGTGACTTCAGGTTTGACCTGAGATCCGCCGATCCACTTCTTCTCTGCGGTAATGTCTCCCGTAGGAACGAGGTAGGTGTTCGTAATCTTCGATTGATCACCATTATCCGTCTCTACAACGGAGTAGTTATTCGCCTTACCATCCGTAATCGTTTGTCCACCGATTCGAACTTCTTTTACAGTGTACTTGTAATCGACACCTGAAGCGTCTGTCTTCGGTAGGTTGTCCCAAACGTGAGTCGTCGTTCCGTTTGCAAGAGCTACGACATCACCATAGACTTGATCGTTTTGATAAAGCTGTACTTCAATGGTCGGATGTGTATTCGGTCCACCCAGCCATTCTTTTGTCAGCGTATGGGTCGTGACAGGACTTCCATACGTATTTGTAATCTTATAAGGATCGTTTTCTGTACCCGCTCCTGTGACAGCACTCTTTCCGTAGTTATCGTATGTTCCAGACTCTACTACGGTATAGACGTACTCTTGTCCAAAGGAGTCGGTGAGATCTAAATTGGTCCATGTGAAGCTATAGGTATCTGCTAGACCTGTTGCGGGATCAACTGTCGGTATGACATCGATCTTCGTGCCGTTTCTATAGACATCGAAGGTCGGTTGTACGTGCGTATCCGTCGTACCACCAGACCAGACCTTGGTCGCATAGAGACTTCGTTTTTCTGCGGTAAAGGTATTTGTTACCGTGAGTCCGTTTTCTTCCTTCGTGTAACCCGTGGGTACCGTCGTCTCGATGACGCGGTAGGTGTATGCATTACCGTCTTGGTCTACGAGCTCTTGATCCTTCCAGGTGTAGTCTGTAACATCACCCGTGAGTGTCTGCGTATCGACTTGTGTCCAGCCAGTAGCTAGGTCGGTCTTTCGTTCGAGTGTAAGAGCATAACTCATCGTGCTCTTATCGATCGGTCCACCCTTCCAGACCTTATGAGCAGTGATGTCACCCTTTGTGAGGTTGTACGTATTCGTAATAACCGTCTCGCCGTTTGCTTGGGTGATGCTCTTTCCATAACCAGCTGGAACATCGACTTCATCTACGCTGTAGTTAATCGTCTGTCCAAAGGCATCGGTCTTATCGAGGTTTGACCAGGTGAAGACATAGTCAGCCCCATCTCTAGTAACAACTGGTGTAGCAGCCGTCAAGACTTCGCCATTTCTATAAAGCGTAAAGTTCGGCTGAACATGGTCTGTCGCTACTCCGCCTGACCATACTTTTCTTGCCTTTACTTCGATCTTTTCAGCTTGGAAGGTATTAATGATCTTTTGATCGCTTGTACCAGTGCCTTCATAGGTTGTTACATAACCTGTTACAGCATCCTCTACGAGAGAATACTTAATGACACTTCCATCTTGATTGGTCTTCGGTAGGTTCTTAAAGACACCCGAAACCGTACCATTAGCTAGGGTAATTGGATCAACTGGTTGTCCATCTAAATCCTTGGCATCTTGTCCGTCAGCTTTTAGATGTACAGTAATCGTTGGTTTTTCAATAGGTCCACCGACCCAAACCTTATCAAAGCGTACTTCAGCGATCTCCTTATTATCCATTGTGAGAGTTACTGGAGTCGTCTGATCTGCTGTGATGGTAAAGGTTATTGGTGTCGTGTCGAGCTTAAAGCCTACAGGTGCTGTCTTTTCTACAAACTTATAGTCACCCGGCATGAGGTCTAAGACCTCTACTCGACCATTAACCGTTTGATAGTTCTTAATGAGAACATCGCCAGTTGGTGTCACTTGATAGAGTTCAAATTCGGCACTTAGTCCTTGGGCCATGTCTTGTCCACCCGTGGTCTTTGTTAGAATCACAGAGCCAAAGGCAGGTCTTACGTTAACCGTATTCGTTTCGACACTTGGAAGGTCGTTCGTGGTAATCGTTGCCTTGTTCGGGATGAGACCATTTGGATACTTGGCTTGAACACTTTGAGGTGTCGTTGTATCTTTTAACGTTGCTTTTAATCCGATCGTGATATCAGAAGTTAGAAGCTTATCGATATCTTCTTTCTGATCGATTGTTAAAGTGATCGAATTTCCACTGAGGACTGGTTGAGCGATGAGTGTTGGAGTTACTGTAACCTGTGGATCGAGTGTAAAGAGATCATCGATGGTATCGGTAAGGACGATCTTCGTGATGCCATTTGTATCCGTAATCTTAGGAATCGTGATCGTATAATCGACGACATCGTTATTTGCTGTCATCGTATAAGAATCTTTTCCTTCAACTGTCTTTGTAGCCGTGAGACCTGAGATCGGTTCGTTATTCCAACCGACATTGACAGGATTGATTCCCACCGTCTCTCCACCGAGGATCGTGAATGGAATCTGAGTGCTATCGAGTTTAGCATCAACTGGTGCCACAGTCTCTACAAAGTAATACTCACCTGGTACAAGGCCAGTAACGGTGATCTTTGAGTCTACTGTCGTGTAGCTATCTATCTTCGTTCCATCCTTCTTATAGAGATCGAAGGTTGCTGTAACACCACTCGGTAGTGGCTTTCCTTGAAGCGTCTTTGTAAGTACGACATCGCCCTTTGGAACTGTTACTGTCGTCGTTTCAGAGGTGTTCGTCGTATCGGTGCCGTTAAGCGTACCAGTGAGTGATGCAGTGTTGTCGATCGTTTCCTTGGCATTCGCCTTATCGATCGTAGCTGGAATCTCCACTCGAATATTCTTATTGGCATAGTTATTAGGAGTATCGAGTGTGAGACTCAATACGCCACTTGTAAGCGTTGGTACTAACGTATTATCTACTACCTCATTGACATAGACCTTGATGTCTGCACTATTTACCTTGAGTGCCGGATCGAGCGTGTCATTTAATACGAGCTTTGTGATACCTGTCGTATTTTGAGGCACTTGATAGGTAATCGTATAGAGGAAGGCTTGTTCGATGTTTTCTAAGGTCTTCGTGAGAACGCCATCGACGACCTTTCTCGGTGTCGGGATGACACCAGGAACGGTGACGGTGACATCGTTACTCGTCTGGACTGGACCACCATTAAAGGTCATCGAAGCCGTGTTATGAACGGTCTCGACGTCTCCTGTAACCGTTGCATCTACTTTTACCGTAATCGTCTTTCCAGCATAAGCTGTGAAGTTGTCGGTGATATCGAGGCTCACCTTGTTTCCAGCGACGTTTGCAGTAAGTGCCGATGCTACGCCATCAACGAGGACTGAAGTTCCACTAATTGTTAGCATCGAATCGAGCGTGTCCTCTACATGAATGGACGTATATCCTTCGACGTTTTGAGGTACCTTGACATCGATGAGATAACTGAAGGCTTCATCCTTTGTTTTTAGGTCAGCATGGGTCGTACCGGAAGTGTTGACAGATTTTTCAATCGTCGGTCCACCTTCTGGGATGTTGACTTTTACGGTCTCTGATGTTCTAGAAGTGTTACCGAGCGTTAGCGTTGCCGTGTTTTGAACACTTGCTACGCCATCTGTCGTGACGCTCGTTAGGTCAGCGTCCTTTTTCACGTTGGCATCGATTTCTAATCGAATTAAGCTACCCTTTAATGATTCGAGTTCATTGTCAGGAATCGAAAGCTTAACTAATCCTGTAGCGGTTTCATAGGTAAGGAATGCTTTTAGAGCATCATTCACCTGATCGTTTACATAGATCTTGATTCGATTGAGGGATGTTTCAAGTACAGTGTTTAACGGGTCTTCTAGCGTGAAGTTCGTAAGTCCCGTGATATTTAGCGGTACATAGGTGCGGATGTTGTACTTAAAGCTTTGATCCTTCAAACCGAGGTGTATCTCAGTCTTTCCATCGACATCCTTATGAGGTACAGGATTTTCTCCAGGAATCGTCACCGTAACGACTTCAGTCGTCTTTGTGAGTTCTGGTGTATCTCCTACCGTTAGGGTCGCTGTATTTGGAATCTTTCCGTCTGCATACTTCGCTAAAACAGCATCGTTTGTAGCATTCACGGTCGCTTTAAAGGTTACGGTAACAGTTTGACCTGCAAGCTTTGGTAGGTCAGCTGCATCTGCCGTTACAGTGATCGTATTTCCACTTAAAGTAGGTGTAAAGGTTACGCCGTTTACTGGGTCAGCTGTAACAGAACCCGATGTCACGGTTAGGAAGGAGTCAACGACGTCTGTGAGTTCAAACTTCGTCCAACCGTCCGTGTCTACGACAGGAACCGTAATGGTATATGTCACTTCATCTGTTAGAGAATCTAGAATCGGCTTATCGACTGCTTTTGTGACATTCGGTAGCGTCGTCATGCGGTTATCCATGGAGACTTTTGCTTCCGTCTTGTCTGTCACAGTAAAGGTAATCGGTGTTGTATCGAGTAGATAGCCATTTGGTGCTACTTTTTCTACAAAGTAGTAGTCACCGGGTTCAAGTCCTAATACCTGAATTTGGTCGACGGTTCCAACCTTCTTCGTATCAAAGGTTCCGATTAAGATATCGGTATCTCCATTTTCCTTGTAGAGTTCAAAGGTAGCTGATGTTCCACTCGGTAATGGATTTCCTTCTCCTGTCTTTGTAAGTAAAACAGATCCAGAAGGAACCTTGACGTTAACTGTAGATTGGCTCGTTAAGTTGGGGTCACCATTAAGCATTAATTTTGCTGTATTTGGGATCCCTGAGGTCTTGTATTCAGCTGGTAAATCGTTATAGCTAAAGCCATCTTTAAGCTTCGCTTCGATCGTCAGTGTCACAGCTCCATTCTTAACTTCTTGAGCTGTTGGTTTTAAGGTAATGCTGTTACCACTTGTAACTGGCTGAGCGGTTATGTTACTTGTAGCACTAACAATCGTAAAGAGCGGATCAACCATATCTGTGATCTCGATCGTATCGAAGGACGCCGTATCACCAAACGGTACGGTAATCGTATAGGTTACAGTATCGCTGTAATTTGTAAGATCCGTCTTATTAGCAGTCTTTGTAATCTGTGGAACCTTTTGGTTATCGACTGTAAACGTTCCTGTAGCCGTTCCATCGAGCGTAAGCTCTTGTGGTTTTGCTAAAGCATAGCCCGTAGGAGCGACGGTCTCTCGAATGCGGTAACGTCCTGCGATAAAGGTACCGAGCGATATGTCCTCATTATTCGTACTATCGACTGTGATATTGTCCTTAATGACCTTCCAGTCATTATTGATCCATTGTTCGAGGACAAAGGTTGCCGTACCTTCTGTGAAGGCCCCACCATCGAGTGTCTTCGTTAATAGAAGTTCATTAAGTGTTGGTGTGACACTCTGTGTTGACTTAGCTCCCGGAGCACCATTTACTGTAATGCTTGCCGTATTTACGAGCTTTCCATCAACTAGAGCACTTGAAACATCGGCGCCGTCTTTCACTGCGGCCGTGTACGTTACGGTGATGGTCTTTCCAGCATATGCGGTAATCGTTGCGTTGTCCTTAAAGTCTAACGTGAGCGTATTTCCTGTAAAGGTCGGTACGAGCGTTGCATCCTGATTGCCATCCACCTTCACCTGAATATTTGAGACATTAAAGACACTTGGAACGACGTCCGTAAGCGTTAACGTATCCATGGTCGTAGTATTATAAGGAACGATCATGTTGATGGAGTACTGGAAGTTGTCGTTTGCAATGTCATTCGATGTCTGTTTATCGACAGTCTTCTCTAGCGTTACATTCGACGTTGGTACGACATAAACTGTATTCGAGGATACAGGTGTTCCTTGGTTAAAGGTAAAGGAAGCTGCATTCGGAGCCTTATTCTCTGTATACTTTGTAAGATCGATCGCAGGATCTAACTGAGCATCAAAAGAAAGGATAATCGTCTTTCCTTGAACGGTCGTATAATCAAAGTTCGGTCCAAAAGTGAGTGTGATCTTTTCTGGATCTGGAGATTGAGTGAGTGTGTAGGAACTTTGCGGAATGAGTATGCGTGAAAGCTCTGCTCCACCGGTATCGTACGTGACTGCACGAACCTCGATACCAGAAGCGACGTTGATTCCAGGATCTAAGACATCTTCGATCACAAGATCCTTGTAACCTACTACGCTATCTGGGACCTGAACTTTAATTTCATAGCGGAAAGAATCCGTGTTCTTTTGTAGTGAATAGAGGTCACTACCTTGAACCGTTTTTGAAATCGTCGGAGCTGGTGCTAACGGAGAGTCTGTAATATACGCAGGATCACTCGTAACCGTCTGCATTGTCGGAGTTCCTTCATTTACAACGACATCGACAGTATTCGGTAGACCTTGGCCAGCGACATAGGCTGTATCACCCGTGATTCCCGTAAAGTCTGTAATGGTATCCTCTGCTCTCGCCTTAAAGTTCATTTCGACCGTTCTTCCGACGAGGCTAGTGAGATTCGTTCCTTCTACCTTATAGCTAATCGTATCTCCGGAAATCTCTACCGTGCCTAAACTCTTCACATCCTTACCATCAGCAGTTACAGTGACGTTCGCTACTTGTGATGTAATCTGCATGATCGAAGGAATGGTATCTGTGAGCTTAAAGGTCGTGAGTCCATCTACAGAATCGACTGCGACACTGACCTTATAGGTCACTTCCTCATGAACGTCTTTTAAGGAGTACGTAGGCACATCGTTGACGGTTTTTACTGGCTTTTGAACGGTTGCGATGGTATTAGAAAGAGTAATTCCGTTGGTTTGATCGTTAACGAGAGTAGTATCTCCATCCTTCACCGTAACCACACCGTTGGCATCGACCGTCACATCGTAGATCTTCTCCGGCTTTGTATAGCCCGAAGGAGCCTTCGTTTCAGAAAGCGTATACGTTCCTCCAGGAATGAGGTGCTCGAAGCTTAGGGTACCGTTGGTATCCGTTTTCAGTGTCTGAGCCCAAACGGTTCCATCTGGGTTAATACGCTTTAGGGTAAATTCGGCATCAGAAAGTAGAGTGTCATTAACACCCGTTTTCGTAATCTTTAGTTTTCCCTCGTTTAGCGTATTCGTTACTGTAAGAATGTTGTCATTCTTCGAATAGCTCGCCGTGTAGTTCGCTACTGGATCCTCGACGATAAAATAATCATACAGATTTCCTTCACTGTCATGCATTACGATCGATGGATCGTTAAAGGCATGTGTGTTGGAATCACTTGAAATCGTCGTTGTCATCTGGAAGTCAGGATCAAACGTGTCGGCACCACCAACAGCTGTCGGTGTAATAACCACCTTACCGTCTGTATCCCGAGTCCATGTGTAGGTGTCTTCTCCATCGACGACCACGCGACGAAGGAGCGTTACTGTAATTTCCGTCGGTCTCGTCTGATAGAGATTGTTCTCATCGACCCAAGTCTTTTGTGCTACCACATGTTTTAGGGTTGGGTTTTGAATAGTAAAGTCAAAGGTTCTCGTATCCGGCGTGAGGTTGACCGTTTGAACGGGACCATTCTCCGTTAGATAGTTGCCATCTGCATCTTTTTGTGGTTCACCAACAGCATCATAAACGTAGTTAAATGGCGTTATAGTTGCTACTTTGTTACTAATTTCCACCTTATGCATGCGATAAGGAACTTGATAGCTCTGATCGAAGTATTCTTCCGAGATGAAGTAAGTACCATCTTCAAGCCATGGTAGGAAGTTGACCATTCCGTCTTCACCCGAGCTCAAGTGTGCTACGTAATTTTGCGGGATCGTCGCCGTTCCTACTGCTGGAAGTTCCGCAGCAAGCGATCCATCAGCTCTCACGACAGGTTGTGTCGCAGAGAGATGGAAGGTGATGTTAGCTAGTGGCTTATTATCATCCGTAAGCTTATTAATTCGAATACCCGACTGATCTGGGAATTGGATAGCCGCATTATCGGTGAACTTATTGACGGCATTCATCGTAATGATGGCATTGTTATCGACGATGCCATTCGTATTCGCTACGTCATCGATCGAATTTGCATGACTATTCGTATAAGCCTTAAAGGAGAGACGGACGACTTTGCTTTGAAGCTGCTTTAAGTCTTTTCCTAATTCGCCATCAAGCGTAATGCGTTTTCGCAGTAATCCCGTGACTTGGATGCGATTTTTTAAATAGTCGCCAATTGCTTGATCAGTAGGATTCTGCGACTCAACAAATGTATTTGTCGCACTATCTCGAATCATTACCTGAACATCGAGGGAGTTTAGATCGAGATCGATTCCCGTTGGAAGGTCGTCAAGTAGAGTGATCGACTGATAACCTGTCATATCTCTTGGGAACATGAAGTCAATGACATAGGTAAACGGATCTCTAAAGGAAGGAATTTGTTTCGTCGGCTCACCCGTAGGAACGGTTGCTCCAGAAATGGCATCAGATGTTGCTGCTGGATAGACGACGTGCTTTGATATTCTCATCTTTTGAGGTTGTGGGTCGACGACATCGATGAGCACAGGATCAGCAGATGTGAGTTCTATCGTAAATTCCGTGTCTTGGACTCTTCCGTAACCAACTGGTGCGTAGACTTCCGTTAATCGATAGGTTCCAATATCGAGATTTGGAATATCGATCGTTCCATCGGTATTCGTGTGGAAAACTCCTATGAGCGTATCGTCTGTTCTCAAGTTGGGATCATAGTACTGCCCCATGGGCGTATCCCAAGCGCCTCCCTCCATGTAGTAAAGAGCAAAGGTTGCACTTAATTCTGGAGGTAGACTGAGTCTCGTAACGCCGTCTGGATGCAATAGATATTTTGTGATTTTGGCAGACTTTAAGTTGGCCTTTACGGTCGTTTCATTCGTAAAGACAATGTTTTCTTCGTAGTCATTGATGAGTAAGAAGCCCGAGTTCGTAACGATTCCATCTGGATGACTCTTACCAAAGGTCACACTATCTACCTTGACCTTTACATCGAATTCAAAGTAGATTGTTTGATTTTGAAGTTTTTCATCGATAAAGGCTTTATCGGTCGTTACAAAAGTAATATCGGTACTATCTGTACCTAAAACTGTCGTGAAGTTCGAGGTTAGATCTGTAAGGCCATCCTCTGTTGTGATCTTCCAACTATCTTGAACGACGGCTGTTTCTAGGTCGAGGTTATCTCCGACCATGACTTGCTTAATATCCCCTGTACCTTTAAAAGGCACAGCGATTCGATAGCGTACCGTATCGTGCACGCCATTAACTGTCGTATCGGTTACAAAATCCGTATCGAGTGGAGCTTTTACGCTCTTTGTGGGCTTAGGAAGCAGGTAGTTATAGAACACATATCCTGTGTTGGTTTCATCCATCTTAAAGACGTCTGGTGTTAGCTTAGCAGCACCAAACTCATCTAGAACAAGATGAACCGTTCCACTATTTACGATATAGGGGTCTGAAATAGGAGTCGATTTCTCAGAAATGAGATACTCAACACCAGGAATGAGGCCTGTAAAGGTGACATTACCCGTACTATCAGACACGACCTCTTCATACGCTGTTACCATGTTGGGGCCAATGGGAGTTGCACTACGAATGATAAAGGTCGTTCCTACAATAGGCTCTTTCGTATCACCATTCGTTTTAAGGAGGGTAAAGCTTTTTGTACTCAAGGTGTTTTTAATGTTAAAGCTGCCATCCGTTCCCTTTACAACCTCTGAGGTATATCCCGTAACTGGACTTTCCTCGATAAAATACTCATAGGGCTGTCTTCCCGTTAAGTCGTACTTAATCAGGTCATCCCCTGTAAAGGTGTAGGTTGTGTCCGTCTTTGGCATCTGATACTTCTTTTCAAACGCACCATCTAGTGAGCCATTGAGGTTTCTCTTAAGGACAATTTCGATCGTATCAGGACGTGTGCCGAGGATGTCGTTTGAGTCATCCCAAGTTTTTGTTACAGGAATGGTTACTAGCTCGTTGTTATAGATCTTAACTGATCCATCCGTTTCTGTAGGAAGTATGTTGGTATTGGTATCTCGAATGACGATGCCATCCTTGAAGTCAATATTTACAGTGTAATTAGGATAGTTAGGAACTGTTCCGCTAGGAATGATGGTCTCTTCTAAGGTATAACTTCCCTCTGGAATGTTGGGGAAAGTCACAAACCCCTGAGAGTCTGTTGATGCTTCGTAGGTCTTATTCGCATCCGTTGTTTTCGTAAGCTTAAAGGTTGCACCCGTTAGCCCCTTAGAACCGTCACCGTTAACCTTTTGAAGTTTAACGGTCCTTAGAATCGTTGGAACAATATCTACTCTTGAAGAGTCTTTCTTATCTCCAAACGTTAAGTAACCGGTGTTTGGAATAACTCCAAATTCATTTAACGCATTTTTTTCATAAAGGTTTGTTCCCGGTCTTACGCGGACCTGAACATCAAAGGCAATGATTTTTCCGGCATAGGTAGTAACCACATCTCCTGGAATGACCATTTCAATGTGGTTTAGATTTGAATAGGAAGGTGCTTTGATATATTGCTGAAGTGCTGAGTCGGCGCTAAAAGTCCAAGTTCCAGTGTCATTTGTTGCACTCATAGCAGTAGGATTGTCAACAATTTCAAACCACTGGGGGATATCGTCCGTGAGTGTCAGCGGAAGGGTATCCACGTTTGTAGGAATAAGTGCAGAAACACGGTACGTAAAGATCTCCCCTACAAAGATATGGTGAGGATCTCGTTTAAAGTCTGTTTCTTTTTCGCCCTTAATGCGTTTTGAGATGGTTGGAACTCTAGCTACTGGGTTATCGATCGTTTCGATATCAACACTCGCTGTGTCTGCTGTAATGGTAAAAGGATAAGGTTTTGAATCTTTAACGAATCCACCTGGGGCGTTAATTTCTTTTACGTAGTAGGTACCTAGTTCTAGATTTTCTAAGGTGAGCTTACTACCCGTCGTTTCAGAAACGTTACCTTCTTTTACGCGGATATCGTCGGTTTCTGTATTGCCTTGACCGTCAATTTGACCAACTTGCTTAAAGACGCCGAATACAGCTGTTTGCATTCCCGTTAAGGGCTGACCGCCAGCCGTCTTAGTAAGCGTTACAGAACCACGTAGGACTTGGAAATCTACTGATGATGTTGTTGGTGTTTGACCATTTACACTAACTTCTACCTTGTTTGTTATGACTCCATTGGGATAGGTAGTATAAAGTGTTTTTAAATCGGTATTGAGCGCGCCTTCAAATTCGAGATAGACTGAGGTATTTTGAATCTGTTCAAATTCACTCGATTTTGTAAAGGTTCCTGAGAGATCGTAGACACCTGATACAGGAACTTGGTTGTTGCTTGCATCTAACGTATATGCCTTAGCCGATTGAATAATCGGACTAAAGTACTTCGGCATAAGGTCTTTAATCACAAAGCTCGTCCAACCTTCGACACTTCCGACATCGACTTTAATACGGAAAAATAGTTTTTCCTTACTTGATGTCATCTGATAAGGCGTAGGTGTCGTATGGTAGTCAGGGTTTGTATCATCTGCTCCTCGCATGAGCTTCGTGACGCTTTCAATGGGAAGTGGAGCAGGTTTTGTGTCTTCTACCTTAAGGAAGGCATCTGTAAAGTTATTACTAATTAAGACACCGTTTCGCTCAATCTTTAGATTACCTTCAGGAGACACCGTGATTACATATTTATTTGCAGGGTCTAAAAGGTATCCACTCGGTGCTTTGGTTTCAACAAGGTCGTATATTCTACCCGGTACGAGGTTTTCAAAGAACGTCGTACCGCCGGCATTCGTGATTTTTACCGTTTGAGCATTGTTATTCGCACGATCCGTTAAGGTGAATTCAGCATAAGGTAGACCTTTCGTTGTGTCCGCTTGATCTACCTTCTGAATGTTTAGGTTGTAAAGGGGAGGTGATACGATCGTTTTATTCGACTGCTGTACAGGAAATTCGTTTAGTTGAAAGCTCGCAGTATTTGGGACTTCAATACGTCGGGCAGCTGAATTGAAGAACGTATCAATCTTGGCGTCGGGAGCGATGCTCGTATTAAAGCTTACGGTGAGCGTCTTTTCTGAAAGCGAAGAATAATCGTATCCTGGGAGAAAGACGATCTTCATGAGCTTTGTAGTAGCATCGTACGTATACGTATAATTTGTATTTTCAGCGAGTGTCACCGTCGTTCCATCTGTATTTTTATAAGAAACAGTGACATCTGTAGGCGCGACAAAAGGCGAAGCCAATGTATCTGAAATCGTAAAGCTTCGATAGATGCCTGTATCTAAAGGCATTTGGAAATTTAAGAGGTATTGTATTTCCTGTGTCTTTGAGTTTAAATCGAGTTCCGTCACAGCAGTAGTCATGCTTGCCGTTTTGACGCTCTTGACAAGTCTTGGAAGCTCCGGTGTAGGAGGAACAATACGAACCTTGTTACTTAATGTTTCATTCGTATCTAAGAAAACGGATGAAGTATTGGGAATACCAGCCGATCGTCCGTCGGTATCACGCTGAATGATCATGGCAGCAATATCAGAGTCCTTGAGCTTTGGATCGAGATGACCTGTGATCTCTAACCGGTACTGCGTATTTTCGTATCCACCATAAGGATAAGTCACTGTGTTTACGGTCGAAGGTTTTTGAGGGAAGGTATACTGAACGACATTTCCTGAAACAGTTGCAGGGTCAATCGTTGCAACCACAGTACCTGCGCTATCCTTTAACTCAATTTTTTCGATAATAATCCTTGGGTCGACCTTGTCCTGAATCATGAGCTGATTCGTAGCCGATTGAACACCATGAGAGAATCCGTAGGTCGTAACGAAGGTAAAGGAATCCGTTCTTTTTTCTAGCTGACTATATTCGGCATTCGTGGGATAAGTTTCGTTTTTTAGGTCAATTTCTTTATTGACCGATACATTACATGTAGTAAGCGTATTTGGAGGGAGGGTCGGGCTATCTACAGTTGAGCCGATCTCATAGGTCGTTCCATTGTAGAGTGCTTTAACCGTCACTGGATTCGTCTGAGCCGGTTGGAACTGATTTTCAGAGATCTTGTAGACAATTTTATACGTTCCTGGATCCATCGGCTGCATGTCGACGGTAAGTCCACCTTTCGTACTCGTCGAGTTCGATCCTGGCGTTACCTCACTCCACGTTCCATTAAGATTTCGGTAGAGCTTAAAGGAATTGGTATTGATTCCACCAGAAGGCGAAATGGTTACACGGTCAAATTCAGGATTAATAACACGTTTAAAGGCAGCTTGCATATTGATGGCAAATTGGGTAAATCCAGCGTCGTTCTTTACGGAATAGAGTGGGTCAGATGCCATCACATCAATTGTATTTATAATTTGAGGGCGAATGGTTTGTAAATAGGCTGCACCATAAGATAGTGCTCCCCAGGAATCTTCTTTTGTCTCATAGAAGCCAGCGACGAATTCACTACTCGTTCGAGTGCCATTTATCACGGTAGGAATACCGCCTCTTGTTTTCATCTGGTTTGCATAATATTTCATAGCAGCAAATTGGATGCCGTATTCTTCAGCGTTGGCTGAAGGTTGACCGTTAGAGCTATAGAATGTATTAGCACTGGTTGGCACGAAAAATCGATAGTCACGGTAACTTGGAGCTAACATAAAGAAGGTTTTATTGTTAGCGTCCGTGTAAACCGCTCCGTTGTACCATTGTGAATCAGTATAGTCGTATAACATCATTTTAGGTAGCTTAGCGTAGAGATCAGAGTAGTATTTTGCGTATTGTTGATAATCATTAAATGCGCTAGTACTTGCTTTGTACATAGTAGAAAGACTATTGTAAGCCGTCGGAAGCACACCAGCTGCGAATAGGTTATTCCCTGTGGCAGCATTTGCGATACCGTCCGTGATTAATACATAGATCGTTTTTCGCGTGTATGTGACGCCATTAATCTCATACTTTGCTTGGTCGTAGATATTCGAGGTACTCGTCGAGCTAATATAATCTGCTTGAGCCTTCACCATACCATCTACGGTAGGAGTAGCACCATTAAATGTCATGGCATTGATTGCACCCAATACCACGCTTTCAGTAGCTGTTAGCTTTGTTGTATTTAACTTTGTAGGCGCAGTCGTACCTGAAGGGGCATAAACCATAGTACCATCTCTTGTAAAGGAATATGTATTACCTTGATAAGACGTGAACTGCACGCGGTCCATAGGGTAGGAAACGCCATCTACGGTATAATAGCCTAAATTCAAGGACTTCACCATGTCAGTGAGCATGCCTTTAAGTAAAGGAGCTTCATCCGTGAAGCTTCCAGAAGTGTCTTGAATAAAGACGACGTCTAAGAAGGAGGTCGGTTGAGGCCAATCAAGAGTAATCGTACCGGTTGCAGTACGCTGACAGAGCTGATCGCTTCCCGGATCTAGCTGGATCGTATGAGTTACGTTCGTAAAGGGCCCATACGTCGCAGCGAAGGCTCCTGGACTTGATCCTGTTAGAATATTGAAATACGGTAAGAGCGGACTCATTACCGTTAATATGACAAGGCATAATGCGATCGATCTATTTATTATCTTTTTCATTGGACACCCTCCCGAAAATGGACATAGTTTCACATAGTCATTATAGCATAAATGAAACGTGTTTTGCACACATAATTCACACCTTTTCCACATCTTTATCAACAATTGTTAAGCGTAAAAAAGAAGACTCTATCTAGAGTCTTCTTCTATCTGTTGATATCTTTATTTTTTTAGTGGATCTCTGTTGAGAGCCATGGACATACAACGTGGACCACCACGTCCTCTTGAAAGGTCGGCTGATGGCATCTTTAAGAGTTCAATGCCATGTTGGATGAGAATCTCGTTAGTAACGTAGTTTCTATCGTAAACGACAACCTTACCAGGAGCAATAGCGAGTGTATTGGATCCGTCGTTCCATTGTTCTCTTTCAGCATCGATTCCGAGTCCACCTGCACAGCGGATGAGATCGACCTTATCGAGTTGGAGGTAAGTCTTAAGTGCTGTCTCGAGGTCCATGGAAACTTCTTCGATCTTAAGCTTTCCGTCGACGTATGTGATGTCGTCGATCTTTAATGGGCCTTCTACCTCTGGATGGATTGTAAACTTGTCGTAGTCTACCATCGTAAATACTGTATCTAGGTGCATGAAAGCACGTTTAACAGGAATATGAAGTGCTAGGATGTGTGCGTTTTCTTTTCCTGGAAGAATGCGATTTGCAAGCTCAAGGATACCATCAAAGTCTGTTCTTTGACTTACGCCGATTGCAAGCAGATGATCATTTAGAACAATGATATCTCCACCCTCTAAGCTGTGCTTGCAGTTTCTGTCGTAATATCTTGGAGCATCTTTGAAGTCAGGATGATTGTCAAAGACATATTGACCGAAGATGGTCTCGCGGTTACGAGTTTCCGTTTGCATGTGGTGAATCGTTACACCGTTACCAACGATTGCAAATGGGTCACGTGTAAAGTAGAGGTTTGGCATTGGATCGATGTGTAGGTAGTTCTTAGCTCCCTTAATTTCAGGAACTTCGCTCTCTCTTACACCAGCGATTACTTTGTCGACGAAAGCTCTTCCTTCAAATTGATTGAGGTAATCATAAAGTGTTTGGAAGTTCTTTTCTTCGACTTTGGCCTCTTTAAGGTATTGCTTTAAGAATTGATCTTTAAGCTCCTTTGTGTGAAGTGCTTCGTTTACGAGATCTTCTAGATAGACGACCTCTACGCCTTCTCCACGTAGGATACCTGCAAAGATGTCATGCTCTTGCTTTGCGAGTTCTAGATAGGGAACGTCGTCAAAAAGCAATCTTTCCATCGTAGATGGAGTGATGTTTTCTAGCTCCTTACCAGGCCGATGTAAAAGCACCCGATTGAGCTTTCCGATGTCGGATTGGACATTGAGTATTGGTTTCACTTCTTCCTCCTAGAGTTATACAGTAAAAAAACAGCGTCAGCTGTTCTTTTATGACAGGATGTTGTTTTCAGTCTCGCCTTCAAAGGTCACAATGACAGCCTTTGTTAGGACGTCAGCATAGCTGAAGGAAACATTGCGTGGGGCAGCACCATCGTCCACTTTAACGACAAAGAGACTGGGATATGCTTCGGTGATAACGCCATGCGCAATGCGAACCTTCTTGCGACCACGATTGGTTTGGAGCTGAACACGATTTCCTACTTGTTCTTCCAGTACTTCTTTAATCTGTACTATCTTTGGTCTGTTCATAGCTTTCACCTCTTCTAAATCAGTATACCACAAGAAACTGAAATGGGCAAAAGTTACTGCACCCCTCCATAACGGTAGATGGCATCGAGGCAAAGCTGTCTTAGGTCGCTGTCTTCATCGATCGAATGGAAAAAGAGTCTGAGCTTGGCTTTTAAGAAGTCGGAGGTCTGCATGGCCTGATAACTCGTAATGAGGATGTCTATAAAGAGCGAATACCCTTCAATGTTGATGTCACTTCGAATTTCCCCCTTATCGATCGCCGTCTGAACCATGCGTTTAATGAAGGGGAACCACTCGCCTTCTGTAATGATGACAAGCTCTTCTGCAAGGCCAGGATTCGATTCTGTTCGAAGGCTGTTGTATATCTGAATGAGAGAAGGGTTATTGACGATGTTATCAAAGGCAATCGAAAAAGAAGCCTCTAATTTTTCCTTAAAGGGCATCTCATCTGGAAGAGCCTTTTCTAACCGCTCTCCCATCCCTACAAAGGTGGCTTTAAAGAGAGCACAGAACAGGTCTTCTTTACTTGTACAATAGTTGTAAAGACTTCCTATGCTCGTCTGCGTGGCCTTGGCAATATCTGTCATGCTCGTCGCATAAAAGCCTTTTTTCGCAAAGGCATCAATAGCTCTATCGATAATGAGTTCTTGTTTTTTTTCAGGTAATGCGTAAAAACGCGGCGTGAAGTATTCTTTCATGGGATCTCTCGCTACTATGACTAGATTTACCTCATTTTATAAGTTTAAGTTATTCTAGTCAAGCGAATCAAAGTTCGGTAACTTTAGACTCAAAAGGTAACCCAAAATAAAGAGGGGTAGGATTCCAAAGATGGAGATTCTAGCAGACCCTGTGAGGTCTGTCACAGCGCTCATAATGAAGGGTCCCATGATGGCTGCAAATTTACCAAAGATGTTATAAAAACCAAAGAACTCATTGGATCGTTCCTTAGGGATGATCTTTGCAAAGTAGCTTCTCGATAGCGCTTGGATACCGCCTTGAGCCGAAGCGACTAAGAAGCCTAAGACGAAGATATCTACGATCGATTTCATGAAGTAAGCGTAGACGACGGCGATGATGTAGGTTACTATACCGATTCGTATCATCTTTAATGTGCCTAGCTTTTTCGCTAACTTTCCGTAGAGGATCGCAAAAGGAAAGGCGATGATCTGAATGACGAGTAAGAAGATCAAAAGAAGCATCATGTCGAGGCCTTTTCCGAGCGCACTTTCTGCATAGGGAACGACCATTTTTATGATGGTTCCAACGCCATCGATGTAGAGGAAGTAGCTCGCTAAAAAGAGCGTGATGACAGGGTAAGCTTGAATCTGCTTCATGGTGTCAAAGAGCTGCTTAAAGCTCGAACGAATGACGTTTTTCGTGTTTTCTACGTAGTAGATTTGTTTGACGTTTTTTAAGAGTGGAATCGTAAAGAGTCCCCACCAAAGGGCGGTAATCATAAAGCTAATCTGATAACCGATGGGCTTACTCATACCTAAGAGGTAGATGACGGCAAGGGAGATGCCAAAGGGAATGATGGATGCGATGTAGCCGTAGCCAAAGCCTTTGGAACTGACGTCATCCATTCGTTCATCGGTCGTGACGTCGATTAAGAAGGCATCGTAGAAGATGAGGCTACCCGAAAATCCTACGTTCGTTAGAACGAAGAGGATCGTAATGAGGTTTACCATCTCCATAGGAGCGATACCTAAAGCTGCGGTTGTGATGATTCCTAATAAGAAAAAAAAGGAAAAGAAGCGTTTCTTTTTACCTTTATGATCTGCAAGGGTGCCTAAAATAGGTGCAATGAGTGCAATGATAATACCGGCTACGCTATTGACGTAGCCTAGATCCATGGAGCTTCCTCCCGTTTTTAACATACCATAAAAGACGGGAAAGAGTGCAGTCGTGATGGCCATCGAGTAAGCACTATTTCCACAGTCATAGAGGATCCAGCTGCGTTCGGTCTTTTTGTCCATTTCTTCTCCTTATCGCATGAGCTTCACGAGTGCCTCTTTGCCTTCTTCTGAGCAAAAGACACCAATTTCCATGTATTTTAAGAGTAGTTCGAGATCGGCTAAAATGAGCGCACGGTTTCCAACGAGCTTAGCATTCCTTGCAAGGAACAAGTGAATGCACTCGACGTTTGAAACCTTTGGATAGAGTTTTCCAAAGGGCTTAAGTGATTCGCATTCGAGTGCATAGTCATGTAATATTCTTAAGGCTGTTTGTGTTGGTGTTTCTGTAGGTCCAACGTTTTCTATGGGAAATTCGACACAGAGCTTTTCTCTCGCGATAAAGGAGTTCAAGAAAAACTCTTCTCGTTCACTCATGGCAATCACAAGAACCGATTCACGTGGCTTTAGAAGCGTCGTTTCCTCGATCGATATGCGAAGCGTCGTATACATTAGTCGTCAATGCTTACGTTTCGAAGTAAGCACACTTCGCCGTTATCGCATTGTTTCCAGATGTAGACGTAGGTACCCGTATAAAAGGGTTCCTCATTTTGATCGGAATAGCTATAGGAGAAGAATCCGCTTTCATAAGCGATATCTCCTTGATCCCAGAGGTCCTTTTTGGTGAGTTTGAACGTCAAGGGGCCTAGAAGGTCCATAAAGCTTCGAATTTGATTCTCGATGTTTTCAGGTCCTTGAATGACAAGTCCACCTTCCATGAGAATTTGTCCCTCTTGGCCGTAGACCATGCTGTAGAGCGTGCTATCGCTCTGAGCCATGGCCTCGATCATCGTTTGTTTTACGTGATTAATCTTTCCTTCATCCATTGATCGTCTTCTCCAATGCGTCAATACACGTCTGGGTATCCTCGGGTGTACCTTCGCTGATGCGAAGCCACTCATCATCTCCCCATAAGAATCCCGGTCTTACAATGACGCCTTCCTTTTGTAGCTCTACAAAGAGCTTTCGAGTATCTGTCTTTACATTGACCCAAATGAAGTTACCGCCTGGTTTAACGTAAGTGAGTCCTTTTTTATCAAAGTAGTCCATAAAGGCATGCATTGACTTCTTGTTTAATTCAACGCTCTTTCTAATGTGCTCTTCGTCATCGACACTGGCAAGAGCAGCAGCCTGTGCTAGTCTATTTACGCTAAATACACCTGCGCTTTTCGAGATGTTTTTTAGCATGTTTTCGTTACTCATGATGTAGCCTACGCGCGTTCCTGCGATGCCCATGACCTTAGCAAAGGTTCTTAGAACAATCGTATTGGGGCGTCTCTTTAGAATATCGAGACCATTGGGATAGTCGAGTCCGCTTTGAACGGCAAAGTCGTAGTAAGCTTCATCTAAAAGGAGAACGACATCCTCGGGAAGCTTATCGACAAAGTCGTTTAGTGCTTTCGTCTCAAGGATCGTTCCTGTAGGGTTATTCGGATTACATATGTAGACAATTTTCGTCTTTTCGTTGACTTTAGCGAGCATTCCTTCGAGATCGTACTGGAAGCTTCCTTTTAGGAGCGGTACGTTATGGAAGACGCCTCCCATGTGCGTTACACTGATCTCGTAGAGTGAGAAAGATGGAGATGCTCCGATGGCTTCATCACCCTTATCGATAATACTCATCGCGATGAGTTGGATGAGGCTTTCACCACCATTACCTACCATGATCTCTTCTGGCTTTAATCCATGCTTCTTCGCTAGTCTTTCACGAAGTGCTCTAACAGAAGGATCGGGATAGATGTTTACCATGCCAGCCATTTCCTTAATCGCCTCTACAGCTTTGGGAGAGGGTCCTAAGGGGTTTTCATTACTAGCAAGCTTTACGACCTTCGTGAGGTTAAACTCACGCATAACATCTTCGATGGGTTTTCCTGGAACGTAGGCCTGAAGGTTTTCAAGCTCTGGACGGAATATGTTTTTCATTTTAATCTCCTCGCGATTGATATCAATATTGTAGCACAGCCCCATGAAAAGAGAGTACATATCTCTTTTTTTTAACTGATGCGGTAGAGCTCGGTCACCTGATTTCTCGTAGCAACGTGGACGATGAGATCCTCATCGACTTCGATGCCTTCTTTTCGAAGAAGTCCGGTGACACTCATGAGGGCGAGCTCGGGGTAGTTGTTGTGCTCACTCAAGTGAGCCAAAAGAACAACTTTTAGATTTCCTGCTTCTTTAAATAGTCTAGCGATTAAAAGGGCTGCATTTTTATTCGAAAGATGTCCACGCTCTCCTAAGATACGCTGCTTTAAGACGTAAGGATAGGGCCCCACCTCTACGAGTGCTTCATCGTGATTACTCTCAAGCACTAAAAATTCTGCTTCTTTAAGCGTCTCAACGAGCTTCTCTGAGACGTAACCGATATCGGTTGCGATCGATAGGACGCGGTTAATGGAGTAAAAGGTGAATCCAAGCGTCATTCTGGCGTCGTGACTCACTTCAAAAGGCTTAATAACGACCCCTTCGTACTCGATAGGCTTATCAGGCTCGATCAAGATGATTCGGTCGCTGTCGATGGTTTCCAAATCGTCTTTTAAGTAGTCGTAGATCGATTCGTGTAAGAAGAGAAAAAAGGAGTGCTTTTTTAGAAGCACCTTTAGCCCCTTAATGTGATCGGAGTGCTCGTGGGTAATAAAGACTCCCTCGATGTCTTCCATCCTCTCTCCGATGTCTAAGAGACTATTTGTGATGTAGCGTGCACTCATGCCGACATCGACGAGAAAGGCGTGGCCATTAACTTTTAAAAAGTGGCAGTTGCCACTCGAACCGCTAGCTAAGGAACAGTAATCTATCATAGATCCATTATAACAAAAAAAGAGAAGATTATTATTCTTCTCCTAGGATTATGTAGTTTGGATTGAGTCGTTCCAATACAAAGCCTTTTAGATAGATAGGTCTCGGTCTGAGGTACCCAATGGGTCTCACGCTGTTGTATTTTAAGAAGTAATCGGGTGCATAGTAGCACTTTTCTTCAACAGGTGTTCTACCTGAACCGAAGCTATTTTGACTAAAGACGTAAAAGGCATCGTCTGTGACACCTTTAATGACTGCAATGTGACCACTTCCTCCACCCCATACGACAATGTCACCGAGCTCTGGCTTTAAGCCAAGTTCAAAAGGAATCTTTTCAAAGTAGATCTCGCTTGCATTATAGTAAAGGGAACTCGCATCTCCGAAGCCTAAGGTCTCACGGTGATCAGAGTAGAAGATGGCGTCTACATAGTGATGGACAAGGTCTGTGCACTGTGCTCCGTACGCTCCATCGATGTCGACCAATTCTTTATCTAGTCTTTGGGTTTTGGTCTCGTAGAGCCATTCGTTTTGACTCGCTTCTAAAGCAAAGCCCATAGAAGGGATGGTTAGAAAAAACAAAACGAGGAGCATCAGAATGATTCGTTTGGTCATAAATCCTCCTCGGCCGAGTATAACACAAAAGGGAGAAGAAAATAAAACGATTCTGTAACAAAAATTAGCTCGCTCTTCGTTATAATGAGTAGAGGAGAACGAGTGTGATTAAAAAAACGCCTGAGATCTTCGATCTCAATACCACGACAATTGAAAATATCTTTTTAGACGACTTCATGCTCTACGCGCCTGAAAAGGCCTTAAAGCTTTACCTCATGGTCGTCCGCCTCTTATCGAAGTACCAGGAAATTGAACTAAAAGAGCTAAAAGAGCTCTTAAAGTTCAGTCAAGAGGAGCTTGAAGAAGCACTCTCCTACTGGGAAGAGCAAGGACTTCTTAAAAGACAAAGAGTCGGTATGACTGATGAGATTCGCTTTATTAGCGTAAGAAGCCTCTACATAGAAAGTAACTTCGACCGAAAACGAACAGAGCTATCGATCGACTACAACCCTTACTTTCAGCGCCTCTTCGATGCAGTTAATCATGTCATCGCCGTCCCTTTAACGGAACTCGAGCGTCAAAATTTAGCTGACTTTTTAAAGGATAAGACGGTCGAAGAAGACGTCGTCTGTAAAGCCTACGATCAGTCGAGACGTGCTTCAAGAAGGACAGTGCGTGTCATCGAGAAGCTTCGCTACTGGTTAGAAAATGGGGCTTCTACGTTAAATGACGTACTCCTACTTGAAGAGCGATTAAACTTAAGACAGCTCTACTATAAGCGCGTACTCGAGGCCCTAGGAAGAGGCTACGAGAGCCCCACAGCGGGAGATAAAGAGTGTATCGACCGCTGGCTCGATGAGTTTGAACTCGGTATCGATGAGATTATCGATAAGATTACGACCATAACGATGAGAAAATCGAAACCCACGATGGTTTATCTCGATGCGGCTTTTAGAAATAGTCAAAAGGAACAAGCTGAAAAACCCGAAGAAGACGATCTAAAGAAGATGTTTAGGAATTAAGATGCGAGAGAGGATTCGAAAGGAGCTCGTAGAGCGCTTCGAAAGAAAGCGCACAGAGCGAAAGGAAGAAGCGCTAAAAAGGCGCTACGAACTTTATACGTTAGATAAACGCTTTCAAGAGATCGATGACGCCATTAGAGATTCGAGTGAAAGCTTCTTTTTAGCGAGCCAAGATGAGCCCAAAGAAAGTCTCGAAGAGGCTTTAAATGAGCTTCTAGAGAGAAAGGGCGAAGAGCGAAAGAAGCTTCTAAAGATCCATGGACTTCCAGAGGATTACTTAGACATTCACTATGACTGCACGCTCTGTAACGACACCGGAACAAAAGACGGAAAAGACTGTCTGTGCTTTAAAAGAGAGCTCTCAAAAGAGCTCTATCGTTCGGAAGACTTAACGGGCGGAAGAGGTCCCAACTTAGAAGAGTGGACGGCCGATATCTTTAGAGATCCCACTCAGCGTCAGGAGACTCTTAGTATCTATACGTATACGAAGCGCTATTTTGAGCGCTTTCAAGAAGAGCCCGGTAAAAGTATGATCTTCTACGGGCCCTCTGGTTTAGGAAAGACATATTTATTAAATGCACTGGCTAAGAGCCTTTCGGAAAAAGGCTACTATGTCATCTATCAAAGTGCTCCGGAGCTCTTTAAGGTCGACTTTAAGATGCTTCCGAGCTACCGAGATGAGCTCTTAAGTGCCGATCTCATCGTGATCGATGACCTCGGTAAGGAGTATTTATCAGAACACTTTGAGTCGGAGTTCTTCCAGCTCATAAATTCCCTTACGAGGATGCAAAAGAGCTTTGTCATAAGTACAAATCTCACGTTAGATAATCTTCGTAAGCGCTACGGAGACGCCATTTTCCAGCGATTTGCCATGGTTTCGTCGGTTCATGAATTTGCTGGAAAAGAAGTTCGAAGCGCCGGTCTCTAGCCCCAAAGGTAGAGTGAAAGCGTCGTATTGTAGGGAGAAAAGCGCATTCTTAAATCTTGCGGGTCTTCTCCGGGAAAGAATCGCTCCAGTCCCTTTTTAATGCCGAGGTCTAAAAGACTTAAGACATCGCCTCGGTCAAAGTAGAAGATGAGCATCATTTCTGCACTCCATCTTCCGATGCCTTTCAATTGTGTAAGCTCATTTATAATCTCTTCATCCGTTGACATGATGAGATTTTTTTCGTCCAAATGGGCTTCTGCGATTCCTTTGATGTAATCAATTTTTCTTTGAGAACAGCCGATTCCTGTAAGATCAGCATTCAAAAAGTCTTCTTCCTTCAGTAATCCTCTCTCTTCGATGCGCTTCATGATGGTATCTTTGGCTTTTCCTGAAATCTGCTGGCCGACGATCGTCTCTAAGAGAGCCTGAAAGAGGGTCGTCGGACGCACTCTCAAAGGTTTTTCCTTTGAGAGGAGCTTTTTTAGTCTGGAATCCTTTCTTTCTAGCATCGAAAGGTCGTGATCTAAAATGGTCACGACGTCACTTCTCTTTTCTAAGCGTATTAGAAAGTGCTTCTTATCGAGCCCTCCTGTGTAGCCTCCAAAGCCGTTTTTAGCGACGACACGATGGCAGGGAATGAAGATAGGAAGCTTGTTCTTTCCGTTCGCTTGACCGGCTGCACGGCATCCTCTAGGAGACCCTGCACGCGTTGCTAGCTCTTCATAGCTAATCGTCTCACCGAAGGGAATGTTTAGAAGTTCTTCGTAGACTCTTTTTTCAAAGGCGGTGCCTTGAATCTTTAGCGGCAAATCGAAGTCTTTTCTCTCTCCTGAAAAGTACTCCGAAAGCTGTTTTTTCGCTTCAAAGAGGACTTCTGAAGGGTCGTTTTCATCTTCTTTATATCTTAGTTCTGTAATGAGCCCTGACTCTTCGTAGATGGTGAGTGGGCCTAGGGGGGAATGAATCGTAAGCTTATGCATAGAAAAAAGAGGGGTGTTTCTCCCCTCTTACTGTCCTAACATTTTTCCAAGGAGATCGCCTAGACCACCTTTACCGCCGAGGCTATCTAAGAGTCCGCCACCGTCAGTGTCTTCATGGTCCTGATTTCCTGTGAGGATGTCTTTAAAGAGATCACCGAGTCCTCCGCCCATAGGTGAGCTTTGAGGCTTACTTCCTCCACCGAGCATGTCCTTAATGGACTCTGTGATGTTCGGTAGACCTGCTTCACGTTGAACCTTGGAGAGTTCTTCTGTGACTGCATCTTGAATTCTCGAAGGTGAACGGTCGGTCTTCGTCTTATTGGCGAGCATCTCCATGATAACAGGCATGAGTTTTGCGATGACGCCCTCTGCATCCTCTGTGGATACGTTAGCGTTCTTAGCAATTTCCTCTACGATGCCAGATTTATCTCTACCGAAGATGTGTCCAAGAATCTTAGAACCATCTTGTTCGTCTGCCGTTTCAATTTTATTAAAGATGTCGTTATCGAGTTGGTCCTTGGTGTGCTTTTGAAGGGCGTCGCCAAGAGCTTCTGCCTTTTTCTTACTTTGTGAGTTTCTGAGTAGTGCAAGTAGGATCATCGGTAGTGCCATCTTTACGATGGTTCCTGTGCCAGAATTTCCTTTCGGGGATTGGTTTCCTCCGAGCATTGCCTTTACAATATCTAAAATATCCATGTGTACTCCTTTATACGTGATACTTATACATACCCAATGGAACGAAAAAAACAAGCGTTAGTCACGCTTGTTTTCGTAGAGTAGGTTATCAAAGGTCGTTGTTTCACCGAGCCAGGCGAGTTTAACCTTACCCGTTTCACCGTTTCTTTGCTTCGCTATAATGACTTCAGCGACGCCTTTTTCTTCACTTTCTGGATTGTAGTATTCGTCGCGGTAGAGAAGCATGACGAGGTCTGCGTCCTGCTCGATAGCACCTGATTCACGCAGGTCACTAAGCATCGGGCGCTTGTCGGTACGTTGCTCCGGTCCACGAGAAAGTTGAGAGCAGGCGACGACGGGACAGCCCATCTCGCGCGCAATCATCTTTAAGCCACGCGATATCGAGGAGATCTCGACTTGACGGTTTTCTCCCCCACCGCCGTCCATAAGCTGCAGATAGTCGATTAAGACGAGGTCTAAGGCACCGTTTTCCATGCGGTAGCGACGGAGCTTACTTCGTAGGGCTTGAACGGTTATCGCTGGGGTGTCATCGATCGAGAGGTTAAAGTTTCCGATCACCTTATAGGCGAGTGCAAGCTTCTTCCAGTCTTCATCGAAGAGCTTAAAGTTCATGATGTTCTGTAGGGGAATGCGCGTTTCGGTCGCTAACATACGGTAGATGAGACTCGTACGGTCCATTTCTAAGCTAAAGACGCAGACGTGCTTTCCACGTTGTGCGACCTTTTGAGCGATGTTCATCATGAGCACGCTCTTACCCATCGATGGTCTTCCAGCGATCAGTACGAGGTCGCTCTTTTGAAGGCCATGGGTCTTTTTATCGAGATCGATAAAGCCTGTAGAAAGTCCTCGAATAGCATCGGGATTCTTGGCATTTTCGGCAATTTGATTCTGAACGAAGACGAGGTCCTTTTTAACAGAACGTAGACCCTCTTGGTCGCGTCTTTCACTAATGTCAAAGATGAGCTCTTCTGCAAGCTCTAGGACGTTATCGTTTCCTTCAGAAAAGTAAGCCGTTTCTTTAATCGAATCACAAGCTGAAATGAGTCTTCTTCGGACCGACTTTTCTCGAATGATTCGAGCATATTCCTGGGCATTATAAGTGAGAGATCCTGCTACGAGGAGCTCTTCTAGGTACTCTTGTCCACCGATCGCCTGAAGCTTACCGATGTCCTTTAAGCTATCGGCTAAGACGATGGCATCGATGGTCTCCGTACCTACGGTGAGCTTTTCAATCTGCTCGTAGATGATCTGATGGCTTTCTTTAAAAAAGTCTGATGGCTTCAGTGAACCGATGACATTGGCGATCGCTTCTTTACTTAAAATCATCGCCCCTAAGAGGCTCTGTTCGGCATCGATGTTATAAGGGAGTACCTTGGGCTGAACGGCCATCTTATTCTCCTACGACGTGTAGCTTGATCTTTGCTGTAACCTTGGTATGAAGCTTTACAGGAACGGTATAATCACCTAGCTCTTTAATGGGAGCCTTTAGTTCAATGTCCTTTTTATCGATCGGGAGGCCGAGGTCGTTCATTTTTTGAGCGATGTCCATGCTCGTAATGGAACCGAAAACTCTTCCCTGTTCTCCTGCTTTTACAGGAAGTGTAATGGGCGTCTTTTCAATTTTTTCCTTTAAGGCTTCGCACTCCTTTAAGTGCTCGAGGTCGCGCTTTTCTTTCGCGCGCTTTTGGCTCTCTAGTTCTCGCATGTTGGAATCGGTTGCGAGCATAGCCTTTCCACCCTTAATTAAGAAGTTGTTGCCGTAGCCGTCTTTGACGTTTACGACCTCACCCTTCTTTCCTAAACTTTTCACGTCTTCTAAGAGAATGACTTTCATTGTTCCTCCAAATATTCATCGAGCGCTTGAATGAGTCGAGCGCGTACTTCTTCTAATGTCGTATTTTCAAACTGTGCCCCTGCAACCTCTAAGTGGCCACCGCCACCGAGCTTTTCAGTGACTACTTGTACATTGATATTTCCGTTGCTTCTTGCACTTAAGAAGATCTTTTTGTTCACGTTCATACCGAGTACAAAGGAAGTGTGAATGCCTCGAATGTCGATGAGTTCATCGGCACCGATAGAGATGATCTTAGAGATGTTTTCTACGGGTTCTTCAATCATGGAGACGGCGATGCCTTCACGGATCAGGACGCTATTCGAAACGATTTGACTCGTTAAGATACTCTCTTCAAATTTATCCTTAAAGATCTCACGAACCACTTGTGTATCGGCACCCTGGCGTCTTAGATAGCTTGCGGCATCAAAGGTTCTCACACCCGTATTAAAGACGAAATTCTTGGTGTCAAGGACGATGCCTGCAAGTAATACATTCGCTTCTTCCGGCTCAAGTCTCGGCTTATCCGAGATGTATTGAATGAGCTCAGCGACCATCTCTGCCGTACTCGATGCGTAGGGCTCGAGATACGTGAGCGCTGGGCTTTCGATAAACTCTGTGCCACGACGATGGTGGTCGATGACGACCTTGGTCTTAAAGGCACCTAAGAGCTCTGGATCATCCGTAAAGGTGGGACGATGGGTGTCTACGATAATTAAGATGTCTTTTTCATTGATGTGGTTTTTAATCTCAGAACTCTTAACGAAGCGGTGTTCCTTAAGAGCTTTCACCATGTTGTAGACTTCGGAAACGCTCTCTGTCACTTCGTTCATGATGATGTTCGCGTGTTTTCCGAGGTTTATCATGGACCGACTTAATCCGACGGCTGCACTGAAGCAGTCGAGGTCTGGATAGCGGTGACCCATGATGTAGATATTTTCTGAATCGGCGACGAGGTTCTTTAAGCTCTGTGCAATGACACGGCTTCGAACGCGGTTGATGCGCTCGACGCTCTTTGAACGTCCACCGAAGAATTGATAGCTTCCGTCTTGACGCACGACAGCTTGGTCACCACCACGACCTAAAGCAAGCTCTAAGGCTTTTCTACTTAAAAGGTCGCGCTCGATGATGTCTTCTCCGTCGTGACTTAAACCGATCGATAGTGTAATCGGGCTCTTATTTCCACGGTCGATGCGTCGAATGTCATCTAACACTTGAAAGCGTCTCTTTTCCATGCCGATGAGCTTTCCGCTTTGAAGGGTGACATTGTATTCGTCTTCATCGACTCGTTGAAGAATGGCTTCATTGCGATTGGCCCATTCTTTTAAGACACTCGTCACTTCACTGATGATAAAAGGTGCAGAACCCTCCTCGGCATTCTTAAGAATTTCGTCGAGGTTATCGACTTGAACGTGAGCAAAGAGTGGCTTTTCGTCTTGATATTGCTGTTCGAGCTTTTTGTACTCGGTGATGTCGATCCAGTAGAGTGTAAAGAGCTTGGGGTCAGAAAGAGAGCTTACAGTGCGATAGATGCGGTAGCTCTTTTCTTCCATATTCTCTTCAAAATAGGATTCCTCTGTCTTTTGAAGTTCATTCCACTTCCATTCGGGAAAGAGCTCTGTAATAGGCTTATTAATGAGATCTTTCTTTCCTGGAATAAAGGAGCGGAAAAGCGAGTTATACCAGAGAATCACTCCATTCTCATCTAAGATAACGAGAGGAAGTGGCATGTTTACGATTCCTGAAAGGTGACTTTCAGAGAGCTCTTCCTCGCGCTCACGCATGAACTTTTCCCAGTTGGATCTCTTCTCAAAGCCACGGTACAAGGAATAGAGAATAAAGGCCATGCTGATGGCGATTCCGACGTAACCGAAGTCAGGCTTTGCGACGTAGAGAAGAACGTTCAATACGGCCAAAATGATGACGACAATGATGAAGTTTTCGCCTAGTTCGCGCGTAAAGCGTTTTGGATCCTTCATGATTTGATATGCTCCAATTTTCTGAAGTCGAGGACGTTATCGATAAGGCCTACGACGCCATAGATTCTTTGTACAAAGGGAATGAAGACACTGATGATTATGATGAGGCCACCGACAAAGGGGCTCATCTTCTTTACTCGTAAGAAGAAGTAGACGACGCTCATTCCTTCGAGACCTATGACGAGGTAGAGAATGGAGATGATGTTCGTCAAAAAGACTTCGTTATTACTGATAAGTGCTCCTAAAAAGAGGATGAAGATGAAGCTTAAGAGCTGGCCGATCGTAAGCTTTCTAAAGCGGAAGGTTGCGAGCGGCTGCGTGTAGAACTTCACCATGCCAAATTTTCTTAAGAGTAAAGCGACACCAAAGAGTACGAGAATCCAAGCGAGAGCCATGCTAAAAAGGACCGTTGGAAGCATGCTCGTTGCAATCTTTATGAGTTCCTCTGTACTAATGGAGAGGTTTCCCATCATGGGCTTTAATGCCCCTTCGCTATTTAATACGGCCCGCTTTAAATTGGCGGCGATCATTTGAGCGGCGCTCTGACCACTGATTTCTTGAATGGCAACGTGACTCATGATGAGAGCTGCAAAGGATACGATGGTGCTCTTCATGATCGTATCTTCAATGTGTTCGTTGGATTTTAAATACAGCGTAAAGGCTGCCGGCGTCAGTGCAAAGAGAAGTCCCATCGTAATCGCTTGTGCGTTTCCAAAGAGGAGTGCTACGACAAAGAGAAAGAAGCCGGCTGCAATGTAAGCATGCATCGGCGTCAAGCGTAGCCCCAGTGTTAGAAAGAGTACCGGGATCAAAAAGATCGCAAAAGAGAGCCCTGGTACAAACACGGCTAATAAGACGATAGCAACAGCTAGCGATGTGTATAGGAGACTCTTCAAAATTTGGGTGTGGGTCATTACCTTCCTCGATGTGCGAGCCTATCTAAAAGGTCGCGTTGAACGTCCCAAAGTTTTTGGGACAGGTCGACAAAGTAGCGGTGCGGATTTTGGACGCGTTTTACGCCGTCCCATAGGCGCTCCTCTTCTTTGATGCGGTGTTCGTTAATTTCATTAATTTCTAACTTCGGATAGACGCGTTTTCCGTTTCGAATGACGGGAACGAGAAGCTCTTGAACGCTGAAGTTTTCGAGCGTTTGACGCTTCCAAGTGTAGATGGGGTCGAAGATCTCTAAAGGTTTTGAGGTATCGATCACTTCATCTCGTAAGGTCATGTAGTCGGCTAACGCTTTTCCTGTCTTATTGTCGTAGATGCGGTAGACTTGTTTAAAGCCAGGAACCGTAATCTTTCCGATGTTTTCACTAATCTTGATCTTGGGTTCGATCATTCCTTCGTGCTCGACGGCTACGAGCTTATAAACGCCTCCTAGTACGGCATCACTCGATGAAGTGATGAGGTTTTCACCGATACCGTAGGAATCGATCTTTGCTCCTTGGTCACGAAGGTCTTTTAGTGTCTCTTCGTTAATGGAGTTTGAAGCCATGATCTTTACGTCTTCAAAGCCTGCTTCGTCGAGCATCTTTCGAACTTCCTTCGATAAGAAAGCGAGGTCACCGCTGTCGAGACGAACCGACTTGGGACGATGGCCACTCGGAAGAACGACTTCATTAAAGACTTTAATGGCATTTGGAATGCCACTTTTTAGCGTATTGTACGTATCGACAAGAAGGCTTACGTTGTCGGGATAGACTTCACAGTAAGCTTTAAAGGCTTGATATTCATCGTCAAAAATTTGAATCCAGCTGTGTGCCATGGTGCCATAGACGGGAATGCCATAGCGCTCGCCTGCCATGAGGTTTGAGGTGCCGATGACGCCACCGATGTAGGCAGCTCTAGCACCTTTCGTTGCTGCATCCTTACCTTGAGCACGTCTCGCACCGAATTCTACGATCGGCTTTCCTTGGGCTGCGCGCACGAGGCGGTTGGCTTTGGATGCGATGAGTGTCTGGTGACTAATGATAAGTAGAAGCATGGTCTCTAGAATCTGTGCTTCAATGATAGGAGCACGGACGGTGACCATCGGTTCTCTTGGAAAGACGGGTGTACCTTCAGGGATAGCCCATACGTCACCAGTGAACTTGAAGTCTCTTAAGTAGTCGAGAAAGTTTTCGTCATCAATTCCCACAGAGCGCAGGTAATCGATGTCCTCTTCGGTGAATTCAAGCTCTTCGATGTATTCTAAGAGTTGCTCTAAGCCGCAACTAATCGCAAAACCACCATCGTCGGGATTGTTTCTATAGAACATGTCAAAATAGACGACGAGATCTTTCATACCGTGCTGGAAGTAGCCGTTACTCATGGTAAGCTCGTAAAGATCGACGAGCATGCTGTTGTTATGGCCAAATGCTAAATTATTCATTCCTTTTACTCCTCTTGGGTTTCAACACCATTATAGCACGAATCATTTCTTTTATTGTATGATATGAAGGGAGGAAATCATGATCATTGATGCACATAGTGATATACCACAATATATTCTAAAATATGGAAAAGAAGCTTTTAGGACGCGTTTTGAAGAAGATATGGTAGAGCATGGCGTAAAGGCTATCATTAATGCCATCTTCTTAGAGGGCGAAGAATTAACTCATCCCAAGGAAAGTGCTCTTATGCAGTTAAAGGCCGCTAAAGACTACTGGGAGGACTCCCCTATTACACCATTTTTTTCACTCGAAGGCGCAGAACCCATCGAATCGCTCGATGATGTGGCTTTTTTTAAGAAGGAAGGAATCGGTCTCGTAGGCCTCACCTGGAGTCGAGTCAATCGCTTTGCCAGTGGTTGTGATTTTGACTTTCCCACGAATAATCCAGGGCTTACAAAAGAGGGCTTTGAGCTTTTAAAGGCACTCGAAGAACACGACATCATAATAGATGTCTCGCACCTTAGTGACCTCGGCGTAAAGGACGTATTAAAAGAAACGAAGGGACGTATCATTGCGAGCCATTCGAACTTAAGAAGCTTTACGAATGTTCCGAGAAACTTAACGGACGAAGATGCCAAAGCCATCGCAGATCGCGGTGGAGTCATTGGATTAAATGTAGCTAGTAGCTTCGTTTCAGCGAAAGAAAAGCCTTCTGTAGGCGATCTCGGCATGATGCTCTTACACATGATCGATGTCGTCGGTGAAGATCATGTGGGCTTTGGCCTCGACATGTGCGACACGCTCTTTGAAGAAGGATTCGATGGTCCTCGAAAGAACTACGACGTCCTTACAAACTACAAAGATGTGAAAGCCTTTAGTGAAGCACTAGAGGAATTCATTCCAGAAAGAGTCATTCAAAAGGTAACTCATAAGAACTGGGAGCGAATCCTCTACAAGTAACTACTTCTTTTTCTTCGCCAAAAGTAAGACAATAATGCCCAAGAGAATCAGGACGACGCCTCCGATAAAGAGGAGTCTCCCCTGATCAATATTTTGTAATTGAAGAAGCTGATCCAACATAATAACCTCCGTAAGAAAAAGACCTTCACGTAAACATGAAGGTCTTTTGATTAGTCTGCAACGTATGGTAGTAGAGCGATTGCTCTTGCACGTTTTACAGCTGTCGTAATCTTGCGTTGATGTTTTGCACAAGCGCCTGTTACACGACGTGGTAAGATCTTACCGCGCTCTGAGATGTAACGTTGGAGTGTGCGAATATCTTTGTAATCGATTTCTTCGATTTTGTTTGTGCAGAAATGACAAGCTTTCTTTTTACGTGGACGAAATGCCATATTGTCCTCCTTTAGAACGGAATGTCATCGTCGTTCACCATGGGGAAACTATCCTCTGGTTCTTGTGGGTAGCTCGATTCCTCGTTGGACCCACTCGGTCTACTTAGGAATTCGACGCTATCTGCGACGATGTCTGTGGTGTATCGTGTGTTGCCGTCCTTATCTTGGTAGGAGTTGTTTTCAATTCTACCGTGAACGGCACATTGAGAGCCTTTTCTCAGGTATTTAGAGACGTTTTCAGCTTGAGCTCCCCAAACCGTCACGCGAAAGAAGTCGGTCTTGTTATCGCGTGAGAAGGGTCGGTCTACCGCTAAAGAAAAAGTAGCTACTGCTCGTTGGTTAGCCGGAGTATAACGTAGTTCCGGATCACGAGTTAATCGTCCGATTAGAATAACCTGATTCATTTGCCCTCCTAAGAATCTTTGCGAATGACGTTATAACGAAGCACTTTATCAGAAATTCGGTAATTTCTTTCAAGTTCTTTAGGTAGTGTTTCGTTTGCTTCGAAATTGATAAGTACATAATAGCCTTCAGTTAGCTTTTCAATTTCATAAGCAAGACGACGCTTGCCCCATTCGTCGATCGACTCGATTACACCGTCAGCTTCGATGATGCTCTTAAACTTCTCAAGAAGTTCAACTCTTGCTTCATCTTCCATGTCTGGTCGAAAGACAACGATACTTTCGTATTTCTTCATTTTTACCTCCCTTTGGTCGTTTCGGCCCCAAAAACACTTTGGAGCAGAGAGTAATAGCGACATCAGCCATTATAGCATGAAATGGTCGCACTTGGAAGTGGATTTTTAGAGAAGATCGTGTTTTTGATTTCGTTTACTTCGTTTCCAAAATAAAAGCGACACTTCTTCATGTTATGGGAGTTGCAATTTTTATGAAAACTAGCCTCAGGATTCAGTGGCTGTTGTATTTTCTGTGATCCAAAGGAACCTATTTCATAATACCCTTACTAACCAGTGACAATGATAGTAGTAAAACAAGAAGAGCAAGCCCAGTCTGGCTTGCTCTTTCGAATAAGGTATTTGATTGATTGTATTTTCCATCTAGTGGAACACTTAACAATTGTTATTTACCGCCTTTTCAACGTGCTTTGTCGGTTTTGCCTCCTTATGAAACCCTAATATTTTCTGAAAAATAACGGCTGATAGAACCTCTTTTGTCCAATATATTTACTATAGAAGTTGTAGCGATTTGAAGAGTGTTGTGCAAATTTACCTAAATTCTTAGATACGCATATTGCACTATGATCATATATTCCGTCTTTGTTAAAGTCAATTTGCATTATTCCACCGTCAGACAAGGTTTCCCACGTTCTATCGGAAACTCTTGGGCCCTCCTGACCTGTTTTATTCATAAACATATAGTTCCAATGCGAACCTACTGTTTCCCAAGCGGGAAGACCTCCACCACTACCTGCAGACCATGTGCCAAGTACCATTCGGTAAGAAGTTGGCAAAGAATAAGAGTTAGTGGTTCCAAATCCATAAGAAACACACTGCGATACAAAATTCGTGCAGTCAGCCCCCGCGTCATAAAAAAACGTATTCCTATTAGTAACAAATTGATCTGCATAAGCGACAGATCTGGTGGCTGAATACGCATAATCGTCATATGGCACGTACCTTGACTCCTTATAAGATTTTTCATCTACTCCGTATTCTATATCCACTTGTTTTTGTATATCTGATAATTCGCTAGCCTTAAACTCACTCTCATTTAGTAGCTTCATCAGTACATTATTATCGGCTTTGATAGATTCTATGATCCATTTCCCACCTGATTCCTTAAGTGTAACTGTATTATCACCAAGCGAGATGAAAAAAGGATATCCCCCATCCTTATCTCCATCAACCTTGAGCCAGACTATTGCAGTTTCACCATGGACTGCGATCTTCTCAAAAGACAATATGAGAGGCAGCCTCTTTCTAGGGATATCAGCATACCCCTTTTCTAAGGTATATGCATTTTCTGCGATGCCTTCTTTTATATACACAATGAGGTTTTTCCCAAATTTAGATTCATCATCTAAAACTAGGCTCATGTCTTTTATTTCAAGGTCTATAGTGCTTTCGTAGGACAAATCATAAAACTGTTCAATGACCGCTTTTATTTTTTCTTCAGGCTTGGAATTCGATTCAGTAAAAGCCAATTTTCCTAAAGAGAAAACGATCATTATAGAGAATAAGGCAATGAATAGTTTTTTCTTAAACATAGACCACCTCCATTTTAACAAGTCTGTTAGCTATGATTTTGCTTGAGTTTATGTATACTATGACCCACTTTTACTCTATCATTTTTTGAGATCATTGGCAAGTTTTTTCAAAAGCGGTGTCATATCCCCTTAATGGATTCGTTTCCAAAATAAAAGCGACACTTCTTCATATTAAGTATTCTACCTATGCATAAGTATATGCCCCTATATGTTGCTAGTATTATTCTTTTAATTTACAGTGTAAACTACTTGTGTTATTACAAATATTGAAAGGTGATGAACAGATGTCTACCGTTCCTGCTCAGATCCGTATTGATGCGAATAGAAAAACATGGATGATCTTAAGAGAGTTCTCACATCTTACAAGAAAAGCTATAAAGAGATGAAGAAGTGTGGAAAAAAACCTTTTTCTTCTATTGAATTATAATATTCTTTTTATAACATGAGATTTCTTCCTTCTCTCCGTCCGATTTCCTATACCTAACTCGTTTCTATACTTACCCACAACTCTTCTAGAAACTTGAATATTTCTCTTTTGTAGCTCTCTTTTGATGGCTTCATCACTGAGAGGATGCGCTTTGTCTTCTTCTTCAATAATGTGGCTCATAGCATAGAGGATCAAGGGCTTTGCTGCACTTCCTACGCCGCTTGGAAAGAAGACGCGAAAGGGATAGACGTCCCCTTTATAGCTAAAGGAGCGGTCTTTTAGGATTCTCGTCACAGACGATTCAGAAATCTGAAGGTGCTCTGCGACGTCTTTTCTCGTGAGCTTTTTTAAAAAGAGTTCACCCTCTAAGAAGAATCCCCTCTGTTCTCGTAAGAGAAGTTCAAGGATTCGTTTCATGAGCTCTTCTCGCTTTTTTAAAGCCTTTACGATAAAGCTTGCGCGGTCGTAGTACTCTTTGATGCGTCCCTCGAGTTCAACAATTTCACTATCGGGAAAGCTAAGCTTTGAAAGCTCAAAGGTGAAGTCGTCTTTTATCATGACATCGACCGGTCTCGAAAGGACTTGATTTTCACTAAAGGGCATCGGCTGAAGACTTCTTAGGATGTCGAGCTTTTCCTGAAGCGTCTCTTCAGAGATCTCGAGGGCTTCTTCTATGATGTCATAGTCTTCATAAGCGATGCTCTCTAAATGGTCTGTGATAAGAGCTCTTACGAGCTCATCATCGGTCTGCATGAGAAGCGCTTCTGTCACATCCTCAGCTCCCGCCGGTGGACTTAGGCTCTTTAGAATCTCCTTTGCACGGTCTAGCTCTTTCTTTTCGATTCGCCTGAGTCTCGGATCTCGATCGAGGTCTTTTAAAAAGCCATTTCGATCCAAGGAATGAATGAGGTAGCTTACAAGTGAATGGAGTGGAGCACTTAGTCGTAAAAGCGATAACTCGGTTTCTAGCGCTTCTTTCGGATCGACGGGCTCTAAGAGAGCGAGGTCCAAGTTGGTGATGTCGATCGGATTTCTTGAAAAGTGCGGATTCATCTCGACTTCTTTACGCAAAAATTCCTCGAGCTCGTCAGTAGAATAGCTCAAGAGGTCTAGGGATAGCATCATGTTTTGCGTTAAAGCGAGCTTTTGCTTTAGCTCCGGCTTTTGTTCCAGTATCTGTTTCATAAGAAAAAACGCTCCTACTCAGGGAGCGCTCCGTTGATCTTTCGGATCTTTCGTTCTAGTTTTTCTCTTGTAATCCAGAGCTCCTTCTCACACGTAAGACAGCGCATCTTCATGTCTGCTCCCTTTCTTACGATCTCAAAGCTATTCCCACCACAAGGATGTGGCTTTTTGACGAGAATAATATCTCCGATTTCAAGCTTCATCTTTACCTCAAGAAAAAGGTGATCATGGCGTCTTCATAGAAGAACTTAGCCAGAATAGATTTGTGATAGAGGTCGTAAAGTAATCCAGAGTTGTAGAAGGATGCTACCGAGTGAACGACGATAGCGATTAAAGAAGCATAGATAAAGCTCTTTAATAAGCTAAAGATGATTCCACCGGTGCGGTCGATCGAGGTGAGTCCTGCCATCTTATTACTGTTTTCAATGAGTCCTCCGATGAAGCGTGTAAGGAAGAAAACGAGCAAGTAGAGAAGGATGATGGCGATGATGTTCGTGATGAGCTGTATTGCGAGCTCTGTAAAGACGATCGATTCCTTTTCTCTAAAGAAGCTACCTTGTTTAAAGAAGTAGTTGAACTCTGGTGTCATGTTGATCTCATGGAGCTGTTTTAGGGTAAACTGTGTCTCCTCGTCCATACTAGAAAGCGGAGAAAGAATGCCCTTTTGAACGGCTCCTAAGATGTGGCTTATGCCTGGGATCTTTTGGACGAATCCAGCAAACGTTCCGAATAGACGGAAGGCGACCACGAGAGCAGCAAAGATGCTAAAGAAGTCGAAGAAATTTCGAAATAGGTTTTTTCTGTAGCCTGCAAAGAGTGTAAGCAGGATCGTAATGAGAATTAGGATATCCGTCATAATAACCTCAATAAGTAACTTCGTTCACAGTGATTTTATCTGGGTAGACGAGAATCATGATGTTCTTTTTCGGAAGCATCGCCTTTCGAACGGATTCTTGATACGTTTCTTGGTAAGCGAGTGCACCGTCGTCACTGTACAACATGACATTATTTTTCTGTTGCATGAGTACATAACCCTTGTTCGTATCTATGTTATCATAATTTTCCTTCATTTTGTTATGAAATTCAATACGTTTTGAGTCGAGTGAGAACTTCGTGATTTCGAGTTCCCCTTTGGAGCTCACTGGATTACTCGATCCCGTCGTAAGGTAGAGGCTCGAACCATCACGGTAAGCGCTATTGACCTTTGAAAGCTCGACCTTTCCTAAAGAGTTCATCTTTTCATCGAGCATCTGAATGCCCCAAGGATAGATGACAAAGTATTCGTTCTTTTGGTAGAAGACGTTCATAGCAATGTCAGGAAGCGCTTGGTTTTTTAAAGGCTCCCCTTGAAGACTAAAGACGAGGAAGGAACTCGTAAGTGTTCCTGCGTTATCTTTTAAGACGAGAACCATGATGCGCTGCTCTTCAAGGCTGACGTCAGCATTAATGATGGAGCCGTCTGGAATTTCAAGGTCAGCAATCTGCTCGAGCTTATTATCTAAGAGCTGAACGCGTTTATTTCCTTTGTTAAAAAGGAGGACCGTCTTATTTTCAAGGAGGTCAACACTTACGACTGCACCCCTTGCGAGGTTCGATGCGACGACTTCTCCTTGTTCATTTAATAGATACGTATTTCCCGTCTGTTTTTCAACAACGAGCGTAATGCCACGAGAGTGATCGAGAATGACATTGTCGTTAAATTCCTTCGACCAGAGGGCATTTCCCTCGAGGTCAAAGGCACGTAAAACACCTCTTTCACTAAAGAGTAGGATGTTTTCTCTCGATACGACGTTTTCCATGAGATCGGTTTCCGTTCTCGTGATTTCGTACTCTTTAATCATCTTTACCGAGGCATGTCCTGTCACCTGATCTCCCCGAACGATGGAGAGGAGTGCCCCACGGTTAAAGACGATTAAACCGATGACGACAAGTATAAGCAGGCTTACGCCTGTTGGAATTTTCTGTTTCATCTTACCATCTTTCTTCTGGTTCATATTGGTAGAAGTAAGCTTGGATATTTCCGTTATAGAGCCTTCTTACCTTTGCATAGCGTGAATGGTACTGCCTGGAGAAGTCTGGGTTTCCAAGAAGGAGTCCTAGTCGAAAGGTCTTAAGAGTTAACACTCTTTCAGAAAGAGCCTTCTCCATCTCATCTAGTTCGGTATCGGTACCGATTCGTTTTCCATAAGGAGCATTCGTTACGAGTGTTCCGCCTCGGAGATCCGTTTCAAAGTTCACTAAATTTTTAATCTCAAAGTGAATCTGTACACCTGCACGCTTAGCATTGCGCTTCGCTAGACGCACGGCCTCAGGATTCATATCGGAACCAAAGTACTCACTTGAAGGTTCCTTGATCTTAGCTCGTAAGCGTTCTCTCGTATCAGAACTATCGATCCCCCACGTTTCAAAGAGAAAGCTTCGGTTGATTCCAGGAGGACGATTCTCTGCGATAAGGGCTGCTTCGATCGCGATCGTTCCACTTCCGCACATGGGATCAAAGAAAGGCCCCTTTCCAAAGTAGCGTGAAAAGAGGACGAGAGAAGCTGCAATCGTCTCGCGAATGGGAGCGATCTTACCACTTTCACGGTAGCCTCTTTTATGTAGAGGAAGTCCTGACGTATCGAGAAGCACGAGGACTTCGTCCTTTTCGATGCGAATCGTAATAGGATAGTGGTTTCCCGTCTCTTCCATCACGAGAACTTTATAGCGCTCCTTAAAGCACGTAGCGATCGCCTTTTTCGCGATGCGCTGAATGTCCCTTAGAGAAAAGAGCACACTCTTATGACTCTTCGCTTCAATCGTAACACGCGCATCTTTAGGGAAGTATTCATCGACCTCGATCGAACGGACGAGGTCAAAGAGCTCATCAAAAGTGACGGCTCTTCCCTTTTTTAGAACAATATAGACTCGATCCGCCGTTCTTAGGGCGATATTCGCTTCGACGAGGTCTCCATCAAAGAGCACAGAGCCCTGATCGACTGCATCGATCTCGTAACCTAAGAGCGTACATTCGTTTTTTAAGATTCCTTCAACACCAAAGCCTGTCGTTGCAAAAAGCTTCAAATAATGCTCCTTCCGAGTTCTCTAAAGCCAAATCTTCGATAGAGATGATAGGCAGGATTACCAACAGTACATGCGAGCGTCACCTCTTTAAACCCACGTTCTTCGAGAACTTCAATGACTGCTTCTAAAAGACGTGTGGCGAGATGACGATTTCTATATTCTGGTAGTGTAAAGAGATAGGCGATGAGCGGTTTATCGTTAAGGAGTGAGGTTAAAACAGCACTTACAATACGACCGTCCTCTTTTACAACAAAGGAAGCATCACTTAAGAAAGGGAAGTCTTTTCCCTCTAGGATGCTTTCTACCTCATCTCGCATCTCAAGGAGTGTCTCTCCGTCGTAGTCGATCGTATTTCGATAGCTCGTATACATCGTATCGGCTAGTTTCGGAACGTCACCTTTTACAATGCGTTCACCAAACAGTGAAAGGGAGTACTTATTTTTCCCTTGGAGGGCACGATTCATGTAGATGCGAATTCTAAGATCCTTTTGATTTTTCTTTGTAATAATGTGATTTACTACATAGATCGTCGAGTCTTCAAAGTCCTCTTTGACGTGCGCATAGCGCTTCTCTAATTCCTGACTCTTTTGATCTAAGACAATGACATTTCCGGCCTTATCGGTGAGTTCTTTGAGCACATCGATGAGGTCTAGATAGTCTCCGATGAGTTCACTCGGATTTCTAATAATCACGGTATCAAAAAGGGAGCCTTGAAAATCACCCTTTAATCGATCGACGAGGGTCTGCCAGCTTGAAAAAGAATGATCCCCTTCCTGAAAAAGCACTTCTTCGACAACACAGCCTTCGAGCTTCAGCTGTTCCATGAGTGGTTCGTGCTTTTTTCCAATATATAAAACGTGTTTTTTTAACCTGTGAACGGTATATTGCCACAATACGTGATCCGGGTAATTCAATCTTTCCATCGCTTCTCCTTTCTTGTATTCTAACACAAAAAAAGAAGCAGACATCTGCTTCAAAGAAGTTTTAACTCGGCTAATGTACTCGTCCAAATGCGCTTTGCTTGGCCCTTAAAGCCATAGTATGGAAGAGCCACCCAGCCTTTTCTTCGAAGAAACGGCTTGGTGTGAATGACAAGTGCTTTTTCACTCAGTCTCGGACCAAAGAGTTCTCTCCAACGTGCGAGCTCCTTTGAAGAGCCGTCCCAAAAGAGAAGCTTTAAGTCTTCCCCCCTTGAACCAAAGTGAATGCGAAGGTTCTGCTTATCGAGAGGACCAATGGTCGGATGCTTTTTTGAGAGCTCCTCTAAGCCCTCTTTTAGCCACTCGGGTACCTCTACACCGATACAGTAATCGTAGCGCTTACTTAAGTACTTTAGAAATTGAAAGATGCGTTTTACATCACCGTCGACAGAGAACTCAAGTCTCGGTGCGTCTTTATCAAGAAGAGACTTTTGAAAACGTAATGCGGGATAATCCGTCGCTTGAATCCCCTTTCGGACGTTCTTTTCTAGAAAGACCCTAGAGCCCTCATCGAGCCGCTTTAAGCTCATGAGCTGGTCGAGGTTATCGATGTAGATTAAAAAGTCCTCTTCTCTATACTTTTTTACGGCCTCAAAGTCCATGATGACAAAGGGCTCATTCGTTATGAGTTGATCGACGAGCCGTTCGATCTTTTTTCCTTCGTAAATGATCTTTTCCATAGCTAAAGTATAGAAAAGATCGAAGGCATTTTTTAGTTTTTCTCGAAGGTTTCCAATTCGAAACAGTGAAAATCTTCTCCCATCGATCCATGAAGGCCGACAAAAAAGAGACCCCTATCCAAAGGAATGATGTCCTCACGGTTTTCTATCGTTCGCATTTTTCTCGTAAGAAGATCGAACAGCGCATAGAGCTCGTCATTAATTACGACACCAGCTCTCGTCGATTCATCGTTCCAGATGAGGTAGACGTTATCATCATTCGATAGCGGTGGATCAAGCTCTTCATAGATGCGCATCGATGCGATCACAGAAAGCTCTTTACAATCGATTAAATACGTTTCTGCAGAGCCATCGGTGTCTTCAAAATAGATGGCGTACTCTTCTGAGGGGCTTTTCGCTTCTAAATTCATCGCTCTCTCCTTTCAGAAAAACTATTATACAACAAAAAAAGCGCTATGACACGCTTCCTTCGTTTGTTTCTGGGTCGATATCGGTTTTATGGGTTAAAGACTCTTGAATGATGATTTCTAAGGCCTTTGTTATCTGTTCTAGGGACATGCTGGGTGCATTTTCGACCTGTCCATCCATATAGGGAACGTGGATGAATCCACCTCGCTTTTCTGTACCTTTGAGCTTTTCCATAAGTGCATAGAAGAGCGTGTTGCAGACGAAGCTTCCAGCACTGAGACTGAGTTCACATGGGATACTCTCTTTTCTAAGTGCCTTAAGAATTGCATGGACAGGTAGGGTCGTAAAGTAAGCCGTCTCTCCAGTAGGACTGATGGCTTTAGCTTTCGGCTGAGCGTTATCGTTATCAGGAATCCTCGCATCCATGTAGTTAATGGCAACCTTTTCGATACTAATAGCCCCTCTACCGCCTGCTTGACCGACGTGTAGGATGAGGTCTGGATTCCACTTTTCTAGCGCTTCTTTAAGTGCCTTTTGACTTCCTTCGAAGCTCGTTCGAAACTGAAGCTTAATGACTTCTGCACCTAAAATTTCATCGGGAAGCCTCTTTACAGCTTCAAACGATGGATTCATCGTATCATTTCCAAAGGGATCAAACCCTGTAATTAGTACTCGCATTCACACTCTTCTTCCCGAAAGGTCAGTTCCCCTTCAAAGTTTCTAACGTAGCAGAGATGATCATTACTTAGGATCATCTTAAAGAGCTCTTTTCCTCGAGCGTAGTCCTCTAAAAAGTCATCGAAGAGTTCATCGGTTAGAACAGTCTTATCCTGTGCTTTAGGATAGAAGTAGTGGGAGATATCCTTTTTAGATAGGCTCGATACGACCTTTAAGAAGAGCTTCTTCGGCGGAGCTCCAACGCGCGTGAGCTTTAAATACTGAATGAAGTTTCTGTAGGCAAGGTCGACGGCTTTTTTAGGAAGCTCCTTCTCATAGACAGCTTTATAGGCTCTTTCATACCAAGATGAAATGCATTCAGGGAGTCCACGGTCTATGGAGATGAGTCTATGGGGAAATTCCTTTTGAATCGAGCGACCGCGCCTTAAGCCGTGCATGGCGACATCGATGTTCGCTTCTAAACGCTTGTGGGATGGAAAATCGGTCGTTTCACTGAAAATTAGGGGATGGGTCGAGCTATCGAGTGCATAGTGCGCTAAAAAGCCCAAGAGGTAGCTACGAAGGAGCGGATCCTCTTGCTCTCTTAAATCGTTTTTTACGTATTCTAATAAAGCGTATGTATTCTCTTGATGGAAGTCGCTTCCGGCCTTCTGATACTGACTTTCTTCTTTCCAGGGTTTTAGAGCTAAGTAAAAGAAGAGATCGGGTCCTTGGGAACCGAGATAATACGCACTATCGTGAAGCTCCTTTAAGCGGAGCTCAAGCTTCATCTCTTTTGCAAAAAAATAATGGGTCCAAATATCAGGCATTTTTCACCTCGTTTAGCTTAATTACCCACGGTAAAACAAGAATACACAAAAAAGAGAATAGCAAAAGCTATTCTCTTTCAAAGGAATGGTTTCTTATGACATCAGGGTAGGTGAAGAGGAGCTCGATAAATTCTTTCCTATAGGGAATGAAGAGCTTCTTTTCGAGGAGATCTAGGACCTCATCTTTTGTAGCAAAGCGGGCTTCCTCTACCTCTTCTTCTTGAAGTGTGAGTGACTTTGGATCGAGGTCGAGCTCTACAAAGTAGTAGTCGTCAAAGCCACGATCGAAATTTATCGTAAAGTGCGCTCTTTCAAAGGTGAGGTCGAGTCCCAACTCTTCGAGACATTCTCTGTGCATGCCTTCGGTGCTCGATTCGTCGCCACTTACGCAGCCCCCGACCGATACGTCCCAAAGGCCACTCCAGGAACTCTTTAAGGGAGAACGCTTTTGAATCAAAAGCTCTCCTTTGGAGTTAAAGATACAAAGATGGACCACCTGATGGTAGAGCCCTTTTGGGATCATCTCTCCTCTTAGGATCGTCTGATCCGTAGGCTTTCGGTCTTTCGTATAGAGCCTTAAGATGTCTCTCATTATTTATAGCTCGACTTGAGTCCAACGACTTGGTTCAGTGTAAGCTCTTTGGCCTTAGGATCTACAGAGTAGTAGCCGATACGAACAAATTGGAACTTGTCGAAGGGTTTCATGTCTTTCCAGCGGTTTTCAATGCGTGCCTTATAGACCTTGACGCTATCTACGTTTAGATCCTCGACCGTCGAAGTCTTTTTCGAGTAATCGTCTGGAACTAAGAGGTCAAAGTCTTTTACGATCGCTTCAAAGCTATCGGTTGCATCAACCCAGTGAATCGTTCCTTTTGGTTTTCTCGCGTTAAAGCCAGAACCGCTCTTGGTCTCAGGATCATACGTACAGTGGAGCTCTACGATCTTTCCATCTGTGTCTTTAATGACTTCATTACAGGTGATAAAGTAAGCGCCTCTGAGTCGCACTTCGACACCAGGTGAAAGGCGCTTAAAGCCTTTTTCTGGATTCTCTTCGAAGTCGGTGCGTTCGATGTAGATCTCTCTACTAAAGGTCAAGGGGTAGTTACCCATGGACTCATTTTCAGGGTTTACTTCAAGTTCCAAAGCTTCTGGTCCGTCGTTCTTATTCGTGATCACGACCTTTAAAGGATCTAATACGGCCATGATGCGAGGTGCTTTAAGCTTTAAGTCTTCACGGATAAAGTGCTCGAGTTGACGAATGTCTACGAGGCTATTTTCTTTCGCAACCCCCGTCTCACGAACGAAGTTCTTAATGCCCTCGGGCGTATAACCACGGCGGCGCATACCACTGATCGTGAGAAGTCTCGGGTCGTCCCAACCGTCTACGATGCCGTCTTTAACGAGCTTTAGAATAAAGCGCTTACCGAGGATCGTATTGGTGACGTTGAGCTTTGCGAATTCATATTGGTGGGGCTTCTTTTCGATGTCGGTATGATCGATCACCCAGTCGTAGAGTGGGCGGTTGTTTTCAAACTCCAATGAACACAGTGAGTGCGTGATGCCCTCATATGCGTCCTCTAAGGGGTGTGCAAAGTCGTACATCGGATAGATCTTCCACTTGTCGCCATGACGATAGTGAGGATCGTTTACGATGCGGTAGATGACGGGGTCACGCATGTTGTAGTTGGAGCTCGCCATGTCGATCTTAGCTCTTAGAACCATCTGACCTTCGTCGAATTCTCCCGCTCTCATGCGTAAAAAGAGATCTCTCGATTCTTCAATGGGACGATTTCTATAGGCGCTTTCAATACCCGGTTCGTTCCAGTCGCCGCGTTCCTTACTCATCTGTTCCGATGGCGTTTCGTCGACATAGGCAAGGCCCTTATCGATTAGGATGAGTGCCTTCTCAAACATCCACTCGAAGTAGTCGGATGCATAGCGCTCCTCTTTCCAGTGGAATCCGAGCCACTCAATGTCTTCTTTAATGAGATCGACAAATTGAGCATCTTCTTTCGCTGGGTTGGTGTCGTCAAAACGAAGATACGTACAGCCATTAAATTCCGTAGAAATATCGAAGTTAATCGTGATGGCCTTGGCGTGGCCGATGTGAAGAAGACCGTTGGGTTCCGGAGGAAAGCGTGTAATCGCCTTATCTACGAGCCCTTTTTCAATGTCTTCGATGACTTGATTTCTAATAAAGTTACTGCTCTCTGCCATGAATCCTCCTAAATTTCTTCCTTGCCGTTCATGTAGGGTCTTAAGACCTCAGGGATCACAATGTGTCCATCTTCCGTCTGATAGTTTTCCATAATGCAAGCGAGCATTCGTCCCGTAGGAATACCGGAGCCGTTTAAGGTGTGAACGAATTCCACTTTGCCGTTTTCATCGCGGAAGCGGATGTTCGCTCTTCTCGCTTGATAATCTAAGAAGTTTGAAATCGAAGAGATTTCTCTGTAGCTATTGGACGACGGGAACCATACTTCGATGTCGTAGGTGCGAGCCGAGCTAAAGGTGAGATCTGCACTACAGAGTTCTACTACGCGGTATGGAATTCCGAGTGACTGAATGAGCTTTTCTACGTGAGAAACCATGTCCTCTTGCTCTTCAAAGCTCTTTTCTGGTCGAACGAATTTGACGAGCTCGACTTTACCAAATTGGTGCTGACGGATGATACCGCGCGTATCACGACCAGCACTTCCAGCTTCCCTGCGGAAGCATTGCGTAAAACCTGTGACGTAAATCGGGAGATCTTCAAAGCTTAAAATCTCATCGCGGTAGAGGTTTGTAAGCGATACCTCGGCCGTTGGAATTAAGAAGAGGTCGTCTTCTGTGACGTGATACATGTCCTCTTGGAATTTAGGTAGTTGACCCGTTCCGACCATGGAGTCGCGGTTTACAAGCACAGGAGCATTGATCTCTTCGTACGTGTCGGCATGGAAATCTAAGTAATAGTTCATAAGTGCTCGTTCGAGCTTTGCGAGGTCGCGTCTAACGAATGTAAAGCGTGAACCACTCACTTTTGTCGCTCTTTCGAAGTCGAGCATGCCGCTCTTTTCTCCTAAGTCCCAGTGAGCTTGAGGCTCAAAGTCAAAGACTCTCGGTGTACCGAAGCGGCGGATCTCTACGTTATCCTCTTCGCCCTTACCGATCGGAATGTTTTCGTGTGGAACGTTTGGTACATAGAGGAGCATCGTCTGAACCTTTTCATCGATCTCCTTCATTTCCTTTTCAGCAACCTGAATCTCTTCTGCAAGAACCTTCAGTGATTGCATCAGTTCGGTCGTATCTTTTCCCTCTTTTTTAAGCTTCGGAATGAGGCGAGAATCCGAATTCTGACGCGCCTTTTTCTCTTCAAAAATCTGTAGTTTTTCACGACGAACTTGTTCTAACTTTTGCATCTCTAAGAGACCGAAATCTCCCTTACCACGCTTCATTACACCTTGTAATACTTCGTCAAAGTCCCTTCGAATGCGCTTTAAATCTAGCATTTTTCCCTCCTTTTTAGGAAAAAAAAGAACGATCAAATAAAGGGACGAGCCTTTGGCCCGCGTTGCCACCCTTCTTGATCGATCGATCCTCTTCATTCATCTGTGCTCAAAGCCTGATTCACTTCGCTGTCGCACTCCCTTTCACCACCCGGAAGCTCTCTATAGCGCTCATTGAAGTTACTATTCTTCTCACTGCACGTATCAATTTTCTAAAGTTTAGCACGCTTAACGAATGCAATCAAGAGCTTTTTCGTTAAGGATCTCACTGTTATCGGTGACGACATAGAGCGTATCTCTTCCTTCATATTGGGAGAGTGTCTTAAGATCGTTGATGCCCCAGATGAGAGAGTCTACCTTCGAAGCGCTGAAAAAGGCTTCGTCTTCTCGGTTAAAGAATTCTTCTGAGAAGGAATAGAAGCTCGCCTTTGTCATCTTTAAGTACTCTAAGGGATCTTGAATTCTACCGTAGACGATGAGTCCCGTGTGAAAACCAGGATATTCGTCGTTCCACTTACGAATAAGTTTGTGGTCAAAGCTTTCTAAGCGGAAGCACTTCGGGTCGTACCCTTTAAGCGTTTCATGGAGTAGATCGAGATCTACTTCACCTTTCACTTCGATGACGAGTTCCTTTTTTCCATCAATCGTCTCTAAAACTTCTTTAAGTGATGGAATGGAACCCTCCGATCCCTTTAGCTTAAAACCTTTCAGTTCACTTAACGTGTAGTCCTTAAGTCTACCGGTACCCTCTACCGTTCGACCTAAGATAAAGTCGTGGTGCACGACGATTTCGCGATCCTTCGTCTCGTGGATATCGATCTCGATACCATGAGCTTTTGTGGTGAGTGCATAGCGAATGGCATCTAGGCTATTTTCTGTATGTTGGTAGCTAAAACCTCTGTGTGCAACAAATTTCATGGAAACCTTCCTTTCTTTGTGAAAGCTTTTTCTTTGTTTGTGGTATATATGAGTCAAAGAGACCATAGGAGGACTAATATATGTTCGTACGTGCCATAATGACCCCAAAAAGCGACCTTACAACGGTAACGAGTGATGCTACACTCGGTGATGCGCTAAAAATCATCAATGAAAAGGGCTTCCTTTCCCTTCCCGTAGTCGATGGAACCGACTTCGTTGGATACATTACGAAGCAATATATCTACGAGAAGTTCGTAGAGCTCGGTTGCCAATCTTACGAAGAATTCTTAAAAACACCGATCAAGGGTGCTACTGAGATGAGTATCGACCCGATCGATGAAGGAACTTATGTAGAAAACGCAGCTGAGATCTTCTTTAATAATAAAGCTCGCTTTATTCCTGTCATCGATAAACAAAATCGCTTCCAAGGCATTGTTACCCAAAGAAGCATCTTTGAGTTAGTCATTCGTGCACTTGGATTAAAGGATGCAAAAATTACGATCCTTTCCGATAACTTCGTTGGAACGCTTGCAAGAATATCCGACATCATTCAAAGCCACGGTGCGAATATCACAAATATTACGCAGTTCCAAGTAGGCTTTATGAATACACAGGAGATCGCTATTCGCGTCAAGGGTGAAAACATTGAAGAACTCGTAGAAAAGCTAAAGAACAAGGGAATTCGTGTCAGAGACTACGAACCATCAAAGCTAGTTAAATAAGGAAGATCCCTCCTAGGAGGGATCTTTTCACTTATAGAGAACCTTTGATACCTTGGTAAACATCTGATCGCGGTAACGGATGAGCTCTTTATCGAGGTCATTGGAGTAATCGTAGAAGCCCTTTTGATTTTTAACGCCTAGTGCATTTTCTTCAAAGCGCTCCTTGAGTTTTCCAAATACTTCCTTTTGATCGGCTAGATCCTTAAAGAGATAACTTGAGATGTGATAGAAGATATCTAAGCCACCGAGGTCTGCAACCTGAAAGGGTCCGAGACTTGCATAGCGAAGACCGAGTCCGTACTTCATGACAGCGTCCACGTCTTCCATCGATGCGATGTCTCGCTCGACGATGTTTAAGCACTCTCTCATGATGGCAAATTGAATTCGATTTAATACAAAGCCTGGAGCATCGTTTACGATGACGGGCTTTTTTCCTAATTCTAAGGAAAGCGTTCGAACAGCTTCGGCGTACTCACTCGCGGTCTCTTTTCCCTTAATAATCTCGATTAGAGGAATGAGGTGCGGAGGATTGATCCAGTGCATGCCTAAGAAGCGCTCTGGGTGCTTTACGGCCTTTTGAATCTCCGTGATACTGAGACCTGAAGTGTTCGAGCAGAGGATGACATCACTTTCTACGAGCTCTGAAATCTCCCGGTAGAACTTGTGCTTGATTTCAAGGTTTTCTAGAATCGCTTCTACTACAAGATCTGCTTCTTTAAAAACGGCAGGGTCTGTAGCGTATTGGATGTTAGCGAGTAGATTTTTTGATTCTTCTGCCGTTAACGTCTCTTCCTTGATCTCCGTCTCCTGGTGAAGGCGAATGAGTTCTTTTCCTTTTTCTAGCGCTTCTAAAAAGATATCGTAGATGATGACTCGATAGGAATGCTTCGCAAATGTCTCTGCGATCGATGCGCCCATCGTACCTGCGCCGGCTACTATGACTGTTTTTATTTCTCTCATGAGTGCTCCTTTTTTCTTATTTTTTTGTGTGTACCCAACTTGTTAACTTAGTTATCACAATGAAGTAGGGCTTATGACTTTATTTTCATGATAAAAAGGCGTATACTAAAAATGATATATTTGGCTTTTGCCTAAATTCTAGTGTAAAGGTGGGCCTATGGTAAAGCATTTTGGAATCCCGTTTTTAAAACAAGCCAACATGAGAACAGTGCTCTTAGCACTCACTCCCCTTCTCCTCTTTGGTATATACCTCTTTGGACTTCGAGTCCTCGTGCTTTTTCTCGTAAATATGCTCGTAGCTGTACTTATTGAATACGCCTTTTTTAAAGGGAAAAAGCCCGTCTCTGAAGCAGCCATCGTCACAGCACTCCTCTATACCTTGACGCTTCCTGCGTCGGTTCCACTGTGGATTTCTGTCACAGGAATCGCCTTTGGCATGTTCTTTGGAAAGATGGTCTATGGGGGCTTTGGAAGAAATGTCTACAACCCCGCTCTCGTTGGGCGTGCGTTCGTCTACATTTCCTTCTCAACCTTCCTTACAGCTTCTTGGAGCGAACACTTAAAAGCTTTCCCCGCTGGTTTCGGGCGCTACCTATCCGATTCGATCGAAGTCGTAAGCACGGCGACGCCGATGCTTTCCATGCAAAGCGAGGGAAAAGCGAGTCAATTACTCGATCTCTTTTTAGGCTTTGTCAATGGTTCGATCGGTGAAACGAGTAAGCTCTTGATCCTTCTTGCACTCGTCTTTCTCTTCTTTAAGAAGGTCATCTTTAAAGAGAACGTCATCGGCATGTTCCTAGGTTTTAGTATCACGACTCTCGCTCTTAGAGCCCTAGGACTTCCCGTAAACTCTCTCGATTTTGGACTCTTAAGTGGAGGTTTCCTCTTTGGAATGACCTTCATGATGACAGATCCCATTAGCTCTGCAAAGACTCCTTGGGGACGCTACCTATCGAGTGGAATTGCAGGTATTGTAACAGTCATTATCCGTAGCTTTGCGATCTTTCCAGGCGGTGTGATGTTTGCGATCTTAATCGCCAACACCTTTGCTCCGATCCTAGATGAGCTCGTTCGCTTTATGGAGTCGAGGAGGAAGCATGAAAAAGAAGCATAGTACGCTCTACACCGCACTCTTTATGCTTCTCGTCACCGTCATTACGGTAGGAAGCTTAGCGGCTCTTACGATCCTTACGAAGGATGCTGTAACGGCGAACGAAACGAAAGAAGTGAAGCTTGCGATTCTAAAGGCCGCTGGCATGGATCCCACCGAAAAAGAGAGCGAAGAGAAGTTTGATTCCCTAGCAAAGCTTGTAAAGAATTCTCCCAGACCTCTTTATAAGGTACAGACTGATAAGGGAGAGGTTCTCGTCTTCGAGTACACGGGAAATGCACTTTGGGGAAGTGTCACAGGTTACCTCGGTATTGATCCTTCTCTTAAAACGCTTAAAGGCCTTGCGATTACAAAAAATGCAGAGACACCGGGACTCGGTGGACGCATCACAGAGCGTTGGTTTCAAAAGCAATTTGAAGGCATCGAGGTCAAGGAAGGTGCGTTTATTACTTACCGACCTAACCCAGGTGGAAATGTCGATGCCATTACAGGTGCGACACTCACTTCAAACTCCATTAAGGACATCATTCTAAAAGAAGTTCCAGCCTTTATTAGTGAATATAAAGGAGGTCAATATGAAAAGTAAAACAAAGCTCGTCATCATGTCGGGAATCTTTAAAGAAAATCCCGTTTTAAGACAAGTTTTAGGAATCTGCTCTTCCTTAGCTGTCACAAACCTCATGATGAACTCTCTCATCATGGGACTAGCTTTGACCTTTGTAACGGCCCTTTCCTCCTTTATCATCTCACTCATTCGAGATCTCATTCCGAAGCACATTCGAATGCTCGTTCAGACGCTCATCATCGCATGGCTTGTTATTATCGTGGACATCCTCTTAAAAGCCTACTATCCAGCCATGAGTAAAGCACTCGGACCGTACGTCGGACTCATCATCACAAACTGCATCATCATGGGACGTGCAGAGGCCTTTGCAGCCAACAATCCGCCCTTCCTATCGATGTTAGATGGAGCTTCAAACGGCTTAGGTTATACGCTCGTGCTCCTTTCCATCAGCTTCTTTAGAGAGATCTTAGGCTTTGGAAGCATCTTTGGCATTCAGATTTTTGGAGAAGGTTTTGTGCGCTGGACGATCATGGTCATGCCACCAGCAGCCTTCTTCTTCTTAGGCGTCTTCATTTGGATTACGAACAACATGAAGCTGAAAGCAGGTGAAAAATGACTATTAGCCCAATCGTGATCTTTTTTGCCTCGATCTTTACGAACAACATGATCCTTTCAAACTTCTTAGGCATGTGTTCTTTTATCGCAGTCAGTAATCAGATTAAAACGAGCTTAAATCTCGGTATCGCAGTAACTTTCGTCTTAGCCTTTACGACCCCCTTAAACTGGTTTGCCTATAGACTACTCGTGCACTTCTCCCTAGAGAACTACGCACTCATCGTCTTTATCCTCGTGATCGCAGCGACCGTTCAGATTCTAGAGATGATCATCGATCGCTACCTTCCGACGCTCTACTATGCACTCGGTATCTTTTTACCGCTCATTACAGTAAACTGTGCGATTTTAGGTGTTGCGCTCTTCATGCAAATTCGCGGCTACAACCTCACCCAATCCTTCTTCTTCGGTCTAGGTAGTGGTCTCGGCTGGACGCTTGCCATCACAGCCATGGCTGGTATCCGTAAGCGCATTGAAAAAGCACCCGTTCCAGAAGGACTTAAAGGTGCAGGCATTACCATTATTACGACAGGGCTCATGGCCATGGCATTCATCGGCCTATCGGGCATCGTAAACATTCAGTAGGAGTGATTATGTCAGAAAATATTCAGACCTTTCTCATAAGCGTCGGTGTGATTTCTGCGATCGCAACCTTCTTAGCACTCCTTCTTTCGATCGCACAAAATACCATCGGTAACTACGGTGAAAAAGAAATCACCATCAATAAAGATAAAGTTGTAAAAGTCGACGGCGGTGATACGCTGCTTTCAGGACTCATTGAAAACGACGTCTTCCTCCCTTCCGCCTGCGGTGGTAAAGGAAGCTGTGGCTACTGTAAGTGTAAAGTCGTAAAGGGCGGTGGTCAGATTCTTCCGACAGAGACGGGATTTATCTCTGAAGAAGAGCAAAAGGAAGGCTATCGTCTGGCGTGTCAATGTAAGATTAAAGAGGACGTAGAGATCTCCGTTCCAGAAGAGATCTTAAGCTTAAAGCAGTACCATGCGACCGTCACAGACATCTACGATGCAACAGAGATCATTAAGCACATCACCTTTACCTTCAAAGAAGGGGAAGAGGTTCACTTTAAAGCCGGTCAGTACATGCAGCTACTCGCTCCTGAGTACGAGGGAAACGATGAAGAAGTGTACCGCGCTTACTCCATCTCATCGCCTCCGAGCTTTAAAAATGGAGTGACACTCATCATCGGTTACATTCCAAACGGCATCGCTACGACCTACGTCCATCACTTCCTAAAAGTAGGAGATGAAGCGACATTGATCGGTCCCTTTGGAGACTTCTTCTATCAAGAGGATTCCACTCGAGAGATGCTTCTCATCGGTACGGGAACGGGACTCGCTCCACTTTTAAGTATCTTAAGGCACATGAGAGATATCGGAAGCACTCGAAAGGCGACGCTCTATACGAATGCTAGAACACCTGAAGACCTGTACATAAAAGAAGAACTCGATGAACTCAAGAAGAGCCTTCCAGGATTTGATTATGTGCTCGCTCTAAAACCTGTTCCAGAGGGCTACGAATGGAATGGACCGACAGGCTATGCAACGAATGCCATTAAAGAAAAAGAGAACCTCGAGGAAGCAGAAGCTTACCTGTGTGGTTCTCCTAGAATGCTAGATGGAATTGTAACGATGCTCAAGGAACTCGGTGTTCCAGAAGAGCGCATCTACTTCGACAAATTTGAATGACAGACTTGGTCTGTCATTTTTTATTTCGTAAAGTTATCGAAATAGCCTTGAATGTAGATGATCGGTGTTCCCTTATCACCACTTCCACTCGTAAGGTCACAGAGACTTCCTAAGAGGTCTGTGAGTTGTCTCGGTGTCGTTCCTTGCGTGAGCATTTGACCTACGAGGTGGTCGTCTTTCTTTTGGATGGCGTCTTTAATGGCTTCTTTTAGCGCATCGCCTTTGAGGTCTTTAAATTCATTATCGGCCATGTATTTGAGCTTAATCTCATTCGGTGTGCCTTCGAGGCCCTCCGTATACCCAGGGGATACGACCGGGTCTGCAAGCTCCCAGATCTTTCCAACGGGATCCTTAAAGGCTCCATCACCGTAGACCATGACTTCAATGAGCTTTCCTGTGCGTCTCTTCATCTCGTCTTGAATCTTTAATACGAGTTCCTTAGAGTTTCTCGGAAAGAGCTTAATGACTTCTTCTGTCGACTTATTTGAGCCTAGAAGACCGTACTCTTTGTTGTAACCTGATCCATTCACAGGCTCGTTCATAATTTCTGCAAGTGTCTTTACGGTTGTAGCACCATTTTGAAGGAGTCTTCTCTTCGTGCGTTCACGCGTATGAATGTCACAGTTTAGGACGTATTTCGTGTGCTTTAGGATGGTTAGAGGATCGTTTGAGAAGATGACTTCCACATCTTTTCCTTCTCCTGTAACGATCTCTTTGTAGTATTCAATGTAATCGATTCCTGTAAAGGTGTGCTTTTTGTAGCCAAAGTGCTTGCGGAAGGTCGCTTCATCGAGTTCATCTTTCCATGGGTTTACATTGGCTGCATCGAGCTCATCGTAACTCACTAAGTGATTTCCCACTTCATCCGAAGGATAGCTAAGCATGAGTGTCACTTTCTTTACCTTACTACGAGCGATGGCTCTTAAGATAATGGCAAAGCGGTTACGACTTAAAATCGGAAAGATAACGCCTAGATTTTGGCCGTCATAGCTTTTCGATAGATCCGATGCGACCTCGTCAATGTGGACGTAGTTTCCTTGGGTTCTAGCGACGACACTTTCCGTAATAGCAAGGACGTCCTTTTCACCAATTTCTACATGTTCTTCTTTATAAAACGTCTCGAGTAGATCGCAGACTTCTTTTGCTAGGTCATCGCCTGCTTTAAAGATGGGAGCTCTCAGTCCTCGAACGACCGTACCAACGATTCTTTCCATTTTTTACCTACCTTTCACACTAGTATCATAACGCATTCTGTGGTATAAGAAAAATAAGATATTTACTTATAAGACATAATGAAAGCTTATGGTTCATCATGAAACTATCGATTTACCAAGTATTTTTAAAAGCTTGCGAGAAGAAAAACTTCTCCCAGGCTGCACAGGAGCTCTTTCTCACACAACCTGCAGTGAGTCAGATGATGAGCTCCTTAGAAGAAGAACTTCAGACGACGCTCTTTGTTCGACTCCCTCGCGGTGTACAGCTTACAGAAGAAGGACAAGCTTACTACCTAAAGGTCAAAGAAGCGATGAAGCTTCTTTCCGATGCAGAGGAACTCCTCTCTGACCGAAAGGCCCTTCGGTCGGGTGTCCTTCGATTGGCCGTAAGCGACATGGTCTCGCGCTATCTATTACCCGAAACGCTGAAGCTTTTCTCAAGAAAATATCCAGCACTTAAGGTTCGTATCCTTAGTGGCACGACAAAAGAGCTCGAAGAGCACCTAAGGGCCGGCGATGTAGACCTCGTCATCGGGTTTATTCCAGACGACGAGAGAGAACTCATCTTTCATGAACTCCTTCGCGTTCACGATGGCTTTGTCGCAAGCGAAGAGCTTCTTCACTCCCTCCCCGAAAAGCCCACCATTCAAGATCTTAAAAAACATCGCATCATGATGCTCGATAGAAGAAGTGAATCGAGAAAGCGAACGGATGCGACGCTATTAGCAAATGGGATCGAACTAAAGCCCGATATCGAACTTGCAAGTCACGACCTCTTAATCGAATTTGCTCGCCACAGTTTAGGCATTGCACTTCTAACGCTCGAATTTTCTGAAGATCTAAAGGAAATTAAACTTCCTCTAAGTCTTCCATCGCGTCCTATCGGCTACTATTACAGGAAGTCGAGCCCTCTCACGAAAGCTTCAGAAGCCTTTATCGATCTCTTAACAAAGAGGGGTAGCGAATAATCATACTAGGTGGTACAATGAGAATTGTTCAAAATTTATGAAAGGAGATTTCTATGAACACTCGTACTCTTTCAGCAAGAGACCTAGTGTTATGTGGCCTCTTTGCCGCTCTCATAGCGATCGGAGCATTTATTAAGATCATGCTTCCCTTGGGAGCCTTTGAAGTCACCTTCTCGCTACAATTCTTCTTTGCGCTACTTGCGGGATTACTACTAGGATCTCGAAAAGGGTTCGTGAGTGTGCTCACTTACTTAATCATCGGACTTCTTGGCATACCAGTGTTTGCACATGGCGGCGGACTCGGATATCTACTAAAACCCACCTTTGGGTTCCTCATCGGCTTTGCAGGAGCAGCGTGGATGAGTGGCTTACTTCATGAAAAGATGAAGAAGTCGACTTTCCCCTCCCTTCTCTTTGCAACCTTCGTTGGGGAAATGGTCTACTACTTCTGTGGACTCGTCTATTATTTTATCGTCTTTAACTTCGTGCTCACGCACGGAAAGACGATCGGCGTGGCAGAGCTCTTTAGCGTCTGGTTCTTAAGTACAGTCATTCCAGACTTCGTGCTCTGTATTCTCGCAAGTCTCGTTGCTGTAAGGATCCTTCCGATCATTAATAAGGAAAAGTAGGTGAATTCATGGTCTTTCCCTTTTATGTACATATAGACAACTTGCATTTTCTCATCTTAGGTGGGGGCAAGACTGCGCAAAAAAAACTACAGACACTTCGATCCTTTACGGAGAACATCGTGCTCATCGCTTCCGAAACGGAACTCGATGAGCCGTTTGTTATCCATAGGTCTTTTGAACCAAAGGACTTGGAGGGAGTCGACATTGTTGTCTGTGCAACAGGAAAAAAGGAAACCGATCGAAAGATCGCTTCTCTATGTAAAGAACGGGGAATCCCCGTCGATGTGACGAGTGATCCTGACTTTGGAACATTTATTATCCCAAGTATCATTCATAGAGGAGACCTCCTTGTAAGTATCTCTACCAATGGTTCTTCTCCTCTCTATGCAAAGCTTTTAAGAGAGCGCATAGAAGAAGTCCTTCCAGAACACGTGGAAGAAGACCTTTCCATCTTAAAGGCCTTTCGTGAAAAGGTAAAAGCAGCGGTCACGTCAGAAGTCCAACGAAGAAGTATCTTTGAGAAGTCCCTAAAAAGACGATTAGAGGGGGCATCGCTTGAAGAACTCATTGAGGAATTCCTATGAAAAAGATCATCATCGCCACGCGAGGTTCCAAGCTCGCATTAAAACAAGCGCATATTGTACAGGACATCCTCGGTGTAGAAAGCGAGCTCTTGATCGTTCACACCAAAGGTGACAAGGATCAGACGAGTTCTCTCAGGCACATTGGAGGAAATGGGCTCTTTGTTCGAGAGATTGAAGAAGCACTCTTAAGTGGAAAGGCTGACATCGCCGTCCATTCGGCAAAAGACCTACCTTATGCCCTCCATTCGACGCTTACGATCGGTGCAGTCGCTCCAGCTTGGGACGCACGAGATGTACTCATTTCTAAAGTAGAGATGCCTCGCTCCATTGCTACCGATTCGCCGAGAAGAAGAGCTTCATTAAAGAAGCTCTTTCCTGAGGTCGCTTTTGAGTCTTTAAGAGGAAATATTGAAACGAGACTTCAAAAGCTAAGAGATGGTGACTTTGAAGGAATCGTATTAGCCAAAGCTGGTCTCGACCGCCTCGATATCGATCTACGTGAATTCTTTGTTCGAGTGCTCGATGTCGAAGAATGTATTCCTGCACCGAATCAGGGAATCATCGCCATCGAAGCGAGAAAAAATGATCGAGAGGTTCTAGAACTTTTGAAGGAGAAAAATGACCTTCAAACCTGGAACCGCTTTGAGATTGAACGAAAAGTCTTTGAAAGGCTCGAAGCCGACTGCTCGATGGCAGTAGGCGTTCATGCTGAGATCGAAGGACCCTTACTAACCCTCCACGCACTCTTAGGAGATCGAGAAGAACGAATGGAAGGGACATTTGAAGAAAGGATAGCCTTATGCGAGAAGCTTCTAGAAGCACTTCTTTAAAACCTGTGACGCTCGTCGGAGCTGGAAGCGAAGTAGGGTTACTCACGCTCAAAGGTCTCGAAGCCATTAAGCGTGCAGAGGTACTCATCTATGATAACCTCATCGATCCCTTACTACTAGAACTCGTAAGTGAAACGTGTGAATGCATCGACGTCGGTAAGAGGTCTGGACATCACAGTAAGACACAAGATGAGATCAATGCGATTCTCGTCGAAAAGGCCAAGGAGAATCGACTCGTCGTTCGACTAAAAGGTGGCGATAGCTTCGTCTACGGAAGAGGTGGCGAAGAGTGCTTGGCCCTTGAAGAAGAAGGTATTCCCTACCGTCTCATTCCAGGGGTGAGCTCTAGCATCAGTGTCCCTGAAAGCTTTGGGATACCTGTGACCCACCGTTCGATGGCACAGTCTTTTACGGTCGTAACAGGAACGAGTGCCACCGATGAAAGCGAGAATTATGAAGCGCTTGCAAAGCTTAAGGGCACGCTCGTCTTTCTCATGGGAATTAAAAAGATACGCGAGATTTCAGAAAAACTCATGCACTTTGGAAAGGATCCAAAGACGCCTGTCGCTATTCTCTGTGAGGGCTTTCGAAAGGGCGCTTCAAGAATCGACGGGACGCTCGAAACCATCAGTGACCTAGCGATCGAAAAGGGTGCGACGACGCCTGGAATTATCGTCGTTGGAGAAGTTTCTAAGATGCATCTTAAAACTCCAAGACCTCGAGTCGTCATTACAGGAACGAAGAGCTTTATGAAGGAGCTCGCTGAAACACTTGAAGACCATTATGACATTCTGAAGCATGAATCGCTTCAGTTAGTTCCTATAAAAGACAGCGTTCCAGAGGATCTATCAGCTTATGACTGGGTTGTCTTTACAAGTTCCGTTGGAGTCAACCTCTTCTTTAAAGAGCTACGACAAAGAGAAGTGGATCTAAGATCCCTCTCTCGCCTTCGTTTTTCTTGTATCGGTTCTGGGACTGAAAGAACCCTTCGCTCCTTTGGCATCCATTCCGATCTCACCGCGAATACCTACTCTGCGATAGGACTAAGAGAAGTGCTTGTAGAAGCAGTCGACTCAAAGGAGCGCGTTCTCTTTCTTCGCTCGGAAGCAGGAAGTAAAGAACTTACAAGGGATCTTCCCTTCGAGTTCGACGATTTAAAAATCTACGAAAGTAAACCTCAGAGTGAAGAGCTTCATGCTTCTTACGACGCCATCGTCTTTGGAAGTGCACTCGGAGCTAGAGGATTTTTCGAAAAGAATACAGTACCTGAAGGAGTCGTTACCATCTCCATCGGAGAGATCACAGCGAAAGAAGTTTCAAAGTACGTAAAAGAGAATCACTATGTTGCATCAAAGCACTCGAGAGAGGGCATTTTGGAAGAATTAAAAAGGACGGTTTAGAATGAAACCGTCCTTTTGTTATTCACAGCGTACAACTGCTTCTGCTAATACATCTAGGCTATCGACGATATCGATTCCTAGGACCTTGCCCTTCATGACAAAGCCGATCTCCGTACAACCTGCTACGATCACTTCTGCCCCACGTTCGATGAGGCCAGCGGCGACGTATTCAAATTGGTCGACGGGCTTTCCTGTCGTAAAACCTTGCTTGACGCCTTCTGGTCCGTAGATACCATCCATCACAATGCGCTGTTTATCGGGTTCTGGATAGAGAACCTCAGCTTCTAAGAATTTTTCAAAGAGACCTGCTTGTCTCGAACCGTCCGTACACATGACACCAACCTTTTTGATCGTAGGATAGTGCTCCTTGAGGTAGCGGTTCAGCTCCTTATAAGCATGAATAAAGGTTAGGGGTGTGCGCTTTTCTACTTCCTCTAAGAAATAGTGACTCGTCATACAAGGAATGACGCCGACTCTGGCACCAGCCTCATAGAGTCTGTTGGCCATTTCAGCGATAGTATCGACTGGCGATGTCTCGTGAAATAAGATGGCGCGTGTTCTGTCAGGAACTTGAGGATTGGAGTCTAAGAGAATGTGAAAGTGATCTTGTTCCGTTTCGATAGGTGTCTTCTTTGTGATCTTTAAGAAGAGCTGTGCTCCAGCTTCTGGACCCATGCCACCTAAAATGCCGACGATCGTCCTACGCATGGCTACCTCCTAGCTTACGAAAGACCTTTTTAAAGGCTCTTCGAAGTAAGTGTAATGCATAACTAAAGCCAGGCATTGGGTCGTCCTTATCCCATACAGCGGGAACGATCTTTCGCTTGAGGCTCTCCTTCACCTCTTCCTCGGTTAAGTCGCCTGCTTTAATGTATTCTTTAATCGCTAAGCGGTCTTCAAACCAGTAGCGGAAAGTGAGCTCCGTTTCTTCCGTGATGTTTTTCGGTTCCACGGGATCACCGATCATGTCGCGGTAGAGGATGTAGGGCATGTTGAGTCCGGCTTTTTCGACGAGGCAATTTAGAGAAGTCGTTCGGACGTTGACTTCAATTAAGTAGAAGGCGTTTCTCGTCTCATCGTACTTGAATTCGATTTCGGCATAGCCTTTAAAGCCGACTTTTTCAAAGAACTTGATACCGATCGGAGGAAGTTCTTCAATATACGTCTGTCTCGTAAAGACGCTCGCTCCAAAGTGAATGGGATACTGTCTGAGCTTCTGACACGTGAGCCAGTGAGTGACTTTTCCTTCGTTATTTACATAGGCATCGAACGTCACCATGTGATCGTCAAAGCCTGGAATAATGCGCTGAATGATAACTTCAAGACCCTTGTCGTTCGCTTCTTTTACGCGAGCCTTGAGTTCCTCTAAGTTTTCAACCTGGAAGAGTTTCTTTCTAAAGGTCTTTACGAAGAGCGGGGAATCGGTTGGCTTTACAAGACAAGGAAAACCGATTTCTTCCTCTACGCGCTCGAGATAATCGCCCGTCGTGTGAAGGGTTTCGGGAATTAAAACCTCTGCAAATTCGGCACACTTTTTAAGCTCGTCCTTATTCATAAGAGCCGGCACGAGTCCTATTTCATTTTTCGGAAAGAGATAATAAGGGTCGAGCTTATCTCGATTGGCTTCAATGACCTCTACATAGGGATCGGCTCCTGGAAAGAGAACGGGTGGTTCCTCTTGCTCTTTTGCAAAGTCTATTAGTGCCTGTACGAATGCCTCGGTCTCCTCGCGGTAATGCGGAACAATTCTCGTTTCTTTTACGTAGCGGCTGTTCCAACCGTAGTTATCTCTACTTTTGTAGTCCATGTTTACGACATGGACACCCATTTTTCCTAAGCATCTCGTGATGCTTAGACCAATATAGTAATTGTTTCCCAAGACGACAGCCTTGTTCATTCTCTGTTCTCCTTTAAAAAATCGATGACCTTTTGAAGAAGGACTCGGTCTTCTTCAAAAGTAATAGTCTGAAGTGCCTCGTTAAACGAAAACCAGCGAATCTCTTCAATCTCTTCTGGCTGAGCTTTGAGTGACTTTGAAGTCGGTCTCGCCAAGTAATAAGAGACGGTCTTTTTCGTTCTGGGATCGATCATGTAGTGCGTTTCTTCTTTAAATCCAGCGATAAAGCGGACACTTAAGTTCGTCTCCTCTTTAATCTCTCGCTCTGCCGTTTCCATGTCGCTCTCGTCGTTTTCAGGGTGTCCCTTAGGAAACGACCAATGACCTTGAAGGTGCTTTAATAGAAGTACTTCCTCTTCATCTACAACGACAGCTCCTACCGAACGATCATAGAAGAAGGCGCTTTCTAAGAGCCCATCGATGTCTTCCGCCTTTAACCTACGGTAGAGGCGTTTTTCAAGTTTTACAATGGTTTCGATGTACTCTTTTCTTTTGAGTCCAAAACGCTTTGCAAGTTCCTTTACGGTTCTTGGGATCTCTCCCTTTAAAAGAAAATGGCAGTAGAGCATCTCGCGCTCCTTGGGGTCAGAAAACGATTCATCGATAATGAGTGTTATCTGTTCCCAGTCGAGCTCGTATTCATTTGTCGGTACGTTTCCATTAACCATTTTGATCGCTCCACCATTTCTTCACTTAAGGTATTTTCAATGAGTAGTTCTCCACTACCTAATTCTTGTGGTTCCAGTAAGGACTTTAGCCTCTCTATCGTACCATGATTTCCATCAAAGAAAGTAATCGGATGCTTGAAGTGCTTTTGAATGGCTTCTTTTAAGTATAAAAAGTGCGTGCAACCTAGGACGACGCTCTTCGTGTCGTCGAGTCCCTCTAAGATCTCATCGAGATAGAGGTCGAGTTCCTTGGAATCTAAGGAACCGCTCTCTACAAAGCGAACGAGTCTTGGAGCACTTACGCTGTAGACCTTTTCACCATGAACGACGCGGTCTTTTAGGCGCATAAATTTATCATTTTTTATCGTATAATCGGTAGCTAGAACGAGGATCGGACTTTCTCCTTTTAATACAGCTGGCTTTAGTGCCGGCTCCATTCCTACGATGGGAATAGAATACTCTCGTCTCAGTTCTTCTACGCACGCACTCGTCGCTGTATTACAAGCGATGAGGATAGCCTTAGCGCCCCTTCCTACGAGGTCTTCTGTGATCGCTCGACAGCGCTCTGTAATCTCTTCTTTGCTCTTTTCTCCGTAAGGAGCGTGCTTACTATCACCGATAAAGATATAGTTTTCTTGGGGAAGTTCTCGTTTGAGGTCTGATAGGACCGTGATTCCACCCAAGCCAGAATCAAAAACACCAATAAATTGCATAGTACTATTATAACAAAAACGAGATGATTTTTTTTATTCATTCGACTAAAATAGAACGAGTAACATTGAAAGGAGTTTCCATGAATAACGAAAGCGAATTGAAGTTCAATTCCAAAGCTATCCATGCTGGAAGCAGAAAAAATGAATTTGGAGCCTTTGCTACTCCGATCTATCAGACCTCTACCTTTGTCTTTGATACAGCAGAGCAAGGGGGAAGACGTTTTGCTCTAGAGGAAGAAGGCTACATCTACACACGTCTTGGAAATCCAACGACGACCGTAATCGAAGAAAAGATCGCAGCACTTGAAGGAGCAGAAAGTGCAGTCGCTCTTTCTTCAGGTATTGGTGCGATTACGAGTGCACTTTGGGCACTTCTAAAAGCAGGCGATCACGTCATCGCTCAGACGACGCTCTACGGCTGTACGTTTGCCTTTTTAGAGCACGGTCTTTCACGCTTTGGTGTAGAGGTTACGTTTGTCGATACGAGAGACCCTGAAAACGTAAGAAAAGCAATGCGAGAAAATACGCGTGTCGTCTACCTCGAGACACCTGCAAACCCCAACATGTTCCTAACGGATATTGAAGCCGTTTGTAAGATTGCACACGAAAACGAAAACTGCAAGGTCGTCGTAGACAATACATACATGACACCTTACTTACAGCGTCCGTTAGAATTAGGTGCTGATGTCGTCGTTCACTCTGCAACGAAGTACTTAAATGGTCACGGAGACGTCATCGCAGGCTTTGTCGTTTCAAGCCAAGAGATCATTAACGAAGTACGTTTCGTAGGTCTTAAGGATATGACAGGTGCTGTTCAAAGCCCCTTCGATTCCTTCCTCATTAACCGCGGAATGAAGACACTCCCTCTTCGCATGGAAAGACACTGCGAAAATGCACAAAAAGTAGCAGAGTACCTAGAGACACATCCAGCCATTGACCACGTCATCTACCCAGGTCTAAAGAGCTTCCCCCAATATGAGCTTGCGAAAAAGCAAATGCGTTTACCGGGAGCGATGCTCGTCTTTGAATTAAAGGGTGGAAAAGAAGCTGGAATTAAGCTTATGAATAACGTCAAGCTCTGCACGCTCGCAGTCAGTCTCGGCGACTGTGAAACGCTCATCCAACACCCCTCAAGCATGACACACTCTCCTTACAGTGAAGAAGAGCAAGCTCGTGCTTTCATTACACCAGGTATGGTCCGTCTGTCTGTAGGTCTTGAAGATGTAGAAGATATCATCGCTGACCTCAAACAGGCTCTCGATACACTTTAATCGATGAATAGAAAAACAAACCTCACTGAAGGATCGATTCAACAGAAGCTATTTAAACTAGCACTTCCCATCATGGGAAGTGCTTTCATTGCTATGGCTTATAACCTCTACGATATGTATACGGTAGGTCATATCAGTGCCGATTCCGTGGCAGCCGTAGGTACGGGTGGTTTCTACCTGATGCTGAGCTTTGCTATCGGCATGCTCACACGAACGGGTGGAGAGGTCTTAACGAGTCAGAGCATAGGAGCAGGTGATGAAGAGAAAGCGAGAGCTTTTAGTCAAAGTGCTATCCGCTTAGCGATATTCCTTTCTAGTATCTATGCGTTCTTTGTGTTTCTCTTTAGAGATCCGCTCATCGGTTTCTTTCAGATTTCAGACCTTTCGGTCGTCTTAAAGACACATGAATACCTATCGGTCGTTATCTGGAGTGTCCCTCTTACGATTACATTAAATGCCTTAACAGGTATCTTTAATGCCGGAGGAAACTCGCGCGCTCCCTTCTATGCTTCAATCCTCGGTCTCATTACAAAGATCGTTCTTAACTTCTTTCTAGTAAACAGACTGGGCTTTGGCATTCGTGGAGCAGCACTTGCGACTGTAAGTGCTCAGTTTATAAGCGTACTAACGCTTTTAATCGTAAAGGCGAGATCCTCAGGATACTTAAAGTTTATTCGCTTTCAGCGCCTAGGAACAGAACCTTATAAAAAGGTCCTTTCTTTAGGTGCACCTGCAGCCCTACAAAGTCTTACCTTTACACTCATCGCCATGTACATCGGAAGACTCGTATCGAGCTTTGGAAAGGAAGCCATCAGTGTTCAGCGTTTAGGAGCGCAGATTGAATCGGTCAGCTGGATGACTTCAAATGGCTTTGGAGCAGCACTCAGCGCTTTTGTCGGACAAAACTACGGAGCCAAGAAGTACGACCGTGCAATCGATGGATTTAAGGTAGGAACGGTGATCGTCGCTCTAATCGGCCTTTGTGCTTCACTTCTTTTAATCCTACTTCCTCGAGAGCTCTTCAGTATCTTCATCCGTGAAGATCACGTCATCGAGATGGGTGTCGTATACCTTACGATCCTCGGCATCAGCCAGTTCTTTCAGGCCCTTGAGATCTCGACAAATGGAGCTTTTAACGGCGTAGGACTTACGAAGTTTCCCTCGATCATAGGAATTAGCCTACAGCTACTTCGCATCCCTTCTGCCCTCTTTCTTAAGGAGACAGTCTTAGGCTTAAGTGGCATCTGGTGGTCCATCAGTGGCTCTACCGTCTTAAAGGGAACGATTGGACTCCTCTGCTTCTATCTCTTTGTCATACGTAACTTAAAGAAGGAGTTAAACTAGGCTTTCCCTTGTTATTTCAAGGATAGTGCGTTATAATGAGCCTGAGGTATAATATGAATCATTTTACAATCGATGAATTAATGGATAAGACGGGAAATAAGTACGTTCTCTCTGAGGTCATCGCTCAAGAGGCTCGTCACTTAAAAAAAGAAAAGGATCTTACGATCGGTTATCAGGCGATCAATGCAGCGATTGAAAGCCTCATGAACAATGAATTTTCTTATCACGAAGGTAAAAAAGCGACCTCTACGGAAGAGTAGAGGTCGTTTTTTTATCCATGAAAAAATTGCTCCAGTGCTTTATGTCCACTCCGACTAACGGGGAGTGCTGTTCCTAATATTTTCACCTGCTCTTTGTTCCATGCTTGAATTGCCCTTCCATTTACTAGAAAGGATTGATGAATCCGAATAAAACGGCTTTGAAGCTTCTTTTCGAGGTCCTTCATCGTAGAGTAAAACTGATGACACTCTCGAAAGGTCGTGACCTTCACACGACGTCCCTCTTTCTCTAAGTAGAGAATGTCGGAAATGTCTACCTCGACCGAGTGCCTTCCGAGCTTCAATTCGATCAAGTGATCTTTGGAGTCGATGTTACTTTCAAGAAATCTAAGTTTTTCTGCATCAAAGGGAATATGCACGAGGTCAAGCGGTGCATAGCAAAGAAAATGTCGAAGAAAGGATTTGTCTTTCTCGATTAAAATAACGTTCCTATGAAGGGTTTTGTACTTCTTAAGAAGCTTTTTGAAAAGAGGTAAGAGATCTTCAAGTACAGGAAAGAAGAGTAGATCTGGATGCGTGTCTTTTAGTTCTTTCGTGAGTGTCGTTTCGTCCGTTACGAGTATCAGGTGATTACAAAGAAGCGATGACAGAGGCTGAAAGAATTCACCTTTGGGATCATACAAAATAAGCTGCATGGTTCCTCCAAAAGCGTATTGAAATTTTTCACCATAAATATATCACCTGTTCCAAAGCGAAACAATCGACTACTTTCTAACGATTATGTTCTTAAATTCCTGTTACAGAGCTTTTCCTAAGACTCACAGAATAGTTACATGCTGGTTTCTTGCAAATCTTCGCCATTTCTATTTCTATCGATATATGAATGCGTATCAGAACCTGTGTGAAACTTAAATCTGATAATGATAAAGATCATTGGCGTGAAAAAAATGTTATAATATCAATAACAAGAATTAAACGAGGAAGCATGAAAACAGATAGTGAAATCAAAAAATACAATACCAATGCCACTGAAAAAACTCTTTCAGTCATAGATTTTTTATTTTGTTCTGAGGCCACTTTTACCGATATTCAAAACGCGCTACATATCCCTAAAGCAACGCTTCATAGAATTCTACTCTCTTTAGAAAACCATGATTTTATCTCTAAGAACAGCTTGACTGAAAAGTATTCGTTAGGGAATAAGTTTATTTATTACGGTGAAACGACTAAATCTCAACGAAATTTAACTACTATTTCTGAAGAGTATGTAAAAAAACTGGCTGAAGTAACAGGCGAAAGTGCCTGTTTAAGTGTTTACTACCATGGCGTTTCTATTAGCTTAGTATCTGCAGAAGGCGACTCAACAGCGTTGACATCAAAACTGATTCCTTTTTCACCACTAAATTGCTCAGCAAGCGGAAAAATATTTCTTTCACTGCTTGATGAAAAAACAATGGAAAACTATTTTGAGACGAATACATGCATTCCAAGAACAGTTAACACCATCACGACGTTACAAGACTTTCTTCCTGAAAAAGAGAAGATCTTAGAGCAGAAGATTTCATTTGATGATGAGGAGTATGAGTATGGGTTGTTTTGTGTGTCGGTTCCTCTGGAATCGTACGATCAAACCATCTTAGCATCCGTTGGAATCACTGGGCCAAAAGCTCGAATTATGATGAAAGGCCTAGACTCCATGGTTAATGAAGTCAAATCCTGCTCTGATAAAATCAGTGCTATACTAAAAAAAATGCGATACCAATTCGAATTCTAAATTTAAAAGCCAAACCTAAAAAGGTTTGGCTTTACATCTTATTGGAACAAATCCATTCTGGAAATTCTGTCTAAAGCTTCTTTCAGAACGTCAATATTTTGAGTGCAAGCAAGCCTTAAGTAGCCTTCTCCGCATTCTCCAAATGCATTTCCAGGTAGTGTCAATACGTGCGCTTCCTTTAGTATACGATTGGAAACCTCCGCGGAACTTAACCCAGTTTGTTTGATATTTACAAAAATATAGAAGGTCCCTTCAGGCTCTAATACACTCATGTTAGGAATTCCCGCGATTCGCTTTGCTACATAACGAACCCTCTTTTCATATTCCTCTTTGTAGTATGGCTGAATGGCATCTCGGTTTCTTAACGCAAATAAGGCGGCTCTCTGAGAAATTGAAGGAGCTGTGAAAACAACATTTTCATTGATCTCTTGAATCACTTCAATTAAAAATTCGGGAGCAATGATATTACCTACTCTCCAACCGGTCATCGTAAAATCCTTGGAGAAACTATTAATAATGATTGTCCGTTCTTTCATACCTTCTATCTCGATAAAACTATGAAAGGGTTTATTAAAAGAATATAGCCCGTAAATCTCATCAGCAATCAGTAATAAATCATGCTTTTTAACGATCTCCGCAATCTCGAACATCGTGTCTTCACTCAAAGTACAGCCAGTGGGATTATTGGGGCTATTAACAATAAGTGCTTTCGTGTTTTCAGTGATGAGGGCTTCCAAACGATTAGGATCAATCTCAAAACGATCTTTTTCAAATGTATCCAAAATAATTGGTGTTCCACCTGTTAAACGTACCTGACCGGGATAGGGCGTAAAATAAGGAGCATGCATGATGATCTCATCATAGGGATTAGTAATAGCTTCTAACGCCAAATACATGCCTAGACATGCACTAGCTGTTACCATAACATCCTGATCTTCAATTTGAACGCCAAAACGCTCTTTATAGAATTTACAGATTTCCGCACGCAACTCAGGATCACCCCTAAAGTCCGTATATTTTGTATGCCCTCTCTTTGCATCCTCAAAAGCAGCTTCAATGATACGCTCATCAGTGATAAGATCTGGATCGCCCAGACTTAGATCGATGACATCATGAAACATTTTCGCCATGACATCTGAATTACTCATGGCGTTTTGAGCACTTTTCCAGTACTTAGATGCAATAAATCGATGCTTCATACTATTTCCTTTCTAAGGAAAACTTTCCATCTTTAAAAATCCGAACGGTTTCTCCGGTTTGTAAGACGGCGTCACAATTTAGATCATCCGTTCCAAACATAAAATCGACATGGACACTGGAGGAGTTTAAACCTTTTGCATAGAGTGCGTCAAAACTCCTATCATTCCCTCGAATAACGTCTGTGTATCCAGCTCCTAATGCTAAGTGACAGGCTGCATTTTCATCTAGTAAGGTATTGAAAAAAAGAACACCCATCTTATGAATTGGAGAATCAGATGGTACTAACGCTACTTCACCTAGTCGACGACTCCCTTCATCCGTTTCTAAAAGAGTTCTCAATACGTCCTGCCCCTTCTCGGCTGAGTAATCTATCACAACGCCATCTTTGAATTCCAGGCGCATATTCTCAATTACATTTCCAGAATATACAAACGGCATTGAGCTGTATACAACACCATTAGCGCTATTTCTATGAGGAGTTGATAGAATTTCTTCCGTCGGAATATTGGGAGCAAATAAATCTCCGTCGGGTTCAGGTGAATGACAAATGCCTCCAGCAAACACTGCATCTTCGCATAAATCCAAATGTAAATCAGTTCCCAGTGAATTTGTAAAGTGTAGAGATTTAATCTTTAATTGGTTGAGTTTATGCACATTTTCAAGCATTTCTTGGATATGCTTATCCCAGCCTTTTGTTGAGCTTTCCTCTGTGACATAGCAAGCATCCAATATGTTTTCCCAAAGTTTTTCTTGAGCAACTTCCGAGCTATCGTCTGGATATACTCTTTGCGCCCATTCCGCTCCAGGTATAACCGATGCACTCCATTTAAATAAATTGTCTTTCTTCATGAAATTCAAATCTTTAAGGGGTTCTGTTTTAGCTTTATTCCAAGCATCTAAGCGGTCTTTCTGAACCATTGATAGCCCGCTTGGATCATCGTTATTAAGTCGCAAAAAGCAGGAGTTCGGTTTTCCATAAGTGACTCTAGAATCAACCCACCATTGATCCATGTTTTTTAGAGTATCTAAGCTTGCATTTTGAAGCCTTAAGCGAGTTAACTCTTGATCGGAGAAATGTATAATTACATCCCTAGCCCCCAACTCATAGGCCCTTTTGGTCAATATCCTTAAAAATTCGATTGCCGAGACTGATGTTTCTTCAACCACAAGTGTGTCACCTTTTAGTAAACCAACACCTCTTCGCAAAATTAAATCTGCATAGTTTTCGATTCTCTTACTATTCATCAAAAGATTCCCCTTCCAAGTAATTTCTACAACAAGCTGACAAGTGCCCCTCTGATATCTGTTTGAGCTCCACAGGATACTCTTTACAAATATCTTTGGCATATTTACATCGATGGAAGAAGCGACAATATTCTACTGGTTCAATAGGTGAACTGACCTCTCCTTTAATCAGCTCAAATTTTTCTCCTCGTTTTGAAATATCAATTACCGGGATAGACTTTAAGAGAGCTTTCGTATATGGATGTTTCGGGTTTTGAAACAATTCTTTTTTCGGAGCCAGTTCAACACACTGACCTAAATACATTACTGCAATAACATCAGAAATATGTTTCACTACACTCAAATCATGCGTAATAAAAAGGTAGGAAATATGTTGCTGTTCTTGTAAATCCATTAAAAGATTAATAATCTGAGCTTGAATAGAGACATCCAGCGCAGACACTGGTTCATCACAAACAATAAACTTTGGATTCGTGGCTAAAGCTCTTGCGATGCCCACTCTTTGTCTTCGTCCCCCATCCATTTCATGAGGATAAGAGTTAATTAATCGCTGAGATAGTCCAACAACATCCATGAGTTCTTTTACTCTTTGCTCTAACTCTGATTTTTTAGAAAACAGTTTATTGACAATAAGAGGCTCTTTTATAATTTGAGAGACACTCAAACGAGGATTTAATGAAGAGTATGGATCCTGAAAAATAATTTGCATCTCTCTTCTTAATTTCTTCATTTCTAACTTATTGCATTCAATAATGTTTTTACCTTCAAACAGGATCTCACCAGCGGTAGGTTCAACTAGTCGGAGTATAGTCCTACCCAACGTCGTTTTTCCGCAACCTGATTCACCTACTACTCCAAGAGTCTGCCCGCGTGGAATTTGAAGTGTTATATTATCAACCGCATGAAGCATTCCTTTAGGGGTTGAAAAGTATTTTTTAAGTCCTTTGATTTCCAATAATGGATTACTCATGAGCAGCCTCCTTGTACAAGTGACATTTAATTTGGTGTAATCCTCCTAATAAAAATGTCTGTGGTTCGACTGACTTACAAATCTCCATGCATTTTGGACAACGGGGATGGAAAACACAACCATCAGGTAAATCAGTTGGTTCAGGCATTAGACCAAAAATAGGTGATAACCTTTCGGTTTCAGAGGAAATATCTGGAATGGAGCCAAAGAGACCATCTGTATACGGATGATGTACCGTTGACAAGAAAATCTCCTCAGCAGTTCCGTATTCAATAATATGTCCTGCATACATCACTGCTACTTTCTCGCATGTCTGAGATACAACTCCTAAATCGTGCGTGATGAGAATCATCGAGGTTCCTAATTTTTCCTTTAAATCATTCATCATTTGGAGCACCTGAGCTTGAATGGTGACATCCAATGCTGTAGTAGGCTCATCGGCTATCAATAATTTAGGTTCTAAACTAAGTGCCATTGCAATAACGACTCTTTGCTTCATTCCACCGGAGAATTGATGAGGATATTCATGTTTTCTAGTCGGAGAAATTCCGACCAGCTGGAGCATTTCATCTACTTTATTGTTTATTTGATCTTCTGATAGATCTTTTCTATGTACTTTAAAAGACTCTTTTATTTGATCTCCTATGCGAATGATTGGATTGAGACTTGTCATAGGATCCTGGAAAATCATAGATATCTGATGACCTCGGATAGCCTTCATTTTTTCTTCACTAACTTCAAGAAGATTACCTTCATTTGAAAAATGAATTTCGCCACCTGTCACGAAACCGGTTTTTTTCGGTAATAATTTCATTACTGAAAGGGCTGTCGTTGTCTTTCCTGCCCCTGTTTCGCCAACAAGCCCTAATGTTTCTCCTTCCATCACTTCTAAACAAACGTCATTTAACACCTTATAAATGCCATCATCCGTTCGATACTCAACGGAGAGATTCTGTATATCTAATAATTTTTCTTTCATCTTTTTTATCCTCTAAGCCTTGGATCAAGCGAGTCTCTCAAGCCATCACCGATTAAATTCAAAGAAATGACCGCTGTGGTAATCGCACCTCCAGGAAATAAAACAAGATAGGGTGCTTGCTTCAGATAATCTCGACCTTCATATAGCATAGTTCCCCATTCAGGACTGGGTTGTTTGACTCCCATGCCCATGAAACTAAGTGACGAAATAATCAAAATGGTTGCTCCCATAGCCAAAGTAGCTTGTACGATGATTGGCCCTATCGCGTTAGGAATAATATGCTTGAAAATAATTCTCAAATCGCTCGTTCCGCAACTTTTGGCTGCTTCAACAAATTCCTGATCCTTTATTGATAATATGGACGAGCGAATGACTCGAGCAAAAACAGGAATATACGCTATAGACAGTGCAATCAAAAGGTTAACCATACTCTGACCCAATGCTGCCACGATAGAAATGGACATCAGCATAGGAGGAATTGCCAATAGAACATCCATAAAACGCATTAGAATATTGTCGATCTTACCACCGTAAAATCCAGCCACTGCTCCAATTAGAGCTCCGACAGCAACTGCAATGCTCATCGAAATGATGCTCATTGTTAGAGAAATTCTTCCTCCATGAATGATGCGGGCGAAAACATCACGTCCGAACTGATCCGTTCCGAACCAATGTTTTGCCGACATCCCCTGAAGTCTCATCCCCGTATTTTGTTGAATTACTTGAGTGTCATAGTCAGCAATAACATCTGCAAAAACTGCCAATAACCCAAGTATGGTCAATACGAGCAATCCTACCATAGCTAACTTATTTTTTCTTAAACGCCTCAGTATAGAGGCAAATTGTCCACGACTTTTTGGTTCTGTTTGCATATTAACCCCTTTCATACTGAGCTTTAATTCTCGGATCTATAAAGGCATATATTAAGTCAACTAGTAAATTAACAATGCTATAGGCAAGTGTTACAAACATAATTGCTGCCATAACGGTAGGAGTATCCTTCATGCGGATTGCATTGATTAATAACGTACCTAGACCGGGTATGGAAAAAACGGACTCTACTACTACGGTGCCTCCTAGCAGATAACCAAAATCCACTCCAATGACCGTTACAATAGGGAGAAGTGCATTTTTCAAAGCATGCTTTAAGACAATTGATTTTTCGCCAACTCCCTTAGCACGTGCAGTTCTCACATAATCTTGCTTTAAGACCTCAAGCATTGTCGATCTAGTCATGCGGACTAGAGTGGCCATGGTTATAGTTGATAACGTTACCGCGGGTAATATGTAGTTTCTAAATGAATCAATACCAGTTGGAGGAAGCCACCTTAGTTGTAAACTAAAGACCAACATTAAAACTAACCCCAAAACAAAAGAGGGAATCGATGCAAAAAGTAAAGCTAACGTCGTGCTTATCGCATCAGTAAATGAGTATTGCCTTACAGCAGAAATCACTCCAACTGGAATTCCAATTAATGATGCTATAAACATCGCTATTGCTGATAGCTTTAATGTGGTTGGAAATCTTGCAAAAATCTCTTCAAATACTGGTAAGCCAGTATTATAGGAATTTCCGAAATCTCCTTTTAGCATATTTGCCATATAATGGAAATAGCGCACAAAAAATGGATCGTTAATTCCCAACTTTGCTTCAAGTTTAGCCACCTGTTCGGGTGATGCACTTTGACCGAGAATTAAGTAAGCAGGATTTCCTGGTGTTAAGTTCATAATAGTAAAGACAATAAATGAGATCCCGATAATGACTAAAATCATCATCCCTAATCGTCGAAATATGTATTTTCCCATAATGCCTCTTTTCTAAAAACAGGGGACAATCATTTAATAATCGTCCCCCAATGTGATCACTTATTTCCAACTAAATCGTTTAATCTTATAGATTCCTAAAGAGTTCGCCTCAATGCCTAATAAGTCCTTATTGGCTGTAATTGTAGTAGGCTCATAAACTAAGTTTGCTACATAGGCATTATCAATTAGCATCTTGGTAATTTTGCTATAGGCTTCAACCTTCTTAGAATCATCCACTTGCGCTGCGTCGTCCAAAGCCTTAGAAAGGTTTTCATCTACGACGTGAGTGATATTTCCGGTACTTCCATAGGTGTCTTTATGGAATTGGCTATAAAGCAAGGAATAGGCATCTGGGAACATTGCTGTCCAGCTGATCAAAGTTAATTCGTAATCTCCATTGGTATTGATATCAGTAGAATATTTTCCAGCTTCCATGATTTCAATGTCAATTTCAATATTCACCTGTTTAAGGTCATTTTGAATTACCTGAGCAACTTTTTGAACTTTTGCGTCTTCCTTGATTTTAAGCTTTAATTTTAATGGATTTTGTTCGTTGTAGCCTGCTTCTGATAAAAGAGACTTGGCTTTCTCAACGTCATACTCAAATCCCTTGGTCTCTGCAGAATAACCTGCCACGGTAGGAGGAATAGCTGAATTAGCAACTTTTCCAATTCCTTCTAGAGCTCCATCAATAACATTTTGCCTATTTATTGCGTAGTTAATTGCTTGACGGACCTTTACATTATCAAGTGGAGTTTTCTCAACGTTCATGTCTAGTGAAAGAACTGAAGCCGATTCGGTACTTGAAAATTGGAGATTTTGATCCTTTTGCACGTTAGGTATGTCAATGTAATTAACATTCAAATAAGCATCTAGAGAACCTGTTTGTAGAGAAATCAAACCCGTGTTCTTATCAGTTACTGGTTGGAATGTTACTTTTTTAATCTTTGGTGCACCTTGCCAATACTCTTCGTTAGCTTCTAACTTAATATGTGTTCCTGCCAGCCATTCCACAAACTTGTAGGCACCTGTACCCATAGGTTTTCTTTCAACAATTTCATCGCCATTCTTATCAATATAGGCTTTGCTCATAATTGAAAAATAGGGAGAAGCTAGGCTACCCATCATACCGCCAAAAGGTCTTTTCAACTTCATTACTACTTTAAAATCATCAACTTTTTCCACCTTATCGATAAAAGCGGTCATATCAAAAGCCCAACCCTTTTCGATTGTTCGATTAATGGAAAAAACGACATCATCTGCTGTTAGAGGGGATCCATCATGAAATTTCACGTTTTTTCTGATATCCATCGTATAAGTAAGACCATCATTCGATACATCAATTTTTTCAGCTAAAGAAGGTACAAAATCGCCTTTTTCATTTTCTTCTACTAAATTGTCATAGATCGCATATGTAACACTGAAAGTACTCATCGTAGCAATAGCCATTGGATCAAGTTTATTTGGCTCTGACGCCAGACCAAACTTTATTTCGTCCTTGCCTGTACTACCTTCCCCTGTAGTTACATCTTTACTACCGCAACCACTTGTCATCATTAGCATTGCAATAACTAAAAAGAACAAAGTAAATTTTGTTGCCCAACTGTGTTTAGAACGCATCATTTTGTCTCCTTTCGCTTTTGGAACTCTGTTCCAATTTTCATTTATTTTAACTCCTTATAACATGGAAGTCAATAGGTTACAATTATTACATTATTTTTTGTTGTATTACAAAAAATCAGTCCATTATTCATTGCTACAAAGAGCTCGTCGTTATTTCTGTGTATACATATTGCATCAAAATTACAACAATCCGAACGAACATTGTTTTCTATGATAGATTCTATTTAGGTATTCAATGAAGTAACTCACTTATTATAAAATGATCATAAAATGTCTACTCACGAATCAAAATAGCTCTGGTTGTAAGGTGAATGACTTAATTTCGCAATAGACTTTTTGATTAAAACATCATGTATTTCTTAATCTATGTAATAAATTATAATGCTACAAAAATGATTTATGAAAAGATAAACGAAAGTGTGATAATGTACTCCCTTTTCATGATATACTAGGGTCGAGGTATTATGTAATGAAATATGAGCAGTTTATACGCGACTTCCTTATCGCAAAACAGAATAAAGATGAGCTGATCTTTAGACAGTTTTTAGATCCTACGGTCACACTGACGCTCTTTGACGGTTCGAAGAGTGCGCAAGCTCATGGTATTCACGAATACATTCACTTTATCAGTACAACAGGAAAGAGACTTCTGACCTTTAATACGCTAAGTCATATTCGCGAAGAAGGAGACACGATTGTCGCTATCATTAAAGACTCCAAGGATACCTTTTTAATGAGTCATTTTACGATCGAAGATGAACGAATCACAAGTGAGCGTGATTTTATCGTGACACCCTTAGATAAAGAACGAAGTAGACTGTAAATTAATAAATATTTTGTAATTATTGGTGACTTTGTTTCTTTTTTGTGTTAGTATGTCCATGAGGTGATTCAATGTCAGCAAAAGAGTTTATTACAAAATTCCTCACAACAGAACAAAACCGCGACTGGGACAACTATCCTAGCTTTCTCCATCCAGATATTGAGTTTGTTTTCTTTAACGGAAAGCAAATGCATGAATTCCAAGGAAGGGATGAGTATATCAAGTTCGTCCGTAGTTACTACGATAAAAACCCCGATTATACTCTAAACATCGTAACGATAGAGGAATCAGGTCCCAATCAAGCGATCGCCGTTATGAAAGATAAAAGTGGCGTGTTCTGTATGAACCGATTTGACATAGAAAATGGTCAAATTATTAGGGATACACAATTTTTACAAGACGAAAGTCGTAACTTTTAAAAAGAAAGCGTAATACGCTTTCTTTTTTTGTTAAAAATGATACAACTTAAACGGGTTAATTACATGATTTTCTTGGTATAATAACGGGTGAACGCGATCAAGTAAGTGTTTTTTTTAGAAAGGAAATGAGATATGAAAAAATACGTTTACTCCTTCAAAGAAGGGGACAAGAACATGAAGGATCTCCTAGGTGGCAAGGGTGCTAACCTAGCAGAGATGACAAACATCGGCCTTCCTGTTCCGCAAGGATTTACTGTTACGACAGAAGCATGTAATGAATACTATGAGAAGGGCAAGCAAATTTGGCCTGAACTTAGAGAAGAAATCTTTGCAAAATTAAAAGAATTAGAAGAGACCACAGGAAAGAACTTCGGATCAGATCACAATCCTTTGCTCGTTTCCGTACGTTCTGGTGCTAAATTCAGCATGCCTGGTATGATGGATACCGTGCTGAACCTGGGACTTAATGACCGCGTCGTTGAAACACTCATTAAAGAAACAAATAATCCACGCTTCGTACTAGATAGTTATCGCCGCTTTATCCAAATGTTCAGCGACGTCGTCATGGAAATTCCAAAGAGCCACTTCGAAAGAGTACTCGACGAGATGAAGGCTGAAAAAGGCGTTAAATTTGATACAGACCTCACAGCAGACGATATGAAAGACGTCGTAGAGCGCTTTAAGTCCATCTACAAGGAAGCTCAAGGAAAAGACTTCCCACAAGATGCAGACGAGCAACTCATCGAAGCCGTTACAGCTGTTTTCCGTTCTTGGAACAACGACCGTGCTATCGTCTATAGAAATATGAATGGCATTCCTCATAACCTAGGAACAGCCGTAAACATCCAATCCATGGTATTCGGAAACATGGGTGACGACTGTGGTACAGGTGTTGCCTTTACACGTGACCCTGCTACAGGTGAAAAGAAGATGCTCGGTGAGTTCCTCATGAATGCTCAAGGTGAAGACGTCGTTGCTGGTATCCGTACACCTCAGACGATCGATCACTTAAAAGATGTAAATCCAGAAATTTACCAACAATTCGTAGAGATCTCTACACTTCTTGAAAACCACTACCACGACATGCAAGATATCGAGTTTACCATTGAAAAGGGCAAGCTCTACATGCTCCAAACTCGTAACGGTAAGCGTACAGCACAAGCTGCTCTTCGCGTAGCTGTAGAGATGGTTGAAGAAGGACATATCACAAAAGAAGAAGCGATTATGCGTATTGAGCCAAGTCAACTCGACCAGCTCTTACACCCAGCTTTCGATAAGGCTTCACTCGCTAGCCATACACCAATTGCTAAAGGACTTGCTGCAAGCCCAGGAGCTGCAACAGGTAAGGTTTACTTTACAGCAGATGCTGCAGTAGAAGCTGCTGAAAAGGGAGAAAAGGTCATCCTCGTTCGTCTAGAGACATCTCCAGAAGATATCGAAGGTATGGTCAGTGCTCAAGGTATTCTAACAGCTCGCGGTGGACGTACATCTCACGCTGCCGTTGTTGCACGTGGTATGGGTAAGTGCTGTGTCGCTGGTGTCGATGCACTTGCTGTTCACGAAGAGACAAAGACCTTTACACTTCATGGAAAGACCTTCCACGAAGGAGATGAGATCAGCTTAGACGGTTCAACAGGTAATGTCTACGAAGGCATCATTAAGACCGTAGAACCAGAATTAAGCGGTCACTTTGGAACACTCATGGGCTGGGCTGACGAAGCTAGAAAACTCATGGTTCGCACCAACGCTGATACACCAAAGGATGCGCTCCAAGCTGTGAAGTTCGGTGCACAAGGTATCGGTCTTACAAGAACAGAGCACATGTTCTTCGAAGAAAGCCGTATCGCAGCTGTTCGTGAGATGATCGTTTCCAGAACTGTTGAAGAAAGAAAACATGCACTCGATAAGATCCTACCTTTCCAAAAGGAAGACTTCGTTGGAATCTTTGAAGCTATGGAGAATAGACCGGTTACGATTCGTCTCCTCGACCCACCACTTCATGAGTTCCTACCTCACACCGATGAAGAGATTCGCGATCTTGCAAAGACCATGAACCTCTCCTTCGAAGAGTTAAGAGATGCAGTAGATAATCTACACGAATTCAACCCAATGCTCGGTCACCGCGGTGTTCGTCTTGCTGTAACGTATCCAGAAATTGCTGAAATGCAGACGAGAGCTATCATCGAAGCTGCTATTCAAGTGAAGAAGGAAAAGGGCATCGACGTTCATCCAGAGATCATGATTCCACTCGTAGGCGAGCAAAATGAGCTCACCTTCGTTGAAGAAGTCGTTCGTAAGACGGCTGATACACTCATCCAAGAGAGTGGCGTTGAACTCAAATACATGTTCGGAACGATGATCGAAGTACCAAGAGGAGCTCTCACAGCCGATGAAATCGCTAAGAGCGCTGAATTCTTCAGCTTTGGTACAAACGACCTTACACAGATGACGTATGGCTTTAGCCGTGACGACGCTGGTAAGTTCATCAAAGACTACCTCGAACGCGGTATCTTTGAAGAAGATCCATTCGTAACGATCGACCAAGTTGGTGTTGGTAAGCTCGTTCAAACAGCTGTAGAGCTTGGTAAAAAGACACGTCCAAACATTAAGCTCGGTATCTGCGGAGAGCACGGTGGAGATCCAAAGACAATCGACTTCTGCCATCGCGTAGGTCTTAGCTATGTATCCTGCTCACCATACCGTGTACCGATTGCACGTCTAGCTGCTGCACAAGCTGCTATTACTGAAAAGAATGGTGCTTCAGAGCATACAAATAAATAAGTAATAAAAAGGAAGCCACAGATCAAAAGATCTGTGGCTTTTTATATAGCAGTTCCATAGCTCATGTCGATGAATTCAATCTCACGCTTCTCCGTGATGAGCTTATCGACTGGTAGGTCGTGGTCTTCCTTCGGGAAGGAACAGATGAGCTGTAGGTCAAAGCAGATACCGATGCGGTAGCTCCTCTTCCCCTTTAGATACTCATCGTAGTAGCCTCCACCGTAACCGATGCGATAACCATCGACACTAAAGGCAACGCCTGGTGTGATGACGACATCGACTTCTTCATCCGTCATGGTCGCTTCATCGGATACAGTTAAGATGTCGTAATAACCAAGTCTGAGGTCACTAAGACTTTTGATCTCCGCCTGCCTCATCGGTTCGCCTTTTGATTTTATGTACGGTACGAAGACGCGCTTTCCCTCTTTTAATAGCTCATCGATGAGCTTGTGGGTCTCTACTTCATCCTTAAAGCTTACGAAGCAGAAGATCGTTTTCGCTTTCTTTATATGCTCTTCTTTTAGTACGCGAGAAAGGATGCTTTCGTTGGCGTCGTCAAAGGCTTCTTTATTGCTATAAAACTCTCTTCTTTCCGCAAGAAAGTATTGTCTCAGTTCTTTTTTTAATGATTCCATAAGACTCCTTTCAAACAATCTTTAGGTATTGTATCACAGGAGTACAAAAAATGGTAAAAAAAATTCAGCGCTTAGCGCTGAATATCTATAAAGAACTCCTTAAAGGATAATGCAAAACATTTACAGGAAGGAAAGGAAACTCACAGCATTACCCGGAGGTCTGTAGCTTAAGGATAAGGGGTTCACTTTAAATGAACTAAAAATGCGTAGATTTTTTCCACTCCAGTTCGATTTTAAATTGATCGCTTGTAATTTGAGGCTTTATGGTCCATTTATTCTTTTTTGCAATCTCATATAAAATCGAAAGCCCTAATCCATAGCCTTGTTTTTCCGAGTTTCTCGATTGATCTCCACGATAAAAGCGTTCAAAGTACTGATTCTGATTCTTCGAATCCTCTAGAATCGCTTCGTTTGCGATCGAAAAGCGATACCCTCTTCCCGTCTCCTTTAGTTCAATGGTTATCGGGGTATCGGGTTTTGCATACTTCATGGCATTATCAATGAGTACGCTGTAGACGCGTTCTAAATCGGTGGGGTTCGTATCGATCATAGCTTTTTCTACAGATTCTAGCTTAAATTCATGGTGTGATAGCTTTTCGAGTGCAGCAAAGCTTTGAATCGTCCTTTGAAGCAGAGCCTCAGCATCGACGGGAACTCTTTCGAGCTTTCGCTCTTCGAGTCTCGATAAAAAGAGCAGATCTTTTACGAGTTCATCGAGGCGCTTCGTCTGATTTTTAATGCTATCGGTCCAGTCAGTGGGGCCATATTCCATCTCTAGGATGTCTGCATCCGCAAGGATGATTGAAAGCGGTGTCTTAATCTCATGCGAAGCATCGGATATGAATCTCTTTTCCTTCTTTAAGCTCTCTTCATGAGGCTTTACAATGAGTCCCGAGAGGAACCAGAGGATGAGTCCTATGACTAAAAGACTAATGAATGCTACATAGAGACTGATGGTACTCAGTCGGTTGATGGCGCGGATGTTCGGAGAGATGTCGATGAAGACCGCCATGTGCATGGCGTTTTTCGACGTGACGATAAATTTAAAGTCTCCGATGTGCCCCATCGATGTCTTTTGATTTCTCACTTCATTCACTAGATTTTGTAGATCTTCAAATTCGAGTCCACTCGCCCGCTTTACGTTCTTTGCAAGGAGCATTCCCACGTCGTTATAAAAGATCGTGAAATACCTCTCTGGCATGCTTGAGGGAGTGCTAGGACCAGAGGGGATCCGCCCATAGTCCATTCGATCTAGTGTTCCACCATTCGATGCAATGTACTGAAGCATACTGTCAGCATTTCGTTCAATCTCCTGGCGGTTTAAGACGTTAATGGTAAAGATGACCATGAGGATGACAAGACCCATGAGTAGCATCGATATCAAGAAGAACTGGGTTCGAATCTTTTTAATCATTCTTTGTACCTAAACGATAACCGATGCCTCGGTTGGCGACGATGACGACTTCACTTCCTATGGCTTCAAAGCGTTTTCTAAGAAATGAGATGTGTGTCCATACGACGGCAATGGAACTTTCAGAATCAAAGCCCCAGATGCGCTCTAGAAGCGTTTCACTGCTAAAGAAGATCCCTTGATTTTTCATGAAGAGTTCTAGTAACTGAAACTCTTTATTCGTAAGCTGTACGCTACCTTTGGGTCCCATGATGGAGGCACTCTTTTGATCGAGTGAGAGGTCGTGAAAGTGAAGTCCCTCTTCTTGAATCTCACTCTTTCTTCTCGCAAGGGCTCGAAGTCTTGCAAAGAGCTCACCTCGATCGAAGGGTTTACAGAGATAATCGTCTGCTCCTGCATCGAGTCCTGTGATGCGATCATCCACCTGACTCTTAGCTGTAAGAAGAAGTACAGGCGTATGGATACCCTGCTTTCGAATCTCTTTTAGGACGGATATGCCATCTCTTTTTGGCATCATGACATCGAAGATCATCACCTCGTATTCGGCTGAAAGGGCGTAATCTAGCGCATCTTCTCCGTCAAAGACACTGTCGACCTCATAATGCTCATGCTTTAGCATGTGGACGAGTGCACGATTTAATTCTTTTTCATCTTCTGCAAGTAATAATCTCAAATGCACCTCTTCTTAAAAAGAAAAGTCGTCTTAAAGACGACTTATTCCATCTCCTCTACAAAGGCCTTATATCCTTTGAAGGCTTCATACAGGTCGGCTTTACTGATCACTTCCCAAGGTGCATGCATGTTTTGAACTGCTACACCGGCGTCAATCACCTGCATACCCATGTTTCCCATGATGTAAGCGATCGTACCGCCACCGCCTTGGTCGACCTTTCCTAGTTCACCCGTTTGCCAGTGGACGTTGTTCTTGTTGAATACAGAGCGAATCTTAGCGATGAACTCTGGGTTCGCATCGTTACATCCACTCTTACCACCAGCACCTGTGTACTTATTAATGCATAGTCCACGGTTAAAGAAGGCCGTGTTTTTATCTTCATTTACAGAAGGATAGTTGGGGTCAAAGGCTGCTGAAACGTCTGAAGAAAGCATCATGGAATTTGTGATGGCATCTCTTCTCGACTTATCGTCCTCTTTGCCCATTTTTTCTAGAAGCTCATAGACTGTATTTTCAAAAGCTCTTGAGTGCATACCGGTTGCACCGTAGCTACCGACTTCTTCCTTATCTACGAGAATGCATCCGATGGTGCGCTTTGGAGCTTTCACATCTAAAAGTGCTACGAGTGATGCATAAGCACAGACTCTGTCGTCGTGACCGTAGCCAATGATCATGGAGCGATCTAAACCGTAGTCGCGAGCTTTTCCTGCAGGAACGACTTCAATTTCAGCACTCACGAAGTCTTCTTCGTCGATGTTGTACTTCGTTTCAAGGATGTTTAGGATGTTCTTTTTAATGGCGTTTTTAACTTCCTCATCCTTCTCTTGAGCGAGTGGACGTGACCCGATGAGAATATTTAAGTCCTCACCTGTCACACCTTCACGCATATTTTTTGCCATCTGATCCTTTGCAAGGTGTGGAAGGAGGTCGCTGATACCGATCACAGGATCGTTTTCGTCCTCACCGATCGAGATGTCGATTCTCGTACCATCTTCTTTAAAGACGACACCGTGCATAGCAAGAGGCATTGCAACCCATTGATACTTCTTTACACCACCGTAGTAGTGTGTTTCAAGAAGAGCGAGTTCATTTGATTCATAGAGAGGATTTTGCTTTAAGTCTAAGCGAGGTGAATCGATGTGAGCACCGAGGAGGTTCATTCCCTTTTCGAGTGGCTCTTTACCCATGACAAAGAGGAAGACGTTCTTATCCATGTTTACAGAATAGACCTTATCTCCTGGCTTTAGCTCTTTCATGTCGTGGATGTTCTTAAAGCCCTTCTTCTCTACGAGTGCAATCGTCTCTTTGACGAATTCACGCTCTGTCTTTGCATCAGATAAGAAGCGGATATATTCCTTGGATAACTTTTCAAGCTTGTCGTAGTCGGTCTTTTTGTAGCTAGACCAAACGGTTGTAATTTTTCTTTCCATTGTTTCTCCTTATTTAAATATTGAAAAGATCATAACGATTCCTATGAGGGTTAAGATAAAACCTATATAGCGAAGCGGAATCCAAAGGATCGTATCGAGGTTTTTAAACTTTGTTCTCGTACCACTCACGGGATCGATGTACACTTTTTCAGGTGTCGAAAGAGGGAGTGATCTAAGTAATACCCACTGTAGTACGCCTGCACCGAGAAAGAAGACAGCGAGGGCGATCTTTTTTCCTATAAAGGGTGAAAGCGCGAGGGATACGAGAAAGGAAGCGACGATCAAGAGAAGACCGATCTTTCCTCTTCCCCTTAAAAGGCCCTTCATTTGATTTCTCCCATAGAGAGGACAAAATCCTGGAAGCGTCTTTCAAGCACTGAAAACTCTTTCTTCTTATTGTAGACGAAGTAGAAGCTCCTTGTAAACTTCAAATTTTCAATTTGTATGGCTTTTAGGGTGCCTTTTTCCAATTCATCTTGTACGGCAATTTTTGATAAAAAGCTATAACCTAGACCGTGCTTCACCATCTCTTTAATAGCTGTAGCATTCTCACAGCGACAGGTCACATTACCACTTTCTAAAGAGACTCTCTCGCGATTTAAGATCGACTCAACGGCCGTGCGATGACCACTTCCCTCTTCACGTAATATGAGTGGAAGGGTTTGAAATTCCTGAAGAGTCACACTGTTACGTTCTTCGTTGGAAGGCCCTAGAAAGAGAATCTCATCCCTCGAAATTTCAGTGTAAGAGAGATCTGAGTGGGACTCTTTCACGCCAGTAAAGCCGAAAGTGATCTCATCGCTCTTTAGCATCTCAATGACTTCCTGACTGTCAGAATGCCTTAAGCTAAAGGTGATCTCAGGTTCAAGCTTTTTGAATCTTGCCACGATCTCTGGAATGAGGTACATTTCAGGAATACTCGATGCATGAATTTCAATTTGACCCTTTAGATTCACCCTATTCTTGTTTATTTCATTGACGAGTGTCTTCTTTTTCTCTAACACTTCTTTTGCGTAGTCGTAAAGCAGTCTTCCCTCTTCTGTCAGCTGGATTCCCCAGCTATTCCTTTGAATCAAGACGACATGCAACTCATCTTCTAAACTCTTTAGGTGGTTCGATATGGTAGGTTGTGCTAAATAGAGGCTCTTTGCTGCATCAGAAAAGCTCTCAAAATTCACGATCGCAACGAATGACTCTAACTGTCTGTAATCCATCATGACCTCCTTTTACTAAATATTATATCAAACCGTTTGTCTTATGCTAGACTACCCTTGAAGGAGGTAAAAATGCTTACAATCATTAAAAATGTCGATGTCTACGCTCCAGAACACCTGGGAAGAAGAAATCTTCTTTTAAGCGAAGCAAAGATTGAAAAAATAACGACGGAAGAAATAACTTTGACACCGAGCGAGGGTGTTCAAGTAATCGATGGAAGTGATTTGATCCTTACGCCTGGCTTTATCGACCTACACGTACATATTACGGGAGGCGGTGGAGAGAGAGGTTTTGCATCTCGCGTAAAAGAAAGTGAAACGAGAGAATTTCTAGAAGCTGGAACAACGACTGTCCTTGGACTCCTAGGAACGGACTCCATCACGAGAAGCTTAGAAAATCTCCTCGCTAAGAGTGAAGCCTTAAATGCAGAAGGCATGAGAAGTTTCTTTCTAACAGGTAGTTACTCCTACCCTTCAAAGACGTTAACAGGAAGTGTCGAAAGAGACCTCTGTCTCATAAAAGACTGTGTCGGCTGTAAGATCGCTATAAGTGATCACCGCGACAGTAAAATGACCTTTGAAGAGCTCTTTAAGCTCGTGGCAGAAGTGCGTCTAGGTTCGATGCTCTCTGGTAAAGCTGGCCTTTTAACACTCCATCTAGGGGATGAGGAGAAGAAAATTGACGACCTCCTAAAGATCGCTGAGATCGATAAACGCTACGTAAAGCACTTCTTACCGACACACATGGGAAGAAACACCGAATTATTAACCGCGGGATTAGATCTCATAAAGTGCGGTGGAAACATCGATATCTCCACGGATGACGACCCGAAAGCACTAGAAGAACTCTTAAGAAACGTCCTTCAAATCTTTGATCCTACGACGTTCCCCTCACTGACTCTTTCTACGGACGCCTATGGTTCAATCGCACGCTTTAACGAAGAGGGAGAGTGCATCGGATACACTTACGCAAAGCCCACGGGGCTACTAAGTGCTTTAAGGATCCTCGTAAATTTAGGACTTCCTCTCTCAGAAGCCCTACCCTTTGTAACAAAAAACCCCGCTCAAAGACTTCAGATGAAGCTGGGCGAGGTCAAGGAAGGATACCTTCCCGATCTACTTCTTTTTACCAAAGATTTAAACTTAGAGCGTGTGATCCATAGAGGCCTTCTCTAAGCGCTCTGAAATCTCACTCGCTACCCTTTCTGCCATGGCTTTCGTTAGATGGACGCCATCGACCGTATAGGGGATGCCTTTTTCGTAGAGCTCCTTTTCCATCTCGTAGAGATCGATGAGTTCTGCATCGAGTTTTCTTGCAACTCTACGAATACTTTCTGATGGGATAGAAGTATCCACGAGTGGTGTAAAGGGAAGCGTAAAGAGCATGAGTCTTCCTTTGTAGTCCTTTAAGCGATCGAGGAAGACTTCTTCAAAGTCTTCTTCTTTTAGAAGTTCAAAAATGGTCCCAAGGCCTTGGCTTCTAAAATAGAGATCATTAAAACCTAATTCTACGACGAGGTAATCGATGTGCTTTCTTTCATACTGGCTTAGCCTTTTAAAGCCATGAAGAACGGTATCTCCATTTTGACCTCGGTTGACCTTTTCTTCTTTCGTCTCTACGAGATCGACAAACTGATAAGAGAGATCCCCTCTCGTGAGACTGTCACCTAAAAATAAAATCATAGATCTCCTTAACGTAAAACACCTGCCTAGTTAGGCAGGTGCTTTTCATTCTAAAAGGTTTTGATGGAGGTTGTCACTACGTAAACTATAGTAACCCAAGAGATCTTCAAATGAAAGTCTCCTTACGAACCTTTAACCACCTTTTAACTAGATTGATCTCTTCCGTTTACGCTTCGTTCAGTTTTAGGAATTCCTTCTTGAACTTATAGAGTATTTTCTTTTCGAGTCGAGAGATCGTCATCTGCGATACGTTTAATTCTTCGGCGACGGCAATTTGCGTCTTCTCTTCGAAGAATCGATCGTAGATTATTTTTCTTTCCATGGGATTGAGCTTTTTCATCATGTACATGATGAAGTCCTGATTGTTGATTGATTCAAAAACCTTGTCGTCTTCACCAATGATGTCCATCAAGCGAACGTTTTTGTCGTCGCTAGATGATTCAATTTCGATATCTAAGCTCTTCGGTGTGTAGACCTTTGAAGCTTCCATGGCTTCAATGACAGCTTCTTCTGTGACATCGAGATAACTTGCAATATCTGAAACGAGTGGAGGACGGTTTAGTTCTCGGTAGAGCTTGTCTTTCGCAAGCGATACTTTCTTTGAAAGCTCTTGAATGCGTCGTGGGACACGAATGGTCCACCCCTTATCTCGGAAGTATTTTTTAATCTCACCGACGATGGTAGGCGTAGCAAAGCTCGTAAATTCGAAGCCTTTTTCGACATCAAAGCGCTGTACTGCAAAAAGCAGTCCTAAGGAAGCTACTTGATAGATGTCCTCGTATTCTATGCCTTTATTGATATACTTCTTTGAAAGGATCTCTGCGATATAAAGGTGACGCTTAAAGAGCTCATCGCGGATTTCTTGCGACTGCGTCTTTTGGTATTCACGAAAGAGGTTTTTGGAATCAACACCTTTAAATGATTGTTCCATTTTTCCTCTATTTCTTTTTCGTCATTTGGATTACAGTGCCTTCGTTTGTGGAAGAAGAGAGCTTCACTTCATCCATTACAGAATCGATGATAAAGAGGCCTAATCCACTTCCATCGTAAGCTTCAAGGTCGACGGCTCCGAGTCTTGAGGTATCAAAGCCAGGACCACGGTCCTTGATGGAGATGGAGATCATCTCTTGATCGAGTTCGATGTGCATGTCGATCGAATCGGTTGACTTTCCGTGGATGACGGCATTATTACAGGCTTCACCGACGGCTAAGCGAATGTCTTCGATCTTTTCTACATCAAAACCAGCGACTCCTGCTAAGCTCGTAGCAAGTAGGCGCGCTGCGATGACGTATTCTTTGTTCGCAGGAAGCGTGAAAGAAAAGCGTTCCATCATTCCTCCTTCACTAAAAAGACTTTATCAAGTCCAGTGATTTTTAGGAGTTTTACAATACTTGGTTTTGCACCAGCAATAATGAGGTCGTTGTTCTCTACTCTTAGGCGCTTAACGATACCGATGAGCATTCCTAGACCCGTTGAATCGATATAATCGAGTTCCTCTGCATTAATGATGACGGTGCGGTTCTTGTCTTCGATGATGTCGATGAGCTTTTGCTTGAGTTCAGCTGCTGTGTCGATGTCGACCTCACCGATGACTTTTACTTCCCAACGATCTTTTTTTTCTGAAAAGAGACTTCGAATTTTAATAGCCATACGAATCTTCCTCCTCTTTTAATTCTGTATCCAATGGTTCCTCGCGTGGTTCTTCAAGTTCTTCTTCGATCTCAAGGGCCTTCGTTCCTCCGATCAATTGCTCCCCTTCTGGAAGACGCATGATGCGAACACCTGATGTATTACGTCCGATGACACTGACGTCACTCATGCGGACGCGAATGACGACGCCTAAGGAATTGATGAGTAGAATCTCATCTCCCCTGTCAACACAAGCACTCGAAACGACAGGACCTGTCTTTTCTGAGATCTTATAGTTTAAGATACCCATTCCGTTACGACCTTGCGTACGATATTGATCGGGTTCTGTAAGTTTTCCATACCCATTTTCTGTAATCGTAAAGATAAAGGTATCGGGTTTAATGATGTCAAGGCCGATGACTTCGTCACCTTCGCGTAGTCGAATGGCTCGTACACCTCTCGTTCCACGACCAAGAGTGCGCATCGTCTCTGGTGAGAATCGAATGGCTTGACCGAGCTTCGTTGCGACAAAGAGGTCGAATTTGGCCTCTGAAAGACGAACACTAATGATTCGATCATCTTCGTCGAGATTCATAAACTTCAAACCACTTTGACGATTCGTATCGAGATCCTGTAGACGTAAGCGGTTAATCATACCCTTCTTGGTTACGGCTACGATGAAGCGTTCGTCGAAGTCGTTTACAGGAAGGATGTTTGTAACGCTCTCTTCGGCTTCAAGCTGAAGGAGGTTTACAATCGGTGTTCCCTTCGACTGACGCGTCGATTCAGGAATCATGTAAGCCTTCTGACGGTAAACTTTACCAAGGTCCGTAAAGAAGAGTAAGTAGCTATGAGTCGAGGTACTGAAGATATCTAAGACGAGGTCTTCATCTCGCATCGATAGTCCCGTAATACCGCGTCCACCGCGATTTTGTGCTTGATACGTCTCTTGGTCGACGCGTTTTACATAGCCACGCTTTGTTAGCGTTACGATCGATTTCTTTTCGTCGATCAAATCTTCGTCCTCGATGTCATCGAGGTTCGCTTCGATCGAAGTCCTTCGTTCATCGTTATACTTGGCCTTTAGAGCGTTTAAATCGTCCTTAATGATACCCATGAGTAGGTTCTTATCACTGAGTACGCTCTCATAGAAGGCGATGGCCTCTTGAAGCTCTTTGAGTTCGTCGGCGAGCTTATCGTATTCGAGACCTTGAAGACGAAGTAGTTGCATCTGTAGAATGGAGTTTGCTTGAATTTTACTGAAGCCAAACTCGTTCATGAGTTGTTCTTTAGCATCGTCGTAGGCACTGCGGATGACGCGAATGATTTCATCGATGATATCGAGTGCCTTTAAGAGACCCTCTACAATATGGGCACGCTCTCTCGCTTTTTCGAGATCGTATTGGATGCGTCTCGTCTCGACATCTACCTGGTGCTCAATGTACTTTTCTAGGAGCTGTTTTAGGTTAAAGGTCTTCGGAACGCCTTTATCGAGTGCGATAAAGATCATCGAGAAGGTGCTTTGTAGTGGCGATAGCTTATAGAGCTGATTTAAGATGACATTGGGGTTCGCGTCACGACGAAGTTCGATGATGATGTTTACGCCATTTCGGTTCGATTCGTCGCGAAGCTCCGTGATGCCGTCGATCTTCTTTTGTTTTACGAGATCGGCGATCGATTCGAGGAGCTTGGCCTTATTCGTCATGTAAGGAATTTCTGTTACGACAATTCTGAATTTTCCATTCGACTGCTCTTCAATCGTCGCTCGCGATCGAATTTTAAGTCTTCCCGTTCCCGTCTTATATGCTCTTCGCATGGACTCACGGCCCATGATGAGAGCACCCGTAGGAAAGTCTGGTCCCTTAATAATCTCTAAGAGTTCATCGATCGTAAGATCGGGGTCATCGATGAGGGCTGTCGTGGCATCGATCACTTCACCCATGTTGTGAGGAGGAATCGAAGTCGTCATACCGACGGCGATACCCGTCGAACCATTCACTAAAAGGTTCGGAAAACGAGAGGGTAGAACCCAAGGCTGAAGCTGTGTCTCGTCGAAGTTTGGATACATGTCGACGGTGTTTTTATTGATATCTCGAAGGAGTTCGCTTGCAAGTCCACTCATTCTCGCTTCGGTATAACGCATGGCTGCTGGCATGTCACCGTCCATGGAACCGAAGTTACCGTGACCATCGATTAAGGGATAGCGCATGCTAAAGCTTTGCGCTAAACGAACGAGTGATCCGTAGATGGCACTGTCACCATGGGGATGAAAATTACCCATGACTTCACCGATGATGGTTGCCGATTTTCTATGCGGTTTATCACTCGTAAGGGATAGCTGATTCATGGCATAGAGGATACGTCTATGAACAGGCTTTAAACCGTCACGGACGTCGGGAAGAGCACGTGCTGTAATGACCGTCATCGAATAGTCGATGTAGGCCTTTTCCATGGTCCTCGCTATGTCAGCGTGCTGTATTTCGTCTCTAATTTCTTCCACTTGATCCTCCTAGATATCGAGCTCTGCGTAAGTGGCATTCTCTTGAATAAAGAGCCTTCTCGGTTCTACGGCATCACCCATGAGCGTAGAGAAGATGCGATCGGCTTCTACGGCGTCGTTAATCGTGACCTTTAAAAGAATGCGGTGCTGTGGATCCATGGTCGTGTCCCAAAGCTGTTCTTCGTCCATTTCTCCAAGACCCTTATAGCGCTGTACCGTTCCCTTTTGCTCATCTAAAATTTCCTTGAGCTCTACGTCAGAGAAGGCATAAGTGATCTTTTTTCCACTCTTTACGCCAAAGAGCGGAGGCTGTGCGATGTAAATATGTCCCTTTTCGATTAAAGAGGGCATGTAGCGATAGAAGAAGGTCAAAAGGAGTGTTCGAATGTGACTTCCATCGACGTCGGCATCGGTCATGATGACGATCTTATGGTAGCGAAGTTTCGTGACATCAAACTCCTCTCCTACACCGACGCCAAAGGCTGTGATCATATTTCGAATCATCTCAGAGTTTAAGATGCGATGGAAGTTTGCTTTTTCGACGTTAAGAATCTTACCCCGAAGCGGAAGTACAGCTTGATACTTAGAGTCTCTAGCACCCTTTGCACTGCCGCCTGCACTGTTACCCTCGACTAAGAAGATCTCGCTCTTTGAGGGATCCTTTTCGGAGCAGTCCCAGAGGGCTCCTGGTAAGCTAAAACCATCTAGAAGACCCTTTCTTCGAGTGATCTCGCGGGCACGCTTAGCAGCTTCTCTAGCCTTCGCTGAGCGGATGCACTTATCGACGATGATCTTCGCTTCGGAAGGGTTCTCTTCTAAAAACTGTGTGAGCATCTCACCTGTAATGCTATCGACCGTTGAACGGACGTTGGAGTTACCTAATTTTGTCTTCGTCTGACCTTCAAATTGAGGCTGTGAGACCTTAACGGAAACGATCGCTGTGATACCTTCACGAATGTCTTCACCGAGGAGTGCTTCCTCTGACTCTTTTAGCATGCCTTTTTTTCTAGCGTAGTCGTTTATGGCTCTTGTGAGTGCTGTCTTAAAGCCCGTGAGGTGTGTACCACCCTCGATCGTATTGATATTATTTACAAAGCTAAAGATGTTTTCGTTGTACTGGTCAGTATATTGAATGGCTATTTCGACTTCGGTGCCTTGTTCATCGGCATTGTTCTTATCGCCGTAGATAACCGACTGATGGAGAGCCGTCTTCGATTCATTGATGTAGTTGACGAATTCACGAAGTCCTCCCTCGTAACAGAAGTCATGGGACTTTTCTGTCCTTTCGTCAGTAAAGACAATACGGATGCCTTTATTTAAAAAGGCCATCTCACGAAAACGATTTTCGAGCGTCTTATAGTCGTAATCGAGCGTCTCAAAGATCGTTCCGTCGGCTAAAAAGCGCGTCGTCGATCCCGAGCGATCGGTTGTTCCGATGATGTGCATCTCTTCCGTCGTCTTACCGCGTGAAAAAGCGATGCGATAGATCGAACCATCCTTATGGACATCGACCTCCATCCTTTCACTTAAGGCGTTAACAACTGAAGCACCGACACCGTGAAGACCGCCCGAAACCTTGTATTCGTTATTATTAAACTTACCACCGGCGTGAAGCACCGTATGAATGACTTCAACCGCTGGCTTTTTAAGCTTCGGATGAATATCGACAGGCATTCCACGGCCGTTATCCGAAACCTCTACCGTATTATCTTTTAAAATCGTAATCGAAATGGTATCGGCAAAGCCATTGAGCGCTTCGTCAATGGAGTTATCGACAATTTCATAGACGAGGTGGTGAAGTCCTCTCGGTCCGGTGGAACCGATATACATACCTGGTCTCACTCGAACAGGCTCTAACCCCTCGAGGACCTCGATCTTATCCGCGGTATAATCATTAACCAAAATAGCCTCCTACATTTTTTCCCGCTTCAATCTCAATGAGATTGGCTGGTAGCTGTATCTTTCCAACATCGGTGGTGCTTATGAGCACTTGATGGTTCTGTACGTGTTCTAAAATTTGTTCTTGACGAAGTTCGTCGAGCTCACTAAAGACGTCATCCAAGAGGATGATCGGCGATTCCTTTGTCTGACTTTCGATAAAAGGAATGAGCGATAAGAAGATACTTAGGGCAGCGGAACGTTGTTGACCTTGAGAGCCGAACCTCCTCACATCGATTCCATTTAATTCCACGCGAAAGTCATCGAGGTGAATGCCCTCTGTCGTCGTTCTCATGCGTAGTTCTTGGCTTCTCTTTCTCTTTAGGCGTTCACTTAAAGAAAACTCGGAAAAACCATCGGATTCATAACTTAAAGCGAGTTCTTCTCGTCCAGAGCTGATCTTACGATGCGTCTCTTTTGCGACTTCAGCGAGTTTTTGAAGAAAATCTTTTCGCTTTTCAAAGAGAAAGGCATTGGCTTCGCTCATACCCTCGTCGTAGACACTCAGAAGCGTCTCATCGACACGTTCACTTCGAAGCAGTGCATTTCTTTCAGAGAGTAGCTTTTGATAGCGAAGGAGCTTATAAAAGTAAGTTTTTGAAAGAAAGGAAATCTCTCGATCTAAAAAATCTCTACGTTCGGAAGGACCTTCTCGAACCATCTTTAAATGGTCTGGTGAGAAGAGAACCATAGGAAAATTCCCGAAGAGCTCTGCTCTCGAGGAAAAGCTTACTTGATTGATGTGAAAGAGATGGCTTTTTTTGTCTAATTGATAGCGAAAGTCCTTTTCTTTTCCAAAGGACTCAAAAATGAGCCTCAGTTCCATTCGCTCTTTTCCGAAAGAGATCATATCTTTCGTTCTTGAAGTACGAAAAGGCTTTCCTGTACAAGCGAGGTAGACGGCTTCTAAAAGATTCGTCTTTCCTTGTGCATTTTTTCCTATAATTAAGTTGATATTTGGATCAAAAGAAAAAAATTCATCTTGATAATTTCGAACTTGATATAAACGTGCTTTTAATAGCTTCATCCCACCCTCTTTATACAGTATTATTATAGCATTTTTTTATTGATTTTTCAATAAAAAGAGCCCTTTTAAGAAGGGCTCTACGGTTAGGCTAAAGGAAGGATTAAACTGACTAAAAAACCTGCCATTAAAAAGAAAATGGGATGGATTTTTGGGAACTTTCGGATGAGAAAAAAGAGGAGTAAAAAGAGGGATAAAGGAATGACCTTTAGGCTCGCTTTGGGATAGATAGAAAAGAGAGCAGCTAGGATTAATCCGGCACTGACGGCTCTTAGTCCATAGAAGAGATCCTTTATGGTCTTTGATTCTTTATAAGCATTCAGAACTCGTATGAGTAGAAAGACGATGATCATAGAAGGTACGACCATGATTAAGGTCGCAAGGATACCCCCGACGATCCCTTCTGCTCTTAGGCCAGAGAAGGTTGCCATGTTGATACCGATCGGTCCAGGGGTCGATTCACTAATCGCGATCATGTCGACGAGTTCTTCTTTCGTAAACCAGTCGTAGCGTTCGGCCATCGACTGTAAGAAGGGGATCGTCGCTAAGCCTCCTCCGATCGAAAAGAGGCCGGTGATAAAGAATTCCCAGAGGAGATAGAAAAAGTTCATTTCACTCTCCCTATTACAATGCTTACGAGTCCTCCGACGAGAACAAGTAGTGCAGGATTGATGGAGCTAAAGAGAATCAGAGAAGCACTCACGAAAAAGAGGATCAAGGTGAAGATGTCCTTGACTCCTTTTTTCGCCATCTTTAGAAGTGCATCTAAGACGAGAGCGCTCACGGCGATTCGAATACCTACCATGCCTCGTGCGACGATAGGCGATGTCATGAGCGGTGTAAAGAAGTAGTAGACGAGGGTGATAATAACAATCGAGGGAGCGACCATTCCTAAGACGGAAACAAGGCTCCCCTTCTTTCCCATCGCCTTGTGACCGATGAAATTGGCAGTGTTCACTGCAATGATTCCAGGTATCACTTGACCGATGGCATAGTAATCTAAAAGCTCTTCATTAGTGACCCACTGATTTTTATCGACGCATTCACGCTCGAGTAAGGGAAGCATCGTATAACCTCCCCCGAAAGTGAGCATGCCGATCTTAAAAAAGCTAGTAAAGAGCTTAAAGAGATCGTTCATTCTTAGGTCCCTTTCTCTTGTCGTAAAGAACCATGAAAAAGTTCATAATGAGCGTTACGACCATGGCATAAAAGAGCGAATGATAGCCAAATTGAACGGATAAAACACTTCCTACGGCAGGTGCTAGTGCCCAGCCCAAGCCACCTACGAGTCCTAAGTAACCGAAGAGCTGTCCGCGGTGCAAGGGATCGACGCGTTCTGTTGAAAGGGATGTGAGTAGTGGCTCGATTCCTCCGATAAAAAAGCTTAAAAGAATGTAGAAGATGACAAATTCCCAGAAGCCTTTGTTTACAATGAGATAGCCATTGATCGCAATGACAATCGCAAGGAGGATGAGTACAACTTTGCTCTTCGACCACTTATCACCGAGTCTCGAGAGCGTAAAACCACTTAAAGCCGTCGCTAAGCTAATGCCCATAGCGACATTACCGTTAATTCGAATGATTCCTTCTTTGCCGTGAAGTTCCTCGAGATAAAGCGGCATAAAGGGCGGAAAGAGACTACGTAAAAAGCGGAGTAAGAGGAGTACGACGAGAATAATACCGACGCTCTGAAACATTGTCTTTAGTGTCGTGTTCTTCGTGTCTGACTTCTTAATTCCATAAGTCGATGGGTCCTCGTGAATAAAAAAGAGCGTCATCAGTGCACCAATAAGCATAATGAGCGCACCAATGTAGAAGGAAGCTCTAAAGCCTAAGGATTCGGCACAGATTCCACCTAAAAAGGGTCCAATGGAAAAGCCTAAGAAGTTCGCAGAACTCAGGACTCCTAAGGCATAGCTCATGTGTTCTTTCGGGGAATTAGATCCGATAAAGGCATTGGCTGCACCGACGGTTCCTGTAAAAAAGCCTTGAAGTGTACGTAAGCCTAAAAGCATCCAAGCACTCGTCGAAAGACCCATTAAGAAAATGATGATAGAGGCTGAAAACATCGCTCGAAGCATCATGAGTTTTCTTCCCTTTAGGTCTGCGAGTCTACCCCATACGGGTGCCATAAAAGCCATGCTTAAAGCCGGTGCCATGCTGAGTAGTCCCGTAAAATATTTCAGTGTCGTAGGATCAATGACTCCTAGATCTTCTTTTAAAAAGTACGGCATAAAAGGCAGACCAAAGCCGAAGGAGATCTGGCTTAAAACCTGCCCTGTCCATACGATATATAAATTTCTCTTCCATTTTTCCATATCATTCTCCTCGTCTATTATACAAAACTTCTCTTCTTAATCCAATAACGAAGTATTCTTTCCTTGTTTCTTGTCTTTTTTTTTGGTATTATTGACCAAGAAACTCTGTTTTTTTCTCGAAAAATCAGGTTTTTTTTTGCCTAAATTCCGGAGGTTTTATGAAAAAAGTCTATCAAGTTGAAGAAAAAGTTCCTGCAAAACTTCTCCTGCCACTCTCACTTCAACATACCTTTGCGATGTTCGGTGCGAGTGTCCTCGTCCCCTTGATCTTTCAGATGGATCCAAGCGTCGTGCTCTTCATGAACGGTATCGGAACGTTCCTCTTTATTCTCATTACCAAGGGAAAAGCTCCTGCATACCTCGGTTCTAGCTTTGCTTTTTTAACACCAGCTGGCGTGATCATTGCAAAATACGGATTTAACTACGCTCAAACGGGCTTTATCGCCGTCGGTCTACTCGGTTGTGTGCTTGCATTTATCATTTATAAATTTGGTATCAAGTGGATCGATACGGTACTTCCTCCGGCTGCAATGGGTGCTGTCGTTAGTCTCATCGGTTTTGAACTGACACCGCTAACGGTTCAGGGTGGTGCGATCGGCGCAAACATCATGGTAGAAAACTCTACACCGAATGATCTCATCGTCTTCTTTGTCACCCTACTCATTGCTATTTTAGGATCTGTCCTCTTTAGAGGTTTTCTCTCAGCAATCCCGATTCTAATCGCTATCATTGGCGGTTATATCACATCGCTCGCTTTAGGAATGATCGATTTCACACCCGTTCTTACGGCTAAATTCTTTACGATTCCCCACTTCCAGCTTCCAAGCTTCAACTGGGACAGTGTACTCATCATGCTACCCGTACTCTTAGTCATTACGAGTGAACACATCTCTCACCAAGTCGTTACTTCAAACATCATAGGACGTGACCTTCTAAAAGATCCTGGCCTTCATCGTTCGATCTTTGCCGATAACTTCTCTACGGCTCTTTCAGGACTTGTCGGTGGTGTACCTACGACAACGTATGGAGAAAACATCGGCGTCATGGCGATTACAGGAGTCTATAGTGTTCAAGTCATTGCAGGAGCAGGTCTTATTAGTATCATCATGGCCTTTATCGGACCTGTAGCTGCTCTCATTCAAACGATTCCCGGCAATGTCATTGGCGGTGTCACCTTCTTACTTTACGGAATGATCGGAACGAGCGGCATTCGTCTTCTCGTCGATGCTAAGGTCGATTACTCGATCTCTAAGAACTTAATTCTTACTTCTGTCGTTTTCGTTTCTGGTTTAAGTGGTCTTACACTGAAATTTGGAACGATTGAATTAAAGGGAATGGTTCTTGCAAGCGTCGTCGCAGTCGTACTAAGCTCTTTCTTCTATCTCTTTGAAAAGCTCGGTATTATGAATCAGCAATAAAAAAAGCCCTAGGGGCTTTTTTTTTACCTTCGATACCATTTGAGTGCTAAAAAGTCGAGTACTAAAATCGGAATCGGAAGAAGTGTTGGATACTGGAATCTAAAACCTAAGAAGAGCGGTACGAGCATGATAACCGTAAAAATCGTACTTAATTCATAGCGCTTTTGTGAATAGAGCTCTCGAATTAAGACCGTAAATAAAAAAGCTAAAATCATCATGACGGGATCGCTAAAAAAGAAGATTCTCCACTCATCTGAAGTGATCGTAAGCATCCTCGCACTATCCATCTGATCGACGGTAAAGCGAAGGACGAGTCTTAAAAAGAGGTAGATCGTGAGCGAAAAGCTAAAAATCCAGTGCCAAGTTTGAAGCTTACCTTCTTCAATTTTCTCCATTTTTTGCGCGCTCCGTTCCATAGAGAGCTAAGTATGCTTCGATGCGTTCCTTCATCTCATCATCGATATAGACTTTTCCATTCACTTTTCTATTGTAGAGATCTTTAATAATTTCTCGAATCGTAACGACAGGATAGACTTTGATCTTTAAGAGTTCTTCAATCTCTTCGATGGCTGACTGATCGGTCGTTCCCTTTTCCATGCGGTCGACTCCAATAAGGATGCCATCTACTTTTACGTTGTATGGCTCTAAAAGAGCTAGTGTTTCACGGATCGCCGTACCTGCTGTAATGACGTCTTCAACGATCACTATCGAATCGTTCGCTTCGAGTTTTTTTCCTACAAAGACGCCTCCCTCACCGTGATCCTTTACTTCCTTTCGGTTAAAGGTGACATCTAGGTTATACGTATCACTTAAAGCGATACTTGTAGAAACGGCGAGCGGAATACCTTTATAAGCAGGACCATAGAGGACGTGATTTCCATTAAAGTGTGCCTTATAGTTTTCTGCATAGTAGCGACCAATGCCAGAAAGCGCACTGCCGCTTTTGATATTTCCAAAGTTTAAAAAGTAAGGCGTCTTTCTACCGCTTTTTGTCGTAAAGTCACCGAATGTAAGAACATTCGAAGCGAGTAGAAATTCGATAAATTCACGCTTATAGTTCATTCGTAACTCCTATAGTCTCTTTAATGGTATTGATTTCATCCGAATACTCGACTTCGACGGTATCACCCTTTCGAATCTTCTTTCCTCTCATCGTGCATACCTCTCCATTGACCTTAACAAAGCCCTCTTGAATGAGGTGCTTTGCAAAGCCACCCGTATCTACGACATTGGCGTATTTAAGTAGCGAATCGAGTTTAATAAATTCTTCTTTGATCGTAAGAATCATGAATTCTCCTTTTAAAAAAGCATGGATTCTTCCATGCTTAGATTACTGATTAATTCGAATGGGAACGAGATAATATTCGTAGCTATCGTTGTCCTTAGGCTGAATGAAGCATGGCCTTACAGGGGAGCTCATTCGAATTCGAAGTACCTCGTCATCGATGACTCGGAGGGCTTTAATTAAGTAGTTGGGGTTAAAGCCGATGCGAATGTCACTTCCATTTTTACGGATATCAACTTCTTCCATCGCTGTACCCATCTCCGATTGTGAGGTGATCGTTACCTTATCGTCTGCAAAGTCGAAGATTTCAATGTAACTACGTGACTGATTGGCCATAAGTGCTGCACGGTCGATGGCTTCATAGAAGTCTCTACTGTCTACTTCGATATCGATCGGAAAATCGCTCGAAATGACTTGTTCGTACTTGATGTATTCACCTTCTAAGACTTTAGAGATGATGACGACATTACCGAACGTAAAGGAAACATAGTTATCTGTGACGTTCATGATGAGGTTGTCATCGACGTTATAGGCTGTGATCTTTTGAATCTCGCTTAAGGTCCTACCAGGAATGATAACGCTTAAATCTGGTGCATCTTGAACGGGAACCTTCTTAATTGCGATATTGAAGCCGTCGATTGAAACCATCTTCATTTCGTTGTTTTTGACTTCAATTAAGCTACCTGTTAAGGTAGGACGCGTTTCATCACGACTTACAGCAAAGTTTGTCATGCGAATCATGTTTGAGAAGATCGATTGATTGATCGTAATGACCTTACCCTCTTCAATTTCTTTAATTTGTGGGAAGGTCGATTCATCCATCTGCATGAGTTTATAATGACTCATGAAGCAGACGAGTGACGTATGATCGTCTTTCTTTTCAATCGTAATACCGTCTTCTGGAAGCTTTCTTACGATGTCATTAAAGAAACGACTTTCGATGACCGTACTTCCTTGACGTTCTACTACTGCTGGAACGGTGACGATAATAGACATGCTCAAGTCATTGCTCTTCATGACGATATGATCTTCTTTGGCTTCGATGAAAATACCTTTAAGTACTTCTAACGTCGTTTTGGTAGAAATGGCTCTCGATAAAATATTGAGCGCATAAATAAGCTCAGCTTGGTTTACGGTAAATTTCATGTCTCCTCCAGTCTTAACCTAGTTCATTAGGATCAGTAGTAGTAGTAGAGCCTGTTTGTTATGTGCATAGATCATTATACCATTAGAGTTCTATCGTTGCACGCTTGGGATAAGGATGTGGAGAAAATCCTTTCAAAAAAGGCTTCATACACAGGGGTTCGTTTTCCCAAGAAAAGCTCTTTTTATACACAAAAAAGTGTTACTCAATCATGAGTTCTTTTTTCAAGTTTTCGATGAGCGTTTGTGTCGTCGTATTAGTCTCTAATTCCTTCGTAATCTTATCGCAGGCATGGACAACTGTCGAGTGATCGCGACCACCGAAGATCTCACCAATTTTAGGAAGCGAAAGGTCGGTGTATTCTCGAATTAAGTACATAGCAATCTGTCTTGGATAAGCGATCTTTTTCGTTCTTCTCGGGGAATCGAGCTCTTTTTCAGTCACTTCAAAGGTAGTACAAATGACTTCACGAATAAATTTTTCATCGATGGCCTTAGGAAGGTTTCTGATGAGAATATCTTGAAGTGCTTCTTTTGTTAGCTCGAGGTCGATTTCACGTCCCACGAGACTCGAATATGCATTGACTTTATTGAGTGCTCCTTCGAGTTCACGAATGTTCGATTTGACGTTCTTTGCGATTAAATCGAAGACTTCGGAAGGAACATTTTTTCCGTCTTTTTCGGCTTTCTTTTGAAGAATTGCGACTCTCGTTTCAAAGTCCGGTGGCTGAATGTCTGTAATGAGGCCCCATTCAAAGCGAGAGCGAAGACGATCTGCTAACGTATTGATTTCACTCGGTGGGCGGTCAGAACTGATGACAATCTGACGGTTATTATTGTAGAGTTCGTTAAAGGTATGGAAGAACTCCTCTTGTGTCTGTCTTTTATCGGCGATGAACTGAATATCGTCGATTAAGAGGACGTCGATGTTACGATAGCGGTTTCTGAAGTTCTCACCGCGGTCATTTTTTAAAGACTGGATGAATTCATTCGTAAAGTTCTCACTCGAGGTATAGAGCACCTTGGCATGAGGATTTTTATTTTTAATATGATGACCGATCGCTTGCATGAGGTGCGTCTTACCGAGTCCTACACCACCGTAGATAAATAGTGGGTTAAAGCTTTCAGAGGGGTCTTCTGCTACAGCTACACAAGCAGCATGTGCGAAGTTGTTGTTATTTCCAACGATAAAGTCTTCAAAAACGTACTTGGGGTTGAGATTGGAATGATCCATTCCATCATCTTTTAAAGGGGTGCTATTATCGACATCCTCGGGACTTAAAATCATAAAGTCCTTTGCAATGCCCGTCTCTTCAAAGAAGAGTTCCTTTAGTTTTTCAGGATAACGACGCTTTAAGATGACGCTTTGTGTAAACGAACTAGGACTCATCAGATAGATGGTCTGGTTATCTTCATTAAAAAAGGTCAACGGCTCAAACCACGTATTATAGGAAACGCCATCGACGATTTCTTTAATTCGCACCTTTACCTTATCAAATTGTTCGGCTGTTTTAGTGTAATTCACGTTGTTTTCCACAGATTTTCCTTCTCTTTCGCTCCACATCGTTTTAAACAAAATTTCCGACTGCTTTTTATAAGTGATTTTCTTACTAAGGTGTTCCACGCTTTTTCACAAACCGAAAAGGATTGAAAATTGTGGATAATAACAACCTTATACACACTTTTATCAACATTATGGCAAAAATAGGATAAAAAAAACAAACCACAAAGCAGTTATCAACATTTGAAATAATTTTAGCATCTAACCGAGGTCGTTTCAAGTTAAAAAAACGAGTTATCCACAAATAAAATGTGACGAAAAGCGATTTTTATTGACACTCACCTCATTCAAACGTATAATATAGAACCGTAGTAACTCGCTCAGGAACTAAATCCTAAATCATAAAAGGAGGTGAGTTGAATGAAAGAAACGTTCCATCCAAAAAAACGCCAACGTTCCATGGTTCACGGTTTCCGTGCTAGAATGAGCACTAAATCAGGAAGAAGAGTATTAAAGAGCCGTCGTGCGAAGGGAAGAAAAGTACTTAGTGCCTAGACCGCAAACAAGTGGTCTTTTTTCGTAAGGGTGAGACCATGATTAGCATTAAAAATAATCGAGAGTTCCAAAGAGCCTACAGTAAAGGGCGAAGTTTTGTAACGAAGAGCTTTGTTCTCTATGCCGTAAAAAATCGCCAAAATCAAACAAAAATTGGTTTCACCGTTAGTAAAAAGATAGGTAATGCTGTCACCCGTAACCGAGCCCGAAGAAGATTAAAAGAAGCCATTAGAGAACTTCCTCTTCCAGAAGGCTATGACCTTGTTCTCGTAGCAAGAGGACGCTCACTGACGATAGAATTTGAGTCGTTAAAGCGTGCCCTTCAAGAAGAACTGAACAAATTAGGATGACTAAAAAATTATTTTTATTTCTGATTCGATTTTATCAGAAACACATATCCCCTCATACCCCTCGAGCTTGTCGCTTCTACCCTACTTGCTCTCAGTATAGCTATCAAGCGATTGAAAAATACGGAGCGATTAAGGGTTTGTATTTAAGCATCAAGCGCATTTTAAAATGTCATCCATTCAATCCCGGTGGATACGATCCACTTGAGTAAGGAGAACCAGATTGCAATTCATTCATCAAGGAATCGCCTGGCTGTTAAATACTCTATTTTCCGTGATTCACAGCTATGGTTGGACGATTATTTGCTTTACAATTTTGGTACGCTTTATCCTTTTACCCCTTAATATCTCGCAAAAAAAGAATATGGCAATGCAGCAAAAGCTGCAACCGAAAATTCAAGAGCTTCAACGCAAGTATGCAAAAGATCCTCAAACACTCAATATGAAGACGATGGAGCTCTATAAGGAGCACGGACACAACCCTTTAGGTGGTTGTCTTCCCTTATTGATCCAACTTCCTGTTCTATTTGGACTCTTTGCTGTGCTTAGAAATCCAGTAGAATACGGATTACCACAAGAAGCTCTCAGTCAGAGTTTTATGTGGCTACCTAACATGTCAGCTCCTGACACATTAATGAACGTAATTAAAGTATCAGGCATGGATCGTGTACCTGGGCTATTACCGATCATCGCTGCTATTTTTACGTACTTAACTGCAAAAATGTCTATGGCTAATCAGCCAAAACCTGATCCCAATGGACCAAAAATGCCCAATATGAACTTTATGCTCTACATGGGTCCTGTTTTAATTCTTGCTTTTGCTACAAGCTATCCTGCAGGACTTATCCTCTACTGGGCTGCATCGAATATCATTCAGCTCATTCAAGATCAGGTTTTAAATCTTAAGTTTCGTCAACAGGAAACTGAGGAAGTGAAATGAGAGAAATTGAAAAATCAGGTCGTACCGTCGAAGAAGCGATTGAACTCGCGTTAATCGACTTAGACCTTCAAGAGTCCGAAATAGAATACGAAGTCCTAGAGCGTGAGTCAAAGGGACTTTTCGGTATTTTCGGAGCCAAAGATGCACGTGTTCGCGTCTGGAAAAAAGAGACGCAAGCCGTTGAAGAAAAAGCTCCCGTTGTAAAAGAAAAGAAAGTGGAAGAACCTGTAAAGCCTGTCGAAGTGAAGGAAGAAATTCACGAAGAAAAGGTCGAAGCACCCGTTCAGGATGCTGAATTAGAGGGTCGAGTAAAAAATTATCTTTTACAAGTGACAAAGCATATGGGAATCGACTGTGACGTACAGTTTACGCCAGAAGAAAATCAACTGTGCTGTGAACTAAAGGGTGAAGATATGGCGCTTCTCATTGGAAAGCGTGGAAAGACTTTAGATGCTCTCCAATATCTTACAAACCTTGCCGTCAATGGAAAAGATAACTATACGCATGTGCTTTTAGATACGGAAAACTACCGTGAAAAGCGTAAGCAAGCACTCGAAGATCTCGCTTATCGCATGGCTGATAAAGCGAAGAAACAGCGCCGAGACATCATGTTAAATCCCATGAATGCCTATGAACGTCGCATCGTTCACTCGGCACTAGCAAAAGATCGTAGGGTATCTACACGTTCGGAAGGACAAGATCCCTATCGCAAGATCATTATCTTTTTAAACCGATAACCCAGTCTTGACTGGGTTATCCTTTTTGGAGGAGTATGGATATCATTTCTGCCATTTCAACAGGTTTAGGTCAAGCAGCAATAGGCATTGTGAGGTTAAGTGGTACGGGCGTAGGAAGTCTCGTAGAACCACACTTTACAGGAGCTCGGTTTACGAAAGAACCGAGAAAGCTTTGCTACGGCTATTTAAAAGATGGAGATGAGCTCATCGATGAGGTGATGGTCGTCTATCTTAACGCGCCTAAAACGTATACGGGTGAAGATATGGTAGAAATCTACTCCCATGGTGGGAAGAATGCCCTCACACGTGTTCAGCGTTTTCTCTTAAAGCTCGGTGCAAGAAGTGCTGAAAGAGGAGAATTCAGTGAGCGCGCTGTATTAAATGGACGCATGAATTTGACGCAAGCCGAGGCAGTGCACGAACTCATTACAGGATCAGAAAGTGCTTTTTCAAACCATCTAAAGCACTTAAAAGGCGATACGCTAGAGACATTAAATGAACTAAAAGAAGGTGTTCTTTTCGTTCTTTCAAAGCTCGCTTTAGCGATCGATTATCCGGAAGAAACCGATAGTGAACTCACCGAGCAGGAATTAAAAGAAAAGCTTACAGAACTTCAAGAGAAGCTAGAGATTCTTTTAAGGAATGCGAAAAAAGCGACCATAATGGATAGTGGGTTAAAGCTTGCCATCGTCGGTAAGCCTAACGTAGGAAAAAGCTCACTATTAAACGCACTACTGGGAAGAGATCGTGCTATCGTTACGGACATTGCAGGAACGACGAGAGATACGGTAGAAGACACGCTTCTACTGGGTGGTTACATGGTTCGAGTGATCGATACGGCTGGTATTCGAGAGACGGACGATCAGATTGAACGCTTTGGAGTTGAAAGAAGTCTAAAGGCCATGGATGAAGCCGATATTGTAATTCTTCTTTTAGATAGCAAAGAAGCGATCGATGAGAATGAAAAGATGCTCATGGATAAGCTTAAGCCACACGATTTAATCGTTCATAATAAGGCTGATCTTTTAGATAACATACCAGAAGATGGTTTCTATATTAGTGCTAAGGATAAAAAAGGAATCACAGAACTTGAAGAGAGCATTCTTTCTTTTATCGAAAAATTAGATAGCGATGAATCCCTCCCCCTCATCAGTAATGAAAGACAGCTGGAAGGACTTCGAAGAGCTAAAAAAGCGATCGATGAAGCACTCGAGGGAATTGATTTAGGCGTCTTCTACGACTATATCGAAGTCGATATGAAGGAAGCTTATAATCAAATTGGCTTTGTCTTAGGCGAACGCTTGGAAGGTGACGTGATAAAGGAAGTCTTTGCACGTTTTTGTGTAGGTAAATAAATGTATGATGTGATCGTCATCGGTGCTGGGCACGCAGGTGTAGAAGCTGCTCTCATCGCCGCAAAACAAAAAAAGCATACGCTCATTCTTTCGATTAGCCTCGATGCCATTAGTCTCATGGCTTGTAATCCCAACATCGGTGGAACGGGAAAAGGCCACCTCGTGCGTGAGATCGATGCCTTGGGTGGCATGATGGGGATCGCTGCCGATCATGCGACGATTCAATCGAAGATGCTAAATACGGCCAAAGGACCTGCTGTACATTCGCTTCGAGCACAGATGGATAAGAGAAGCTACCATGTATTTATGAAACAGTGCCTTGAAGATCAGGAGTACTTAGATCTGCGTCAAGGAGAGGTCATAAATATCACGAAAGACGATACGTTTAAGGTAGAGCTTCTTTCAGGGATTACGATCGAGGGAAAGACCGTCATTCTAGCGACTGGAACCTACTTAAAGAGTTCTGTCTTTTTAGGCCACAAGGTGATCGACATCGGTCCGAGTGGTTTTAAAAACTGCCATGAGCTTTCAAAGAGCATTGAATCACTTGGTCATTCGCTTCGTCGCTTTAAGACGGGTACACCAGCACGTATTCATAAGGATAGCGTCGATTACTCCAAACTCACCCTTCATCCCGGTGATGATGAGATCGTTCCCTTTAGCTTCTTACATGACTCTTTAGAGATTGATCAGATTCCATGCTTCCTCGGTTATACAAACGAAGAAACGCACCGAATTATTGAAGAAAACATTGAAAAGAGTGCGCTCTTTTCTGGACTCATTGAAGGAACGGGACCGAGATACTGCCCCTCGATCGAGGATAAGATTACGCGCTTTAAAGATAAGCCCAGGCACCAGCTCTTCCTAGAGCCAGAAGGAATCGACACGAAAGAACTCTACGTACAAGGTATGAGTACTTCCCTACCTGAGGATGTTCAAGAGTCTTTTTTGAAGTCCATCGACGGACTAGAAAACGTAAAAATCATGCGTCCCGGTTACGCCATTGAATACGATTCGATCGATCCTACGACGCTAAAACTCAGTCTCGAATCTCGCTTTGTCGAAGGGCTCTTCTTTGCAGGGCAGATTAACGGTTCAAGTGGTTACGAAGAAGCGGCAGCCCAAGGATTAATCGCAGGCATCAATGCCGTCTGTTACCTTGAACAGAAAGAACCTCTCATCTTAAGAAGAGATCAGGCTTATATTGGAGTTCTCATCGATGACCTCGTCACGAAGGGCACAAACGAACCCTTCCGCATGATGACATCGCGCTGTGAGTACAGATTAATCTTAAGGCAAGATAATGCCGACGAACGCCTCACCCCTATCGCCCATGAAAGAGGACTCGTTTCTGAAGAACGTTATCAACGATTGCTTTCGAAGCGAGAAAAGATTGAAGCGGAAAAGAAGCGGCTCAAAGAGACGAAGGTCAGTTTCCTCGATGCAAACCCCATTCTTAAAGAGTGCGATGAAGGCGAACTACAGGAAAATACGAACCTCTATCAGCTTCTCACGCGTTCTAAAGTAACGTATGAAAAGCTAAAGACAGTTGATCCCAATCGACCGAATGTTCAAAGAGAAATCATCGACGGCATCGAGGTTGAACTCAAGTATAGAGGATATATTGATAAGCAGTTAAAACAGGTGGAACACTTCAGATCACTTGAGGAAAAGAAGATTCCACCCATCGACTACGACGATGTCAAAGGACTTTTAATCGAAGCGAGACAAAAGCTCAAAGCCACGATGCCTGAAAACATCGGACAAGCTTCTAGAATCTCTGGCGTAAACCCTTCTGACATCCAAGTCCTATTACTGTACTTAGAACACTTTAGGAGTAAACATGACAGCAAATGAGAAGTTAGCGCGTTTTCAAGAGATGGTTCTTGAAAAGAACAAGGTCATGAATCTCACAGCCATTACCGACGAAAAGGAGTTTTACGAGAAGCACATTCTAGATAGTATGACTCCTCTACCCTACTTCAACTTGAAACCGAACGATCTCGTAGCAGATCTCGGTACAGGTGCAGGGTTTCCTGGAATTGTCCTTGCGGTACTTAGGGAAGATGTTACCTTTCACCTCATCGACTCCTTAAAAAAGAGACTGACATTCTTAGAAGAAGTGATAAAGGAATTAGACATCAAAAATGTAGAACTCTTCCACGGACGCTTTGAAGATCTAGGTCAGAGCAAAGTTCATCGTGAGCGCTACGATGCCGTCGTCACACGTGCTATCGCAAATCTTCCCGTACTCCTTGAATACGTCGTACCCTTCTTAAAAGTAAATGGTTATGCTTACTGTTATAAGAGTAGACGCATTGAAGAAGAACTTCAGGAAGCTCAAAACGCTATCAATATATTAAAAGTAGATATAATAGAAACTAAACAATATGAACTTAATAACAACGACCGATGCATCCTAAAACTACAAAAGAAAGAAAAAACACAGAAGACGTATCCCAGAAAAGCAGGAACGCCTAGTAAAAATCCACTGTGATATTTTTTGAGTCAAGAATCACCTTGAAGAAGGGCGATTCTTTTTTTATTTCATGATATGATAGATACGAGGTGACTTATGGGAAAGATCATATCATTATTTAACCAAAAAGGCGGCGTCGGAAAGACGACGATTCATATCAACTTAGCCGCCGGACTTGCAAAAAAGAAGAAGAAAGTTCTGTGTATTGACCTCGACCCACAAGCAAATGCAACGAGTGGTTTTGGTGTAACGAGAACTTCAGAGACACTCACAACATACGACGTTTTATTAGGCGAAGCAAGCATTGAAGAAGCAAAATTGAACGTTTTAGATCGCGTAGACCTCGTTCCCTCTTCCCCCGATTTGGCTGCGAGTCAGATCGATCTAGCAAATGAAGCGGATAGAGATTTCTTACTGTATAAGGCATTAGAAGATCAAAAGGACAAGTACGACTATATCCTAATTGACTGCCCGCCAGCTTTAGGAATCCTTACGATAAACGCACTCACGTCGTCAGATAGCGTATTAATTCCCATTCAGTGCGAATTTTATGCGCTCGAGGGATTGAGTCAACTCGTAGAAACCGTTAACATGATCAAACAAGGTTTGAATCCTAAAATCGACATTGAAGGAGTCATTTTGAACATGGTCGATAGGAGAAATAACCTGACAAGAGATGTAATGAATGAAGTAAAGGCTTATTTTGGAGATAAGGTTTACGAGACACAAATCCCTAGAAACGTGCGTTTAGCAGAGGCACCTAGCTATGGAATGAGCATTTATGACTACGATCCGCTAAGCACAGGAGCATGGAGCTTTAATAAGTGGGTGAAAGAGTTTCTAAAAAGGAGTGAGTTAAATGGCTAAGAGGACAGGATTAGGTAAAGGATTAGGATCACTACTAAGCGTACAAACAGAGCAAATACCTGAAAATAGCGGTGTTGTAGAGATCGATTTAGATAACATCAGACCGAATACAACGCAACCGAGAACATATTTTGATGAAGAAGGTCTTGAAGAACTCAAGAATTCCATCTTAGAACATGGTGTGATTCAGCCAATACTAGTAAAACAAGTAGAAAACGGTTATGAAATCATTGCTGGGGAGAGAAGATATAGAGCAAGTAAGCTCGCAAATCAGAAAACAATACCAGCTATCGTACGTGATTACGACGAATTGACGAAAGCAAAGGTAGCTCTCGTAGAAAACTTACAGAGAGTAGACCTAAATATCATTGAAGAAGCAAGAGGATATCAAACATTAATCGAGGATTTCGCTTTAACGCAGCAAGAATTAGCGACAACAATCGGAAAAAGTCGTGTTGCTGTGACAAATACCCTCAGATTATTAGAACTCCCTGCAACGGTCATAAACCAAATTGAAGAAGGACTCCTAACGGCAGGCCATGGAAGAGCAATCCTATCAGGAAAGCCTGAATACTATGAGGAACTAGCAAACATTGCCATCACGAAGAAGCTTTCCGTAAGAGACCTAGAGAAACTAGCTAAAACTTATAAAGAAGGAACAAAGCGAAGGCTTCCCAAGAAGAACCCCCTTGTAGAAAGCTTAGAACGCGAAATTAGCGAAAAGTTAGGAACTAAAGTAGAACTAAAGATGGGTAAGAAGAAGAGCACGATGGAAATCAGCTTCTACTCTGAAGACGACCTACAGAGAATAATCAATAAACTAATTTAGCATGTTTCACGTGAAACCTTTTCCAGAGTGTTTCACGTGAAACATTAGGAGAACGTATGAGGAATTTCTTAATCATTGAGAATATCAATGCGGGGAAGAACAAAAAGAGAAAACACGTACAGAAACTCATTCACACACTCAAGGATGCAGGACATCAGGTGACGCACGATGCGAGCTCTTCAGTACACATCTTTCAAGAGAAGTACAAAGATATACAGAATCTACCCTATACAGATATCGTCATCTGCGGGGGAGATGGAACATTAAACGCTATATTAAACACATTTGAAATTAATAAATATACATTTACACTCTTTCCAGTAGGTAGTGCGAATGATTTCTATTTAAAAGCAGCGGGACCTACAGACTTTAACGCACTCATAGATCGAGTCCTTAAGAACCAGATCAAAGAGTTTGACATCGCGAAAGCTAACGACCACTACTTCATTAATAACGTAGGAATTGGAATCGACGTACTTACTTTAGAATACGTCAATAAAATGCGCGCAGCCCTTAAGTCAGGACCTCTTTATTTTCTAGGTGTCCTTAGAGCCATCGCAACCTTTAAACCCATGAAAGCCACCATTACTCTTGGTGACGAAGTTATAAAAGAAGACTCCATCATTGTCATTGTAAGTAACGGCTCCTACTTTGGTGGGGGAATGAATGTGTCACCTCACTCCGATTTAGAGGATGGAGAGCTAGACCTCGTCATGCTAAAGAACACCAATGTGTTTCACGTGATAAAGCTCTTCAGTAAACTTCTAAAGGCAGAACACCTAAGCTATCCAAGTATCATTTATAGAAAAGTGAAGAACGTGAAGATCGAAGTAGAAGGGGAGACCAAAGCACATCTAGAAGGTGAAATCATAGAGAAGACTCCTCTTCATGTAGAAGTTCTTCCGCAAGCCATTAGGATGATCGTATGAATGATGAACTCTTTATGCTAGAAGCCATAGAAGAAGCAAAAAAAGCCTACAGAAAAGACGAAGTCCCGATAGGTGCAGTCGTCGTCTGTGGGGAAGAGATCATAGGACGCGGTTACAATAGAAAAGAAACACAGTTTGACCCTACAGCTCATGCAGAAATTTTAGCCATACAGGAAGCATCTAGGCATCTTAAGGCCTGGAGGTTGACAGAGTGCACACTCTATGTTACAATTGAGCCCTGTTTAATGTGCATGGGAGCCCTTCACCAAGCTAGGATCAAAAGGCTCGTCTTTGGAGCTAGAGATGCGAAGTTTGGTGCTGCAAAAAGCCTCTATGAGGTAGCTCAGGATGAAAGACTCAATCACCAATTTGAAGTGACAGAGGGAATCCTAGAAGAAGATTGCAGAACTCTCATGGCCAGCTTTTTTAAAGCTAAAAGAAATAAGGAGAGGTGTCCGAGTGGCTAAGGGGCACGCCTGGAAAGCGTGTAGGGCTTAACGGCCTCGCGGGTTCAAGTCCCGTCCTCTCCTCCATACAGTTACACAGTGATTCACTGTGACACGTAAAACCTTGAATTTTCAAGGTTTTTATTGTTTTTGTGTTTCTTTGTGTTTCATAGTGTTTTGGCTAGCGTCTGCACTTATATCTGCACTATCGCTAAATGTATTAGTATATAGATGGGAGCCGTAAATCTAAAAAAGTAACTTTAGATTACCGAGGGGCTTGGAACAAGCATAGCGTTTCATTGATCATGCAAATAGAAGGGTGGTTTCTGATTATTCGAATTATTCGGTAAAACGATTCATGATTGATAGGAACATTTGGAACTTGATTGAAAATCTAACATATAATGAATTCATTAAATTGTTTATGTTCTATGATTCTGAAAAGCATTTTCAAACTCTTACATCACTCATGTTTCTGTCCCAAAAGTTAAGAAATGCTGCTCATAATAATGTTTTGATCCATAATCTTGCCCCAGGAACGCAATATAAATATACGGTGTGTAGACCCTTAGGAATAATATTAGGTGAATGCGGTATCCGAAGGAAAACTGTTAAAAGAATTCTTTCTTATCCAATTACACATGATTTGAGTGCTTCCGTAATTCTCCTCCAAAACTATGCAAGTGAAGGAATAATTAAAAAAAGGATGGAGGATTTAGACACATTTATGAATATTTGTAGAAAAAAACAAAACTATTTTAGATCTCATATACATCTAATCAGCCTTTTTAGGTCTTTCGAAGAATTTCTTAAAATGGATTTCAGAAGTGTTTTGACAAGTCAACAAGATAGAGGGTATAATTGTTTCGAAGAATAAAAACTGAAAGGTTTTCCAGGCCCGAAGCATGCTGACGGCCGTTTTTTATTTGTATAAACTAAAAGAAACGCTGAATTACCAGCGTTTCTATTTTCATTTAACTTCGATAGTTTCAGTTATTCGCTTTGATTCTTCTCTTAAAATTCTTAGAGTTAAGAAAAGAATGACGAGTGTGAGTAATGACATAATCGAACTAACAATTTGCCCCTTTTTCATTGTATCCTCCTTATAAGGGATGATTCATTTAGAGAAGAAGGTAATGCTGAACTGCTATATTACATGTACCTATTCTCGAAATTTATTTTTTTGATCGCTTTTCGTCTTTTAATTGCAGCAGTCGCAGTGTGTCTCTCTCATGATTTGAAACGTTAAGCCAAGTATCACGAGTGTGATGAGGGATAGAACTAAACTTACTATTTGCCATTTTTTCATAGGAACCTCCTAAAGGTCTAGATCTTTCTTTTCAGAGAAGAAAGGAATGCGCCACTTCTATCTGATTAGTACCCCATTATTGAACGATATCTATACCTTTTACCTCCTTTCATTGAAGCCCATTATCATAGGTGCTATACTTATTCTGTATAATGCTCACTAACTACATAGAGGTGGTAATCATGAAAAAAAAGCTGTTGTCACTTCTTTTAGCTGTCGTTCTTGTTCTGGGAATTTTCCCAACAAGTGTCATGGCAGCTCCTAAAAAGGTGACGATCGATCCCAAGGCAACCTATAAGGTTGAAAAGATCATTGATGGTGACTCCATCGTCGTTCGTGTTGGAAAGAGTAAAGTAAACGTTCAGCTTCTCTATGCTGATGCTCCCGAGTATCGTCATCCGATTAAAAAATTGAATGGATTACTCGGTAAGGATGCATTTAAGTTTACTGAGAAGTTCCTAAAAGGAAAGAAAGTCTCTCTCGTCTTAGACAAAGATTCCTTCGATAAGAGTGGAACCGTCTTCGCTTATGTCTATGTAAAGGATAAATGCTTAAATGCAGAGCTCATTAAGGCTCACCTAGCAAAAGTTGGAGACAAGACGAAAAATGAGAAGTTCTATAAGGATTATGTAGAACTAGAAAAAGCCGCGAAGGATCCTGTTCTTGGAATCTGGAAGGACCTGAAAGCAAACTATCCCGTTCTTCCTACAGGACCTGTTCATGCAAACAAAGCATCAAAGATCTATCATATGCCTTATCATTCGTCCTATGATCGCATCTCTAAAAAGAATCTCGTGATCTTTAAGACGGAAGCAGAGGCTATTAAAGCAGGATATCGAAAAGCAAAACGTTAATGTGAGGATAGCTTATGAAACGCAAACTCTTACTTTGGCTTCTTACTTTTGTAATTATCGCTAGTCTGTTTGTTCCTTATAGCACGGCTGCTAAAAAGGACGTGGAAGTTAACCCCAAGGCTCTCTATAAAGTCGTTCGCGTGATCGATGGCGATACAATCGTCGTTCGCATCGGTAAAAGTAATGTGACCGTACGTCTTCTTCAGGTGGATGCACCTGAAAGTAAGCATCCTAATAAGAACAAGAATGTTCCCATGGGAAAGACCGCATCGAACTTTGTAAAGAAGTTTCTTAATAAAAAGTCGGTTCGATTAGAGCTAGATGAAGAAAAGTACGATAAGTACGGAAGACTTTTAGCTTATGTCTACGTAAAAGATAAGTGCTTAAATGAAGTTCTCATTCGAGAGAGTCTAGCAAAGACCGTTAAGTACGGTAAAAACGTGAAACGTTACCAGACGTACTTAGACATTGAACGCAAGCTTCGTGACAAGAAAAAGGGAATTTGGGCAAACATTCAAGCCAACTACCCGAGTAATCGTCCTACTCCAGAAGAGCAGCGCATTGTTCAAAAGAAAAAGGATTCTAAGATTCTACCGATTGTAAGCGAGCCTACAGAGCTATTCATTCGTGGTAATAAACGCAGTAAGATTTATCACATGCCTGGTCAGCGCGATTACGACAAAATCTCTCCGAAGAATATCGTAAACTTTAAGACAGAAGAGGAAGCCATGAAGGCTGGATACAGAAAAGCAAAAAGATAGTTCCTTTGAACTATCTTTTTTTCATGCCGATTTTCTCTGCAGTTTTTGTTTCTTTGGGAAATCTAAGCTAATGAGAGTTCCTTTTCCCAGTTCGCTTGCTATGTTTACGTGTCCATGATGGAGCTCTACAATTCGTTTAACGATACTCAATCCGAGTCCTGTTCCACCAGAACCTCTGTCTCTCGACTGGTCTGCGCGGACGAACGGTTCAAAGATCGACTGGATGTATTCTTCGCTAATGCCTTTACCACTGTCTCTTACGGTAACGAAGATTCGTTCGTTTTGTTCGGTCGCTTTCACCTGGATCTCTCCCTCAAGCGGTGTATACTGAATGGCATTATTAATGAGGTTTCTTAGGACCTCTTTAATGAGTAGTCGGTCACCTTCTAGTTCTACGGGATTACGAAGTCCTTTAAAGGTCGGTGTTTTTTCACGAATGAGCTGTGCTTCTTCGATGACCTCACGAATGAGGTCTTGTACGTTGAAGTTTGTGGGTTCAAAGTTTTGTGTTCCATGGTCCATACGGGAGATGAGTAAGAGTTTCTCTACGAGTTCTCTCATACTCTTCGATTCTCTTTTGATCGCTTGAATGGCTTCATCGCGAACGGCTGGATCATCCTTACCCCATCGATCCAGAAGATTTCCGTAGCCATCGATCACAGAAAGTGGTGTTCTCAATTCGTGAGAAGCGTGATTAATAAACGCCTTCTGTTCCTCTATGCCATGCTCAAGCCTTTTCATCATGTCATTAAAGGTGATGGTGAGGTCTCTGAGCTCATCTTCTGCTGCACGAACGTCTAATCTCGCACTTAAGTCGCTTGTAGAAATCTCTTGTGCTTTGGTTGTCAGTTCTTCTATAGGCTGTAAAAAGTACTTTACGGCCCGGTAGCCGAAGACTGCAATGAGTGGAATTCCAACGGGTCCGATGAGTGGACCTAAGATGGAGGATAGGACCACGAGCATGAGGATAAAGGTAAACGTGATCTTAAAAGCGATCGAGAGTCGAAAGTGTTCCGACTGACCGAGAAAGAAGCGTCCAATACCTTCAAAGATCCCTTCGATCACTCTCCATATTTTTTTGTAAAAGGGAATATTATTTGATTTCTTTTCTTTAGTTTTCTTCATGTAATTTGTACCCGACACCTCGAACGGTTCGGATGAGTTTCACTCCAAACGTATCGTCGATTTTTGTACGAAGGTATCTGACGTAGACATCGACGTTGTTGCTGTCTCCGAGGTAGTCGAAGCCCCAGACGTGGTTCATAATCTGATCTCTCGTGAGAACTTGTTCGGGGTTTGTAAGAAAGTATTGTAGGAGGTCGAATTCTGTTCGAGTAAGCTCTATCTCTTGGTCGTTATAGGTTACTTGATAGCTGTTGGAGTCGAGTGTGAGTCCGTGATAGCTTAAGACATTTTTTGCCACTTGATCTCGAAGTAATCTTCTGATTCTAGCTAATAGCTCTTCGATCGCAAAGGGCTTTGTCAGATAGTCATCTGCTCCGCTATCTAATCCACTCACCTTATCCGTGACGTCGTCCTTTGCGGTGACTAGAATAATCGGCGTCTTTTTTTCTCTACGGAATCTTCTTAAGATTTCCATTCCGCTCAGTGAAGGAAGCATAATATCTAAAAGAATCAGATCGAAATCATCGCGAAGGGCTACTTCTAAGCCTTCTCTTCCGTCATGGCATAGTGTCACCTGATGCTTTTCATGTTCAAGCTCTAATTGAACGAAACGAGCAATCTGTTTTTCATCTTCTATAACCAATATCTTTGCCATAGTACCTCCACCTGCAGTATATCAAAAATAGTCCGCTTGGCGGACTATTTTCCGATCGTTTCAATGTTATCCTGTACTTTGTCGATTTCTTTTTGGAAAGCTACGGGCTGACCTAGTTTTGTGATCTTAAGCTTATATCCAAAGAAGATCGATCCTAGTAGGATCACAATCGATAGAGGTAAGCAGGCGATGAGAAGGATCAGAGCGATCGTTCCAGGGAGTGTCACAAACTCGGTGTCGTGTTTAACGAAACTTACCTTGGTCTTATTGAGTTCTGCAATCCATGCCTTTAGTTGATCCCAAAGTGAATGACCCGTCGTCGTTTTCTTATCATCTAGAATAGCGAGTGCTCCAAGGATGTCTCCATTGGATGCTTCAAGAGCACGCTTTGCTTCGCTGTAACTTACTTGCTTTCTTCTTAATACTTCATCTACCATTTCTAATGTAATTTCTTGATTCATTTTGTCCTCCTTTGATTTGTCTTTATCATACCTACGAACTCTTTGAGTTCTTTTAGAGTAAGATTAGAATTTGATTAGATTATCGACCGATGCTTTCGATATTTTGTTGAAGCGTGTCGAGTTCTTTACCGAGTGCTAGTAGTTCGTTCTCTTTTCTAATCTTTAGCTTGTAACCGTTAAACATGAGTAGGGCTGATACGACAACCGTGAAGGGGAAGGCCATGATGAGTAAGAGTAGTGAGATCGTTCCAGGAAGATTAACGAGTTTCTTTTCAGGCTTTTCGAAGCTTACCTTTGTAGCATGAAGTTTCTTAATGAGATCTTTCACTTTATCGACCATTGCATTGGGTTCGTTCTGATCGATCATTGCTAGAGCTTCTAGTACATTGCCGTCTGTCTGTTCGAGTGCCTTTTTTGCTTCGCTAAAAGATACATTCTTACGCTTCGTGATTTCTTCGACTTTTTCTAATGTGATGTTTTCCATTTTTTTCTCCTTTTTTTGTTCGCTTGTTTTCTACACCCTTAAGATACGCGAAGAGCTTTGGAAAGCTAGGAGAAATACATTAGAAGAGGATGAGAAATTACTTAACTTCTTTCACATTTAGGACGAAGAATAAGAGCAATGGTTGCGATAAGAATAAAGGCACAACCTAGAATCTGAAGGATCGTGACGTTTTCTTTTAATAAAAAGTAGCCGAGCACGAGTGACGTAATCGGTTCAAAGGTACTTAAAATAGCAGTGCGTTTGGCACCGATATGATGAATGGCTTGTTGGAAGAGTAATCCTGCAAGGATGGCGACGAGAATGGTGCTAATAGAGAGATAGAGCCAACCGATGGCAGGAAAACAAAGGGTTACTGGACTCTTTATAACAAAACCGATGAGGTAGATAAAAAGTGAACCAAAGATATTTAAATAAAAGGCAAGACGAAAATCTTTGATGCCTATTCTCTGTGCTCTTTCTAAGAATAGCGAATAAAGTGCATACGTAATAGCACTCGATAAAGCGAGTATGATTCCTTCTAATGAAAGTGCTTGAGAGAAGTCATTGATGAGAAAGACGCCTACGATACTAAAGAGAATGGCTAGAGTTTCTAGCGTACTCGGTCTTTCCTTTAATGAAATCTGCGTGAAAATAAAGATGATCACGGGGTAGAGGAAATGGATCGATGTGGCAGAGCCTGTCGATATGTACTCGTAGGATAAAAACAGTAAAAGTGTGGTGATGCTTAAAAAGAACGAACAGAGTAAAGAAATGCGGAATTCATCCTTTGTTAAGGTGAGACTTTTTTTGTTGACAAACTTTTGCAACAGAAAAAAGATTGGTAGTCCCATAAGCATGCGGATCGTGATGGCCGTTGTGCTGCTAATTCCCAGGTCTAAGAGGGTCTTGGTGATAAATGGCAAAGTGCCAAAAGTGATAGCCGAAATTAGCGCTTCGATATACCCGAGGCGTTTCATAAGTTTCTCCTTTCTACTATGATAAGTATATCAGAGTTACTGAATGTGTTACAATATCCCATGAGAGGAAAAGCCTATGACAAAAGAAACAAAAGGACTCATTGCAACGCTTACAGGTGGCATCATGTGGGGGCTATCGGGAGCATGCGGTGAATATTTAATGGTGCAGCGTGGCTACGATCCATTAAGTCTCACAGGTCTACGAATGCTCGTAGCTGGTGTGGTCATGCTCATCTACTTATTGCTTTTTAAACAGGATGATTTGAAGCAGTTTTTTTATGTTAAGAGAAATATCGTAGATCTCGTCTTGTTTGCTATCTTTGGCCTCTTTGGCTGTCAAATTTCATATCTTTCTGCGATAAAGTATACGAATGCCGGTACAGCGACGGTTTTTAGTTACTTAGCACCCGTCTTTATCGTGATCTTCATCTGTTTAAAAGAGAAGCGTTTGCCGACACTCCGAGAGATTTCAGCGACGCTCTTTGCCGTGCTCGGAACCTTTTTTATCGCGACACACGGAGACATTCGAACGCTTGCCATCACACCGAAAGGGCTCATTTGGGGATTAATTAGTGGCGTTGCCGTATCGTTTTACTCGCTCTTTCCTGTAAAGCTTTTACAGCGCGTGTCGTCACTTGTGGTCATTGCTCTTGCTATGTGCCTAGGTGGTTTTGTGCTGTTCTTTGTGCATCCTTTTTACGTAGGGATGCCACCATTAGATACGGGTGTCATCATTGCACTCGTAGGACTCATCGGCTTTGGAACGATCCTAGGATTTAACCTCTATCTCGTAGGGCTTCATCTCTTAGGACCCATTAAAGCGAGTCTCCTAAGCTCCATAGAAACGGTATCTGCGGTATTCTTTAGCTTTATCGCACTAGGAACACAATTTAAATTTATGGACTTTGTAGGCTTTGCCTGCATCATGTCCACGGTCTTTATCCTAAATGTCCGTTTAAAGAGAAAAGAGAATGCATTGTAAAAATCTTTTGCATTCTCTCTTTTTTCGTTGTAAACTATATACACCGTGCTAGATGGGGAGCTAGCGGTTCCCTGTAACCTGCAACCCGCTACAGCAGGATTGAACGCCAATCGAGGGCTAGTTTACGTGGAGCTGCCCCCAGCAAGTGACGTTGAAGGATGGGTCCGATGCAATGGAAACTTGCGAACCTCGTCAGGTCCGGAAGGAAGCAGCGATAAGGAAGACCTTTCATGTGCCATCGGGGTGCTTGTCCCGAGTAAACTACTGGGGTAACGTCTGTGGAATGTGTTCAGAGTTGGTGCACGGTCTCATAAATATTAAAGAGCGAAAGCTCTTTTTTTATTTCCTTTAAGGTAAAAATGAAATACTAGAATGGAATGGGATATAATTAGATAGAATGTACATAGGAGGTGGAGATGGGAATCCTCAATTTTTTCAAAGAAAAGATCAACAAAGGGGAATTAAATAAGCTTGAAGATCAGGCTTTATTAGTAGAGGAATTAGAGCCTCAAATGCAAAAGCTCTCCGATGAAGAGCTACAGAAGAAAACGGAAGAATTTAGAGAAAGAATAAAAGCGGGCGAGACGCTCGATGATTTATTAGTAGAGGCCTTTGCTGTCGTTCGTGAAGCGTGTGTTCGTACACTCGGTCAAAGACCGTATCACGTTCAGATCGTCGGTGGTATCGTCCTTCACCAAGGACGCATCACAGAGATGAAGACGGGTGAAGGTAAGACCCTTACAGCGACGATGCCTCTTTACTTAAACGCACTCGAAGGAAAGGGTGCACACCTCGTTACCGTAAACGACTACTTAGCAACGTATCAAAGTATGCTCATGAGTAAGGTCTTTCACTTCCTAGGAATGACGGTCGGTTGTCTTACAAACGATGTCGAAGGGGAAGAGCGAAAAGAGCAGTACGAAAGAGACATTACGTACGGTACGAATAACGAATTTGGCTTCGACTATCTGCGTGACAACATGGTCATCTATGCCGAAGAGCGCGTTCAGCGACCGTTAAATTATGCGATCGTGGACGAAGTTGACTCGATCTTAATCGATGAAGCGAGAACGCCTCTTATTATTAGTGGTCGCGGTAGAAAGTCTACGGATGGTTATTCAAGAGCCAATGCCTTCGTAAAGACACTTAAAGAAGACGATGTCATCATCGATGAAAAGCAAAAGACGATCGTCTTAACGGATGAAGCGCTTAAGAAAGCCGAAGCTTTTTATCGCATCGAAAACATGTCAGACCCTGAAAACATGGAGACGAGTCACCACGTGAACCAGGCCATTCGTGCGAAATTCTTAATGCACCGAGACATCGACTACGTCGTAAAAGACGGAGAAGTTCTCATCGTTGATGAATTTACTGGTCGTATCATGGAAGGACGCCGCTATAGTAATGGTCTTCACCAAGCGATCGAAGCGAAGGAAAATATTGAAGTCAAAAAAGAGACGCAGACACTCGCTACGATTACACTTCAAAACTTCTTCCGCATGTATCAAAAGCTCGCCGGTATGACGGGTACGGCAAAGACCGAGGAAGAAGAATTTAGAGACATCTACGGAATGGACGTCGTCGTCGTTCCTACGAATAAACCAGTCATTCGAGAAGACCTCGCCGATTTGATCTTTGGCAACAAAGAATTTAAATACAAGGCCATCGTCGACGAGATTCAAAGACGTCATGAAACGGGTCAACCGCTTCTCGTCGGTACGATTTCGATCGAGGTGAGTGAACTTCTAAGTAGCATGCTTAAAAAGCGTGGCATCAAGCACGACGTGTTAAATGCTAAGCAGCACGCCAGAGAAAGTGAAATCATCGCTCAAGCCGGTCACTTTGGTGCCGTCACGATCGCGACCAACATGGCTGGTCGTGGTACCGACATCATGCTCGGTGGTAACGTCGAATTTATCCTCCGAAAAGAGCTTCGTAAGGAACAGTATTCAGACGAAGTTATCTCGAAAGCACTGAGTCCCTTCCACTACGAAGAAGAGGATGTCATCAGGGCCAAGGAATTCATTCAAAGCATTCGTCCAAAGATCGAAGAAGAAGTCAATAAGAATGCAGAAGAAGTGAGAAAGGTCGGAGGACTTCACGTTTTAGGTACCGAGCGTCACGAATCGAGACGTATCGATAACCAGCTACGCGGTCGTAGTGGTCGTCAAGGAGACCCTGGTTCGAGTCAGTTCTTCTTAAGTTTAGATGACGATCTCTTACGCATTTTCATGAATGAAAACTTCGCCGGTATGCTCAATCGCATGGGACTCGACTCTGGAGAACCCCTCCAACACTCGATGCTCACGAAACAAGTTGAAAATGCACAGAAAAAGGTTGAGTCGAATCACTACGGATCTCGTGCTTATGTTCTACAGTATGACCAGGTCATGAACGAGCAGCGAAAATACATTTACGCTGAACGCAATAAAGTACTCGAAAACGATGACTTAAAAGAGCACATCTTAAGTATGGTTCATAACGTCATCTCTGGTATCGTCGATAACTATACGAGCAATCGTCACTTTGAGGAGTGGGACGTAGAAGGTCTTCACCGGGCATTAAAAGAGATGTTCACAAACGTCGCTCCGTTTGAAAAAGTAGAGGTCGAAAAGTACGATCCGAGCGAACTCAAAGAGCGCTATGAAGAGATTGCAGATAAGATCTACGAAGAGCGAGAAGATCTCGTAGGACCCGAAAGAATGCGTGAGTTTGAACGCAGAGTTCTCTTACTCGTCGTCGACAACCACTGGATCGACCACATTGACGACATGGATAACTTAAAGCAAGGTATTAACCTCCGTTCCATCGGTCAGATTAATCCGATTCAAGCCTACCAAACGGAAGGTTTTGAGATGTACGAGGAGATGATTCAAGCCATCACTGAAGAGACTGTTCGAACGCTTTATGGTGCGAAGATCGAGGATGCGCCGATCGAACGCGAACAGGTTGTAGATGTCATGGCAGAAGGAGAAGCGCAGAAGACGCCGATGGTTCGTACGGAACGAAAGGTCGGAAGAAACGAGCCCTGTCCTTGTGGATCGGGAAAGAAATATAAAAACTGCTGTGGCAGGAGTTAGCCTCATACTGTTGGGAAATCCAACAGTTTTTTCTCTATTATGAGGGTGATCTCTGTTATAATTGAACTAATTGAAAGGAAGTTCATATGATGGAAGAATTATGTCGCGTAGAGCTCGGCCAAGAAAAAGAGCGCTGGGCCTACATTAAGGAGTCTCTTTGACCCGAATAGAATAAAAGAGGAACTCGAAGAGCTGACGAAAAGAATGAGTGAGCCCGGCTTTTGGGATGATCCCAAGACGAGTGCTGAGGTTCAAAGAAAGCACAAGAGCTTAGAGAGAAAGCTCGAAGATATGGATCACATCGAAGAGCTACTTGAAAACTGTAGTCTCAGCTGCGAGCTCTTTGAAATTGGCGAAGAAGTGAGTGAGGGAGAAGAACTCTTTCAAAGCCTCACCAAGGAACTCGATCGCTTAGAGGTCGATACGCTTTTAAGTGAGCCGTACGATCAGAACAATGCCATTCTTTCGATACAGGCTGGTACGGGTGGACTCGATGCCCAGGACTGGGCAAACATGCTCTTAAGAATGTACCTGCGATTTTTCGACAAGAAAGGCTTTAAGAGTCGCATCTTAGATCTCGTAGAGGACGATGAAGCGGGAATTAAGCACGTCGACATCGAAGTCGAGGGTGAATTTGCCTACGGAACGCTGAGATCCGAAAGAGGCGTTCATAGGCTCGTTCGCATTTCACCTTTTAATACGAACGGAAAGCGCCAGACTTCGTTTGCAGCTGTCGAAGTGACGCCGGAAATTGAAGAGGACATCGAAGTAGAAATCAACGACGAAGATCTAAAGATCGATACCTACCGCTCTGGTGGTCACGGCGGTCAGTCGGTCAATACGACAGACTCTGCAGTCCGCATTACACACCTTCCTACGGGAATTGTCGTAAGCTGTCAAAATGAGCGCTCTCAGCTCGACAACAAAAACTTTGCCATGCGCGTACTCCGAGCGAAGTTATACGAAAGAAAGCTCGAAGAAGAGAGACAAAAGCGCTTAGGAATTACTGGTGAGGCCATGGATAATACGTGGGGATCGCAGATTCGTAGCTACGTCCTTCATCCCTACAACATGGTAAAAGACCACCGTACGGGCTGTGAAACAGGTAATGTCCAAGCTGTATTAGATGGAAGTCTTGAAGATTTTGTGAAAGCATATTTAAAGGAGAACAACAAATGATTATTCGCGGAGCCAATGTCCTCACTATGGTAGAGGATAAGGAAAACTATCAAAAAGTAGACGTCCAAGTAAAGGACGGAAAAATTGTAGCAATCGGTAACGTCACAGCAGACGATGAAATCATCGATGCAGAGGGAGCACTCTTACTTCCTGGCTTTATCGATGCCCATACACACCTCGGCATGTGGGAAGATTCCATCGGCTTTGAAGGTTCCGATGGAAATGAGATGACAAATCCCATTACACCTGAACTTCGTGCCATCGATGCCATTAACCCCATGGATCGAAACTTCTCTGAAGCTCTTCAGGGCGGTGTCACTTGCGTTTCCTCTGGACCAGGAAGTGCGAATGTCATGGGAGGAGCCTTCTGTATCCTAAAGACCTTTGGTCATCGCATCGACGACATGCTCGTTAGAACTCCTTCTGCGATGAAGATCGCCTTCGGTGAAAACCCAAAACGAATTTATAGCAGTAAGAATGCTTCCCCTTCAACTCGTATGGGAACGGCTGCAGAACTTAGAAATGTTCTCTTTAAAGCCAAAGATTACTACGAAAAGAAACAGAAGCCAGATCCCAAGGATCATCCGAATTTCGACTTCAAGTTAGAAAGTCTTATTCCTGTCTTTGAGAAGAAGATTCCTTTAAAAGCTCATGCTCACCGTGCTGACGATATCTTTACAGCCATTCGCATTGCTAAGGAATTTGACCTTAAGATCACGCTCGATCACGTGACGGAGGGACATCTCATTGCAGACGATCTCAGTAAAGAAAACCTACCTTGTATCGTAGGACCATCCTTCGGTGAGAGATCAAAGGTAGAGCTTAAAAACAAATGTTATGAAACAGCTGGAGAGCTTCAACGTAAAGGCGTTCTCGTCGCTATCATGACAGACCATCCAGTCATTCCCTTAGAGCATTTAAATATGACGGCAAGCTATTGTGTGAGAGACGGCATGGATCACTACGAGGCACTCAAGGCCATCACCATTAATCCTGCTAAGATTTTAGAGATTGAAGACCGCGTCGGTTCGATCGAAGTAGGAAAGGATGCAGACCTCGTACTCTGGAGCGGAGATCCACTCGACATCCGTTCACGAGTATTACTCACTTTAGTCGATGGACGCATTGCATACAAAAAGTAAGAAGAGTTCTCTCTTCTTTCTTTTTAAGCCTTCAAAAACGGATCAAAACGACCTTTTAAAGCTCATTGCGCTCATTACGATGACGATCGATCACATCGGACTTCTGTTCTTTCCAGAAGACGTACTCCTTCGCATCATTGGGCGCATCGCTTTTCCCATCTTTGCTTATGGAATTGCACGAGGTATCGAGTATACGAGTGACCGAAAGAGATATCTTTTTCGGCTCCTCGTCTTTACCTTGATTTCTGCCATTCCCTATAAGTTCTTAAATGAAGGTGCGACCTTTGATCCCTATTCTATTAATCAGATCGCTCAGCTTCTCTATAGCGCTATCGTTTTAATCGTGATCGACGAAGCGAGGAAAGAAAAACATTACCTCTATCCATTAGCTGTTTTTCTTACCTTTCTTCCAGATGCGCTTGTCTATCATTTTAGAGCGTTTAGCTTTGCCTATGGAAGCTATGGAATATTAATTAGTGTCGTATTCTTTCTCATAAAGGAAGAAAAAGAGCCCTGGCTCTTTTTCGCAATTGTAGCGGTCACCTTTTACTACCGATTAAATCTTATCGTGATGAACCTAAAGCCTATGGAAGCGTCCTTCCTTTGGGCCCATTGCACGATAACTCTCGCTGACTTTAAAGAAGTATTCATCGTAGGTCAGGACTTTGCGTTTCTTTCGCTTCCTATCATTCACAAGGTGAATGGCATGAAAGAAAAGATTCGAATTCCAAAGTACCTTTCCTACTGGTATTATCCCGTACATATTACAGTACTTGTCGTTCTCTATCACTTGATACATTGAGGCATTATGACATTTGAAGCAAAGACCTTAGAAGATACAAAAAAATTAGCTCAGTCCTTTGCTGAAAAGGGCTTTCACATCCTTCTTCTAGAAGGAGATCTCGGTGTAGGAAAGACCACCTTTGTTCAAGCGCTCGCTGAAGCGATGGGCATTAAAGAACACATCGTATCTCCTACGTATTCGATCATTAAAGAATATGATCACCCCGTAGAACTCATTCACATGGACCTCTACCGCATCCTTGAAGAGGAGGAGCTCTTAGCCATCGGCTTTGAAGAGTACTTAGAGCGCGATCATATTGTGATCGAATGGCCAGACATTGCCCGGGATCTCTTACCGGAAGCCACTCGCATGCACATTCAAAGAGATGGTGAAAAGCGCATTTTCACTTGGGAGGAAGTATGATTTTAGCCTTTGATACGGCGACAAAGTACTGTTCTGTCGCTTTAGAAATAGAAGGATCCATCGACTGCATGAGAGATAAGAGTGAAAACGGTCACGCAAAGACCCTTCTCGTTCTTATCGATAAGATCCTTAAAAAACATGATGTCACCATGAATCATCTCGATGGCATCGTCGTAAGCCTTGGACCAGGATCCTTTACAGGACTTCGTATAGGCATTGCCACAGCACTTGGTTTTAAAAGTGCACTGGGAATTCCCGTCTACGGTGTTTCAAGCTTAGAAGCACGCTCCAAGTTTTTAGGAACGACACGTGTTCCCTTAATCGATGCCAGAAGAAATCGAGTGTATGCCGCTTCCTACGGTGAGGTAGAACTACCTCCACAAAACTGCTCCTTTCCAGAACTCTTAGAAAAGCTTCCTAAGGATGTGACCTTTAGCGGTGAATCCATCGAAGCCTTTATGGAGCAAGTGTCAGGAAGTTTCTTAGAAGTACCCTTTTATGACTATGCAAAGGGTGCGATCCTTTGCTACCAAGACGGCCATTATACTGAGGATCTAACCCCCATCTACTTAAGAGAAGCTGAGGCACAAGCGAAGCTCGATGGGATACAACTAGAATAGGAAGTACCATGAATGAATTAAAATTTGCCCTACTCATCGACGCCGAAAACATTTCGAGTCGATACGTCCGTATCATCTTGGACGAGATCGCAAGCTTCGGCGTCGTAACCTACAGAAGAATTTACGGCGACTGGACGAGTCTTGTGCATAGCTCTTGGAAAGAGGTGCTCTTAGAGTACTCGATCACACCCATCCAGCAGTACAGTTACACCTCAGGAAAGAACAACTCGGACTCTGCACTCATCATCGATGCCATGGACATTCTCTACTCTGGAGACGTCGATGGCTTCTGCATTGTTTCGAGTGACAGTGACTTTACTCGCTTAGCCATTCGTCTTCGTGAAAGTGCGAAAAAGGTCATCGGCATGGGTGAGAGTAAGACACCTCAGGCCTTTATTAGCGCATGTAACCAGTTTAAGTACTTAGATATTCTCTATGACAATGAAAACGGTCATAAGAAGAGCATCACGCGTCAGAGCACGCAAAAGCGCGTCGTTCATAAAACGCCACAACCTCAGACGAAGCTTACGATCATTAAAAAGGCTCTCTTAGCCATTGTCGATGAAAACAGTGCTGAGGACGGTTGGATCAGTAGTGCAGACTTAGGAAATCAACTAGCCAAGCGCTATCCAGACTTTGACGTTCGTAACTTTGGCTTTAAGAAATTCACACTCTTCGTTCAGAGCCTCGGTGAATTTGAATTAAAGCGCATTGAACCGAAGGACGACTCCTCTTCATCGGTCGTCTTTGTGAGGACAAAAGAATGAAACGATTTGAATCCGGCCGAAACTTTATGAAATCTACGAGTAGTGATTTTGAATCGGACCAAGATAAAAAGTTACCACAGCCTCCCCTTTTTCATGAGAGAAAGCGAGAGATCGTCGTTCCCCTTCCGAAAGACTTCACGTCGCTCCATCTAAAGGACAACTTATTCGAGCTTTTAGATGCGAGAAAATCGAGAAGACTCTACGAAGAAAAGGGCATTACGCTCTTAGAGCTCTCTTTTCTCTTATGGTGTGCACAAGGCATTAAGGGAAGACGTGGAAAGAGCTATGCGACGCTTCGAACGGTTCCGAGTGGAGGTGCACGCCATGGCTTTGAGTGCTATCTCGCGGCACGAAACGTAGAGGGACTAAAGCGAGGCATTTATCACTACCTCGCAGGAGAGCATGCCTTAGAATTTATAAAAGAATTTAGCGATGAAGAGCTCTTTAAGAGCCTAGAGGAGCAAGCCTGGGCCGTAAAGAGCGACGTCGTCTTTTTCATGACGGCCGTCTGCTACCGCTTTGAGTGGCGCTATGACATCTTTAGTCACCACATTGCACTCATAGACCTCGGTCACATCGGACAGAGCTTCTACTTAGGTGCAGAAGCTCTAAAACTCGGCACGTGCGGTATCGGAGCCTACGAACAAACGCTTTCCGATTCTCTATTGGATGTCGACGGGGAAGAGGAATTTACCGTTTACGCTCAAGCCGTAGGAACACTCACGGATCGCGAAAAGAGTGAAGAAAAAGCATTTTATCAATTTGTCATCGATGAAGGAAGATAATGAGCACGATTATTTTAGGAATTGAGACGAGCTGTGATGAGACGGCTGCGAGCGTCGTAAAAGACGGTCGAGAAATCTTATCTAACGTCGTCTACTCACAGATAGAAATTCATAAATCATTTGGAGGCGTCGTCCCAGAAATCGCCTCGCGAAAGCACGTCGAAAAAATCGAAGGTGTCGTAGAAAAAGCGCTATTAGAAAGTGGCGTAAAAAAAGAAGATCTCTCGGCGATCGCTGTGACGGTGGGACCAGGGCTTGTAGGGGCACTCCTCGTAGGGGTTAGTTTCGCAAAAGCCATGAGCTTTGCATTAGGAAAACCCCTTGTTCCAGTGCATCACCTCGATGGTCACATTGCTGCGAATTATCTGGCTTTTTCAGAGCTCGAACCGCCCTTCTTAGCACTTATTGTTAGTGGCGGTCATTCGCACTTCTATCACGTTCCATCCTATGGAAGTTATACGCTTCTTGGAGCTACTCGAGATGATGCGCTTGGAGAAGCCTTCGATAAGGTCGCAAGACTCTTAGGATTACCTTATCCAGGTGGACCTGAACTTGAAAAGCTTGCAAAGAAGGGAACCAAGGATCTGGGATTTCCACGTCCCTTTTTAGAGGACGATTCGCTCGATTTTAGCTTCAGTGGCTTAAAGAGCGCCATTCGCCAGTATATCGATAAAAATCCCATCGAATCCGATGAAGACCGCGCAAATATCGCCTATTCCTTCCAAGAGGCGGCACTAGAAGTCGTCATTGAAAAGGTGAGACGAGCACTTGAAAAGACCAAAGAAAAGCGCATCGTGATCGCAGGTGGTGTCGCATCCAACATGTCTCTTCGAACAAAGCTCGACGAACTCGGGGTGGACGTTCGTTATCCAAAGCTCAGTTTCTGCACCGATAATGCGGCCATGATCGCATCTGCGGGCTACTATCTCTATCAAAGAGGGGTTACAGCAGACCTCGATGTGAATGCCACACCGAACCTTCCCCTTAATACACAAAGCACGTGTGGATAAAGTGTGAATACTGTTAGTAACGCTCTCAAATGGGGCAGGATGAACGGCTTATAGATGGGATTCTTTTCCACAAGTTATTCACAGACTCAACAAGGATAAAAGATGATCAGTTTAGTGAACTTTCCTAGAGTTGATAACCTCTATTTCGGAGGAAATCAAAGCTGGTTTGAAGAACCTCGAAGAAAAGCGGGAGGCTGCGGAGTCGTTGCAGCGACGAACATCGTGCTCTATTACATGGGTAACTTTACTCCCAGTAAAGAGCAATTTGTCCACGTCATGAATGGACTATACCGCGTCTTATCGCCACTTCATGCCTTTAATCCCTTCATTCATGAGAATACGTACGGTCTCCCTTGTTTTACACTAGTTATCCACAGACTTTCAAAGTACCTAAAAGCCCTAGGTCAAACGAAGCGGTTTCGAGTCCTTAAAAGGGGCAATTTAGCCTCCTTTAAGGCCTTTATTAAAGAAAGTATCGATGAAAAACATCCCGTACTACTCCTTCTTCTCTTTCACAAGAAGTTAAAAGCGTATTCCAATCACTACATGACGATTACAGGTTACGAAGAAGGAGATACCTTTCTTTTAGAGTTATCTACATGGGGGCAGCGGATCACCCTTAATCTTGAAGACATCCTAGACGGGGCAGGAATCATCCGCATGGGGAGGTTCTATTGAATACACATTACTATACGAATAACAGCGAGCTTAAGAGCGCTGAAAAAACGATACAGGTGAAGCTCTTTCAAGAGGAGTACTCCTTTATTACAGACCACGGTGTCTTTAGTAAGGATCGCCTCGACTACGGCTCAGAAGTTCTCATTAAAGCCGTAGAGCCCTTCATTAAAGGAGAAGTTTTAGACTATGGGGCAGGATATGGCCCCATCGGGATCATTCTCATGAAGCGAAAGGGGATAAAGGCTACTTTCGTTGAGATCAACGACCGGGCTGTAAGTCTCATTGAAAAAAATCTTGTAAAAAATAACCTTAAAGGCAAAGTTCTAAACGTTGAGACGCTTCAAGGACTAGGTCCCTTCGACTACGTCTTATTAAATCCACCCATTCGAACGGGAAAGGACTCCATCTATTCGATGTTTCGTGAAGCGAAAGAGGTCCTAAAAGAGGGTGGTTCTCTGATCCTTGTCATTCAAAAGAAGCAAGGACTAGAGAGCGCAAAAAAAGAGCTCCAAACCATGTTTTCTAATATAGAAACCATTGAGAGGAGCTCCGGTTATCACGTATTAAAGTGTACTCTTTAAGTGCTCAATGATTTCATTGAGCGCTTCTTTTTCTACGAGATTGTAGGAAGATTGGTACTTCTCTACAATATAAGCTTCTGCCTTAGAGGGATCTTTTTTCTTAGAAAGTGCTCCCTTTAAGAGTTTAAGCACCGACTTCATCGGAAAGCTTAGCTTTTCGAAATCGACTCCACCAGGAAGGTAGAAGTAAGGCTTTTCTAGCTTATTCGCTTGAATGGCCTTATTGTTATCGTTTAGCTCCTTTGGAAGAGAACCGACAGCGAAGACGGCCTTTAAGTTCTTTTGATCCTTAACTTTTGAGTACCCTGCAATCTTACTTGCGGAGAGCCAGCCACCGAATACGATGCCATCGTAGACGTTTAGGTTTTTTGCTTCCTTAAGTGGGAGACATTTGGCGTCGAGTGCTTCTGCTAACCATTCGGCGTATTGTTTGACGTGACCTGTTTGAGATTCATATAAAACGATCATTATTTCCTCATATTTCCAAAAATGCCGCGGACGATGTTGCGTCCAATTTGGCTTCCGATAGAGCCCATCGCATTTTTTACCATTCGTTGTAGTGGAGAGTCTGATCTGGAGCGACTCTTAAAGAGTCCGTCGAAGAAACCACCTTGTTTCTCTTCTTCCTTCGGTGCTTCCTCGGCCTTTTCTTTTTCCTTTTGCATTTCTTCCATGCGCTTCGTTAGAAGTTCATAAGCACTTTCACTGTCAAAGGACTTTTCATATTTAGAATAGCAGAAGGAATTTCGAACCGTCTGATCGACTTCATCAGCGCTACAGGGTTCAAAGGCTGAAGCAGGAGCTAAAATGTAAGCCTTTTGAGCGACACTCGGTTGACCCTTAATATCTAGGGTACTGATGATCGCTTGTCCGATCTTTAAGTTCAAGAGCTCTTCGAACATGTCGATACCTTCTTCTTGACGGAAGGTGTCTGCAATGGAGCGAACGACGCGTTGCTCGGCCGGTGTAAAGGCACGAAGAGCATGTTGAATGCGGTTACCAATTTGAGCTAGGACATTGTCTGGAATGTCTCTTGGGTTTTGTGTAGAGAAGAAGATCGCAACGCCCTTTGAACGGACGAGTTTTACGACTTGCTCAATCTTTTCTAAGAGTGCTTTGGAGGCATTCTGAAAGATCAGGTGTGCTTCTTCAAAGATGAAGACGAGCTTTGGAAGTGGGTTATCTCCAACCTCTGGAAGGTTCTCATAGAATTCTGATAAGAGGTAGAGGATAAAGGCACTGTAGAGGTCTGGGGAGAGGTAGATCTTTCTAGCGTCTAGAATGTTAATGACGCCTTTTCCGTCCTCTGTACGAAGGAAATCTCTGATGTCTAGAGCCGGTTCTTGGAAGAAATCGCTAGCACCTTGTTGCTCTAGGATGAGAAGTGCTCTTTGAATAGCACCGATCGATGCTGCTTGGATATTTCCGTAGACTTCAGATAGTTCCTTACGATTCTCTTGGACAAAGAGAAGCATCTTTTGAAGATCCTTAAAGTCTAGGAGTAGTAATCCCTCTTCGTCAGCGATCTTAAAGACGATGTAGAGGACACCCGTCTGAACCTCATTGAGGTTTAAGAGACGACTTAAAAGGAGTGGACCCATCTCTGAGATGGTCGTACGAAGCGGAACGCCACTCGTCTTATAGATGTCCCAGAAGACGGTTGGGAAGGACTCGAATGTTGGAGTAGGTGCGCCGATCGATTGGAGTCTCTCTTCGAGCTTTGGGTTCATCGATCCAGCTTTCATAAAGCCTGAAAGATCGCCCTTGATGTCTGTGATAAAGACAGGAACACCTTGCTTTGAAAACTCCTCACTTAAGAGCTTAATCGTTACTGTTTTACCCGTTCCTGTCGCTCCAGCAATGAGCGCATGACGAGTCGCCATGGATTCATCAAATGTGATGAACTGACCGTCTTTCAAGCCAATATTCATGATACCTCCTAAAGAATAAAACCGATTTTCGTTTTGACGTCGTCTAACGTTTCCTTAGCAATTTCTGAAGCGTGCTTAGCTCCTAAGCGATAGATTTCTTCAAGCTCTGCAGGTTTTGCTAAGAGCTCATTTACACGTTCTTGAAGTGGAAGGATGACAGAAAGCACCGCATCCGTCACGTCGTCTTTTAGTGCTTTATACCCTTTTGAATCGAAATGTGCTAAGCATTCATCAATATTCTTTTCGGTAATGAGTGAATAGATGTTTAGTAAGTTTTTTACGCCTGGTTGTTCGTCGTTATATTGAATCTTACCAATATTATCGGTAACCGATCTCGCGATTTTCTTTCGTAGTGTCTTTTCGTCGTCTGAAAGGAAGAGCACACCAGCGCTATTTTCTTCTGACTTACTCATCTTCTTTGTCGGATCCTGTAAGTCGTAGATGCGTGAACCGTGACTATTTAAGAAGGTCTTTGGCATCTTAAAGGTAGGTCCGAAGAGGTTATTAAAACGCTCTGCAATGTCACGCGTGATCTCTACGTGTTGGCTTTGGTCATCGCCTACGGGAACGAGGTCCGTTTGATAGAGAAGGATGTCCGCAGCCATAAGTACGGGATACGTAAAGAGGCCGACTCCGATGCTGTCACCGAGGTTTTTCGACTTGTCCTTAAACTGCGTCATACGAGAGAGTTCACCCATGTAGGTAAAGCAGTTTAGGATCCAGCTGAGTTCAGCGTGTTCCTTGACGTGCGATTGAATAAAAAAGGTGTTCTTTTCTGGATCCACACCACTTGCGATGTAGAGAGCGAGGTTTGTTAGCGTTCTCTTACGAAGTAGCTCAGGATCTTGTCTTACCGTAATCGCATGCATGTCTACAATCGAATAGATGGCTTCGTAGTCGTCTTGAAGTCTAGCCCAGTTTCTAAGTGCTCCTAAGTAGTTTCCAATCGTAAGTGATCCGCTCGGCTGTACGCCGCTAAAAATTCGCTGTTTCATTTTTCCTCCATAATAAAAAAAGACCATGAGTAGGGCGGAAATCCCGCGGTACCACCTACCTTTGGTCTCTAAGTATAACGCTCACGCGATGTATCTTGAAGGTCCATTCCAAAGTTCTTCCCATATCCTCACACCACCCGGATACTCTCTTTAGAGAAGATCATCTCGTACTCTATCTTCGCATCGATACTTACCTTAAGTATAGAGCGTACAGGTTTTCTTGTCAAAGCTTATCCTTTTACAACGTCTTGAGTTTTGCTATAATGGGTCAAGGGGTTTCTATGACAGAGAAAAAAAATATTGATTTTAACAACAAAATGCTCTTTATGTACCTCATGGTACTTCCTTTACTGATGTTTCCTGATGGCCATAGTTTTAATGTAGCGCTCACGAAGTTCATTGCGTTAGCGGTACTTTCTTTGGTTTTCTTTTTGCATGCCTTTACAAGCTCTTCTTTGGAGGGTTTTTCACAGCCAGAAGATAAAATGTTAGGCCTCTACTTCCTCTGGCTAACCTTTACCGCCTTCTTTGCGAGTGATATTGAATACGCCTTCATCGGTTCCAATGCACGCCATGATGGAATCTTATCGATGGCCTTCTACATGATCGCTTATTTTGTGGCAAAATCGAGTCGTATCACGATGAAGTTTTTAAAGGGTGTCATCGTTTCATCGATACTCATCTGTATCTACGGTGTCCTTCAGTTCTATCACCTCGATCCACCCTTCTTACACCTCTATCCTGATTCCTGGATCGGCCTTACCTTTTCCACGATGGGAAACCCAAACTTCTTGGGAAGCTACCTCGTACTGGTGTTACCCATCAGCCTCTATGTCGCCCTAAAGGAACGAAAACCCGTTTACTTCATTCCCTTTGCCTTCATCCTCTTTACGCTTCTCTGTACGAGAACGAGAGGAGCTTGGATCGGCTTTGGCGTATCGATGATCGTGCTCTTCTCATTAAGTCTTCGTGTGTTTCCTAAGAAGCGAGTGATCATCTACGGACTCATCGCACTACTCATCACAGGAGCTGTCTTTGTAGGCTTCGACAGGACGAGTAATGGTGTGTTAACAAAGCGTGTCACGATCGCAAAGGTCGACGTAAAGAAGGTCGTAACCGATCCGGAACATGCGAAGACCGCTGGAACGAACCGCGTCTATCTTTGGAAAAAGTGCATCGAACTCATTAAAGAAAAGCCACTTTTAGGCTATGGTGTAGAAAACATGAGCGATGCCATGTATACGCGCTATAAAGCACAGATTGAAAAAGACTTTGGAAAGTATCTGAACTGGGATAAAGCTCATAATGAGTACTTAAATATCTTAGTGAGCGGAGGAATTCCTGCACTTATCCTCTACTTGGGCTTTATCATCCTCGTCTTAATGAAAGCCTTTAAGCGTCTAAAGGACTGTCCTATGATCGTCCTCTTTCTCTCGGGTATCTTTGGTTACTTAGTACAAGCAATCTTTTCGATACAAATGGTCAGTGTTTATTACGTCTTCATGTGCTACCTCGGACTCTCAACGTCGAGATTCATTTGTCCTGAAAATGTTGATTCGATCGGGGTATCAGTGGAGTACGAACAATAGAAAGGAAATTTCATGGAAAAAGTTTTAGCACTTGTTAATGGAAAAGAAATCACTCAAAAGGACATCGATGAATTACTCGCATCGGTCCCACCGGAATATGCTCAGCGTATGCGACAAGCTGGAGAAGAGTCGCTACTAAATGAAGCGATCAATCAAGAGCTTTTTTATCAAGATGGTCTCGACAGAAAGCTTCAAGAGAGCGATCTCTATAAAGAAGAAATGCGTAAGATCGAGCGCGGTCTCTTAAGAGGCGTCAGCGTCAATCGTGCACTCGAAGGTTCTGAAGCTACAAACGAACAAGGCCTCGCTTACTATGAACTTCATAAGGGAGAATTCATTCGTGAAGAAGAAGTCGATTGCTCACACATTCTCGTAGACAGCGAAGAGAGTGCGAAAGCCGTGAAGGAACGCCTCGAAAAGGGTGAGAGCTTTGAAGAGCTTGCAAAAGAACTCAGTAGCTGCCCATCTAAGGAAAATGGCGGTAACCTCGGTAGCTTCGGTCGCGGAAGAATGGTTCCTGAATTTGAACAAGCTGCCTTTGATCTAAAGGACGGCGAGATCAGTGGTCCTGTACAGACTCAATTTGGCTACCACATCATTAAGAGAAATTCTTCCTCACCAGAGCAACAAATTCCTTACGAAGAAGTAAGTCACGACATCTATCACCGCGTGACGAGCTTAAATCAACAAAAGCGCTTTGATGAATACGTAGAGGAGCTTAAGAAGAAATACCCTGTAGAGGTTAAGTAATGATCGTCTCCTATGAAGAGGTTCGAGAGATATTGAGTGAACTCATCGATGAGCTCCCAGAGCCCTTCTTTAAAGAACTCAATCTAGGGGTCATTTTAGAGGATAAGGCCATGCTTCATCCCGATTCGAATCCCCAAAAGCCTCTTTATACGCTCGGTCAGTATTCGAGAAACGCTCTCGGGAAACAGATTACGATCTTCTATGGTTCGCTTGAAAGACTGTATCCTTATTACGATAAGGAACGTCTAACAGAAAAGCTAAGGGAAGTGCTTCGACACGAGTTTCGTCATCACGTCGAATTCCTCGCCGGTGAGCGCGACCTAGAGATCTATGATCAGGAAATATTAAGGAAGTACTTTTTTGGACTCGAAGGAGAAGCTACGATCGAATAGCTTCTCCTCTTTTTCGGAGGAGACATGAGTTTAGAGATAGGTGCCATCGTCTGGGGGGTAAAGGATCTTTCGAGGGCCATTGAATTTTGGTCTAAGGCCTTAGATTACAAGTTAAAATATCCTGCCGATGTCGATTTTGCGATCCTCGTTCCTCGAAACGGAGAAGGCACACAGCTTTCACTCAACCGCGTGACGAGCGAAAAGGCGAGAAGGCATCACATGGATCTCTTCACCGATGACAGAGAAAAAGAAGTAGAAAGGCTCTTAGCCTTAGGTGCTACTCGAATGGAGTGGCGCTACGAAGAGGGAGCAGATTACGTCGTGTTAAAGGATCCCGATGGGAATCCCTTTTGTGTCATTGGCTAGGATGAGGAAAAGAAGGGAAAGGTGACTATGCACATTTATATTATAGATTTTGAAAAAGGACAGCGCATCGAGGGCTTCTACATGATCCGAAGTTTGAACCTGCGCACGAGCTCTAACAACAAAAAGTATCTCGATCTACAGCTTGCAGATAGTACAGCTGAAATCAATGCGAAAATTTGGGATGTCGATGAAGTCTTAGAAGAAGAGTTAGAGCTTGGTGACATCATTAAGGTTCGAGGCGATGTCACGCTTTGGAATGACGAGCTCCAATTTAAAATCATTCAGACGAGACCGATCCGAGAAGGCGATGAATTCGACTATTCTGCCATCGTTGCGAGTGCTCCGATAAAGCCACAGGAGATGTACGATTACATCCACTCTGAAGTCGAGGGAATGAAGGATGAGGATTATAAAAAGCTCGCCCTACATCTTTTAGAAGTCAATAAAGAAAAGCTCTTTTATTATCCGGCGGCCATGAGAAACCATCATGCCATCCGTTCAGGACTTCTCTATCACCTGCTTCGCATGATGAAGAGCGCCAAGGTCTTATGTCCTATCTACGAATTGAACTACGACTTCCTTTTAACAGGAATTCTCATTCATGACATCGATAAACTTCGAGAGATGAATTCGAATGACCTCGGTATCGTAAGTGGTTATACGACAGAGGGCGTGCTCTTAGGTCACATTGTGACAGGCATTACCTTGATTCATGAACTCGGTAAGGAATTAGAACTACCGAGAGAAAAGACCATGCTCTTAGAGCACATGATCTTAAGTCACCACTATGAAGCAGAGTACGGCTCTCCGAAGAAACCGATGTTTCCAGAAGCCGAGCTTCTCCATCACTTAGATATTATTGACGCTCGTCTTTACGACATGAAAAAAGCTCTTCTTACGACCAAACCTGGAGAATTCAGTGAACCCGTCTTTAGCCTAGATCGAAGAAAAGTCTATCGAGAAAAGGAATAAACGACCCTAGGGGTCGTTTATTTTTCCTTCTTTAAGCAACAAGCTTTATATTTTTTTCCACTTCCACAAGGACAAGGATCGTTTCTTCCCACCTTGTTTTCATTTACGACGATGCTCTCTGCCATAAATTCATGCTTTAAGCGAAGCTTCGTCTCCTTGTCTAGAATCTCATCCCACTCTTTGAGTCCCGATAGCCACTTGGCTTTTGCACGGAGCATATTTTTAAAGAGCTTTGGATAGTCGATTTTAAGCGCTACGACGGAGTCCTCTTCGAGGTTCTCTACATCGTTTGGCGTCTCGATCGATTCATTGATTCCATCTAAGAAACCTGCCATGATCGGCGGTTCTACATGAAAGCGATCAGATAGCTCTTGAACAGTTCCAGTGATTTCTTCTGGACGTTCTTTTAAAATTTCTTGGTAGATTCCCTTTTCTGTATCGAAGTATTCCTTCCAGAACATGGCATGCTGTTCGTTTGTCGTGAGGGAATCACTCATGCCTTTCCAAACATCATAAATTTTCATTTGTACCTCAATTCTTAATCTAGATCTATTATAAAGGAGCAACCTAGGTAAGCAAGACTTTTTCGTGATATGATAGAAATAATGATGAAAAAAATATTTGTTTCGGATCTCGATGGCACACTACTAAACAACAAAGGGGACCTTTCAAGCTCCTCAAGATTAAAGCTAGAAGCTCTTTTAAAGGATGGGCTGCCCTTTACGGTGGCGACAGGAAGAAACTTGTCGAGTGTTCGTAGGGCACTGGGGGACCTTTCGATCGTGCTTCCTATCATAGAAAATAATGGTGTCTTTATTACAGACTTCCAGACGGGAGAGAAGCTAAAGGCACATTTCTTAGAGAAGGATCACCTCGATAGGGCACTCGAAATACTAAAGGATTTTAAGGGGGATTTACTTTTTAACGCCTATCCAAAGAGAGAAAAGCTTTATGTATTAAACACGTCACTTAGCTTCGGTACAAAGTGTTATCTCGAGTATTTACGAGGTATGAATGAACTGGAAATTCAGTTGATCAATTCCATCTCAGAGCTCGATCGAGAGACGATCGTAAACATCCAGTGCGTTGGCCGAAAAAAGGATATCCTAAAGGCGGAAGGAAGCGTTCAGGAATTAAAGGAAGTCACCGATATTCATGCGATGAGTTCCTATGCGAACTACTGGTACATGACGATAGCGAATCGGTTGAGCTCTAAAAAAATGGCACTTCGAGCGCTAAGAGAAATGGTTCCAGAAGCGAGCTTCACTGTCTTTGGCGATAATATCAATGACATAGGGCTCTTTGAAGAAGCCGATTACAAGATTGCCGTAAAAAATGGCATGGACGAATTAAAAAAACTAGCAGATGAAACGATCGATCAGAATGAAAAGGATAGCGTTGTAAACTATCTAGAAAGGATATGGAATGGGACTCAAAGGTAAGATGTTAATCGCACAAGGTGGAGGGCCAACAGCTGTCATCAATCAGTCCTTTGTTGGAGCTGTGTTAGAGGCGAGAGATAATCCAAATATCACTCACATCTACGGAGCACTTCACGGTGTAGAGGGCATTGTAAACGAAGAATTCGTCGAACTCGACTTTGAAACGAACGAGAATTTAGAAAAGGTTGCTATGACGCCTGCTAGTGCTCTTATGAGTACGCGCGTCAAGCCAGACGAAGCTTATTGCGAAAAGATGTTTAAAGTTCTTCGCAGTCACGACATTCGCTACTTCTTCTACATCGGAGGAAACGACTCTTCCGACACCGTTCGCATTGTAAAACAATATGCCGAAAAGAACGATTACGAGCTCGTTGCCATTCACATTCCAAAGACGATCGACAACGATCTCATGGAAAACGACCATACGCCAGGCTTTGGTAGTGCGGCTCGCTTTGTAACGCAAGCGATCATGGGTGTAAACCAAGACAACCGCGCATTAAATGGCGTCTACATCGCTATCGTCATGGGTCGTCATGCAGGCTTCTTAACGGCCTCGAGCGTCCTTGCAAAAGTATTTCCGGACGATGGTCCACATCTCATCTACTTACCAGAGAGACATTTCTCCATTCCTCGCTTCTTAGATGACGTCAAGGCAGTTTACGAAAAATACGGCCGCTGTGTAGCTGTCCTAAGTGAAGGCATTCAAGATGAAGAAGGCGTACCGATCGTCACAAAACTCATCGGAACCGAAAAGGACCAGCACGGAAACATTCAACTTAGCGGTAACGGTGCATTAGGAGACTTACTCGTAAACGAAGTGAAGAACATCCTAAATATCAAGCGCGTTCGTTCCGATACGTTTGGTTACTTACAGCGCTCCTTCGCCGGTGTCGTAAGCGATGTCGATGCGAGAGAAGCGAGAGAAGCTGGCCAAGTGGCTGCCCGCTATGCAACGCACGAAAAGAGTGGTTCCGTTGCGATTAAGCGCGTAGGTGACTATGCCGTAGAATATCAGCTCGTAGATCTTTCATTAGTCGCTGCAAAGACGAAAGTCATGGATCCTTCTTTTATCAATGAAGCAGGTAACTTTGTGACCGATGCCTTTGTCGACTACGTTAAACCGCTCGTCGGAACAGATCTTCCAGTCGTTGCAAGACTCACTGCTCCCCTTGTAGAAAAGGTTAATAAGGAATGAAAAAGCTTCAGAATCAAATTTTAGGAGCAGTAGGCCTACTTGTGGCCTCTGCTACTGTAAATAAAGGCATGGAGTATCAAGAAGCACAGAAGATCACACCAATCGGTACGAGAATCCCTGTGAACTTTCAGATGATGAATGTCGAGGTTCGTGGAAAGGGCGAAAAGACGTATGTCCTCTTAGCGGACCACTATACGGCAGCTCCTGTTCTAGACTTTACTCCACTTACCGATGAACTTTCGAAGCACAACCGCGTCGTCGTCATCGAACCCTTTGGTCACGGCTTTAGCGATGAAGCGAAAGAGGAGAGAACCTTAAAGAATCATTCGGAAGAGCTCAAAGAAGCTATCGATTCCCTCGGGCTTAAAGAGATCCTTCTCGTCGCTCGTGGGACAGCTGCATTTCAGGCGATGGACTATGTGAATCGCTATAAAGAAGACATCTCAGGACTCGTCCTCTATGACATCTTAAATCCAGAAGGAAGAGATTTTTCTTACTCAGAGACACAGCATCAAATAGATACGTTTACGAAAGTCATCGGCGTAAACCGCTTAGCACAGTATCTAAATCTTACGAAAAATCTCCCCTTAAGTGCAGATAAGCGCTATACGAATTCGATTCGAGAAAACATGAAGATGCTTCAAAACTTCTTTGTCGGATCGAATACGTATCGCATGGAAAATAAGGCCATGCGTGCGAGCATCGAAAGTGCCTTAAAGCTTTCCATCCCTAAAGATATTCCACTATTACTCATGGCTACAGGTAAGAAAAAGGATGCTCCCATCGAGATCATGCAGAGACTCATGGGCAAGAGAAAGCGCGGAAAAATGGCGCTCGTAAAGCTTAACGAACCGTCCCACTGGTATGGAGCGAAAGAACTAAGAAAAGTGATGGAATCCTTCTTCGATGAAAAATAGTAGTGTTGTCACACTTCGTCTCGTTCTCATGGTCTTTTGTCTCATGGGACTCGTTCTATCTCAAAACTACAGAGGGTTTGCCATCATCTTCTTTCTTTCGACGGTGCTGTTAAGCCAGGTCGTTTACTACAGCTTCTTTCATGATTTCACCAAGCAAGTAATCCTGCTTTTAGAAATCATCTCATTGATGCTCACGGTAAAGTACTTTTCAGGCTTTGCTTTTGCCGTTGTCGGGATGGTTGCAACCGACATCAGCCTCTGCTCTAAGGGAAAGTGGAGAATCCTTCACTGGGTTCTTTTCTACGGAGGACTCTTTTATGTTCTCTATCCTCCGAAAGAAAGCTTCTTCTTTCTCGCATCCCTCGGCTTTATCATCTTTCTTGCCTTCCATTCTGTGCAAATTGAAGGCAACTTAAAAGTAGAAGCGCAGGCTCTCTACGATAAGCTAAGGCAGACTGAAGAGGAGCTTCGAGAAGCCAACGAAGAGCTAAAAGATTACGCCAAGAGTATCGAAGAGATCACGAAGCTCAGAGAGCGAAATCGCATCGCAAGAGACATTCACGACAGCGCTGGTCATGCGCTGAGTACCTTAAATATTCAACTTGGAGCACTCGAAAAGATGGTCGATGAGTCGCAGAGGGAACTCGTAACAGAGCTTAAGAGCTTTACGAAAAGTTCTTTAGATGACGTTCGTCGCACGGTTCATGCCCTAAAGCCTAAAGAACAGCTCATGTTTGACGGCGTCAAGCAGATTGAACAGCTCATCACAAACTTTAAGCGCATCTCTACGATTGAAATCACAAAACGTGTCAGTCCTTTCGTATGGAACCTTTCTGAGGACCAGTCGAGTGTCTTTTACCGCGCCGTGCAGGAATTTCTTTCGAATACTCAGCGCCACTCCGACTCTACAAAAGTAGATATTACGATCCTCTTTGAGGAAGTGAGGGTCATTCTTACGATGCATTCGAATGGCCTCGTAGAGGGTCCTGTTATCTTTGGAATGGGACTTTCATCCATGAAAGAAAGAACAGAAGAACTGGGTGGTGAGATGGCCGTTCGGACGGACGATGGATTTACCGTTCGAATCGAGCTACCGAGACAGGAGGCACTCGTTTGATAAAAGTCATGCTCGTCGATGATGAAAAGCTCATTCGAGAAGGCTTAAAGGTGATTCTTCAGAGCTATGGAGATATTGGAGTCGTCTGTGATGCCAAGGACGGCGAAGAGGCCTGCAGTATTGCTCAAGAAAAAGAAATTGATGTCATCTTAATGGACATTCGAATGCCTGGAATGAACGGTGTCGAAGCCACGAGGTGTATTAAAAAGTCGAAGCCTGAGATCAAGATCGTAATCCTCACGACCTTTCAGGACAGCGAATACATCGATCAGGCACTGAGCTACGGTGCGAGTGGCTATCTCTTAAAAGACTCCGAGTCGGATGTCATCTATAAGGCCGTTCAAGCAGCCTACGAAGGAAGTGTCGTCGTGCATCCCAGTATCGCATCAGCTATGCTCCATGGAGACCTAAAGAAGGATCTTGAGCGCGTTCAAGAGACGTATGACCTTTCTGAAAAAGAGGTCGAACTCATTCAAGAGGTCGCAAGAGGATATACGAATAAAGAGATTGCAGACAAGCTCTTTCTTTCGACTGGAACAGTAAAGAATCAAATTTCCATGCTTCTATCGAAGCTTGACCTCAGAGATCGAACACAGCTTACGATCTTTGCTTTTAAAAATCATCTCGTTCAATAAATGACTTAAGTCATTTTTCAAAGTGCTTTGGGTGACTAGGACCTAGAGCACTTTTTCTATACAATAAAATCAGGAGGTAGAGATGAACATCATTGAAGTAAAGAATTTAACCAAGCGCTACAGCGATAAGCTCGTGGTCGATAACGTAAGTTTTGATATTTTTGAAGGGGACATGTTTGGACTCATTGGACCAAACGGTGCAGGAAAATCGACAACCATCAACATGATGACGGGACTCTTACAGATCGATGGTGGAACAGCTACCATCCAAGGTCATGACATCACAAAAGAGAGTAAAGAAGCGAAGTCATTAATCGGACTCGTTCCTCAGAACCTCGCACTCATTGAAGAATACAGTGCTGTATCTAACCTAGAGTACTTTGGCATGTACCATGGGCTTTTTGGTAAGACCTTAAAAGAGAGAGTCGATGAAGCACTCGAGATCGTAGGACTTCAAGATAAGAGAAAAGATAAAGTGAAGACCTTCTCTGGCGGTATGAAGCGCAGACTCAACTTAGGTTGCTCCATCCTACATCACCCCAAGATCTTAATTTTAGACGAGCCCACAGTCGGTGTTGATACACAATCTAGAAACTATATCCACGAATACTTAAGAACGATTAACCGCGAATTTAACACCACGATCGTCCTTACGAGTCACTACATGGAAGAGATCGAAGCCCTCTGTAACCGCTTGATCATCATCGACGGCGGTAAGGTCGTAAGCTACGGTAAAAAAGAAGATATTAAGAAGCTCGGTGGCGGTAACCAAAACGTCTTTGTAACGACCGAAGGAGAAGCGGAGATTCAAAGTAAACTCGGACTTCTCGAGGGCGTTCAGCAAGTCGATAAGGACATCGACGACTGGAAGCTCGTCGTCGATACTAAGAGCTTTAGTCTAGAAAATCTCATTGCACTCTTACACCAAAATAACCACAAGCTTAAAAACCTTCGCATCGATGAACCTAGTTTAGAAGAGGTCTTCTTAGCTCTAACCGGCAAGTCGCTAAGAGATTAGGAGGAGCTATGAAAATATTACGTGCATCATTTATGAGTACGATGAAGCAATTGATCGATGCTCCAATGGGCGTGCTTATCATCGTCGCACTTCCACTCCTTCTATCCCTACTCATGGGAGGCATTGAAGGCGTGGAACCTGAAAAGTTTGAGCCGATGGAGATTGCCATCGTCGATCAGGATGAAACGGAGCAATCGAAGCTCTTTACGAGTATCCTTTCAAGCGAAGGGATGAAATCCATCTTTTCGTTCGATGATGACGCCAAGGTTCGAGTGATTCTTCAAAAGGGCTTTGGAGAAGCCCTCGGAGGAGAAGGAAATACGAAGATCATCATTAAAACGACGGAAGAGACGGCAGACTTTAAGTTCATGGTCGTAGAAAATGTCGTTCAGAGCATTGCAAAAGGGTTTAGAGAAAACACATTCCTCTCAAAGCTCGAAGATCAAGAGCTCGCAGCTAAGGTTCGTTCCTTAGATCTCTACATGCCCTTTAAGGACGTCGAGGTTTCTTTTGCGAAGAAACTAAGTAAGAAAGAGCAAGTGGCAGGCACCTACTTTCCACTCTCCATCTTAATGCTCACATCGATGTACTATCTTGGACACCAGAAGCTTAAAGAAACGAATGTGTTACATCGAATTTTGTCGAGTCCACTGACACCTTCGGAATTTTTAACCGATAATGTCTTTTCACTCTTTCTTCAAGGCATCATCTACACGCTCTTTTACTTCCTGTTCTTTAAGCTCACAGGAATGGCCTTTAAAGAGGTTAGTTTACTCGAGATCCTTCCAATGATTCTCGTCTCCTGTCTCTATGTAGCAGGATTAAGTATGCTAGAAACGAGATTCTTCTTGAATAAAGAAGTGGGACAAGTGCTCTCCATTATCGTTTTATACGTTCAGATGATCCTTGCAGGCATTATGTTTCCGATTGAAACACAGAACCCGATTCTTCTTACCATCATGAAATACTCACCAACGAGATCGATGATCAATGGAATGAATCTACTACAGGGTGGTGGAACGTTTGTTACTTCCGCTCCCAACATGATCCCAGTAGCTTGTGGTGCACTTGTGACCCTTGCCATAGGCTACGCACTATGTCATGTGAAGTATTGGGAGGTATAGATGTTCAAATTGATTCGTGCCAATAACCGACTCAGCTTTAAAAAGCCCTTGGGGCTTATCCTCTCTGCAGTCCTTCCGATGATTCTCATCATCGTCATGAACTACATCATTACAAAAGATAACGAAGACGTTCACATTTCGATCGGCTTTGTAAATAATGACCCTCAAGCCGTATCCTTTATCGATGAGATTCAAAAGGAATCGATCCATTCGGAAGAAGAAGCGCTAAAGATGCTAGAAAATGGCGATTTAAAGACAATTGTGACGATCCCAGAGAACTTCATCGAAACACTCGACCGTGGAGAAATTCCTACCCTCGATGTGAGAAAGCGCGGCGAGCATGCACCGTCTATTTCAATGCTCATGCTTTTACGCGATAAGATGATGCAAAGGGCAAAGACAGCACTCTTAAAGGAAGTTCCTGGCTTTGAAGCGAAAAAGGTCTTCTCCAATGCGATTGAGGTTAAGACCGAGAATGCCAAAGGCGTCGATGCCTCAAAGGACAGTATCGTACTTCTCTTCATCTGCTACTTCTCAGGAATGGGAGCAGGAGTCCTTGCGACAAGACTTTTAACCTTTAAAAATAACGGTGTTCTAGAACGCCTTATTACGGCTCCTAACTCACCGAGAGCCGCCATCGGAGGAATTTTTGGAAGCTATATTCTCCTAAACTCCATCGCCGACATTCTCGTCATGGTCATTCTCTACTTTGTCGTAAAGATCCAAGTGGGTAGCTTCTTCTTAATAAGTATCTACTTTATCCTACTAAGCTGTATCAACCTAGGTGTTGCATTAAATGCAGCGAGATACATTAAAAATGAGCAAACGGTCTCTTTACCGATTACAGGCTTTGGCATGTTAACCTTCTTTGGTTACCTCATGTACATGATTCAAAGAGACTTCGGAACGGTAAGCAAACTTCTAGAGATCGCAAATCTCATGAACCCACTCTACTGGGCTATTGAAGGGATGACAAATAACGCATGGTTCCCACACATCCCGATTCTCGTCCTCATGGTAGGCATACTCTTCACCTTTGGAACGATCTCCATGAGAAACTTCATTAGAGCACAGCACTAAAAAGCCCCTCGGGGCTTTTTTTTCGTTCCAAGGTGTCTCTCCGGTGTGCTCGTGTTATGATTAACCTAAGAAAGGTGATTATGACATTACAAGAATTTTTTAAAGAACATCCATCGGTTGCCATCGGATTTTCCGGCGGTGTCGATTCAAGTTATCTTTTATATGAAGCTCTTAAGCACGCAAAGGAAATCCTTTGTTACTTTGTAAAGACGCCCTTTGGTCCTCGCTTTGAGTTAGAGGATGCAAAAAAAATCTCAAAAGAGCTTCAGACGGAGCTCATCATTCTAGAAGAAGATGTGTTAGGAGACGAGCTCGTACGAAGGAATGAAAAGGACCGCTGCTATCACTGTAAGAAGCTGATCTTTTCACGCATTAAAGAGGACGCCTTAAACCGAGGGGTAGAGGTCATCTTAGACGGTACGAATGCATCGGATGACTTAAGTGACAGGCCAGGATATAAGGCACTGCAGGAATTAGGAGTGCTATCGCCTTTAAGATTGTGTGATCTTACAAAAGAGATGATAAGAGAGCACCTTAAGGAAGCGAATCTCTTCACCTGGAAGAAACCATCCTATGCTTGCCTTGCGACTCGAATTCCCACAGGAAAAATTATTACAATGAAAGATCTAAAGCGCGTCGAGTGGGCAGAAGACTACTTAAGAGAGTTAGGATTTATAGACTTCAGGGTGCGAATGACAGAAGAAGGATGTCGCTTAGAGCTCACAAGTGTAGACATGGAAAAGCTCATGATGAATCGAGTAGAGGTTCTTTCCGAGCTAAAGAAGGAGTTTAAGAAAGTTTACTTAGATCTGGAGGAACGATGATAAAAGATTTATTAGAAAAGCTACAACGGGGTGAAGTGTGTGTCGATGAGGTGATGCTCGAACTAAAAAAGGAACCCTTTGAAGAAGTGAAGGACGCACTCGTCGATCACCACAGGTCTTTAAGACAAGGGCAGATTGAAGTGATCTACGGAGCATCTAAGACCGTGGAGCAGATTGCTACGATCACTAAGGCTTTAAGAAAGAGAAGTGATGAAGCAATTCTCGTGACGAGAGTTTCAAAGGAACAAGCACAAGAGCTTCAAAAGGAGCTTCCTTTTACCTACCACGAGGTCGCGAGAATCCTGACCTTAGGAGAAAAGAGAAAAATCGATGGGTTAGGAAAAGTCGTCCTATGTGCTGCTGGAACGAGTGATCTACCGGTGCTCGAAGAAGCAGCCGTTACGTTAGAATATTTAGGAAATGATGTCGTGAGACTTACGGATGTGGGTGTTGCAGGACTTCATCGCATCTTAAGCCATCTCGATGTACTCATGAACGCATCCGTTGTGATCGCGATCGCTGGAATGGAAGGAGCGCTAGCAAGCGTTCTAGGGGGACTCGTTAGTGCTCCTGTCATCGCCGTTCCTACGAGTGTAGGCTACGGAGCAAATTTCGGTGGACTGGCAGCGCTCCTTGCGATGTTAAATAGCTGCGCGAATGGCGTGAGTGTCGTAAATATTGACAATGGTTTTGGAGCGGCTGTACAGGCGAGTCGCATCAACCACATGGAGGCAAAATGATCCTATATCTCGATCTCAGCATGGGAGCAAGTGGAGACATGCTCACTTCGGCTCTTTTAGGACTCTTTGACGATCCGTTTAAGATTCAAGAGGAGCTCAATGATCTGAAGCTCTCTGACGTTCACTTTGCATTAAAAAGAGTGACAAAAAGTGGCATCGTAGGACTCAAGATGGACGTAGAAACCGAACAACATGGTCACGTTCATCGTTCGCTTCAGGATGTATTAGATCTCATCGAAAAAGAAAACGTAGAAGAACCTGTAAAGAGTCAGGCGAAGGAAATTTATAAGCTCATCGCAGAGGCCGAAAGCACGGTCCACGGCGTATCGGTTTCTGACATTCACTTTCATGAAGTCGGTCGCCTAGATGCGATCGCAGACATTACTGCTGTATGTTATCTGATCAATAAGCTAAATCCCACGGAGATCATCGCAAGCCCCGTACACGTTGGCTTTGGGTCGGTAGAGACAGCCCATGGCCTTCTTCCCGTACCTGCTCCTGCTACGGCTCTCCTTTTAGAAGGGATCCCAGTCTATTCAAAGATCGAAGGTGAGCTCTGTACACCTACTGGAGCTGCACTTCTAAAGTACTTTGTCGATCGCTTCGAAAGACTCCAAGACTTCTCCTTTAAACGCATCAGTTACGGCATGGGCACGAAGGAGTTTGAGCAAGTGAACTGCCTACGAGCTTATCTCGGAGAACGTGCGAAAAATGAATCGATCGTTGAATTCAACTTCAACGTAGATGACATGACGGCAGAGGAGATCGCCTTTGCCACGGAAAAACTCTTAGCTGGCGGTGCACTCGATGTCTATACGGTTTCTGTCGGGATGAAAAAGAACCGTCCAGGGACGCTCTTTGTGATCCTCTGTGAAGAAGAAAAGAAAGAAGAGATCCTTGAGATCCTCTTTAAGCATACGACGACGATCGGAGTACGCGAAAAATCTTACCGACGACATACATTAGAACGAACGATCGAAACCGTCGAAACAAAGTGGGGAAGTGTACGAAAAAAAGTTTCTAAAGGCTTTGGCGTCGTTCGAGAAAAGTACGAATTTGAAGACTTAAAGAATCTTGCTGAGAAGCATCAAAAGAGTATCTCTGAGATCAGAGGTTCCCTCGATGAATAAGCTCGCTGTACCCATGATCAGCTTATTCATGGCACTTTTGATCCTCTTTTCGAGCTTCTTTGTGCTCGTACAAAGTGCTCCCTTCTATCGCTTTTTAATGCACAAGAACGGCGTCTATGAGTCGATCGGTTTACCGAGTGAAGTCGTCGATGAAGGGGCTAAAAATATTTCGGACTTCATGGTAGGTCGTACTCCACACCTCATCGTAGAATATGAAAACGAGAGCCTTTTTAAGGCCCAAGAGATCTTTCACATGAAGGAAGTCGTATTGATCTTTAAGTGGATCTTCATCCTCTGTGTCGTGATGTTTACGCTCATGGTATGGGGGCTCTTTTTAGTACCTCAAAGAAAGCGCTTTCTTCGCTACCAGTTCTATGCCATGCTTCTTTTGTTCTTATTCTTTGGAATTTCTGCTCTCTACTTCGATCAAGCCTTTACACTCATGCATAAGGTCCTCTTTTCGAACGACCTCTGGACCTTTACGAGCGAGCACTACCTCATTCAGTTCTTACCTCAAGGCTTCTTTTTAGGCTTTCTCGTAAGTACAATCCTTATCGCTTTTCTCGTGAGTTTTGTACTCTTTTTACTAGGAAGGAAAAAGCATGATACGAATCTATAGTGGTGTCGATAGCTTCGAAAAGAGAAAACGCATCTTTGAACTCGTTTTAAAGGGAGAATCGACCGTCATCACACCGCCTCAGTCGACCTTGGCCTTTGAATCACAGATGATCGAATTGTTAGATCTCGAAGGCCTTATCGATACACAGGTGACGAGCTTTAAGCACCTTTTAGAGGTGCTCTCTCGGGACATCTTTACACCTTCAAAGACCCCGATTACAAAGATCGGAAAACGAATTCTCTTTCGTTCCATTCACGAGTCGGTTCGAAAGGAACTTAAGATCCTTCTTAGCTTTGAAAAGGAAGGCTTCTATGAAGAACTCGAATCGACCATCGAAAAGCTTCAAACCGACCACATCTTACCAGACGATCTAAAGAAACTTTTAAAAGAAGAAAAGGAGGAGTCACTCCTTTATAAGACGCTTCATGACCTCATCCTGCTATACGAAAGATTCCTTGAACGCATGCACGATGAGTACTTTGACGAGGAAGAAAAGGTTGAACTCTTTTTAAAGCATTCCAAGGACTTTGGACTCGTAAGCACTGAAAACGTATGGCTTTTAGACTTTAAGCACTTTGATTACAACACCAAGCGCTTAATCGAATGCATCGAAAAACAGACGAAGTGTGTACATATTGTTCTGAGTCTTGAAGAAGAGAGTGCTTTTGAAGTCACGCAAAACACCAAGGACTGGATCCTTCGAACCTTCCCCTCTGTAGAGGAGATAAAGCTTTCTTTTCCTAATCCTTTTAAGGACTTTGCGACGAGTCTCTTAGAAGAAAAGGGATCTATGAGAGAAGGTATACGCATCTTTGAAGCGAAAGACATCTACGAAGAGGTGGAGTTCGTAGGTTTAGACATTTTAAAGAAGCTAAGACAAGACCCCTCTTTAAAGCTTTCTGACATTCGAATTATTACCTCAGACCTCGGTCTCTACGGATCGATCATTAAGCGCGTCTTTGAAGAGCTCGGACTCTTTGTCTTTAGTGACTCCAGAAAACCGATCCTTAAGACTCGCGTCATGAAGAGCGTCTTTGCGCTATTAAATATCTTTATCCGTGGCTTTTCTAGAGATGACGTCATCGGCTATTTGCGTGGCATTCGAACAGAAGACGACTACGATAAGCTAGACCTCTTTGAAAATGAACTCATTGAGCGAGGAATCGACTACGATCGCTTCTTTGTTCCCTTTGAAGAGGAAGAGCTCGAAGCGATCCGTCAGGATTTTCTCTCTGAGATGCTCCCTCTAAAGAAGTTTATGAATCACAAGGCAACCCTTAAAAGCCACGCCGAAAACCTAAGAGAAGCACTCATTCGACTTCACTTTCCTGAATCCCTCTTAAAAGAACAGGAGGAACTTGAAAGACGTGGGGAGATTGAAGAGGTTGCTGTCATCAGTCAAATTTGGGAGACCTTTGTCGATACGCTCACCCAACTTCAGACGGTGAGTCTAGAGGATCCCATAGAGCTTAAAGAATTTAGACGCATATTAGCTTCTAGCTTAAAGGATGTCACGATCGGTATCATTCCTCCGAGAGAGGATCGAATCTCGATCGTTACGCTTCACCGAAGTACCCATGAAAGTGCTTTGGAAGTCTACTTTACAGGTTTTAACGATGGTTTAATTCCTAGAGAACCGAGTGACCACGGGCTCTTTCGAAGTTCCGAAAAAGACCGCTTAAAGCTCATGGGTTACGACCTTCACGACACCATGGACTTCAATGAAAAACTCGACGAGCTCGACTTCGTGAGCGCTCTAAGTCTCGTAGGAAGAGAGCTTACGATTAGTTACGCCTTAAGTGACTATTCTAAGGATCAAAGGCGAGTCAGTCGCTACTTAAAAGGCCTTACGAAAGATGCCCTTCATACGCTAGACGATCACTACTACGAGCATCCGTCTTTTAGTAAGAGAAGAGCATTAGAAGCTTTAAAAGAAAAGCGTGAAGAGGAACTGATAAACATTACGGAGGAAGAGCTTGAACGATTGAAAAAGCTCTCTGAAGACGTTCCCTTGACAGAAAATCTCGTAGGAAGAGAGATCCTCCATTCGAGTGTTTCAAGGCTTGAGACCTTTAATAGCTGTCCCTTTAGATACTTCGTTCGCTACGACCTGCTTCCGAAAGAACGAAAGGACTTTAAGATCCAGCTCAATGACATCGGTACGCTTTATCACAGTGTCGTTGAGAATGCCGTTGAAGAGTACGTCAAGGGAGAGTGGACGTTAGAAGAGATGGATCCCTATCTAGACAAGCTCATTCAAGAGATTGCAGTAGCCGAGAACTACGACGTCTTTAGAGAAAAGGCGAGTGGTCGCTACTTCTTAAAAAAAGCCAAGCGCATCGTGAGCCGAGTGCTTAGAGACACCTTCTCCTACTTAAAGGAGTCGGTCTTTGTACCCATGCGCTTTGAAGAGAGTGTCTCTTATCTTTTGGGGCAAGTGACACTCTATGGGAAAATTGACCGCATCGATGAAAACGACTCGCACTTTCGAATCGTCGACTATAAGAGTGGTTCCAAGCGCTTCGACATGACGCGTGCAAAAGAGGGACTCGACCTTCAGCTTTTAATCTACGCCAACGCCTATGAAAAGCTCAGTGGTAAGGATGTGAGTGGCGTCTACTACTCGAGAATTCAAGATCCACTCGTAGAGGAAGGAAGTCAGCTAAAGGTCTTAGATGGAATCAGCCTTCCTGGTGTAGAAACGAATGACTATGTCAGTCAAGTGAGTCTATCAGAGAGTGAACTGAAAGAACTAAGAGAGATCGCAGTCGAGAAAGCAAAGGAAACGCTAGACCGCATGAATATCGGAGACATCAGCGCAAAGCCCGTTCTCTATGACAAAAAAGTCCCTTGCACCTACTGTAACTATGCTTCCATCTGTCGCTTTGACCCGATGTATGGGCCGTTTCGAATCATTCGAAAGGAGAAAGAGTCATGAAATGGACACCGAGTCAAGAGCGTGTCATTAATGAACGCGGGAAAAATATTCTCGTAAGTGCGGCTGCTGGAAGTGGAAAGACGGCAGTCCTTACAGAGCGCATTCTCACGCTTCTTCGAGAAGGCGAAGACATTACAAAGTTTCTCGTCATCACCTTTACGAATGCTTCTGCAAAGGACATGCGAGAAAAGATTCATAAGGCCCTTAGAAAGGATCCTTCTTTAAAGGATGCACTGCGTGCTCTTCCTCAGGCGAGCATTCAGACCATCGATAGCTTCTGCCGAAGCGTTGTCCTCGAATGCTTTCACTACCTAGATGTCGACCCGTCTGTCAGTGTCGGTAGTGATACGGAAAATGCCATCTTAGAAGCAAAAATTCTAGATGACCTCTTTGAAGCCTACTACGATGAGGAGAGGCCTTCATTCTTGCGCCTGGTGGAGCGCTTTAGTGACGATCGAAGCGATGAACCGCTTCGAAACATCATTCGAAACTTAGACCGAGAGCTTTCAAACCACGCCTCGAGAGAGCTTGCGGTAGAGGAGATGATAGAAAGGCTTTCCGACAGAGACTACTGGAAAAGTCTCTTTGAAGCGCGTATCGATGGAATGAAAAGAGAAGCACTGGAGCTTTCGGAAGAAGCACTAACACTCTCTTATTCTGAAAAGATGGAAGACTTCTTAAAGGAAGAACAGAAGCTTCTTGAAAACCTCCCTCAGGCCATCTCCTTTGCTACGATTCCAAGGCTTCCTAAAGGAAGTGAAGAGCTAAAGGAGGATCACGAAAGGATCAAGGATCTAAGAAATCGGTATAAAAAGCTAGCCCAGGAATCGATTCTCTATACCGACGAAAGCTTTGAACGCGAATGGGCCGTGTATGAAAAACAGAAGGAAGATCTCAAAGATCTCATCGAACTTACGGAAGAATACCACGAGCGCTTCTTTATCGAAAGAAAGGAAGAGGGGCTCTTAAGCTTTCAGGACTTTGAGGCACTCGCACTGGAAGCCCTAAAGGTTCCCATGATTCAAGAGAGCTTTAGAGAACGCTACGATTACATCTTTATCGATGAATATCAGGACACGAACCGCATTCAAGAGGCGATCGTTACGGCTTTAAAGCGTACCAATAACGTCTTCATGGTAGGCGACTTAAAGCAATCGATCTACCGCTTTCGTCAGGCCGACCCCACGCTCTTCTTAGAAAAGTACGACTCCTTTCAATACTCAGACGATTCCGTACGTATCGACTTAAACCAAAACTTCCGCTCAAGTCCAGGTGTCATAGATGGAGTAAACCACCTCTTTAAGCACCTCTTTTGTAAGGACTTTGGAGGCATCGAATACGACGACAATACGAAGCTCATCTTTGGTAATGAGTCACTAAAGGACATTGAAGATCCAGTCGAGATTCTAATTACGAAAACGACGACCGAGGATAAGGATGTCGATGAGGTTCGAAGTATTATTAAGAGAATCTACGAACTTCGAAGGGAAGGATACCGTTATAAGGACATCGTCGTTCTCTTTCGTTCGACGAAACGATTTAAAGATCTCATCAGTAAGGAATTTTCTCAGTACGGCATCCCTGTCTACATGGATTCCTCCACAGCTTACTTAAAAAGCCTTGAGGTGGATATCCTACTAAATTACTTGAAAGTGATCGATAATTTTAAGCAAGACCTTGCCATTCTAAGCTTACTGAGACTTCCGAGATACGCTCTTACAGACCAAGAGATCTATGATTTTAGAAAAGAGCACGAAGAGATGCCGATCTACGAAGCCATCAAAGAAGAGTCGAAAAATGAAGAGGTGAAGAAAAAAATAGCCTTCTTCTTAGACGAAATTCGAGGATTTAGGCACCGTTTGAGGTCAGTGGGAATCGACGAACTCCTTGAAGAAATTTTCTATGAGACGGAACTAGAGACCTTTATTCTCGCCATGCCTCAAGGGGAGCAACGCATTGCAAACGTTCATCTCCTCTTTAAGCTTGCCAGGGAATACGAAGAGACGAGCTTTGTCGGCTTAGGTAAGTTCCTAAATTATTTAGATGAGCTCGTCGAACGAGAAAAAGACTTTGAAAGTGCAAAGACACTAAGTGAAGACAGTGACACCGTGCGCGTCATGAGTATCCATAAGTCGAAGGGATTACAATTTCCTGTCGTCATCCTCGGTAACTTAGAAAAACTCTATAACGAGATGGATACGCGTGGCCCTATCATCATAGACGGTAGCGACATGGTGGCACTCGATATCGACCTTGAAACTCGCACGAAGACCAAGCCTCTTTTTAAGCGCATGATCGAAGATCGCATGAAGGAGAAGAACCGCGAAGAAGAAGTGCGACTCTTTTACGTAGCTCTTACGAGAGCGGAAAAGCGCCTCATCCTAAGCTTTGCTACGACCGACATTGAAAAGCTCGAAAAGAAAGCTGGTGTTCACTCTTTAGGAAGTCTAAAGAGTGCAAGAAGCTACCTCGATCTCTTTCTAGGCTGCGGTGTCTTTTGTGAAGGCGGATTACACCCATCCTTTACCTTTACCGAACCAGAGGATGTCACCTTAGAAGCTCAAAAGAGATCGGTTCGTTCTGCAGGAAAACTTATTGAACGAAAGATACTTAAGGAAAGAAAGCTTGCGAGTAAGATTAGTGTATCAAAGCTATTAAGTGAAGAGCGTGCTCATACGGTAGAGATCGAGGTTGAAGAACAAGGTGGATCCTTACGAGGAACAGCTTTCCATAAGGCCATGCAGTGGATCGATGTCAATCGTCCCGAAGAGAGCCTTAAGGAACTCATGGAGTTAGGCGTATTAAAGGACTTCGATGAAAAAGAACTCTTAGAGAGTTTCCTAACCGATGAACGCTTTGTAGCACTCCTTAAAGACGCGAAAGGTATGAAGCGTGAGTTACCCTTTGTCTACCGCTACGACGTAGAGGGCGAGACGACTCTTTTACAAGGTATCATCGACCTCGTACTCGAATACGAGGAGGGTGTCGTTCTGATCGACTACAAGACAGACCTTTCGACCGCTTATGTCGAGCGCTATAAGGAACAACTTAGACTCTATGCGACGAGCTATGAGGCGATTAAGAAAACGAAGGTTCTTAAGAAGCTTTTGTGGTTTGTACGCTTAAAGCGCTTTGTAGAAGTGGAATAAAAAAGATGCGAATCAGTTGATTCGCATCATTTTTTTAATTCAACCATCAAGGATCTCGCTACAAAGGCTGCAAAGACGTCGGTTCCTTTTGGCATCTCAGGATGTACACGGTCTTTGTAGAAGATCTGATTTCTACCGTTAGCGTAGTCATACCAACGAATGAAGTGAACATTTGGAAGTTCATCGGCAACTTGCTCTAGGAGCTCATTGTTGTGCGATTCGTTTTGACTCTTCGGCGAGATGTTCGCTACAAAGAAGAGTTGTCGATCGCCTGCAAGCTTAATGGCTTCTCTCAGGTGCTTCTCATGAATGTAACCGTTTACACCGAGGTGAATGATGACCACGGGGTAGAGCGTCTTTTTCGAGAGGTTTACTCGAATCTGTTCCGGTAGCTTTTCAAACTGCCTGCTCTTTTTCGAGTCATTATAGAGCTTAGGGAAGACCTTCTTTAAGCTCGCATTACACATGAGGGTGACGGAGTCACCGATGACGGTAACGGGCATGTCCTTAAAGACAGCGAGTTCTTCATCGGAAAGTTTAATCGATGCTAGGATGTCTTCAAGGGAAGCTTCCTTTGCAGGTGGCTTCATCTTTAGGACGTTTTCACCTAAGACGAGTTTTCCGAAGTTCTCTGGAAGACTGACTTCAGCCGAAGCTGTAGGTTCCATCGTAACGGGTTCAAAGGTCACAGGTTCAACCGTTACAGGCTCTTGACTTTCTAGGGCTTCCTCTTGTTCCTTGGCGACTTCTGCCATGGCATCGATATCACCACGGTCTACAGGAACGAAGAAGGTTGCGATGAGGAGGACGGCGAGGACGAGTGCCGTTCGACGCTTTTGATAAGGATTAAAGATGTTCATAAAGAAGCGGTAAGCTTCTGTTAGAGCGATCATGATGGCTACGGTGATTAGAATCTGGACGAGGAGTCCTTTTTCTACATTCACTGCGACAATTTGAAAGAGCGGGAAGCTCAGTAGATACCACTCATAGCTTCTGTCACTTAAGAAGTTTATGATCTTCGATTCACCGAGGATGCCCATCGAACTCTTTTCACTCACGGCTAAGAAGACGATGAGGAAGAAGAGGAGCGTGTGGAGCTGCATGACAAACCAGAAGGTTTCTGGAAAGTCCGTTCGAACGAAGTGGGCGGTGAACATCGTGAGCAGTAGGAGTACGCCTTCGACGAAGCGAAGATTTCTTTCTGGCATGTTCCTAAGTAGCATCTTCGGTGCACTCTGTTTTACAAAGACCGATAAGAAAGCACCTAAGCTAAAGGCAAAGAGCCTACTGATCGTATGATAATACGTAAGCGTATTATCTCCATTGGCATTTGTAAGAACTGCCATTACGACCATAGAAAGAATCGTGATGACTCCAAAGGTAAGAAGCTTCACGAAATCTGGACGGCGCTTTACGAGAGAAACGACGAGTGGCCAGAAGATGAGAATTTGAAATTCTACTGAAAGGAACCACAGGTGGCTAAAAAGCAGAGGGTACGTCGCTTCGAAGTAACTCTGTCCATCGAGAATTTGCCAAATGTTATTCGTAAATGTCATTGCTGTAACTGACTGCAAAAGGAGCTTACTTAGGAGTACTCTTGCAAAGATACTTGCTAAGATGGCGCTAATTGCAATCGTAAAGAAGACGGGTGGGAGTAGCTTTTGAATCTTCTTTTTCAAGAAGTCCAGAAGAGAAAAGGAATCCTCTTCTAAGAGCTTCTTCGTTATGAGAAAACCGCTAAGCATGAAGAAGGCGTTTACAAAGATATATCCGCCGCGAAATATAGTTGTAGAAAAGTGATAAAAGAGCACAGCCAAGAGGCTGATGGCTCGTATTGTATTGAATCCATTAATTTTTTTCATATCAAATTCATTATAGACATCTTGACTTTTAGTTACAAGAGCCATTTACTGATTCTTTTGGTATAATGAAGTGAGGTAACATTATGGTTAAAAACATCATTTTTGATTTAGGAAATGTAATAGCACTTTGGCATCCCGAAGAACAGCTCGACTTCTATGTCGATAACGAGTTCGAGAAGGAATTTCTCCTAAAGCTCTGTTTTAACGACGAGGTCTTTCATGGACTCGATAGCGGTGCAAAGACACTAAAGGAAATGGTTGAAGAACTTCAAAAGGAAGCGCCAGAGGATTTAAAAAAGACTGTTGAATTAGCTCTCGGTGAGTGGTGGAGACTCGTTCCTTTTGAAGAAGAGGTTCTTTCTTTAATAAGGGATTTAAAAGCAAAGTATGGAATCTACTTATTAAGTAATACGAACGAGGTCTTTGAACGCCTCCGTGAAAGAGACGAGATCTTTTCACTCTTTGATGGCATGATTTTAAGCTACGAAGAAAAGTGCGTGAAGCCAGAAGCAGAAATCTATGAGAAGCTCTTTAAACGATTCGATCTAGAGCCAACCGAGTGCTACTTTATCGATGATCGCAAGGAAAACATCGAAGCCGCTAAGAAGTTTGGCATGGATGGCTTTGTCTTTACAGGTGATGTAAGGAAGCTAAGGGAAGATTTGGGTACTAAAGGAGTCACACTTGGCTAAGATCTATGGATACGTAAAAACGAGAGATGGAAATCCACTCGAAGGGGCAGAGGTCTACCTAAAGAACGATCAATTTGAAGACCTGATGACTTCTTCAACAAATAGCAAAGGCTACTACGAAATGACGTGTGAAAGCACGAAGGCGCCTTTCTTAGCGATCGTTAAGGACTACGCGAAGGATTACCTGGAGTTTTGGGCACACGATCTACCGGAAGCAGAGGAGTTACAGATTGACTGTACGATCGATACGCTCGAACTCTATGGAATCAATGCTTTTGAAGTAAAGGGAGCGTATCCTTCCTACATGATCTACATAAGACCTATGAGTTTAAAGAAGTTTCAAGCCGAAGAGACCGACATCTTCCCCGATCTTACCGATCATTCCGTTAGAGTCTTTATCGATGACGAAGAAGTCGATGTTTTAAAGGCCAATGTCGTAGAAGAGGGCCACGCGCAGGGCTTTATGAAGGGCTTACTCCTCCAGGCGAAAAAGCCAGTCGGACCAAAAGGAACTTATCGCACCATTCGAGTAGAACTAAGAGATCAAGAAGAACATTTAGGGCAAGCACTGCTCTACCTATAGGAGAAAAAAATGAAACCAGATCAGAAGACGATTGATACCATTCGCTTTCTCGCAGTCGATGCGATCAACAAGGCGAATAGTGGACATCCAGGATTACCCATGGGCGCAGCACCCATGGCCTATACGCTCTTTAAGAATCACCTTTCCTTTAATCCGAAGGATCCAACATGGGTGAACCGCGACCGCTTTATTCTTTCAGGCGGCCATGGAAGCATGCTTCAATATGCACTTCTACACCTCTTCGGCTATGACTTATCTTTAGAAGATATCAAAAACTTCAGACAGATGGGATCGAAGACTCCAGGGCACCCTGAAGTCGGTGTGACAGAAGGTGTCGAGATGACGACAGGACCACTCGGTCAAGGAATCGCAACGGCCGTCGGCTTTGCCATGGCTGAAGCGAGACTTCATGCCGAGTTCCCCTCCATTATCGACCATAAGACGTATGTCATCTGCGGCGATGGAGACCTCATGGAAGGCGTTCAATACGAAGCCATGAGTCTTGCAGGACACTTAAAGCTTAAAAACCTCATCGTCCTCTGGGACTCTAACCAGGTTACGATCGACGGTAGAACCGACATCACCTTTACAGAAAACGTCCGTGCTCGCTTTGAAGCCATGGGCTTTGAAACGCTTTATGTAGAAGACGGAAACGACATCAAGGCTATCGACAAGGCCATCACGAAGGCCAAGAAGAGCGATAAGCCAGTCCTCATTGAAGTTCGTACCATCATCGGTTACGGTAGCCCCAACAAGATGGATAAGAGTGCTGCTCACGGTGCACCGCTCGGTAAAGAAGAAGCAGAACTCGCTAAGGACTTCTTAAAGTTTAAACACGATGGAGACTTCTTCGTATCAGATGAGGTCCGTGAATTCTTAAAAGACATCATTAAAGAAAAAGTCGATGCTTATAAAAAATGGAACGATGCATTCAACAAGAATCCAGAAAAGGAGGCTTTCCTTCTTCGTATGGATACGACACTTCCTACAGAAGCAAAGCGTGCTCTTCTAAAAGTAAGTAAAGGTAAGAAAGCAACTCGTATTCATGGCTTTGAGATGATTCAAGTGCTCTCGAAGTATCAAAAGGGCTTATTCGGTGGAAGCGCAGACCTCGCAGGAAGTAATAAGAGCGACGTCAAGGGAGCAGAGTACTTCCAAAGCGACCTTCCGCTCGGACAAAATATCCACTACGGTATCCGTGAATTTGCCATGGGTGCAATCGTTAATGGAATCAACCTCCATGGAGGACTGAAGTCCTATGGCTCGACTTTCTTAAGCTTTAGTGACTACATGAAGCCTGCCATTCGTCTTGCGAGCATCATGAATGTTCCATCCGTCTTTATCTTTACACACGATTCCATCGGCGTCGGTGAAGATGGTCCTACCCATCAACCGATCGAACAACTGACGATGCTTCGCTCCATTCCTGGAGTCGATGTCTATCGCCCAGCAGACGGTTACGAGACGGCACTCAGCTACTACATGGCTTTCCGTTCCGATCGTCCTTCTGCCATTTGCTTATCACGCCAAGACCTTCCAGAACTTACAGGTTCAAGAACGAACATCGAGAAAGGCGCTTACGTCATCTCTCCAGAAACCGATCACTGCGACCTCATTCTCATGGCGACGGGAAGCGAATTACAGCTTTGCCTAGAAGCGAAGGAACGCTTAAAGAAAGACTTCGACATCCGAGTCGTAAGTATGCTCTCGATGGATGTCTTTAACCGTCAAACGGCTGCTTACCGCGAAAAGGTTCTTCCAAACGCTGTTAGAAAGCGCTTTGCAGTAGAAGCTCAGAGCAAGCTAAGCTGGGACAGATACTTAGGTCTTGATGGAGAAAGCATTACACTCGATCACTTTGGCGAAAGTGCAAAGGGCGAAGAGCTCTTTGAGAAATATGGCTTTAGCGTCAATGAACTCGTTCGACGCATTCGCCGCTATATGAAATAAGATGCGCATTGGAGTCGATCTTTTAAAAGTCGATCGCATCGAGCGTTTGATCGACACCTATCAGGAATTTATCCCTCGCTTCTTTAGCGAGGGCGAAGAGAAGCTATATCATGAAAGAAGTGAGAATCCTTTGACCCTCGCTTCGAACTTCGCTTTAAAGGAAGCCTTTGTCAAGGCTATGGGAACGGGTTTAAAGGACTATTCACTCTCCGATATCGAAGTGCTTCGAAAAGACAGTGGAGAGCCCTATATCCATACATTAGGAAATTTACAGACGATCTTTAAAAAGAAAGGCTACCAAGAAGTCCTCGCCAGTCTATCTCATGACGGTGACTATGTGGTAGGAATGGTGGTAATTCTATGAGAAGCACACACGCGATTATCGATCTCAATGCCATTGTAGCGAACGCTAAGCTCTTAAAAGAACGCGCAAAGAAGGACATGGTCTGCATCATTAAAGCAGATGCCTATGGTCATGGCGTTCTTCCCGTTTATAAGCGCTTTCTAAAAGAAGGTTTTCACTTCTTCGGTGTTGCAACCTTTGAAGAAGCGATGGAACTAAGAAATGCATCGAAGGACTCCGATATTCTAGTCATTGGAGACACTCCGGTAGAGGACTTTAAAGCGGCTGCAGAGAACAACATCTGTGTAGCGATTCACGAAATTCACGGTCTAAAAGCAGCACTCGAGATTCCAAATCTCCGTTGCCATTTAAAAATTGACTCTGGTATGCACCGCATCGGTTTTCAGTTAAAGGACCTTGAACACATTGGAAACGATGTTCTTAAGCTTAAACCAGAAGGCATCTTTACACACATTGCAAGAGCTGATGAAGTCGACAAGGCTGCAGCCATGAAGCAAGTCAATACCTTTAAAGAGTGTGTCGACTTCTTTACGTCAAAGGGTCACACCTTCCGCTGGATTCACTTCGAAAACTCCGCATCGATTCTTGAAATCGATCCAGCATACTCCAATCTCGTTCGCGGTGGCATCTGCATTTACGGCTTAAATCCATCAGGCGAAGTAACAGAGAAAGATTTAAAGCCTGCTTTAAGTCTCTATACGAAAATTGTAGACGTAAGAGAGATCGAAGTGGGAGAAGGCGTCAGCTACTCTCACATCTTTAGAGCAACGCGTCCTACAAAAGTTGCAACGCTTCCTATCGGTTATGCCGACGGTTATAAGAGACAGATGTCTACAAAGGCTGAAGTTTATGCCGGCGGTAAGAGACTACCCGTCATCGGTCGCATCACGATGGATCAGATTATGATCGACATCACCGACACCGACCTTAAAGTAGGCGATGAAGTCGAACTCATCGGACCACACGTAACGTGCGATGAACTCGCAAAGTGGGCTGATACCATCAACTATGAAATCGTAACGAATCTCTCGAAGCGCGTACGCAGAGAATATATAGGTGAATAATGGCTGAACAGATCTTGAGAGGAGATATCTTCCTAGCAGATCTCAGTACAGGTGTAGGCAGTGAGCAGCAAGGCAGACGTCCCGTGTTGATTCTTCAGAACAACATGGGTAACCGCTTTGCTCCCACCGTGATCATTGCACCCATTACCGCTCGTATGGAAAAAACCGATCTACCGACACACGTACTCATTCGTGAAGAGGTGAGTGGTCTCGAACGAGATAGCTTTGTTCTTTTAGAGCAGCTACGAGCCATTGATAAATCAAGGCTTTTAAGAAAGATCGGTTCTCTCAATAAAGTAAACCTCATGGAGACAGAGCGAGCGACTTTGATTTCACTGGGACTCCTAAAGGAAGAAGAAATCTAATATTAAGGGCTTTTCTACATATTTAGTCGAAAGATCAACATACGCAAAAAGACTTTTATTACGAAAAAATAACAGATCTCGTAGCTTTGGTTTTGACAACCTTTTTCGGGGGAAATCACTCGTTCCAAAATGGGCTAAAACCACGTAAACATTGAAAAATGAGGAGTTTAAGGCTATAATTGGTGAGACTGGAACTACGAGGAGAGTCACATGGTAGTATTTAAGAACGTTACAATGCGATATCCTACTGGAAACGTCGCTCTAGACGATGTCTCATTGCAGATTAAACCAGGGGAATTCGTATTCCTCATCGGTCCGAGTGGTGCTGGAAAGAGTACCATGATTCGCCTTTTAAGTAAGGAGATACATCCCACCGATGGGCAGATCTTTGTGAACGGAAAAAACGTCACAAATCTTCATAAACGCCTCATTCCGCATTATCGCCGAGAAATCGGTATTGTCTTTCAGGACTATAAGCTTTTAAATAAACTCAATGTATACGATAACGTCGCCTTCGCTATGGATATTACCGGAAGAAGCAGACGTCATATCAAAAAGACGGTACCCCTATTGCTAAATCTCGTTGGACTCGGTGGAAAGGAAAAAGTCTTTCCATTAGAGATGAGTGGTGGTGAGCAGCAACGCGTTTCCATTGCAAGAGCGCTTGCCAACAATCCATCCCTACTCATATGCGATGAGCCGACAGGTAACTTAGACCCTGAGACGAGTTGGGGCCTTATGGACCTACTCGATAAATTGAATACGTATGGAACGACGATCATCATGGCAACGCACGAGCGAGATCTCGTAGATGCCATGAAAAAGCGCGTCATTGAGCTCGAAGCGGGCAAGATCGTGAGAGATGAAAAACGAGGAGGATACCGATGAGAAACAATCCCATCTATCTAGCCCTAAGAAACATCTCAAAGAATGCCCTCATGAGCATTGCTTCCATCATCAGTGTAGCTTTTACGCTCATTATGCTCGGTTTTGTGCTACTGTTACTATTAAATACACAGCATGCTACAAAAAATGTGGCGGAGCGTTTTGATACCATTCGCTATGAAATTCCTAAAGGAACGAACGATAAAACCATCAAAGATCTTCAAGAGAAGATCCTCCATCTTCCAAACGTAACAGACGTAGAACTCATTACGAAAGAAGAAGGATTAAAGGACTTTATCGCTTCTTTAGGAGAGGACGGAAAGAAAGCTCTCGCCGGTCTTGACGAGAACCCACTTCCAGACTCCTTTAACATTAAGATTGCTGATATAGAGACGGCCAACGAGACGCTGAAATCGATTCAAGCGCTCGACAAAGCCGGAAAAACTTTTTATAACCGTGACGTAGCAAACGTCATTACGAATATATCGAGAGCCGTCCGAATTGTCGGTTTAGCTCTCATCCTAGCGCTACTTTTCATTACGATTTTATCGATCGTAAACACCATTCGAATTGGAATCTCCAACCGAAGAAATGAAATCACCATTATGCGCTTTATCGGAGCAACACGCGGTTATATCCGAGGACCATTCCTCGTCGAGGGTGTGATTCTCGGAATTCTTGGAGCGGTGATCAGTTCACTCGTACTCCACTACAGCTACACACAGCTTCTCTTTCTCATGAAGAACTACTTGAGAAATATGAGTTCATCCATCTTAATTAGTGACATTCACATTGTGAATCAGGTCATCTTAGTGAACTTCATCATCGGAGCAGGTGTAGGACTATTAGGCAGTCTATTTTCAATGCGAAAGTATTTGAAAGCTTAGGAGGTTTTACTTGAATAAACGGAGAATATGGGTTTTACTCGCACTTCTTTTGATTTTCAGTCTCGCCTTTAGTTCGTTTGCAAGCATTAAGGCTTCTGAGCAAAAGCTTAAGAATCTTAAAGAACGCATGGAAACGAAGCAAGAACAAATTGATGAGACGTATCAAAATCAACAAGGTGTTGAACGCGACCTCAGAGTCATCCTTTCGAGAAAACTCGTACTTGAAGGGAAGATCAAAGAAAACAACTTAAAAACAAAATTGAAGGAAGCGGAGATCAAACGTCTCCAAGAGACTCTTGTGCAGGCGAAAGCCGATATCAAAGAGCAACAAGCGGACTTCAGTGAAAGACTTCGAGTCATGTACATGCAAGATGGCATGGAGAGCAATCTTTCACTCCTTTTGACGTCTAAGAGCATTGAGGACTTCCTCATGAACTCCTCTTACATGCAAAATATTGTCGATTTTGACAAGGAGACGTTAAAGAAGCTAAATGATAAGCAAATTGAGATTGAAAAGCTCGAGATCAAAGCGAAACAGAGCTTAGAAGAGCTAAGAGTACTACAAGTGGAGCTTGAAAACGATAAGAAGGAACTAACGAGTATTCAAGCGACACTTGCTAAGCGCAATGAAGAGCTCAAAGCTTTGACGGAATCCTACAGACAAGACTATGCGAAGATGCGTTCTGAAGAAGAAAGCATCAAAGCAAGTATTGCAGAAGAAAAACGAAAAGCGGAAGAGCTTCGTAAAGCTCGAGAAGCTCAGGCTCGTAAAGCTGGTAGACCCACAGGAAGCTTTAGCTTTACAGTTTCTAAAGGCTGGGCTTGGCCGACGCCTACCGTTACCTACATCTCTTCACCCTTTGGTTGGAGAGCAGATCCGTTTACAGGAGCGAGCTCCTTCCACAACGGAACGGACTTAGCAGGACCTGCTGGTTCACCGATTGTAGCTACAAAGAGTGGACTCGTCATCGCCAGTGGTTTCCGCGGAATGAGCGGTAACTACGTGACGATCGACCACGGTGATGGTACCGTTTCACACTATGCCCACGGTCTCTCTCGTGTCGTCAAAGCCGGAGATGTCGTGAAAAAAGGCCAGCTCATCATGTACATGGGTTCTACGGGATATTCGACCGGAAGCCACTTACACTTTACAGTTTTTGTTAACGGCCAAGAGGTCGATTCCATGAGTTTCTTTAGATAAGCGACGGTGACGTCGCTTTTTCTAGGATAAAAAAGGAGAGCGTATGAAAAAGAGCACAGTCCTTGTGCTTCTACTGATCGTAGCCATTTTAAGTGCAGGTATTACTTACTACATTCTCGGAAACACATCGCTTGTTACGGGAAATCGAGTAGTCCTTACAAAGACGGAATACGATCAATATCAAGCCCTAAATACCCGCTTTAAAAAGGTCATTGAGCTTGAAAAGCACATTAAAACCAACTTTTACACCGATACCAAGGAAGTCGATTTTGACTCCTATATTCTTAAAGGTCTCTTCTCTGCTTTAAAGGATCCTTACTCCACCTACTATACAAAGGATGAGATGAAGGCCTTCCAAGAAGACATGGAAGGATCTTTCGTAGGTATCGGAACGTATGTAGAGAAGATGGATAACGGCCTCATTAAGGTCGTAAGCCCCATTCAAGGTTCACCTGCTCAAAAGGCAGGAATCCTCTCTGGAGACCTCATCTATCAAGTGGATGAGACTGACATCACCGAGATGTCGCTTCAAGAAGCAGTCAAGCTCATGCGTGGTGAAGAGGGTACCGATGTTACGATTCACCTCCTTCGTGGAAGTGAGAAGAAGACGTTCGATTTAAAACGTCAGCGCATTGTAAATCCATCGGTCGTTTCGTCTGTAAAAGATGGCGACATCGGATATATTCAAATTGTCGAGTTCAACTTAAATACGAGAGAACTATTTGATAAAGCACTCGCTGACTTAGAATCAAAGAACGTCAAGAGCTACATCTTTGATGTGAGAAATAATCCAGGTGGAGACTTAGATGTCGTAAGTCACATCACCGATCAACTTTTAGGTGCTGGCGTGATCGTTACGACCAAGGACCGCGCAGGAAACGAAGAAGTCACGAAGAGCGATGCAGAGCATAAGCTCGATAAGCCGATGGTCGTACTTACAAACCAAGGTTCGGCCTCTGCTTCTGAAATTTTCTCCGGAGCCTTAAAGGATCACAAGGTCGCAACCCTCATCGGCGATAAGACTTTCGGTAAAGGTATCGTTCAGTCGGTTCATCAGCTTCCTGATGGAACAGGCTTTAAGCTAACGACTTCCTACTGGGTGACACCGTCAGGTCACATCATCCACAAGGAAGGAATCGCTCCCGATATTACGAGAGAAGAAGTAGAGAAGAAGGGCTACAAGAGTCCTGAACGCTACGAGATCGGTACAGATCAGGATTCCCTCTTAAAATTTGCCATCGATTTCCTAAAAGGAAGAACGAAATAATGAAGAGCTCTTCGAGATCCCCTCGGAGAGCCTTTTTTTGGGTATCAGAAAGTTAGTTCTTATGGTATACTAACATAGGAACATATGTTCGGAGAAGAGTATGAAATTTGAAGTCCATGCACCCTTTGAGCCTTCAGGTGATCAGCCTCAGGCGATAGAAAAATTAGCAAATGGCGTATTAGATGGCGAACGCTACCAAACACTTCTAGGTGTTACAGGTTCTGGTAAGACCTTTACCATGGCAAAGATCATTGAAAAGGTTCAAAAGCCTACGCTCGTCCTCGCTCACAATAAGACACTAGCAGCACAGCTCGCTAGTGAATTTCGCGCGTTCTTTCCTAAAAATGCCGTAGAGTTTTTCGTTAGCTACTACGACTATTATCAGCCCGAGGCCTACGTTCCAGGTCTCGACCTCTACATCGAAAAGGACGCCTCCATTAATGACGAGATCGATAAGCTTCGTCACTCGGCGACAGCGAGTCTTCAAGAACGAGAAGATGTTCTCATCGTAAGTAGTGTAAGCTGCATCTACGGTCTCGGTGACCCCGTGGACTACAAGCACCTCGTACTGAGCCTTCGTCCAGGAATGGAAAAGAGCCGCGAAGAGATTTTAACGAGACTTATAGATATTCAGTATAAAAGAAACGACATCGACTTTAAGCGTGGTACCTTCCGCGTTCGAGGCGATGTGATCGAAATAATTCCTGCAAACGGTGAAGAGAACGCCTACCGCATCGAACTCTTTGGCGATGAAGTCGAGCGCATCAGTGAAGTGAACGTCCTCACAGGCGAATGGGTCGGTGACCGTGAACACGTCGCCATCTTTCCTGCGAGCCACTTCGTCACCGATAAAGACAACATGGAACGAGTCATTAAAGACATCGAAGAAGAACTCGTAGAACGCATCAGCTACTTTAAGAGTAAGAATAAGCTCCTCGAAGCACAGCGCATCGAAGAGCGCACGCGCTATGATATCGAAATGCTTCGTGAGATGGGCTTTACGAGTGGTATCGAAAACTACTCGAGAATCTTAAGTAACCGCGCTCCGGGATCTCGTCCATTTACGCTTCTAGATTACTTCCCGAAAGACTGGCTTTTAATGGTCGACGAGTCGCACGTGACGATTCCTCAAGTTCGAGGAATGTACTTCGGAGACCGCTCGAGAAAAGAAAACCTCGTGGAATATGGCTTCCGTCTACCCTCGGCTTTAGATAACCGTCCACTCAAGTTCGATGAGTTCGATTCTTTAGTCGATCAGGCCATCTATGTGAGTGCAACGCCTGCAGACTTTGAAAAGGAACGATCTACAACGATCGTCGAACAGATTCTTCGTCCCACGGGACTTCTCGATCCGCTCGTAGAAATTCGCCCCATTGAGAATCAGATGGATGACCTCTTTAAAGAGATCAACGTTCGCACGGAAAAGGGCGAACGCGTACTCGTTACAACGCTTACGAAGCGCATGGCAGAAGACTTGACGGACTATTTAAAAAGTCTTAAAGTGAAGGTCACCTACATGCACTCCGACATCGATACCTTAGAGCGTATGCGAATTATTAGAGATCTTCGATTAGGTGTCTACGATGTACTCGTAGGTATTAACCTTTTAAGAGAAGGACTCGACCTTCCAGAGGTGAGCTTAGTTGCGATCCTCGATGCCGACAAAGAAGGCTTCTTAAGAAGTGAGACGTCGCTCGTGCAGACCATCGGTCGTGCAGCGAGAAATGAACAAGGAAAAGTCATCATGTATGCGGATCAGGTGACAGAGAGTATGCGTAAAGCCATCTCTGAGACGAACCGCAGAAGAACGATTCAGGATGAATACAATAAAGCAAACGGCATTACGCCGAAGTCGGTTTCTAAGGGCGTTCGTCAGGTCATTGAAGCGACCAAGAAGGACGAGAAGCCGATGAGCTACAAGGATCGCATGAATCAAGAGGAGATCAAGGAACGCATTCAGTCGCTTGAAGTTCAGATGTTTAAGGCAGCTAATGATCTCGACTACGAAAAGGCGATCGAATACAGAAACGCGATCGATAACTTAAAAAAGAAACTCAAGAAATAGGACATCATGCAAGATTTTATTCGTATTAAAGGTGCAAAAGAGCACAATCTAAAAAACATCGATCTCTCTTTACCGAGAGATCGCTTTATCGTTATCACAGGACTCAGTGGATCAGGAAAGAGCTCGCTAGCCTTCGATACGATCTATGCCGAGGGACAGAGGCGCTACGTAGAAAGTCTTTCGGCTTACGCGAGACAGTTTTTAGGACAGATGGAAAAGCCCAACGTCGAATCGATTGAAGGCCTTTCACCTGCCATCTCGATCGATCAAAAGACGACGAGTAAAAACCCTCGTAGTACCGTAGGAACGATTACTGAAATCTACGACTACCTAAGGCTTCTGTACGCTCGTGTAGGTACACCTCACTGTCCCATCTGCCGAAGTGTCATTGAACCTACCAACGTCGATGAAGTCGTCGATAAGGTCATGGCACTCGAAGAGGGAACAAAGCTCATCGTCCTAGCCCCCGTCATTCGCGGTCAAAAGGGTACGCATCAAAAGGTCTTTGATGCCCTAAAGAAGTCGGGCTATGGTCGCGTTCGAGTCGATGGTGAGATCTTTGATCTCATGACCGATAAGATCAGTCTCGAAAAGAATAAAAAGCACTCGATTGAAGTCGTCGTAGACCGTCTCGTCATGAAAGAGGGGATCGAAAGACGTCTTGCCGATTCGATCGACACGGCGCTAGGTCTTGAAGAAAGTCAGCTAAAAATACAGATTGTCGGTGGTGAAGAAAAGATCTTCAACATGTCCTTTAGCTGTCCAGAACACGGCCTAGGGATCGAAGAGATGGAACCCAGAATGTTCTCCTTCAACAGTCCCTTCGGTGCTTGTCCCGAGTGTAAGGGACTGGGCTTCTTACAAGAGATCGACCCCGAGCTCGTCATTCCCGATAGAAACCTTAGCATTAACGAAGGAGGTATTCTTCCTTTTAAAAATGCGCAGGACTCCTCTTTTTATAGTGGCATGCTAAAGGGGCTTTTAAAGGGCAGTCCCTATACCATGGATACGCCTTTAAAAGACTTTAGCGATGAGATGTTCAATCGCTTACTCTACGGCGATGCCGGAGAAGAGATTGAAATCGTCTATGAATCGACAAAATACGGTAAGAAAGTGATGCGCAGTCGCTACGAAGGCGTCATCAATAACTTAAAGCGTCGTTACTTTGAGACGACCTCCTCTTACATTAAAGAATGGATTGAAGGCTTCATGTCTCAAACGCCTTGTCCTCACTGCGGAGGCGACCGCTTAAAAGACGAAGTCTTAGCCGTTACGATTCAAGATAAAAACATCATGGAACTCACAAAGCTTAGCATTAAAGAGTGCATGAAATTTTTTGAATCTTTGGAGCTTCCTACGCAAAAGGCAAAGATCGCAGAGCTCATCGTAAAAGAGATTAAGGCGAGACTTAAGTTCTTACTCGATGTCGGTCTCGGCTATCTCACGCTTTCAAGACAGAGTGCCTCGCTCTCTGGTGGAGAAGCCCAGCGCATTCGCCTCGCGACACAAATTGGTTCCGGACTCATGGGTGTACTCTACATCTTAGACGAGCCTTCGATTGGACTTCATCAGCGCGATAACGCCAAGCTTTTAATGACACTAAGACACCTCGTAGATCTCGGTAATACGCTCCTAGTTGTAGAGCACGACGAAGAGACCATGAGAAGTGCAGACTATCTCGTAGACATCGGCCCAGGAGCCGGTGAAAAGGGTGGTTACGTCGTAGCGAGTGGTCCTGTAGAAGAGGTTCTTAAGGTCGAAGAATCCATTACAGCGCAGTATCTTTCCCATAAGAAGTGGATTCCCGTTCCTGAAAAGCGAAGAAAAGCAGAGAAGTGGATCACGATCGAAGGAGCAGAAGAGAACAACCTCCAGTCGGTCGATGTCAAGATTCCACTCGGGATCTTTACAGCTGTTACAGGCGTCAGCGGCTCTGGTAAGAGCACGCTCATTAACGACATCCTCTATCAGCAGATGTATAGAAACGTCTATAAAAACTTTTCGATCAAAGCTGGTAAGCATAAATTACTAACGGGCTGGGAAGGCATTCGAAAGGTTATAAATATCGATCAGTCTCCGATTGGCCGCACGCCTCGAAGTAACCCAGCAACCTATACGAAGCTCTTCGATCACATTCGTGATCTGTTCGCCTCACTTCCTGAAAGTAACATGCGCGGGTTCACCAAGGGACGCTTCTCCTTTAATGTAAAGGGAGGACGCTGTGAAGCGTGTTCAGGTGACGGTATTATAAAAATTGAGATGAATTTCCTTCCTGACGTCTACGTCAACTGTGAGACTTGTAAGGGAAAGCGTTATAATAGAGAGACACTAGAAGTTCGCTACAAGGGAAAGAACATCTATGAGGTCCTTGAGATGACGGTCGATGAAGCGTTAGAATTCTTTAGCGTTCATGAGCCGATGAAGAGAAAGCTTCAAACCCTTAAGGACGTAGGACTCGGTTACATTAAGCTCGGTCAGCCCTCAACACAGCTTTCGGGTGGAGAGGCACAGCGTATTAAGCTCGCAGCAGAACTTTCAAAGGTTCAGACCGGCGATACGCTCTACATCTTAGATGAACCTACGACGGGACTTCATACGGCCGACGTCCACATGCTCATTAGCGTTCTCGATCGACTCGTAGAGAGTGGAAACACCTTAGTCGTCATCGAGCACAATCTCGATGTCATTAAGAGTGCCGACTACATCATCGACCTCGGTCCAGAGGGCGGTGACCAAGGTGGAACGATCATTGCCAAAGGCACACCGGAAGAAGTAGCTCACGTTGAAGGAAGTTTTACAGGAAGCTACCTAAAAGATATTTTACAAGATGTATGATAGAATAAAGAACGAGAAATGAGGTCACTATGAATTTTCTAATCGGCTGCCATCTTTCAAGCTCTAAGGGCTTTCGCCATATGCTGAGCGAAATGGAAAGAATCGGCGCAAACACCTTCCAATATTTTTCGAGAAACCCACGCGGTTCAGGAAAGAAGGCGATCGATCCTGATGATCTAGGAGCCTTTCTCGAAGCGTCAAAGGGCTATGGTCCCTTTGTGGCACATGCACCCTATACATTAAACCCAGCTTCTAAGGACGAAAAGGTTCGTCAATTTGCTGGTCTCGTCTTTGAAGAAGACTTAGAAGAACTAAAAGACCTACCAGAAATCTACTACAACTTCCATCCCGGTTCACACGTTGGTGATGGCGTAGAGGTAGGTATTAACCGCATCGTAGAGATTTTAAACCGAGCGCTAGACCGCGACTTTAAAGGCTACGTCTTACTCGAGGGTATGGCAGGAAAGGGAACGGAAATTGGTAGTCGCTTCGAAGAACTTCAAGCGATCATCGAGCGCGTTGAAAATCGCGATCACGTCGGTGTTCTACTCGACACCTGTCACCTGCACGAAGCAGGCTACGACATCATCCACGATTTAGACGGCGTCTTAAAGCACTTCGATGAAGTCGTCGGACTCGATCGCTTAAAAGCGATTCACTTAAATGACTCAAAGAATCCGATTGGTGCCCATAAGGACCGCCATGAAAAAATTGGTCAAGGTCATATCGGTATTGAAGCACTTACAAGAATCATCAATCATCCTCTCTTAGCACACCTTCCCTTTAACCTAGAGACACCAAATGAGATTGAAGGGTACGCTGAAGAGATTAAGTTACTGAAAGGACTTAGAAGGAACGAGTGAAGACTTATTTTTTAGTTGGACAAACAGATCTTGAAAAAGCAAGAGTTCAAATTGAAGAGTACGTTTCTCTCCTCACGATCGGAGAAGCGGCTACCTTTCGACTTCTCGTAGAGGACGACAAGTCACTAAGAAAGGAAGCGGAGTGGGTTCAACAGGCACTTAAGATCGAACCCAAGGATGTCATCTACGTTCATCCCGACTTTTCGATCCGCGATGTAGCTTCTAAAACAGAGCTTCTCATGGTCCTTGGAACGAGTAAGACCGTGACAGGATTTATGGCCGAACTAGGTCATGAAATCGTCATGAAAGAAAAGCGCATCGCCTGCTTTGAAGACCTACAGTTTAAGTGGCAAAGACGTCTGAAAGAGATCGTCGATGTCTACATTAAACCGGAACTCTTTGATCCTACACCGAGTGAAAAGGATGGACCCTTTCCGGTTGTCTTTCGCATGAAGGTCGATGAAGCGATGGATTACATCCGTGAACGCATCGAATTTTATCGAAACGATCCCACGCTCGTAGAGTCTCCGCACCAACTTCGCGTCTCGATTCGAACCTTTCGTGCACTCATTAGCCTTGTAAAAAAGGCCATGCCACTCGAGACGTATCTCGCCGTGCACGACATCTTCCGAAAAAAAGCAGCAGAACTTGCAAAGCTCCGTGAGACGGACGTCATCATAGATATTTACAAAAAGAAGCACGGTGGAGAAGACGACAAGCTGACAGCGCATCTACAGAAGGTACGAAAAGAAGAGGAACAGCGCGTATTTAGGCTCATTGAGAGCGGATCGTTTTCCGCTGACGTCGAAGCAGGTTATGACCTCTTCGTACGATCCCTAGATTTTACGAAGCTTCCAGAGAACACGTCAGATGTCGTTCGTGGACGTTTAGACGGCTGGTTCCGCTTTGTCGTCGCACGCATGCTTCGCTACAACGAGTTCGATTTCCACTACATTCACTCGACGCGCCTAAAGGTCAAAAAGAGTCGCTACATCTCCGAGATCTTTAGTGATTACATCAATCAGACCTATAAGAAGCGTGCAAAGACTGTAAAGGGTTTACAAGGAAAACTCGGTGATGTCTGTGACGTCATCGCAAACCAGGCGTTTTTACAAGAAGTCATGGCCACAAGTGACCGCGAGGTTCAAGAAGAAGCCCTCGACTTCATCATGAATGAAAAAGAACGATCGAAGGAATACCAGCAGGTCTTAGACGACAACGTGTGGATTCAAGAGATGATGGTAGAAGAGAAGAAGAAACCGAATCTCGAGCTCTTCATAGGCATCGGACTCTTCGTAATACTCATCCTTTACTTCTTATGGAGACACTTCCATGTTTAAGGTTCGTGATTCGATCCTAGAACAACTGAAGACGGTACCGATGGAACCAGGCGTCTATCTCATGAAGGATGCCTTTGGAAAAATCATTTATGTAGGAAAGGCGAAAAGGTTAAAAAATCGCCTTTCTTCCTATTTTCACGGTGTCGACAAGCATCCGAATAAGACCAAAGCACTCGTCGTAAACACCGTCGAGTTTGAATACATCATCGTAACGAGCGAAGCAGAAGCACTTATCCTGGAAGCAAACTTCATTAAAAAGAATCAGCCCAAGTTCAACATCGCTCTAAAGGACGATAAGAGTTACCCGCTCGTTCGCATTACGAAGGAGACGTACCCCAGGGTTCAAAAGGTGCGTAAAGTCGAAGGAACGGATAAGCACTACGGTCCCTTTACGTCCGATTACGACGTAAACATGGTTCTAGATGCCCTAAAGAGTCTCTATCCTATTAGGCGCTGTGATGTCCCTTTAGAGACCATTAAAAGGCCGTGTCTCTACTATCACATGGGGCAGTGCATCGGGCCTTGTAGAAAAGTGGACCTCACCACGGAATACGATGCACTCATGGAAAAGATTCATGAGTTCTTTAAGGGTGATAGAAAAGCACTCGTAGAATCCCTCACCACAAAGCGCGACGAAGCCTCAAGGGCACTCGACTTTGAACAGGCGATTATCTTTAGAGATCAGCTCGAGTGCGTCGAACACTTGACGCATTATCAGAAGATGCTCGATGTGAAGCTCGGAACGAGAGATTACATCGCATTAGAGACTAAGGGAGAGAGAGTCTGCGTTACAGTCTTTGAACGAAGAGAAGGAAAGCTTCAAGAGCGTCAGAATTTTATTATTGAAAATACGATCGAAAAAGAAAAAGCCGAAATGCTTCAGGAATTTATCGTTCAGTACTACAAAGAAGCAAACTTTGTACCTCCTGAGATCGTGTTAGAAGCTGGGGAGGACCTCGAGGCGTTAGAGAGCTACTTCCACACCTTAACGGGAAGAAAGATCACACTCACCGTTCCTAAGCTCGGTGAAAAGAAGCAGACCATTGACCTCGTGAAGCGTAATGCCGAGGAGTACCTCTTAAAATTCAGTGAACGAATCGATAAGAAAGAGCGGGAAAAGGAAGAGCTACAACTCATTTTCCAGACCCTCCTTTCGATCGATTCGATCGACCGTATCGAAGCCTACGACATCTCAAACATCTTTGGTGCAATGAGTGTAGGAAGTATGGTCGTCTATGAAGGCTTTGAAAAGAAGCCCTCGGACTACAGAAAGTTTCGAATAAAGCACGTGAAAGGACCAGACGACTTCCACAGCATGAAAGAAGTTCTAACAAGGCGCCTTTCAAGAATTGCAGAAGAAGGCTTTGGAAAGGTTCCGGACCTCCTTCTCATGGACGGTGGAAAGAACCAGGTTCATGCAGCACTCGAGGTACTAGAGGAGCTAAAGCTTTCTATTCCCGTCATCGGTATGGTAAAAGACGACAAGCACCGTACGAAGGCGCTCTTTTATGAAGAACAAGAGATTGCACTCGAACCTTCAAGCGATCTCTACCGCTTTATCTATGGCGTACAGGAAGAGGTTCACCGCTTTGCTTTGAGTTACCACCAAAAGCTTCGAGGAAAGAGCTTGGCTCAGAGTATTCTCGACGAGGTGCCCTTTATAGGACCCAAGAGAAAGCTCGCCCTTCTTCAGCACTTTGGTTCGATCGATGCCATTCGAGAGGCCACTGTCGATGACTTAAAAGCTGTCGGTGGCATGGATTCTAGAGCTTCTCAGGCGGTTTTTGATTACTTTCACTAATGCTAATAATACGATTTTGTAAAAAAGAAGGCACTTCACGATGTGAAGTGCCTATTTTTACGCGAACAGCAAAGTTTGTTTGATAATAAGAATATATTTTAATAAAATTGTGGTGATAAATAGGCTATAGCCTTGCAAATAAAGGCTTTTAGCCAACATTAGAAGAAAATTCTTATTTATTGAATTCAATTGCAAACCTTGTTACTTTGATTTAAAATATCGATAGAGTCAATGGAAAGGGCTCGAACGGCTCAACCGCTCGGGAAAGGGACTTTTATATGATTACATTTCTTATCGGCATTCTCATTCTTGTAGTCGGCGGCTTACTCTATGGAAAGTACTGCGAATCCGTCTTTGGACCAGATGATAGACAAACTCCAGCACTCTCTATGACAGACGGCGTAGACTATGTTCCCATGAAGCAGTGGAAAAACTCACTTATCGAACTCTTGAACATCGCAGGAACAGGTCCTATCATTGGACCGATCCAAGGTATCCTCTTTGGACCTCTTGCATTCCTAACGATCCCGATCGGTAACGTTCTCGCAGGAAGTATGCACGACTACTTCTCAGGTATGATCTCCATTCGTAACGAAGGTGCTCAGATGCCTCGTATGATCCAAAAGTACCTCGGTAAAAAGACGCGTGCATTCTACGACATCGTCATCCTCGTACTCATGCTCCTTGTTGGTGCTGTATTTATCTATACGCCTGGTGACCTCATTGTTGCAAACCTATTGAACCAAAAGGCTGTTGCAGCAAACCCAACAACATGGATCGTCTATGCTGCAATCTTCATTTACTACCTTGCAGCAACGCTCTTCCCAATCGACCAGATCATCGGTAGAATTTATCCTATCTTTGGTGCCTTCCTCGTACTCAGTGCAGTAGGTATCTTTGTAGGTGTTCTCATGCACCCAGCAGGACTTGAAAACGTCGATTTCTCAAACCTAGCAGCTCAAAATAAGACAGGTCTTCCTTGGATTCCGATCTTCTTTATCACCGTAGCGTGCGGTATCCTTTCAGGATTCCACTCCACCCAAGCAACACTTATTAGCCGTTCTATGACAAGCGAAAAAGAAGGACGTAAGACTTTCTTTAACATGATGCTCGTTGAAGGCTTCATCGCAATGTGCTGGGCAGCTGGTGCTATGATCCTCTTTAGATCAGGAACAGACATTGCTACACCTGCTCCACAGATGATCGGTATTGTAAGCCACGAATTCCTTGGAAATATCGGTGCTATTATCGCTATCATCGGCGTTATCGTACTTCCTATCACATCTGGTGACACAGCACTTCGTGCTTGCCGTTTGATCATCGCAGAGAAGTTCAACATCGACCAAGTTAGCTGGAAGAAACGTATTGCAGTATCTACTGCCATCTTCATTCCTGTAGCTTTAATTCTCGTTTGGGCAAAGCTCGAACCAGCAGGATTCGCAGTGCTCTGGAGATACTTCGCATTCATGAACCAATTCATCTCCATCTTTGCACTCTCCATGATCACGGTTTACCTCATGATCCACAACAAGAACGGCCTCGTATCACTTATCCCTGGCATGTTCTACACCTTTATCGTAACGAGCTTCATCCTCAATGCTTCTATCGGATTCAACTTCGATAAGCTCCTTGGAAGAAGCGACTTCCTCTATAGCTACATCCTAGCTGGTGTCATTACAGTTATCTATGCTATTCTTACAACCAACTATGCGAAGAAACATGGAATGACAATTGAGGATAGAAAGATCTAACTAGTTCTCTAGAGCCCGCCTTTAAAAGGTGGGCTTTATTTTTTTGGGGGAAATCGGAGTTTTTTTCCCAAAAAAGCAGTCTATATCCATTTTTAACGCTGATGTATCGAATTCAAAGAAATATCGTGTTTCATGAAAAAGATGATTTTTATGAATCTGAATAGAAGTACGGATCGTGTATTAAGCGTCTTTACTTAGCAAAATCGGGCCAGAGTGAAAGGAACGAATAGTGTACCTATCTCTCTAGCCCGATTTTGGGGGGAAGGACTCAAAACAAACTATTTGTTGTAAACGATGTTACCGCGAATCATGGTTATATTAACTTCTGCGAATAAGTCAAATGGATGTCTATCCCAAACTACAAGGTCTGCATGTTTACCTGGAGAAATCGATCCTTTGATGTCTGAGATTCCAAGTATTTCAGCGGGGTTTATTGTTACAGATCTAAACGCTTCATCCACTGGAAGTCCTGCTTTTGCAGATAAAGCGGCCCAAAGAATTAAGCTCCCTTGAGGATGGACGGGATGATCACACATCAATGCGATTTTAATGCCTTTTTCAGCTAATACTTTAGGTGTTATAAATGACTTGTTTTTGAGTTCTACTTTGGTTTTAAATCCAAAAGTGGGACCGATTATTGTGGGGAAACCGCTGTTAGCTATGTGTTCGCTAATTAAGTGTCCTTCGGTGCAATGATCTAATGTAAGTTTGACATCGTACTCCTTAGCGATCCGAATCGCAGTCGCAATATCATCCGCTCTGTGAACATGGGCTTTTAAAGGAACTTGTTTTTCCAACACAGGGATTATTGATTCGTATTTTTCATTCCAGGGGGTATGAGGATCTTCTTGCTTTTGTAGCCAGTAGCTTTTAGATTCGTTTAAAAGCTTTCTTAACTCCGCAGCTATCGCCATCCTTGTCATTGGGAACTTGCCTGTTGCGCCGTAGTATCTCTTTGGATTTTCTCCGAAAGCGCACTTCATTGCTGCAAATTGAGAAATGACCATGTCATCAATCACATTTCCTGCCGTCTCGATAATAGCGAATTTTCCTCCAACAATGTTTGTGCTACCAGGGCCAGTACAAACAGTTGTTACTCCACCTCGACGGGCTTCTTCAAAAGCTTCATCGAACGGATTTATTCCGTCAATTGATCTAAGGTGGGGGGTCACAGGATCAGTCATTTCGTTCCCGTCAGCCCCTTCTGTTCCAACGCTTTCTTCCCACATTCCAAGGTGAGAGTGTGCATCGATTAGCCCTGGAGTAATATAGCACCCAGTACAGTCGATGTAGTCCTCGTTGTTAGGCTCGTTGACGAAAAGTTCGCCATCGATATAAATGTCTTTTTGCTCGAATTCACCTGTTTTAATATTTAGAACTTTAGCTCCTGTAATCTTCATTTGGGTAACACCTTTCTTAGAAAACGAATGAGATTTTTAGATGCGATTTTCTCTATTTGAACTTCGGAAAGCCCTATCTCTTTAAGGACGCTGAGTAATTGAGGTACGTCGTTATATCCCTTAACTACATCGAAAGCTGGTCTCGGTAGAAGGTCGAGTTCTGCTTTGGGGACGTATTCCAGTATCTGATCATTAAAATCAAATCCAAAACCCAGATTATCTTCACCACCTAATTCTACAATGTGTCGTAGATGCATGGCATATCCATGGTTGTTCTCTGGAATGTTATTTCCATCTGATATTGTGAAATTCATTGCATTTAAGCCAATAAACCCATCCTTTTCGATAACAGCCTTGATTTGGTCATCGGTGAGGTTTCGAGGAGTAGGATTTAATTTTGCTACCGAGGAGTGTGAAACAAATGGTGGGTGTTGGAGGTGATTCAATGAGTCCCAAAATCCTTTGGCATTTAAGTGGGCTAGATCTATAAAGTAACCTCCTTCACCGGAATTTCTAATTATTTTTTCTGCAAAAGGAGAAAGACCGTATTGTGGTTCTTGTTGAGAATTTGATAATACACTACCTTCGCCCATCTGGTTTCGTCGAGACCATACAAGACCAACACCACGTAAACCCAATCGGTAAAAGGTGTTAAGAAGTTCGAAGTCTGTGTGAATGGGTTCAGCTCCCTCAAAACTAATAACTATGCCGATTTTTTCTGTGTTCAAGACCTCATTCAAGGAGGTTTGATCTGTTACTAGCACAAAGTCTTTGCATTCTTCTATGTCCTGTAAAAGGGATTCCATTTGCTTAAGAGCTTCACGCAATCCAGCCTCTGGAAGATATCTGTTTTCAATGAAAATAGATGAAATCACCAGTTTCAGGTTAGAACGTTTGAACTGTGGTAGGTAAATGTTTTCGAGCACTCGTCGTTGACCATATGATCTTCTGTGAACAATGTCAAAAGCTAAATCCAAATGTGCATCTGCTACAATCATCTGTAAACCTCCGCTGAGTGTGAGTAGATTTTTTCGCGTTCCTGAAGAACCTTTAAAAACACATCTTTTTTTCTCTCTATTAATTCGTTGGTAACTAAATTAATGAAAAAGAGTGCTGTGATCATTGAATTTAAAAAATAATCTGTACGGGAAGTGCAAATAAAACATAGATTAGCGATTTCTTCAAATTCCTTTTTTTGTTGATCAGTAATTAAAACGATTTTAAGACCTTTTTCGCTGGCGTACCTCGCTGCTTGAAGAATTGAACTCGAGTAGGGGAAATAATCTATGATGATCAAAAGATCGTTCTCCTTAGAAGAAAACAGTCCTTCTGCGAATTCTGCATGCCTTCGATATAACAGATTTACATTAACGCCTGCTAGCTTTAATCTGTCCGATAATATCTCGGCTAAGAAAGCGGATTCTCTCCATCCGGCGACATAGCAACACTGCCTTTGGAGTATATCGGAAATGAACTCATTAAATTCCTTTTGATCGAGTTTTGAAATCATTTGTTGAATGAATTCACATTCCTGAATCGCCATTTCACTGCCAGAAATCTCGTGTTGGGAACTCATCAATTCTTGCATTCTCTTTGTGGGAGATGATTGCAATATTTCTTCCTCTTGAAGTGTGCGGCGAAAATCAGAATATCCTTCAAATCCTAGATTTTTTGCAAAACGGACAAGAGTAGAAGCCGAAACCCCCAGTTTTTCTTTAACTTTAGCAATGGGTTGAAGAGCAAATGAAGTGGCATTCTCTGCAATTAGGCGATAGATTTTTTTCTCGCTTGAAGTCATCGTTGGGTATCGTTCTTTCATGGTTTCTTTAATGGTCATTTAAAACCTTCTCTCCGAAGTGGCATGCTACCCAATGGTTAGGTTCGATTTCTCGTAATTCGGGATGATTTTCAGCGCAAAATGCAGATGCGTATTTGCAACGGGGATGGAAAACACAACCATTTGGTAAGTTTGTAGTGGACGGTATTTCACCGGTCATTTGCAATTTTACCCGACCTCGAGATCTATTAAAGTCTGGAACGGAACGAATTAACCCTAGAGAGTAAGGATGCGCAGTGCGAGAGAAAATAGTTTTCGTAGTTCCGCTCTCGACGATCTCTCCACAATACATAACCGCAATATCATCCGAAAAATGCTCAACGATTGAGAGATTATGTGAAATGAAAATATATGATAGATCGTTGTTTTTTTTCAGATCAAGCATAAGATTCAAAATCTGACTTTGAATTGACACGTCCAGTGCAGCGGTTGGCTCATCACAAATAATCAATTTTGGGTTTAATGATAAGGCCCTAGCTATACCTATTCTCTGGCGCTGCCCTCCTGAAAATTGATGTGGGTACTTATACACAGCACCTTCATCAAGACCTACCCGGTTAAGAAGTTTTTTTGCTTCTTCTACACGTTCTGATTTTGAAAGCTTTAAATGTTTTCTAATTCCTTCTGTGACGATTTCCAAAATTGTCATTCTGGGATCTAAGCAAGCAAATGGATCTTGAAACACTAATTGCATATCTTTTCGAATATCATTCATCTCGGAATTACTTAATCTAATTCCATTTTCACTATCCAATAGAGTTTTTCCGTCAAAGACGATTTTTCCTTCGTTAGGAGTGATCAGACCAATTAAGCATTTTCCAACTGTTGTTTTTCCGGAACCTGATTCTCCGACAATGCCTAAGATTCGACCTGTTTCTAAAGAAAATGAGACGTCTCTGACTGCATGAACATATCCAGACACTTTTGAAAAGACGCCTTTCTTTATGGGAAAACGCTTTTTCAAGTGTTGAACTTCAAGTAATTTACCCATGAATATCCTCCTTAGCCTCATGACAACGCACTGAACGATCTGTGAGATTCACTAATTGAGGCGCTTCCGTACTACAAATTTCTTTGCAATTAGGGCATCGTGGAGAAAAACGGCATCCTTTAATAGAATCAAATCTACTTGGCACCATTCCTTGAATTGTGACGTACCCTTTTTGAGGATCGAAATTTTCAGGACGCGATTGTATCAATCCTTTGGTATAAGGATGCTGGGGATTTCTAAGAACGGATTCGCTCTCGCCGATTTCAACAATTTGTCCTGCATACATCACAGCCAAACGGTCTGAAACTTGAGCTATTACGCTTAAGTCGTGAGTAATGAATAGAATAGATATTCCTTTTTCCTCAACTAGTGATTGCATTATATCTAGTATTTCAGCTTGAATTGTGACGTCCAGAGCAGTTGTTGGCTCGTCTGCAATAATGAGTTTTGGCTCACAAGCCAAAGCCATAGCGATCATCACGCGTTGTCGCATTCCTCCAGATAATTGATGCGGATAAACGGAATAAACTTTTTCAGCGTTAGGAATTTTTACGAGTTTTAGAAGTTCTATTACTCGCTCTTTGCAAGAAGCTTTATCAAGGGATTCGTGGATCATTAAAACTTCGCTGATTTGATCGCCAATTCGAAAAACGGGGTTCAATGAAGTCATTGGTTCTTGGAAAATCATACCAATTTGTTTACCACGTATGTGTTCTAGCTGTTTTTCGCTTAAAGTAGTTATTTCTATTCCGTCCACTTGAATTGAACCACTGGCGATAAATCCATGAGGTTTTGGTAATAGTCCCATGATCGACAGACCAGTTACGCTTTTTCCGCTACCGCTTTCACCTACCAACCCTAAAACTTCACCTTCTTTTATTTCTAAACACAAATTTTCAACGGTTGGTACGATACCTTCCAAAGTATGAAAGTGAACAGATAAGTTGTCGATTGTTACGATGTTTTTCATTTCATACCTCACAATTTAAGTTTTGGATCCAGTGCATCACGAAGTCCATCTCCAACGAAATTGATGGATAAGACAGTTAGTAACACCATTATTCCTGGTGGCACCCACATCCACCATTCGTATTGAAGGATGCGCAAATTTTGAGCTGCTGCAAGCATATTTCCCCAACTTGGAACGTTGGGTTTAACACCTAAACCTAAAAAGCTAAGAGCAGCTTCCGTTAATATTCCATTGGCAATTGCTAATGTAGCATATACAGTAACAGGCGCCAAAACATTAGGAATAATGTGTCTAAAAATAATTTCAAAATCATTTAATCCAAAAGCTTTGGCTGCTTCAATGAATTCGCGCTTTTTTAGGCTTAAAACTTCAGCGCGAACAATTCTGGTGACATTAGTCCAGTAAATGATGGCTATAATAAGGATAATATTTTTTAAGCTTGGTCCTACAAAAGCAGCCATTACTATTGCTACTATGAAAAATGGAAAGCACATGATCGTATCAACTATTCGCATGATTACGTTATCTAACCATCCACCATAATAACCAGCAAGCGCTCCTATTAGGACTCCAATCAGTACTTGGCTTAATGAAGCTAAAATACCGATTGTAATAGAAACTTGACCTCCATAAATTAATCTCGAGAACACATCTCTTCCTAAATCGTCAGTTCCAAGAATATGATTTTCACCAGGAGCTGACTCAATGTTGAAGAGATCGATGTCGTCGATTTTGTAAGGTGCAATGAGAGGGGCGAATATGCTTGCTAAAACAAATAATAAGAGTATTCCCATTCCGAATAAGGCTAACTTATTGTTTCTTAGCTTTCTCCAGGCGATTTGTCTGGGTGATAAAACATCAGATTTCATCATACCTCCTCATCATAGCGGATCTTAGGATCTGCGATAGCATATAAGATGTCTGCTAAAAGATTTGATAATAGAATGATTACCGCCATGAGTAATAAAATCCCCATTACGAGTGGATAATCTCTTCCTAGAATTGCGTCATAGTTGACTCGTCCGATTCCTGGCCAAACAAATATAGTTTCCGTTAAAACTGCTCCTGAAAAGACAGTTGGGATTGAGAATGAGAATATAGTGATTATTGAAATCAAGGCGTTTCTGAGGGCGTGTTTATGTATAACTTTGTGCTCACTTACTCCTTTTGCCCTAGCGGTTCTGATATAGTCTTGATCAATGACCTCAAGCATCGAACTTCTTGTGTAACGCATGAACGTCGCGGTTTGCAATAAGGAGAGTACTATAGTCGGAAGAATCATATGTCGCCCAATATCTAAAAGTAGAGGAATCCCTGATAAGTTTGCTCCTATTGTCACCATTCCAGAAGTTGGAAGCAGCTTCCAATCGAAAGCGAGCCATTTAATTAGAAGCAATCCAAAAAAGAAGGCGGGAATAGAGAGCCCTAAGAAGCTAAATATTGTGACCATGTAATCGAAAACGCCATTTCTTCTGGTTGCTGAAAAGACACCTGCTGGTATTGCTATAACAAGACTCACTATCAAGGATGCAATGCCAAGGAGTATGGTATTTGGAAGATAATCGGAAATTACCTGGGTAACAGGTTTGTTGTATTTTATTGAGTATCCTAAGTTACCTTTTAGAGCTTGCGTCATCCATTTGAAATATTGGACATGGACGGGGTCATAGTATCCTATATCGTTCAACATTTTCTCTCTCATCTCAGGAGTGATATTTGGATTAAGAGATTGAATAAATGGATCTCCGGGGGCTAAATGAATCAGGGTAAAGATAACTAAAGTAACTGCGAGTAAAATGACAAGGGATTGCAAAAGTCGTTTGACTAGAAATGCCCACATTATTATTTTCCTTTCTAAAAAAGCGACGGGAATGAGTCATTCCCGCCGCTTTTAAAATTATTTAGCGATTTGCCATTCATGCACGTTGTAAAAATCGACGAATGTTGTGGGAGAATAGTTCATCAGCTTTTGATTGTAGGCTTTAGTAATATTTGGAGCATACAGTAGTACGACTGGCGGATCGTCGTTAAACATCACCGCAAACTCCTGATAGATGGCAGCGCGTTCTTCTTGATTAATTGTTTTCAGTCCATTAACCATCAGTTCGTCTGCTTTGCTGTTTCTATAGCCAGGAATATTCCAAGCTGCTACTCCTTTTTCGTCTGAAGCAGCAGATGAACTCCAATAAGGCGTTGGGTCTGGGTCAAGTGAAAGAGAGCTTCCCATGAGATACATTTCAAATTCGTGGTTTTCCATTGCTTCACTTAAAAGAGTAGAGAATTCCATTGATTTTAACTCAACTTCAATTCCGACGTCTTTAAGGTTTTTCTGAATGATTGCGCCGTATTGCTCACGAATTTTGTTTCCGATAGGATACTTCAAAGTTAGTGTCAAGTTTTTTCCGTCTTTATCAACAAAACCGTCCTGGTTTGAATCACTATATCCGAGGCTGCTTAAAAGCTCTTTAGCTTTTTCTGGATTGTACTCAAACTCATTTAAACCAGTTTTCGGATACTGCCATGTATTTGGTAGCATAGGAGCATTAATAAGTGTTGCGTTTCCACCGATAAGTTTATCAATCACGGTTTTTCTGTCGATTGCATACGTGATAGCTTGTCTTAATTCTTTAGACTTGAATATGTCAAGACGCATATTGAAGCCCATGTATTGATAACTCTTTCCAGGGAACGAAGTGATGTTTAGGTTGTTCGATTTGAGTTGCTCAATATCTTGTGGCTTGAAGTTAGATACATCGGCTAAATCAATTTCGCCGTTGGTTAAAGATGCTATTGCAGTTTCCTGGTTCTTAATTTGATAGATTAAGTTTTTGGTCTTAACATCTCCACGGAAGAAAGACGGATTGCTTTCAAGTTTAACAAATTGCCCAGGTACAAATTCTTTGAATACATAGGGTCCCGTTCCGATAGGCTTATTTAGAAGATCTGTGGATTCTTTCCACTGATTGATAGGAACTTTTGACCAAATATTTTCTGAAACGATACCGACTTCGGTTCCGATTCTAATTAAACCTGGCGAGTAAACTTCTTCATATGTAAAAGAAATTGTGTAATCGTCGATTAGTTTTATTCCTTCGATAGATGGCTTTAATCCTTCGCGTACATCCTTAGCACCGACCATATTGCTTACGATTCCATATAAAGGTCCTAAGTAATCTTTCTGTGCCAATGAATTAAAGGTAAAGTAGACATCTTTTGCGGTAAATGGAGTCTTATCATGCCAAGTGACATCTTTTCTTAAGAAGAACGTAATGGTTTTTCCGTCTTGAGAAATTTCATAACGCTCAGCCAAGCAAGGAATCAATTCCTTTTTGTCATTCAACTCTAGGAGTGTAGAGAATACTACATTATTCACGATAATGTCGTAATCACTGTCGGCATAAAGTGGGTTAAAAACTCCAGTAGGGGAGGTGAATAAGCCGATATTAATGGTATCTTTAAACTCGCCCTGAGTCGTGTTAGTGGCACTTTGTGGTGTGGGTTCGTTGGTTTTTTCGTCGATTTGTGTTTTGCCACACCCTGTGAGGAAAACAGCAGTGATAAGTACGAGACAGAGTAATCTAGTTATTGACCGTTTCATCTGAACCTCCTTTGAAAATTTTGTTCCATTTGCGGAACTAAAATGGTAATTTTTTTACATATTAGCAGGTGCGACTCATAAAGTCAATACAAAATGTAATTATTCGAGCTCTATCGTCTATTAAATTAAATAATTTAACAAAAGCACGTTAAGTGGTAATAATGTTAATAAATGTACCTAAAATATCCAAGTTGTTTCATGCGGTTTTCTTCGGCGTTCTGAAAATTGTTGTATAGTGTTTTTGCAAAGAAATGGTTCATAATGGGTTGTTTTTTTTCTAGGTAAACTTTATTATTGATATGAAGTACTTATAAAGATTTAGGTACTTGAGGTATTATGGAAGAAATTATTGATAAGTTAAGAAAATTCAATCGAGAGCGCGATTGGGAACAATATCACACTCCCGAAAACTTAGCAAAATCTGTCATCATTGAAGCCGCAGAACTCTTGGAGAACTTTCAGTGGAGTCAAGGATACGACATTCAGGCTGTCAGGGAAGAGATAGCCGATGTCTTACTGTATACACTTCAGCTCGTTGATGTGCTGGGTCTCGATTTCAGAGAAATCTGTTTGGAGAAGATCGAGAAAAATGGTAAGAAGTATCCGGTGGAGAAGTGTGCAGGGAGTGCTAAGAAGTACTCACAACTTACATAGGAGAAGAAATGAAACGAACAATGTCAACCAAGATGCTGGCACTGATGGGTATTTTCATCGCTCTAAGTGCTGTCGGAAGCTACATTAAGATTCCGAGTCCAACAGGAACGGTAGCCTTTGACTCTGCCCCAGGATTTTTAGGAGCCCTCATCATTGGACCTATTCCAGGAGCAATCATCTGCTTCTTTGGCCACATGCTAACAGCAGGTATCACAGGCTTTCCTCTCACCGTGCCGATCCATCTTTTCATTGCAGTGGGCATGGGCTTCTGTGGCTACTTCTTTGGTCTCTTTGGAAAGAAGGGAAAACTCGGTCTCATCCTCGCTATCATCATCGGTCTTATTATTAACGTCTTTGTAACGCCACTCGTGGTCGTTCCAAAAGCAGGATGGGGACTCTACGTATCGATGCTTCTACCACTTTTTGTAGGAGCAGGACTCAATATTCTCGTAGCTGTCTTAGTTTTCCTAGCGATTAAAGATCGCGTAACAGTTTAAATTTCAAGCTTTAAGGTGCATCTCGAAAAGAGGTGCACTTTTTTTTCTAAATTTTTTCAAAAAAAGTGTTGACAAATTAGTTGGTTGATTATATGGTTAGTTACAGAAGTAGTTAACCACTTAAGAACGGAGGGGGCTATGGAATTAAATCAAGATCGGTCCATTTATCAGCAAGTGTCCGATCTGATCGAAAACGACATTTTGAGAGATGTCCTCTTAGAGGAGGAACAAGCACCGTCGACTAATCAATTTGCAAGACTCTATCAGATCAATCCGGCTACAGCACTGAAAGGCATAAACATGCTTGTCGATGAAGGGATCCTTTACAAGAAACGTGGAATCGGTATGTTCGTATCACCTGGAGCTAAGGAAAAAATCATTCAAAAGCGCAAAGAGGAGTTTAAACGGACGTTACTACCACAGCTACTAGAAGAAGCAAAAAGGCTTCAGATTTCAGAAGAAGAACTCATAGATTATATTCAGAAAGGGAAAAAATGATTCAGATTACAGACCTTTATAAGTCCTATGGACATCAAAAAGTCTTAGAAAACATCAACCTCACCTTTGCCGATAAAAAGATCTACGGCCTCCTAGGTCGTAACGGCATCGGTAAGAGCACCTTATTAAACATCATCAGTACTCAGATTCCTGCATCGAGCGGAAGCGTCCTAATCGATGGAGAAAATCCATTTTCTTCCATTGACGCAAGAAGCAAGGTCAACATGGTGAAAGAGGGTGGCTTTGGAGTCAACATCAAAGTCGGAAAGATCTTAGATTATGCGAAGATGTACTACCCCAACTGGGATGAGGAATTTAAAGAACGTCTCGTCACCTTCTTCCACATTCCTACGAATAAGAAGTACTCTTCCTTATCTCGTGGTAATAAGACGATGGTCGGCTTTATCATCGGACTCGCTTCAAGAAGCCCATACACCTTCTTTGATGAGCCTTCACTCGGACTAGATGCTGCGAACCGCTATGACTTCTATAACCTGCTCTTAGAAGACTACGAAAAGCATCCACGCTGCATTATCATTTCGACGCACTTAATCGACGAAGTGACCAATCTCTTTGAAGAGGTCGTGATGCTTAAGAACTCCAAGGAATTCATTCAAGGAGAAGTGAGTGAACTCTTAAGTCAGTACAGTTCTATTCAAGGAAGAGCAGAAGATGTCGACTCTTTCCTAAACGGTAAGAAGGTCCTAGCTACAGAACACTTTGGTTCGAGTAAGATCGCTTACATCGAAGGTAGTGTGACAGAAGAAGAGAGAGCACTGCTATCAAGTAAAAATGTCACTGAACAACCCATTTCCTTACAGAAGCTTTTTGTATTACTAACACAAGAAGGAGAGAACAATGCTAGATAAAGCGATCGCCCTACATGAAGGGAAGAAATATTTAAAGAACATTGTGTACGCGTTCCTATTTAATGTCGTATTTCTCATCGTCACCTATGGTTTAGTGAGGGCACTCTCAGAAAAGCCAGATATGACATCATTCAATCAGTTTGTCTTGAAGGGACCAGTCATCAGTGCAGCACTCATCATTGGCGTAGGTATCGCTACCTTCGTTACAGGGATTGGAATGTTTGTTGAAGTCTTTCCGATCTCCATCGGTACGAGTAAGACTCGAACTCAATTCCTCTTTACTACGATCATTACAAATGTTGCCATTGCTGTCGTTATGGCTGTACTACTCGTAGGCATCTTATACCTAGAACTCACGATCAAAAAGATCGATGGATACTTTATTAAAATACTCCTTAATGAGCTGGGTGATGTCAATAATATCGCTATTCTTATCGGACTACTCGTTCGTGGCGTCGCTGGAAGTGGACTCATTGGTTATTTAAGCTACAAGTTTGAGAAGTGGTTCTGGATCCCCTTAGGCTCATTCTATATCTTTGGACCGATGATTGCCTTTATTCCTTTCGTAAGAAGCATCCTTCTAAATATCATGAGCGTTCCGTTCATCAATAAGGTCGTGCTCTTCGTTTCAAGTAACGACTTCGTTCCAGCTATGACGGTTGCACTCATCTGCTTTGTCATCACGATCTTAGGTACGATGCGTCTCGTTCCAAAAGATAAGAGTGCTGCTTAATCGCATTTCGTATATAATAAGTCCAAGGGGGGCTTATGAAACGCATTCATTGGATCACGTTCGAAGGCACAGAAGGTTCGGGAAAAAGTACGCTCATAGAGCTTGTTAAGAAGGCACTCGAAGAGAGAGGAGAAAAAGTCCTTCTTACGAGAGAGCCGGGTGGTGTCTCCATCAGTGAGGAGATTCGACAGATCATCTTAGATGATAAGAATAAAGCCATGGATGGACTCACAGAGGCCCTGCTCTTTGCAGCTGCTAGGCGTCAGCACTTAGTAGAAAAGGTGATTCCTGCCTTAGAACAGGGGATGACCGTTCTCATGGATCGCTTTGTCGATAGTTCGATCGCTTATCAAGGCTATGGTAGGGGAGTAGGAGTCAAAGAAGTCATAGCCATCAATGAACTAGCAATCGAAGGCAATCTTCCCGAGGTGACCTACTTACTCGACCTCGACCCAGAACAGGGGTTAGAGCGAGTGAGAAAGAATGAACGTGCTGTCAATCGAATGGATCAGGAGAAGATCAGTTTTTATCAGAGTGTAAGAAGAGGCTACCTAGAGATAGCAAAGGACTCTGAACGAATCGTAGTCCTAGATGCGACGAGGACCCCAGAAGAATTATTAGAAGATGTCCTTAGGGACTTATCCATTAAGGAAAAATGAAGCCCTGTAACAGTGTTACAGGGCTTTTTCTTTTATAGTTTTTATAGACGTTCTTCTTGAACAACGGAGGTAAAGCGCTGAAGCATCTCTTTTCCTCGTTCGCCTAAGCACTTTAAGAGAGCGACATAGACGATATCTAAAACGGTAAGCTGAACGATACGAGAGACCATGGCGTAGTTCTGCGTAGGGCTGTCGTAGGTGGAACTAGAGAGGGTGAGGTCAGAAAGAGAGGCTAAGCTCGACTGGGTGAAGCTCGTAAGGCTTGCGACAAAGGCACCTCTCGCTTTCGCTTTCTTTAAGGCTTCAATGAGATTCTTTCCCTCTCCCGAGTGATGAATACAGAGAAGAAGCGAGTCTTCGTCGAGTGCATTGGAAGCTAAGCGCATGATGAGAGGATCTTCTGTTCGGATCACGGGAAGGCCGAGCTTAATGATTTTATTAAAAAAGTCGAGACCTACAGGAGCACTCGCACCCGTACTTAGAATGAGAACCCTAGAAGCCGTAGAAATCTTTTCAGCAAGAATTTCGATGGCCTCGAGATCGAGCGAGTTTTCAAGATCTAAAAGCGCATCGGTCGTTCGATGAATGAGCTTATTTCTCGCTTCATCTAGGCTATCGGACATGTGGATTCTAGCTTTCTTCTCTTTGGGATCATCTCCTAGTAGCTCTTGAGCAAGCGTCGAACGAAAGATTCGAAAGGAGCTAAAGCCGATTTTTTGAAGAAAGCGCATCACGGTCGTATCGCTCGTTTGAGCGAGTTCTGCCACATCGCTTAGACGGTACGAAAGAAGCTCTTTGCTGTTTTCTAAAAAGAGATCTGCAATGTGCTTTTGCGGATCACTCAGTGTATGATATTGAGTTCTTATGAGGGTGTGAATCTTATTCATGTGATTATTATAACGGAGAAGGGGAGGAAATTCAAATGGAACGAGGTTCGTTTACGGTTGAACTTACTGTATTTATGGTCATCATTTTACTATTAGTAGGCACCATTCTCATACTGCTCGATCGATCGAAGGCGATGCTCCTTTCGAAGGATCGAGATATTGTCGTTTATGAAGAAGCTTTCTGGGAGAAGATCGATGAGATTCGCGTTGAAAAACTACATAAAGAAAAACGATAAGGGAGCAGTAAGCGTATTCCTCCTCATCCTCACGGGACTTATCATCATCTTAGGTGGTGTCTTTTTTGAATACGCGTATGTGAAGTTTTGCTTTCAAAGGGAGAAGACCAATCTCTACTTAGACCTCGATCAAGCCATGAGTGCCTTTGAGCGTCCCCTCTTTCAGGAGATGGGAATCTTTGCCGTACAGACAAAGAGTGCAGAGAAGTACGAAAATCCACTATCCGATCGAAAGATTCTAGAGAGGTCTATCACAGAACTCATGGATCAGAAGCTTCTGTTAGATGGTGTCATGCTCACAGAAGACATCGTAAACGAGTTTGCCCGAGAGAAGCTTAAGGTAAAGCTTCCGATCCTTGACGTCCAAGGGCTCAATGATGAGCTTCAGTACCTCATTCAATGCGGACTCAATGGAGAAGTGCCCCAGATGAAGCTCGAAAACTTTCTCGTAAAGATCATCACATCAAAAGCCTATCTCGAGCTCGAAGGGGCTCCCGTCGACTATGTGATCGACTGCTTGGAAGCGCTAGACTTTGAGAGTCTAAAGGAACTCAGTCCCGTCTTTGTCATAAAGCCCATCATTCGTAAGCACTACACGGATCTTAAAAATGCCCTAGAGAAGTACGATGCACTAAATCTCATTGGAAATTACGAACTTGCAGACTATGCCATAGGTTACCTCGGTTACTCTGGAACGGAGGAGCAGCCGGAGAAGCTTTTAAGTGAATTCCTTCTTACCGGCATTCGAGATAAAGGGCTACAGCAAGTCGTCGTGGGGGCCGAGCTCTACTCTGTTCGCTTTATCATGAACTTTGCAGAGACACTCTCTAACCCTTTGATTCGTGAAAAGATTGCTGCTGTGAGTTTTGGTGATCCCCTGATCGCACTCATTGAACAGCTTACCCTGAGTGCAGGGGAGTCACTCTTTGACATCGACGACATCTTTGACCGAAGAGAGATACCCCTCTATAAAGGAGAACACGGCTTTCAGATCTTTAAGGGAGGCTTTGTCGACTACCCGAAGGGACTTAAGTATCAGGAATACTTAAAGCTCTTACTCGTCGTCATTCCGAAAAACATCTACTTTAATAACTTACAGACGGCACTTGAAGAAAACTACGACATCAAGCTTTCCGACTGCTATACGGCAGCGCATGAAAAGAGAAAAATTACCATCAAAGGAAAGCTCATTCCTATCGATTTCGTTCGCATTTTTGAAGGGAGGTTAAGCTTTGTCAAGAGGATCGATTAGTGCAGAAGCGTGTATTGGAATATTCGTCTTTTTTATCGCAGTTAGCTTACTTTTTGCCTTTATCTACGGGTATATTTTAGAAGCTAAGGCTTTTGATCATTTTACAGAACACATTTTGAGAGAAAACGACGAACCCATCGCTCCGGCCGACTTAAACGCTGCCATATCAAGTCAGTACGTTCACGTCAGTGAATCGTTTGAAGTAAAAAGTCTCGCCGCAAAAGAATTCATCGAAGCGACAGCGAGTGGCTTTTATAATGCCAGTGACTACGTTGTCTTTGTCACGGATACGGGTAAGTGCTACCACAAACCCTTTTGTCGAACGGTGAGTTTGTCACTCCATCCCATTCTTTTAAAGGATGCAGGGGGTTACACGCCCTGCTCAGTGTGTTATCCTAAGAAATGAAAAAGCAAACCTAAAGGGGGAAACATGCTAGAGTTAAAAGATATTTTTAAACGGTTTGAGTCAAAAGAGGTTTTAAAAGGAGCTACTTATTCTTTTGAAAAAGGAAAGATCTATGGACTCCTAGGACGAAACGGTGCAGGTAAGACGACGCTCTTTAACATCATCTACGATGAATTAGAACAGGATCAAGGAACGATTACATTAAATGAAAAGCCACTCACAGAAGGTGAAGTAGCACTTGTTTTTAGTACGCCCTTTGTTCCAGACTTTCTTACAGGATTCGAGTACGTCAAGTTTTTACTCGACATCCAGCATCTCTCTTCCACTCAAGAAGACGTCGAAACATACCTTAAGCGTTTAGATTTTGATCTTTCAGACGGTGACCGTTTAATTAGAGATTATTCTCATGGTATGAAAAACAAGCTAAACCTCATAAACCTTCTCGTCATGAAGCCTGAGGTCATGCTCTTAGACGAACCGCTCACATCCTTTGACGTCGTCGTTGCCAAAGAGATTAAAGACATGCTTCGAGAACTCAAAGAGGATCACATCATTATCCTAAGTACGCACATCTTAGAACTTGCAAAAGACCTCTGTGATGAGGTGGTGCTTTTACACGATGGCGTGCTATCGGGTCTATCTAAAGATAACTTCAATGATCCAGACTTTGAAGACAAAATTATTGAGATCTTAAAGAGCGGTGAGAACGATGCGTGATCTACTCATACTCCTACGCTTTCAGTTTATTATGAGTCTCAACACGAGACTCTACATGCTTCGAACGATTCCTGGCATGAAGCGGATTCTACCAGATGCGCTCTTTGGAGCTAAGCGTGCGAAAGGTGCTGTTTACACACTTCTCTTTATCCTAAATATCATCTTTAGCTTTGCCATAGCCACTGCACTCTACTTTCTCGTCCATGGAATTTCAGTGAGCCTTTCAAAGTTTTTTGAGACGGATTTTACATCAGCCTTTGTCGGGACCTTTTGGCTTATGATCGTCATGTTTCCAGGACTCGTTTCACCGGAAATGGTTGATGTAGACGTGAATCATGTGACGCTCGTAAGGATGCTTGGTTTTCCAGCGAAGACAAACGTCTTAGGAAGAATCTTTTTAAAGCTCTTAAAGATTGTGCCATATGTTCCTGTAATCTACCTCTTCGCTCCTGAAAATTTAAAGGTCGTCTTTCTCTCGCTACTCGTTCTAAGAGTAGGACTCGTTCTTTTTGCAGAGATCTTTTGGTACGGTGCATACCACTTTAGCGAGGGGCTCTTTAAAACGAGAGGATACTTACCATTAATCATGACCGCTCCTTTTGGAATCATTCTGGGTCTAGGGCTAGGTCTAGGTTTTGACTTCACTATCTTTTCAAAGCCAGCAGTGACCATTGGTGCACTCATTGTATCCCTTCTTTCAGGGGTGATTCTTCTTAAAGCGAACGATTACAAGAAGCTCTTAAAGAAAGTGTTATCGATAGAAAGTGCACTTAAATATAATCCTGAAGAGCTTAAAAAGGCTCAAATTACAGCCAATACGGTAGGTGAGCAGAACATCAGTAAAGAAGCTATTCAAGTTGATGAGTCTAAAAAGGGTTATGAGTACATTCACGAGATCTTCCATAAGCGCTATAAGAAAGCGTTTATGAAGCCCATTCGTTTTCGCGTGATTGCTTATACGATCTTCTTTATCGTTCTCATCGCCGGTAACATTTTTATTGAAGAACCCATTGGTCCAGTGTATCGTGACGTTTTCTCTAAGGGAGCATTCTATTTTCTCTATCTCTTTCACAGCATGGGAAAAAAGTTTGTATCCATCTACTTTGCCAACATGGATGTCACGCTCTTACACTACAGCTACTACCGCCAACCTGAAATGGTCCTTACAGGATTAAAGACGAGATTAAAGGAATCACTGCGATTAAGCGCACTACCGACCCTTGTACTGATTCTAGGTTTCGGCATCCACCTAGCACTCTTCTTAAGGCCCTTTCAATGGACGTATGTCTTATTTATGGCACTAGAGATCATCATCCTCACCGTGTTCTACACACTGCATGAATTTATCATCTACTACGCCATCCAGCCCTACAATGAGAACATGGAGACGAAATCCATCTTTTCCATCATTACCTCAATGGGCATAGCAATAGGAAGCTACCTCCTACTCATGCTTCAAGACATTCCATTAGGAGTCGTCATTGGAATCATCGTCTTCATGGTGATCTACAGTATCGTGGGTGTTCAAGTGATGTTAAGAAGAGCGCCTAAGCACTTTAAGTTAAAATGAAAAAACCTGCACACGTGCAGGTTTTTCTTCGTTTTTTTTACTCAATGAATATAAAAAATGCAGACCATAAATTAAAAAACGGCAACGCTTAGTTTTTTGCCGTCAATTAATTGAATTAAAATAGATTTATGGTATAATTGAAAAAAACTAACATTTTCTACTATTGAGTATATGAATATCTAATAGAGAAAATGTGATTTATTCACTTTGGATACGTTTACCTAGTTGCTGGAACTAAGTCTTCTGTGTTAAAAGCTGACACTGAGTAACATTCCAAATAACATCTTGATAGTTATTTGAATCAAATTTTGATGATTATTAGGAGGTTGGAAATGATTAGAGAACGTGTAAAACATTTGATGAAAACGATGGAGTTTCATTTCAGTGCGTTTTTTTTGCTTGCGTTTGTAACGATTCCGTTTGTATTTCATGCTATCAAAAGTCAGTCCATTTCCGAGGTAATATTAGAACCAGCTAACCAGCAGTATATCCTTTTTAAAACTTCTTCATTCATGGTCCCTGATATTTTTATTTGGATTCTCATTCCATCGGTTTCTGCCTTATGCATTTTTGGGATGTTAAAGTATAATGAGATCAGCTCCATGGGTGGTTACTTTCTGCACAGAACTTCTCGATTTAGGTATTACTTTGGAGGTTTTGTCATTTCCTTTAGTGTTCCTTTTGTCCTTTTCTTCCTCAGCTTAGCACTAAACCAATTACTTTGTATCATTGCTTATCCGTGGAGTTCCTATTCGAATGGATCGTTTAATTTAACAGAATTTCGTGGTCTACGATATCTTCTGTTTCCGGAGATGTATATAAATAGCCCCTATTTATATAGCTTCACAAACATCTTTTTGGTAAGCCTTACTGCAGGATGTTTCTCTCTATTGTTTTATAGCTTGGTTACACTGAAACCCAGTAAGAGGAATGTTTTCTTTATATTTCCCTTTATGTTTTATATGGCTGCTTCTTTGGTCGCTGCTCTGGTTGGCAACTTTGGCTATATCCCTGCTTACTATTTGTACGCAAATAATGGGCTGGATGACATGGATTTATCGGTTTTCGTAGGATTTTTAGGTGTGATGTTGCTTATCAGTTTGATACTAACCAGCTACAGAGTCTGGTTTGAGAAGGATGAGTTGTAAAATGAAAAGAAATAAAAGCCTATTCATAGGCTTCTTTCTATTTCTATTGGCTGTGACGTATTATTTTATCAAGTTAGAACAAGATTTTCCGGACGGAATACTTCGAGTTACGATTTTAATGACTATACCCTATCGATTTTTGTTTATGTATTCCGTGATGATCTTTATTACTGTTCAACAGATACTAAAGAAAGAACAAAATCTACCGATATACTTTCGCTACACAAATCGTAAAGAACTAGCGACAAAGATCACTCTGGCGGTAATAAAAACAAGTTTTTTATTATGTTCAGCCATCTTTGTAGCGGTCTTAGCTAACTGCTTATTACTTCGTATTCCTATCAGTGGATCGCAGCTATTGGCCTCACTCATTATTTGCTTTTTGGGTTACTTTATTGGAATATGCATTTATGAAATGATCTTACTGATATCAAGCTTTTGGTGGTCAAAAGTAGTAGGAGGGGTCATTTATTTCGTGCTTATTGGAATCGATTTTAACCTTTGGTATATCCAGAGGGGATGGAATTTGCTGATCAATCGGATGAACTTTTCAAGAGGGCTTGTTTTTGAAGGATCTATAATTAAGATTTCTCCTGGAGTTTTCCTGAGAGAATTTATCATCCTTTTACTGATATTTTTTCTATTACGAATTGTGCTTCTTTTCACGTTGGAAAAGAAAGAATTTTTAGGAGTAAGAAGATGAAAAAATATGGTGTCTCGATTCTCATTTTACTTGTCTTTTTATTGATTTCTACGGTTATGGTATCTAATGCACTCATTGGCCAGTTGGACCATGAAAAAACGATAATGATCGTCATGTCAGATACAGCGATCATGAGTGTTTATTATCTGATGTTCATTTTTATGATGATACCGTTTTATTTCATGCTAACCATTTTCTTGCGCTATGTGCAGAATACGCTTTCATCTAGTAATCTCTATCGACTGATTCGGCAGAGCACGATGCGAAAGGCCAAAGGGGAAGTGGTTATTACAGCTCTCCTTGCTTCCGTCTTCTACATTAGCTTTAAATTTTTGATACCTAATGTTTTACAAGGCTCTTTTACGATAAACGGGAAAATAGTGCTACAGGCACTACTGCAAATAGAAATTGTGGGCATTATATTGATTCTTTCAGCTTTTCTTCTAGGAAAGGGAGGGATCGGTATTGCAAGTTTCAGTGGTGTGATGATTTACATTGTTCGTTCTCTCGTAGATCGATTCTTGGTTTCGAACGAGATGTTGCGTTTCGTTTGGGGAAGTCTTCTTTTCATTAAAGATTCTTCTTCGGGAATCGAAGTATCAGAAGCGAATGCTGGGATCAATCTTTTTCTCTATGGTTTCTTATTCTTAGGACTATCATGGGTTTTCTATACCCGAACAACTGATGTATTACTTGATACGCAAAAGGGGGAACAGCGATGATTGCAGTACAAACGAAACATCTAACAAAGAATCTGAAAGGACATATCGTCTTAGATGATGTATCTATTTCTCTTGAAAGCGGTAAGATTTATGGCTTTTTAGGAAGAAATGGGTCAGGTAAGACAATGCTCCTACGAGCGATTGCAGGCCTTATTATTCCAACTTCAGGAGAAGTTGAAGTGTTTGGACAGAAAGTTGGAGTAAACGGAAGCTTTGCTCATGATACGGGCATTGTGATTGAGGAGGGTGGCTTTTGGGACGATTCTACTGGATTTCAGAATTTAAAGGCACTCGCAAATATTAATAAGAAAATTGGTGACCAAGAAATTAGAGAAGCACTCAACAAGGTTGGGCTTGCTCCAGATGATAAGCGTACGTTTAAAAAGTACTCTCTCGGTATGAAAAAGCGCTTAGCTCTTGCTCAAGCAATTATGGAAAAACCGAAACTTTTGCTTTTGGATGAACCGACGAATGCTCTTGACTTACAAGGTGTAGAAGATCTGAGACATTTCCTGCTAGAAGAAAAGAACAATGGCATGACCATTGTTATGGCTAGTCATAGCAGTGAGGATATTAAAATTCTATGCGATGAGACGATCTTAATCGATAATGGAAAAATTATAGATGGTGAGAGACATGAATAGCAAGCTTTTACGCATCCTATACTTTTTGATCATTATTGTGCTTGTGGCTTTTGCATTTTATATCAAAGGAACACATCCATCGAGTGCTGAGATGTTAGAGCGCTATGAAAACATGAAGTTTGAGTTAACTGACAGTCAGGAAGAGTTGACTTTGAGTGAAATAAAGCCTGATTTAGTCATGATCGGTGAAGAGGTTAAGATCCTTTCTTTGGCGCAAAACTGTACGGTCTATGAACTTAGCGTAGAAAAGGTCTTAGCGGGTGACAAGTCCTTGGAGGGTCAAACGATTACGTATTTTGAGCCCATCTATATTAGTCCGAATGGGAACCAAATGATTTCCTTAGCACCAGGGTATACACCCATTCAAAAGAATCAGAAGTATGTATTCTCCCTCTATAGATATTCCGATTACCGTGAAGGTTTATTTACGCCCGAAGATAAAACAGGAATCATTTCACCATTTTGTAAGGTAAGCTTAGAAAATAAAGAAGTACTTGTAAATGGTCAATTCGAAATGCTAACGAAAAAAGAACTCGAGAATGTAGAGTTCATTGCTAACAGCGAAGCGCAGAAGGAAGACTTTTACAGTAAGAAAAAAGACATCTTGAAATCATTTGGACTACCTAATGAATGATAAGATAGGAAATATAAAACCCCAGTTCAGTATTCTGAACTGGGGTTTTTGTGTCTTAGGTTTTGTATTATTCAACAATGGATGCGCCAGCGTAGTAGACGAATCCAAGAGCGCTCATTACAACGTTTTGTACTCTTTCATTTAAGAGTGCAGGTTTGGTGTAGTAGTAGACTGGTGCAACGATGTGATCTTCCATCATGAGCTTTTCAGCTTCGATCATGGCAGCGTCACGTTCAGCACCTGTCGTTGTCTTTGACTTGTCGATAGCTGCGTCAAAGGCTGGGTTCTTCCAGTGAGCGTCGTTGTTACCAGAAGTTGAATACCACATGTCTAGGAATGTCATCGGGTCTGTGAAGTCACCGATCCAACCGTGTCTAGAGACTTGGAAGTTACCTTCGTTACGTGTCGTTTGGAATACTTTCCATTCTTCGTTACGTAGTTCAACTTGAACGCCTAGGTTTGCATTCCACATCTCTTGAACGGCTTCAGCGATGGCTTTGTGGCCTTCGTCTGTGTTATAGATAAGTTCTACTGGAGGTAGACCTTGTCCGTCTGGGAAACCAGCGTCAGCAAGTGCTTTCTTTGCGCCTTCTACGTCTGCTGTTTCACTGAGACCATAAGTCGTGTTGGCAGCATCACGGAATTCGCGTTTATCAGAGAGTTGCATACCGTAAGGAACGAATCCCATAGCAGGTTTCTGTCCACCTTGTGCAACGGCTTCTACGATGCCTTTACGATCGATTGCAAGGCTGAATGCCTTACGAACGTTTACGTTATCAAAAGGAGCTTTGGTCGTATTGAAGCAGTAGAAGTATGTTCCGATGTATGGATAGATTTGGAAGTCTTTTCTTTCCTTGGTTAAATTCGGAATTTGATCTTGAGGAATCGTCTCGTCATAGTCGAGCTCGCCGTTTAAGTAAGATTGAAGAGCTGTAGGAGCTTCTACGATCATGTAGAACTCTACGCCTTTAAGTTTTACGTTTTCAGCATTGTAGTATTCGTCGTTCTTGACGATACGTAATACGTCATTGTGTGCCCACTCGTCTAGTTTGAAAGGACCGTTACTAACGTGTGTCTTAGGATCGAGTGACCATTTTTCTGGGTTTGCACTTACGATGTCTTCACGAACTGGGAAGTAGGTTGGGAATGCAGTAAGTGATAGGAAGTATGGTGTTGGAGCAATGAGTTTAACCTCAAGTGTCTTGTCGTCGATTGCTTTCACGCCAACGCCTTCAACAGTACCGCTCTTATCGTTATAAGCTTGAGCGCCTGCGATGTAGTACATTTGGTAAGCATACTCAGAAGCTGTCTCAGGAGCTAATGCTCTCTTCCAAGCGTATTCAAAGTCTTTTGCTGTAACTGGCTTACCATCGGACCACTTGGAGTCGCGAAGATGGAAGGTATAAGTTAGGCCGTCTTCAGAGATATCCCATTTTTCTGCGACGCCAGGAATGACTTGGTTGTCTTTGTCCACTTGAACGAGACCTTCGTACATGTTTACGAGTACGATTGCACCGTCAACAGCTGTGTTGAGTGCAGGGTCAATAGTCTGTGGATCGGCTCCTAGGTTGTGGCGAACGAATTCGCCTGCAGGTGCCTTAGGTGTTTGTGCTGAAGGTTCGCCGCTTGCTGCAGGAGCCGGTTCACCACTCTTTACTGGGCCTGGGTCGTTTGTAGCTTTCTGACAACCAGCAAAGATCGTCAGTACCATTACGACGACGAGTAGTAGTGATAAAAATCGTTTCATGTTCCCTCCTGTGAATTTGAATGTTTAGTAAAACATTCTTATTAGAGCATAGTTTACTACAAAACCTTTATGATTAAAAGCTTTTTTTACAAACTTTTATCATTAAACAGATGGCAAGCTCCGAAGTGACCGGGAGCAATCTCCTTCCACTCAGGTTCTTCCTTGGCACAAATTTCCATCGCCTTTGGGCATCTCGTACGGAAATGGCAACCGGAAGGAGGATTGATGGGAGAAGGTACGTCGCCCTCTAAGATGATTCGCTTCGATTTCTCGCTCATGATAGGGTCTGGAATCGGGATGGCAGAAAGTAGTGCGATGGTGTAAGGATGCATGGGGTTGTCGTAGAGTTCATCGCTCGAGGCGAGTTCTACGAGCTTTCCGAGATACATTACACCGATGCGGTCTGAGATGTGTTTTACCATTGAAAGGTCGTGAGCGATAAAGAGATAGGTGAGTCCTCTCTTCTCCTGAAGATCCTCAAGCATGTTTACAACTTGTGCTTGAATCGATACGTCAAGGGCACTGATCGGCTCATCGCATACGATGAAGTCAGGCTCTACTGCTAGGGCTCTTGCGATACCGATACGTTGTCGCTGTCCACCGCTGAATTCGTGCGGATAACGTGCTGCGTGGTCGGGATTTAGACCGACTTCTTTTAAGAGTGCGTGAATTCGCTCGAGGCGATCTTCCTTGGTTCCGATGTTATGCGTCTCGAGTGCTTCACCGATGATGTCAGCAACCGTCATACGAGGGTTTAAGGAAGCATAAGGATCCTGGAAGATGATCTGCATTCTCTTACGGTAGGGTAGAAGCTCCTTTTCTGGTAGCTTTGCAATGTCTACGCCATCAAAGAGAATCTCTCCCTCTGTAGGTTCGTAGAGTCGAATGATCGTTCTACCTGTAGTGCTCTTACCACAACCTGATTCACCGACTAAGCCTAGCGTCTCGCCCTTTTCGATAAAGAAGCTTAAGTTATCTACGGCTTGAACGTTTTGTACTTTTCCTCCGAAGAAGCCTGTCTTCATAGGGAAGTACTTCTTCAGATTTTTAATCTCTATTAAGGGAGTTTGTTTTTCGTTATTCATGGTTCTCCCCTCTCATATTTCCATTGATCTCTTGAACGAGTGGTGATTCCTCATGCATGAGCCAGCACATCGAGCGATGTGAAGGGCTTACAGAGTGCATAGGAGGTAGCTGTTCGGCACAGATCTTCATTGCATAGTCACAGCGTGCTGCAAAAGGACAGCCCTTGGGTGGAATGAGAAGATCTGGCGGTGTTCCTTCGATAGGAATGAGTCGTTGCTTGTTGGCCTTGGTCGTCACTTTCGGAATGGAGCGAAGGAGTCCTAAGGTATAAGGGTGCTTCGTATTATAGAAGATTTCTTCTTTCGTTCCCTCTTCCATGACGAGACCGCCGTACATGACGACAATGCGCGTACATACGTCGACGACGACACCGAGGTCGTGCGTGATTAAGATGATCGAGGTCGATAGTTTACTCTTTAAGTCTTTCATGAGCTCGAGAATCTGCGCTTGAATCGTTACGTCGAGAGCCGTCGTGGGCTCGTCTGCAATGAGTAGCTGAGGTTCTGTCGAAAGACTCATAGCGATCATGGCACGTTGTCTCATACCACCGCTGAATTCATGAGGATATTGGTCGATTCGCTTTTCAGGACTTGGAATACCGACTAAGCGAAGCATCTCGATGGCTTTCTTTCTAGCATCGGCCTTTGAAATCTTTTGGTGCTTTCGAATGGCCTCAATAATTTGATTACCGATTGTATAGACGGGGTTAAGGGAAGTCATCGGATCTTGGAAGATCATGGAGATTTCGTTACCACGAAGGTCTTCCATCTCTTTTCTAGACTTTTCTTTTAGATTCTGACCATTAAACCAGACGTTTCCGCCTACGATCTCTCCTGGCTTCGGAAGGAGTCTTAAAATGGATAAGCTCGTAACCGACTTACCAGAGCCGCTTTCGCCGACGATGCCTATTGCTTCGCCTTTATCGAGGTAGAAATTGACACCACGGAGGGCTTTAACTTCTCCGACGTGAGTGAAAAAGGAAGTGTAGAGGTCATCTACAACGAGTAAGTGTTCTTTTGGGTTCATACAAGCCTACTTTCTCATCTTGGGGTCGAGGGCGTCACGAAGACCGTCGCCCAAGAAGTTAAAGGCCAACATGGTTAAGCACAGAGCCAACGCTGGGAACAAGAGGTTCTGTGGGTAGAGTGTGTAGTTCGTAAGAGCATCGTTACAGAGTACTCCCCAGCTTGCCATCGGAGCGCTTACGCCTAGACCGATGTAAGAGAGGAAGGCCTCGGTAAAGATAGCGGAAGGGATACTCATCGTAAGGAGTACGATGATGGGGCCCATGGCGTTTGGAACGAGATGGCGGATCATAATCTGACGGTCCTTTACACCGAGTGCCTTGGCGGCCATGACGTATTCTTGCGTCTTTAGGCTAAAGAACTGACCGCGCACGACACGCGCCATACCGATCCAGTAAACGAGTCCAATGGCTAAGAGGATAGGTCCCATACCTTTACCGAGGTAAACCATGAGTAGGATAACGTAAAGCATAAGAGGAATCGTGTAGAGGATATCGACGATACGCATCATGATGTTATCGACTTTTCCTCCGTAGAAGCCTGCAATACCACCGTATAGGACACCTACAAGGAGGTTAATGAGACTCGCGACGAATCCTACAGATAAGGAAATCCTTGCTCCGTAGAGAACACGGACAAAGATGTCACGACCGAGCTTATCGGTTCCAAAGGGGTGATCCCAACTGGACCATTGGTTTCTAGCACTTAAGTTCTGTGAAGAATAGCTGTATTTCCAAACGAGTGGAATCACGATCATCGAGACGATTAAGAGAATGAGAAAGATCGCTGAAATGATAGCTGCCTTATTTTTCTTAAAGCGACGCCATACGTCCTGCCAGTAGGTCAGGGAAGGGCGCATCTTGTTTTCTTTTTGCTTGGCATCCATTGACATCGGATCCCATACGCTTTTATCAAATTGCATGTGCCCTCCTATTCATTAATCTTAATGCGTGGATCGATAAATCCATACAGTAAGTCGACGATGAGAACCATCACGACGAGGATAAAGGCATAGAAAATCGTAGAGCCCATGATGAGCGTATAGTCACGGTTTCCGATACTTTCTACGAAAAGCTTGCCCATACCAGGAATCGCAAAGATCTTTTCAATGACAAAGGAACCAGTAAGGATTCCTGCGGCCAAGGGGCCTATGTAGGTAACAATCGGGATGAGAGCGTTCTTTAAGGCGTGCTTAAAAACGACGACCCAACGGGAAAGTCCCTTTGCTTCAGCCGTTCGAATGTAATCCTGCTGAAGAACTTCGAGCATACTCGATCTCGTAAGTCGAGCGATAAAAGCGATCGAATAACCGCTTAAAGCGATAACCGGCATGATCATTTGCTTCCATGTGCCCCAACGCGATGTCGGAAGCCATCCGAGCTTGGTTGAGAATATATAGATCAATAAAGTCGCGAGCACAAAGCTTGGTATGGTGACACCGAGGATAGCGAAAAACATCACCAGGCTATCGACCCAGGTTCCTTGCTTTAAGGCCGACACGACCCCGATAGGAATACCTATGATAAGGATTAATGCGATCGACCAACCACCTAGCTGAGCACTTACAGGGAAGGTGTCCATGATCATCGTCGTTACGTCTTGACCTTTTTGTTTAAAAGAGGGGCCTAGATCACCGCGGAAGATCCCTGCTAAGTAATCTGTATACTGCTTAAAGAGCGGATCGTTCAGGTGATACTTTTCTTCTAGGGCGCGCTCGATTTCAGGGGGAAGTTTTTTCTCGCCTGTAAACGGGCCACCGGGAATAGCTTTCATGAGAATGAATGTAATCGTGATGACTACAAAGAGCGTAATGATCATCGATAAGATTCGATTTAATATATAGCGTCCCATGATACTCCTTTCCAAAAAATAGATTGTAACTACATTGTAATGGAAAAAGAGACATATATCAATAAGTTATAATTACGTAATATTGAAAAGCGCCATGAAACCATTGTAATTACTGAGTTACAGAGATTTTAATGAAATTGTCATAAATAAACCTTGCGAAAAACAGGGTTTAAAAAAATAATATACGGGGTATTTGACAAACAAATGAAAGGGTGTTATCATGAACTTGCAAAAAGGAGGTTCTCATGAAAAACAATTACAAGGAATTGGGAATTTGCAAACGTTGTAAAAATGAAAAGCCCGTAAACGTAAACGGACTTTGCATTAACTGTGATGATCAAATTGATATGGAACTAACTCAACTATATACAACAAAGACTATGGAATAAACCGAGGAAACTCGGTTGTTTTTTTTAATATAAGAAAGAAAGTGCTTGCATCTTTACTTCGATGAGCGCTTTCTCAGCATCGAGAAATTCTCCGTCGATATCGAAATCAGCATCACTAATGACAGTGATTCGATTTGCTTTAAAGTAGACGACGTCTTCGCTAAGAATTTTCTCTCCGCGACTTAATTTCAAAAGGAACTCTGCAAGATCCATCGCAGAGACTTTTTTTATTAGTAGACAATCTAAGAGACCGTCTGTGATGTTTGCTTCGGGTGCGAGATTTGAAAAGCCACCAGTGGTTTTGGAGTTATTCGCTAAAAAGAGCATAAAGGGACCGCGGTAGAGGTATTCGTCCGTTTCGAGATCGATAAAATGATCCTTCGTAAGATCGGGAAGCTTTCGTATCCCTTCTAAATAGTAAGCAAGAGGTCCAATGATGGCTTTTTCTTCAGAAGACGTGCTGTGAGCGACAGCAGGAAGAGCCCCTGCGGCAAAGACATTGATGCCAAATTGATCGTTGATTTTTAGAACGTCTATTGCATGCATAGAAAAAGAACCTAAGGTCTTTGCAAAGGCCGTGGCATCTTTCGGAAGCTTTAAGTAGCTTACAAAGTCGTTCATAGTTCCTCCTGCGAAGGCTGTGACGGGAAGGGGATGGGCGCTTGAAAGAATTCCTCTTACGACTTCATTTAAGGTTCCATCGCCTCCAAAGCTTAAAATGAGATCGGAAGAAGCTTGATCGCACACGTCCCTCGCATTATTTGTGGCATCCCCTGCCGATGTGGTTTCATGCATTGATACGGTGTAGCCATTTACGAGAAGTTCAAAGGAGAGCTTCATGAGCTCTTTTTCCTTTACAGAGTTTCTATTTACTATGATGTGAATTCGTTTCATGCTTCCTCCTTTAACCTATCTATACCCGAAAAAAAGACCTGCGATTTCGCAGGTCTTTGAGGCTTTATTTTACAATCGTTGCACTTCCGTTGCCGTTTCTGGTGCAGGACGCGCTTCCAAGCGTATTCAAAGTCCTTTGCTGTAACGGGCTTTCCGTCAGACCACTTGGCATCTCTTAAGTGGAAGGTGTAGGTTAGACCATCTTCTGAGATGTCCCGCTTCTCTGCAGCGCCAGGAAGGACTTGGTTGTCCTTGTAGACGTTTACGAGACCTTAGTAGAGGTTATCGAGGACAGTTCCTCCATCGAGCGCTGTATTCAGAGCGGAGGCGATGGTCTGTGGGTCAGCTCCTAGGTTGTGGCGAACGAATTCGCCTGCAGGTGCTGTGGGTGTTTGTGCTGAAGGCTGTCGTCACTAAAAGGACGACGAGTAGAAGGGATAAAAGTCGTTTCATGTTGCTTTATAAATCTTAATGTATATTAAGATTTTCTAAACAATGAATAAGCTACTACAAAATCGTCGCTTTGAAAAGATTTTTTACAACTAGTTTATTTTTTGACGGCTCGTTTTTGCAAAAAAACACATGGCAAAATGCTTCGATTTTGCCCATCTTTCGAGCCTTTTGGGTATGATATACTTGACTTTGGAGGAAGCATGCTTAATACAATTCAGAAATTAAACCAAAATAAACTGCGCTACACCGAAGGAGAACTCTTAAAGGACCATACGAGCTTTCAAATTGGTGGTAAAGCAGATATTATGATATATCCGACGAGTGTCGAGGAACTTAAGAAGGCACTCGAAATCTTAAAAGAGGAAAACGTTCCCTTTTTCGTTTTAGGGAATGGTTCGAACGTTCTTTTTAGCGATGACGGATACCGCGGTGCGGTGATCAAGCTAGGAAAAAACTTTTCTCACTATGAGATTCAGGGAACGACTGTCTTTGCAGAAAGCGGTGCGCTTTTAAGTACCGTAAGTAAGGAAGCTTCAAAGCTAGGATTAAAGGGCTTTGAATTTGCCACAGGAATCCCAGGAAGCATTGGTGGAGGCGTCGTCATGAATGCCGGAGCTTACGATGGGGAGCTTAAAAACGTTATTACAGAAGTGACTGTTTTAACGCCAGAACTCGAAGTCAAGACGTATACGAATGAAGAGATGCGCTTTGGCTATCGAATGAGTCGCGTGATCGAAGACGCTCTCATCGTCCTATCGATGAAAGCAGAGCTTACGCCTGGAGATCCGGAAGAAATAATGGAGAAGGTTCGTGATTTTACCGAGCGTAGAACGACGAAGCAACCGTTAGAACTTCCTTCAGCCGGTTCTACGTTTAAAAGACCTACAGGTTACTTTGCCGGAAAGCTCATTGAAGACAGTGGTCTAAGAGGCTTTCGCTACCGCGGTGCAATGGTCAGTGAAAAACACTGCGGATTTGTCGTAAATATTGATAACGCAACGTGTGAAGACGTACTCACACTGATCGAACTCATTCAAAAGCAGGTCTATAAGGACAGTGGTGTTCTTTTAGAACCTGAAGTCAAACTCATTGGAAAGAAGACATGTTAAGAGCCGATTATCATTCGCACACGCGCTATTCCGATGGGAAGGGCACGATGGAAGATACCATTATAGAAGCTCGAAAAAAAGGTCTTAAGGTCGTGGGCTTTAGCGATCACGCTTGGGGCCATGCTTTCTATGGTTATAAAAAGGAAGACCTTCCTAAGATGCGCGAGGAATTCGACCGCTTAAAAGAAAAATATAGCGACATGACCTTGATCTTTGGCGTTGAAGCGAACATCTTAACGCCTGATGGTGATGTCGATTTAACCGTGGAAGAAATGGAACTCTTCGACCTTGTCCTCTGTGGTTATCACTTTGGATCACGTCTAAAGAACCTCTCTTCACTAAAGATGCACGTCATAAACTTCATTCATAAGTGGACGGGACTCTTTAAGAACAAGGCCATAGAAATGAATACGAGGGCACTTGTACGAGCGATGGAGCGTTATCCTTTTAAGGTCTTAACACACCCTGGAGATAAGGGAATCGTAGACATTGAGACCGTGGCACTCGCTTCCGTTCGAACAAATAAGTTATTAGAGATTAATGAAAGACATCATCACTTAACGACCGAACAGCTAAAAAAGATCAAGCACATTCCCGTGCGTTTTCTCATGAGCTCTGATGCCCATAGGCCAGAGCACATTGGCGTCGTAACAAAAGCAACAGAAAGGGCAAAAGAAGCATCGATTGAACCAGAGCGCATCATAAACGTAAAGGAGTTACTATGATTATTAAGCTCATCACAGGTCTTGCTGGAGGCGGTAAATCGACCGTACTAAACGCCTTTGAAGACCTCGGTTACTACTGCATGGATAACCTTCCGCCAAACCTACTGAAGGAATTTATCGCACTCTTTGAACACCGTGAAGATACAGGAAACATTGCCCTCGTAATGGACCTCAGACTAGGAAGTTTCTTTGAAGACGTTCAAGTGGTCGTTGAGGAGCTTCGTTCACTCGGTTATAATATCGAAATTCTCTTCGTAGAAGCGAGCGATAGTGCCTTAAAAAAACGCTTTGCTCTTACGAGACGTACGCATCCTTTAGAGACCAAGGGAAATGTCATGAAGGCCATCGCAGAGGAGCGTGAAAAGCTTTCCAACTTAAGAGAAATGAGCGACCGCATCATCGATACGAGCTCATTAAATAGTCATCAGCTAAAGAAAATGATTCAAGAGCTCTACGCCGAAAAGCGCGAAGGCGATTTTACGATTAACGTCGTAAGCTTTGGCGTAAAGCACGGTGACTTTGTAGGAGCGGACTTTAGCTTCGACGTCCGCTTTCTACCGAATCCCTTCTATGAAGAAAAGCTACAGAGCCTAACGGGTTACGACGAAGCCGTAAGAGAATACATTATGAAGGATGAAGTGAGTCAAAAGCTATTTGAAGCGATTATAAATGTCCTTGAAATCGCCGTGAGTGAGATGCAAGCGAGTGGAAGAAACTCAGCGACTATCGCTTTCGGTTGCACCGGTGGAAGACACCGCTCGGTGACGTTTGCTTACCTCGTACACGAACACTTTAAGAGACTCGGTTACTCTGTCGAACAGAACGATCGAGAAATCGTCTGATGCGCATCGTTATCATCGGAGGAGGTACGGGTTTAAGCGTACTTCTTCGAGGGTTAAAGCAAATAACGAGCGAACTCGATGCCGTCGTAAATGTTGTGGACGATGGGGGAAGTAGTGGTATTTTAAGAAGAGACCTTGGCTCCTTACCGCCAGGCGATATCAGAAGCTGTTTGATCGCGTTAAGTAACGTGAGTCCTCTTTTGGAAGCACTTATGAATTACCGCTTCGAAAAGGGCGTCCTCGCCGAGCAGTCCTTTGGAAATCTCATGATCACCGCTTTAGAAGATATAACAGGAAGCTTTGAGCGAGCCGTAAAGACGACGGGTGACATCATTCGAATCACAGGAAGAGTGCACCCTGTAAGTCTCGATCATATCGATTTAAAAGGAACGCTAGAAAACGGTAAGGTGATCATTGGAGAAAGTGCGCTTCCTAAAGAGTCGTTAAAAGAAGAAAGCCCCATCCGATCTGTCGACATCTATCCGAAGAGACCTCGTACGACCTTAGATGTCATTGATGCGATTCTGAAAGCTGACTTTGTCTTAGTAGGTCCTGGTAGTCTTTACACCTCGATCCTTCCGGCGTTACTCGTCTCTGGCATTAAAGAGAGCATTCTTCGAAGTAAAGCACGAACGATTTATATCGCAAATCTCATGACGCAGCCGGGAGAGACGACGGGCATGAGCATTTCCGATCACGTCAGAGTCATCTATGATCATTTAGAAGATCCCATCTTCGATGAGATCTTTGTCAATGAAAGCTTTGGACCGGAATCTTCTTTCGAGCACTATCTCGAAGAAAATCAATATCCACTTCGACTTACAGAAGAAGATCGTGCTTACTTTCATCAAGAAGGAATCGCTCTTACGACGGGTTCTTACTTAGAAATGAAGGAGGGCTTCATTCGCCACGACGCCCAGGCCATCGCAGAAGACTTAAAGAAGCTTAAAGCCCAGTTAGATGAGGAAAAGCTCATTAAGAGTTGGCCTTTCAAATAAAGTGGTAGAAAGAACGAATGAAACATGATAGAACTTCAAAATATCTTTAAAAGCTATGGAAAAAAAGACGTCTTAAAAGGCGTCAATCTCAAGCTAAACCGCGGTGAGATCGCAGGTCTTGTAGGAGAGAATGGAAGCGGAAAAAGCACACTTCTATCGATTATGAGTGGCTTAGAGCGAGCGGACTCGGGAAGTATCCTATATAATGGAAAGCTCATGAGTAGTAAAGAGGACTTGAGTCGCTATGCGGCCTTTGTCCCGCAGGATAATCCTCTCATAGAAGAGCTGAGCGTAAAGGATAATTTAAGGCTCTGGTATGCAGAGAGTCCTATTAAATTAGAAGAAGCGCTAGAAAATGGTCTCCTAAAGGAGCTCGAACTCGACTCCTTTTTACATGACCGCGTTTCGACGCTATCTGGAGGCATGAAAAAGCGCCTCTCCATCGCCTGTGCCTTAGCTTATAATAGTCCCATTTTACTTTTGGATGAACCATCGGCCAGTTTAGACCTCTTAACAAAACGCGATGTTCAGGAGTATACTAAGGAGTACGCCAAAAACGGTGGAACAGTCGTTTTGTCGAGTCACGAGCCCGACGAGTTAATTATATGTAATCGATTGTTCTATCTCGTCGATGGTGTGTTAGTCGAAGCCCCTAGGGGTACAAATATCAATGAAGTGATTAGTCACTTAGAAAAAAAGAGGAGGAACGAATCGAATGGAAGATAATCAAGAAAAGGATCTTCTAACGGAGCAGGTGGAAGAAACAGTCGAAGAAGTAAAGGAGACGGTTGAAGCACCTGTAGAAAATCCAACATGGGAAGAGGTTGAGCCTGTTCAAAAGAACACGAAAAAGAGTAAGGGTCTCATCGCAGGTGTATTAGCTGTGATCCTAGCACTCGCAGTTCTCGGCTTTGCCGGAACAAAGCTCGGTTGGTTTGGTTCAAAGGGTGGAACAGAAGTCGCTAAAAACGATACCGATCGCGTCATCTTTGGTCTTCAAAGCATGGCTGGTGGCGGACTATCCGACAAGAACCAAGAGATTCTAGATCTCAAGACTTTCTTTGAAAATATGCAAAAGGCAGCTTCAGTCGATGCGACACTTACACTCGTTGAAGCACCTATCGTAGAACAACAGTCGGGTTTTGCACTTCCTCAAGGATTGACCTTACACTTCCAATCCAATACAGATAGTCAAAAGAAAGCATCGGAAGCAGTTCTAGGCTTTGGATTTAATGGAAGCGACCTCTTAAGCATGAACGTACACGCTCAAGACGAAGCTGTCACATTTATGGTTCCAGCGCTAACAAAGACGGCTTTTACATTGGATCTTTCTGGCGACCTGAAGTCAAAAATTAAAAATGCACCGCTTCTAAAGGATGCAACCATCGATGAACAAAGTCTCAATAGCTTCGTAGAGGGCTACAAATCGATGATGGCTAATTCAGCCAAGTTCCAAGCGATGGCAGCAGGTGGCATTGGAAATCAATTAGACACCTATCCACTCCTTAAAAAAGCACTCGATGACTTTAAGGCCAACTGGAAGGTAACAAAGATAGAGAGCAAGAAGTTCACATACAATGGCACGGAACAAGACTTTGATGGTTTCAATGTAGAAATTCCTCAAGAGACCTACATCAAGTTCTTAGAAGATATTAAGACCTTCGTTACGACAGAAGAAGCTTTCCAAAAAGACTTCATCGATCCATTCATTGGTACTTCGTCACCGACGATGACCAAAGAGGAATTCATGAAGGGCTTCTCCGATAGTATCGATCAAGCCGTAGCGTCCATTAAGAAAGAAAACCTTCCTGCCTTCACTTTCACAGAATATCTAACCGAAGATAACAAGCTCGTAAGCTTTGAGAGTGAATACAAGGTCAAAGATGAAGGCCTAAAGATCGACGTAAAACAGCTCGGTGGTGCAACACACAACCAAAATGCCGAAATCAAGATCGATGCAGTAAGTGCTGCTGGTGCAACACCTGTAATTCACTACGTAAGTAAGGGTGAAAATACAGGAGATCGCGAAGAGACGAACTTTCAATTTGACGTAAACACGGGTGGACAAAAAGCTGTATTTAGTGGTAAAGAAGCAGTAGACTGGGCTCAAAAGACGCTTAGCTACAGCGTTGGAATGACAGATTCTACGAACAAGAAGTACTTCGAAGCCGTAGCAGAAGGTAAAATGGAAGACATCGTAAAGGGCAAATCCATGACCTTAAACTACGACAAGATCGACGTAGTCTTCTCTGGACAAAAAGCAATTGGCTTAAAGGCTAAGATCAAGCTTTCCAATGAAGTGCCAGAGATTAAAGCACCTGACACAGGAAAGAAAGTGGACGTCTTCCAAGCGACAGAAGAAGATCTGAACGCAGTGATGCAAGAGATTCAATCGAACGCTGTTGGTCTCTACATGCAACTACAGAAGGTGTTCGGACAAAAATAGAAACAGAGGTCCGGCGTATGCTATTCACATTCTTTGAATTACAATTAAAACGCGCATTACGTCAGATCCCCTATGTACTCATTGGAGCAATGCTGCTGTTAGGCTTAACAGCAACCATTGCTTTTCTTTCTTCTAAGGCCCTTTATGGTGATTCGATTACAGGAAGGCTAAGTTTAGGAGTCGTAAGGGATGAAGATCAAAAAGCGGAAGAGCTTATGATCAATGCGCTAAGTCAGCAGGAGACGCTAAAGGCACTCGTAGACTTTAAAGACATCGATGAAGAGGTAGGAAGAAGCGAACTCAAAGAAGGAAAGCTTCAGGCTCTTCTACTTATTCCTGAGGGCTTTGTAAGAGGGATCATCTATGGAAGAAATGACCCGGCAAAGATCCTCTTAAACGAGAATCAGCCCTTAGAGAGTAGGCTCATTCGTGTCGTAAGTGAAGCTGGTGCCAAGACCTTAGGAACGAGCCAGGCTGCACTTTACTCGATGTATGACCTCTATGGAAGTAGGGGAGTAAGTAAAGCGGAAGAAGAGAAGATGAACAAGCGCGTCAACGAAGCGTTCTTAAGCTTTACGCTCGCACGCGATGAGTTCTTCGGTAAGACCCTGATTTCAGCTACGGGTGACGTAAGTGCCGTGCTGTACTTTATCGCGTCTATGAGTGTCCTTTTCATGCTTTTAATGGGCATGATGGATGCCTTCCTCTTAAAACCGCTTCACGAGGGACTACAGAAGAAGTTAGAGATCGAAGGGATAACGACATTTTCGAGGCTTCTCATCGACTGGATCATCGTATCTACGGTCCATTTTCTCTTAAGTATTGTGATCGTCGTTCTTTATAATAGCCAGGCGAAAGGACTTCTTCTCGATGTGATCGATCTCAATGGACTTACGATTTTAAAACTCATGCTCTTAAGCTTTTCCATTAGTGCTTTTATCATCATGATCTATAGCTTCTACAAGGACCGCTTAAGTGCCATGCTCACGCTTTTTGCCTTGAGTTTTGTGATGCTCTTTCTCTCGGGAGGTTTCATTCCAACCTCCTTCTTACCAGGAGCGATTAGAAAGTTGCAGTTTCTACTTCCAACTACCTACTGGATGAAATTTACGCAAGATACCATACTGAATACGATCCACGGACCCCATGTGATCGCTCTCTTTTTCGTGCTATTCGGGTCACTCGCTCTCGCATTTTTCGGCAGACGATATGTCAGAAGGGAGGGACTCCAATGAAGCTTTGGATTTGGTGTGAGCTCAGCTTAAAACGTGCTTTTAAAAAGAAGGGCTTTATCGCTCTTCTAGTAGCCCTCCCCCTTTTAAGTGCCCTCATCTTCTACTGGTCGAGTCATCATACGACGGGCGTAGAGGTAGGCGTTCTCAGGTCCGAAGAGGAAGCCTTTAAGGAAGTGAGTGAAAGGATCCTAAAGAACGAAGGGATGTATCACTTTGTTCTCTACGATGAGAGGGAGGTGCTAGAAGAGGACGTAGCGAATAGAAAGCTTGAAGCAGGCGTCGTTTTTGATGCTTCGGAGGGTTCCCTTGGAACGAAGGTTACGATGCTTATGAGCCCCTCTAGTGTAAGCCAGGGGATCATTGCAGAAATCATCTTTAGTGAACTCTTAGATGTCAAGACCGAAGACGTTTTAAGGGATCTCGTAAAGGAGACGAAGCTCTTCGATTTTGATCTTAAAAAAGCCCAGGAAGATGTGCTTAAATACTATAGTAAGCATCAGGCAAACGGAGGACCGTTTCACTTTAGTTATGAATACCTCGATGGAACCAATGCTGATGAAGCGGGCTTTACGCTCTTTCAGTCGGAAGGCCTTATCGCAATCTTCGTCCTTCTCGGTGCTTGGATTCACGTACTCGAGTGGTATAAAGATGAAAGCAACAGGCTCTATCTCGCATTTTCTACAAAGCGTCAAGCGATCGCAGGCTTCTTAAGCGTGCTCGTTCCGACCTTACTCATCACGATAAGTGGAATACTCGTTCTAATCATTACGGAAGGAAGTCAGGGCATTTTTAAGGGCATAGGCCTCATTCTTTACACGCTCTCTGTCTGCTCCTTACTCTTTGGAGCAAAGGCCTTCTTTCGCTCTCCGCTTCGCTATGCGTCGCTCATTCCTGTCGTCTTACTCGGTTCTATCATCACAAGCCCCATGATTGTTAACGTCGGTAAGTACATTCCTGGGATCCATATTCTCGAGAAATTCTTTTTACCGAGTTATTATTTGAACATGTACAGTGGAAAACTCCTTTGGGGGGCTTTAGGACTCGTGATGTTCATGCTTTTCGGGGCATTTTTATGGTACTTTTTCGTACCAAAAACAGATCGAATGTTACGATAAGGTTAAAAAAATTCTGATTAGAATCAGTTGAATGTGTTACAAAAAAGGGCTAATTTAGCCCTTTCTTCTATATTATATAGTCCTGCCAACTCTGGTTCTTGCAAATCTGTCACTATCGTGATAACATGAAGAAAATGCTAGGGAAACCCCTAGCGTCTATCTAAAAGGAGGAAGGGATGAGTAAAAAACTCACAGTATTCTTACTCGTTGCACTCATGATCGCTACAACTGTTCTTGCTGGATGTCAACCAGCAACAAACGGCGGCAATGCAACAAGTGGAGAACCCCAAGTAAGCGGAGAACCCGCTCAATCAGGAGAACCTACTACAACACCAAGCAATGTAAAGAACGAAGTAATCGTTGGTACAAACACAGAACCAAGTGGTGACTTCGCGACACCATGGTGGCAAAACAACGCTACAGACGTATCTGTTAACAGCCAACTCTACTGGTACGGCACACTCGATACCAACAAAGCTGGTGAGTTCGTTTGGAACAAGACAGTCCTTGCAAAGGATCCTGAAGTTACAGCTAATGAAGACGGTAGCAAGACTTACACATTCACAATCAATGACGGTCTCCAATACAGCGATGGAACACCAATTACAGCAAAAGACTATGTTGCTCAAATGGTTCTATTCTCATCAAAGCAAATGGTTGACCTCAAGGCAAAACCAACAGCTGGTTTCTACCTCGTTGGCTACAATGAATTCAACGAAGGAACAGCTAAGGAATTTGCTGGTGTTCGCCTCTTAGATGACAAGACATTCTCTTTCACACTTGCAAAAGAGAACGTTCCTAACTACTGGGAAATCACACAAGTATCTGCTGGTCCAGAACCACTAAAATTCTGGCTCGGTGAAGAATACGACATCAAAGACGATGGTAACGGTGCTTACATCACACCTGAACTCAAAGTTAACCCAGATGATGACAAAGACCCAATCAAGGTTAAAGTAGACACAGCTCGTTTCGCAGTAGAGCGTCCAACATGCGGACCTTACAAGCTAAAGAGCTATGACCCATCAACAAAGACAGTTGTTCTCGAAAGAGATGAAAACTGGAAGGGTAACTTCGAAGGACAAAAACCATCTATCGATACACTCATCTACAAAAAGGTCGAGTCCGCTACAGCAATGGACGAACTCAAGACTGGTTCTGTTGACCTTCTCGAAGGTATGAGCAGTGGTGATGAAATCAACGCTGGTCTAACAGTTGTTGAAGAATCAAACGGTGGATTCAGCTACGTAGACTACCCACGTAACGGTTACGGCAAACTCCTCTTCACATGTGACCTTTACCCAACAAAGGACGCTGAAGTACGTCAAGCAATCGCTCACCTCTTAGACCGTAAAGACTTCGCTAACTCCTTCACAGGTGGTTTCGGCGGCGTTGTAAACGGACCTTATGGTGACGGCGTTTGGGAATACCAAGAATCAAAATCAGTCATCGATTCACAAATCGATACTTATGAATACTCACTTGACAAGGCTAAAGAGCTTCTTGACAAGGCTGGATGGAACCTCGATGAAAAGGGACAACCATATCCTGGAACAGGTCTCCGTTATAAGAAAGACGAAGCTGGTAAGCTCATGCCACTTAAGATCAAATGGTGTTCTTCCGAGAAGAACCCAGTATCTGAACTTCTCGTTGTTAAACTCATGAAGAACAAAGACGTTGAAGCTGCTGGTATCGTTATCGAACAAGATACCATGGACTTCGATACACTTCTTAACTACCTCTACCGTGACGGTAGCCAAGACAAGAAGTACTCTGTTCCGATCTACAACATGTTCAACCTCGGTTCAGGATTTACACTCGTTTACAACCCAGAGCTCTACTACACAACAAAGCCTGAACTCTTAGCACAAGGTTACAACGAAAACTACATCATCGATCCAGAACTCGAGAAGTTAGCTGATAACCTCGCTAAGGTTGATCCTACAGATAAAGAAGGCTTCTTAAAGAACTTCCAGAACTACATCATTCACTGGAACAAGGCTCTTCCAGACCTACCGCTATACTCCAACATCTACCATGACTTCTTCAACAGCAAGATCAAGGGATACGAGAATAGCGCTACAATCGGAATTCCGATGGCACTTCTCTACTCACACGTTGAGTAATCAAAACAAAATAAGTTCATAGTACTTTGGTATATGGGGCGAAAGCCCCATATACTTTTTAAAAAAACATTTTAAGAAATCGTTACTCCCCATAGGTCGCGTCGCTCGGTTTTAAGGGATTGTAACGTAATCAAATCTCGTTTAGGGAAGGTAGAGACAATGGCTAAATATATTGTCAAAAGAATATTTTACATCATCTTTGTATTCTTTATCATGTCCGTTCTCCTCTTCTTCTTATACAACTCGATTCCCGGCGACCCAGCCCGTGCAGAAGTACAAGAACTAAAGGGTAAAGTTTCCCCTGAGGCTATCGAGAAGGCGTATAAAGAAGCAAGAGCCCGTTATGGACTCGATGATCCACTAATCGTCCGTTATCAAAAATGGATGACAAGACTTCTAACATTAAATCTAGGCTACTCACAAAAATACAAAGCCGACATCAACAAACTAATCGTTCCGCCGATTAAAACGACGGTCTTTATTAATATCTTCGATATCATACTGACGCTTGCGATAACGATACCCTTGGGTATTGTGATGGCGGTGCACAAAAACTCTATTTTTGACCGCACCGTGCAGGCCTTAACCATTGTTGGTTTTAGTGTGCCGACCTTTATCGTCGCACTCGTATTCATCTACTTATTCGCAGTTAAACTGCGCTGGTTCCCTGTTTCTGGTATGAATACACCGAACTTCCAGGGAACTCCTTGGGCCAAATTTGTCGATACCGTTTGGCACATTACGCTTCCAATCATCATCATGATCTTTGGTGCGTTGGCTGGAATGACCCGTTATGTTCGTGCTGCTATGGTCGATGCTCTAAGCATGGACTTCATCCGTACAGCAAGAGCTAAGGGTGTTAAAGAAAAGGTAGTTATCTACTCACACGCTTGGAGAAATGCTCTCCTTCCAGTTATCACTCTGATCATCAGCTGGGTTATGAGTATCTTTGCAGGTTCCCTCATTCTCGAATCGATGTTCAGTCTAAATGGCATGGGAAAATTCTACATTGATGCGCTCATGGCAGGTGACTACAACGTTGCCTTGGCACTTCAAGTTTTCTATATCCTCATTGGCTTAGTTGGAAACCTTATCACAGACTTGAGCTATGGTCTCGTCGATCCACGAGTACGTATCAACGAATAGGAGTGTTTCATGGAAGAAAATAAAACAAACAATCCCGTTGAAGCAAAAGTAGATCAGGCGAAGGCCGATCTTCAAGCTCAAATGAATGATCCTGAGCTTCAAAAGCTCATGAAGGAAGAAACGGTTCAAAGTCCTGGAATTACGATCCTGAAGACGTTCCTAAGTAACCGTCTAAGTGTCATTGCACTTGGCGTGTTCTTTTTCATCTTCGCACTCGTACTCATCGGACCTTTATTCTACCCTGTAGACCTTAGCTTTGTAGAGACGACACAGCAAAATATTGCTCCTGGTCAAAACATGATGGCGATTCCAGCAGCGCTTCAAAAAGCTGATAATCTAACCGATCTCAGCGTTGGACGTAGCTTTGCTGTGGGTCTTGATAAAGACGGTAAGGTTCACGTTTGGGGTGAAACCAATGTTCCAGGTGCAGACATCTTAAAGAAGATGCCAAAAGATGTTCCACAAATGAAAGCTATCTCTGCTGGTTTTGACCACGTAGCTGGTATTACCAAAGATGGTAAATACTTTGGCTGGGGTAATAACCGTCAAAAGCAATCGAAGGCAAATGCTGATGTAAGAAAGGTAAATAACTTTGTAAAAGTCCTTGCTTACCATCAATTCACTTTGCTTCTAGATGCAGATGGAAATAGTAATTACCTCGGTAACACGCACATGGTTGACTACAACCACTATCACGAATATCAAGGTCAATTAAAAGACATCGCTTTAACGAGTGATGCTGCGATTGGTCTATTAAAAGATGGAACACCCGTTTACCTCGGTACAATCGATTCTGCTTATCAGAAGATTCCGGAAGGCGTAAAGCTTACAAAGATCGTCGCTTCTTCTAAGGCTGTTGCTGGTATTACAGAAGAAGGTAAAGTCGTTGTCTGGGGTAACTTGTCATCTAAAGGTGAAGGCAATGTTCCTGAAGAATATCGAAACGGCAGTGATAAGAAAGCAGAACATAAAGTCGTTGACCTACACGCTGGTCAATTCCACTTTATTGCAACGCTCGACAATGGCGATACGGTTTCTTGGGGTGATAACACCTACAAGCAACTCGCTACAGTCAATGGCGTAGAACGTGTTTACACAGGCTACTACCAAAACTACTTTGTTACAAAAGACGGTTCCGTTAAGACAACTGGTCTTAAGGGTTACATTCTAGGTAGTGATGAATTTGGTCGTGACGTTTGGCAACGTATGCTAAACGGTGGACGTTGGACGATGACAATCGGTGCTGTTGCCGTATTGATTTCAACCATCATCGGTATCATCATCGGTGGTATCTCTGGTTACTTCGGTGGCGCAGTCGATATTATCCTTCAACGTATTGCTGAAATCGTCGGCTCACTTCCATTCCTACCATTCGCTATCATCTTGAACGCTATCATCGGTAATAAGATGTCTCCGACACAGCGCGTGTACTTGATCATGATCGTTCTAGGTCTCTTGAGCTGGACAGGTCTACAAGCACTCGTTCGTGCACAAGTATTCAGTGTTCGTGAGCAAGAGTACGTTACAGCTGCTCGTTCACTTGGTATTAAAGAGTCATCAATTATCTCTCGTCATATCATTCCAAACGTCATCTCGATCATCATCGTATCGACAACATTGTCGTTTGCATCTTCCATGCTCAGTGAGTCATCACTATCCTTCCTTGGATTCGGTGTTCAACCACCTATTCCAACCTGGGGTAACATGCTCTTCGGTGCAAACAACTCCGTTGTTATTCAAAGCTTCTGGTGGCGTTGGGTGTTCCCAGCTATTGCCTTGGCACTCACTGTTATCAGTATCAACCTGATTGGTGACGGTCTCCGCGATGCAATCGATCCTAAGAGCCAAGACAGGTAGGAGGAGCTATGGCACTATTAGAAATTAAAAACCTTCATACCTTCTTTAAGACGAAAAAAGGTATTGTAAAAGCTGTAAACGACGTGGATTACTCCATTGAAGCAGGTAAGACACTAGGTCTCGTAGGTGAAAGTGGCTCTGGTAAGAGCGTTTCCGTTATGAGCGTTATTCGTCTGCTCGATGGTAACGGTTATATCGAATCTGGAGAAATCATTTTCGACGGAAAAGATATGATCAACATTCCGCTATCTGAGATGCAAAACATCCGCGGTGATGATATCTCTGTTATCTTCCAAGAGCCGATGACTGCTCTTAACCCTGTATTCACCATTGAAAAGCAAGTTGCTGAGCCTTTTATCATTCACCAAGGCTTAACAAAGAAAGAAGCTGAAAAGAAGGTCGTTGACATGCTCCGCATGGTTCGTATTCCGAACCCTGAAAAGGTAGCAAAGCAATATCCCTTCCAGCTTTCTGGTGGTATGAGACAACGTGTCGTTATCGCTATGGCACTTGCTTGTGAACCCAAACTTCTCATCGCAGACGAGCCTACGACAGCTCTTGACGTTACGATTCAAGCTCAAATTCTTGAACTCATGAACGACCTTAAGAAACGCGTAGGATCCGCTATTATCTTCGTTACGCACGACCTCGCTGTTATTAACGAAATGGCAGACGATGTAGCCGTAATGTACTGTGGACAAGTCGTAGAGAAAGCCTCTGTAGAGACGATCTTTGCTCACGAGGAGACAGTGTACCAGCATCCATATACGGAAGGTTTGATGTTCTCCATTCCGCGTCTCGATACGCCACACGGAACAAGACTTGAACCGATTCCAGGTTCAGTACCTCATCCGCTTGCTCTTCCAAAGGGCTGCAAATTTGCACCGCGCTGTAAGTATGCGACGGAAAAATGCGTTCACGAGGAACCAGAGTTAGTCGAAGTAACTCCAGGTCACGTCGTACGCTGCTTCTATCCGAAGAAGGGAGTACGTTCCAATGGCTGAAAAAGAACTACTATTTAAGCTTGAGCATTTGACAAAGCGCTTCCCAATTAAGAAAGAAAAACTCTTCCAAAAGGAACAATACTTTGTCCATGCGAATGAAGATATCAATCTGGAAATCTATAAAGGTGAAACCCTTGGCCTCGTAGGTGAATCAGGTTGTGGTAAGAGTACACTCGGTCGTACGATTCTCCGCCTCTATCCTGTAACGGAAGGTCACATCTGGTACTACGGAATCGATCCGAATAACCCTGTAGACCTTGCAACCTACTCTGAAAAGGAAATGCGTCCTCTTCGTAAAGACCTACAGATCATCTTCCAGGATCCCTATTCATCACTCGATCCTCGTATGACGATTGGTCAAATTATCGGCGAAGGACCAATTGCCCATGGCATGATTAAGATGGGTACTGACGAATCTCAGAACTACATCCTAAAGGTCATGGAGGAATGCGGACTTGCTCCGTATTTCGTTCACCGTTATCCTCACCAATTCTCTGGTGGACAACGTCAACGTATCGGTATTGCACGTTCCGTAGCGATGCAACCAAAGTTCATCGTAGCAGACGAGCCTGTAAGTGCTCTTGACGTATCCATTCAGTCACAGATCATTAACCTTATGATCGACCTCAAGGAGAAAGAGCAACTCACATACCTCTTCATCTCCCACGACCTCTCTGTTGTTAAGTACATCTCTGACCGTATCGGCGTTATGTACCTTGGACACATGTGCGAGCTCGCTTCTACTGAAGCACTCTTTGAAAAGCGCTTCCACCCATATACAGAAGCACTTCTCGCAGCTATTCCTACGACAGACCTTCGTGAAAAGGTACAAGTTAAGGTTATGGAAGGAGATATCCCATCTCCAATTTTCCCTCCAAAGGGATGTAAATTTAACACACGCTGCCGTTATGCGACAGACAAGTGTCGTGAGGAAGAGCCACAAATGGTCGAGTTAGAGCCCAATCATTTCGTAGCTTGCCATTTCCCGCTCATTAAGAAGTAACATGCTGTTTCCAAAAAAAGTAAAACGAGCATTCGATCTACAAAAGGAACAAAATAAAGCTCGCTATGCTGGACGGGAGAAGGAGCTTGAAGCCTTCAACAATGAGAAGCATGAGCTCGAAAAAGGTGATGCTTTAGCGATCTTCCTTTCAGCAGTCATTGTCTTTGGGCCGATCTTTCTGTTCTTTATCATCTTGCTCGTATTGGTGTATATATCGATGTAGAGGTATTCATGATCATCAGTGCTGGAGGTGTCGTATTAAGAGGCGATAGTGTCCTCTTATTACAAACGAAAAAAGGACGTTGGGTTCTGCCCAAGGGTCATCTCGAAGCCGAAGAAACGACGGCGGAAGCGGCTCTTCGTGAAGTTTATGAGGAGTCAGGTGTTGTCGCTAAGATTGAGGCTGAGCTTGGCTGGGCAAAATATCGATACTATTCCGGAGGCAGACTTCATTCGAAGAAGGTCTTCTGGTATAAGATGCGTCCCGTCACTGGTGATATGACACCACTTCGAGCAGAGGGTTTCGTCGATGTTCGCTATTTCCCGAAAAACGAGATTCCCGAGCAAAAGATGTATGAAAGTGAACTTATTATGGTTCAAAAAGCGCTGGCATAAGCCGGCGCTTTCCTTTTGGGTATGAATACGAGGGTGGAGGAACGATGACAACGTATACGAGTAGATTAAAAGAAGATTTAATTCGAAGATTTCCCGGTGACCTCTATGAGCTCGCTGGATTTTTACATACCATAGCCTCAGTCCACTTGAGAGGACGAGGTATTCTTGACGTCTCCTTTGAAACGGAAAAGAACGTGATAGCACGTCACTACTATAAATATTTGAAAACGGACTTTGGTCTCGACGTTGAGATTCGTCTGGAAGAAGTGGCGGCTAAAAAGCGCTACCGAGTGCTCTCTAAGAACAGCTCGAGACTCTTAAAGGAAGTGGGCATTGTAAAGGAACAAAATGGTGTCCTAGAGCTTGAGAGCGCTATTCCGGCACAAGTTCTACAGTCGGAAGGAGCAAAGAGATCCTTCTTTAGAGGTGCGTTCCTCGCTGGTGGAACGATTGCGGATCCGAATAAAAAGTATGAACTCATGCTTTCTTTTCGATCCAAGGAACTCTCAGAAGCCATGCTAGACCTTCTCATCGAATACGGCTCCTTTGGTCTTACTGAGAGCAGAGGACGCTTTATCGTATACTCCAAAAGCGCAGAAGTCATTAGTGACTTTCTCACCCTCATCGGAGCGACCAAAGAAGCGCTGGAACTAGAGAACATCCGAGTCGTAAAAAGCGTTAAAAATGACATCAACCGTCAAGTGAACTTTGAGACGGCAAACATTGAAAAGACCGTAAAAGCTGCTTCCGATATCACACGTGCCATTGAAAAAATTCAAAGTGTTCGTGGGATTCATACGCTTCCACCATCACTTCAGGAGATCAGTATTCTTCGCTTAGAAGAGCCTGAACTCAGCCTAAAAGAGCTCGGTGAAAAGTGTAATCCACCTATCTCAAAAAGCGGCGTAAAAAACCGCTTGGTGCGCATACAGAAGCTCGCTGAAAAGCTTTAAATTAAGGAATGAATTCGTTCAGATGTTTGTGTATAATGAGAATGAACAGGAGTTCCTATGAAACCATTCGTCCACTTACACGTCCATACGGAATATAGTCTCCTCGATGGCTTTGCTCGCATCGATGAGGTGCTTTTGCGCGCCAAAGAGCTTGAACAACCTGCTCTTGCGATCACAGACCACGGCGTCCTCTTCGGTGCCGTAGAGTTTTTTAAGCGTGCAAAAAAAGTGGGCGTAAAACCGATCATAGGCTCTGAAGTCTACGTTCAATCGAACGATCCTAGAACGAATTACCACCTTGTTCTCCTTTGTGAGAATGAAATTGGATACCGAAATCTCGTTGATCTCGTAAGCAAAGGCTTTACCGATCACTTTTACTATAAGCCTCGCATTACCCTAGAAGAGCTTTCTTCTAGGAGCGAGGGTCTCATTGCACTATCCGCCTGTATGCAAGGTGAGGTTTCTCACAAGCTCCTTTCTGGAGATCTAGAAGGGGCTAAGAAGGCGGCCCTCTTTTATCAATCGATCTTTCCCGGTCGCTTCTATCTTGAAATTCAAGATCAATTTATCCCGATTCAAAAAAACTTAAATCGAATGATTGTAGATCTTTCGAACGAAACGAGTATTCCTCTCGTTGCGACCAATGACGTCCACTACGTAAAAAAGGACGATGCACTCGCACACGACATTCTCCTTTGCATTCAGACGGGTTCCACCCTTCAGGATGCAGAGCGCATGCGCTTTCCCTCTGATGAATTCTACCTTAAGAGTCGTGAAGAGATGGAGGAGCTCTTTTCCTATGCTCCTGAAGCTCTTGATAACACCGCAGACATTGCTGAGAGGTGTCAGTTTGAATTCCGCTTTGGCGAGAGACATCTTCCAAGATACTCGAAAGATCCTGAATTTAACAGCCAAGAGGAACTTGTTCAGTTAGCGAACAAGGGACTTAGAGAGCGCATAAAAGATGTCACCGAAGAGTATCAAAAGCGTCTCGATGACGAGCTCGCTGTCATTCACGAGATGGGTTTTGACGACTACTTCCTCATCGTAAGCGACTACATTCGCTATGCAAAGAGTCAAGATATTGCCGTAGGTCCAGGACGTGGAAGTGCGGGAGGAAGCCTCGTTGCATACGCCCTGTACATACACGATATCGATCCCATCTACTATAATTTGATCTTTGAAGTGTTCTTAAACCCTGGAAGAAGAAACATGCCCGATATCGATACCGACTTTGAAGACGAACGACGTCAAGAGGTCATCGATTACATGTACCGAAGGTATGGTTCTGACCACGTGGCACAGATTGTAACCTTTGGAACCTTAGGAGCACGTGCTGTCGTAAGAGATGTCGGTCGCGTCATGGGACTCGACTACAGCGCTGTCGATAAGGTCGCAAAGGCCATTCCTTTTAATAATAAAATGAAGCTCGATGAAGCCGTTCAAGAGAGCGAGAAGCTTCAGTCCTATATCGAAGAAGACGAATCGATTCGCCTCCTTATAGAAAATGCCAGAAAGCTTGAGGGCGTTCCGCGCCACGCTTCGACACACGCAGGAGGCATCGTCGTAAGTGATGAACCCATGGCACACCATGTGCCACTCTACGTTCACGATGAGACGATAAGCACGCAGTATACGATGACGCTTTTAGAGGAACTGGGACTACTTAAGATGGACTTCTTAGGACTCAGAAATCTAACGGTCATTAAAGATGCGATAAAGATGATTAACGAGGGAGGAAATCCTCTCACGCTAGATGACATTAAAGATAAGGATGAACGCACCTTCGAAATGCTTTCACGCGGTGAAACGCTAGGCGTATTCCAGCTTGAAAGTACAGGGATGCGTCGCTTCATTAAAGAATTTAAACCAGCATCCATTGAAGATATCATCATGGGAATTAGTATCTACAGACCTGGTCCCATGGAGAGTATTCCGACCTTCCTGCGCGTTCGAGGAGGAGAGGCAGTAAATTACCCGCATCCAGAACTTGAGCGCATCTTAAAACCGACCTATTCCGTCATGGTCTACCACGAGCAGCTCCTTCAAATTGTTCAAGCTATCGCAGGTTACGACTTAAAGCAGAGTGACCTCGTAACGCGAGCAATGAAAAAGAAGGATGCGCTTCTCATGCAAGCGGAACGAGAGAAATTTCTCTATGGAACGGATGAAATACCGGGTGCTATAAAGAATGGACTCACCGAAGAACAAGCCAATCGCTTGTTCGATCAGATGGTAGATTTTACAAAATACGCCTTTAAAAAGAACCACGCTACAGGCTATGCTACAATTGCTTATAGGACGGCTTACTTAAAAGCCAACTACCCGAAAGAATATATGGCCTCTCTCATGACGAGTGTCATGGGCTTTGAAAGTAAGCTCATTCAGTACATGGAAGAAGCCAAAGCTCAAGGACTTGAAGTCTTAAAGCCAGACGTCAACTGCTCCTTTGAGCGCTTCTCGATCGAAGAAAAGGGCATTCGCTTTGGACTCTTAGCCGTAAAAAACGTCGGCTACGGACTGATCCATTCGATCATTCGTAACCGCACGAAACCATATGAGAACCTCGACGATTTTCTCTCGCGCCTCGATGTCAATGTCATCAATAAGCGTGCCATTGAAAGCCTCATTAAAGCCGGTGCTCTCGACAGTCTCCATGAGACGAGACGCGGTATGATGCAGCGCTATGAGCAGATTATTGAGAGAATTCAGATGGGATCTCGCGTCAATGCCCAAGGTCAACTCTCTCTCTTCGATGACGTCTTAGAAAAGCCCGTCATCATACCGAACATCGAAGAGTTCGAAAAGAGAGACCTCTTAGAGATGGAAAAGGAAGTCTTAGGGATGTACTTTTCTGGTCATCCTCTAGAAAGCTACCGAGAGGCGAGGGAGAGACTTCAGACTTCGACGCTTCTAGAGCTTGAAGAAAACGATGTCTTTGAACTCGACAACAAACCCATGAAGCTCATCGCCATGGTGAAATCGATCGAATATCGACTCACTCGAAAGGGCGAGAAGATGGCTACCGTCCAATTTGAAGACGAATTTGCTCAAATTGAAGGCGTTGTCTTTGCACGAACACTTAAGGAAACGGAATCGTTACTCTCAAAAGACGCTGTCCTTTTAATCGATGGACGTCTTTCTGTAAAGGACAACGGCTCTGTAAGTCTACTCGTTTCAAAGCTTCAAAAAGTAACCGATGAACGAGAAGAAAAGCTCTTTCTAAAGTGCCCTACACTCGATGAACAGCAAATTTTAGACATAACGACACTTTGTGAAAAAAATCCTGGCTCGACGAAAGTACTCATCTACTTTGAAGATACGCGTGAACTCAGAGAGCTCGCTCGTTACAACGTAACCCCGACCGAATGGTTTCTCGATCAGCTGAAGGCATTCTTAGGAGATGATTCAGTGAAGCTCTATTAGGAGGAGTAATGAAACGGATAGGACTTTTGACTAGTGGAGGCGATTCTCCTGGCATGAATGCAGCCATTCGTGCTGTCGTTCGTACGGGAATCTACCATGGCTTTGAGATTATAGGCATTGAACGGGGATACGATGGACTCTTAAGTGAATCGTTCATTCCCTTAGACTCAAGAAGTGTCAGCGACATTCTCTTCCGCGGCGGAACCATGCTTCGTTCGGCCAGAAGTTTAGAATTTATGGAAGAAGCAGGCATCCAAAAGGGTGTCGAGATTCTTAAAAAGCATGCGATCGAAGCACTCATCGTCATCGGCGGTGATGGATCGTTTCGAGGAGCGAAAAAGCTAAGTCATGCAGGCATTAAGACCATCGGTATCCCGGGAACGATCGATAACGATCTAGGTTATACCGATTACACCATCGGCTTTGATTCAGCCATTACGACCGTGATGGAAGCCGTATCGAATATTCGAGATACCTCGAGCTCCCATGGAAGAGCCTTTGTCGTAGAGGTCATGGGTAGAGACTGCGGAGACATCGCTCTCTATGCAGGAATCATCACCGGAGCAGAAAAGGTCATCGTTCCAGAACTCCCATGGGACTACGAAGACATTATTCAGTCCATGAAGGATCGAAAAAAGGAAGGTAAGAGCCACTACATCATCTTACTTTCAGAGGGTGTAGGAAATCCTTACGAATTTACACAAAAGCTTGAAGAGATGAGCGGCATCTCGACACGCCTTGCGGTCATCGGCCACCTTCAGCGTGGCGGTGCACCGAGTGCTTTTGACCGCATCCTAGCTACTCGCATGGGTGCCAAAGCCATCGACCTACTCATCGAAGGTCATACGGGCGTGGCTGTTGGAATTAAAGGTTCCGACATCATAAGCTTAGACATAGACGAAGCCATTGCTGTGAGAGATCACTTAAATCTAGAGCTCTACGAATTAGCTCAGATACTTGCACGTTAGGAGGGAACATGAGACAGACGAAAATTATCGGAACGATAGGACCAGCAAGTGAAAACGAAGCGCTGTTAAGAGAGATCTTTAAAGCTGGACTCAACATCGTTCGTTTTAACTTATCGCATGGAACACATGAGTCACACAAGAAGAACATCGATCTCGTGAAGAAGTTAAGAAAAGAGCTCGATCTTCCAATCGGTATCATGATCGATACCAAGGGTCCTGAAATTCGCTTTAAGACCATGAAGGCAGGAATCGTACTCGAAGAAGGAAGCGAGTTTATCCTTTCTTCTGGTGACTTTGAAGGTGATAACAAGAAAGCTTGTATTACTTACGAAGGTCTCTACCGCGATGTCGTTCCCGGTGGAAAGCTTCTCGTAAATGACGGAAAGATCGTCCTTGAAGTCATTCAGACGGAAGGAAAGGACATTCGCACGAAAGTCCTTCACGGAGGAGAGCTCACGACGAGAAAGGCACTCAATGCACCCGGCATTCGAGTCAAGCTTCCTGCTGTCACAGAGCAAGATGTAGAGGATATTCTCTTCGGTATTAAAGAAGACATGGACTTTCTCTCTCCCTCTTTCATTCGAAAAGCAAGTGATGTCTTAGAGATTAGAAAGCTTTTAGAAGCCAACAATGCAAGTCATGTAAAGATCATCGCAAAGATTGAAAACCACGAAGGTGTAGCAAACCTCGATGAAATTATTAAAGTGAGCGATGGCATCATGGTTGCAAGAGGGGACCTTGGCATGGAGATGCCGATTGAAGACGTTCCCATGACTCAAAAGGAAATGATTCGAAAGGCCAATCTCGCAGGAAAGCCTGTTGTTACGGCAACACAGATGCTCGAATCGATGACGAAGAGTCCACTACCGACGCGTGCGGAAGCAACCGATGTAGCAAACGCCATCCTAGATGGAACCGATGCCATCATGCTATCGGGAGAAATGGCATCAGGAGATTATCCACTGGAAGCTGTTCAGATGATGAACCGCATCAGTCTTGCAACCGAGTCAAAGCTCGACTTTGCTGACCTCTTAAAGCGCACAGAAAACGCCATGCACATGGATAGCGTCACCTATGCGATTAGCCGTTCCACTGTAGAGAGCGCGTATAACCTCCACGCGAAAGCCATTTTAACCGCTACGAGCAGTGGTTTTACTGCAGAGAAAACGGCTATTCATCGCCCCGAGTGCCCGATCATTGCAGGTACGACAAATGAGCGCGTACGTAGACAACTTTCTCTATTCCGCGGCGTTCATCCTTTCATGATGAAGCCTGCCTATAACCTCGATACGATCTTTGCTTCGCTTCAAGAGATGGGACTCGAAAGTGGTCTCATCGAAGAAGGCGATCTCGTCATCTTGACGTGTGGTGTACCGGTCGGAGTGAGCGGTGCAACGAATACCATGAAGGTCCACCTCGTAGGAGAAGTGACACTTAAGGGTACAGGTATCGGCCATAAGAAGCACTACGGAACGGTTCGTTTTGAAGAAGATAAGGACGAATTCATGCCCGGAGATGTCCTCGTCGCTCAAAGCATCGACGAATCGATGATCGAGCTTGTAAAGCTCTCTGGAGCCGTTGTAACAGTCGAGGGAGGATATTCTTCCCTAGGAGCCATTGCAGCACTAAACCTAGACATTCCTGCTGTCGTAGGCGTAGAACACGCACTAGAGAAGCTTCACCGCGGCATGCACGTTACGGTCGATAGCTCGCTCGGAATTATCTACAACAGCGTGAAGGGCAGACTATGATCTATAGAGAAAGAATCGAACCACGCTATAGTGAAACGGATAAGATGGGCATCATCTATCATGCAAACTATATCACCTGGTTTGAAATCTCAAGGACGAAGCTCAGTGACCATCTTGGCCTCCCCGTTCGAGAGCTTGAAGAATTAGGCATGCTCTTTCCCGTATTAAAGGTGGCTTGTGAGTACAAGTCTCCTGTGGCCTTTGGCGATGACGTCGAGGTCGAAGTCTTAATGACCAAGTACACAGGCGTAAGGCTTTGCTATGAATATACGGTCTTTAATAAGACGACGGGAAAAATTGCAGCAACGGGAAGCTCCCAAAGTGGCGTGACGAATGCAGAGCTCATTCCAAAACCCGTAAAGAGCTTTAGCACAAAAGTCGACGAACGATTTCGTGCCTACCACGAAGAATGCTTGAAATACCTTGAAAAGTAGCCAATGAGGCTACTTTTTTTCTTGAATTCAAAAGATAGCTGGGCTATGATGAAAGCATAATGATAAGGGAGGAAATGATGGAACCAAAGATTTTTGCTGTTGCAACGGCCCACCTAGATACACAGTGGACCTGGAACGTCCGTCGAACAATCAGTGAGTTCCTGCCCATGACCCTTCAAAAGAATTTTGAGCTGATGGAGAAGTACGAGAACTATCGGTTCAACTTTGAAGGTGCTTTTCGCTATGAGCTCATTCGGGAATACTTTCCACGACACTTTGAGCTCTTAAAGCAAGCAGTGAGTCTTGGGAAGTGGGTCGTTTCAGGAAATAGCTATGAATCCACAGATGTCCTCATTCCCTCCGAAGAAGCCCTCATTCGAAACATCCTCTATGGCCAGAGCTTTTTTAGAGAAGTATTAAATACGAAGAGCGAAGATCTCTTTTTACCCGACTGCTTTGGATTCTCAAACCACTTAGTGACCATCGCAAGTCACATGGGATTAAAGAGTTTTTCTACGCAAAAGCTTCAGTGGAACGATGCTTCAAGTGTTCCCATTCCCTTTAACATCGGAAAGTGGATGGGGCGAGATGGAAGCTTTCTCTATGCAGCCCTCCGTCCTGGTATCTACGAAACAACTTTTGATATGAGTCTTTTGGGTGGACCATATCGCGAACAAGCATTAAAAGAAGGACTCGTCGTTCTCTACTACGGAACGGGTGATGAGGGAGGAGCTCCTACAGAAGAAAGTGTCCAAGTTATCGAGGAAGATGTAAAAAAAGGAACAGATCCTGAGGCTGAGGTTCAGGTCATAAGTGCGAGAAGCGACGAGTTCTACCAAGATCTCTACCAAAAGGAACTACCGACCTACGAAGGAGAGCTCCTGTTAAAAACGCATGGCGTAGGGACCTTTACTTCAAGAGCCATCTTAAAAAAGTGGAACAGGCTTGCAGAGCGCTTAGCTTTCTACGCAGAAGGCGTCCATGCCATCGCATCCGACTTCGGATACGACTATCCGAGAGAAAATCTAACGAACGCCTGGAAGCGTTTCCTTTGGCATGGCTTTCACGACGACCTCACAGGAACGAGTATTCCTTCTGCCTATAGAATTTCTAAAAACGACTATCTATTAAGTATCGGCCAATTTTCTGACCTCATGAGTGCAGGAGTGAGAAGCTTTTCTCATCTACTCGATACAGAGTCGGATGGTGTCAGTGTCGTCGTCTTTAACCCGACGGGTTTTCCTCGATTGGCTCGAATCTCTTTAGAAGTTCCAGAGGGAAACTTTGTCATAAAGAATAAGGCAGGGGAGAAGCTCTTAACGCAGCTTCATGGGACAGAGCTTAGCTTCTTAGATTACCTCCCTTCCTTTGGCTATAAAGTCTACGACCTCGTTCAAGGAACGAGCGAGAAATCAAACGACTTATCGATAAAAAAAGATAAGGAATATATCTTAGAAAACGACTACTACCGCATTACGGTGACTTTAGAAGGAAAAGTTCGAAGCATCTATGATAAGGAGTTTTCGAGAGAGCTTTTAAGGTCTCCTATCCGCTTCGAGTTCTTTAAGGACACTTCAAAGACGTGGCCCGCGTGGGAGATCCTCTATGAAGATCTGAAAGAACCAAAGAAAGTAGATCTCACGCTAGAATCGATTCAGATTGTTGAAGAAGGACCCGTTAGTGTCGCACTAGAGATCGTCGAGCGTTACGATACGAGTGTCTTTAAATCGACCTATCGCCTTATTAAAGATACTAAGCGCATCGAAGTGAGCTTCGATATCGACTGGTTCATGAAAGCGACGCTCTTAAAAGTCGCCTTTAACCTTTTAATTCCAGGTAAAGCGAGCTACGACATGGGCGTCGGTGCCATCGAACGACCTGTAAATAGTGAAACGGGATACGAAGTACCTGCTCATGACTTTGTCGACCTTTCCGATGGAAACTTCGGAGTGAGTATCTTTAGTAAAGATAAGTACGGCTGGGATCATCCCGACGAAGAGACCATTCGTTTAACGCTCATTCATACGCCAGAGGGAACGTATAAAGATACACACCAGGACCTGCAAGACCTCGGAAAGCACCACACCGAACTTGCCCTCTTTAGCCATACGGAAGACTACAGAAGGTCGACTGTACGCGCGTCTTCTGACTACCACTACGAGCCCGTCGCCTTCTATAGCGATCCTCATCCAGGGCGCTTTAAAGAATTCTCCTTCATAGAAGTAGAGGATAAGAACTTAAGGCTTCTTAGCGTAAAACGAGCTGAAGCATCGAATCACCTTGTTGTTCGCGTGCAGGAGATGGCAGGAGAGGCACATGAAGAGGCAAGGATTCAATTTCACTCGAGAGTCGCTTCCGTTCACGAAGTAAACGGTATGGAAGAACTCATCAGTCAAAAGTCCATCATGAAGGGTTCAACGGTGGCCTTTCACATCGGACCTTATGAACTTAAGAGTCTACTTGTAGAGCTTAAGGAACAAGAGCCCGCAGAACCCATTCGAGAAAAGGAAATTCCTCTCGTCTATAACTACAACCTCTTTAGTCCAGAAGGATCGAATAAAATTAACGCCTTCCTTCCCATTGAAGTGACGCCAAAGACGCTCCTTTCAGGAAACGTTCACTTTACGCTCTATCCAGAAAATCTCTACAGCGTCATGAAGTGTACGGGGCAGAAGATCTTCTTACCAGATGACTTCGAACAGCTTCACTTCTTAGCAGCGAGTCTCGATGGCGATCGAGTGGTCGAATTTGAAGTCGATGGAGTAAAAGAGAAGCTCGTGATCGGAGACTTCTTTGAAGACATTGGAGGCTGGGAGGATCTATCCACTGATAGTGTGAGCTATCTTAAAGAGCAACGCGTAGCCTTCTATGCCACACATCTCCATACGCCCGATGGAAACATTCCCTATTCCTTTGGATACCTCTTCCATTACTCCTTAAGAGGAAGAAAGATCAAGTTTCCGAACAACGAAAAGATCATCGTCTTTGCAGCCACCGCTGCAAGCTACTATGAGCTAGAGAGTGCAAAGAGTCCTCTTACCATAAAAAGAGAACCCACCTACCTTCTACGTGTCGTAGGAGAGAGGGATCAGTACGTGAGAGCAGGAATGGACCTAAGACTCCTATTAGGAGATGGACACTTTGAACCAGACGTCAAAGTGATGCCTGCAAACGATCTAACACTCGAAAGAAAAGAGGTTCGTGTTTAAACTCACTTTTTGGGGTATGAATTTAGTACTCTTGAAAGGAGGAGAACATGGATTTAAAAGACACATTAGAAAAAGCTAAAAAAGAAGTTTCCACTTGGGACGACAAGGCTAAAGAAGCATTTGAAAATGTCAAAGACAAAGTAGAAGACTTTATCGAAGACAATAAACTAGATGAAAAAGCAAACGAAGCACGTAAGAAAGCTGAAGAAGGACTCGGAAAGCTTAAAGACGGTGCTGAGAACGCTTGGGAACAAGCAAAAGACAAACTAGAAGACCTTAAGAAGTAAGAAAAGTGCCTCAAAAGAGGCACTTTTTTCATGGTAAAAAAAAGCGCTCCCCACAAAGGGGAGCCAAAAAAGGGGAGTTATGAAAAGTTTGTCGGAGTTACTTTTCTCAATAGCTACTGCTACTATCGATAGTTTACGAATAGATTGTGTCAAACTTGTTTCAGATTGACATATTTTTGGGAATGCCTAGAAATGCCTAAGAAACAAGGGTCTGACGCACTCAGAGAATAGCCTATTTTTCTAATTATGTCAAGAAAAGCCCCATAGAGGCTTTACTTTCTAGGACCTTGATTGTAAGGGCAATTTCCCATGCCTTGACCTCTTCCCATGCCTTTATGACGTCCATGACCCATTGGGCTTTCTACGCCAGCTGCACGGAGTTTGTCTTGAATAGCATGCATTTGTTGCATCTCAGCATAAGTGTTCTCTTTGATCTTAGAAATGAGGAAGTCACCTTCTTCTTTCGTTAGAACCTTTTCTGAGACGAGGGCATTAACATAGTCGATGCGAGACTTCTGCATGGCATTAAAGAAGGCTTCACCCTTTCCGAGTTCTTCTGCCTTTTCCATGAGACGTGTTCCAGGAGTAGCTTCTACACCCGTTACTGATTTAAAGATGTCTTGTGGATTCTGTTTGGTTGCTGCAAATGTAAAACCAGTAATGAGTAGAGCCATTAGTAGTGTCGTTACAATCATTTTCTTCTTCATAATAGATCTCCTTTCGTATGAAGTGAGATCAGTATGGAAGGACAATGTGTCATATCTTTTTCATATTTTGCTACATTATGTCAATGTCGTTTCAAATGACATCATTTTCATCGCACTTTAATACATCCTCTACATCATCCTCTGTAACCCACAGCTCTTGTTCCTTCTTAGGAAAGAAGCGATCCAAGGGATTTTCCATAACAGGAATTGGTTCCACAGGTGCTGGAGTTTCAGGATTTACAGGCTCTACCGGTTCATCTGGAATCTCTTCAACAATCGTTACGAGCTTACCTTTAAAGAGATTCGATAGCGACTGAAAGAGGATGATGACGATCACTAAGGTTACGAGTGCACTCGGTTCAAAGGTACCACCGATCGTCTCTACCGGAATGTCTTTGGCAAACGCTTTAAAGGGATTTACCGCAAAATCCGTGTAATAGTAGAGTTTTCCGATGTACTCGTTAACACCTGCTCCAAAGAGTTTTAAAAGGACACGACCGACGAGAACAATGCCTATAAGGGCTCCTATGAGGGCAATGAGTTCTCTTAAAAAGGGACTACCACCCTCGACTTTTGTAATTCTTCTTTCTCTAGCCATATGTACTCCTTCCACCCTATTTGTACCCAAAAGAAGGAAAAAGAGCATGGTATAATATTCCAGAGGTAGAAATGGAAAAATATCGAGTGATCATAGAAGATCTAGGAGAAAACGGCGAAGGAATCGCCCATATCGATGGACTCACGGTCTTTGTAAAGAGGGCCACCTTAGGTGACGAAGTAGAGATCGAACCGATCAAAAAGAAGAAGAACTACTGGATAGCTAGAGTAGTAGAGATTGTCACGCCTTCGAAAGATCGAGTCGAGCCCCCGTGTAAACACTTCTATCAGTGTGGAGGGTGTCAGCTACTGGACCTCTCATACGAAAGGGAGCTAGCGTTTAAAGAGACGCTCGTAAAAGAGAGTCTAAGGAGAGTCGGGGGAATCGATGTAGAGGTCGAGAGAATCCAGGGAATGGAAGAACCGTACCACTATAGAAATAAGATGAGTTACCCTGTAAAGGACGGATCCATCGGACTCTACAAAGCACTTTCACACGACATCGTTCCGATCGAGGAGTGCGTCATCTATGATCCAGAAGCACTAAAGATACTAGAGGTCGTTCGAAAGCATCTAAAGGGCTTTAAGAGCTATAACGAAGAGACGCATACGGGTTCACTAAGGCACGTTCTCATCCGTTCGAATGAAAAGAAGAGTGAGCGCATGGTCGTCCTTGTTAGAAAGGACAAAGAGGACTTTAGAAAGCTCATAGAAGAACTAAAGAACCTAGGAATCGATACGATTGTAGAGAATGTAAACCTCGAGAGGGGAAACCGCATTCTAGGAGATAAAAATATTGTTCACGTAGGAAGTGGAACGATAGAAGATGAGCTTCTAGGGCTCAGTTTTCACATCTCACCACACTCCTTCTTTCAGGTGAATCACAGACAGACGAAGAAACTCTATTCTATTGTTAAAGAGAAGGCGAATCTCACGGGAAAAGAAGTCGTCGTCGATCTCTATGCAGGAATGGGAACCATAGGATCTGTCCTTTCGAAGGAAGCGAAGCACGTCTATTCGGTAGAGGTTGTAAAAGAAGCCGTACGAGACGGCATAGAGAGCGCTAAAGAGAATGGCTTAAGAAACATCACCTTCATCGAAAAGGACGCGAAAGACGCCTTTAAAGAGATTCTAAAAGAGACCCCTATAGATCTCATTGTCGTAGATCCACCCAGAAAAGGACTCGACCCCGAACTCATCGAAACCATCATCGCATCAGGTACAGAGCGCATCATCTACGTCTCCTGTAAACCCTCGACACTCGCTCGAGACCTAAAACTCTTTAAAGAGGGAGGGTACGAGATTCAAAGTGTAAACCCTGTCGACATGTTTCCTCATACGGTGCATGTGGAGACGGTCTGCTTGATGTCTAGGAAAGAGAAATAAATAGCGAAAAGTAGCGTATTTACGGGCTTTTTTGAAGTTAGGCAATAGCTCATGAAAGTCCGTATTTCTTATATTGAAACATATCTACTGTAAAAACGGCCAGAGGGTTTAGGCTGTGGATTAGATGTCGTGGGTTGTGGCACTAGGATAGATGTTGTCCAATCCGGCAACTCGACTGTCAGCAATATGGCAGGTAGTGGATTAGATGTTATGGAAGGAGGAGTTTTGTATGCCAACCAAAAAGCAGCATTTTGTACCACGTGTTTATATGAAAGCTTGGGAAACGCAAGTATAAACACTTAAAGAGCCTGATAAAAAATTCAATGGAATTTATGTGATTAAAGACGGAAGTACTGGTGATGGAGCAAACAGAAATTCCGTACTTTGGAAACCACATCTGTATACCATCAATTTTAAGTATTCTTTTATTTGCAATTCATGTGCCAAAGTAAAATCACAGTTTGTTGACATGATTTACGAGTTGCTAAGAAATGAATTTAAACAGCCTGTTGGCCTTGGAAGAAGCGAAAGAATTATCCCAGTAGATACTGCAAGGGATATGTTGGCGTCTTTTTTCATTATGCTTTGTAGAAATCCTGAATTTGATACTATGGGTATTTATACACAAATTAAAGAAAACTTGTTGTATCCTGTCTTTGACTCGATGTGTAAAGACGAGGATGTTGAAACAGTAGACGTGGAGACAAACGAAGGAAAAGAGTATGCTGATGAGTTAATGACGGGAATATGGTATTCTGAGCTCTATAAAATGTTCTTTAAGAATACAGGTGGATTTTATCATAATGTTGTGCAATTCGCGTTAAGCGGTTGTCAGATGATTCTTTTCGAGGCATGCGATAACGCAGGTTTTTTTATCACATCTGATAATCCTGCATTCGAACATAAATCAGCTGTTGTTGAGAGAGATAATGGTAGTGGTCTTGTTTTTCCGATATCTCCTAAATATCTAGTTTTTGTTGCTAAAGGAGATGAAGGAATTAATGTTGTTGACCATAGATTGCAGATGCAGAAACTATTAAAAAGTTCAATAGAATAATCAATTCGCACAAGACGGAAATAATAATCTCTTCATCAAAAAGCTTAATGGATGTGACGTAGTTCGCAAAAATTACAAAGCCTATTATAGAAACAATAGGAGGGGCAGAACATATGGAATACATAGGAATAGGTATTGTCATAGCTGTAGTAATAGCAGCAGGCATTATCATCTATACAAAATTTAATAAGCGTGAGGCTATTCCATCAGGGGATTTGGTATCAGTGTCATCAACGACAACCAGTGGAAAAGATGAGCTTGCTGAGATTCATCAGGAAAATGAACTTATTATTCAGATGGAGATGCTCCCGGCTGAAGCTATTGATGATGAAACTAAGCTGGTAGAAATTACCGATAGCAAGGTTCTGGCATACGTAAATAATCTGGTTCCGGGATTAGCTCAGGCCGGTAATGCAGTCAATAATGCTGCACAAGCTGTTCAAGCAGCAAATGGTGAAGTGTTATATCGTGCGGTTATTCCGGCAGGGGCCAAACTGACAAAATCTAAAGCAATGGAAGGTGCTGTTCGCGGTATCTATCATGGTGCAGATGGGATTAAAGGTCATGTCAATCTTGTAGCTGTAGAAGCACAAAAAGGGACTTCGGTAGTTGCTAATACTGCTGCAGCGGCAATGGGCGTAGCATCGATGGTTGTTGGCCAGTATTACATGACTCAGATAAATGCTGAGCTGGGTGAAATCAGTGATGGTATTTCTCAGATACAGGATTTTCAGGATAATGAGTATCGTAGTAGAGTGTTTTCGCTCGTGGCTCATGTAAAGAAGATTGCTGATTTCCAAACTGAAATTTTAGAAAATGATGAATTGCGTCTTTCGAAGATTGCGCAGCTTGATAGTTTGGAAGAAGAATGCACACAGCTTCTTGGACAAGCAAATCTAACACTCGCAGGTTTCGCAAAGAAAACGGGTCTGGATTATGAAGCTTATGAGAAGGCATTAGGCAATGCACAGAACTGGTTTATGTATCAGAAGTCATTATTGGATGTACTTTACAAGATATCTGATTTGAGATATACATTGCACTTAGGCGTTGTCTCAAGAGAACAGTGCGTTGCGTTATTACCAACCTACACTAAGCAAGTAAGCGAGACGCAAGAACGACTTACAGCATGGCATGATGGAACGACTCAGCACCTAGGCATCGAAACCGACGAAATTCGCAGAAGAAGAGCTGGATTTGATAGCGTGATTCATTTCATACTGGGACTGTTTAATGATGATTTCAATTTCCGTTCAATAGAAAAGAAAACAGCAAAAATGATTACTGCGCAGGCATCTGGCCATGAATCATTACATGTTGTAGATACATCAGAGCTATATGCAGAAGATGTTCAGCTAATTTCAAAAGACGGAAAGATTTATTATCTTCCTGAAAGTAAAGATGAATAATAAAAACAACCCTCTCAACCTGAGGTGACCCCAAAAAGTTGAATTTTTAGGTCCAACTTTTTGGGGGCAGTTCATACCTTTCGCCCTACTTTTTCTTGAAATATCAAATTAATAGTTGCAATTGTGCTTACTAAACGGTACAATGTAAGCACAAATACAACAAGCAGAGGGATACTATGGACTATGCAAAACAAATAAAAGAGAATATGAAAAAAACAGGTGGGGTCATTACAAGCAAAGAGGCGAGAGACTCCAATATTCCTACGATATATCTTACACGAATGGCACAAACAGGTGAGATTATTCGAGCAGACAGAGGAATATACATTCTCCCTGACGGAGACTATGATGAATATTACTTTTTTCATAAACGATATAAAGTTGCTATATTTTCCTACGTATCTGCTCTCTATCTTCATCAATTTACGGACATAATCCCGGAGGAAATAGAAATCACAGTGTATAAAGGCTATAACCCTCATCGTATAAGCGGAAATGTAAAAGTTCGCTATGTAACAAAAGCGATTTATAATTTGGGCGTTACAGAATGTGAAACTGTCTTTGGAAATACTGTAAAGGTCTATGACTTGGAAAGAACGATTTGTGACTTTGTTAAAAATAGAAACGAAATAGAGACGGAACTTTTTTCTAAAACCATCAACAAATATGTTCGTGATAAAAACAAGGATTTGAATAAACTATATGAGTATTCCAAGAAGATGAAGATATATGAAAAAGTAAAAGAAATTTTGGAGGTTGTTTATGAATAAAGGCAAGTTGAGAGCTGTGTGCCAAAAAATATCAAAAGAAACAGGGCTTACTTTTAATCAGGTACAGACGCATTATTTTTTAGAAAGTATTTTAGAAAAGATAGCAGATAGTGATGAGAATGAAAATTTTATTTTCAAAGGCGGGTTTTTACTTGCAAATGTAATCGGAATCAGGCAAAGAAGCACAGTAGATATTGATTTTCTGATAAGAAGATTCTCACTTACAGAAAAAAATATTGAGCAAAGATTTAAGAGAATTCTTCAGACCGGAAAAGACAACGGTATAACTTATGAAATTCAAAAGATTGAAGAAATCCATAAAGAAGATGAATACGGCGGTTTTAGGATTAAGATTCTTTGCAGATTGGAGAATATAAAACAGGTTATTCCGCTTGATATAGCGACGGGTGATCCGATTACGCCAAATGAAATATCTTACGAGTACAAAAGCATTTTCAGCGATAAAGTTTTTGAGATTTGTGCCTATAACATTGAAACAATGCTTGCCGAGAAGATTCAAACTGTCTTTCAAAGAGGGGTATTTAACAGCAGAAGTAAGGACTTCTATGATATTTATGTTTTATATCATCTGAAGAAAGAGGAAATAGACTTTGGAAGTCTAAAGAAAGCGTGTCAAAATACATTCAAGCACAGAAACACGGATTTTAACATAGACAGCATTCTTGGTGTATTACAGAATTTAAAAGATGAGCAAGACCTTAAAACACGATGGAAAAGTTATAAAAAACGATTTACCTATGCAGAAGAAGTCAGTTTTGATGATGTGATAAGTACAGCGATGGAACTCATAGAAAAAATAAGATAACTTATTAAAAAAATATAAGATTTGATTGACGATTAGAGATAAAGAAAAACAGCCTAATGGACAGTGGTTAAAGTCAATAACTTTCAAGCTTCCAATCATTGACGAGGACTTGAATATAAGTTTGGACAATGATGAGCATGTGGAGACGGTGGTAGTGATGAAAAAATAACTGAATTCAATTGATAGGAAAAAATTATGGTTAAGGAAAATATTTTGTGGAATCATCCTGAGAACACAGAGAGTAAAGGATCCAGCTTACTTGTACATGAAACAACTGCGTTGAATTTAGATGGTAACGTACCTAATGTCACGTTAGAAGAAATAGTGAATTGATTAGAAAACATATAAGAAGCAAACATCAGGAAAAAATGAGCAAGATAAATTAGAACTCTGTGATTTGATATGCTTCATTTATAGTTTACTTAACTAGTCATATGATATTTAGAGAGTATATACAGAAAGGGGATTTGATTTATGAAGAGTCAAAAAAAGAAAATAGTATTTTTGAGCATTGCCATCATATTACTTATAGCGTGCTTCATTGTGCTAGATAGATTTAATTATATTCCTCATAAATCGTATAGCACGGAAGACTTTAATATACTTCCTTACAAAAGTGCTATGGACATGGATAATGATGGGATAGATGACCAGAGCGATATTTTATTATCTGCCCGAAAATATTTAGAGGGCAAGCCAAAGTATAAAAGCAAATATTATGCATCGGGTTATTCTGATGATGAATACGGGGTTTGTACAGATTTGGTAGCCAATGCTCTTCGCGGTGCTGGCTATGATTTGATGGAATTAGTGAATCATGAGGTTTTGCAAAACCCAGACAGATATGACATAGACGATGTAGATAAGAATATTGATTTTAGAAGAGTAATCAATTTACAAGTATTCTTTGCAAATAATTCGATATCACTAACTACAGATTGCAAAAGAATAGAAGAATGGCAAGCTGGAGATATTGTTGTCTGGAACGGTCATATTGGAATAATATCTGATCATAGAAATCGAAAGGGAATACCATTTGTCCTACATCATTGGTCACCTTTTCAAGCCAATTATGAAGAAGATATTTTAGAAACCTGGGGAAAAATTATTGGTCATTACCGAATGTCATAGGTATTCTATTAGTCAACTATGCCCATTGAATCATGAGAAATTAGTTAGCTAGAACTCTAGATTTTTTTAAAAGATTTTTGCAGAGGTTTTTACATATGATATTTGGACACGTCATTAAATAGATAGGATTTATTTACACTCGAGGCATGTGGATACGGTGGTTACGTTGGCAAGAGTGACAGAGTAAAAGATAAAAACGAACGATAATCAAAGGATTCCGAAAGATTTCCCCAAAAGGGGCAGATGATCGGAATCTTTTTTTATCTGACAACAGGTCTGATTACTGGAAATAGCATCATGGAACAATGAAGATCAAAAGTGAAAAAAACTCTAATCCCCGTTTAAGATGTAGTAAGAGATTTAATAAAATTTACCTCAGAGGTTAACGGAATTGTTTACGAAAACACGTATTCATGTTAGAATGTATTTACCTTAGAGGTAAATTTACGGAAGAGGCGATGGCGTGGATATCACGTATAAAAACAACAAAATCAGAAAAGTTTGTACGGATGCTTATACTGCAGAAAAAATCTACGGCCTTAAGATGGCCCAAAAAATTCACCAGCGTATCGGCGAAATAGGGGCTGTGGATACGGTTGAGATGATGATTCGCTTCCGTATCGGACGATGTCACCCTCTAACGCAGAACAGGAAAGGCCAATACGCTGTGGACCTGGTTCAACCGTATAGATTGGTATTCGAAAAGTATGGAGACGAAATCCAGATTGTGAACATCTTGGAGATCGTAGATTATCATAAATAAAGAGGGAAATGAAGGAGGTAGCACTATGGTGAGAAGCAGGAGTACTTTTGCAACGCCACCTGGAGCGACAATGAAAGAGCAGCTAAATGACAGAGGCATGAGCCAAAAGGAGTTTTCGGCCAGGATGGATATGTCAGAAAAACATATCAGTAAACTCATCAATGGCGAAGTGCAACTCACACCTCAGACTGCTGTCAGATTAGAAATGGTGCTTGGCATTCCGGCAAAGTTTTGGAACAATCTTGAGGCCATTTACAGGGAAAATCTTGTTAAGGTAGAAATAGAGAATGCCATGGATGCTGATGTCGAAAGAGCAAAACAATTTCCGTACAGCGAAATGGCCAAATATAGATGGGTGCCAGAAACCAGAAATGCCAAGGAAAAGGTAATAAATCTCAGAAAATTCTTTGAGGTTGCTGATCTTTCCCTTCTCGAAAAGGATCAGATTATGCCAATTGCTTGCAGGAAACTCGGGGACACAGAAAAAAGTGATTTTGCACTGATGGCGTGGGTTCAAGCAGCAAAGATAAAGGCGCGTGATATCCAAACAGCTCCTATCAATATAAAAGGTGTAATTTCTGTACTGCCTGAGATACGTAAAATGACGATGAATAAACCAGAGGACTTTTGTCCTAAGTTAATAAAGAGTCTAGCGGATTGTGGAATAGCATTGGTTTTTCTTCCTCATATTAAGGGCTCCTTCCTTCACGGGGTTTCTTTTATAAACGGAAAAAAGATTGTCTTAGGACTTACTGCAAGAGGAAGTGATGTAGATAAGCTCTGGTTCAGTTTATTCCATGAATTGGCGCATATTGTGCTTGGTCACGTAGGACAGCTTAACGGAATATCTGAAGATGATGAGAATGCAGCAAATAAATGGTCGACTGATAAGCTGATCACACCTGAAGATTTTGAAAACTTCAAAGGGAACAGGGATTTTTCCGAGAAAGGTGTGCTTAAGTTTTCCAAAGAACAGGGAATTGCTCCTGGAATAGTAGTTGGAAGAATGCAGTCAGAAGGAATAATTAAATACAACACGCTGAACCATTTGAAAGAGAAGTACGAAATAGCATAAAAATCACATGAAGAGTGTCGTTGGAGGATCATCCTCCGACGACACTTTCTTTTGCAAATGCGAAGTAGGTAATTTTAGAAAAATGAATATGCTCCCATACTCGCTCCGGATAATCGAACCCAAATCGAACAGCAGGCGGAAAGGGGAGTTTGATCGTCTTGATCAAAATGCATTGACAAGTTTACTTGGCGGTGTCATAATGTCATTGACAATAAAACTTGGCAGTGAGGTGTGGTATGAATAAAGAAGAAATATTATCTAGAAGTCGAAAAGAATTACAAAATTCTGACTTGGTCGAAATGCAAATAAGCTATCAAGCCGGGAATATAGCGGGAAGAGTTGGGGCAACCATGTGTGTTCTGATTTCTGTTATTGCGAGATCACTAACAGGAGAATATCTAGTTAGCCCTTGGATTATCTATTTTTCGATTCTTGGGACAAATTGGCTCGTTCGATTCTTAAAATTAAAAAAGAAAACGGATTTGCTTTTAAGTATAGTCTTTATCGCTTTAGCCATCATTTTATTTGTTGTTCAAATGAAGCAACTCATGGGTGAAAGTGTATGAACGAAGAATTAATCCTAAAAAACAATTTGAAAGAAGTACGTACGGAAGCAAAACTATCCCAAGCAAAATTAGCGGAAATGGTAGGAGTATCAAGAAATACCATTAGTTCAATTGAAACAGGGCAATTTAATCCAACTGCTAAATTAGCCTTAATACTATGTATTGCTTTGGACAAAAAATTTGAGGATTTATTTTATTTTTAGAAGGAGTGTAGCATGAAAGACATGGGTTTACTTTTGGTAGGGATATTGGTATCCGTATTAGGAATCGTGAATATTACGGGAAACATCAGCACCATTCATTCCTATAATCGAAGAAAGGTAAAAGAGGAGGATGTGCCTAAATACGGAAGGGCTGTTGGGACGGGGACTCTTATCATTGGAATATCTTTAATAATAGGTTTTATCCTACCGCTACTCAATATTCATATACCACTTGAGTATGTCGTAGCGCCTATGGGTGCAGTAGGGATCCTACTCATATTGTATGGTCAATTTAAATATAACAAAGGCATTTTCTGATTCAATTGAGTTAGAAATAGGCCTACAAAGGTTATTCACCTATTTAAGCCCAGAGAAATCTGGGCATTTTAGTGCGCTATTTTCATCACTCATTTCATCGATTATTTAAGTTGAATAATGATCGATGAACGCTATATAACGAGAACAATGCCTATAAAGGATCCTATGAGGGCAATGAGTTCTCTTAAAAAGGGACTACCACCCTCTACTTCGGTAACAATCGCCGATTGCTGGAAACCTTTATTTTTTGTCTTTCAAAAGTAGGTTAGGTCTTAAAGGATTGTTGGGTTGAAGCTAGAGAACTGTTGTTTAAAAGGGTCTATAATACAGAAAAAGTGTGAAATGAAAGAAGTTGTCCCATCGCCCAAATCAAAAGTAATACCATCTTGTGAATGGATTGAATGGGTTTATGTAATTCGTTGCCCCCATTGTGGTCAAGAAATAGTTCTATCGGAAGAGAATAAAATCAAGAATGGTATTTATGAGTGTGGGAACAAATCTTGCGAAGGTCATTTTGGAGTGAAAAGAGTCGAAGGTATACCAAGTGATAGTATTCCAAGACGTGCACGATACAAAGCTCAACTGATTGAAGATAATGACAGGGTATTCAAACAACAGATACAGCAATGTTTTTCAACTGGGCAATCTAAAGGTGAAATCAGGCAGGATGTTTCCCCGGGAGCTCTCCGCCTATATTTTTGCATGATTCAGGGTATCTTGAATGGGATACTTTTATATCCCAAAGAGCCTTTCGATCTCGGCAATACTGATGAACTGTTTGAGGCATATTGGGATGGTATTCGCGCCAATGGCACCGATTAGCATAAAGAGCACATTAGCAAGAAAAATCGTTGTAATGAAGGAGCAATAAATGATCTCAAATCAATGGTATGCAATACTGCCGTCAAAGAAAGTCAAGGCTGACCAGATTGTAGGCGTTAAACGAATGAATCTGGATCTGGCTTTATTTAGAAACAGCAAGAATGAAATCGGCTGCGTTGTAGATCAATGCACTCATCGTGGCGCTGCCCTTAGTTTAGGGAAGGTTCAGGATGACTGCATCCAATGCCCATTCCATGGACTTGAATTTAATAAAATTGGTCAATGCACGTTTATACCTGCAAACGGTAAAGCTTCTGTGGCTGACATCAGCCGATACAATGTCAGGCATTATCCTGTCAGGGAAGCAAACGGAATCATCTACATGTGGTATGGCGATGAGGAAAAAATCACTGATGATCTGCCGTTTTTTGATCAGGAAATTGATCAATCCTACGCTTTCAGCGAGATTGAGGACCACTGGAATTCCCATTATTCAAGATGTATTGAAAATCAATTGGATGTGGTACATCTTCCTTTTGTCCATAAAACCACCATAGGCAGAGGAAACAAGACTCTAGTCAATGGACCAAAGGTAATATGGGAAAAAGGGATTTTGACGACCAGTGCTAATAACGAGCTGGATCATGGACAAAAACCAAAATCACCTGAAGAATGCGTCATCAAGGATACCCATTTGAGCTTCATATTCCCCAATATCTGGATGAACCACATCAGCGAGAAAATCAAGGTCATTATCTACTTTGCTCCCGTGGATGATGAAAATACCATTCTATATATTCGGTTTTACTGCAAACTGAGCAGCTTTAAGCCAGTAAACAGCTTGATCGCATACATAGGGAAGTTTGGCAACAAAGTCGTTGAAAGGCAAGATAAGCGCGTGGTAATTACACAAAAACCCAAAGCCTCGGCATTAAGATCCGGCGAAAAGCTCGTTCCGGGGGACGGCCCGATCATCATGTACCGAAAAATCAGAGAAGGGCTTAAAATAGCGTCACCTGATGGAGAATAGGATTATCATAAAGCTATACAACATGTCCATTCCTAAAAGCAGTCGGTCCACAAAAAGAAGGGAAGAGTTAAGGAAGATTTCGCTATGGAACTTAATCTAGTCACAAAACAACACACGATAAAACCTAATTATAAGCAGGATTTAAGCATCCAGAGAGTGATTGATTTTTACTATCTAGAGAATGACATGGTTCTTCTTGAGGGCAGTATGGATGGACAATTTCCTTACTGGATTTCGATAACAGCGGTAGATGATACTAAGACAAACGCCGAGATTTTAGAGAGGGTTCTCTTTGATGAGTTCACTATCTTCACAACCTTTCTGCCAGAGGTTAGTGAGAAGAAGAGTGGGTGTTATCACAGAAGAATAATGATTCAACATGGAGAGATAGAGACCCCATTTAATAAACGTTACCTGAGTGACCCAAGAGAGAGGAAACGTTGGGGTCACTATCTAGCAGAAGATATAAAAAGACACGACATCGAGTTAAAAGATCTTTGTAAGTGGAGAGAGATGGATGGAAAATATCTAGACGTCTTAAAAGAGTATTTGACCATCCTGGAGTCCGATAAAGAAACCGATCCTGTAAGAAAGTATCAAAAGAACCTAAGCTTAATAAAGATCATGGAATATGAAGACTATCTGTACCGCTCTCAAAATCAAAGAATTCTATCGACCTATCAAAGGATCAGAGAGGTAACGAAATATCTCTATAATCGCTACATGGACGTCGTAAGGTGAAAAGATTCTAAAGAAGATTTAACACGAGGGCCTCACTTGCGCTCTTTTTTGTGTGCCATAATGGTGACATGAAACTCATAAAGTGAGGAAAGATCAATGAATAAAGTGACTAAGACATTGGGCTTGTTCTTAGGATTATTAGCTGTTCGAATCGTGGAATATTTTTTCCTTAAGACAGATAGGACCTACTTAGCAGAACATTTTATCCATAAAGTCATTGGAATCGTGATCCTCTTGTTGGTTCTAAGGGTAACTCATAGACATATTTCTGATATTGGTTTTACCAAAAAGAGTAGAGATACATGGAAAGGGTTTTTGATGGGAGCCTTTTTCTTTTTGATCTCTTATGGTATTGAGATCATGATTCAAACGATGAATCAAAATCATCCAAAACTCATGATCTATACCGCAGGCTTCTCCCTGGACGATAAAGTGGTGATGAATACCACCTTACTATCTTTTCTATTAGTCATTCTATTTAACCTCATTAATGTCTTCATGGAAGAAGGCGTCTTTCGAGGACTATTCATTCATGATTTAAAAGAGCCCTATGGATTTCACAAGGCGAACTTCCTAGTAGCCTTATTATTTGGCATCTGGCACTGGCCCATGCCTTTTAGAAGCTACTTAGAAGGATCCATGGAGTTAGAAAACATGCTCATTATGATGATAGGATACATCGTAATGTCTGGTATCATGAGCATCAAGTGGGGACTTCTCTATGAGATGACGGGATCACTATGGATGGGACTCGGAGACCACCTATTTAATAACTTAGTCGCAACAAACCTCCTCCATGTCGTTACCGATGGGGGAGCGGATGAACTCATGATCGTGCGCATTGTAGTGGCCCAGCTCTTATCCTTCTTTACGGTGTTGTATGTTTACAAGGTGAAGTACGCTAAAGATAAAACTACATTTGAAAAGAAAAGCTTATGATAAATAGATCTATATGTATTGGCACGTATAACGACTTAGAAATCTTCTATAACAAAGAGACCAAAAGCCTAGAGACATCTGGGGTAAGTGAACGTAGCTTTAATCAATCGCTATTACTAGGACTCATTTTAGTTGCTACTCCCGGATTAAAAATCATTCATTCCATGATGCCTGAGACCGGAATCAAAGTAAGGATTCTCCTCCTGCTCCTAAGTGCTGTAATAGGAGTCTTCTCTGGACTTCTTGTAAATAGAAATGTTAATCGAAAAATAAAGCTAACCCCATTTACTCTAAACAAGTATCAGTTTGAGGTATTTTACCAAGAAAATGAAAAGCGATTAAAGGCACTAAAGTGGGTGAACATTGGTCTCATCCTACCTCTTTTTATTGAAATCCTCATTTTTATTAGCTTTGGGCTATTTATAGCAGCCTTCATTTTCCCACTAAACGTCTTTGCTGTTACCTTATTATTTATAAGCGGAGCACCTTATAGACGAAAAACCTTTGAAGAGATAAGAAGGTCCTACGAATAGTTCTACGATAACACAGGGAATTTCTTTCCCTCTGCCTACTATAACGGGGAAACACTTGAACAGATGCATAGAGATGGTGAGGGAAAAATCCTCATTATAGAGGATAAGAAAGAAGCTGTTGGTTATCTCTTTTATGAGTGGGATGGTACCATCGATTTTCTAGCAGTCGATGAAAGCTATCGAGGTAGAGGGTTGGCACGAAAGCTATTAGAAGGAGCACTAAGAGAGCTTAAAGAACAGGGTGTGAAAGAGGCATCTCTTACGGTAAATCACTTGGATAAAACGACCATTGAATTCTATAAGCATCTTGGATTTAAAGAAAGAGAGAGGAACGTTTCCTTTATCATTGAAAGATAGAAGGGGAAGAAAAGCGTGAAGATCTCCTCCATTACTCCGTTAAGCACAGATTGTTTATTCATCCAATTTGGTTTATAATTGGACTAAATATAACAAACTGGACAAAGGTGGGGCTATGAGACCATTTGATTACAACAAGCTTTATCAAAAGACTTGGGATTCAGATATTCTAAATTTAGTAGCTAAGATTCACGAATGCAAAGGAAGACAAGAGCTCTTTATCCGTAATAAAACGGTAATGCTCAACCGATTGACAGAAATTGCAAGAATACAGAGCACGGAAGCTTCTAACAAAATAGAGGGAATTGTCACAACAAGTGTTCGCCTGAAGAAGCTGTTTGAGGAAAAAACCACCTCGAGAAATCGAAATGAGGACGAGATCATGGGTTATCGAGATGTACTTCAAACGATTCGTGAGAGCTATGAGGTTATTTCGCTTCGACCCTCTTATATTCTTCAGTTGCACCGAGATCTTCTGAAAAGAGCCAAGCTTTCCTTCGCTGGGCATTTTAAAAACGTTCAGAACTTCATCAATGAAACGAGACCTGATGGAACTCAAGTAACAAGATTTACTCCCACACCTCCCGTTGAAACACCCGAAGCAGTAGAGAATCTTTGTAGAGCGTATGAGAAGGCTGTATCTCTCGAGACGATCGATTCCTTGATACTTATTCCTGCATTCATCTGTGATTTTCTCTGTATTCATCCTTTTAATGATGGTAATGGCAGAATGAGCAGGCTTCTCACGCTCCTTCTTTTGTATAAAAGTGGATTTTTAGTAGGGAAATACATCAGTATTGAAAAAGAAATAGAGAAGACCAAGGATCTTTACTACGAGGCGTTAGAAGAATCTAGTCGAGGATGGCTCGAAGGTGCAAATGATCCTACACCATTTATCCGATACATGTTACGAGTTATTCTATCTTGCTATGTAGACTTTGAAGATCGGGTAGGGGTCATGTTAGAAGGTGAACGTGGCACGACAGCATATGACATTGTAAAAAAGTATAGTGCTGAAAAACTTGGTAAGTTTACTGGATCAGAGGTTATAGAATACTCACCAAGCATCGGAAGGTCTTCTGCACTAGCGGCACTTAAAAAGCTTACAGAAGAAGGCTTCATTATTAGAGAAGGGGCAGGAAGAAGTACCTACTACTATCGAGCGATAGAGGAGTGAGCAGAGTGATGCAGATGATAAAGAGTGATGAGGGGTATGTAGTAGAGGTAGACGGGAAGAAGAGAGTATTCATTAAAACCTATAGAAACCCCTATCACAAGGGAAATTGTTACCTCAATTTCAACCTAGAAGATGTAAAAGCATTAAGGGATATCCCGGTTTTTGATCTCATTTATAAAGAAGAAGCGAGTCCATTACAGGTTATGCTATCATCTTTAGAAGTAGAGAAGGGTCATTATCTAGCTTCTAAAGGTTTTACGAAAGCTAGAAGCTGTTATGAGATGGAAGTAAAAAAAGAGGACTTGATCCTTAAGGTTCCTCTCGATGAAGACATCTTAAAGAGAACCCTTCGGGATCAGGAAGGATTCAAGGAATGCTCTAAGATGATGTTCGAGTACTACAAAGAGATACATGAGAACATCAATCCTCTTACCATTCCTTTTGAAGCGTTTTTAGAGATCCTTCCCAAGGCCGCTTACTATACTCAAAAGAATGAGCAAATAGAACACGTTGCTTTTGTCGAAGAAAATGAGATAGCTTACGTGGCATCAAGAGATGCAGATGCCTTTCAAAGCTTTATAAGAGCGCTTCTAGAAATACTCTTTAAAGAGTATGAAACCATTGAATTTGAAGCAGATGATGTAGATCAGGTAGCAATGAAGTTAAAAGACCTATTTCAACAGAAGACAACTGAAACCTTTGATACGTGGATATATAACATAAAAAAATAATGTGTGGATCCTAGTGGAAAGATATGCGTGTTTTTCGGAAGTTTGAAAGTTCTTAATTAATGTTTTCCTAAATATGTTAGAATTTAGGAAACGAATGTAAATAAGATGGAGAAGTATTGATGCAAATCGGAAATAGACCCGAAAGAGTTTTGTTATATCAGGAAGTAGTAGAAGATCTTTATAAGATTATAGACGCACAGAATATCCAGCCAGGAGAAAAATTACCGTCAGAGCGCGAGCTTATTGAGTACCTTCAGGTTAGTAGAAATGTCTTACGAGAGGCATTTCATGTACTTGAGGCAAGAGGCGTAGTCATTTCAAGGCAGGGTAAGGGTCGTTTCCTGAGAGAGCAGCCAAAAGAAATTGACAATATGCGTTATGACAGTCTAAGTAAAAACTTAGAACGCTACTCAATGGTAGAGGCTTATCAGGTTAGACAAGCCTTAGAAGTTCATGGCATCGGTCTTCTTATTATGAATGCCTCGGATGACGACATCGTTGAAATAGAAAGAGCTTACAAAAAGCTAGATGCTCAATTTCATGCGACAGGTAAAACTCAAGGAGAATTTGAGTTACACAGGCTATATGCAGAAAAAACAGGAAATCAATTTTTAACGAGAACACTAGAAATCGTCATCAGTGCAATTAATGAGATGATGTATGGAAAATTCTATGATGTCCTTGAAAATTACAACTTTAAGGACGAAATGCTATCCCACAAAAAGATTATTGAAGCAATTCGTGAGCGTGATGTAGAAAAAGCAAGAAAGTTAATGTTCGAGCACTTACAAATTGTTGTTGATGAAGTCAAATAAATATGATTCTGTTCGCACCGAGAAGAGCATGGAACTAATTATTAGTTGTCCATGCTCTTTTATTATGGAGTTAATTCCTGACAATTAGTTACAATACTAAAATAGTCCGCGTTCAACAAGACAATTATTTACAACGAGAAATAATGATTTGTTTATTTAAGAATTTGTTTGACAACCTTGTCTTTGCAGTGTTACTATTTAGTAAACTACTGGGTGACCGAGTAACCCGGGGACTATGTGAACCAGATCATGCAATGGAAGGATATTATGGATTACAAACAGAAAGCTTTAGAACTACATAAGCTCAAACGAGGAAAAATCGAGGTTGTAAGCAAAGTGGAAATCGAAACACGTGACGATCTTAGCATTGCTTACACTCCTGGTGTTGCCGAACCTTGTTTAGCGATTCATAAGGACGAGAAGGATTCATACACTTACACATCCAGAGGGAATTTAATTGCTGTCGTTTCAGACGGAAGCGCAGTCCTAGGACTTGGCAACATTGGACCCTATGCAGCAATGCCTGTAATGGAAGGAAAAGCAGTACTATTCAAGAAGTTTGCAAACGTGGATGCTTTTCCTATCTGCCTAGACACACAAAATGTCGATGAAATCATTCAAACGATCAAGCATTTAGCGCCTTCCTTTGGTGGAATCAACTTAGAAGATATCAATGCTCCTAAGTGCTTTGAAATTGAAAGAAGATTAGAAGAAGAACTTGACATTCCAGTCTTTCACGATGATCAACATGGAACTGCTATCGTAACGACGGCTGCTCTCATGAATGCATTAAAAGTGGTTCAAAAAAGAATGGAAGACATCACGGTTGTTGTGAATGGAACCGGTGCAGCTGGTACAGCAATTATTAAGATGCTTCATACGGCAGGAGTATCTAACATCATTGCATGCGATAGCACAGGAATACTAAGTCGTGACCGTAAGGTGAATATGAACGAACAAAAGTTAGAGCTTTGTGGGATCACGAACAACGAAAATGTATCTGGTAACCTCAGTGATGCTTTAGCCGGAGCGGATGTATTTATCGGAGTGTCCCAAGGAAACATCTTAACTTCTGAAATGGTTAAACAGATGAATAAGGATTCCATCATTTTTGCTATGGCAAATCCGACTCCGGAAATTATGCCTGATGTAGCAAAAGAGGCGGGAGCAAGAATCATTGGAACAGGTCGATCAGATTTTCCAAATCAAATTAATAATGTCTTAGCTTTCCCCGGCATTTTCAGAGGAGCTTTAGATAGCGGTGCAAGAGATATTAATTCTCAAATGAAGTTAGCTGCAGCTGAAGCAATTTCCTCACTTATTAGTCCAGAGGAATTAAATGAGGAATACATTATTCCATCTGTATTTGATAAGAGGGTTGCTGAAACAGTTGCAAAACATGTGGCAGAAGCGGCTATAAAGTCAGGTGCACTTAGAAAATAAAATCACAGGAAAATGGAGGTTTTTATGGAAAATGTAAAGTGGCCAGAAGGGAAGAAATGTGCTGTCATGTTCAGTTTTGACTTGGATGGCGACATTATTTGGCAGAATATGTCGTCGGATGAGCCTAATGCTGAACAACTAATTCGAGCAAGGTCTATCGGACAATATGGTCCGAATCGCTGTGTCGACATGTTACTCGATCTGCTTGACAAATACAAAGTAAAGGCAACTTTCTATGTACCTGGCTATGTAGCGGAAAAGAATCCAGAAGTAATTAAAAAGATTGATGCTTCAGGTCATGAAATCGGGAACCACGGATACACTCATGAACGTTTCGTCGAGAAAACGGTTGAAGAGCAACTTGAGATCTTAAAAAAGACTCAAAAAATTATTAAAGACATTACTGGTAAAGAACCTGTAGGCTTTAGAACGCCTTCTGGCGATTGGCATGTTCGTACTCCTTACCTTTTATCAGAACTAGGCTTTTCTTATTCAAGTTCGATGAGAGGCGATGACATCCCCTACTATACTCTCCTAGATGGTGAAGAATCAGATTTAGTCGAGATCCCATCAAAGTGGGAATTGGACGACTATGTTGCTCAGGCATATAGCGTTTATCCTGCAGAACCTTCTGGTCTAGATCGCATTAGTTGCTATCGAAATGTACAAGATAACCAACTACGAGAATTTGAAGGTTACTACGACCGCGGATTATGCATCTCCTTCTTGATGCATCCTCAAATTTCAGGAGCTCCAGGCCGCAACTTAGTTTTAGAAAAAATTCTAGAAACGGTGACTTCACGTGGAGACGTTTGGGTGGCTACTGGTAGCGAGATCGCTGAACATTGGAGAAAAACTTATCCTAAAAAGCAATTAGGAGGCAAATAAATGTACGCAAAAGGTATGACGTTACCAAAAGGGAAAAAATGTGTCGCATTCATTACAGTGAATCTTTCCGCTGAGTTTTTTTGGATCTCACTCGATAAAAAAGCCTTAGATATGCCCAAAACCCTATCCCTTGGACAATATGGCATGTCGCATGGATTACCTCGCCTATTAGATATTCTTGATGAATTCAATATTAAAGCGACCTTTTTTACACCAGGTAAAACAGCAGAGACATATCCAGCAAAAATCAAAGAAATTGTCGATAGAGGACACGAGATCGCTTGCCACGGATATGAATATGAAAACTTCGGTTTACTAAGTTATGAAGAGCAGAGAGAAAGAATTGAAAAGTCAGTATCTGCTATCGAAAAAGCATGTGGAAAGAAGCCTCTTGGATTCAGAGCACCTATGGGCGATTTAATGTTAAAGACGTTAGAAATTGCTTCAGAAAACGGAATGGTTTATTCAAGCGACCTATTTGATGATGATAGACCCTATTTTATGGATGTCAATTCAAAAGGCAATGAAATGCTCCAAATTCCTATGCAGTGGGCGAATTTTGATTTACCCTATTTTGCTTTCAACTACCGCCCTGCATTTCCAGCTGGACAAGGCCGCATAGCAAATTACAGTAGCGTTCTATCAAACTGGAAAGATGAATTCACAGGTCATTACAACCATAACCTTTGTTACACGTTGCAATTAGACACGCAAACGACTGGAAGCCCTGGGCGCTCAGCACTCATTAAGGAGTTTCTACAATACATGGTGGAACATGAGGGAGTATGGTTTGCAACGGGAAGTGAGCTTTACTCCTACTGCTTAGAAAATAAAACGGAGGTCGAGAAGCGTCATGTCAAGTAGTTTATGGGGTGGAAGATTTGAAAAAGAAATGGATGATATCGTTAAACAATTTAACGCATCCATTGATATCGATAAAAGAATGTACCTTGAAGATATTAACGGTAGTATCGCGCATGTAACGATGCTCTGTAAGCAAGGCATTGTATCTGAAAAGGAAAAGGAAACAATTATTGAAGGACTTCGTTCGATCCTTAAAGAGATCGAAGAGGGTACGTTAGAATTTACCGTCAATGACGAAGATATCCACATGGGAATCGAAAGTCGACTCATCCAAAGAGTAGGAGATGTCGGTAAAAAACTACATACCGCACGTAGCCGAAATGATCAGGTTCAAGTAGATACAAGACTCTATTTACTCAAAGAAATCAAAGACATTATTAATCGTCTTTGCCACTTGGAATCGGTCATTCTTGAAAAAGCTGAGCAATATGCTGATCAATTGAGTATTGGTTTTACTCACTTACAACATGCTCAACCAATTACCATTGGTTTTATGTTTATGGCGTATTTTCAAATGTTTAAGCGTGATATCGGTAGACTTCAGGACACCTTTGAAAGAATGAATTATTGTCCTCTTGGTGCCTGTGCACTTGCTGGTACAACACTACCCATTGATCGCCATAAAACAGCGGAGCTATTAGGTTTTAAAGCTCCAACTGAAAACGCAATGGATACTGTCAGTGATCGTGACTATACCCTGGAATTTTTAAGTGATGCTTCTATCTCCATGATGCACATCTCTCGTTGGGCAGAAGAGTTTACATGGTGGAATTCATCGGAATTTTCTTATATTGCGATCGACGATAGCTTTTGTACCGGAAGTAGTATTATGCCTCAAAAGAAAAACCCTGATATGGCGGAACTCTTAAGAGGAAAAATTGGCAGAGTCTATGGAGATTTAATCCAGCTTCTTACCGTTATGAAAGGCACACCACTCGCTTATAACAAAGATTTCCAAGAAGACAAAGAAGGCCTCTTTGATGCCATTGATACATGGAAAAGTTGCATTACTATTTTCGCTAAAATGCTTGAAAAAACGGAATTTAGAATCGATAAGATCGAAGCTGCAATGAGCAAAGGATTTTTAAACGCAACAGACATTGCCGAGAACTTAGTTCGACTAGGAATTCCATTCAGAGATGCACACTCCATTGTAGGAAGAATGGTGAAGATGTGTGAAGTTAACAACTGTGATTTCGTTGATCTTACGGATGCTCAACTGAAAGAAATCGATGGTAGGTTAAGCAAAGAATCCCTTGGTGACATTAGCATGAAAGGTTGTGTAGAAGCCAGAGTTTCATATGGTGGCACTGCACCATCTGAAGTTAGAAGACAAATTGAACAAGAAAGCAATTGGCTAAAAGGTTTGACTTTATAAAGCACTTTGATTGACGGTGGTCAATCAAAGAAGGAGGAAAAAATGACAGATTATGGTGTCCTTTCTCTCGTACCCCCTGTTTTGGCAATTTCTTTGGCGTTAATTACCAAGGATATTATTATTTCCCTGTTTGTCACAGTATTCGTCAGTTCAACCATTATTGCAGGTTGGAACCCAGCACTTGGTTTTACCACAATGATTAAGGAACACATTTTTGGTGCTCTGGTTGACCCTGTTAATATTCAAGGTTTAATCATGATGGTAATGATTGGAGGGTTTGTTGCATTACTCACGAAATCGGGAGGTGCATATGCCTTTACAGAAAAAGTTACCAAGTGGGTAAAGACCAGAGAAAAATGTGAAACAGGTATCTGGATCGGCGGCTTAGCCGTTTGGTTTACGGATTCAGGAAACTCTTTAATCGTAGGACCTATTTTTGAAGCATTGGCTGAAAAATTACGAGTCTCAAGAGAAAAGTTTTCCTACATATTAGACTGTACAACAACTCCGATTTGCTCTTTGATTCCGATTATTGGTTGGGGTGTTTATACTCAAGGTCTCATCGACACGGAGTTAGCCGCTGCATCAATCACTAACACGACAGGATTCGAAGTTTTCGTACAAGGAATCCCACTAAACTTCTACTCTATCCTGACTTTATTTATGGCAGGAGTAATGTCCATCACCTCATGGGATTACGGTCCAATGTTACAGGCTCAAAATAGAGCAATGAAGACGGGCCAAACGATCAGAGAAGGTGGAGAGCCCATGCGTGGAGATAACACAGAGAACCTCAATATCGATCTGAGTAAAGCCAAGATTAGTACGATGGTCATTCCACTCTTAGTACTTCTTACGGTTATGTTTGCATACTTAACAAAATGTGGCCTATGGACTACAAAAGTCCCTGGAACAGACATTAGAACAGGTATCGCATCAGGATTTCTATGTGGTTTGATCGTGCTTGTCTACTTGTGTGTTAGAACAGGCGTCTATTCATTCAGAGAATGCATGAAAATTATTGCCAGTGGTTGGTCCAACATGATGTTTATGTGTGTTGTTTTGACCCTTGCATGGGCACTATCTGGCGTCAATAACATCATGGGAACAGGAGACTATTTAGTAGGAATTACAAGTGGCTTCTTACATCCTGGTATTCTGCCTTTTATCCTCTTTATCATGGGTGCTGTCATGTCTTTCGCTACCGGAACATCTTGGGGAACCATGGCTATTTTATTCCCGATTGGAGTACCAGTAGCAGTTAATTTAGGTGTATCACTTCCATTAATTGCAAGCGCTATTATTAGTGGATCTGTTTTTGGAGATCACTGTTCACCTATTTCTGACACAACTATTTTGGCATCCATTGGAGCTGCTAGCGATCACATTGATCACTTCCGTACACAGATGCCTTACGCAGTGACCTGCGGTATCGTTTGTGCTGGATTATTCTTATTAGCTGGTTGGGTTCATATGCCGATTATGACTGTAGTAGGCGGTTTAGTGCTTACGGTTGTTGTTTATTTCCTCCATAAGCACTCAAAGAAGAAACACGGCCAAGTAAAGTTAAGTGACATACAAGGAGTTATGTAATTATGAAAATAAAAGTCATCATGTCGGATAAAGCTATGACCAGAGAAACGATGGATGCACGGGAGATAATGCTTAAACAAGCATTATCTTCCGATGCTGAAGTAAGCGTCGATTGCATTAAACGAGGTCCAGATGAGCTGGATTGCAACACGGATGAGGCTTTTGCCGCTCCTGAAATGGTAAAAGAAAGCATTAAGGCAGAAAAAGAAGGCTTTGATGCCATTGTCATCTATTGCTTCAGTGATGTTGCGATTGATGCGATTCGTGAGAATGTCAGAATTCCAGTCGTGGGACCAGGAGAAGTGAGCCTTGCTGCAGCATCCATGCTCTGTAATCGCATCACCGTTCTCACTTCGGCTTCTTCTAATATTCCACGAACCTATCGTAGATTAATGCGAAATGGAATTGCACGAGAAAAAATGGCGTCAGTAAGAGCGTTAGATGTACCCATCGGTGAGCTACGTGTTGATCCAAAAGCAACAGAAAAATACATCAAAAACGTGTGTGAACAAGCGATTAAAGAAGATGGCATTGATGGTGTTATTCTAGGTTGTCTAGGGATGGCCGGTTATGGTGAAAAACTCGAGGCTGAATTACCTCTAAAAGTGATTGATCCAGCATTCCTCGCTGTGGCCTATGCAGAATTGTGTGTTCGACTCGGCTTGAATCACGCGAAAGCGGTTTATCCGGTCTTTACGAATGCGAGTAATGTAGAGCTTTAAAGATACACATTGAGTCTTGAAAAACACTTGAAGAAGGGAAGAACCTTAAATGACAACAATATTCGAATGGGTAAATAATTTGTTCGCTGCCGTCGTACCAGTAGCTGACTTTTTGTGGGATTTTCCAACAAACCTCGAATGGTATGCTAATATCCCGATTTTAGGTCAATTTTCACTAGCTATTTTGTTACTAATCGGTGGTAGCTTGTTCTTCACATTCCGCTTCGGATTTATCCAGCTGAAAGAATTTAGAACAGGCCTCAAATTACTTGGAGAAAAACAATCCTCAGATGTAGGTACCTCACAGCTAGCTGCCTTTCTAATTAGTATGGGCGGAAGAGTAGGCGCTGGAAATATCGTAGGAGTCACAGGAGCAGTTACTATCGGCGGACCTGGTGCCATCTTTTGGATGTGGATATCAGCATTCCTTGGCATGGCAACGGCCTTTGTCGAAGCGACATTAGCTCAAATCTTTAAAGAGAAAAAAGATAATGAGTACGTAGGCGGATTTACATTCTATATCCAAAAAATTTGGAAGAATAAAAAATGGGTGGGATTCGGCATGTGCGTGTTGTATTTGCTTTACAATATGCTTAGTATACCGGTCCACACGTTCCATGTGTTTACCGCAGTTAGCTCCATTGCCAACGAAGTAACTGGACGTACGACAAGCGTGACGGAACCTTTGTATTACATCATTGCCGTTGCAATCGTTGTTATCATTGCTGTAATTACGTTTGGAGGAATCAAAAGAGTCGTACAGTTTTCGGATGTAGCGGTACCTGTTATGGCAGTAGCATACATTGCTATTGTTGGGTTACTCATTTTATTGAACTTAGAAAAGGTTCCAACTTTCTTTGGAGCAGTATTTAAAGGCGCTTTCCAACCAGCTTCAATGTTTGGCGGTGCCTTTGGAGTGGCACTATCTCAAGGCTTAAAACGAGGACTCTTATCGAATGAGGCAGGTATGGGTACATCCACACAAGCAGCCTCCATTTCTGCGGGTAATCACCCCTGCGAACAAGGATTTGTACAAGCAATTGGAGTTTTTGTCGATACGATTATCATTTGTTCACTGTCAGGATTTGTTGTTGCAGCTGGTGCAATTTGGCAAAACCCAGGACTTGACTGGAATACGATTAAACTAGATAAAATAGGAACGTTTTTAACATCCATTAAAGCCCTAACTCCAGGGGAAGGTGTTCTCGATACAATCGTATTTATTATCGTAGTAGTAGCATTTGGTCTATTCGCATTTACTACTTTACTTAGCGATCTGACTTATACAGAAATTGCTGCGAATAAAATCTCGAAGAGTAAGTCCTTCATCCAATTTTCAAGAGCACTAGGAGCATTGCTTTTTGTACCTCTTGGAACATTAACAGTGCTTGCTGGATTACAGCTAGACAACTTGTGGTATGTTTCTGACCTAATCAATGTCGTTTTAATTCTGATCAACATTCCAACGCTAATCGTCGGCAGAAAAATTGTTCTAAAGGCTTATAAGAATTATAAGACTGGTGGTGGAAAACGATTTGTTAGTTCAGACATTGGAGTTGAAACAGACGTTTGGAAATAATTGTTTGCTCTGATTTTAAGAGAGTATGTAACACATATCTATGCTTTCACTAACGAGTATCAAGCGAGAAATAGTTTTAGAATTGGGAGAATTCATTCATGCGTGAAATAGAAGTAAGTAAGATTACTGAGATCGTTCAAAGACTCTGCGTAGATATCAATCTAAACTTACCACCGGATATCAAAAAGACTCTGTTCTCCTTTCAAGAAAAGGAAGATGGAGAGCTTGCCAAGAACGTTTTAAATAACATTATTAAAAATGTACAAGTGGCTAAATCAGAAAGACTACCTCTTTGTCAAGATACTGGGATAACTTGTGTATTCCTAGAGATTGGTCAAGATGTACACTTTGTGGGTGGTGATTTAAAGGAAGCCATCAATGAAGGCGTTCGGCAAGGATATAAAGAAGGGTATCTCAGAAAATCTGTTGTCAGAGATCCTTTACGTCGTGAAAACACGGGTGATAACACTCCTGCTATGATTTACACCGAAATAATTCCAGGTGATCAAGTCAGTATTATGGTAGCTGCCAAAGGATTTGGAAGTGAAAACATGAGTATGCTCCGAATGCTAAAACCTTCTCAAGGCAGACAAGGCATCATCGACTTTGTTCTTGAAGTCGTTGAACTTGCTGGCCCAAATGCATGCCCTCCGATAGTCGTAGGCGTAGGTATTGGCGGTACCTTTGACAAAGCTGCACTCATAGCCAAAAAAGCACTAATGAGGTCAGTAGATAGCTTAAATCCAGATCCTTTTTACAGAGAACTAGAACAAGAGTTGCTAGAAAGGATAAATGAGCTTGGAATCGGTCCTCAAGGCTTTGGTGGTAGAACGACGGCGTTAGGTGTAAATATTGAAACGCTACCTACACATATTGCAGGCTTACCATGTGCAGTAAACATTAATTGTCATGTGACAAGACATAAGACGGAGGTGTTATAAATGGCAGTAAAGACAATCACACTTCCGTTAACAGAAGAATTGGCAACCACACTAAATGCTGGAGATAACGTTCTCCTCACAGGGACCATTTACACCTCACGCGATGCTGGACACAAAAGAATGATCGAAGCATTAGATAGAGGTGAAGAATTACCCTTTAATCCAAAGGACGCAACCATCTATTATGTAGGTCCAACACCAGCCAAGCCTGGTTCTATCATTGGCTCTGCTGGCCCAACGACTAGCGGACGCATGGATGCTTATACACCTAAGCTATTATCAGTAGGTGTAAGAGGGATGATTGGAAAAGGTCACCGCGCCCCCGAAGTAGTAGAGGCAATGAAAAAACATCATTGTGTTTACTTTGGAGCCATAGGTGGTGCTGGTGCACTCATTGCTCAAAGCATCAAGTCAGTCAAGCCTATTGCGTATGAGGACTTAGGTCCTGAAGCATTAGTAGAGTTGTATGTAGAAGATATGCCAGTTATCGTTATCATCGATAGCAAAGGCAATAATTTATACAAGATAGGAAGAGAAGAATACAAACGCAAACAACAAGATTAATTTGACATTTATGCTAATATCTCTATCCAACTACGAGTTCCTTATAATGTGTAAGCAATGCATGGATTCCTAATTTAGGGATCCATGCATTGTTTTTAGGAAAGGTATTGGAATCCTTCTGTTTCCAATTTATAATTCTAGAAAAGAGGAAAAAGATTGAGAATTTAATTTCCAAGCAACAAATGTCCAAAAGAGCTAAGTAACCTCCCTTGTAATTAAGAGAAATCTGACCCAGATCATCGAACTTAAGAATCAGTATTTAAGGACGGTTTCAAAGCTTTTGCGATTCTAACATTTTCGGAGGCCGCTATGTGGTTACTTTTCGGTATCAGTTCAATCATCTTCTGCATATTAAATTTAGCATGGTCAGCCCAAAAGAGAGATCCTAAATGGTTCCGTTTCCTTAGCTTATCCCTTACGGCGCTTACTGTCTGTGCTTTCTACATGGACGGAGCTACACGTGTAGTTAAGGAAGACTGGGCAGGTCTTATGGACACCATGCCAACGATGAATACTGCCTTATGGATCTGTGTTTTGTTATCGATCCTACTTAACTCTGTATCACTATTTAAAGAATCAAAGAAATAGAATTACTTGGTATTGGAGGTCTAGATGAATAAAAATGAATACCTAATGAATCCAACCTCTGCCTCTTCATTAACCTACTGGAAGACGTGTCACTTTGAAGTCCCTTCTCACATGAAAGTTATTCATGAGTCGGGCTTTGATTCATCTCTTCTTGAAAACTATACAGATGTTGTCTATTTTAAACTCCTTCATGATCTCTCCAATCTACCTGTACCGTTTGAATCTACACGATACACCTTCATGGACGCTCCTACGAAAGACTTTGTAGATCACATTAACTCCTGCTATGAGTTAGAAGGCGTAACTCTTAATGAACTAGAAGCCTATAAAAGTAGACTCGTCTATGACGAGGATCTATGGATCTGTCTCTACGACAAGGAGAAGAATGTGATCGCTGCTTCTGGTATCGCAGAGTATGATCCTGAGGTTCGTGAGGGCTCTCTCGACTGGATTCAAGTGTCTAAGGAGTATAGAGGGGAAGGCCTGGGAAAGGTTATCGTTTACGAGCTCTTACGGAGGCTTAAAAAGAAAGCTCTCTTTGTAACTGTTTCAGGAAGAGTCGATAATCAAACGAACCCTGAGAGACTCTATGAGAGCTGTGGATTTAAAGATAAAGCATTATGGCACATATTGATGGAAAAATAAGGAAAAAGAATGGATATAAAGATTAGAAAAGCACTTCCAAGTGATGCCAAAGATTTACTTGAGTTAGGTAAGATCTGTGGCAGTGAGACAGATAACTTAAGCTACGGAAGTGAGGGGTTTGGTCTTACTCTAGAGCAAGAAGAGAAGTTCCTGGAAAAGCTCTCACAAAGTGAAAAACAGCTCCTCATCTTAGCTTTCGTCGATGGAGAGATTGCTGGTTCAGCTAATTACTCTTCCTCAAACCTTAAGCGCTTCTCTCACCGTGGAACGATTGGTATGGCTGTTCAAAAGAAGTACTGGAACCATGGTATTGCTTCCTTATTTCTAAAAGAACTCATCGATTTTGCAAAGAACAAAGCAAAGGCTAAGATCCTTTCTTTAGGAGTGAGATCGGACAATGAAAGAGCCATTCACTTATACAAAAAGTTTGGTTTTAAAAAGATTGGAACCTTTGAAGGCTACTTTGAGATCAACGGAGAACTTATTGACGTAGACTACATGAATCTAAGACTTTAAAAGAATTTGGGCGTAAATTTCAAGTTCAACTTGAAAAATACGCCCATTCTTTAAAAATATCCCACTTGTAACCTCTTGTTGCGCTAATGGAAAGTGAAGTTGGTAGTGTATTTTGGCCTTTTGGGTTAGTGTAAAGACAGAGAAAGAAGGAGGCCTTTTATGAACATCGGAGAAAAACTCATACAACTTAGAAAAACGAAAGGAATGTCTCAAGAGGACTTAGCTCAGAAAATTGGACTCTCGCGTCAAGCCATATCACGCTGGGAAAATGGTTCCGCTCTACCAGATGCCAATAATCTCTTAGCATTAAGTGAGATCTATGGTGTATCGACAGACTATTTACTAAACGATCACTTTGAGAGCGATGAAGATCTTCCTAAGGTGAAGGAGAATAAAAAGATCCTTCATAGCAATTTGACCCTCATCGCTATCATTCTTCAGGCGTCGTTTTTAAATGCAGCTTTTGCAACTTATACTGGAACAGGGGAGGATCAAACCTTCATGACGATCTTTAAGATCGTTCCTCTTTTACTTACTTCCATCTGGATGGCTAGCAATCACCGTTATGAATTAGATATGGTTCAAAGAGTAAAGAATACGAAGATTGAACTTCTCTACTGCGTGATTCAAGCTCTTATCGCATTCTTTGGTTATCACTTTAAGCTAGGTATCGTGACACCTCTATTACTCATAGCCGTTCTAATGACTTATATCTTTGTCGTGAATCCTAAATTTATGAACCGTAGATTTGTAAAATCAAAGAACCCCAGACCTTAAGATCTGGGGTTTTATTACTCTACAGATAACGTCGAGATGTAGTCATAGATCGCCTTTTCTCGCTGTGGTCCTTGTAAGAACTCTTCCCAGCTATCGATGAGGCAGTCGTGCTCTTTGTTTTCTAGATCCTTAGTCTCTGAGAAGTGGAAGTTTCTCATGTAGTGGAAGTTGTTCCAGCGTCTGTGTTCGAGCTCTGTAAAGAAGTTCTTTACGGGGCTCTTTTCAATGATGCTCACTTCTTCTGTCACACTCACACTCTGAAGTTCCTTCTTCCACTCGTCTACAATCTCCTGACGAGTGTTGGGGAATCCCTCAATGCTCGTGAGTTTCTCAAGGATAGCGCGTTTAATGGGTGCATGTAGACTCTGAGCAAGCGATGACTCCCTCTTAAAGGATGTGAGCTCATTCCACTGTTCTTCACTCGTCTTACTCGGTATCTCCCAGCCCATGAGCTTGGCTGCCGTTTCGTTGTAGAAGGCATTAAAGGCCTTGGCTTTTCTTAAGAAGCGATCTCTTAAGATGACTTCTCTCGTTAAGAGATCCTTTTCTTCACCGAATGTCACGATGTTTGGTAGTTTCTCTTTTATTGCATCGAGTAGTGCTGAGACTTCATCTCTCTTTGGCGTATAGAGAGATACAGGACCATCACTAAAAAGCTTTCTAAAGCGCTCGATCGTAACGAGGCTTTCTTTCGCTGAATCGATCGTAAAGACGACGGATGTGAGGGGATCTTCTTCGATCGCTTTTGAGAGTGCTTGAGGGAGTGCCTTGGCTCTTAAGTCGTAGGGGAGAATGTCTACTCTACAGACCTTCTCTAGCTGATCGATGTCACTTTCAAAGTAGTCAAACTGCTCTTTGGCATTCTTATCGAGTATCGTGATGTGCAGTCTATCGGACGGATTTAACGTAAGAAGGTTTGTCGCCTCTTTAAAAATTTCTTGCCCGAGTGCTGTGAATCCAACGATCAGTAGGTGAGCGTGACCGATTTTCTTTGCCATCGTCATCTCGTTTTCTACATCCTCTTTGGTCCACGCTTCCTTTAGCCCTTTTGTCTCATACGCTCTAAAGTCTTCCCTCTGGAAGAGCTCGATAGCTCTTAGGTGATCGAGGTTAAAGTAGTGAATCGAGAGGGCTTTTAGATGATCTGCTTGGTCCTCTATGAGTTCCTTCATCTTCGTATTCGTACTCATGACGTGAGTAGGAATGCGCTCCGGGCACTTGTCCTCTAGAATCTCATTGATCGCTCTTAGTGTTCTAAAGTTCTCTGGTTCTCCTTCAAAGACGATGAGTGCTTCTGCTTGATGGATCTTATACTTTCTAACGAGTAGTGCGTTTTCAATGTTCTCTGGATGAAGGCAGTCTATCGTAGCTATTTTTATCCTGTGATCGAAGACGCCTTCGAGTGCGTGCTGTTCCTCCATACTCTTTGCTAAGTATAAGAGTCTATCTTTTGGACGTTCTAGGAAGGCCTCTCTTAAGAAGGGCTCTGCAAAGGCGCGGTCACCCATGACGACGAGGTGCTTACGGTTCAAGTGGTAAAGCCAGCTTTGAAAGCGCTTTAGGTACTTTTGACCGATATTTAAAAAGCCACTCACAGTAGAGATCGGCGTTATCCATATGGCGAGTTCGTAGGGCCAAGGGAACGATCCGTCGGAACCTGGTGACGGCATAAAGAGATAGAGCTTTATGACACTTGCGATGGTGTTTGTCACCTTCTCCCAAAGGTTTCGATCGACCGTCCAGTAGATGAGTACGCTACCCCAAACGGCTAGGAAAAAGCCTAGGACATAAATGAGGGTCATGAGCCTCTTTTTCATTAAGGGTAGCCATTCTAGTCGTTTTCTATTCATCCATACCTCTATTTCTTTAAGCTTAATTCGCTCAGTTCATCTTCCGATAGCTTGCGATTTCCTGTAAACTTCTTTGCTTCCTCTTCAAGTTCTTCTCTCGAAAGAAGCTTTAAGTGCATCGTTCTACCGATGACTAAAGACTCCTGTAGGTATTCGCTTTCTGACGGAACGGTAAAGTCGTTAAAGTACGGATCCTCGCTAAAGAGCAGGAGTTCTTTTCCTCCTCTTGCGATGTGGCATTGTACTGTGCTTGCACCTGTATCGAGTGAGAACTCTTTTACAAGCTCTCCCGTTTCAAAGTTTATAAGAACGGCCTTCCTTGAATTATTAAAGCCTTCCTTTTTGATCGTAAGAAGAAGTCCTGATTCCTTGTCGTACTCGTTTAGATTATCGGGCGAATTTCCAAGTTCACTTCGTGCCGAGGAGAGGGTGTGATACGTCTCCTCCTCATCTCCTAGCTTCCATGTGAATCCTTTATCTACAAGTATTCCTTTGGCTTCGAGAATTCCCTTTTCATCATTACCTACGTAGAAGACCTCACCTGTTCCTTCGTGAACAACCGTTTCCGTATCGACTCTTGTAATTCGGTAGTTACCGCTTTGAAAGTTTTCTACATAGAACTTCATGTCGTCACTAAACATGAGGTTTTGGAAGACGTCTGTTTTACTCGGGATCACCTGAACGACCTTATCTTTTTTCCAGTCGATGAGGCGGTTGTAGCCGTCTGTAGTTCTTAGATAGAGTAGATCGGGGTTACTCGTAAAGCCAAAGTAGGCAGTAGAACCAGAAAAAGGCGTGTAGTAGACGGTCTTTAGGTCTTTTAGACGGATGACTTCTACTTGCTGCTTATACTTTACGAGGTCGCCCTTTTCGTTCCTCGTCTCGTAGGCATTCCCTGTGATGACCAAGTTTCCGTCATTACTGAGTCCAAAGTCTTTATTTAAGTAGACGCGGGAATCAAATTCCTGCCTGTTTGCTTTAGGAAGCTCTAAATGCACACCCTTCTTTTCTAAGTCCCAAACGAAGCTTCCCTCTTTCTTATAAAAGAGAGCAAAGCGGTTATTTTTACTGACAGAGACGAGCTGTGCATCGATGTCTTCGAAGGCATTGATGCTTGAGGTCGAGCCAATCTTAATGATTCCATCTTTTAAGGATCCTACGATGGCGTATTTTCCTGTTCTTCCAAGGGTCAGATAACTTGCTTCAGCCTTTCCGTAAGGGACTCTCCAGCCGATGATTTTTAGATCCTTTAGTAGCGTTAGATCACCACTCTTTAAGAGAAGTCCCACCGTTCCGTCTTCTGCCATCATCATTTCATTGATGGTTTCACCTGGAAAGAGACTGCGCAGAATCTTTCCTGTATTTCCGTCAAAGACTACGAGAGAGGAGTTGTCGTTCATGTAGACATACTTTCCATCCGAAGAGACGGCGAGCATGTTGTCATCATTCGATCGATTCATGGGTTCTTTAAAAAGAATCTCTTTGGTCTTTAAATCGAAACAGTAGAGGGCATTGGTTCCTGTGGCATAGAGCTTTGTAAAGTCACTATTTACCCTACAAGATGTGAAATAGGGAGAGTAGACGTCACCTACATCTTCCTTTGGAATGGGAAAATCAAAGACTGGAGCACCAGAGCCCTTTTTAATGATTTTAAGTCTCGTATCCTCTTCTAAGCCGTTACTTGTAAGGATGATGATCTCGTCACTTTCTGGTAGTACGATAAAGTTTTTAAGGTTTCCTGGTAGGAGGGTTTGACTCGTTTCTTTCCAGTCGGTTGTAGAGATGGTCGAAAGGAGGATCTTCTTATCCTTTAAGGATAAGATATGGAGTTCCTTTGCATCTTTCGTAAAACGACTCATGATGACGATATCGTCTGTCGTAAAGGTCTTCACTTCTTTGTAGTCTTTCGTATCCCAGACCTTCACCTGCTTATCAAAAGCACCTGCTACGAGGTACTTTCCATCAGAGCTAAAGTCTGTCTGCTTCACTTGTCCCTTAAATCCATCGAGTGTCTTTACGAGCTCTCCGTTCGATGTCTTATAGATTCCTACGCTCGATGCCCCGAGCCCCGTGGCAACGTACTCTTCTTTGGGGTCTATGGAAGCGTAGCCAAGGGTGTTTCGCGTAGTAATAGATGAAGTGTAGTGAAAGCCACTATGGATGAGGTTTTGACTCAAGATGTTTTCATAGCGAGCGTTGATCTCATCATAGAGAGGCATCTCCTTCGATGCCATCTTCATAGCCTTTTCTGAAACGAGCACTGCCTTTGTGGCATCGCCTTCTTTTGTTAGCTTCGCTGCTTCATTTAAAAGCATTGCGGCGTTTGATTCCTGCGCTTCAAGTCTTGCAATATTCGCCTGTCTATAGGCGTTAAACATAAAGATACCGAAGACTAAGAGTGCAGCTGCTACAACGCCTGTGAGGCGTAGCATGCGCTTTGTTCTTCGTTCCTTTTCACGCTCCTTTAGGTCGCCATAGGAGACGCCAAGCATAGCAGCCATGATGCGATAGATCTCTGTCGTCTTTAAAAGCTTTAGCGAATCTTGTAGTAGTGTCTTTCGCTTTTCGGAGTTTTCTCTATCGAGCGTTTCATAGCCTACGAAATCTGGACTTTGGACTTCTGCTGGCCTTAGCTCCGCAGCTAAAAGTTCCATCTGCACATCGACAGAATCTCCCGCTTCATTCGTGATCGTCTTTTTAAGATCCAAAAGAGGTGCTGGGAAGGACTCCTGAGGTTCACCTTCAACAAGTACAGGGATAATGCGATCTGGTCCGTGGAGGCGAATGAAAGTTTCAATCTCCTTCACGCACCACGGTGAAAGTGGCGTACGCTTGGAGCAGATGACGACGAGAAACTTGGACTCTCTTAGAGCAGCGTCGATCGAAGTACTGAGTTCAGTACTCGTAAGTTCCTCTCGGTCACGGAACACACGGTAGGTGGGTTTTTTCCCGTCTTCATAATGGGTCTTTGGAATCGGGAAAGTTTCTATTAACGTATGAATTTTCGATGCAATGGTAGCGTCAGGTTCGACGTGACGATAGCTAATAAAGGCTTGATATTTATAACTTTTTTTAGGCTCTTTGGTTTCGTCAGGATTTAGAACGATCTTAGAACCGAGATCATTACTTTCAGGATCAAGATGTAACTCTTCTGCCATAGGCTCCTCCTAATCATAGTTTTCTTATTATATCCTAGTTTTGTTAAGTTTTATGGTGATCAAGAGGGTGAGAGCGTTCGATCTCTTCTATTTTTGCTATAGTAAAAGAAAAGGAGGCATTATGAATCACGAATTGAAAGAAAAATCGTTGCGATTAAGCGAAACGGCGAGAGAATATGCACTCGATTTTAATAGGCGCTTCGATTACTCCGAAGCGAGCATTAGGGACTTAGAAGCGATCTTAGACTATTATTCCAAGGACATGAAAGAGAGTCATCCGACAGAGAATCAAGTCTGGTCTATGGCTATGGTCTTCGGTTCCTACCTCGGTGAAGTCCTTTTAAGAAACGGACTCGAAGAACGCGGGTTCTACTGGAACGTTTTAGAAGATTCTCCCATTCCCGTGTTACAAAATGAAAAGGGAGCATTCCTTACGCCCGTCGATAAGGTTTTTAACCGCTTTGTAAATGGTAGTGTTGAGAACGTCATAAGCTTCTATGAAGTGATGAAAGAAGCTACCAAGTGAATAAAAAAAGTGATCCTTTATCGGTGTCTCTACAGTCGTCTCGATCATTTCGAGCTTTTTTATACTAAAAGACCCCTTTTTATTACTACAGCTTGTAGGGGTTATTATCATCCTCGCTGGCGTGTATACAGCGAATCAAAGGAAAACCTATGGAGAAAAATCTATTTAAGAAATATCGAGAAGCGATCCTCTTATTTGTCGTTTTTGAATGCATCGCAGTCATCCTTTGGCTTACAAAAGGAAAGATCTTTTATCTCTTAAACTTCAGCTACCTCGGAAGCTCTTTAGCGCTAGGAGTTGCGCTCTTAAAAAGCGGTCATCCCTATGGTAGAAGAATTGTACAGCTTTTAATCGGCCTCTATATGCTTTTCTACTTAGGTGTCATGAATCGGGAGAACATGCAGCTTGAGGGCTTCTGGTATTATCTCTTCACAGGTGTCTTTGAAGCGGCGACGATTCACTACGCCGTCGCTAAGATCTTCGGCCCGCTCCTCTTTGGAAGAGGTTTCTGTGGCTACGCTTGCTGGACGGCGATGGTACTTGATCTATTGCCTTATAAGAGGCCTGATCACAAGAGAAAGTCGATCGGCTGGATCCGCTATCTCATGTTTCTACTCTCACTAGGCTTTGTAGGAGCGCTCTTTTTCTATAAAGTGTTAGGCTTAGAAGAGATCATGTTCGTCGCTTTTCTTGTAGGGAATGTCCTTTATTACATCATAGGAATTGGTTTAGCTTATGCTTTTAAAGATAACAGAGCCTTTTGTAAGTACATCTGTCCCATTACGATCTTTCTAAAGCCCATGAGCTACTATTCACTCGTTCGAGTAAAGGTCGATGAAACGAAGTGCATCCGCTGTAACCAGTGTAAGAAGGTGTGCCCGATGGATGTCGATGTACTAGACCCTAGTCGTAAGCGTCTTCACGGGACCGACTGCATCCTCTGTATGGAGTGTGCAAGAATCTGTCCCAAGAAAGCTATTTAGAGGAGAAGAAATGTTTCTTTTTGGCTTTAAACGAAGTATTTATAATCTATTCGTGGCCCTCGTCCTTGGTATCCTAGCCAGCACTTGCTATCTCTTGTCAGGAAGAGAAAAAGCTCTATTGCAAGTTGGGCATGCCTTTTCGGCCTTTGCCTGGATCTTTATCTTGTTATTTATACAATATCGAAGGAAAGAAGCGGACCGAAAGAATAAAGATTTTCTCTATGAAGAGAAGAATCACATTCCACATTCGATTCATTCCAAGCACCTGGAAGCCATCATAGAGGGAAAAAGTGAACCTAAAAAAGGAGAACCTTTGAGATACCTCCTACGCGTTCTATCTGGCTGTGTCTCCGTATATGACCGGGTGTCGCTTCCTTCTGGAAAGAAAGCGACGGTCAAAAATCTCTATTTTCCCGAGGAAAGACCAGCGACGTTTACCGCTTATGAGGGAGAAGAAGTGGTAGCTCTCTTTTCAGGGGATCCACTTGAAGTCGGAGATCGTATTCAAAGGATAAGGAAAAATGATGTGGTTTGATTGGAAAAAATACATTGGATGGGTGATCATTGTCATCCTCTTCGGAGCATTCTGGCTCTTTTTACATTTTGATAGACAAACCGATTACGCTGCACCCCAAGAGACGATTGTGCTCTTAGGGGAGGCCCATGGGGTCAAGGAGTTTTATGACATCGAGCTTCAGAGGTGGATCGAAGCCTATAAGTTTGGTAAGAGAGATCTCTTTTTAGAGCTCCCTTATTACACAGGACAGCTCTTAAACGAATTCCTCCGTGCTCCCGATGACAAGATTCTGATAGAGCTTTATAACAATCTCGAAGGAACGAGTCAGCACACCGATCTCTTTTTAAACTTTTTCCGGAATATAAAGATAGTAACGCCGGAAACGAGAATTCATGGAACCGACCTCGGTCATCAATATGACTCTACAGGTAAGCGCTACCTCGCGACACTTACGAAGGGTACGAGGGAATACGAATTAACGGAAGAAGCCATCAATCAGGGGAAAACGTGGTATGAAGAGTTAAAGCGTGACCCAGAGTACCGTGAAGAGATGATGGTTAAGAACTTCATTCGGGCGTTTAATGATGTAGACCGAATGCCTATTTTAGGCGTTTACGGCGGTTACCATGTGAATGTGAAAAACCCTAAGGTCATGGCAGGAAGACTAAAAAATGAGCTCGGTGACATCATTAGTGTGAGGTTTCTTTCGAATCAGGTGACAAAGACCCAATACCACTGGTTTAGCTACGTCGGTATAGCTTTCACACTCCTCGTTACCGTACCTTTTCTCATACTCAATAAAAACAAGCTCAACAGGATGTTTCTTATGGGCTTTAGCGTATATCTCATCTTGTTATGGGAACTCGATCCAATGGTCCTCTTTAAACCGGGCATTGCACTCTACTTTTCCGATCGCTTCCAGTGGATCTTCTTAGCCTTCTTACTCCTCATCCCTTGGTTTAAGTCCGTCATTAAAAAAAGAGTCGATTTCACAATCCCCGGACTCATCATCTCGAGTCTTTTGATGTTTGCCAATGTAGACATAAAGATTGTTCTGTTTCCGCTTCTTTTAATCTTTCTAGAGAGGTTTAATAACTATGCGGCCACACATTAAACTCGATGGCATCACGATCGACTGCCCCGAAGAGCAAGTCGAAGAGATGCTTCATTCCTACGAAAAACTCACAGGCTATATGGCGGAACCCATAGAAGAGGGCGTCATGCCCGGTGTCTTTGGACCACATCTTTCGATCAACATTCAAGGCGTTAAAGACTATCAAGGACCTACCTGGCCCACACAAGAGCGCGGTCAGATGTTACATATGGACTTTTTTGTGAGAGACTTGGATTCAACTGTAGAGTACGCGAAGTCGATCGGTGCAAGAGAAGCGGAACATCAATACGGAGAAACTTGGCGAGTCTTTTTAGATCCAGCAGGTCATCCTTTCTGTTTAACGCTTAATGGAAGGGATGACGGAGAGGAGGAATAGTGGGTCTTTTTAAACATCTTTTTAAGAAAGAGGAAGCAAAAGAACTCGGCAAAGAAGAAGCATACCTTAAAAAGTACATGAAGTCCGATGAACCAGGCGATCTGGCCATTTTAGATGCATTTTCAATTTACTCAGTTGAATAGCAACGCCATTATGAAACAAAGCTACGATTCTTAGACGGTGGAAGCGACCTTTAGACCGACCACGGGTTGGTCACCTTTTTACAGATGGCGGGCATTACATCAGAAGAGTTCGCTTGGCTTTAAGAAGATCCTACGACGGAGCGAGTACAGACATTAGTTGAGCGCCTGAAAAAAGAAAATCCACTTCTGATCACGGATTTGAATCGTAAATAAAAAGAGGTTTGGATGGATTTTAGTAATACGCTTTAAAGCTGTAATTCATGCGTTTATCTTTGACTTTTTCTTAAAGAATAACAGCGAATACGTCGGTTAGTCATAAAAAAATTGAATAGGATATTCCTTTTTTGCGTGTCATTATATGCGGAATTTTATTAAAAATAATAAACAAAGTGCTGTGATTTTTTTATGTGCTTTGTATACAAGGAAAGATTTGCTCATGACTTAAAAAAGCTCGTTTTTACGAGCTTTTTTGTTCATTTTTCAATGAATTATTCAATTTAACGAGAAATTGCTTTGTTTAGTTCATGTTAAATGAGAATGGGTTTTTATGAGAAAAAGCTCATACTCCTTTTTTGTGAATCTATTTTACGAAAAAAAGTTTTTAGAATTTGCGAAAAAAAGGTCACACCTAACCTATAACATGCTATAATTATTTTGCTAATACGGACTCGTGTTTAATAACAGCTATCATCTATATAAAGCATGCTTTAAAACAATATTAATATACATATAAATATAGCTTGGTTCAAAGGGTCGGCGACTCCTCTAATCGCTACATACATATTTCTTATTCTTCTTGCCTTCATTACGCTTTAAGCGTTTCGAATGGACTTTTGTCCGTTTACCCACGTGTAACGTGACAATTTTATAGGCATCGTTTGTTTCAATATTACTAATCAATATTGAATTTTTTGTGCACCTAATTTTTATATTGATTAAAGACTACGAGCCAGAGAGGAGAATGTATTTGGATACCAACAATAACGCCTGTGTCATCGCATTAGCAGGTAAAGGTGGAGTCGGTAAAACCTCACTTTCTGCTGCCATTGTTCGAGTTCTCTGTGAATCGTTTCCAGAAAAAAAGATTCTCGCAATCGATGCAGACCCTGCCATTGGACTAGCTATTGCTTTAGGAGTCAGTCCGCGTGAGACACTCGATGACATTCGTAAACGCGTCGTCGACGATGTCACAGGAAACTTAAAAAGTACGGAAGACGTCTTAGCAGAAGCGAAGTTCAGTCTCTTTGATGCCATGAGCGAGACCGACAAGTTTGCTTTTCTAGCCGTTGGTCGCCCAGAAGCTGAAGGATGCTACTGTGCCGTCAATGCTTACCTTCGAAATGTCATTTCCATGCTCGTTCATGAATTTGACTACGTCGTCATCGACGGTGAAGCTGGCATTGAGCAGATTAATAGGCGTGTCATGGACAAGGTCAGTAAGCTTGTACTCGTTTCTGACCAAAGTAAAAAAGGCATTAACATCATCGGTACCATTAAAAAGGTTGCCGATGAGATGATGATGTGTGAGTCGATCGGAGCGGTCATTAACCGAGCTCCAGCACCGGATAAAATCGACTTCGATAACGTGGAAGGCGCACCACTCGTAGCTGTCATTCCGATGGATATGAGTCTCGTTGACATGGATATTGAGGGCGAAAATGTCTTTACTCTTCCAAAAGAATCAGAACTTTTGAAAGGCGCAAAGAAGATCCTTACAGAGCTCCATGTCCTTGATTGAACGAACACAAGAGTAATAGAGGAGGATGAATCGTGAAAGACCTAAAGCATTTGATTTACTTTGAAGGGCTCCTAGAAAACCCCGATAACGAACTAGTCAAAAAAGCACAAAAAGACGGTGGTCTTGCTATTGGCTGGACTTGTTATCACATGCCTGAGGTCGTATTGAACTTAGGTAATTGTTTTTCTGTGAGACTTCGTGCACCGAGAACGGGTAGCCTCGACGTATCTACCTATTATATGTCGAACTACACGTGTGAATTTTCACGTGCGCTCTTAGAACGTGCCATCGAAGGTGGATATCAGTTCTTAGACGCGCTCGCTGAAGTCGATGCATGTACGGCCATGAACCGCTGTGCTGAGCACATTGAGACCATGAACGTAAATGACAAGCCAAACTTCTTTGTAACGCACTTAGACGTTCCTTACAAAGTGGAGGACTACAGCGTAAAAGCTATGGTTACTCAAGTTCGACTACGTTGGCTCGATGTACTCCACGAAAAGTATGGCGTAGACACTTCTGACGAAGCACTCAGAAAAGCTGTTGAAAAGCACAATGAGCTCTGCCGCGTGATCACAGAGATTGGTGAATTCAGAAAACTCGATAACCCACCGATCACTGGTTACGAATTCGCAGTTCTTACCATGGTTAGCTACACTTCACCGTGCGATCTGATCTTACCTTATCTTAAAGAGACACTCGAAGAGATTAAGACACGTAAGCCAGATAAGGAACCTTGGTACCGTGCTCGCGTAGCTATCGTCGGTTCTGAAATTGACGACCTAGAGCTCATTCAACTCATCGAAGAGTGCGGCGCTATGATCGTTGCAGACCGTTACTGCTACGGATCCTTCCCTGGTCGTGAAGAGATTAAGCTTAACGACGAAGAAGACGTGCTCACTCAAATTTGCCGTCACTACATGCTCACAAGCGAATGTGCTCGCTACATGGCAGACGAAAAAGTTCAACAACGCCGTGATACAGCAGACCGCTTAGCAAAAGAGTTTAACGCTGACGGTATCATCTATGAACAAATGAAATTCTGTGACTTCTGGGCCTTTGAAAGACCACTTGCAAGCCACATCCTAACCGATGAATACGGCTGGCCAGTTCTTTCTATCGACAGACCTTACCGTGCGAGAAGCTCCGGACAGCTTCGTACACGCTTCCAGGCTTTCGTAGAAGCTCTAGAAATTAAGAGAATTCAGTCTGGTAAAGGAGGAACCAAGTAATGGCGAATAAGTATCCGCATCCAAAATTTTACCGTAAAAAAGACAACATCGATTGGAAGGTTCAGGGAGAAAACCTCAAGGAATTCTTTTCGATCACCCTCGATCTTGCAAAAGAAACCAACTGGAAAGACGTTGGTAAAGGCTTCTTAGAAGACCTAAAAGATACAGCCAAACGTATTAAAGACGAAGCCATCGCTGTAAAGAACATGACACCAGCAGAGCGAAAGGACCTCTTACTTAACGGTGAGAAGCGCCTCGGTAAGCTCTATAAAACGGGAAAGATGGCAACTGTTCGTAGAGAGTGGCGTGGTATTCGAGACACTGCTGTAGACTTCTACGGCTGGGCAAGAATCTGGGGAATGCTCCTTACAACCTTTAGTAAAGACCTCATTCCTGCTATGAACGGACTCTTCCACTATCGCTGGATGGTTTCCTACTTCTGCTGTCACTCCTTCATGGATAAGAGCTTACAAGGTCTTCGTGGAACACAACTCAAGATGCACCAAGAGCTTACATATGGTATTTTCCGCTACGTTGCTGAAAACCTCGTGTTCCTCATGAAATCTGACCGTAAAAATGGTAACTCTGTCGATCTAAGTAACCGCATCGTACTCTTCGACGAGATGACCATGGGACAGCTTATGGCAGGTTTCCCGACCCTTTTAGGTATTCCTTATCAACTACTACCAGTATTCTTAGTTTCTGAAGTTGACCAAAACGTCTGCATCCCATACATCGATGCCGTCGAAGCCTATGGTCTTCCTTCTGACACTTGCCCGGTTCCTACCTCAGAAGCTGGTGCTTGCGTCATCGACGCTCTTCCACACATGGGCGCATGCTTCATTAGTAGCTCCATGCCTTGTGACGGTAGCGTCATGGCTTCTAGCTATACATCACGTCGTTATAAAGACCTTCCAACCTTCCACTTGACCTTCCCTGTTCGCTATGAAGACGAATCGATCTTAGATAGCGCAGTAGAAGACGTCAAAGCTTGTATCAAGTTCATTGAAAAGCATACAGGCGCTAAGTGGGACTGGGATGCTTACTTTAAGGCAATGGATCGCTTCAACCAAGAGACCGACTTTGAACTTAGAAAGTGGGAGATGAACCAGACGCCAAATCCACAGCTCATAGGACCCATGTACGAACTCTTCCGTAAGTTCAGCTATGAGATGGACGGCGGTAACGACCCACGTCTACTAAAGACAGCTCAAAAGGTCGACAAGCTCATGACCAAAGCTTATGAGCGTAAAGAAGAAGCTTGGGTTGGTAAGATGCGTCACCGTGCGATTGTATGGAGCGTACCTGCTCACTACTATCCAAACTTCTCTGGTTGGCTTGCAAACTGCTGGGGCATCAACGTGCTCGTAGAAATGGAATCCTTGAACTTTACGAAGCACTTGAATACGACCGATCCAGAAGAAGCACTAAGAGACCTATCGAGACTCTATGAGCGCATGGTTATGAGACGTCACACCAACGGTGGTTATGAAAACGTCGTCAGTGAACTCTGGAGAAACGTTGAAATTTGGAAACCAGATATCGTCATCATGTATCAACACGTTGCATGTAAGAACATGGCAACACTACAAGGTAAGTTAGACGAAGGCGCACGTGAACGTGGCGTACGTCTCATCTGGATCGAGCACGACTTAATGGACCCACGTACTGTATCTCGTAAGGAAATGCGTGAACGCGTCAACAGTTATATGAAGACCGTTATGCGCGAAGAACCCATCGACCCATCACTCGTCGACTTTGATGATGACGTCGCGATGTAAACTAAATTTTTAAAATTTTTTAAGGAGTAGAAAATGAAATATTTTGGTGGATGTGACGTAGGATCAACTTATACAAAGGCTGTCATCTTAGATGAAGCTGGAAAAATCGTAGCTCATACAACGATTAAAAGTAAGATCGTAGCGGAAGAATCAGCTCGTCAAGCAATGCAAGAAGTACTTGAAAAAGCTGGTCTTAAGAGCGAAAAGGATCTCGCATACTTAATCGGTACAGGTTATGGCCGTAATAAAGTTCCTTTTGCAGATGAAAACATCTCTGAGATTTCCTGCCACGCTATGGGCGTACACGTAACCGATCCTCAAGTCAAAGCAATCATCGATATCGGTGGTCAAGACGTCAAGGGTATCGCAATCGATACAGACGGAACCGTTAAGAACTTCGCTATGAACGACAAGTGTGCTGCTGGTACAGGTCGTTTCTTCGAAGCCATGGCTCGTAGCTTTGAATTATCCCTTGATGAATTCTCAAAGCTCTCCTTAGGCGCTAAGAACATCATTCCGATTACAGCACAATGCACCGTATTTGCTGAAAGTGAAGTTATTACACTCGTAGGTGAAGGTAAGCCTATGGATGAGATCGCAGCTGGTATTCAAATGGCAGTAGCTAAACGCTGCTTCGTCATGGCGAAAAAAGCTGGAGCAGTAGACAGCATTACACTTTCTGGTGGATGCGCTAAGAATGCTGGATTAAAGCAAGCGATCGAACAAGTTCTAAAGATTAAAGTCGTAGACTTAAAGACAGACCCACAACTCATGGGTGCATTGGGAGCTGCAGAATTCGCACGTCAGAAAGCCCAATAGAAAGGAACTAAGACATGAAAAAACTTTGCAAAACTCTCCTCAAGATCTTCCTTGTGCTCGCGAAGGTCGTAGGGATTTTGTTCATCGTCTATTTCTGGAACCTCGATCAAAAGCTCTTAACGGGAGTCTATCGCCTCGTCAATAACGTCTTTGATCGTAAGAAAGCTGACATTAAGTTCTAATGAAACTCTTTGATACATTGATTCAAGAGATGCTATCGTTTTTCGGTAAGGATGAGCACACCACTCATCCTTATTCTGAAAAACAGTCTTGGAAGGAGCTTGGCCACAGCGAGCTCGTACTTTCGAGAGATGCCGCCTTTGAGCTCGGGGGAGGAGATTATCCATCCGTAAACTGCACTTATGTGACTTCGAACGGAGAATTCGTTCCAGCCGATGAAATTGTCGTTTACGGTCAACCGCTCGAACGCATCAGTTCTGACACATCGTTTGTACGTATGGCCATTCTTCTCGTAGACGATACTGAACAAAACGAAGAAGAGTCCTACAACATGATCAAGCAACTGGACTTCATTCGCTACAACGTGCACCCTGAAGGTTATATGGTGCGCGTTTCCAGTGAGAGCAACCAAGAAAAGGTTCGCGTCAGTAAGGCAGCAAAAAATGCTAACATCAACTTCTTTGAAGTAGGTAATAGCTATATCAATAAGTACAAGGAAAATCCTAAGGTCAAGCGCGTTCGTCTGATCTTCGCAACCGGCTACAAAGATCTTTCTCCATTAAAGAAAAATGTTGAGTCGGTTCATGAAGTGACGAAAGCACTTACAGAAATTTTAGATGGGCTCATCGCAGATTGTTCCAAGTGTTCCATGAAGCCAGTGTGCGACACGGTCGATGGACTTCGCGAGATGCACATGAGTAAAGTAAAAGGAGGCTCGTCCAATGCATGATGAACATTGCCACTGTGGGCACCATCACCATCATCACCATGAAGCGATTCAAATTGAAAGTGGTGATAAAGCACGCCTGAAGCTCAAGTACATGGCAGAGCATAATGAATCTCATGTAAAAGAGCTTGAAGAACTGAGTGGATTTTTTGAGGGCGAAATGAAACAAGTGATCGATGAAGCCGTAGCGCTTTATCGTGAAGCGAACGAAAAACTCGCAAAAGCCCTTTCAATCGAGGCCTAATATGTGCTTATCTCAAGTCTTTGTCGTAGAAGATGAGAAGAGAACGCTCTTTTGTAAAGACATTCAGACGGTCCATCAAACAGCGGACGATAACTACGTCTTTACGGATCTCTTTGGAGCACAGTTTCAGAAAAAAGGAAAGATTTTACGCGTCGATATGATCCACAATGAAATCCACCTTGAAGAATCAAAATAACACTGAAAAGGCGGTAATCCTGTGAAAGCATTAAGTCATTTCATTTACTTTGAGAGGCTTCTTGAAGAAGCGAAAAATGAACTCGTGCAAAAGGCGATAGATAATGGAGACATTGCATTAGGTTATAACTGCTATTATATTCCGGAGACTCTTTTAAATCTTCCTGGATGCTTCTCCTCACGCCTCAGAGCACCGAATTCAACGTCAACGGAAATTGGCGACTATTACTTAACAAACCGTAACTGCCCCTACACACGTGCAATCCTAGATTATGCCGTGAGTGGAGCGTATAACTATCTAACGGCACTCTTTGGTGCAGAAGCTTGTTCGGCGATGGAGCGCATGGAAGAGCACTTTGAGCTCATTAAGCCTGTAAAGAATAAAGACTTCTTTACGACCATCATCGATGCACCGCTTAAAGATGACGAAGCAGCGATCGCTTATTACAAGAAAGAGCTTCAAGACAAGGTCGTCGATGAACTCAAGAAGCGTGGTATCGATACGTCTGATAAGGCGATGCTCAAAGCGATCGACCTTCACAATGAACTCTCCCGCGTAATTCGTGAGATCGGTGACTTTAGAAAGCTCGATAATCCACCCATTACAGGCTACGAGTTCCATGTCATTCAGCTCGTTACACAAGTGTGCCCACACAGGCTCATCCTACCTCTTCTAAAAGAAACACTAGAAGAGCTTAAAGTGCGAGAGCCAGACAAAACTCCTACCTTTAAAGCACGTGTCGTCATCGCAGGTTCTGAGATTGATGACCCTGAATTTACAAAGCTCGTCGAGCTCTGTGGTGCTTTAGTCGTAGCAGACCGCTACTGCTTTGGTTCCGTTCCTGGACGTGAGCACATCGAAGTGAAAGACGGTGAGACACCGATGGATGCCATCAGTCGTCACTACGTCGAGACGTGCCTCTGTCCACGCTACATGACAGGTTCAAAGATCGATCAACGTCATGACGTCATAGAAAACCTCGTTAAAGAATACAAGGCAGGTGGAGTCATCGTTCAGAGCATGAAGTTCTGTGAATTCTGGAGCTACGAGAAAGTGCTCGCTTCACACGTATTGACAAACGAGCGCGGTATTCCAACGTGTCAAATTGAGAAGGAATATACGCTTGCTTCCGCTGGACAGCTTCGTACGAGAATTCAAGCCTTTGTAGAAGCTTTACAGCTTAAAGAAATTTCGAATGAGAGGAATGGGAAATGAAGCTAGTTGACAAAGTGATTCAAAAAATCGATAAGAGTCTTCAACGCTTTGACCCCATCTGGAGAGCAGAGAATGGTCAAGGTGGCCAGCGTTCTCGCTACAAAGACAATACCGGTATTGCAGCTTATCGTGAGTGGCGTGGCACCAAGGATACCTTAAGTGATTACGTCGCTTGGTTAAGAACGGTCGGTATGATGGGAGCGATGTTTGCAAAGATCCCTGTGAAGTTTACGAAGGGACTTTTTGAGTATCGCTGGGTAGGAAGCTACCTCGGTTCCTTCGCTTTCTTAGACCGTCTCTTTGAAGGCTTCCGTGGAGAAGAGCTAAAGGTTGCTCACCTCCATTCAAACGCTATCGTCTATGAACTTACAAAGAAAATTGCAAGCATCTTAGGAAACGACCGCCGCTTAGGTGGTGGACCGATGACAGATAACATGGTCGGTTTAGATGAAACGATTCCTCCACTCTTTATGGCAGGATTCCCAACGCTAAGACCAGAACCCATGCAGTCACTTCCAGAATTTGTCATCTGTGAAGTAGACCAGCATTTGATGCCTCACTACATCGACATCGCAGAAAGCTACGGCTTACCTGCAGACGTCTGCTCACGCTGTTCAGCTGAAACAGGCGTTACCTTTGACGATGCCTTCCCGATCTTCGGTAAGATGGTCATCTCCACGAACCAACCTTGTAATGCCTCTGAAGCAACCTCGATGTTCCAACGTCGTCGTTTCCACTCCAAAGGACTCATCGACTATCCGTTCGTCTTTGCCATGCAGCACAATACGGAAAACGGCAATGCCTACTCCCGTGAAGAGCTAAAGCAAGCGATCGAAAAGATCGAAGAAGTCTACAACGTGAAGTACGATTGGGATGCACTCTATGAGTCGATCGAACGTATGAACGATGTGAGCCGCACAGAACTCGAAAAGTGGGAGATCATGGCTACGCCTTATTCACCCGCTACAGGTGCACAAGCTTCTGTCTATAAGCTCATTGAATGGGCACTCGTCAATGGTAACGATGGTAAGTTCAATAAGTACGATAAAAAAGTCCTTGAGATCATGCGAAATGCCGCAAGTAATAAATATCTCCCCTTTAAAGGTAAGACGCGTTACCGTGCATTCCTATGGGGACCCTCTGCACCTTACTATGCAGACTTCCCAACTTGGATTCAAAACTGCTGGGGCGTTACCATCGTCCTAAACATGGACTCCACCATGGGACATAACATCATTAGCACGGAGAACCCTGAAGAAGCACTCACGGGTGTTGCTAAGCTTTCTGAAAAAGGCGTTATGCGTCACCATGCAGTCGGCGGATGGGATAACGTCAATGCCGTTTGGGAATGGGCAAAACGCCTTAACTGCGACATGGTCATCTGTAATGAAAACGTCGCATGTAAGGGTATGAACGGCGTTCTCTCACTTCTAGAAGAACAAGCAGAAAAGCACGGTATGAAGTTTGTGCTCTTGCCACAAGACCTAGAAGACAGTCGTACGATTTCACGTCGTGACATGAGAAAGACGATCAATACATACATGTCGGTTGTGCTTGGTGAAGAACCACTCGACCCGACACTCGTAGACTTTGACGACTCATTGGCTTGGTAAGGAGAAAACGATGAAAAAAGTAACCAAAAAGAAACCTTGTGTGGGTCTTCGAATCCTACGACTCTTCAATAAATTATTATTTATTGGAGCGCTCTTTTTCGTCTCGACCTTTACCATTTACATGTTCAACCTTGATAACAAATTAATCTACCGTGTCATTCGTCCCGTCTTGAACCGTCACTATGACGCTCAAGTGCGCGACAGACGTATCTAGTAAAGGAGAAAAACCAGATGGCAAAAGAACTAGATAAGAGCCTTGAACCGCTATTTACCCCCTGGAAAATCGGTAACGTAGAGATCAAAAACCGCTTCGTTATGACTTCCATGGGTGGTACCAACCTTCTAGGCTGGATGGAAATTCACCACTTCGATAAAGTTGGCGCTAAGATGATGATGGAAGCAGCAAAGAACAACTGTGGCCTCATCCTTCCTGGATGCCAACCTGTATATAACCCCATGTTCGGTCAATGGCTCTATAAGAACGAAAAGATGTTTGACGATCTAGCAGACTGGCTCTTAGACTTCCATAAGACCGGTGCTAAGCTCTTCGTTCAATTGACAGCAGGATTTGGTCGTTCCTTTACGATCAGCCCCTTGATGGAGAAGCTCTACACCAATAAACTTCTTCGCGTTCTTTCAAAGCCCTTTATGGACCTCGATAAGATCACAGCGACAGCATCTCCTTCACCGAACCGCTGGAGTGATGTCGTTCCTTCCCGTGAACTAACGGTTGAAGAGATTCACGAATACGTAGAGGCTTTTGCAAAGACAGCGAAGCTTCTAAAGAAAGCTGGCGTAGACGGCGTAGAAGTTCACGCAGTTCACGAAGGCTACCTACTAGACCAATTTACACTTCCATACGTCAACAAGCGTACCGACGAATACGGTGGAAGCTTTGAAAACCGCTATCGTTTCCCAGTAGAGATCGTTCAAGCGATCAAGCGCGAATGCGGTCAAGACTTCCCAGTTTCCCTTCGTTACAGTGTCGTTTCTAAGACCAAGGGATTCCGCCAAGGTGCTATTCCAGGAGAAGAATTCGTCGAAGCTGGTCGTGACATGGCTGAGTCAGAAAAGGCTGTTAAGTACCTACAAGACGCTGGCTATGACATGCTAAACTGCGACAACGGTACGTATGACTCATGGTACTGGGCACATCCACCTGTATACATGCCAGAAAACTGTAACCTCGCTGATGTCGAGCACATCAAACAGTTTGTCGATATTCCAGTCGTAAGTGCTGGTCGTATGGATCCACGCGTTGCTGCTAAATCTATCGCTGAAGGAAAGCTCGACGGAGCAGGCTTTGCGAGAAACTTCCTAGCAGACCCAGAGTGGATCACAAAGCTCATGAATGGCCAAGAAGAAGACATCCGTCCATGTATCCTCTGTCACAACGGCTGCTTCAACATGTGTCACTACAAGGGCGTACCGAACGATCAGAAGCTCACAGACAGTCTCGGTCTTGCGCGTTGTGCAGTCAATGCTGAGACCATGCAATGGAGCAAGCACTACATTAAGCCAACGAAGAATCCAAAGCGTGTAGCCATCATCGGTGGTGGTATCGGTGGTATGGAAGCCGCTCGTGTATTAAAGCTCAGAGGACATGAGCCAGTGATCTATGAAAAGGCTGACGTTCTAGGTGGTACTTTCATTCCTGCAAGTGCTGAAAGCTACAAGGGAAAACTAAGAGATCTCCTCGCATGGTATAGAAGAGAAATGGATAAGCTCGGTATCGAGATCCACTTCAATACAGAAGTTAAAGACATCGCACAATTTGGCAATAGCCCGATCATCGTAGCTACAGGATCTACACCACGTATCCTTAAGAAAGTTCCTGGACACGAGAAGATGGTAGAAGCTTGTGAGTTCTTAAATGGTAAAGAAGTCGGTGAAACGGTTGCTGTCATCGGTGGTGGTTTAACAGGTAGTGAAATTGCTTACGAACTCCACCTCTTAGGAAAGAAACCGATCATCGTCGAGATGAAAGACGACCTCGTAAGTCAAACGGGTGTCTGCTTAGCAAATAGCTCCTACTTAAGAGAATACTTTGAATATCACAAGGTTCCAGTATACCTCGATTCTGTTCTAAAAGAAGTGAAAGACGGATCCATCGTCGTATCACAACTAGACGGCAAAGAAGTCGAAATCCCATGTGATTCTGTCATCAGCTCCGCTGGTTACATTCCAACACCTCTCGTAGAGGGTGGAAAGAATGTCTACCTCGTCGGTGACTGTAATGGAATCGGAAACCTCAGAAAGGTTATCTGGGGCGCATACGAAGCCGCAATGAAGATCTAACATGAAAAACCCAAGCGAAAGCTTGGGTTTTTTTATATCCACTTAACATTCGTCCTGTAGAATAGGATTATTCTGAAGGAGGGACTTATGAAAAAACGTGTTCTTAAATACATCCTCTTAGGCCTTCTCGTCATCGCGGTTATTGGTGCAGGAGTCCTCTTTTACTTACAGTATAAAGGTGAAGAACAGCTGAAGAAGCTCGCTCCCATGAGCTTTCAAGAGACGCTTTTCGCTACGACCAAGGATAACGAACGCGCGGTCATCACGGTTGGTATCGTGAAAGATGGACATAGCGACTTTACCGTCTATGGAAAAGACGCGAAAGAGCTAGAAAAGAAGGAACATCTCTATGAGATCGGATCCATCACAAAGACATTTACAGGTGGTCTCATTAGGGATAGCATGGATCAGGGAAATTTAAACCTCGACGATACCGTAGGTGAGATCTTGGGGTTTGAAGGAAAGACACCGACCATCAAAGAGCTCCTCACCCATACTTCAGGATATAACGGCTATTACTTTGAGTGGCCGATGGTCAGAAATTTCATCTTCGGTGGAAATAGCTTCCGTGGAATCGATAAAGAGATGACTCTTTCTCGCTTAAAGAAGGTCTCAGTATATGATAAGGAACATCCCTTTCTCTATTCGAACTTTGGCTATGCAACGCTTGGACTCATTTTAGAAAAGGTCTACGAAAAGCCCTATGAAGAGATTATGAATGAGTATCTAAAGAGCCTTGGAATGACCCATTCCGTCATGAGAAAAGCGAGTGACCTTGGAAGAACGTGGGAGTGGGAAGAAAATGACGCTTACCGCTCAGCAGGAGATATTCTCTCAACGATTAGCGACATGCTCCGCTACGCTGAACTTCAGTTGACGGATCCTTCGATGGCTTCACACCATGAGACGCTCCATGTCGTAAAGGAATCCTTTCCTCGCTTTGAGTTTCTCGGTATTCACATGAATGAAGCGGCAAGCGCTTGGATGAAGGATACGAAAAATGGCACCATCTTTCACAATGGTGCCACGGGTGATTACAACAGTTACCTTGGATTCAATAAAGAAAAGGGAGTTGCCGTTGTGATCCTTTCGAACCTTGCACCGAACGATCGCGTTCCTGCGACCGTCATGGGTGTAAAGCTCTTAGAGGAGCTTACTCGTTAATGAGAACGGCTTTTTTATCCTCTGGCTTTAAGCTTATAAAGAGGATGATGGAGATCACGATAAAGCCAATAATGTAGACGATCCCATGAAAAACTTCGACGTTTGAAGAGAAGTCTACACGAAGATACTCTGAGTAGTTATGAAGAGCATGGAAGGCGATCGGAAAGTAGAGACTTCTCGTCTTTATGACAAAGAGACACATGGTGATGCCAAAGAAGAAGGCAAAGACCACTTGATTGAGTGTCATCATTGGATCTGCTCCTTGTAGGAGATTTAAGAAGTGACCTACGCCAAAGAGAAAGCTCGAGATGAGAACGGCTTTTAAAAGCCCGTTGTGGCGAAGGGTACGGTAGATGAGTCCTCGAAAGATCGATTCTTCTGTAAATCCTACGATGAGGGCGAAGAGTGCGTGCGTGAGAACGTAGTCTACAGATAGGTTACTGCGAAAGCCTTTAGAGAGGTTAAAGACGATGAGTGCGAGGGCGATGATGATACTTACTACGACGAGTGGATCTACATTCTTAAGGTTTTGATAGCCGACAGCTTGAACGCCACCACGCTTATGAATGAGATTGAAAGCAATGTTTGCGGCGATAAGAAATGCAAAGATTTGTGCTCGTACGACATCTGTCCCTTCGAGCTTCATGACGACAGCTGCTACTCCAGAAGAGGTCGCAAAGACGAGAGGGAGTAGGAGATAGAGAATCGAGACGAGAAGTGGTCGGTTACTGTAAAAGGGCTTATTCATAGGTCCTCCAAAAAGTAATTGGTCTTATCATACACTATATTTATTGACTCAGTATTAAGTAAAGAATAGGAAGTTTAATGAATCTATTTGACTCAACCGCTGGTTTATATGCGATCGATCATATTGTTTATCCTAAAATCACCATCGAAGACGTTCCCATGACCTTTCTAACGGGTCCTAGTGGTTCGGGTAAGAGCACCTACTTGAGGCTTTTAAATCGTACGTTGCTTCCAAAAGCAGGAACGATTCTCTATAGAGGAGAAGAGATCTCAAAGTTTCCAGTACTCGATTACCGTAAAGAAGTGCTTCTCGTTCCTCAAGAAGTCTTTCTTTTAGAAGACTCCATCGAAGAGAACTTCCGATTTTACTACAGTGCACGAGGAGACGCTCTTCCATCGAAAGAGATCATGGAACACTTTTTAGCCCTTTCAAAGCTAGATCAACCCTTAACTGCTGACTGCAAGGTCTTATCGGGTGGAGAGAAGCAACGTGTCTTTTTAGCCATCTTTCTTTCCCTCAAACCGAAGGTCCTGCTCTTTGATGAGCCAACCGCTGCGCTCGATGAAAAGACGTCCTTTGAACTCTTTACGATGCTTAAAGAGAGCTTAATGGAAAGTAAAACGAGTGCTGTCGTTGTAAGTCATAACGAATCCCTGAAAGAGCACTTTGCAGACCGTTCGATTCAACTAGGAGGTGGACGTGGAGCTTGAAATCTGGCGTTTCTTACTCATCTACCTGCTTTTGATTTTTGTTGTCTACGTGATGAAGAAAGCGAGCATCGATAAGACCAAGGTTCTCTTCCTTTCAAGCTTTAAGATGACAGTACAGCTCGTTTTAGCAGGAATCATTCTCACCTACATCTTTAAAAATCCCCATCCCCTCTTTACCTTTAGCTACGTCCTTGTGATGATTGTCTTTAGCGTTCACCGCGTATTAAAAGACCACAAGGACCTGTCCGTTCGCTTTAAACGCGTCATCGGCCTTTCGATCGGGGTCTCAAGTATCGTGATCCTCATCTACTTTGTGGTGCTCGTAATCGGAGAGCGTATCACCAACCCTCAGTACGTCATTCCTCTTTCGGGCATGCTCATGGGAAACTCGATGACGAGCGTTTCCTTAGGCATTAAGACCTTTCGTGAAAGCCTTGAAGGGCAACGTGCGAGGATTCAGGCGCTACTCGCAGTGGGAGCTGACCCTAAAGTAATCCTTCATCCCTTCTTAAAGAGGTCTTTAGAAACGGCTATCCTTCCAACGATCAACTCTATGGTCGGTATGGGTATCGTTTCGCTTCCCGGTATGATGACGGGGCAAATTTTAGCTGGAGCCGTCCCCAACACGGCCATTTTGTATCAGATTGCAATCATGATCGCAATCTCTGCTTCCGTTTCACTTGCGTGCTTCGGTAGCTTATACTTTGGACTCAAAACACTTTATGACAAAGAAACAATGATTATCTAGGAGACACTATGGAACTACACAAAATGAAAACGGATCTTATCCTTAGACAAAAAATGGGAATTCACTTTATTCTAGCCTCTATCATCATCTGGGCACTGATTTTGGGCGTTCATTTGACGAATTTACCTCTTGAAACGAAGAATTTCTTTACCTTCTTCGCTAGCGCTCCACTTGTACCGATCTCATACTTTATTTCAAGAGCCATCGGTGTGGACTTTCAGTCCAAGGACAACCCGCTAACGAAACTTGGAATTATTTTAAGTACGAATCAAATGCTATACATACTTATCGTCATTTGGGCATTCTCAGCACACCCTGAAAAGATGCTCATGATCTATGCCATTATCTTTGGAGGTCACCTACTACCTTTTAGCTGGCTCTATAATTCCAAGAGCTATCTAGTCTTTTCCTTTATAGGATCGATCGGTGGATTCATCGTGGGACTTCTTTTCCCACCACTAATCCTTGCTATCGTAATGCTCGTCGTTGAAATCCTCTTTTCTATTTCCTTAACGCTAGAAAACAAAACCTTTAGAAAGAAGATAAATGAAGAAAAAGAAGGTCTACAAGAGTAAACAATTAGAACGGGCAATCTATTTAAGCAGAGTGAAGTGGCTCATACCTTTAGGGTTTGGATTACTCCACTTTGTTCTTCACTTTGCCCATTATGTTCAGGTGTTCTTTAAAAATCCAAGTCTGAATACGCTCTTAAGCATTCTCTTTGCAAGCTTACTATGGGGCATCTTTTTCGCGGGACTCCCTTTCATTGTCGTACAAGTTTACTCCGATCAGCTAAAGCACGAATCGAAGATGAACGCGACCTTTAAAGGTATCGAATTCCTAGACTACTACAAAGAAAAGCTCCATGGACTCACGCCTGCGATGATCAGTCTCATCGCAGACTTGCAGATTGAAACGGAGAAAGACCTCTCGGCTTCTATCTTAGAACTTAAGATGAGAAAAGCGAGAACGGAGAGTGAACGCTACATCGTAGATGCTTTAAGAGAAGGTGGACTTCAAAAGATCGACCGAAAGAAGTGGAGAGAGATCGCAGAACGAGAAGCCGTTGATGCAGGTTACATTGAAAAAGCAGGAAAGAAGAAGCAAAGGAGCATCGGATGTCTCTTCCATGGACTCATGGTCGTGGGCGTTGGACTCTACTTCTGGCTCGATAAACCGCTTTATAATAAGTTTGAAGTGCTCTCAGAGCAAACTATCGGTGACGAAAAACTCTTAGATGTATTCATTCAAAACCCTGACGTATTAATCTTTAGCTTAGTGGTCCTCGTCGCTTCCTATTCGCTCGCGTACTTCTTCTTCGTGCCGATCGTTGCGGCTTTTGCGATGCGGGGGTATAACGAGGGGCACTCCGACTATCAGAGAACAGCTTTAGGTAATGAAAAGGCTGAGCTAATAAATGGTATGAAGAACTACATTCACGATTTCTCAGACCTTTCTACCGCTCACCAGGAGGAACTCATCCTTTGGGATGACTACCTCATCTATGCCGTGGTCCTTGAAGAGAACGAGCAGATTCTTGAAGACATTAAAAAGAAGAGAAGAGAGAAAGGGATGATCGCATGAAGATCCTTGCCATTTACGGTCAGAGCCACAAAGGAAATACGTATGAGCTCGTAGACATGCTCCTTGACTCTCTAGGAGAAGAAGCAACCGAAGTCTATTTACCAAGGGATTTCGGTTCTTTTTGTATAGGATGTAATGCCTGTTTTCTTAGAGGAGAGGAGTACTGTCCTCATAAGAAGGACCTGGAACCGATAAAAGAGAAGCTCTTCGATAGTAATCTCATTATCCTTTCGAGTCCAGTGTACTGTATGCATGGATCAGCTCATAGGCCAGACGAGAGAATGTTTAAAAAAGATGGTGTCGCTGTCTTAACGACCGTCGGGGCTGGATTAAAGTCGAGTGCCAAGATGCTACAGGACAGTCTCTTTTACTTAGGTCTTAGAAACCGCTATACGCTTAGCTTTGCACTCCGCGAGAGTGATTTTTCCAAGGTTGATGAAAAGCGTTTAGCGGCCTTAAAATGTCGAGTTCAAAAGCTCGCTGAAAAAATTAAAAGAAATCATGGGAAAAAAGGGGTATCTTTAAGAACCAAGCTCTTCTTTTCCCTGTTCCGGTTCCTCATGAGTAAAAAGCTCAATCCATACGATGCAACGTACTGGGAGGAAAAGGGGTGGCTTAATAAAGTAAGACTATGGAGTTCAGATGAAGCTAAGAAAAATGCTCAGTAATTACAATCATCCTGTGATCCAAGACATCATGAAGCAGATGGAGACACAGAGTAAAGAAACACTCGCTCATTGGGCCGTCGATTATTCAGAAAGAGTTCTTCTTCCTGTGCTTAAAAAGCACGTTCCAGAAGAGACGTGTGCAGAAGTAGCCATAGAAGGTGCCAGAGCGTGGCTTAAAAAAGAAAAGAAGCTTCCTGAAGTGAAGCCGCTCTTTCTCGCTTGTCACGAAGCTGCAAGGAATACAGATGATCCCATCGCTGAAGCCATCTTTCGTGCCATCGGACAGAGTGCATCGACTGTCCATTCAGCTCGTCATGCCATAGGACTTGTCTTTTACGGTGCGCTCGCTTTAAGTTATGAGAAGTTTGGGGTAGAAGAAAAGTGGGAGAAGCTTGAAGAAGAAGCTTTTCACGAGGCTGAACTCATGCTACAGGCTCTTAAAGACGGCTCTGTAGAAAACGAACCAAAGCCAGCAAAGATCGTCTGGTACTGTTAGGAGGATTTTTTGAAAAGAAGTATAAAGCGTGTTATTAACGGATTTCCCACTCAAGACGGTGCAGGTGTAAAACTGGTGCGCGTCCTAGGTCACGGTACGGTACAAGATTTTGATCCCATTTTGATGTTAGATAGCTTCGATGCCACCGATTATGAAGCTTATAGAAGAGGTTTTCCTCTTCATCCACACCGTGGCATTGAAACCATTTCCTATGTCTATAAAGGTGCGATGACACATAGAGATAGCTTAGGAAACGAAGATACCATCTCGGATGGTGAGGTTCAATGGATGACGGCAGGAAGCGGTATTATGCACGAAGAGATGATGCCAGAAAGTGAAAGACTTCTAGGCGTTCAGCTCTGGCTCAACTTACCTCAAAAGGATAAGATGTGCCCGCCGAAGTATGTGAGTGTAAAGAATAAGGAGATTCCAGAGGTTCCCTTTGAAGGAGGATACCTCCGTGTCTTAACGGGTAGCTACGAAGAGACAGAAGGATTTACGCCATCGTATCTACCGCTTGATTACTACGACATTCATTTAGAAGAGAACGCTTCCTTTACCTTTGAGGTAGACCCTCAAAATACAGCGATTCTCTTTACCTTAGACGGTGAGATGGAAGTCAATGAAGAACATGTTGATGCGAAGTCGGCTGTCCTTCTTACAGAAGGTGATACGATCACCATTTCCTCAAAGAAGGGAGCTCAGGTACTCTTCCTTTCATCGACTGCTCTAAAGGAGCCTGTTCGTTGGGGTGGACCGATTGTCATGAATACGAATGAGGAACTCAAGCAAGCGTTCTTAGAACTTGAACAAGGAACCTTCCTGAAGGAAACGATCGCTTACTAAAGAAAAAAGATCTCGTGAAAACGAGATCTTTTTCATTATATATATCATGATATCATGATATACTAATAACAAGGAGGAACCTATGGCTGTTCAATACAAAAAACTATTTCATCTTTTATTAGACCGAGATATGACTCCTGCAATGCTTCAACAACAGGCTGGCTTTAGTGCCAATATCATCTCTCGACTGAAACATAACGAATATGTATCTTTAGAAAGCATTGAATCCATCTGTCGTGTGCTTTCCTGTAAAGTTGATGACATCCTTGAGTTTACCTCGAAGGAGGATGTGATTGCATGAATTAAAATCGAAGTTTAAAGAGGTCATGGGATCGGTCCTTCCGATCACATTCTTAGTATTACTTTTGCACTTTACTGTAGCACCATTACCGACCAATCTCATCATTAGCTTTCTCATCGGTTCGGTGCTCGTGATTCTAGGCCTTACAGCCTTTCTCTTTGGCATCGATCAGGGGCTATCTCCTATCGGTAAATCGGTATCAGAAGCACTTGCTCACTCGAAAAACATCTATCTATTTATTGCAGTAAGCCTGATCTTGGGTTTTTTTATTTCCTATGCAGAACCCGATATTCACATCCTAGCAAAGCAAGTGGATCTCGTGACGGATGGTGCTTTGAGTCATCAGACGGCTGTCATTAACGTAAGCATCGGTCTTGGTATCATGATGACCTTAGGAATGCTACGAATTCTCAGAAAAGTCAAAGTGAGCTACGTGATGGCAGGAGCTTATGGGCTGATTCTCATTCTTTCGTTCTTTTCAGGAGCAGACTTTTTAGCCATTGCCTTTGATGCTTCGGGTGCTACGACGGGAGCGATTACCGTACCCTTTATGCTCGCGTTAGCTGCCGGTGTATCGGAGATAAAAAAGGATACGACGGCTCAAGAAGCCGATAGCTTTGGTCTCGTAGGAATCTCTTCCACGGGAGCTATTTTAGGAATTCTAGTTACAGGACTCATCTTAGATACGGAAAAGCTCACGGGAACGCTTTCTGAAAGCGCAGCACTCTCAGAAAATATTTTTGAAGTCTATAGCTCGCTCTTTTTAAAGATTGCGGTCGAGGCATGCTACAGCTTACTTCCGATCGTCGTCGTATATCTCATTGTTCGCATCTTTTCAAAGCGTGCGAGAAGTCAGTCGCTTGTAGACATTGGACGTGGTGTTTTCATTACCCTTGTAGGACTCATCATCTTTTTACTTGGCGTAAACGGCGGTTTTATGGCTGTAGGAACGGAGCTTGGTAAGTCTCTAGGGGCGATGGATGGCTCCTTCTGGGTGCTCTTTGTGAGCTTACTACTAGGGCTTTCTACGGTTCTTGCAGAACCTGCTGTACTCGTTTTAACGGATCAACTGCAGGAAGTTACTGCTGGAGCCGTAAAGCGTTCGCTCGTGCTCTCGTTCTTATCTGTAGCCGTCGGCTTATCGATTCTCATGAGTGCCATTCGCATTCTCGTTCCATCGCTTCAGCTTTGGATGTACCTCTTACCAGGATTTGGTCTAAGTGTTCTCTTAGCCTTTTTCATCCCAGACCTCTTTACAGGTCTTGCGTTTGACGCTGGTGGAGTGGCATCAGGACCGATGACAGCGACCTTTTCACTCGCGTTTATCAATGGACTTGCGCACGTGACGGAGAGTGCCGATGTAGTAACAGACGGCTTTGGAATGATCGCGATCGTTGCGATGATGCCGATCTTAGCACTAGAGATTCTAGGAGCCATTTATCAACTGAAGCTTAAAAAGCTTCAAAAGAGGAGGGGACAATGAAGCGCTTAACGCTCATTTTAAACGAAGAAAAAGTAAAGGGTGCACTCAAGCTTCTTCGACCGAGATCCCTTCATGAGATCTTACTCATCCTTGCGAAAGGAACGGTTGAAGGACATCTCTTAAGAGCCCTTGGAATAAAAAATGAGAAACGAGTGTGGATAGAAGCTGTCATTGAAGACGACACCTATCTAGACGATATCTACGAAAAGAAACGTATCCTTGAAGCCAATGGCGGTATTGCTTTCCTTCAAGAGATCTATGATTATTCAAGCTATATGGATAGAAAAGAGGGTAGTGTGATTCAAAAGATTACGGTCATTGTAGAACGAGGTAAGGGTGAAGAAGTCATGCGCATCGCTAAAGAAAATGGAGCACGCGGTGGTACGATTCTTCACGGTAGAGGCTCGACGACGGATGTCACAGAGACGATCTTTGGGATGGACATTGAACCAGAGAGAGAGCTTGTGGTAATTCTTTTAGAGCGAGAGCTCGCGAAGAAAGTTGCGGAAAAGATCAACGAAGAAATTACACTTCATAAGGAATATCAGGGAATCCTTTACATTGAAGACGTACTCGATGCAAAGGGATTAAGGTAGAGCGTGGTAAAAAAAGGAAGGGAAGGATTAGTGGTCCTTCCCTTCGGCATTTAATACGGCAGTGACTGCAGTGGCGATTAAAAAGATGATCCAGCCAGGATGCCATAGATGAAAAACGAAGCCTAGAAGTAAGTATACGGCTACTGCGACAATCCAGACGACAGGTGTATAAGGATGACTTTGTTCTGAAGAAGACTCCGATGTATTACTGAGGCCTGCAGCTTCTTTTAAGGATTCAAGTTGCATGCTTGAGAATATAATGAGTGCTACGCCTATGGTGATAGGACCAAAAAATCCTAAAGTAACGATGCCTTCTTGAAAATCATTGCTCTCTAGGAAAGATCCTAAGAAGATGCCTATGATACAACAAGCGATGCCGAGAGGGAGAAGGATGTTGAATTTCTTTTGAAAGCTTCTATACTCTCTGAGTGCCATCTGTTCGTCTGCTGTAGGAACTTTTTCAGTGGGTGCAAGACTCAAGTGTTCCTTTAGGTCTTCAATATTTCCGATGCGTTCGATCACAAGTGTCGTAGCTTCGGCTTCCGTCTTACCTGATTGAATGAGTTCATTAAAGTATTCTTCGCTATCCCGTAGAAGATTTTCTTTCATCTTCTGATTCTCTTCTGTAGCGGGAATTAAGGTAAATAAGTTATCGAGATACAATTGGATCGTTTTCATACCTTCCTCCTAATAATTTGTTCGATGAGTGTTTCAATGTCTTTCCATTCCTGTAGTTTCTCGCTTAAGAGTCTTCTTCCTTCCTCTGTGATTCGGTAGTTCGTACGACTCTTTCCGAAGCTCAATTCGCCTTGATATCCTTCTATCGCGTTGAGGGAAACTAAGCGGTTTAGAGCGGAGTAGAGAGTCGTTTCTTTCATGGTGTACTTACCTTCAGAGAGGTCTTGAATCGTCTTAGAAAGGGCGTAACCATAGGAGTCCCCTTCAGCTAGGAGTGAGAGAATGAGAAGGTCATTGAATCCTCGCATTGCATCACTTGTTATCATGAGCTCCTCCTACTTCATCTGTCGTAGTAATAATAACACAACTACTACGACAGGTAAAGTAGTTAGGGAGTAAAAAAGACGTTAAATGAATTAACGTCTTTTTAGGGAAGGTATACTACAGAAAGCGCTTGAGGCTTTCCTCTGTATCAGGATGAAGTTCAATATAGCGACGAATCGTCTTTCTACGTACGAAGGGAGCGAGGAACTTGGGATCGTTCTCTTCAGGATCGATCGCCATGAAGTACTCACTTAAGGTGTCTTTATCGAGAAAGGGTGCAAGGGAGATGACTTCCTTAAAATCCTTATCTAAGATTCCTCTCGATTCCTTTACTTCAGGCTTTTCTTTCTTCGGTGTTACGATCAGCGATCGAAGCGTCTCTGATGATAAGAAGGGAGCGAGTCCTATAATATGGCTCGATGGAACTTGTCCATTTCTAACAATTCGGTCGAGTGTCTTTTCTGAAAGGAAGGGAGCGAGTCCGATGATTCTCTTGGGATCGATGTCGGTTTCACTAACCATACGGTCTAACTGTTCTTCATCTAAAAAGGGTGCAAGAGCGATGAGTTCGTTGGTCGTTGCTTTTCCTTTAATGATCACTTCCTCTAGTGCTTCTTCTGAAAGGAAGGGAGCGAGAGGGACGAGTTCGCCGGGTGTGAGTTGACGTCCTTCTACGATGTCAGCGAGGGCTTCTTCATCTAAGAATGGGGCGAGAGAAACGAGTTCACTTTGAGTGAGGTCGAGCTCTGCTACGAGATCCGCTAGAACATCTTCATCGAGGAAAGGAGCGAGGGCGATAAGAGCATTCGCGTCGTACTTATTATCCATGACGACTTGTTCTATTTTTTTTGGCTTTAAAATGGGAGCGACATCTACGAGATCCTCTGGATCGATCTCTTCTTCCTCTTCAATATCCTCAATGACTCTGGCAGACTTCTTTCCTAGAAGCTGATCGAGTTCTACATCGAAGATATCTGCTAGAAGGATCAGGTTTTCGATATCTGGCATCGACTGACCGCGTTCCCAACCACTAACGGCTTGGTAGCTCACGCCGAGTTTATCAGCGAGCTCAAGTTGTGTCATGTTTAATTCTTTTCTTAATTTAGCAATTTCTTTTCCTGTTTTTACCATGTTGATCATATTGCCTCCTTGGCTTAAGAATACGAGAGCCAGTCGAAAAAGGCTATCAAGCTGTCCTTTACATTTTAGTATACGCACTAAAGGAGTACTTGAAAATGGGTAAGAGTAGCTAACAAGGAGGCGACATGCAAATATATATTCGCGGTGCAAACCGCTTAGCAAGTATTATAGGAACCAAACTCTATCGCTATGGCCACCAGCTGACGATGGGTGTAGATAAAGATTACGTACCTACAGAAGAGTGTTTTGGTCAGGCTGTAAAGGAAGGTTCTGTAGTCCTTTGGAAGATCGAGGGAAGACTCGTCACTTACGATGAGATCGATCCTTTTTGTGTGAACATATTAGTAGGAGAAGAGAAGCGCTTCTTAAAAGAATATCTTCCAGACATCTTTATCGATGCTTCGTTTAAAGAAGAGGTCGATTATACGCTGCACCTTGCTCCCATTGTTATAGGCATAGGAAAGGGCATCTGTGCAGCGACCGATGTCCACTTTGTTATCGATACGAGAAAAGAGTCGGCAGGGGAGGCGCTCTATTCAGGGTCACTTTCTGAAAACGGCGAGGGACTAACAGACCAAGACTATGAAAAAATTGCCGATGGTGTCTTAGATGCCATCATGCGAGTGAGTGACTAGGAGGACCTATGTACTACGATATGCCACTCTATAGGCCCCCGAGTGAGAGAAATAGCCTCATTATTCAAGTGACACTTGGGTGCTCCCATAATGAATGTAGCTTTTGCAGTATGTATAAGAGTAAAGAGTTTCGCATTCGTCCGATCGAAGACGTATTAAGAGATTTAGAAGCGATCAACTCTGATGCTGTACGTAGAATATTCCTTGCTGACGGCGATGCCCTCGTTCTAAAGACGAGTCTACTCAAGCAGTACTTGAGCTACTTTAAAAACCGCTTTCCAAAGCTTGAAAGGGTCAGTGCTTATGGAACTGTTCAAGACCTTCAGAGAAAGACAGAAGAAGAGCTAAGAGAGCTTAAAGAAGCGGGGCTGACGCTCCTTTACGTCGGCTTAGAAAGTGGATCGAATGAAGTTTTAAAGGCTCTTCATAAGGGCGTTACAAGAGAAGAATCGATTGAAGCTTGTTTAAAGGCCAAACGGGCTGGCATGGAACTTTCCGTGACCCTCATGGCAGGCTTATCAAACGAAAGAGCTGAAAACGTTCCCGTAGAGACGGCTGAACTCATTAGTGCCATTAAGCCCACCTATGTCTCGTACCTCACGCTCCACTTAGAGCCAGGAACTGAAATCTATGAAGACGTGAGAGAAGGACGTTTCCGTCCCTATTCACCCGTTGAAGTGGCGCAAGAGATTTATGCGTTTTTAAAGCATGTGGACAGTGAAGGAAGCGTTTTTCGAGCAAACCATGCTTCGAACTATTTGATTCTTCGAGGAACGCTTAATAAAGATAAAGAGTGCCTACTTTCAGAGATTGAAGAGGCACTCTCTACAGAAGAATTTCGTAATGAATCGTGGCGGTCACTTTAAGAAGTGCTTTAGGATGACTGCTAAGAGGATGCACCAGAGGATGAGAATGGGCACCGCATAGAGGAAGCGCTTTTTCGCCTTAGGTGCATTTTTTGCTTCTTCCTTACATTCATTGAGGATGTCCTCTGGAATGAACTTCAAGGAAAGCTTAATGAGTAAAGGAAGAATGACGACGTCATCGAGATAACCTAGGACCGGAATGAAGTCGGGGATTAGATCGATCGGTGAGAGCGCATAGGCGAGTGTAATAGCGAGAAGGATCTTCGCTTTTTTGGGTGTCTCTTTTCTTTTATAAACGAGCACTAGCGCTGGTAGCGTCTCTTTCAGTTGTTTTGTAATTTCTGCTATCTTTTTCATGGTTCTACTATACCCACTGAGCGATTTCCTTTACAAGAAGAAGGCATCCAGAAACATATTGTAATATTTATGTAAAAATAGCTTGATTTATTTCTAAATCTTGATATAATCATGGTAATCAAAAAATATGTCGTAAAGGAGGCTGAATGAATGATCGAATACAGTGAATCTGAAAGTTCTAATGAAATGAATCGTGAAAACAACTCAGTACATGACTCCCATCGACACAATCAGTCTAACTATCAAAAGGAATCTCCATATAAGATCCGAAGGTATTAACATATTCCTACTCCTAGAAAGTAGATTTTTCCACTCTTAGAAAAAAGACGACCTCACTTCTCCAAATCGGTCGTCTTTTTTCTGCGTTCTATTCACGATATTTCTTTACAAGTATTGCCAGTCCACAGTCCACCATAAGTTCAATCACAATCATAAGTAGAATCGTAAAGAGTCCAAAGGGGAGGATCAGGGTAATGACTCGTGTCACGAGACTTCCTCCTAAACCTACGAGAAATTTCGAGTACCACTTGAGTTTTGCGCGTGTTATCGCTGAAGCAATCGTCCCGAAGAGAAAGAGGACGCCGATAAAGAGAAGAAAACCGAGTGCTTTTCCCAAAGAAACATCCTTTCTGTTACAATACAAGAGGAGGAATTATGCCAGAATTACCTGAAGTAGAAACCATCGTTTCAGGCCTTAAAGAGACGGTCCTTAAGCGCACGATCGCTTCCATCGACGTTCTTACAGAACGTTCCTTTCCAGACATCTCTCTTCTAACAGAGGTTCAGGGAAAGAAAATTCTTTCTGTAAATCGAAAAGGGAAAGCGATTCTCATAGAGCTTTCAGGAAATCTCTACTTTCTCATTCATCTCATGATGACGGGGTCCCTTACGACTGAAAAACTTCGTAGTGATACGCGAGTCGTCATTCACTTTGAAGAAGGAGACTGTCTCTATTTCAATGATATAAGAAAATTTGGTTACGTTCGTCTTATGACGAAAGAGTGCCTAGATGGAAACACCTTTCTAAATAGTTTAGGAGCAGATCCATTGAGCGAAGATTTTCCCTTTGACTCCTTCTATGAGACCCTCAAACGAAAAAAGGTGTCGATTAAGGGAGCTTTACTCGATCAAAAGGTGATTGCAGGCTTAGGAAACATCTATGTCGACGAAAGCCTCTTTCTAAGTCGCATTCATCCAGAGACACCATCTTCTTCACTTACGAAAAAAGAAGTGAAAGTGCTTCTCGAATCGATTCGAAAAGTGCTACTTCGTTCCATCGAGCTTCGAGGCTCTACGAGAAGAAACTACATGGATCTTACGGGAAGAAAAGGTGACTATCTCAATGAAGCTTGGGTTTATAACAGAGAAGGATCTCACTGTAGAATCTGTGATACACCCATTCAAAAGACGCGCGTTGCAACACGTGGGACGCATTTTTGCCCCCATTGTCAAAAACCTAAAAGGAGGAAATCATGAACGAACTCTTGGAACGTATGAAAAAATATGAAGAAGTACTTTGGCTAAACGATAGAAAAGAACCGTACTTTCCTTATACTGTAGAGCAGATTGAAGAGGCAGAAGCACTCTTAGACCGCTTCCGTCCCTATTTCATGGATCGCTTTCCAGAAACTCGGGCAAACGGTGGACTCATTGAGTCTCCCTTACTTAGCCTAAAGAATCCCGTGTTTGGGGCGAAAGAAGTTTACGTGAAAGCCGATCATCTCCTACCGATCGCAGGAAGCGTGAAGGCGAGGGGTGGAATCTATGAAGTACTAAAAGTAGCAGAGAGAATCGCAAAAGAAGAAGGGCTTCTTACGAGTTCAACGGATTATAGAGATTTCGCTTCGGATGCTTTCCGAAAGGTCTTTGAGACCTATACCATTCAGGTGGCATCGACCGGAAACTTAGGTCTTTCGATCGGCATGATGAGCGCTCACTTAGGTTTTTCTGTAAAGGTTCACATGTCTCATGATGCCAAAGCGTGGAAAAAAGAAATGCTACGCAGTCACGGCGTAGAAGTAATCGAGTACGAAAAGGACTACTCCGAAGCCGTTCTACGTGGTCGTGAAGCTTCCATGAACGATCCTAAGAGTCACTTTGTAGACGATGAACGTAGTACCGATCTCTTCTTCGGCTATGCTGTAAGTGCTCTACGCATTAAAAAACAATTTGAAGAGCAAGGAATCGTACTTACTCCGGAGGATCCACTCTACGTGTCCATTCCCTGTGGCGTCGGTGGGGCTCCTGGTGGCATCGCCTACGGACTAAAGCTACTCTTCGGTGAGAGCGTTAAGATCTTCTTTGCAGAGCCTACGCACGCTCCCTGTATGCTCTTAGGCATGATGACAGGAAAGCAAGATGAGATCAGTGTCTATGACATTGGTCTCGATGGTCTTACGATTGCCGATGGACTCGCCGTGGGAAGAAGTTCTGCTTTTGTCGGAAGACTCATGGATCACATCTTAGATGGGCTCTATACGGTAAATGACGACCGTATGCTCGCTTTTGTTAAAACGCTCTTTGAGACCGAGTCGATTCGCGTAGAACCGTCTGCAACAGCTGGTTTCTTCCTACCTGAAAAGCTCGGAAAGCCTTGCCGTTATCTTATTTGGACGACGGGTGGTAGACTCGTTCCAGAGAAGGAATTTGCATCTTGGTTGTAATTTGCAAGCGATCTTACAGATCGCTTTTTTTTTACAATAATTATTTCTTCAAAGTAAGAAAAAGATTAGAATATAGGGATTTATCAAATATGAAACAATTCGTTCTGACAACTTGTGTTGATTTAACACGTTGACACAGATAAGAATAACTATTAAAATCTATGTATACAATATGTAGGAGGAACTCATGAAAAAAACATTAGCACTATTACTAGCACTCTTGTTGACATTCACACTCTTCGCTGGTTGTGAAGCCCAAAGCAACGGAAACACAGCTGGTGATACGATCAAGGTCGGTTGGATCGGTTCTTTAACAGGTGACCAAGCCGTTTGGGGAACTTGTGAAAAGCAAACGCTTGAGATGCTCATTGAAGAGTACAACGCTAACGGCGGTTTCAATGGTAAAAAGATTGAACTCGTTGCGCTTGACTCTCAAGGTAAATCATCTGAAGCACTTAACGCAGCAAACCGTCTTGTAAGCCAAGACAAAGTAGTTGCAATCCTCGGACCTAACTCTTCAGGTCAAGCAATCGTTATTGCTCCTGCTCTTGAAAATGCTAAGGTTCCGGATATCGCTACAGTAGCTACAAACCCAAAGGTAACAGTTGGTGACGACGGAAAGGTTAAACCATATAACTTCCGCGTATGCTTCATCGACCCATACCAAGGTGCTGTTGCAGCAGCTTACTCCATCGAAAAGTTAAACTTTAAGACAGCAGCAGTTCTTTACGACCAATCCGATGAGTACTCATCTGGTATGACAGAATTCTTCGTTAAGACATTCGAAGATAAGGGCGGAAAGATCGTTGCAAAAGAAGCTTTCAATAAGAACGACGTAGAATTTAAGACACAACTTACAAAGATTAAAGAAGCTAACCCAGACGTTCTCTTCATGCCTTACTTCTACCGTGAAGTTATCATGACAGCTCAACAAGCTGCTCAACTCGGAATGAAGATTACAATGTTCGGTGGCGACGGTTGGCCTTCAGAAGACCTTATGAAGCTTGCTAAGAACGAAGTTCAAGGCGCTTACTTCGTAAACCACCTCGACTACGAAGACCCAGCTGTTCAATCACTTAAGACAAAGTACACTGAAAAATTTGGTAAGGCTCCAGAAATTAACGGTTACCTCGTTAACGACGCATTCCTACTCTTCACAGAAGCACTTAAGAATGCAAAATCTGTAAATAGCGCAGACATCAAAGATGCTCTCGAAAAGACAGAAGTTCAAGGTATTACAGGTAAGATCAAACTCGATCCAAATACTCACAACCCAATGGGTAAAGACGCAGCTATCCTTCGTATCGAAGGTGACAAATACGTCTTCCTAGAACGTTTCTCTGTCGATATTAAATAAAGCAATGGGGGCGTAAGCCCCCTTCTTTTTGAAGAAAGGTATGCCATGACACTATTCTTACAGTACCTCATCAATGGAATTGCTCTGGGTAGCGTGTACGCATTGATGGCTGTAGGCTATTCACTCGTCTATAGCATCATGAACTTTAGTAACTTTGCTCACGGCGGCGTTATCATGCTCGGTAGTTACATCGGTTACTATTCCATGCTCCTATTAAAATTCCCACTTTGGCTTACGATCATCCTTTCGATGCTCGGTGGACTCATTATTGCCGTTGCCGTAGAACGTTTTGCTTATAATCCTCTACGTAAACGTAATGCTCCAAGTCTTTATTACATTATTTCTGCCATGGGTGTTTCCATCTTCTTAGAAAACATCGTCGTGGCAACGATTGGACCGAACTTTAAGCGTTATCCTGATATCTTTGAGGTTCCTTTTGTGAGCCTAGGATCGCTTTCCATCGGTAAAGTCGATATGATCATTCTACTTATCAGCGTTGTGAGCTTACTTGCTCTCATGTTCTTAATCGAAAAGACGAAGACAGGTATGGCCATTCGTTCTACCTCGTTCAACATGCGCGCTGCAAGCCTCATGGGTGTTAATACCGAATTCATTATCTTCTTAGTCTTTGGACTCGGTGGTGCCTTTGCTGGTCTCGCTGGCGTTCTCTTTGGACTTCGTTATCTCGTTTATCCATCGATCGGTGTCATTACGAACAAAGCCTTCGTAGCAGCCGTATTCGGTGGTCTTGGAAGTTTACCTGGAGCTATCGTAGGCGCCGTTCTCTTAGGTATTATTGAGACGATGGCAGCAGCTTACATCAGCTCCAACCTACAAAACATCATCGCCTTCGTACTGCTCATCATCGTGCTCGTCGTACGTCCACAAGGTATCATGGGCAAGATTACAGAAGATAAGGCATAGGAGGGGAAGATGAGTGCAGATTATATTATTGCGGTAGCGATCCTAGCAGGCATCAACTTGATGACCGTTCTAGGTCTCTCCGTCCTAACAGGTTATACAGGACTCTTCTCATTCGGTCATGCTGGATTTATGGCTATCGGTGCCTATTGTACGGCATTCTTAGCAAATAAATTCCACTTGCCATTTTATGTTGCGATTCTCATCGGCGGACTGTTATCAGGCCTTGTAAGTATCGGCCTTGGTAAGCTAACGCTTAACTTAAAGGGTGACTACTTTGTCATCGCAACCTTAGGTTTCGGTGAAAGTGTTCGTCTCTTTATCGCCTTCCTCGAGCCACTCGGCGGTTCTCGTGGTATTAACGTCATGACACACCGTACGACACTCGTCGACGTACTCATCATCTGTACGATCGCTGTCGTGCTCGTTTGGAACTTAATTCACAGTAAGCACGGTCAAAACCTAAAGGCCATTCGTGAAGAAGAGATGGCAGCGAAGATCATCGGTGTCAATACCTTCTACTACAAGATGCTCGCATTCTTTATCTCCGCTCTCTTAGCAGGTATTAGCGGTGGTCTATGGGCAGGCTATCAACAATTCATTCAGCCGATCATGTTTGACCTCTTAAAATCTACAGAACTTACGATCATGGTCATCTTCGGTGGTCTCGGAAGTATTTCTGGTTCGATCATCGGAGCACTCTTCCTCACCTTCCTACCTGAAGTACTCAGAGACTTAAAAGTATGGCGTTTCGTTATCTACGGTCTCTTAGTAGTCCTCATCATGGTTGCAAGACCAAAGGGACTCATGGGTGGTATGGAATTCAACGATTTCTTCAAGCGTAAGAAGAAAGTGCAGAAAGGAGAGAGCAAATGAGTCTATTAGCACTCGATCATGTGACCAAACAATTCGGTGGTCTGACTGCCGTTGATGATGTCACACTGCACGTTGAAGAAGGCGATCTGTTTGGTCTCATTGGTCCAAACGGAGCTGGAAAAACGACAATTTTTAACCTCATTACTCGAATTTATCCCATTACCTCAGGATCGATTACCTTTGAAGGTAAGCGCATCGACGATATCGAAACCTTTAAGATTGCTGAGGCTGGTATTACGAGAACATTCCAAAACATCAGACTCTTTAAAGAGCTAAGCACCTATGAAAACGTTCTCACGGCTTGCCACTTTATCTCAGACTACAGTGTATTGGATTCACTTTTCCGTACGCCAAAGTATAAAAAGGGAGATACGGCACTTCGTGAGCGTGCAGATGAGCTTTTAGAGATTATGAAGCTTACAGAAGAGCGCGATCTCGTCGCAAAGAACCTCCCTTATGGTGTTCAAAGACGCTTAGAGATTGCGAGAGCTGTTGCTTTAAATCCAAAGCTACTCCTTCTCGACGAACCAGCAGCTGGTATGAACCCCGACGAAACGTTAGAGCTTGTCGGTATGATTCGTGAAGTGAAGGAACGATTCAATCTTTCCGTACTCATCATTGAGCACCACATGGATCTCATTATGAATCTCTGTAACAAGCTTCTCGTATTGAACTTTGGTCATCCTCTCGCAGAAGGTACGCCAACCGAGATTCAATCGAATCCGAAGGTTATCGAGGCATACTTAGGTTCAGGAGGCGAAAATGCTTAAAGTCAAAGATTTGCACGTTCATTACGGCGGTATTCATGCCCTCCGTGGAATCAATCTTCAAGTTGATGAAGGAAAGCTAATCAGTATCATCGGTTCAAACGGTGCTGGTAAGAGTACACTACTGAATGCCATCAGTGGTCTCGTAAAGTTTCAAGGTGAGGTTCTCTTCATGGGAAATCCTCTTCCTAAGAAAGCCAACGCCATTGTAAAAACAGGTATTAGTCAGATTCCTGAAGGCCGTTTGATCTTTGTTAACCTCACGGTAGAAGAAAACCTCATGATGGGTGCCTTCTTAAGAAACGACAAAGAAAACATCCAAAAGGATCTTAAAAAGATCTATGAAATCTTCCCAAGACTTCTTGAACGTAAGACACAGATTGCTGGAACGCTCTCTGGTGGTGAGCAACAGATGCTTGCCATGGGTAGAGGTCTCATGAGTGATCCAAAGCTCGTACTCCTAGATGAGCCTTCACTCGGACTTGCACCACTTCTCGTGCAGACGATCTTCGATATCATTCAAGAGATTCGAAGCATGGGTAAGACGATCCTACTCGTAGAACAAAATGCTTATCAGGCACTAAACGTTGCCGACTGGGCTTATGTTCTAGAGCAAGGTGTCATTGTAAAAGAGGGACCTGCGAAGGAACTCAGTCAAGATAAGAGTATCCAAGAAGCATACCTCGGAAAAAAAGCATAAATACCAGAATAAGATAGGTTTGGTAAAAAGGAAGGAGCTCACCGAGGTGAGCTCCTTTTAATCTAGAACATTTAGAATTTCAAAGTGCTTTTCTGATTCGTTTCCAACGACCTTTAGGCGAGCGCCTTCTTTGAGTTTTACAACTTGAATACCGATCTTCTTTCCTGTCACGGTATAGACGAGTTCGTCTTCTTTGGCTGTGATAAAGTAGGTCGTATTTCCGTCGATGACGACCTCTTGAATGGTATGAATCGTGATCGTCTTTTCTTTACTTTCTGATGTCACTTGACCCGACGTACTATTGGAGTTCAAGTAATTATTTACAGCTTCTGCTGGCGTATTTCCTGTATAAACCGTATCGAAACGCTGAGCGTCTACGATCGCAAACATCTTTGCAATCTCTGTGGCATCTTTTAGACCCATGAAGTAGACGGGGCGATTTGCAAGGTTTAATAGGACGGGGAAGCTTGCCATGTAATCCTTCTCTTGAACCTTACCTTGAGCACTTTCCATAGCAGAAAGCTCGGTAGCACTTGCACAGGGGTAGAACTTTGCTTCTTTAGTACGTAGGTTTACGTAGTAGAATCCGAGGTTCGACTGGTCACTTCTTGCACTCGTTACGCCTGTTACGAGGTAGATGTCATCTCCGATGGAGACGTAGTTGTAACCTTCTGTCGTATGCGTTACGTTCTTTTGACCGAAGATGCTATTGATGAATCCTCCAGCGAAGGTGCCTCGGTCATCGAGCTGAGTAATGATCATATCTGAGGGATAGACTCGGTCGACCCATGTAGGGACATCTTTTAGTTCATAGCGTTTGCTTTCGCCGCTGTTGGCATCTGTAATAATAGCGCCTTTCACATCCTGACCACCGAAGAGAGCGATCTTCTTTTCGATGATCGAAGTGATGAAGTAGGGGTTTCCACTGTCATCGACCTCAAAGTTCGTCTCACCAAACATGGTGAAGGGGTACTGGAAGCGAAGGTGGCGATTGATGTTTCGAAGTAAGATGTCGCTCTTTGAAAAGAAGATGGGCTTTTCAAGCTTCACCATCGAACCAGCCTGAGTCGTCATGTCGATACTTACATAGTAGGGAATACCGTTTCTGTAGTTAAAGAGATATTTGATGAGATCGTAGTACTTTAAGGGCGTTACGCGAATGGGTTTACCTTTGAGGTTTACTTGTGCGTAGTTGTCATCGATTGTAAACTGGCTGACGAGTTCTCCCATGTTTCCCATTTGTCTTTCACCGATGACGCTCGCTGCTGATCGGTCGACGACGGGAATTTGACTCATCTCGATTCTCGTCACGTCCTTGGCGAAATCGCCGTTTTCTACGGTGATGAGCTTCGAGTAGCTCTTTGCATGAAAGAAGGGGCTACTGAAGAAGCTTAGGACGAATGGTAGTACCAAGAAGACGATCATGAGAATACCACTCACTCCGCCTAAGAAAGCTTTTTTTTGGCCTATGAGTAGGTTTAGTACGTTAAAGACGATGAGGGCTACGATGAGTAGTCTGTAGAAACCAAAGTCAAAGAAGTTTAGAGCGGGAAGCTCAAAGAAGTAGTAGATGAACATGATGCCTGCTGTAATCAGTAAGATGATCCAGGGGCTCAGTTCAAGTCGCTTCTTCCTCGCTTCAAATTCTACGGGCTCTTCTCGTAGAGCCTTCAAGAGTTTAAGTAGTGGGTTCGGATTTCCTTTCATTTTTCCTCCCTTTTTTGTATAATGGAAATACCAAGATATGTAAGGAGTCGCATGCGTTATCATAATATTTTCCGCTGGGTCCTCGAATTCATATGTACCCTGCTTTTAATTGCAATATTAGTATTTAGCCAAAATTATTTCCGCCTCGAGCAGACAGATCTTGCAGACATCATCTTTCTCTTAGCTCTAGCAGACACGATGCTCACGGCTGTTATGGTTGCAAGCATCTTCCAAGAAGAGAATGTCGGATCGAATGACGAATATCGATCGGTTCACTTGCGCATTCTCTTGACGCTCTTTGGAAATATTACGATGCTTCTCTATCTCTTCTTTATCCTCATTACGATGCAAAAGAAGATCTACATTCCTACCTCCTTTCACCTCTATATCAGCTTATTCTGCTTTGCTCTTATCATCACGAGTGAGGTTATAAAGATTCGCTGTAAAGTCAACAAAGAAGATCAACTAAAAAAAGAAAAACAGGAGAAAAAAGTATGAAAGACCGTATGAAGACTATGAAAGGTGAGATATTTTTACTTCTCACAGCCCTCATCTGGGGAGCGAGCTTTGTTTCTCAAAAGCTTGGCATGGACCACAATGGCCCCTTCACCTTTAGCTTTGTTCGCTTGACCATTGGATGGATCGTACTCATTCCCATTTACTTCTGGCAAAGAGGAAAAGGAGAAAAGCGTCAAGACAACTTAAAGTACGATATCATCGCAGGCATCCTCTGTGGACTCATGGTCTTTATCGGTATTACGTGTCAACAGCTCGCTTTAAAGACGACGACAGCAGGAAAGACTGCCTTTATTACGGCTCTCTACATCATCCTCGTACCTGTCTTTGGTATCTTTTTAAAGCGAAGAGTCAGTATCTATTCCTGGATCGCTGTCATGATCGCAGTCGTTGGAATGTATTTTTTAAGTATCAAAGGATCCTTCCAGGTGAGTATCGGTGACCTCTATGTCTTCATCGGTAGCTTCTTCTGGGCAGGACACATTCTCTTAGTCGACCACTTTGTAGAAAAGGTACATCCTGTAAAGCTCTCCTTGTTCCAGTTTATTGTAGCGAGTTCTCTCTCAGCAATCGTTGCCTTTGCTATCGAAACGCCAACTCTATCAAACATGATCTTAGACAAATATGCCATCCTCTTTAGTGGTGTCGTCGTCGTAGGTGGTGCGTTTACACTACAGATTCTCGGTCAACAATACGTAGAACCAGCTCTTGCTTCGATCATCATGAGCTTTGAATCGGTCTTTGCTGTGCTCTTTGGTTTCTTACTACTCCATGAGACGCTACAGACGAGAGAAATCATCGGCTGTATCTTGATGTTCATCGCGATTCTCTTAGCTCAAAAGAGTGACGTCAAAAAAGAAGAGGGCTAGGGGATGCGTATCGTTCATCCGATCGAACCCTTTATACCACAACATGCTAGAATTCTCATTCTAGGAAGCTTTCCTTCCGTAAAAAGCCGGAAAGAAGGCTTTTTTTACGCCAATCCACAGAATCAGTTCTGGAAAATTCTAGCCAGTGTCTTTGAGGTCGAAGTCCCTCTTACCTTAGAAGAAAAGAAAGCGTTCCTTATTAGATTTGGTATCGCTCTCTACGATACTGTCTACGCCTGTAGTATCGAAGGTAGCAGTGATTCAAGCATTAAGGATGTCATCCCAGCAGACATTCATTCGATCGTAAAGAAACATGGAATAGAGCGTATCTTTTGTAATGGAACCAAGAGCTTTGAACTCTTTAAGAGGTATCAAAAAGGGCTCGAGGCGACGCTTTTGACGTCCTCAAGCCCGAGAAATGCCACTTATCGACTAGAAGATAAGATTCTTTTATGGCAAAATATTCGTGCTAACTAGCACTTTTCTACTCACTTCAGAGGTCTTTTTTATAACTTAGATCGAGTCCTTTTTCGTAAGTGATTCGATAGCGCTTACAGCCTGGTTGATCGAAGGTCACTTCTAACCGAAGAACATCTGCTTTTAGCGCTTGAAAACTAGCATTCGGTTCTACCGGTTCGTCGTAGCGAAAGAGCTCTAAGACGCCATCCTTTTCATAGTAGAGGAAATAGCCTTTCCAGCGCTCTCCTGTGAGGTTTGTGACCTTTCCCGTTTCGTCTGGAAAAGCACTGTCGATTGACCGCTCCGTCTGTGACGGTATAGCTATTTGAAGCTTTTGAAAGAGCTTCGGATCACTTAATACGACGTATTCAACGGGAGAAGACTCTGCGACTTCAAAGTGAAGCTCCTTAAAGCGCATCGGTTCTTCTGCCTTAAATCGAATCCAAGGAGAAGCTTCCTTCGGTTTAATCGTTAGCGTATATTCGAAGTTTTCTGACTGAGCCGCTGTTTCAAAGCGTGCACGAAAGCCGAAGAGGGGAGCATCAAAGGGGTTTTGAATGCGCACAAAGGACTCATTACCGATAGTCTTTGTTTCCAAGGTAAAGTCTCGAAGTGTCGATTCTAAGTTGTCTTTCGGTGTACAGCTTACAAGGAAAATAAGCATTAACATGAGAATGATTCGTTTCATAGTTCTCATTTTATCAAAGATTCATGTCGGTTCTTGATTTTTTATGTAAAAAAACGGGAAAAAGAAGAGTAGCCCGTATATTTTGGAGGATTTATGAAATTTATACTTACGTGTGATTCGACCGTTGACTTGTCCAATGAAGAATTAGAGAGAATGCAAGTCAAATACGTCCCTTATACCTTTCAGATGGACGGGGTCGTCTATACGGATGATCTAGGAAAGACCATGAGTTACGATGAGTTCTTTACACGCATCGAAAAGGGTGCGATGCCTACGACATCCCTCGTACCACCTGTAGAATACGAAGCGTTCTTTGAACCGCTTCTTAAAGAAGGAAACGACGTCCTTCACCTCGCTTTTAGTTCAGGACTCTCTGGATCCTTTCAGTCGGCTTTAAGTACAGCAGAGATGCTAAAGGAAAAGTATCCCGACCGAAAGATCATTGTCGTCGATAGCTTAGCGGCATCGAGTGGTTACGGATTACTCCTTAGCTTCGCCGTCGACAGAAGAGACGAAGGAATGACCATTGAAGAGACGAGAGACTGGCTCGAAGAGAACAAGATTTTCTTAAACCATTGGTTCTTTAGTTCCGACTTAACGCACTACAAGCGCGGTGGAAGAATCTCAGCGGCACAAGCTGCAGTCGGTGGTCTCTTAAATATCTGTCCTTTAATGGATGTAAACGACGAAGGAAAGCTCATTCCGCGTCAAAAGATCCGTGGTAAGAAACGCGTCATCGAAGAAGTCGTAAAGATCATGCGTGAGCGTGCAGAAGGTGGAGTAGCGTATAGTGGACGAATCTACATCAACCACTCCAAAGCTTATGAAGATGCACTAGAACTAAAGGCACTCGTCGAAAAGACCTTCCCGAAAGCCGGGGAGATTAAGATCTTTTCCATCGGAACCGTCATCGGAAGTCACACGGGACCCAAGACAGTCTCACTCTTTTACCAAGGAGAGAAACGAGGTAGATAGTGTTATATCAAGGTATTATCATTACAGAAGCGCTTCGTGAACCTTGGGTCATTAATGACCTCATGATCGAAGAAGCGAAGATCTCAAAAGAAAACGGTCAGCATTACTACGAAGTTCGTCTCACCTTAGATGACATCGGACAAGTGGCTTCAAGTCTTGAGAAGGGGTGGTTCTTTCACTTCTGGAACGATCAGTCGATGATCGTTTGCTTTGGCGAAGGAAAGCAGTTCTTTATGGATCGTGAAGATCGAAGCACCTGGACAGATGCCATCCTCTATGGATCGACCATGGGCTTTACAGAAGATGAACTGAACTTCGAACCTTATAAGCTATGAAGAACAATCGATATCTTATTGATCACTTACTCGATCTTGCAGAGGCCGGCTTGGATGAGCCGACCTTTTCTAACTTTTTAAGCCTAGAAGAACAGCAAGATTTTTATGAAAATCGAAGTGCCTTCTCCTTTGTCGAGTGGTCCTTCCACGACGAACGATTCGATCGAAAGATGATTCGCTTTGGTTCCACTTCGGACTTTCCCATCGAACGCTTGAGCTTTTCTGTAGAGGAGCCCCTTACGCATAGGGACATCTTAGGTGCTTACATGCACCTAGGCTTTGAACGAGAGACGATCGGTAACATCTTTGTCGATGAAAAGCGAGGTATCTTTGAAGTCGTAAGTCACATGGTTCCTCTTGTCCTTCATACGATGACGAACATCAAACATTCATCGGTGGAACTACAAAGGACAAAAGAGGAACTTCCACTTCCTCTCTTTGAAAAGACGGAATGCATCGTAGCAAGCGAAAGACTCGATAATGTCATCTCTGAGGTCTTTCACATCTCAAGGCAAGTTGCTACAGAACTCATTGAACAGGGAAAAGTACTCGTCGTAAAGAGACGTGAAAAGGTGAGTCTTAAACTTGTGGAGGGGGATATTGTGAGCGTTCGAGGATTCGGAAAGTTTCGATACCTTGGAATTCTTCGGGAGACGAAGAAGGGAAATCCTGTGATCTCCATCGAACGCTACGTATAACAGTATGAAAAGAACGCATTTATCAAAGACTAGTACAGCCTATACATTTTTTGATCTCTATGAGGAATTCCACTGCGAAACGAGTCTCGTCGTCATCGAACGAGAGTCGATACGCTACGTCATCGACACCTATCTAGGCCCCGATGTTTTAAAAGAGATCTTTAAAGACAACGTAGAGAAGAAGACCATTGTCATAAACACCCACTACGACTGGGATCATACGTATGGTAATGAGTTTTTTACGGGTGAGATCATCTCCCATGCACTCACCCCTCATCTTTTAAAAGAGAATTTTTACGATTACCAGAAGTACATGAAAGGCGTCACAGAGATGCGTCTTCCTACACGTACCTTCTTTGATGTACTTCTTTTAAATGAACTCGTGCTCTTTTGGATGCCTGGTCATACGATCGATTCCATCGGAATCTTCGATAAAGAAGACGGAATTCTCTACCTAGGAGATAGCGATGACCGCTTTGATCGAGATGAATCTCTTATCGATCGGCACATTGAAAGTCTTACTTATGCTTTGACATTCCCTTTTAAAAAGGCTTTTAGTTCACATGGTGGTCTTTTATCAAGGAAGGATCTCGAAGAAACGATTCAATTTTTACAACGAAAACGGCTCTAAGGGAGAACTTAGAGCCGCTTTCGTGATATGGAGAAATTATCGAATATATGGTTACTCTATTCCTACTTCTGATGGAAGAGAAGTGAGAAGAATTGGGAAGAGATTCTCCTCATAGGATGGAGCTACCTACAATGCTTTTAGGGAAGAAAAAAAGATTCTTCAAACGAAGAATCTAGCATTTAAAAACCATAAATGTCGATTCTTCCCTCACCGAAAGAAATACTTCACCTATGGCAGGTCTCCTGACTCGAAGCTTCAAACCTCCGAACCGCCTTCTGGTTTCCCATGGCATTGGTTCTTTGTAGCTTTTACAGTAAAGTGAGCTGTTCCAGACTTTCACTGGATTCCCTTATTAATGCATAAGTAGCAACCACAAGCTTATTCAGTTAATTTAAGTATATGCCTATTTCCTAGCTTGTCAAGCGTCGGATATCACCTAAAATGCTCTGAATCGAAGTCGATTCATCTAAGCGATTCTTGAATTCTCGCTGAACTTCTAATGGAATTCCCTCATCCTGTAAGCTCTGTAAAAAAGCGTTTTCGAAGCGCTTTTTTTTCATTTTATACGAGATGATCTCGAAGGGGGAACTCAGTAAAAGGTAGATACTCTTTAGAATCACACGAGTGATCTTCATGGCCTTATTTTATTTCCATGCTTTTGATATCTTTTAAGCTAATGATGTAGCTCTTTGCCATCTCGAGTGCATCCTTTTCAGGAATTCCACTGTTTACGAGTTCCTTGTAAAGGCCTCCAACGCTCTTTCCGATGTTTGCTCCTGCTTCAGGTGAATAGAGTGTTCCCATGACTTCTCTTAAAAGTCTTGGAACCTTATCGGTGACTGTATCTAATATTTCTGCAAGATCTTTGATATCGCTTTCGTTACTCATTTTGTCCTCCTAAGAATAAAATGTCTCTACAGAGCTTTAGGCTCTTTTTTGTGATCGTTGCCGTCTTTTTAAGGGAGTCGAGAACGGACTCTTGAGGAAGTTCCAATTTAAAGGGTGGTACCTCGATCTCATTAAGCTTCACAAACTTCTTAAGCTCAAGGAGTTCTTTTAATTCATCTCTACATTCATCACACGTGATGAGATGCTCTAGAAAGGCGATTCTTTCTTCACTATTCAAGCGATCTTGAATGTATTCTAGGGTTCTGTTGTCTTCACACATGTGTTTCTCCTAATTCTCTCTTAAGCTTCTCTTTAATCGTAAAGAATCGACTTTTTACGGTTCCTTCCGGGATGTTTTCAAGTTCTGAGATTTCGCGGTAGCTAAGACCTAAGGTGAAGATAAGCGTTAATAGCCTCTCTTCTTCCTTCGTTAGCTTTGAGACCGCATGCTTTAATTCCAGTTTCTCTTCATTGATCGAATCCTCTAGTGTCTCTGGTAACTCCACTGTGACCTTTCGATCTCTGTAAAAATCAGCGATGCGCCGCTTTACAATGCGTATGGCAAAGGTCATAAATGACGAATCGCCTCGAAAGGAAGAGATGCTCCTAAAAATACTTATAAGACTGTCCTGAAGGATGTCGAGGGCATCATGAGAGTCGCTTACGTAGCCTAGAATGTAGTTGTAGAGTGATTTTTGATGGTCTTGAACCCATGATTCAAACGAAGCTTGATTCAAGTGTCCTCCTTTTTTCCCTTACACCTTATTCGTCGTGGGGAGCATCAAAAAGGTTCAGTGTATTTTCGAATGCAAAATAAAATGATAAGGCTCAGGATGAAAAAGAGCGGCACGAGCATCTGAAATCTCAAGTGTTTCGTCTTATGACGAAAGAGTTGCATGGAAAGAAAAGCACCTAGTCCACCTGCTAAAGCACTTAGGAGCAGTGTCTTCTCTGAGATCCTTTGAACATGTCTCGCAGCCTTGCTCTTATCCGCTAGAAAGAGGATAAAGCTAAAAAGATTTAATAAAGCCCATAAACCGATTAAAATTTGTCTCATTCTTCAATACTTTCCAATCCTATAGGGGTAACAATAACATAATACCATTAGTTTTGGTAAAGGAGGTGAGTCCGTGCACGAAGATGCAATAGAAATCATTAAAGCTTGTGAGAGTGAAGCCAAAGCTCTCGTGGAGAATGCCAAAGCTCAGATCGAAAAAGATCGAGAAGAAAGGCTTCTTCAGTCGAAGGCTGACTACAAAGAAGCCATTCGTAAGAGCCGACTAGAGAGTGAAGAGCTCATTCAACAGGCGAAGCTCGAAGGAGAGCGAGAGGCGGAACCCATCCTAGAAGAAGCTCAAAAGAAGAGTCAAGCGCTTTGGGATCTCGCTAACGCAAAAAAGGATGAAATGTCACAGTGGATCGAAGAAAGGATACGTAACTATGGCCATTCAGGAAATGAGTGAATTCTCGCTCTTTGTATTTAAAGAACATCGAGAAGAATTGCTCCGCGTCCTGCAATCGTTTTCCTATGTCCACTTTCGAGACCTGCGTCCTTTGAGTGAAGAACACGGTCTGAAGGAACTTCCGACCGATGCAAAGGTTCAAGCAGTAGAAGAAAAGCTTACAAAGCTCGACTGGATGATGAAGCTTCTAAAGAACTTCGATTCGAGAAGTAAGGGCCTTAAAGCCCTAAAAGAAGGTGTTCCTAGCTACTCCTTAGAGGAACTTTATAGAAAAGCAGACGAAAGCACCTATCTTAAAGATTACGAAGAGCTTAAGAGCATCCAGGAGCGAATCGATTCCTTACAGACGAAGTACACGGAGAGCCTGAACGAAAGAGAAGCTCTCTTACCTTGGAAGAGCCTAGAGGTTGCTCCGAAGGATCTTCACTTCTCTTCCGTACAATCTATCACAGGAAGTGTGCAGAGGAAGTACTTCGATCGCATCAAGGAACTCGTAGCAGAGGAAGAGCTCGTACACATGGATGTCATAAGTGAAGAGAAGGGACAACTTTTCTTGCACTTCATCATTCATAAGAATGTCCTAAAGGACTTTGAAGAGCTCCTTCGTAGAAATGGATTTAGTGAAATTAAGCTTCAGGGCGAAGAACTCATTACATCGAAGCTTTCAAGGCTAGATGAAGTGATTCAAGATACTCTTCAGGAAAAAGAAGCTCTAGAAAAGGAGATTCCTACGTTTGCTTCGAAGCTCCTAGAGTACGAGGTGGTAACGGAAGCACTAGAAAACGAGCGCTTTAAGCTCGGCGCACCGAAAAAGTTTTTAAAGACCGATTCACTCGATCTCGTGAGTGGATTCGTTCCTACAGATAAAGTAGAAGACTTTAAAAAAGAACTAAAGGGTCTTTTAAAAGAAGATTATGTATTAGAAGTTAAGGAAGCAGAAAGAGATAGTGAAGAGGTACCGATCCTCTTAAAGCACGGTCCTTTCTCAAAGCTCTTTGAGTCCTTGACTTCGATGTACGCTCTACCAAAGTACAACGAGATCGACCCGACGCCATTTTTAGCTCCCTTCTACTGGGTCTTCTTTGGCATGATGGCAGCAGACTTGGGCTATGGTCTCTTGATGCTTCTCGCTACAGGCTTTGCGCTAAAGACCTTTAACTTAAAAGACTCCATGAGAAATTCTTTGAAGTTCTTTTTCGTTTTAAGTATTAGCGTAACCGTTTGGGGAGCCATCTATGGTTCGATCTTTGGTGGAATCATTCCCATGCCAGCACTCATCGATTCTAATAAGGACTTTATGCTACTCCTTGGTATCAGCGTGTTCTTTGGCTTAGTCCATCTCTTCTTTGGACTGGGAATTAAAGCCTACATGCTCATTCGAGATGGAAAACCACTCGATGCACTCTACGACGTCATCTTTTGGTACATGACGATCTTAGGTTGTATCGGATACCTAGGTGGTGGAGCTCTTCCGATACCTCCTGTGGCTAAAACCATCATCTTTTGGATGATGATCATCGGTATGGTAGGTATCGTCCTCTTCGCAGGAAGGGAATCGAAGAATCCAGGAGCTAGGCTTGCCGGTGGACTCTATTCCCTCTATGGCATTTCTAGCTGGGTAGGAGATCTCGTAAGCTTTTCGAGACTCATGGCTCTAGGCCTTGCAGGTGGATTTATCGGTATGGCAGTCAACATGATCGTAAAGATGGTCGCAGGCGGTGGTATTGTTGGGTTACTCGTTGGAGTCATTATCTTTGTCGTCTTCCATCTCTTCAACTTGTTTCTCAGCTACCTCGGAGCGTATGTTCATGCGATCCGCTTAACGTATGTCGAATTCTTTGGAAAGTTCTATGAAGGAGGCGGAAAGGCCTTCGAACGTTTCCGTAAAGAACCTAAATATATCAATTTAAAGGAAAAATAGGAGAAAAAAATGACTGAATTCTTTATTCAAAACGGCGGACTCTTCTTTGGCGTTCTTGGAGCAGCAATCGCTGTCGTTCTTTCCGGTATCGGAAGTGCGAAGGGTGTCGGTATGGCAGGTGAAGCAGCAAGTGGAATCATTATCGAAGAACCAGAAAAGTTCGGACGTTCACTGCTCTTACAACTTCTCCCTGGTACGCAAGGTCTTTACGGCTTCGTCATCGGCCTCATGGTCATGGGTAAGCTCAATGGTTCCATGAGCCTTCAAGAAGGACTTTTCATTCTAGGAGCATGTCTTCCAGTAGGTATCGTAGGACTCATTTCTGCAGTAAAGCAAGCTAAAGTTGCAATCGCTGGTTTAAATATCCTCGCTAAAAATGAATCGCAATCGATGAAGGGTGTCATCTACGCCGTCATGGTTGAGACCTATGCCATCTTAAGCTTTGTTACATCCCTCATGCTTCTTCTCTTCGTTAAGCTGTAGGAGTTCCTATGTCAAACTTAGAGAACATTCAAAAGAAGATTCTCTCCGATGCACATTCCGAGGTCGAAGCACTTCAAACGAGGGCGAAGGAAGAGCTTGATGGTCTCTTAGAAAAAGAAGCAAAACGAACGAAAGAAGAGACGGATGAGATTCTTCGTGAAGCGAAGGAACGTGCAGAGCAGGTGAGAGAACGTGCAAGAAATGCTTCGAAAATTGAAGCGAGAGATGTCGTTCTTAAGACCAAACAAGATATTCTCGTAGAGATGAAAGAAACTGTAAAAGAAAAGCTCAAAGCCATGGACGATCATTCGTTTAAGAGCTTTCTAGAAAAAATCGTTCCTCCAAATGAGAGAGAGGGAAGCACGCTCGTTTTACCTTTAAAGAGAAGTGCTCTAAAGGAGAGCTTTAGCGAAGCTACCTTTGAAGACATGGAGGATGGTTTCTACCTTCGTAAGGGCGCAGTGACCATGAACTTTAGCTTTCAGAAGCTTGTAGAAGAAGTGATGGATGACATGGAGGGAGAAATCGTTCAGAAGCTCTTTGGGGAGGCGTAATGAAAAGAGAAGATTTTATTCAAGCCTCAACCCATACGAGAGTGTTAGAAAAGAATCTCTTAAAGAATTCCTTTTACGATAGGCTCATTGAAAGTGAATCCCTTGAAGATGCCGTAAGAATCCTAGATGAAAGCTCTTATCAGAAGTACTTTCTACGCTTGGATTCCTTGAACCACTTTGAAAAGGCTTTTGGCCTCATGCTTCAAGAGATGTACAAAGAAGCCCTTTGGATCAGTCCTGATAAGGATCTCATTCGCCTTTTAGAGCTTCGCTATGACTATCATAACTACAAGGTCTTTCTTAAAGAGCTTCTTTTAAAAGAAAACCTGCGTTCGCTCTACATCGACTACGGTTCGAGTGAACTACTAAAGGAGAGAGAAACACTCTTAGAGCTCGATGAAACGGTGCGTAGAAAAGAGTTTCCTCCTTTCTACGAAGAAGTCGTAAAGAAATTTGAAGAGACAAAGGATGCCACGATGATCGATCTCATCGTCGATCAGGCCTACTTTAAAGAGCTTCTAGAACTTACGAAAAAGCTCGATAGCGATGTCTTTACGCGCTATGTGAAAGAGGAGATTGATTTTACAAACCTTAAGACGCTACTTCGCCTTAAAAAGCAAGACCGAGACATCGAATTCTTAGAATCCGTACTGATTGAGGGAGGCACTGTTTCCCCTGATGAGTTTGAATCTTTGTACTACGAACCGAATGAAGTTCTACTTGAGAAGTGGAAGGGATCCTCACTGGATGCTACGCTTCAAAAGGGCTTTTCACTTATGAAAGAAGACGGACGCATTAGTGGCCTTGAGAAGGTCTATGAAAACCACGTGCTCGATGCTTTTCGAGAAGCTAGGCGCATAACCTTCGGACCCGAGGTTCTCTTTAGCTATCTCTTAGAAAAAGAGAATGAAGTGAAAAACCTTCGAATGATTCTCGTCGGTAAGGCCAACGGTGTCAGTAAAGAAGCGATCCGCGAACGCTTGAGGGGGATCGATGAATAGATTAGCAGTCATAGGAGATAAGGACAGCGTCATGGTCTTTAAAGCGCTCGGTATCGATGTCTTTAGTCCGGAAGACCGAGAAGAGACGAGAAAGACGATCGATTCGTTGGCCAAAGAGAACTACGGTGTCATATTTATTACAGAACGCTTCGCCACTGAAGTTCAAGAGACAATAAACCGCTACGATGAATCGATGACGCCAGCGATCATCTTGATTCCTGATAACCAAGGGACTCTTGGTATCGGTCAAGCACGCATCGATCGCTTTGTGGAAAAAGCCATTGGTTCAAACATTCTGTAGATGGAGGGAAGCTTGAAGACAGGAACAATTATTAAAGTATCAGGTCCGCTCGTCGTTGCGAGCGGAATGGAAGAGGCCAACGTCTATGACGTCGTGCTCGTCAGTGAACAAAAGCTCATCGGTGAGATCATCGAGATGCGTGACGACCGCGCCTCCATCCAAGTATATGAAGAGACGACAGGCATCGGTCCGGGAGAGCCCGTCTATACGACAGGTCATCCGCTTTCGATCGAATTAGGGCCTGGTCTCATTGAACAGATGTTTGACGGGATTCAACGACCGCTCGATGTCCTAAGACAGGTGGAAGGAAACTTCCTGTTAAAAGGAACGGAGATCAAGAGCCTAAACCGTGAAAAGAAGTGGGACTTTACACCCACGATGGAAGTTGGAAGAGAAGTCGAAGAGGGAGATATTCTAGGAACTGTTCAGGAAAATCCCGTATTCCTTCATAAGATCATGGTTCCTCCCGGTGTAAAGGGAACCTTAAAGTCGATTGAATCGGGCTCTTTTACCGTAACCGATACGGTCGCTGTTGTTGAAACAGAGAAGGGTGAAGTCCCTTGTCAGCTCATGCAGGTGTGGCCCGTTCGTAAGGGTCGTCCTTATAAGAAAAAGCTCGATCCTACGAGACCGCTCATTACAGGTCAGCGCGTCATCGATACCTTTTTCCCCGTCGCAAAAGGCGGAACGGCAGCGATTCCAGGTCCTTTCGGATCAGGAAAAACAGTCGTTCAGCACCAACTTGCCAAGTGGGCTGACGCAGAACTCGTCGTCTATGTAGGTTGTGGTGAGCGCGGTAATGAGATGACAGACGTTCTCATGGAATTTCCCGAGCTCATTGACCCTAAGACGGGTGAATCGCTCATGAAACGAACGGTGCTTGTAGCAAACACTTCAAACATGCCAGTAGCAGCGCGTGAAGCGTCTATCTATACAGGTATTACGATGGGCGAGTACTTTAGAGACATGGGCTATAGTGTAGCTCTCATGGCAGACAGTACCTCGCGCTGGGCAGAAGCCCTTCGTGAGATGAGTGGACGCTTAGAGGAGATGCCAGGAGATGAAGGATATCCCGCATACCTCGCATCGCGTGTCGCTGAATTCTACGAACGCGCAGGTCGTGTCATCACGAAAGGCTCGGACGAAAGAGAAGGAGCACTTACGGTCATCGGTGCCGTATCACCTCCAGGTGGAGACATTTCTGAGCCTGTTAGCCAGTCAACCCTTCGTATCGTAAAGGTCTTCTGGGGACTCGATTACGCACTAAGTTATGCGAGACACTTCCCAGCCATCAACTGGCTCAACAGTTATAGTTTGTATCAAATGAAGATGGACCGCTTCTTCGATGAAGCTGTAGACCCTGACTTTTCTAAGAGAAGAGTTCGTGCGATGAGTCTTCTTCAAGAAGAAGCATCGCTTCAAGAAATCATTCGCTTAGTCGGTAGAGATTCCTTGAGTGAAGGCGATCAGCTCAAGGTCGAGATCGCAAAGAGCTTGCGTGAAGACTTCTTACAGCAAAATGCCTTCCATGAGATCGATACCTTCTGTTCACTCGATAAACAAAATCGCATGCTAAAGCTCATCTTAGGTTTCTACGATGAGGCACTCGAAGCGCTTCAAAACGGAACCTACTTACGTGAGATCTTAGCGCTACCCGTAAGAGATCGCATTGCTCGTTCGAAGATGATAAAAGAAGATGCACTCGAGACCTTCGATGACATTGAACGAACGATCAAGAGCGAAATGAAAACACTTCAAGGAGGACTCCATGCTTAAAGAATACCAATCGATTCGCGAAGTCGTAGGTCCTCTTATGATGGTCGACGGCGTAGAAGGCGTCAAATACGAAGAACTCGTAGAGGTGACACTTCAGGACGGACAAAAGCGCCGTGGAAGAGTACTAGAGATCAATGGCGATAAAGCCATGATTCAGCTCTTTGAAGGCTCTAGTGGCATTAACCTTCCGAAGTCCACCGTACGCTTTTTAGGTCATCCACTCGAGCTCGGCGTCAGTGAAGATATGATCGGACGTGTCTTTGACGGTACGGGTAATCCCATTGACGGAGGACCGAAGCTCATCGCCGAAAAGAAGCTAAATATCAATGGAAACCCCATGAACCCAGCGAGCCGTGACTACCCGAGTGAATTCATTCAAACGGGAATCAGTACGATCGATGGGCTGAATACACTCGTACGTGGACAAAAGCTACCCATATTCTCAGCTTCTGGTCTACCGCATAACGACGTAGCTGCACAGATTGCAAGACAGGCGAAAGTTTTAGGTACAGGAGAGAACTTTGCCGTCGTCTTTGGAGCCATGGGAATCACCTTCGAAGAAGCACAGTTCTTCATCGATGACTTCACAAAGACCGGTGCCATTGACCGTGCTGTGCTCTTTATGAACCTAGCGAACGACCCGCCGATCGAACGTATTGCAACGCCACGTATGGCTCTAACAGCGGCAGAATACCTCGCATACGAAAAGGGCATGCACGTACTCGTCATTCTAACCGACATGACAAACTACGCAGAAGCCCTCCGTGAGATCAGTGCTGCGAGAAAAGAAGTTCCTGGGCGTAGAGGTTATCCTGGTTACCTCTATACGGACCTTGCAAGCCTCTATGAGCGTGCAGGACGTGTGCGTGGACTCAATGGATCGATCACGCAAATTCCAATTCTTACGATGCCTGAAGATGACATCACACACCCCATTCCTGACCTCACAGGTTATATCACAGAGGGTCAGATCATCCTAAGCCGTGAGCTCTATAAGAGCGGAATCATGCCACCTATTAACATCGTTCCCTCGCTCTCTCGTCTAAAAGACAAGGGAATCGGAAAAGGTAAGACGCGTGAAGATCACGCCGACACCATGAACCAGATTTATGCCGCTTATACAGCCGGTATTCAAGCGAGAGAACTCGCTATCATCCTAGGTGACAGTGCACTCAGTGAAGCCGATCTCGCGTTCTCAAAGTTTGCGGAGGAATTTGACAAGGAATACGTCAACCAAGGCTTCGATCAAGGACGTACGATTGAAGAAACCTTAAACCTCGGTTGGAAGCTTTTACAGATCATTCCAAGGTCAGAACTCAAGCGAATTCGTGATGAGTACCTAGAAAAATACCTCCCGAAAGGGGAGTAATATGGCTAAGCTCAATGTGAATCCAACGCGCATGCAACTGAGTAACTTAAAGACTCGACTAAAAACTGCAAAGCGCGGACACAAACTTTTAAAAGATAAGCAAGATGAGCTCATGCGTCGCTTCATAGAAAAGATTCGAGAGAATAAGAGACTTCGAACCGAGGTCGAAGGAAAGCTTAAAGACTCCTTTACAGACTTTCTTTTAACAAGTGCCGTCATGACACCAGAGATGTTAAACCTCGCTCTAACGAGTTCAAGTCGAGAAGTGACGGTAGACATCGAAAAGAAGAATGTCATGAGTGTAAACATCCCCGTGATGACGTTTCGCCGCGAGGGAGGGACGATTTTTCCCTACGGCTACGCTCAGACCTCAGCAGAACTTGACGATGCCATCGTAAAGCTCGAGGGAGTCATGGAGGATCTCTTAGAGCTTGCTGGCCTTGAAAAGGCTTGCCAGCTTATGGCAGATGAGATTGAAAAGACGAGAAGAAGAGTCAATGCGCTCGAATATCGTACGATTCCAGACCTCGAAGAGACGATCTCTTACATTCGAATGAAGCTCGATGAGAACGAACGTGCGACCATCACGAGACTCATGAAGACAAAAGAAATTATCGCCAAAGAGAGCTCCCAAGGAGCATAAATTGGCAAACCCCCATCCTTTGATGGGGGTTTTTATAGTGTATACTAATATTACATGGTATAATCTTACGGAGGCAACGCATGACAGAGAAACTTTTCCACGCTCAACCCTATACGACCGAATTTGATGCTGAAGTGATCGCTTGCACCAAGGCGAAGGGAGGCTTTGAAGTCGTCTTAGATCGAAGCTTTTTCTTTCCGCTAGGCGGTGGTCAGCTTCCTGACCGAGGAGTGATCGGTGGAAGTAATGTCCTCGATGTCACGGAAAGAGATGGCGTCGTCTTCCATCTCGTAGAATCGGAACTTCCGTTAGGTCCCGTTCACGCGTCGATCGACTGGGATTTTCGCTACGACATGATGCAGCAACACTCCGGGGAGCACATCATCAGTGGCCTCGTGCACAAGCACTTTGGCTTTGAAAACGTAGGCTTTTCGATCGGAGAAGATGTGACGCGCATCGATTACGATGGCGTTTTAAGTGATGAAGACTTAAGAGAGCTTGAAGATAAGGTGAACCGAATCCTCTGGAGAGACGTTCCGATTTTAGAAAGCTATCCCACAGAAAAAGAGCTAGAGACACTCGATTTTCGCTCGAAAAAAGAACTCGCGATGCCCATTCGAATCATTACGATTAATGACGTCGACATCTGTGCTTGCTGTGGTACGCACCTTCGAACGACGGGTGAAATCGGCTTCATGAAGATCCTTACGAGAGAGAATTACAAGGGTGGAACGCGTTTGACGGCCGTCTTTGGAAGACGAGCCACAAAGTACTACGACGGAATTCTTAAGGAATTACAGAACTCCGGAGCACTACTCAGTTCTCCCATCTTAGAAGTTCGAGATCACGTCGAGAAGTTAAATGATCAGCTTTTAAAGCAAAAGGAACGAAGTGCAGACCTTGAGCGAATGCTCGTAAGAGAGCTTTCCAAAGGAACAGAGAATGTACTCTGTCTCGACTTAAGTAATAAAGCTCTTCAAGATCTAGCAAGAAACCTTCGTTCAAATTTACAAAAGACCATCACCATTCTGACCCCTACAGAGGGTGGTGTGCACTACTTCATTTCGAGTGATGTAGAAGATGTTCGTCCCCTTCAAAAGGGACTTAATGAGGCCTTCCTTGGCCGTGGTGGGGGAAGAGAAGATCGAGCAGAGGGTCTCTTAAAGGGATCCGTAGAAGAGGTAATGGAATGGATGACAAAGTAATGCCTGTGCTCTTTGTAGGGCACGGTTCCCCAATGATAACGTTAGAAGATAATCCTTATAAAGACGGTTGGGTGGAGCTTTCAAAGAAGCTTCCAAAGCCGAAGGCTATCCTCGGTATCAGTGCTCACTGGATGACGAGGGGCTTATATGTAAACGACGAAAGCGAGCCAGAACAGATCTATGATTTTGCGGGCTTTCCGAAAGAACTCTATGAGATGATTTATCGCCCCATGGGTTCTCCAGGACTCGCAGCTAAAGTAAAGACCGAGCTCAACATCGAAAGTGACAACCACTGGGGCATCGACCACGGAATGTGGGCCGTTTTAAGGCACCTCTACCCGAATCAAAATGTTCCTGTGACGATGCTCAGTATCGATGCTACAAAGAGCTATGAAGAACAATATAAACTCGGTAAAGCCCTCCAGTTTTTACGTGATGAGGGAGTCCTCATCGTAGCGAGTGGAAATGTCGTCCATAACTTAAGAAGAATGGATCCTGATAGAGGCTATGATCCACTCCCTTTTTCGAAGGAATTTGACGACTTTATCGAAGAAAAGGTCGTTCACAACGATCATCAAGCCATTTTAAACCATGGCTTTACGCCAGCTGTTCCAACAAAAGAGCACTTTATTCCACTCCTCATTGCACTCGGTGCATCGAACTTAATCGATCAGATTGAAGTCATAAATAAAGGCTACGATTTAGGTTCCATTTCCATGACCAGTTACCTTTTCTACAGAAAGTGAGATTATGGCCCTTCAGTTTTTAAAAGACTACATTAAAAAACATCGTTATGAATACATCTTAGGCGTACTTTTGATGCTTGTAGCGACCTTTGCTCGCATGCAGTATCCGAAGTTTTTAGGTCAAGCCATCGATACCATTAGAAATCCAGAGTTTTCGAATGATGATCTCTTAACAGCCATCTACTGGATCGTTGGGGTGAGCTTTATTAGCTTCATTGGAAGCTTCTTTGGACGACACTTTCTCATCGGTAACGCGAGAAAGCTAGACCGCGAGCTCCGTGAGACACTCTTTTTGCACTTCCAAAAGCTCTCTCAGAGCTTTTATACGAAGAATAAGACGGGCGACCTCATTAGCTATGCGATCAATGACGTCAACGCCGTTCGAATGAGTGCTGGACCTGTCTTTGCGCTTTCTCTAAATGGTCTTGTGACCTTAGGGATTGCCCTCTATCAGATGGTTACAAACCTCGATCCGGCGCTCACCTTTTATTCGATGCTTCCAATGCCCATCGTTCTCCTTCTCATGGGACGCTATGGAAGCTTTATTCGCGAGCGCTTTCGAAAGGTTCAAGAGAACTTCGGTAGAATCTCTGACCGCGTCAATGAAAACATCTCAGGTATTCGAGTCATTAAGGCCTACGTCCAAGAAGAAAAGGAAGTGGAGCGCTTTGATGAACTGAGTGAAGAGATGAGACAGTCGAACCTCAAGATGGTTCACGTGTCTTCTCTCATGACGCCTACGGTACAGATTGGTTTTGCCTTAAGCTTTTCGATCTTTCTCGTTCTAGCGACCGAGAAGGTGCTTTCAGGAACGATAACGATCGGTCAATTTGTCGCCTACAATGGCTACCTCGCACTCATGCTCATGCCGATCACATCGATCTCACGAATCATTAACTTCTTACAGCGCGGTATGGCGAGCATGGACAGATTGAATAAGCTCATGGATCATCCGATAGAAACTGTCGATGGAACAGGCCTTGCAAGCGAGATGAAGGACGGTTCTTTTAAAGCAAAGAATCTCTCCTTCCGCTATCCAGGGGCTAAAGTGGAGTCACTAAAGAACGTGAGCTTTGAAGTAAAAAATGGCCAGACGATAGGAATCATTGGTTCTACGGGTTCTGGAAAGACGACACTCGTAAACCTCCTTTTAAAGCTTTACAACGTACCGAATGGAACGCTCTACATCGGTGGAGAAGACATCAACGACTATACACTCGATGTCCTTCGTAAAAATATTAGTATTGTTCCTCAGGATAACTTCCTCTTTCAGGCTTCTGTCACAGATAACGTCACCTTCTTTCAGGATAAGTTCACAGAAGAAGAGGTCGTTCAGGCACTTAAGGATGCTGAAATCTATGATTCCGTCATGGAACTTGAAGAAGGTCTCGATACCTTTTTAGGGGAGCGCGGAGTGAACTTAAGTGGTGGTCAAAAGCAGCGCATTTCCATCGCGCGTGCACTCATCCGTAGACCAAAGCTCTTAATCCTAGATGATGCATTAAGTGCTGTCGATACCGATACCGAGCGTAAGATTCTAAAAAACTTAGAGAAATATAGAAATCAGTCGACGACGGTGATCATTTCTCACCGCATCAGTGCCATGAAAGACAGCGATCAAATTTTTGTCTTTGATCAAGGTGAGCTCATCGAGCACGGCACACATGATGAACTCCTTACGAAAGGAGGGTTGTACCGTGAAATCTACGAAGTCCAAAACGAAGCGAGCCATTCTTAGGCTCCTAGGTTACATGAAAGACCATAAGTTTTTTGTCGGTCTTTCACTCCTTCTCGTCGTTTTCATTAACGCCACGACGCTTTTACAGCCCTATGTACTTAAGCTTGTGACTGACCAGTACCTCGTACCTCATAAGAGTGTCGTTCATGGTATCTCGATTCTAGCCATCGCGATCGGCTACTTTGTTTTGATGGGAATCGGTAACGTGCTTCTCTTTGTGCAGGTTAATATCATGAGCCGAGTGGCTCAGACGATTCTTAAAAAGATCCGCATGGAGCTCTTTGAGACGATTCAGCTTTTACCTCTGAGTTACCTCGATAAGACATCCTCGGGCCGCTTAATTACGCGAGCTACAAACGACGTCGAAGCACTTTCAGACTTCTTTTCAAGCTACGTCATCGACCTCATTCAGTCGAGTGTCCTTCTAATCGGCATCGTGGGTGCCATGTTCGTCATGAACTGGCGCTTAGCGCTCGTAAGCTTTACCGTCATTCCCGTCATGATCATTACGGTCATCTACCTTAAGAATCTCATTCATAAGAACTGGGCACGCTTAAAGTCCTTTCAGTCGAAACTCAACGGTAACATTGCAGAAAATATCAGCGGAATGAAGCTCATTCAGACCTTCCAAGCAGGAAAAGAACGCAAGGAAGCTTTCGATGAACTAAACCTCGGGTACTATAAAGCAGGCTTCATGAACGTCCTTCTAAACTCCTTGATGCGTCCTAGTGCAAACGTCTTTGAGAGCGTTGCTATAGGTCTACTCATCTACTACAGTTCGACAAAGATCGGCCTTCATGGAATCGAAATTGGTACCATCATCGCCTTTAGTACCTACATTCGTCAGTTCTTCCAGCCGGTAGCGCAGATTAGTGAAATTCTTACAGATATCGAAAGTGCTTCCGTGAGTGGTGAACGTATCTTTGAAATTTTAGACGAAAGCTCTGTTATAGAAGACTTAGACGAAGGAATTGAGCTCGAGGACTTTAAAGGAAACGTCGAGTTCAAGGACGTATGGTTCAAATACGACGAAGAGTGGGTATTAAGAGGAATAAGCTTTAAGATTTCACCCAAGGAAACGCTTGCCATTGTCGGTGAAACGGGAAGCGGAAAGACGACCATCATCAGTTTACTGAGTGGTTTCTACACCATTCAAAAGGGACAGATTCTCTTGGATGGCGTAGATATCTATAAACTAAAGAAGTCTTATCTCAGAAAAATTCTCGCCGTCGTCTTGCAAGATGTCTTCCTCTTTAGTGGTACGATTCGAGAAAATATCACATTAAATGACCCGATTACTCAAAAAAGAATTGACGAAGCGATCGAAGACAGTTACTCTGATATTGTGATTAATAAAGTTCATGGTGGTTTAGAAGGTAAAGTTAGTGAACGTGGATCTTCTTTTTCTGCTGGAGAAAGACAGCTTTTAAGTTTTGCAAGAGCACTTGCGCATTCTCCCAAGCTCTTTATCTTAGATGAAGCGACAGCCAATATTGACTCGATTACAGAAGGTTTAATTCAAAAGGCCATCGATCGAGTGTCGCATGCCCATACGACGATTATTATCGCCCACCGACTCTCTACGATTCGAAATGCGGATCAAATTCTCGTCCTTAAAAAGGGTGAGATTATAGAGACTGGTAATCACGATCAGCTCATGGCAAAGGAAGGCCATTATTACGATCTCGTTTCGAAAGGATTGGATCATGACCAAAGATGATTTTTGGAACAATTTTATACAGGAGAATCCGTCGTACCGAGACCGAACGTTTCTAGCCTTTGGCTACTGGGGATTGACAGATAGACTCGCAGAAATGGTCGTCGAAAGAAAGAAGCAGATGTCCATCTCGAGCTATCAGTCTTACATCTTTTACAAAGAAGAGATGCCTAAAGAGGGCGATGTCTTCATGATCTTAGACAGTGATGACGAGCCCGTATGCATTATAGAAAATAGAGAAGTAAAGGTCATTAAGTTCCACGAGCTCGATGAGAGCTATTCCCACATGATCGGTCAAAATTCTTTTGTGCTTTGGAAAAAGGTACAAGAGAACTACTTCCGAAAAGAGTGTGAGAACTTTGGAATTCCCTTTGATCCAGATGACTTCCCGGTCATCCTAGAAATCTTTGACTTAAAATTTACAAACGAAGAAAAACAACGCTGACACGTTGTTTTTTCTTTCATAGGTGATACATGAAATATAAAAATAAAAATGATCTCATTCAGCATGGACCGCTCTATAAGGTCCTGCTTTCTTTATCGACACCTCTCATTCTTTCAAACCTCATGCAGACGTTGTCGGATCTTTCGAATACGTACTGGTTAGGGTTTTTAGGAAAAGAAGAGATCAGTGCTTCGAGCTTTGTTTGGCCTGTTCTTTTTTTATTTATAGCAATAGGCTTTGGAATCTACGTCGCAGGAGCTTCGATCCTCGCACAGTTACTCGGTAAGGGAGAAGAAGAACTTGCTGAGAAGTACGCAGAACACGTCGTCGTCATTACGGTCTTTATAGGGATCGTCTTTACTGCGATCGGATACTTTTTAACACCTACCGTCGTTCGCCTCATGGGTGCTCAGAGTGACTTTGAACACTTAGCGATAAGCTTTTTACAGGTGAGCTTTTTAAGCTTTCCCTTTATGGCCGTCTATTTTTCTTATCAGGCCATTTTAAATGCTCAGGGACGTACGATCGAGATGATGGTAGCGAATGGTCTGAGCTTACTCGTAAACGTCGTGGTTGCACCCTTTTTCATCTTCGATACCATTCCGATCTTTGGCTTACAGGGCTTAGGGTTAGGTATCGATGGAGCAGCGGCTGCAAGCATTGTGAGTAAGGCTTTTCTTTTAGTCTTAGGATTCCTACTCGTAAAAAGATATTCTGCCATTCGCTTGGAGCTAACAAAAATTAAGTTTGTCTTTGACTACATCAAAGAGATCCTTTCTGTCGCTTTTCCCGCGATGCTCGGGCAAGGAGGAGCAGCCATCGGCTTTATCATTCTCCACAGTGCCATTGGTAGTTACGGTACCGATACGATCTTTGCCTTTGCACTCATTAACCGCATTACGGGCATTTTCTTTATGCCAGCGATGGGCATTGGCGGAGCGCTTACTTCGGTCGTAGGACAGAACCTCGGGGCAGGAAGCTTAGAGCGTGTCATTGAAGCCTTTAAAAAGGCCAATGTGATGAGCTTTATCATCACGGGACTCGGGTCACTCTTTTTAATCTTCTACTACGATCCTGTGATCAAGCTCTTCTTAGATCCCAAGGCCGGACAGAATGCACTCGATCTCTGCAGGATTTACATGTTCTACTCGATTCCCATCATCCCACTCATGGGCATGTTCAGTATCTTTCAAGGCCTCTTTCAGGGGTCAGGCTATACGCACTACTCCATGTACATGGAAGTGGGAAGACTGTGGGCACTGAGACTTCCTATGATTCTACTCTTTAAGCACTTTAGTAATTTAGGATCCACAGGCATCTGGATCTCTATGACCACATCGAATCTTCTCATCATTCTCTACGGCTTTTGGCTGTATAATAAAAAGGGATGGACAAAGCCAAGAATCTTATCCCATTAGAGGTTTGGAATGAAATTAGTAAGTAACGTAATGATCCGGTACAACGAGGAGCTAAAGGATACGCCGGTAAAAGACTTCGAATCTTATGACTTTGTAAAAGAGATTAAGCCACAAAGTCATCTTCTTCGTCCTGTCACCTGGATCTTAAGTGCTCCTAAGCTCATAAAACATAAAGTAAAGATCACGAAGGACTTACAGGGCGTTAAGCCTCCGTATATTCTACTTTGTAACCACAGTTCCAATTTAGACTTCAACGTGATGACCATGGCACTCTTTCCGAAGCGTGCTAACTATGTCGTGGCACTCGATGCCTTTTCTGGTAGAGAATTTCTCATGCGAAACGTAGGCTGTATTGCAAAGAGGAAGTTTACGACCGATATTCAGCTCATTCGACAGATGCACTCTTTAATAAAGAAGAAGCAGATTGTCGTCCTCTATCCAGAGGCACGCTATTCGATCGATGGAACGACATCGACCATGCCAGAGTCGTTAGGAAAGCTCGTTAAGCTCTTTAAGGTACCGGTCGTGACGCTCATGATGCACGGCCACTACGTACAAGAACCCATGTGGGCTCAAGGGAAGAAGCATGCTGTTCCTACGACGGCTGAGATGAAGACGATTCTAACAGAAGAAGAGATTAAGAAGCTTTCTTATGAAGAGATCTTTGAAAGAATCTTAAAGGAGATGGAGTACGACGAGTGGGCCTACAGAAGAGAGACTCCGCTACTCATAAAAGATCCTAAGAGAGCAGAGGGTCTTCATCGCATTCTCTATAAGTGTCCCCACTGTAAGAGTGAAACCATGAATTCAAAGAACCACGAGGTCTTCTGTGAGTCGTGTGGTAAGGTGTGGGAGATGGACGAGAAGGGCGTATTAGAAGCGCTCGATGGATATACGGAATTTCCCTACGTTCCCGACTGGTACAAGTGGGAGCGAGAAGAAGTGCGTAAAGAGATAGAAAATGGTACCTACGATGTAAATGTCGAGGTCGAAGTCGACGCACTCCCGAATTCCAAAGGCTTTGTAAAGCTAGGAAAAGGGGTATTAAAACATAACCTTGAAGAACTAAGCGTCACAGGTCACCATGCAGGAGAAGACTACTTTGCAAAAAGAACCTCGCGTGACCTCTACAGCACGCACATTGAACTCAATTACATGGATCGACATAAGGATTGTGTCGACATTAGTACGAACGAAGAGACCTACTTCTGCTACTTAGAACCAGGTGAAAGTGCCGTAAAGATTTCACTTGCAGTTGAAGAGATCTACTTCTATCTAAAGAAAAAGGAGCAGAAATGAATATCGTAGTCTTAGCAGGAGGACTCAGTCCAGAACGAGACGTCTCTTTAGCAAGTGGCTCTTTAATAGCAAACGCCCTTATGCGAACGGGAAATCGCGTCGTACTCCTCGATCTTTTGGAGCGCGTAGAGATCCCAAAAGAGGGTGTAGATAGTCTTTACTTCGATAAGAACTCAGGAAAGACGTATTCCTATACGGTTCCTGAAGTAGAGCCCGATCTCGACATGCTTCGAGAGCGCTATCAGTTAGGCGATGCAAAGATCGCAGACGGCGTCCTTGAGGTCTGTAAGAGCGCGGACATTGTCTTTTTAGCACTTCATGGTGATATTGGAGAAAACGGTGCCATTCAAGCACTTTTAGATATTTATGGCATTCCTTATACGGGTTCTGGTTTTGAAGCGAGCTTAATCGCTATGAATAAAGAACTTGCGAAGATCTTTTTAAGAAGAGCAAACATAAAGACTCCCGAGACCTTTAGCTTTGATCATTACGAGCTTCCACTTGTCGTAAAACCTGTCGACTGTGGTTCGAGTATTGGTGTTTCGATCGTCCACAGTGAAGAAGAACTTGAAAAGGCCCTTCAAAGCGCGAAAAAGTACGGTGAGGTCATGATCGAGCCCTACATCAAGGGACGAGAAATTCAAGTGGGCATTCTAGATGGAGTGGCCCTTCCATCGATCGAAATCCTACCTCATGGTGGTTTTTACGACTATAAGAACAAGTATCAAAAGGGCGTTGCAAAGGAAGTTACCCCAGCACCCATTCCAGAAGAAGCAGAGAGAAGAGTCGGTGAGATCGCCCTCAAGGTGCATCAGATCTTAAACCTCGGAGGGTATTCTAGAGTCGACTTTATCTACGATGAGGAGGGAGAGTTCTGGTGCTTAGAAGCGAATACGCTTCCAGGAATGACACCTACAAGCCTACTACCTCAAGAAGCCAAGGCAGTCGGTATCGATTACGATAACTTGTGCCTAAAGATTGCATCGCTTGCGAAAGGAAAATGAAATGAATAAAATGACCATGGCCATTCCCTTCTTTCCTGTTACAGACCTTGAAGAAGCCATTCGTTTCTATGAATCCTTAGGATTTCTCATCCTTCAAAAGGACCCAGAGAAGGTCATTATTAGACAAGATGAAGTCATGATCGTACTCGTAAAGAAGGAGTCGAGCCCACAAGAGTTACTCATTGGCGTAGAGAACGTTGAAGAGCTCTACAGTAAGCTCCTTCAGACCATGGAGCGGGCGATCTATGTAAGAGAAGAAGGGATGCACTTTGGTAAGCACGACTTTTCCTTAAGAGATCCCTTTATGAATATCATTACCTTCTATGAGAGGGATTAGGAGGGTCTTTGGAATCTAAGCAAGCTCTTCGTACGGCAAACTACACACTTTTTTATCTCGTGGCCCTGTCACTCATCGTCTCAGGGCTCTTTTTGGATTCACCAAAAAACTTGGTCATAGGCTTCTATGAGATTCTGACCTCACCCTCACAGCTTTTTACCGACTACATGAAGTTAGCTGGAATGGGGGCGGCGTTTTTAAATAGTGGCCTCATCATGCTCTTGACGCTTCGTCTCACCCAGAGAGTAAAGGGAAGACTTACAGGTGTCATGCTGAGTGCTGCCTTTATGATGGCGGGCTTTGGCTTCTTCGGAAAGAATCTCTTTAACTCCATTCCGATTACCTTTGGAACGTATCTTTATAGCAGATATAAGGGCGTGGAATTTAGAAATGTACTTCACATTGCTCTCTTTGCATCGTGTTTAGGACCACTCATCTCGATGATCGCCTTCGGGTATTCCTTTTCGCTTTGGGTCTCAATTCCTGCAAGCTACCTCGTAGGTATTCTCATTGGCTTTACCATCGTTCCTCTAAGTGCTAAGACGCTCATTGTGCATCAAGGCTACAACATCTATAACGTGGGATTTTCTGCAGGCCTTTTAGGGATGCTTACCGTAGGTATCATGCGCATGTTTAATCTTGAGATTGAAACGGCTCAGGTTCTCTATACGGGAAACGATTTGTATTCCCAGTACTATATCCTTGCGGTTTCCTTGTTCCTTGCTGTGTTCGGATTTGTCTTTCACGAGAGAGGGGATTTTCTCAAGATCTTAAAAGAGAGCGGAAGAATTTCTTCCGACTTCGTTCTGACCTACGACATGGGATCGGTCCTTTTGAACATGGGACTACTGGGACTGATTGGCTATCTCTACGCAGAGCTCAATGGAGGCGTATTAAATGGTCCTACCGTGGGAGCCATCTTAGGAATGCTCGGCTTTGGAAGCTTTGGTGCACACGTGAAAAATACGGTTCCCGTGCTCTTAGGTGTGCTCGTTGCAACGCACCTAAATATCTACTCACCGAGTGATACGGGAATCATCTTAACGGGTCTTTTTGCCGTGACGCTTGCTCCCATAAGCGGAGAATTTGGCGTTTTTGCAGGCTTTTTCGCAGGCTTCTCACACGCTGGAATGGTTGTAAACATCAAAGACTTACACGGAGGAGTCAACCTATACAATAACGGCTTTAGTGGAGGGTTTGTGGCAGCGACACTCGTGCCACTATTCACACACTTTTTTCCTCCCAAAGAAAAAAAGACAGGAGATCCTGTCTAGAGATAGTTTAGTATGTCGCTAAAGTTTTTTAAGATGACGTCTGGGGAGATGGGGGAACCGAAGCCCCAAGCTGCCTGGTAGAAGGGAATTCCCGCTTCACGGGCAGCAATCTCATCACCTCTTGTGTCACCAATATAGATAGGTTCTTTAAGGTCATTTCTAAAGATGACCTTTTTTATATTCTCACCCTTTGAAAGCCCCGTGGCTCCAAAGGACTCAAAGTCTAAGAAGTAATCTTCTAGCTTCAAGGTCTTTAAAAAGGTCTGGATGTAACCATCTTGGCAGTTACTTACGATGCAGACGGGCACCTTCTTCTTTTGAAGTACTTCGAGTGTCTCACGAACGCCCTCATAGGGAGTACCAAATTCCTCCAAGAGATGCTCTTCTTCTCTTTGGCAGAGCTCTGGTAGAAGATGATTGTGTGAACCTAGGCCAAATTGATCGAGAATGCGATCCATGGGGAGTCCACAGACACTTCTTACATCCGCATCACTTACAGTTCTCAGTCCATAGCGACTCAACACTTGGCTCCAAGCGAAGCTTATGGGCTTAGATGCATCCCAGAGTGTTCCGTCTAAGTCATAGATGATCGATTTCATAGCACCTCCTAAAGTCATTATAGCAAAAAAAGAAAAAGCCCGTAGGCTATTTTCTTACGAGCTTTACGGCTGTACCACTCGCTGTTGCCATGAGCATCGATCCATCGACTCCGAGTACCTCATAGTCGATATCTACTGCGATAACGGCATCGGCTCCAAGCTTTTGGGCTCTTGCCTTCATCTCTTCAAGGGCTTGGGTGCGAGCTTCTAGGAGTTCCGATTCATAACCTTCTGAACGTCCACCAAAGATATTTCTAAAACTAGCTCCAAGGTCTTTTAGAAAGTTTACTCCGGTAATGACTTCGCCAAAGACGATATCTAAGTATTGGCTCACTTCATAGCCGTCAACATTTGGTCCTGTTGTGATAATCATAGAAATCTCCTCCTTATTTTAAACATCTTTTACCCCATTTTGCTATACTTACATTAAGTGAGGTGCCTATGCAATGTAAAGTTTTCACGAAGTGTGGCGGATGCTTTTTTAAACACAACGACTATAAGTATCAGCTTTTAGATAAAGAAAGAGCCGTACAACAGCTCTTTCCAGACGTTAAAGTTGAGCCTATCATTGGGATGAAGGAACCCTTCTTTTACAGAAATAAGGTTCATCAAGCCTTTGGCTTTGAACGAGGAAAGACGCTCGTCGGTAGATACATGGAAGACACGCATCGCATTGTTGAGACCGATACGTGTCTCATAGAAAATGAGACGGCTCAGCGCATCATAGAGACGCTAAAAGACATGCAGAGGTCCTTTAAGTGGAAGGTGTATGACGAGAACACAGGCGTAGGATTTCTAAGAAGAGTCCTCATACGAGTAGCAGAAAAGACGAATCAGGTACTCTTAGTGATCGTTGTGACAGATCCTATGATTCCTGGAAAGAATAACTTTGTAAAAGCGATGACCAAGAAGCACCCTGAAATTACATCGATCGTCTTTAACGTCAATGACCGCTATACGAGCATGATTCTAGGAACGAAAGAGATCGTAGCCTACGGAAAAGGGTGGATTGAAGAAGAACTCATGGGACTTAAGTTTCAAATTTCTTCGAAGTCCTTCTTCCAGGTGAATCGTACGATGACAGAGGTTCTATACGATACGGCGCTAAAGTATGCTGGGCTTACGAAAAATGACATCGTTATCGATGGGTATTCGGGAATAGGCACGATCACACTAAAGCTTGCAGAGAAAGCAAAGTGCGTCTATGGGGTAGAGAACAACAAGGATGCTGTAAGAGATGCCATCAATAATGCCAAGAAGAATGGGATTCAAAACGTACAGTTTAGTGCGATGGAGACGGGAGCATTCCTAGAAAACTTCGAGGGACCAGTCGATGTCGTTGTATTAGATCCACCGAGAAGTGGACTAGATCCTCTAACGAGGTCGATGCTACTAGAAAAGAAACCGAAGCGCATTGTCTATGTATCGTGTAACCCTGAGACACTTGCAAGTGATGTAGAGGAGTTAAAAAAGAGCTACCACGTTCAAGCGGTACAGCCAGTAGATATGTTTCCATGGACGAAGCACGTTGAGACGGTAGTATTGATGTCAAGGGTTGATAAGTAAGCGTGTAATAAGATAAGTAAATAAAGGCTTTCCGTGATTTGAGGTCTGGTTCTAAGCCGGAAGGATAATCACGGTTTTGTGCTTTGAGGGAAGTTATCCAAGATTGGTGAATTAGAAAATTCATCATTCAATACGGTTATTGAGTTGGTGAGTTGATAAGATGGTTGGCAAAATAATGGTGAGTTGACAAGATGACTATAAGGGTGATATTTTTTCTGTTACTAAAGAAATTACCGGGTGAGATATAAAAAATGGAGTATATTTAATGTGGTCATAATTAGACTTGGGATGGAATTATTCTTCAACTACATATTCGGAGTTATCGCTCAACCACTAAAGATGATGTGGCGACCCATGGTGCAGGACTAGCCTCTCCTTAACTTCGAGAAGCTGGCTTCGATGAGGGTGAGAATTGAATCAAATTTTAAGTTTATATTAAGCCTTAAGAAAGACAAAAAGAAATAATCCAAGATAGTCCGAGATGACTATAAAATTGAAGGAATCTCGATGGAATGGGTTACTTCTTTTCTGGGCAGGGAGGTTAGATTATGATTATTTTGATAGCAGGAGCTTCACATACAGGAAAAACAGCATTGTCACAGAAGCTGCTTGAAAAATATAAGTATCCATATTTTTCAATAGACCATTTGAAGATGGGTTTAATAAGAAGTGGCAACACGGAACTTACCCCAACAAGTGATGATTCAGATTTAACAGCATATTTGTGGGCGATTGTTCGTGAAATGATTAAGACAGCAATAGAAAATAAGCAGAATTTGATTGTGGAAGGCTGTTATATTCCATTTGATTGGGCGAAAGATTTTGAAAAAGAGTATCTTGATAGTATCAAATATTATTGTCTTGTAATGAGTGAGGATTATATTAGAAATAATTTTGCAGATATAAAAAGCTATGCAAGTATAATCGAAAGTCGTTTTGATGATGATTGTTGTACTTTGGATTCAGTGATAGAAGATAATAGGCAAGTCTTGGAACACGCCATCGCACACGAAGTTAATTATATACTTATTGATGACGAGTACAAAATAGATATTGATTTAGAGAGATAAATTTCAATTCCACAGACATATTCCCACAAACGACTCAATTACAAAAAGGCTATGGACTTGTTTCCGTAAACGGTAAAATAGCAACGACATTGAGCCTGTCGTATCGACACAACATTTGAAGGTATAGCAAATGCAATACAGGAAGTAATTGATGATAGGGATTATGAAATGCAGGAGGTTTTGGATGATTATTTGAATTACTGTTACAACGATGGCCTCATTGCTGTTTCAGATTCATGGAAATTTATGAGGATGCAATTGGCAGGAACAACACTAGATTTTAATGTAAGCCAGGATATTTACTATGATAATGCCGACCGTGGTTTTCGCGCACACGATTATTTGAGCTTGTATAAAAATAAAAGCGTACGTGCGGTTGGCAAGATTAGTGCTCGTATCACGGCTGTAGATACTGATAATGGTATGCAATATGAAGTAGAGTTTGGCGAATTGACCGAGGAAAGAAAACAGAAAATTGCAGATGCAATTATTGATGGTGTTCAACATGGATATGATATAAAAAGTAGTAAGCACAGATACTTCTTTGTTGAAAAATTCTATGAGACTGATTTCAAGAAAATCACACCAAGAGCTCCTATGGGAACGAGGGTATTTGATTTAACGCAAGTTCTGGAGACAGAGAATTTACCTGAAACACAGGAAATCGCTGAGTTGTTAAAAAGTAAGACATGGAGTTAATAATCTGGTGCGTTGTTTGTTGTGTTGAAAACCACAATATCATCGCGAAAATTACAAGTACTGTTATAGAGGGATAGAAACTGAAAGGAGCGAAATCTTATGAATAAGGAAATCCAGAATAAAGAGGAATCAGAAGAAATTTCTGATGATAAGAATGGAATTGTGACTTGGGTGAAAGCACATAAAAAGCAGCTTGTTCTCATTGGAATAAGCATCCCTACACTTATTGCTATCGTGCTTGGATCGAAGAATAAAGATGCCATAAAAGAATTATTTGATAATTTGAAAGATGAGATAGAAAAGGCAAATCTTTATAGTGATAAATGGTTTGAAAATGCAACAGATGCAGAACTTGATACAGCACGAGAAAAAGTAAGACTAGACTATTGTTCATCAGGTGATGATTTTAAAGCGGCTTGTAGCCTACAGAACTTACTTGGAAGATTTGATAAAGAGATGAGCAAAAGAGCATGGGGCAATGAAACTCCACATGCACCAAGTATTCATCGTGAGCACGGATGGTATTTATCTAACGATGATTAAAAAGAGCAGGATCACTTAAATAATTGCAAAAAGTCCTGCTTTCTGACATCAGTTAACCAAACTATGAAGAAGACTAAATTCCTCCAGAAGAGTAGTATTTGGTTTCGATATATTGTCGAGAATCGTAAAGTAGTAGATATGTTCCCACATATGCAAGCCCTCAGTGGATATGTTCCCTCAAAGACAATAATGTTCAAGTGACAATTTTTGACAGCTATGAATTCATCTTAACACATGTTGAGTGCGTGACATTGATGTCGAGGGTAAAATAACATGAAGTCCGGAAACCCTTATATATCAAGGTTTATAACACTTATGGGTTTGAAGCCCAAAAAGCAAAAATGAAATTTCTGCATTTTGCGGGAACAAGTCAAGAAATGCCCTATTTGATAGTTATGTGGTCAGGTTGGATGTTAGTATAACTATGTGTAGCGATTAAGGAAATCGATAAATCGGAATTTACAGGGATTTTGAGCATGAAAAACATTTATTTAATTGGCGGAACAATGGGAGTAGGAAAAACAACTACTTGCCAGATTATAAAAAATAAATTAAACAACAGCGTTTTCCTCGACGGAGATTGGTGTTGGGATATGCAGCCTTTTCAAGTGACAGAGGAAACAAAGCAAATGGTATTAGAGAATATCTGCTTCCTTTTAAATAACTTTATTAAGTGCTCTGCTTATGAAAACATCGTGTTTTGCTGGGTTATGCACGAACAGAATATTATTGACCATATTGTTTCACGACTTAACACAGATAACTGTAAAGTTCATTTCATATCTTTGGTATGCAGCGAACAAACATTGCAAGCGCGCTTGAGAAAGGATGTTGATGCTGGTATTCGTACAGAAGATGTGATTGGTAGAAGTATAGAGCGAATACCTCTTTACGAAAAATTGAATACGTATAAAGTTGATGTATCGAAAATCAGTCCAGAGCAAGTTGCTGATTTTATTATTAGGAACTGTTAAATTTTAATTTGAGGAGATTAGGTTAGGAAGGCTGTTTATGAAGAAACTAAGGTAATACCAATACATACTTCATAAGCGGTTCTAATAACCATTTACTTTACATCTGTAGAAAGAATCAATATCATACTCCTAAACGATAGAAGGGGGTAATCGTTTGAGAGTATTCCTAATGATATGTTTGTTTATACATACGTATCTAAAATGACAGTAATAATGTCGTGTCAGGGCATGTGGAGTGTGTAGTATTGATGTCAAGGGAAGGCGAGTAAAGTAGTCCTGAAAGGCTTGAAATCAATAGGTGTATGTTTTTTAGGCTAGGTAATGAGATAATAAATTTATTGAAATTAACGTTCAAAAATATCCCCTGAATACTTGCTTGTAGCAACAATATGAATATTCCTAAAGGGTCGTGTCAACACTTTGGATATTTAGGTAGGTCGTGTCAACGGTATGGATGGTATAAAATATATAATATTAATTAGAATTTGTGGAGGCATAATGGAGTACGATTGTGGATTTGAAAAAGAGAATAATTGGTTTAGATATCGCACGGGTGGAATCATAATTCATAATAATAAAATGCTTTTTGTTAAAAGTACAGTTGGTGATTATTATTATATGATAGGGGGCGGTGTACATTTAGGTGAAAAGTCAACTACATGTATTGTACGAGAGGTTTTTGAAGAATCAGGTTTAGATGCCCGTGTAGAACACCTTGCAGTAGTGTGTGAAAATTTCTTTAAAGGCGTTGGTGGGAAAATCGATGGATTAAACTGTCATACAGTAGAATTTTATTACTATATGCAGATTGTAGATGATGATGTTAGTTTTTGTAAAGATACAACTGATGATGGAGAAGCTTTGGTATGGTTACCAATTGAAAAGATTGAAAAATTCAAGATTAAGCCGTCGTTTGTAAAAGATCACATCAATGAAATAATAAACGGAAAAACCACGATTCATATTATTGAGGAAAAAGATAGATAGCTCTCGGCTTATCTGTCTTAAACCTCTTAACGATAGCTTCCACCTATCGTTAAAAGGTTTATTGATATGTTTCTACAAACAGACAGGCTGATTTGACATTCTTAGTGTTCACTCGTTTCATGTGGAGACAGTGGTGCTATTGACGAGGGTTTCTCCCAGTAAGTAAATAAAACGTTCAAATTAATGGCTTATTCCAAGGCTATTTTTAGAAATAAGGAGGAGTTTTAGAGAGGAAAAAGTCGTATTTAGATTTATTTTTCTAGTTCATAACACCTTTTTTTAAGCCTAAGTAATAGCATTCATATAGGGGTAGCTACGTAAGTCTGCCTCCTTTTGTTTTTTTACCATATTTTGTTTTTACAAATTAAGGATTGAAATCAGGTGGGGCGTTCTGTTATTATTAGTAAACAAAATGACAATTCCTTTTACAAACTTTTTAAGTGGTGGCATTCATTTTGATGCACACCTATTCACTAATGGTCAAAACACTCCGTTTGATTTGGCTGAATTTGTAGAGCTTGAAATAATCTAGCAATGAAAGGAATTAATATGAAATTAATTACGTGGAATACTCAGCTGTTCCAGTTTGATTCAGTAGAAAAATTCACAGAAGAATTTGCACTAAGCGAAAAAGATATGATTGTAGCAACAAAAAGAAGCTATGACTCAATCTTTGGTAAATTAAATCTTCCTTGCCAGACCCTTTTCCAAAATGAGTTTGGTACTGGTGAACCTACCGACATTATGGCAGAAGCGATGATGAAAAGAGTGGCTGATGCAGATGTTAAACGTATTATTGCAGTCGGCGGAGGTTCTGTCATTGATGTTGCAAAAGTGCTTGCCGTGTCAAAAGATGAGACGATTGACGAACTATATGATAAGGCTCCTAATTTTGAAAAAAGACGTGAACTAGTTATCGTCCCAACAACATGTGGTACAGGTAGCGAAGTAACCAATATTTCCATCCTTAACCGAACCAGAATTGGTACAAAAATGGGACTTGTTGGCGAAGCTTTATTTGCAGATTCTGCCGTTCTAATCCCCAGCGTTCTCGAAAGCTTACCTTTCTCAGTATTTGCAACAAGTTCAATTGATGCGCTTGTTCACTCAGTGGAAAGTGCTCTTTCACCGAAAGCTACACCGGTTACAAAACTCTTAAGCTATAAAGCGATTGATATGATTGTTAGTGGTTACAAGGAAGTAAGAGAAAAAGGAAAAGACGTTTTACCGAGCCTTCTTAGTGATTTCTTACTCGCTTCAACTTATGCTGGTTTTGCTTTTGGAAGTGCTGGCTGTGCTGCTGTACATGCCTTGAGCTATCCATTTGGTGGAAACTACCATGTTCCACACGGTGAAAGCAATTATGTTATGTTCACAGGTGTCCTTAAGGAATATTCTTTAATCAGAGAAGATGGGGAACTGATCAAATTAAAGAAGTACCTAGCTGAGAAACTCGAGTGCTCAGAGGATCAAGTTTATGATGAATTGGATCGCTTACTAGGATCTATTCTTAAGAAAAAATCTTTAAGTGAGTACAATGTAACTAAAGAAGATCTCGATGTTTTCACGGATATCGTGATGAATACCCAAGGACGTTTAATGGGCAATAACTTTGTTCCGCTAAGCAAGGAACAGGTTCGTTCCATTTACGAAAAACTATATTAACATCTATTGCTAGCAAAAGATGTCTGAATCATGCGATTCAGACATCTTTTTGCTTTTTAACAAGTAGTAGAATCTATATTTTTTTTCGCTCTCTAGTGCTAGGAATTCCGAGTTCTGCTCGATAATCTGCTATGGTTCTTCGAGAAATCATAATCTTTCTTTGTTCAAATATAGCTTGAATTTTAGCGTCACTTAGTGGCTTAGAAGGGTTTTCCGCTTGTATGATCTTTATAAGTTCATGCTTAATGGCTTTAGGTGAGACTGTTTCTCCTAAACTACTGGTAAATAAGTTTCTTAGTTCCAATATGCCTTGCGGTGTTTCAATATAGGTTCCTTTTATGGCTCTTGAAATCGTAGAAATGTGTAGATTCAGCTCTTCCGCAATATCTATTAAACGCATGGGGAGAAGATGGTCGATTCCACTTCTTAGAAAATCAATCTGATACTTACAAATACATTCGATCACACGGTGTATCGTGGTATTTCGTTGCGTAAAATTTTGAATTAAGATTTCAGCCTCTCGTTTTTTCTTATCAAGGTATTTTTTGGTTTCAGGATCGAGTGCATTTTCATAGATGGCGTTTACCGATGTGGAAAGTTCGAGCTCAGGCAGGATCGAGGTTTCTTTAATCGCTAGCTCGTTATTTTTTATATGGATTATCGCATCCACTATTATAAAATCTGTTTGGTTTTTTGTGTCATAGCCATTACCCGGAAGTGGATTTAAACTTGAAATTCGTTCAAATGCTTGTTGTGCTTCTATAAGCGTAATGTTTTCTTGTTCAACAATGGCTTTTAGATTTTTCTTTTCAAGATTATTTAAGTGATGGCGACAGATGGTGATAGCAATGGTTTCATTTGGATCTAGCTGGAGTTCTAGGCATTCCGCTAAATTTCTTGCCCCCACACCTCTGGGCTCTAATGATTGAACTAAGCCGAGAGCTTCCTTAGCTTCGCATAAAGTGCATTTTGTAAAACGAGTGATGGTTTCTAGAGATTCTCGGAAGTAGCCATCATGGTGTAAGGATTGAATGATCCAACGACCAATTTTATCCATAGTCTCGCTTTTATTGAGGGCATTCCATTGCTCCAGAAGATCTTCTTCAAGGGTGGCGTATTGATGATCGAGTGGAACATATGCTTCGTTGAAGCCAGTTTGAGATGTGGCTAGTTTTTGAGGTGGATCTTGAATGGCTTCAATGGACAGCGTTGAGGGAGCTAGTACTTCTAAAAAGGGGTTTTCAAGAGCGCACTGATCTAGGTATTCTAAGAGCTCAGCTTGTGTGCACTGCAACAAATCAATGGCTTGAAGCATTGATTGACTTAAAACTAATTTTTGGGTCTGCTGTTGCTTAAGATTAATGTTCATGGCTCTCTCTAAAGATCGTTTTGTGAATTAAGGTGAGATAATTGATATGCCGAATTGCAATAATGAAATCGATTGCAATAATAAAATGATCGTTCAAAGCATAACAAGGTATTTGGACCAGGATAATTGCATTATTGCAATCCTGTATACAAAAAACTTTATCAGCGCTTCTGCGATAAATCAGATAAAACACGTTTTGTATTGATATTCCAGCATTTTATGAAGTTGAATCAGAATTGGCGAGCGTTTTGCTATTAAGATAATTGTAAAGGAATTGTTTAGAAACTACAAGGAGGTAATTATGGCACTAATGAACGGAAAACAATACATAGAAAGTATTGCAAAGCTAAAACCAAAAGTTTATATCTTTGGTGAACTCGTTGAAGACCCTACGAATCATCCAATTATTCGTCCTTCACTGAATTCAGTTGCAATGACTTATGATCTAGCATTTGATCCTGAATACGAAGATTTACTTACGACAACATCACACTTAACGGGGAAAAAAATCAATCGCTTCTGCCACATTCATCAAAGTACATCTGACCTAGTTAAAAAAATTAAGATGCAAAGACTTCTAGGTCAGAAGACAGCTAGCTGTTTCCAACGTTGTGTAGGTATGGATGCCTTTAACGCTATCTATTCAACGACCTTCGAAATGGACAAAGAGTACGGTACCGATTATCATGAACGCTTTAAGAAATATCTTCTTTTAGTTCAAGAGAACGACTGGACCGTCGATGGAGCTATGACCGATCCCAAAGGAGATCGTAGTTTATCACCATCAAAGCAAGCTGATCCAGATATGTACGTTCGAATCAAAGAAGTTCGTGAGGATGGTATCATAGTTTGTGGAGCTAAAGCTCACCAAACGGGATCCATTAACTCACACGAACATCTGATTATGCCCACCATTGCTCTTGGTGAAGAAGACAAGGATTATGCAGTTTCTTTTGCAATTCCAACAGATGCTGACGGTGTATTTATGATCTATGGACGTCAATCTTGTGATACTAGAAAGATGGAAGATGGCGTTGACATTGATCTAGGAAATAACACATTTGGTGGTCAAGAAGCTCTCGTTATTTTCGATGATGTCTTTGTACCAAATGAACGTGTATTCATGTGTAAAGAATGGAAATACGCTGGTATGTTAGTAGAACGTTTTGCTGGATACCATCGCCAATCATATGCATGTAAAACTGGTGTAGGAGACGTTTTAATCGGAGCTGCAGCTTTAGCGGCAGATTATAACGGTGTTTCAAAAGCTAGCCATATTAAAGATAAAATCATTGAAATGCAACATCTTAATGAAACCATGTGGGCTTGCTCTGTAGCTTGTTCTGCAGAAGGACACCAAACCGAATCCGGAGCTTACCTCATCAACTTACTACTAGCTAATGTCTGCAAGCAAAATGTAACGAGATTCCCATATGAAATCGCTCGTTTAGCTGAAGATATTGCTGGTGGACTCATGGTAACTATGCCTTCAGAAAAAGATCTAAAAGCTGAGGAAACGGGTAAATGGGTGGCTAAATTCCTACAAGGTAAGGTCGGCACATCTACAGAAAACAGAATGAGAGTTCTACGTCTGATCGAAAACCTAACACTTGGTACTGCTGCTGTAGGATACAGAACAGAATCAATGCATGGTGCAGGATCTCCTCAAGCTCAACGTATAATGATTTCTCGCCAAGGTAATTTAGAAGCTAAAAAGCAAATGGCTAGAGATATCGCTCATGTTGATCCATCAAAAGATAAATAATTTTTAGGTGCGGAAATATTCCGCACCTGCTTATCCAGAAAGACAGCGAAGTGGATCTAAAAACACAAATTCAAAACATCATTGATGATGAAATCAAATCGCAACTTCTACTTCACGGTGGAGGGATCCAACTCAAAGCGGTCGAGGGGAAAAAAATTACAGTGACTCTAACAGGTTCATGTCATAATTGCCCTCAAGCTCAAATTACCACTGAAGAAATTGTAGAAGAAACTCTAAGACGACGTCTTGGAGATGAAGAAATTAGTGTTCATCTCTATCAAGAGATTGACGAGTCTTTATGGGAATTTGCTAAGCAAATTCTTAGAAAAAATCATGAATGAAAGGAGGTTAAACATGCCTTGGAGGAAAGAGTATCAAAACAAAGTAGTTGATGCAAAAGAAGCTGTTTCACATATCAAATCGGGAAACAGAGTTGTCATTGGACACGCCTGTGGCGAGCCAACAGTCCTAGTTGATGCGATGGTTCAAAACGCCGAGCAGTACAAAGGCGTTGAAATTGTCCACATGGTAGCGATGGGCGGTGCGGTATATTGTGGTGAAGAGTATAAAGAAAACTTTTGGCATAATGCAATCTTTGTCGGCGGATCGACTAGAGATGCAATTAAAAGAGGCCAAGGGGACTTCACACCTGTATTTTTCTATGAAGTGCCCAAGCTTTTTAAAAGCAAGCTTCCCATTGATGTTGCCTTAGTACAAGTAACCCCACCTGATGATCACGGATTTGTTAACTTAGGCGTATCAGTGGACTATACTCTGGAAGCTGTGAGACAAGCAAAAGTGGTTATCGCACAGGTAAATCGAAATATGCCTCGCGTTTTCGGTGACGGCTTCATACATATCTCTGACATTGATTACTTTGTCGAAGCGGATCAAGACATCATCGAATTAGGACGTCCTAAAATCGGTGAAATTGAGTCCCAAATTGCACGCCACTGTGCAACACTCATACATGATGGCGACACACTTCAACTAGGGATTGGTGCTATACCAGATGCGGTACTTTCAGTTTTAACTGATAAAAAAGATCTCGGTATTCATTCAGAAATGTTCAGTGATGGAGTTTTAGAGTTATACAACAAAGGTGTCATTACAAATAAAAAGAAAACGACGTACCCTGGTAAGATGGTTGCAACTTTTTTAATGGGAACTAAGAATTTGTATGATTTTGTTGACAACAATCCTGAAGTTCTAATGATGCCTGTAGATGTAGTCAATCATCCTTTAGTGGTCAGCCAAGAAAAGAACATTGTGAGCTTAAATTCGTGTGTTCAAGTCGACCTGATGGGACAAATTGCTTCAGAGAGTATTGGCAATACACAGATTAGCGGAGTCGGCGGACAAGTTGACTTTGTTAGAGGCGCTGCAATGAGTGAAAATGGCAGATCCATTATCGCCATGGCTTCTACAGTAAAGGGAAAAAGCTCAAAAATTGTTACAAGACTTGATGACGGAGCAGCCGTAACTACGAGTAGAAATGATGTCGATTATGTGGTCACAGAATATGGCGTTGCAGAGTTGAAAGGAAAGTCGTTACGTGAACGTTCAAGGGCTCTAATATCAATTGCACATCCTGATTTTAGAGAAGAACTGATTAAGTATCATTGCGAAAAATTTAATGAAACGTGGGATTAGAAACTGCTTTATTAAAACGCACCATCGGTATATTTATGGTGTCAAATAATTAACAAGGAGAACTTATTTATGAACCCAGAAGAAAAAAGAAAAGCTTCTGAACAACCTGTTGGATTCAATTCAAGCAAGTTTCCACTGAAGAAGCGTGAGTACGGAGGTGTTCAGCCTCACATTAAGTTTGGTCCATTTAATATTCGTTTGCCTCTGATTCACCATGCATGGTCATGGACGGAGATGGGAGCTGCTCTATTTTTAGGTGTTGCATGTCTAGGTGCTGGTACTGCTACTACAATGACCACATTTGGTCTAGACGAACCAGCAAATATTGCAGCACTTGGATTAACTGAAAATGGCGCATTCTTGATGTCACTTACTTTTGGTATTTTAAATGCCATTTGTTATTACCTCCCATCATTACTTGGTGACCCTGTAGTACCAGGTTGGATTACACCTGCACTTCCTCTGACAATCAAATACCTAGGTGAATGGTCACTACCTAACTATGCAACAGGGGATGTCAATCGAATACACGCCATGATAGCCCTGCAGATGATAGTAGCCGCGTTCTTCCTGGTCATGGGTGCTGCTGGACTAGGTAGAAAACTCGTTGAAATTGTACCTAACTCGATTAAAGCTGGTATTGTTCTAGGTGCTGGTGTCACAGCTGGTATTAACGTATTCCAGGCTCGTTTACCCAAAGCTCCTATAACCGTAAGTATTGCTGTACTAATGTCATATTTCTTCTTATTTAACCCTTATTTTGCTAGGAAAGCAAAAGAGCATAAGTGGGTTGAATTTATGAGAAATCAGGGTGTTGTACCGGCTCAAATCTTTGCAATTGTCATCGCGCCGTTCCTCATTAAAGAAATTGCAGTTCCACAAATTCAATGGGGAATTACACCTTTCTCAGGAAGTTTCGTGCTTGAGCACTTCACGATTTTTGGACTTGGATTCCCTGCTGCTGAGTTCTTTATCAAAGCGCTTCCAATGGCCTTTACAGTATACATAATTGCTTTCTCAGACTTCGTACTAGCTAAAGAGCTTGTCACTGAAGCAACGGCTAACCGTCCTGATGAAACGGTTATCTTCGATGCTGGTCGTTCTAACCTCGTATCAGCACTTCGTAACATCATCATGTCACTATTCGCTCCATGGGTTCCAATGTGCGGACCACTTTGGGCATCTGGCTTACTCACCATTACGGAACGTTATAAGAGAGGTTACAAAGTACTTAACAGCTACTGGGATGGAGTGTGTACATTCCGTGCAGCAACCGTTATTTCAGTATTAATTCTTCCTCTCGTTACACTCATTCGTCCAGCTTTCGCTATCTTCTTTGGTATCACCATGGGTGTTCAGGCTTTCGCTTGTGGTAATGTTGGAATGAGAATGTGTCGTAATGCAAATGAAAGAGGAATTGCGTGCGTTATGGCAGCAGCTCTTGCTTTCTATACACCAGGAACAGCCCTATTAGTTGGTTTAATTGTTTGGGCAGTTGTTGAAGGCACTGAAATTTTTAACAAAGACCAAAAGGTTGAAGCTTAATCAACAGGCTGTCACAATTAAGTGACAGCCTTTTTTTAGGAGAAGTGATGAAAAAACTCAGTGAACTAAGTATTGATAGCCATGTCACTGTTTTTAAAATGAAGAGGAATAAAGCTATTCAAATAAAACTCGAAGGTATGGGAATAATTCCTGGCGTGGATTTGAAAGTTTTAAAAACGGATCAGAATTCAGTAGCAATTAGTACAGGTAATAAGGTCTGTGAACTTAGCAAAGAAGAAGCTGAACATGTTATTGTGACAGAGTTGTTTTGCAGAAAGGGAGATCCTGTTTTAATAAGCGGATGTTGTGCTTTTGGGAATACAGGGGATATAATAGAGAGAATTAAAGAGTACGACGAGGAGGAATGTCGTGAAGATTAATCCCGTTCAAATTGCTTATGTTGTTATGATAGCAGGAATGGTGTTCACTTATCTTTTTATAAAGAAAAACAATCGAGACCTAAGAGAAGGTGCCGATGAGTTTGCTTTTGCTTTTATAGAGCTTACAAATTATTTAATGCCTGAGAGGGTCAAACAAGGACTATCCGTTCGAACAGATGCGAGTGGTAAGCTTGAGCCTGTAAGATTAGAAAATCAATCTGAAATGATCCGAGCTATTATCGAACGAGCTCGAACTGTAAAGGCTGAAGCGTGTTATATGAAGATGTATCAAGCATCTGAAAATATTGATCAGCTTACTAAGAGAAGTAAGCGAAATCAAACCGACTTTTCGGATCCTATTTATCAAATTCTTGTAGACACACAGACTTTCTTATCGCATTGTGAGGATTTAACTACGATTCGGTCAAAAAAGGAGAAGAAGGAGTTTGATTCTTTCTTATTCGGACAAGTCGACTATCGAATGATCCTGCTAAAAAGGATAAGCGGAAAAAGAGCTGAAGAGTACAGAAAAGTAAACTCAAAATATATAGAAGAAATGTCTCAAATTGAGAAAAAGGAAAAGTAAAAATGAAGACGAATTTGAGAGCAAAGCGAACGGTAGGGATTATTTCCTTCCTAATTCCAATAATAGGTGAACTTCTCATAGCGAACAAGGTGATTACAGATCAAAGCCAAATCGTTCATATTGTTGTAGAAGGAATCTTTTTAGCCTTACTCGCTATGGGTATCATAATTCTTCTTGTAAAAAAAGATGGTTGGGGAGTTGGCTTTGGTAGGTACTTTGCCTTAGTACTCTTTTGCATCTATGCTGTGTACGCCGTCGTTTCAAGGCAGTTTTTTGAAAGCTGGTACGAACAAGCTTTTGTTGAGACAATGCCAAGCACGATAAAAGCGATACTGGGAATTAAATTAATTATTGTTATGGTTGGAATCATTGCTGGAATTCCAGTAGCTCCTAAAATTGATAATAGAGAATATTCTAGGAGACTTCGCCAAAAGACCATTGAACGTGAAGCAATGTGGACGAAAGAGTCGATAAAAGGCACAAAATCGGATTTAAAGAAAAATATTGAGAAGTATAAAGAAAATCTGTCTGAAGAAGAATTAAAAGAATTAATAGCGTTCTTGCAGACAGATTTACCTAGTGAATCCGAGGAATAAGGAACGATTATTTTTTGTTCTGACGTAAATACGAATAGATCAAACTAGCAAGGATGATGATATTGGCGAAAACCATAGTACCATGTCCTTGCTCTTTTGTTAGAAACAAACGAACTAGATTAGTAATAATTGTGAGAAATCCAAAGATATAGGTGGATCTTGATAATTTTGGATTTATTTTTCCGCTTTTTTTAGTAGATACAGCATTCAAAATAATGAATAAAAGCATAGCAGCCATAAAAGCAAAAACTGCGTAGGTTAAAATAGTCTGTGTATTCATATTGACCTCTTTCTTTCTTCTATTATAGCAAATTAAAGGGTTCATTTTACACGTGAAAGGAGCAATTTATGAGGATAGGTATCAAGTTTTGTGGTGGATGTCAAAGCTGTTATAATAGAAAAAAGGCATTAGAAGAGATTATGAAACTTGTACCGGAGCACGACTATATTTTTGCTCAGTCCGATAGTGTCTACGACAGTTTACTCGTCATATCAGGATGCAAAATTAAGTGTGCTTCGACTGAAGACTATAATACGAAATATGGAGAAATACACCTAGATTCAGTTGACATCACTTCTGTTGTGAAAGCTTTGAAGGCCATGAAGAGAAAGGACTAGTGATTATGGGCTATGGACCATCTAAAGAAATCTTGGATTCTTGGAATTATTTGATGGATAATGAGGCGTTTTATTCTAACTATTTGCAAATCCTTGAAAATATTTCTGAAGGAATCTATATAACGGATGGGGAACCTAGAACACTTTACTTGAATCGAGCCTATGAAGAAATTAGTGGCGGAGAGAGGAAACTATTCTTAGGCAAATCTATGCTTCAAGTTAAAGCAGAAGGTCTGATTGATAATTCTGCGAGTCTGGAAGTTATTGCGACAGGGCATGAAGTGACCATGAACCAAACGCTTAAGAATGGAAAAGTGGGCTTAATCACAAGTACACCTATTTTTAAAGACGGAAAAATCTCTTTAATTGTAACCATCGTGCGTGATGTTACGGAAATCGTTGCTATGAGAAGGCAACTTGATGAACGTACGAAGAGCGTCAATAAACTTCGCTTCATGATCAGTGAAGAAGAGGAAGTCGTAGTAAGAAGCGCTAAGATGAAGGAAATTCTCACCAAGATTGACCGAGTATCGAAATACGACACAACGATTCTTATTACTGGTGAAACTGGCGTAGGTAAAGATGTTTTAGCAAGATACATCCATAAGAGTTCAGCTAGAGCGAATAAAAATTTTGTGGATATCAACTGTTCTGTAATACCAGCAAGTCTAATTGAATCTGAATTATTTGGTTATGAAGAAGGAGCATTTACTGGGGCTTCCAAAAGAGGGAAAAAAGGAATTTTCGAGCAAGCTGACGGTGGAATCATATTCCTTGATGAAATTGGGGAACTTCCACTTGAAATGCAGAGTAAGCTCTTAAAAACACTTCAAGACAAGAAAATCAGGCGAATTGGTGGGAACAAAGATATTCATGTAGATGTTCAGATTGTCGCAGCTACAAACCACGATTTGCGCCAAATGCTGGAGGAAAAGACCTTCAGAGAAGATCTCTATTACCGTCTTAATGTCGTCCCTATTTTTATCCCTCCACTCAGACAACGACGTGAAGACATTCTTGCTTTAGTCGATCACTTCATCGAAAAACTAAATGGAATACATAATACGAAGAAAATGTTTGATCCCAGCGTTTTAAAAATCTTACGCGACTATGATTGGCCTGGGAATATTCGCGAGCTAAAAAACACAGTGGAAAGGATGTTTGTGCTCAGTACTTCTCCTATTCTATCGATTGAAGATTTACCAGACGACTTGAGAAATAGTCAAACAAACCTATTTGAATCAAATGAATATCAAGGTTTAACATTAGATGAGGCTACTAAAAAGCTAGAGCGATTCTTAATGAAAGAAGCTTTTGATAAAGCTGGAAATGCTAAGGAAGCTGCCAAACTTCTTGGTATATCTGCTTCAACTTTTGTTAGAAAAAGGCAACGACATGGCAAACTTTAGCCTTAGTAGAAATGGAAAAACATAGAAAATGGAAACCATCGAATACAAAAAAGTTCGAGTACAAGAAAACGATGCAATCCTAGAGGAATTGCTTCAACTATCAGAAGAATGGGCTGATGAAAAGACCTGCCCCTCATATAATAAAAATGATCCAAGTGAGTTCATCGATCACGATGTATATCTAGCTTTAGAGGGAGATCGCATCGTTGCGTACGCTTTAGGGCATATTAGTGTTCAAGAGGAGGAAACCTCCTACAATAAGATAGGTGAGAAAGCCTTTGAACTCGATGAGATTTACGTTGCACGTACACATAGAGATAAAGGTATTGGAAAGGAACTCTATCGATTCTTAGAGAAAGATATCTGGGATCGTGTTGATGTCATTGGTTTAGTAGCGGTGTCGTATCAGTATAAAAAGCTTCTAGAATTCTATATAGAAGAATTAGATTTACAGTTTAATCATGCGCTCTTGGTGAAGAGAACGCATGAAAAGGAATGATGATGAATGGATGCTTTCTGACGATGAATACTTTACAGATTATCTTTTAGAAGATCTAGAACGAATATTTTCAGGGAAATCGGCATTCACGCCTTACGATTGGCAGAAATTTCGCTCGGGTTTTGAATTTAAGTATCAAGGAAAAGATGCTATTGTAAGCATCTTAGATGGAATTGTGATTGGATTTCTTGGAGAAGAAATGCATTTTGATTCCATGTTTAAAGGGTTTCACTATGAGCTGTTTTTTGGCAAGAGTTTCTATGACATTTGGGAGGAAATATCTAAAACGCTGTGACTTATAGGGAAAGGAGATAAACATGCACAAAGGAATGATAGGAAAGGCACTCTGTGCTCTAATACCGGTTCTCATTGGAATATACCTAGCTGTACGGGATTACATAAATATTTTGAATCATCCAGAGTGGAGTGTTTCTCCATCCGTCGTATGGATTGAGTTTGGTATAGGGCTTCTCATTAGTCTTGTTTTGTTCTTCTTTCTTTTTAAACAAAAGAAGTAGAGGTGATCACAAGATACCATTCCTGCTTTAGGGGCTCTTGCAGTTCCGAACAATCGATTATCGTTATTAATCTCTTAAGTAAATAGCTATAGACCAGTGAAAGTATTTGGAATAGATTTTTTGTAGAGCTTAATAAACAAAGGGGAACAAGAGTATGATAAAGAACATCTTGTTTGGGCTCATTCTACTGTTATGTGTTATCGCATTGTTGGTCTTGGTTGGAAGCTCATTGGTCAGCTTGTGGAATGTGATAAGAAAGCGTCCTATTCCTCATGGAATCCTTAGAAGTTCAGCGGCCTTCCTTATTGTCGGTATTCTTCTCGCGGTTGGTTTTACGTGGTTTACTCAAGTTACAGCCTATACTCCACCCATTTTAGATGACAATGGAAGGGTATGGATTATCTAAACTACCTCGGTAGCATCATGGGAAGTAATCCTGAAATCAATGAGGGTGGAGACATCCTAGGAGACATCTTATCCGAAGAATATGGAATGCTCGATAAGGTGAATTATATTCGAGGGCTCATGGAGAACTTTGGTTGCTTCTATCTTCAGCTTTATCCTATTGATCTACGTGAGTGCTATGATAAACTTGAGGTGCCTGTGTACTTCCTACTCGGAAGACACGACATCAATGCGCCTCTCTCTTTAGCACAAGATTATTTTGATCGTCTTGAAGCACCGAGAAAGGAGATTCGTTGGTTTGAGCATTCAGGTCATAATCCTTGGCTCACGGAGAGCGATCTCTTTGTACAAACGGTGCTGGAGTTAACAGGTGTAAGCTGATTTCTAAAGCCAAGCAAGTGTGCTTGGCTTTTTTCGTGCAATGGAAGAAATAATGTTCAGTTAATACTTCCTAACATTCGATTAATAGAGGTACCCTATACTACCAAATGGAGGTACTTTTATGAAAAAGATTATCGCATTATTACTAGTCGTTCTTTGCACTACTTTTAGCTTTACAGGCATCGTCTTTGCCGCAGACTTAGGAAATTTACCCAACGAGGTTGAATCATTTATCGCAGAGAGAAAGGCTGGAACAGCCTCGGTTTCCTTAGGCGTATTTCAAAACGGAAAACCTCTCTATTCGACACAATATGGTTACATCGATGAAGAGAACAAGGTCCTCTCAGGGAAGGATACGATCTACGAGTGGGGTTCTGTCTCCAAGGTTTTAGTGTGGATTTCTCTGATGCAACTAGAAGAAAGTGGAAAAGTGGATCTTACAAAAGACGTAAAGACCTATCTTCCAGAGGACTTTGCTTCAAAGCTCCACTTCTCTTATCCCGTTCGTCTTCTAGACATCATGAATCTTCAAGCAGGCTTTCAAGAAGTGGGTCTTAAGGTTGAATTTGACGAAGGAGAGACGATTCCAGATCTAGGAAAGCTCCTTTTAGAGAGCGAACCGAAGCAAGTGTTTAAGCCAGGAACAGTCACTGCTTATAATAACTGGACACCAGCTTTAGCTGCCTATGTCGTAGAAACAGTAAGTGGTAAACCCTTTCGTGAATACGTACAGGAAAATATTTTTAAGCCTCTAGGCATGAATCACACGGCAGCAGGATCCGACTGGAGCGATAATCCCTTTGTAAAAGAGAACAGACCTCGTTCAAAGAGTTACTACTACACTTCTGAAGAACACGAAAGTTTGGGCACAAATATCAAATATATTGGTCTCTACCCAGCAGGAGCATCAGCAGGTACGTTTGAAGACTTTCTAACCTTTTCCACGGAATTTACTTCTGACCATCCACGCTTCTTTAAAAACGCAGAAACGTATAAGAAGATGCTTGACGCCTCCGTTCTTTTCTCCGATGGTCTTCCTCGCATTCACCATGGACTCCTATCGATCGATAATGTGAAGCATCTCATTGGTCATAGCGGTAACACGCAGGGCTTCACTTCAGCCTTTTGGTTTGATCCTGAGACAAAGCTCGGTTATGTCGTGATGACGAATGAGCCAGGAGAAACGGCCTATAACTATGGATTCAGTGAGTTCTTATTTGGCACTTTGAAGGCACAAGCGAAGCCGGGCACAGATATCTCTGGACTCTTTACGAGTGAACGTTCCATTCATCGTGGCGCTCTACGCTTTATCAAATATTTGAATGGAATCCTTCCGATTCAAGCGACCGAAAGTGAGAACGTATTTCAAGTTCCTATGGCTCAGATAAAAGTGACCTCTTTAGGAAATCACCGCTACCTCTTTGACAACGGAAATGGCTTAGCTTATCAAGTGGTCGAGAAGGACGGGGGAAAGACCTTAGAGAACTTTACGACCGATAGCAAACACTTACCTTTAGCGGAAACCATCGGTGCGTATGGCTTACTGATCGTAACCCTTCTCGTTCCCGTCGCTCTTCTCATTCGCTTCCTTGTCCTTCTCGTAAAGCGTTTAAGAGGTAAGACCTTTAACGTCTTCACAGCTGGTATGGTGAGTCACATTGCTGCAGCCGTCATTTCCCTTGACTTTATTTACCTCTGGCTCTTCTGCCCGAGCTATTCAAGAACTCACTTACTGATCGTAAGTATCATTTGTATCCTAGCAAGTGTTGTGATTGTTACGAATTTCGGCTTAAAGCTTTATAATAGAGTAAAGGGCGAAGGAAAGGGACTTGTAGCTGTAACCTGGCCACTACTCATTCCCGCCTTTGCATGGTTTTATGAGCTATTTAACTTCTGGGCTTAGGAGAAGGTATGAACAAATATCAAATTCTCATCTGTGACGATGAACAAGAGATCATCGACTTACTATCCTTATATTTTGATGCTGAGATCTACGACATTCATTCAGCTAATGATGGGAAAAGAGCACTTGAGATTCTAGAGAGTGAACCCATTGATCTCGCACTCATAGACATCATGGTGCCGTCGATTAATGGCTTAGAGCTCATCCAGAAAGTAAGAGATCGCCTAGAGATTCCCTTGATCATCATCTCTGCACTCGATCGCTTACAGGATAAGCTCAAAGGCTATGAGATTGGTGCAGATGATTACATTGCGAAGCCCTTTGAACCCATGGAGGTTTTGGCTAAGGTTAAGAGTCGCTTAAAGAGTAAGAAGAGTGAAGAAGTGATCGAACAGAATGGGGTTCTACTTGATACCATCCGCTGTCAGCTAGAAGTGAATGGAGAGCGTATGGATCTAACCAAGGTAGAATTTGAAGTTCTTCAGCTACTCATGAGTGAGCCTATGAGAGTCTTTACCAAAGAGCAGATCTACAGTGCTGGTTGGGATGAAGAATACCTCTTTAATGACAATTCGATTCGAGTCATCATCAATCGCATTCGAAGCATGGTAGGCGAAGAGCATATTGAAACCATCCGTGGCATCGGATATCGGTGGAAATGATGAAAAAACTCCAACATAAAATCATCCGCTCCTTTATCCTTCACGTTCTCTTTTTAGCTCTCGTTCAAGCCGTCTTTAACGATGGCTTTAATGTCCTTATAGAACGTCACCTGAAGGGTTGGGGACCGACGTACTTGTACGCCATGCTTCTTTTAAATCTCCTATTGGACATTGGAGCTTTCACCCTTGTCGCCTTGCACTTTTATCATCGAATCAAAGGCTATATCGATGAAGAAATGAAGCGTCAGATGGAGGAGGAGCATTTTCTCTATTCCTCCATTGCGCACGATTTAAAGACGCCTATGACCATTATTAAAGGCTATGCACAAGCGCTCTTAGATGAGAAGATTCCCTCTGAAAAACAACCAGAAATCTATCGAATCATTCGAGATAAGACCGACCGTTCGGTCGTACTTTTAAGTGATCTTTTGACGTATTCGAAGCTTCTTAAAGAGGAACTGAAAAGTGATGATAACCTAGAGCTTGTCGATTTATCTCAAACTTTAGTTCAGATGGTTGCTGATAATTACGATCACATTGAAAAAGAAGGCGTTCAATTAGAGCTGGATGTCAAAGAAGAGCTCAAATATCCCATCCAACCGCTTGATTTCAGACGAATTTGTGAGAATCTACTCATGAATGCCATAAAGCATAATGAACGTGGTGTATCCATAAAAATTGGACTTCAAAAGCATGAAAACGAAGTGATCTTTTACGTCGCTGATTCAGGAAAAGAGATAACAGATGATCATATTTTTGAGGCGTTTCATACAGGAAATGAAGCTAGAAGTCCAGAGTCAGGCCATGGACTTGGATTAGCCATTGTCTCTAAGCTTGTAAAAAAATATGGAGGGAGTGTTTCAGTAGAAGCTCCTTATTCCACTTATACCAAGGCTTTTGTCGTGAGGTTTCCTGTAAAATAAGTCTCCCTCTCGTTTGACTAATGCTCAATAAAGGATTAAAATAACGGAGTTGAAATTGTCATCCTATGCTTAATGGATTGGAGGCTTTCCATGGAGACAAAAAAACATCGATTCACTCCTGCTGTAACTGTCATTATCATGTTTGGCATCATCAGTATGCTAGGCGATATGGTCTACGAAACAGCAAGAAGTAGTAATAGTCAATATCTAAATCTCATTGGAGTCAGCGCTACCAAAGTGGGAATTGTCTTTGGTATTGGAGAGTTCCTAGGTTACTTTGTTCGACTCTTATCAGGCTTTCTTTCTGATAAGAGCGGAAAACACTGGATCTTTCTCTTCATCGGTTACGGACTTCTCATTGTCGTACCTTTCATAGGCTTTACGCAGCACTGGAACATCATTCTCGTCCTCATTCTCATGGAACGCATCGGTAAAGCACTTCGTAGTCCTGCGAAGGATACGGTACTGTCTGAAGTTGCCAATAATCAAGTGGGCATCGGCTTTGCCTTTGGTCTTCAAGAAGCACTCGATCAGATTGGTGCTTTTGCAGGTCCACTCATCTTTACAGCCGTCTTTTACTTTACTGGAAAGCATGGTCTTTTTGAGTATCAGCTAGGTTATAAGCTTCTACTTATCGCTTACCTCGTCTTAATGGCCGTTCTTACCCTCGTCTATTTTCACATTCAAAAGAATCATCTCATCCCTGAGGTCAGGAAAGAGCATCACAGTGAGCGTCTCCAACCGATCTTTTGGATCTATACAGCCTTTACCTTCTTTTGTATGCTAGGCTTTGTAAACTTCAGTACCATAGGCTACCACCTAAAGGAAACGAAGTTACTGAGTGACGGAAGCATCACACTGATCTATTCCTTGGCCATGGTCGTCGATGCCGTTTCTGCTGTCATTGTAGGAAAGGTCTATGATAATATTAAGCTTAAATCGGGAAGAAAAGCAGAAGGCCTCTTAGTCTTAATGGTTCTTCCTGTCATCTCGATCTTTCTGCCCCTCTTGACACTCAGTCGCTCCGTTGTGCTCATCGTCATCGGAATGATCGTCTTTGGTATCATCATGGGTATTCAAGAGACTGTCATGCGTTCAGCCATCGCTGACGTTACACCTTATGATAAGCGCGGTACAGGTTACGGTGTCTTTAATACGGGCTATGGTTTAGCGCTCCTCTTTGGCGCTAGTATCATGGGTTATCTCTACGACCAAGAACTCATCAGTGCGATTATCATCTTCACTGTCATTACACAAGCCATCGCTGTTGTACTCTACTACAAGATGAACCAGATGGTTAAGAAGGAAAAATAAAAGATGCCATTCGAAGTGATCCACACAGACATCACAACACTAGCGGTCGATGCGATCGTAAATGCTGCAAACACGTCCCTCTTAATGGGAGGTGGCGTGTGTGGAGCGATTTTTCGCTCTGCTGGAATAGAAAAGCTTGAACGTGCCTGTAGAAGTCTTGCTCCCATTCAAACGGGAGAGGCAGTGATTACAGAGGGGTTTAACCTGAAGGCCTCCCATGTGATTCATACGGCAGGACCGATCTATGAAGCATCGAATGCAAACGAATGTAGAAGACTTCTCGCTTCCTCGTATGAGAATTCTTTAAGGCTCGCATACGAGAAGGGCCTTAAGTCCATCGCCTTTCCCTTAATATCGAGCGGTATATACGGTTACCCTAAAGAGGAAGCCTTTGAGGTTGCAAAGAACACCATAGAGGACTTTCTAAAGACGCATGATATGGATGTCTTTTTAGTGCTCTTTCCCTAGAGATCGAAAGATCTCTTTTTTATTTTCTATCTAAATCATGTAGAATGGACCTAGGAGGAATTATGAAAAACGAATCTTGGATTCAAGTAGTAAAATTTACACTGCTCTCGCTTTCTGCAGCAGTCGTCGATACGGCATCCTTTTTCCTTTTAAAGCTCATTTTCCCAACCATGTCCATAGGACTAAGACAGACCATCAGTGTCATCCTCTCTGTCCTCTGGAACTTTACGTTAAATAGGCGCTATACCTTTAAATCATCGAATAATATTCCGATCGCGATGCTTAAGGTCGCCGTCTTCTACGTCATCTTCATTCCCATCTCTTCATGGGTAAGTACTGTCCTTTCACAGATGGGTGTTTCTGAAGTCATCATTAAGGGGCTCACCTTAATCGCCAATGGAATCGGTGAATTCATCTGGTGGAAGTTCGTTGTCTTTAAGGGAAGTGAGAATACAAACGATCTAGCAAAGAAATAGGGAAAGAGAATGAAAATTGGACTATGTAGCTTAGCCTTTAAGACTCATGAAACAAAGAAGAATCTTGAAACAATGCTTTCGACTCTTGAAGCGTATCGTGGAAAGGTCGATCTACTCCTCTTTGGTGAATCGTTTTTACAGGGCTTTGAAGCACTTAGCTTTCACTATAAGACCGATAGAGAAGTAGCCGTTAGCGTAGAGGGTCCTGAGATCGAAGTACTTAAAAAGAAATGTAAAGAGACAGGAGTCGCTCTGAGCTTTGGCTTCATTGAACGAGAGGAATACCTTTATTCGAGCCAGCTTACGATCGGCCCCGACGGAGAAATACTCGACCTCTTCCGAAGAGTCAGTGTCGGTTGGAAAGAATCCATTGCAGACGAACACTACAAGGAAGGAGAGGGCTTTCACCTCTTTACATACCTAGAAAAGACGTTTGCCGTGGGACTCTGCGGAGACTTCTGGTTTGATCACAATGTAGAGGCTGTAAGAGCGCTTCAACCTGACTATGTGCTTTGGCCTGTTTATACGGACTTTTCATCTCATGAATGGAATAAGACCATGAAGTATGAATATCTAGAGCAAGCGAAGAAAATAGGTGAGAGAGTGCTCTATGTGAACTCTGTCTGTTACGATAACGATGGACCCGAAAGAGCAAAGGGTGGGGCCTGCTATTTTCATGCTGGAACCATTCTCTCAGAACATCCTTCTGGAACAGAGGGAGTACTCGTTGTAGAATGTTAAAGGTCCTCCTAGCGGAGGACCTTTTTCACGTCTTGACCTACGTAAATCTCTTCGTCTGTAATGAGAATGGGACGTTTTACTAACATTCCATCACTCGCTAAGAGATCTAGTTTTTCATCTTGACTCATATCTTCAAGTTTTTCTTTAAGACCCATCTCTCTGTAAAGCGTTCCACTCGTATTGAAGAAGCGCTTAATAGGGAGTTTCGACTGTTCAAGCCATTTCTTTAGTTCATCCCTTGTGGGTCTTTGGGCCTTGATGTCTCTTTTTTCTAACTTATAACCCTTATCTAAAAGTTCCTTTTCGATGCGCTTACAAGTCGTGCAGCGCTCATAGCAGATGAAGATCAACGGGTTGCTCCTTCTCGCTTCGCACCGAAGGTGATGACCTTTGATAAGACATCGTTCATGCTAATGATTAAGAAGGCATAGATCGGGATGCTCACGAGTTGCTTTGTGAGAGCCTTGATCGCATAGAATTCGAAGGTGTTCTTTGCATAGAGGAGTGCTTGGAAATAGGGAACCATGAGGACAGAGGTGATCATCTGGCCGATGAAGATTCCAATGAGTACCTTTATGAAAGAGAGCTTTGGATACTTTTCTCCTAAGAGCGTTGTAACGAGTACGGGAATAAGTCCTGTAAGGGCTGAGGTGAGTGTGAAGATCGGGTTAAAGGCATTTCCAGAAGGTCTTACGAGAAAACCTAAGAGGTCTGCCAGAGCTCCTACAATGAATCCTCCGATGGGGCCTAGGACGTAGCCACCGTAGATGATCGGAAAGCCTCCGAAGCTTACGCTTCCAACGCGTAAGGAGTTAATGGCTACAGAGAGTGCGATAAAGACGGCCATCGTCGTGATGCGGTTCGTCGTAAGCTTTTGACGATCCTTTTCTAGAATCTCTGCAATGGCTCCTCCAAAGAGTCCTACGATGATCCCGATGAGGATCATCCAGTAGAAATTACTACCTAAGAAGCTATTGAAGGCATCTGATTCTTTTACATATTTGGCGAGGGCTTTCGCACTGAGATCAGGCGTGTAGGGAATGTTTAGGCGAAGGAGTATTCCAGCACCTACCGTTAGGAATCCAAAGATCGAACCGATGACTCGGTTGGAACTAAGACTCAAGAGAAAGACTGCGGCCAAGGAAAAATAGTAACCTACGATGAGTGTAGGCTTTGCTCCAAAGAAGATCGATAAAGCTCCTGCAATGGCCAGTGCAAGAACGACGATCCACTTTCTTAGTGGTAAACTAAAATGTTTCATTCATCCTCCTTTTTATCTACTTAAGAGGACTTCTTAAGCAGTGAACGCGGTCATTGATCGCAAAAATTACTTTTTTCGTATTGGAGCGACGTCCCATCTCCAATCACTTAACGCCAATGACCTACCCTGAGCAATTCTCACTATAGAGAAAAGCTTTCTCGTTGTCAATTCCTGTGGTAAAGTTAATGTATCTATGTTTAGGGAGAAATTATGCAATTCTTTTTTCAAGGCTTTTTAATGGGGCTCGCATATGTCGCGCCCATTGGTACTCAGAACTTATTTATGATTAATACGGCCCTTACGACCTCAAAGAAACGCACGCTTCTTACAGCACTCATCATTGCTTTCTTTGACATTACGCTTTCCTTTGCCTGTTTCTACGGCATAGGAATTTTGATGTCTCGCTATGAGCTCGTTTCAAAGATTGTGCTTGCAATCGGGTCTATCGTCGTCATCTGGATCGGTATCGGTCTTCTTCGCTCAAAGGCAACCTTCTCCAAAGTCGATGTAGATCTTCCGCTCTTTAAGGTTATTGCTACAGCCTGTGTCGTCACATGGTTTAATCCGCAAGCCATCATCGATGGAACGATGCTTCTTGGATCCTTTAAGGCATCGATTCCAGCAGGGCTCGACCAGTTCTTCATTTACGGCGTCATGACTGCCTCACTCACATGGTGGCTTACGCTATCTACCGTCGTCGGCTTTTTAAAGCAAGCGATGAACGACAAGATTCTAAGAGCGATAAATATTGTAAGTGGATGTATTATCGTTTATTACGGAGTAAAGCTCTTAATTAGCTTTATTAAGCAAGTAATGTAAAATAGCGCAGAAACTGCGCTATTTTTAGTTAAGCTGTAAGCTTTTTTTGGCACTCATGAGTGCATCTACGACATAGTCTGCCGTAATCATTGAGGCTCCTTCGATGAGGTCTGTTTCTTCGACTCCATTATGCTTCATACAAGCGGTGCAGACCTTTAAGCGTCCGCCATTATTTAAAAATTCTGGAATCAGCTTTTTAAGAGGTTCGAAGGGTGAGCCGATGTCAATCTTATCGGCATAGCCTTTCTTTGCTAAGAATACGCCATTCGAAAGAAGGAGTAGTTCTACGTCGTGGCCTTTTTCTAAAGCCATAAGTCCCATAGAGAAGGCGATGGTGACGTTGTTACTATTGTCTTCGTTGTGGGTTAGGGTAATGAGTAAATCGATATTTTCCATATTTTGCTCCTTTCAAGGAGTTTATACCCCAAACTAGCATCAGCCAAAAATAAAAAAGAAATATTAGAAAGAACTCTATTTGTCATATAATATGGGTATATTCAAGTCGTTATCTCTATGAAAAGGATGGAATCAATGAATACTTGGCATCATTTGTCAGAAGAACAAGTTCTAAAAGAGCTCGATGCGAGAAGAGAAGGTCTCACTTCAAAAGAAGCGGAAGACCGACTCAAAACGTATGGAGCAAACGAGTTAGAGGGAAAGAAGCAAGAAAGCCTTTTTAAGCGCTTCCTCATGCAGATGAAAGATCCTATGATCATCGTTCTACTCGTTGCAGCAGTACTGAGTGTCGTTGCAAGTGGCTTTACCGACTGGGTCGATGCAGTCATCATTCTACTCATTGTCGTCATTAATGCAGTCATTTCGATCTCTCAAGAGGATAATGCGAATAAGGCACTAGAAGCCTTAAAGAAGATGTCGGCACCTTTGGCGAAGGTCTATAGAAATGGTGTCATCGAGAGAATTCCAGCAAACCTCATGGTTCCCGGTGACGTCTTCCTCTTAGAAGCAGGCGATCTCGTTCCTGCCGACGGTAGACTTTTAGAGGCTGCAAACCTCAAAGCCGATGAATCTGCGATGACGGGTGAAAGCGTTCCTGTATCGAAAAATGTCATCGAATCGCTACCAGAAGAGACGGTGCTCGGTGATAGAAAGAACGGCGTCATCAGTTCTACCGTGATTACAAACGGTCGCGGTGTAGCAGTCGTTACAGGTACCGGAATGAATACGGAAGTCGGAAAGATCGCCAACATGCTCTTAAAAGAAGATGAGGGTGAGACACCGCTTCAAAAGAAGATGACAGAGATCTCGAAGAGTCTTTCCATCATCTGTCTCGTCGTCGTTGTGATCATGTTTGGCGTCGGTCTCTATTATAAGAGAGGACTCCTAGAAATCTTTATGATGGCCGTATCCTTAGCTGTTGCAGCCATTCCTGAAGGCCTTGCTGCGGTCGTTACGATCGTTCTCGCTCTAGGCGTTCAGCAGATGGTTAAGCGTAATGCCATCATTAAAAAACTCCCTGCTGTAGAAACGCTAGGAGCTGCTAGTGTCATCTGTTCCGATAAGACGGGAACCTTGACACAAAATAAGATGACGGTCGTTGAAGTCTATACACCCAATGAATCAGACCGTGCGCTCGCCTTAACGATCGGTAACCTCTGTAATGATACCGTCATTAAAGAAGAGGGCGAGAGCTATACGCTCGCAGGTGATCCGACCGAAACAGCCTTTATCGACATTGCTTTAAAAGAAGGCATTCATAAGGTGAAGCTCGAGGAAATGTATCCGAGAGTAGAGGAACTTAGCTTTGACTCAGAGCGCAAACTCATGAGTACGATCCATAAGATAGACGGTCGTTTTAGAGTCGCTGTAAAAGGCGCTCCCGACGTGCTCTTAAAGCGTTCTAACATCGATCAAAGCTTACGAGAAGAAATCCTTCAGAAAAATGCTTCCATGGCATCGAATGCACTTCGTGTACTAGGTGTCGCATATAAAGATATCGATTCCATTCCAGCAGAACTCAATTCTGAAACGCTTGAAAACGACCTCACCTTTGTCGGTCTCATCGGTATGATCGACCCGCCGAGACTCGAAGTAAAAGATGCTGTAAAAGAATGTGCTCAAGCCGGTATTCGTCCAGTCATGATTACGGGTGACCACAAGCTCACTGCAGTCGCCATCGCAAAAGAACTCGACATCTACCGCGAGGGAGACAAGGCTCTTTCCGGTGAAGAACTCGATCAGATTAGTCAAGAAGAACTTGAAAAGACCGTAAAAGATTACTCCGTCTATGCTCGTGTATCTCCTGAGCATAAGATGAGAATCATTGAAGCGTGGAAATCGAATCACCAAATTGTCGCCATGACGGGTGATGGTGTAAACGACGCTCCCGCCTTAAAGGTTGCAGATATCGGATGTGCCATGGGTATTACAGGTACCGATGTCGCAAAGGGTGCTGCCGACATGATCCTTACAGACGACAACTTCTCGACCATCGTCCATGCGGTGGAACAAGGTCGTGGAATCTTCTCTAACATTAAGAAGTCGATTCAATACCTCTTAAGCTGTAACCTCGGTGAGATCTTTGTCATCTTCATCGCTACCGCCTTAAATTTCCATCAGATGCCACTCGTTGCGATCCAGCTTCTTTGGCTAAACCTCGTAACGGACTCCCTCCCAGCCCTTGCGCTCGGTATGGAACCGCTCGAAGATGGACTTATGAACGACAAACCGAGAGATCCGAGAGAGAGCATCTTTGCTCATGGATTCGCCTTTAGAGTGTTCTTCTACGGCGTGCTCGTAGGTGGCGTCACCTTAACTTCCTATGTTCTAGGTGAATACTTCCTCTCCGATCCATCGAAGGCTGATGGCATTGCAAACACCATGGCTTTCGCTACCCTCGTCTTCTGTGAACTCACAAGAGCCTTTGCGATTCGAAGTGAAAAGCACTCCGTTTTCAAGATCGGTCTCTTCTCGAACCCCATGATGAACCGTGCTTTTGTGGTAGGCCTTGCGTTACAACTGGCAGTCCTCTTCATCCCACCGCTTCAAAAGATCTTTAAGGTGACGGACCTAAATGGTATGCAGTGGCTCACAGTCATTGGACTTTCACTCATACCACTTGTCATCAGTGAAATTGGTAAGCTCATTAAAAAATCCTCTAGTAACTAGAGGATTTTTTTACGCTTCTTATGATGAGTCCCACACCAGCTAGGATGAGTGTCACATACAAGAGATACTCAAAGAGCGAGGCTGGCATAAAGGAGAAACGAACACTCAATATGATCGATACGAGTATGAAGATGGCTCCCAGTAGCATCACGAGCTTTGACCAGAATGCCTTGGGGTTAATGAAGTAACCTAAGAGTCCGATGAAGAAGGGGACTGCGACGACGCCTGTGGGAACGGAAATCCCGCCTAAGTTCCAGTTGTAGAAGCTCGTGTAGACACTCACTTGTCTACTAAGTAAGAATAATCCGACGGCAAGTAGGACAATGCCTAGTAGCGTATCGAGAGAAGAATGCTTGTTTTCTGAGTTATAACCCATCTTTTCCTCCTTGAGATCTATCTCTTCACCCTCATTATACCCAGCTTTTTGGGGTACTAATGACATGGAGGAAAAGATGAAGACCATAGAAATTAGTGTTACAAGATCGATCGAAAAGAGCCCTGATACCATGTTTTTAGCCCTAACTATGATAGAAAGAAATAAGCTCTATCAAGACGGCTCGAGCGCGATCGAAAAGAGAGTTAAAAAATTACAAGAACTACTTAAAGGGGAGCCCTTAACGATCCGATCCTTCCGTGTCAACGAAGAATACACCTACGAAGAAAATAAAGAAATCTTTTCAGGCTATGCATTCCGCTATGAGCTTTCGCTAGCCTTTCCCTACGATCGTGAAAAACTCGATTCCATCTTAACTTGCATTCAAGAAAGTGGTGTCGATGTTACGATGGCACTTTCATTTGGACTAAAGGACACCGAATCTATTCAAGAAGAGCTCTTAAAGAGCTTAGCGGTGGATGCCAAGAAGAAAGCTACGCTCTTACTTGAAGCGAGTGGAAAGAAACTGGGTGAAGTGCAGTCGATTGAATACCTCAACGCCGCACCATCCCATCGTTACGAAAGCATGAAAATGCTTAGTGCAAGTAGCATCGATCCTGAAGACATTTCCTATAGTGAGAGCGCAACGTTTGTCTTTGAGATCCTCTAGATTTTACTGATATCGACCCATACGCCTTTTGTGATGTGCTCGAGTTCATCGGGAGTGAGTTCAATGGCGCTGTGGTCGTTACCTGTCGCGGGAAATACTGTTTCGTGACTTTTTAGAGACTGGTCGAGGTAGATCGGTACCGTCACGCCAAAGGGACAGACGCCTCCTACCTTCTGTTCTAAGAGCGTTTCGACCTCACTTGCATCTAGCATTCGGGCCTTAAAACCAAAGGTCCCCTTAAACTTTTTGTTATCGATTCGGCTTTCGCCGCTCATGACGATGAGCATTGCACTGTCGTCCTTTCTAAATGAAAGTGTCTTTGCAATGCGATCGTTTTCGACACCGAGAGCCCTTGCTGCCTCAGGAACTGTTGCTGTCGATTCTTCCTTTAGGATGATCCTTTCCGCTAGACCAAAGGTCTCAAGAAAGGCTTTCGCTTTTTCTAAACTCATAAGAAACCTCCTAGGTCTATTCTAACCTATGTTTCAAAAGAAAGGAGTACCGATGAGAGATGGTCAAATGATCTTAATTTTGAGCACGTTCGCATTCGTGCTCGTTTCAGTCATCTACCAATTTGCTGTGGTTCCAAGGATGACTCGAAAGGATCGAATTACTTCAAAGACGGTAGGAACCGTTATCGGATACAAATACTTTAGCGATACGGGGATTAAGCTTCCTCACGTTCAATATGAAGTCGAAGGATCGATCTATAAGGTGATCGGACCGTCCTTCTTATCGGTAACCAGTTTACCTACGAAAAAAATCGAAGATCCAGAGACGGTTTTTATCACGAACATTGAATCCATCTCAAACCTACCCGATCACTTTAAAATCCGCCATCGCGGAATCATTCCAAGGTTTAAACCAGAAGATCCCATTAGGCGCTACTTTCCAGAGGGCATGAAGGTCGATGTCTACTTTAACCCTTCTAAGCCTAAGGAAGCCTATGTCATAAGAGATGAGGGGATCGATCCCATGACACCTAAGATGTTACGGATCATGATGGTCATTTTTGCTGTCGTTTCCATGATCTCTGCCGTTTCATCACTCAAATAAAGGAGGAGTTATGATTTTACTTACGTTTTATCAAAATGATCGAGAGCTACCGTTTCTCATCTTTAAAGATGATGATGCGGCCTATGCTTTCTGTCAAAAATTACCGGGATTTCTAGATCAAGATGAGGAGATGAGCCTCGATGAAGCGAAGCTTCCTCCCTACATGGAAATTACTTATGAGAACAAGCGCATCCCCTTTACGAAGTTCATGTTTGAACCCGACGTGAAGATCGAAATCTTCTTTAAGTACTTCCCGTTTGCCGACGGAGAAGAAGAGGGTCTCATTGAAGGAGTTACGAAGGTCGATAGCTACATCGTCGATAATAGGGAGGTAGAGGAATACATCACGTCGCGTGAAAAGCGAGCCGATTTCGTCTGTAAGCTCTTTGAAGAGCACGGCTTTGAAGCGCTTCGAAGTCTCAGAGGATCTGAAGATGGAGAAGCGATTCTCTATAAAAAAGCGGGAGATGTGGACTATCACTTCTTTGATCACCTCGACCCGAACTTTATCTATGACTTAGATGAAGAAGAAGTAAAAAAAGAAATTGAAGAAATAGAAGAGGCCTAGGATATCCTAGGCCTCTCCAATTGCAGTGACATGATCGATTGAAATGAATTGTGGTACACGGGAATTACTGAGGTTCATGAGTTCCTTACTAAATTCAAAGTGATCTTGAACAGAGAAAATATTCTCCGAAATCGATCCACCTGTTAAGTAGTGCGTTTCTTTTCCGTCATAGTACTTCGCAAGGCGGTATTCTCCACCGAAGTCACCTGTTATTCCATCACTTAAAAAGCTTGACCAGCTTAGAATCTCTAAGTAGGGAACGCTCTTTAGTTCTTCCTCACTCTTTTTTCCAGGATTGACTTCAAAGCTATAGACAATACCTTTGTTTTCAATGCCTAAATAATGGGTGAAGCGGGCTGAGCCGTTGAGATTCTTTACGACACCGTTTTCAATGAGAACATAGGGAGAAAGAATCTTTCCTTGTTCATCGACGGGGGCAGCGCTGTTTGCTGTCTCAAGCGTTGGGTTTAGCGTAATCGTGAGCGGTTCCACCGGGTTCTTTTGGAACGATTCACCAATCTTTGCCTTAGTCATCTTTTGGTAGACTCTTCCAGCAGAAGCTTGACCTAAGTAGAACTGTAGGAATTCCTCTACAGCATCTCCGCGAAGGAGTAATCTCACGTCCTTCATCATCTTCGCTTGAACGGCTTTTGCACGTCCGTCAGTTTCTTCGAGTTGATCGTGAACGATAGCATCGATGCGGTCGAGCTCGAGTTCTGTCATCGTGTAGATCTTAAAAATTTCTACCGGTTCAACCGTTCCAGGATGCTCTGTGACGAGTTCCATCGAGAAGCGGTTATAAGGATATTTTACGTCGACACCCTTTGAGGTGATAACGCGTTCAAATCCTTCTTCTCCGAAGAGTTCAACGCTGTTGATCTTCGATTCAAAGTTACGAGCCTTAAAGAGAAGTTCTGTCAGTTGATCAAATGAAGCGAGGAAGGCTTCTTTGGTGTGATGGTCCTTCATCGTAAAGGGTGTGCCTTCCTTTTCAGGGAGGTCATACCAAGCGTTCTTAATAAAGTGTGAAGCTAGGATGGCATCGTCGATGTTCTTTTCAATGCTTTCAAAGTCATCGGAAACTCCGACCGCAATCGAAGAATGTCCCTTATATTTTTTACCATCTTCTTCGAAGTCTAGGAATACTGTGATTGTAAAGTCGTGAGAATCTCTAGCGCGGTTTAGATCGAGGTTTTCTTTAATAAAGAAAACTTCCTTTGTGCTTACTTGTTTTTCTTTGATGATCCAGCCGGAGAGACCTTTTTTCTCTAGTAGATCTTGAATTCTTTTAATCATTAGCCTAAACGCCCCCTTGCCTTGAGATAACTTCCTCCCGTAGAGGTCTTTACGTATTCTTTCCAGCCCTTACCGCAGTAGCCAGAGCCAGAGAGCTTAAGATCCTTAGAAACCATCGATACGCTCTCTAGGAGGTCTGGGACGTATCCTGTCAGTACGACAGGGCTAACAACTTTTCCTGTGAGCTTTCCATCGATAATTTCTCTACCGAGCGATGCGACACACTGAATTCCCCAGTTTTTGGGATCTTCCATACCGCTTTGAAGGCCTTCTAGAAGATAACCCTTCTTCATGGAGCGGATCATGTCTTCTAGATTCGAATCTCCTCCTTCGAAGAAGGTGTTCGTCATACGAGTGTAGGCTTTTCTCTTGTAGGTTTCTCTTTTTCCGTTTCCTGTAGGTTCTACACCGAGTTGAAGTGCACTCAGTTCATCGACCATACCGGTCTTAAAGATTCCTTTATCGATGATAATGGTGTCTGTTCCTAGGTTTCCTTCGTCGTCAAAGAGGTAGCTAGAGCATTCATTGTATGCCTTTGCACCGTCGTGCATCGTGATGAGGTCGCTCGCTACACGCTTACCTAAGTATTCTTTTCCTTTGGCGCGTTCCTTTAAGAACATGTCCATCTCTGCACCGTGACCAAAAGCCTCGTGGGCGATGAGACCTGTGAAGTCAGGATCACAGATGAATTCGTATTCACCTGGTTCCATGCGCTCGCTCTTTAATAGATCGAGGGAGGCGTCAACAGCGCTCGATGTTTCCTCTTCTAAGCGATCGACGAGTTCGCTTCCTCCTACGATTGAAGCGGGGATAAAGGCAACCTTCGTATTCTCTCCATCGCTTGCAACGGCTACTGTGTATCCATTGGCATAAGCATAGCTTTGGTAGAGATCGCGATTTTTTGATAAGAAGAGCTTGTTCACTTGTGTGACAGTGATAGATACATCGACCTGAACGAGTTTCTCACTTTTTTCTTTTAGCTTATTGTGAAGGACTTGAAGTTTTTCTAAGATGCTTTGGCTGTCGTCCTTATTCGGATCGTTTTCTGCTTCACCGATGTATTCTAATGTAAGTGGTTCATCCTTAGGGAGGCTCTTGTAGCGTAAGAAGGAACTATTTTTATAATGCTTTCGGTCTTCTTCTGAAACGGTTCGAATATTTTTTATGACGGTATCTAGATCGAACTCGTTAAAAGAATACTCGCTTACAATACCGTCTTTAAAGACGCGTACGACAAAGCCACGTTCGACGTCCCCTGTTGGACCGACCATTCGACTCGTTGTACTGACGGAGTACCTTTTTCCAGTGACGTCTGTAGCAAGTACACTGGCGTAGTCATATTCCTCATTGAGACGAGCGATGAGCTCTTTTAAAAGGGGCTTTTTTTCAAGTAAAAAACTTGAAGGTGTTAGTTTCATAGAATCTCCTTTCTTTGTGAGTATAGCACTATGGAAAATCGAGCGCAAATCAGTTAAGATGCACAGGGAGGCTTTATGAAAATCACTGTCATTGCCGTAGGAAAATTAAAGGAAAAATATTGGAAAGAAGCGCTCGAAGAGTATAAAAAGAGGCTCTCTCGCTATGTGAAGCTAGAGATCGTTGAAGTGAGTGATGAGAAGACAAAAGAAGAACTCACAGAGGTCGAAGCGGAGCAGATTAAAGAAGCTGAGGGAAAGCTCATTTTAAGTAAGATAAAGCCCAAGGACTTTGTCGTGACACTTCAGATTGAAGGAAAAGAGATGTCTTCGGAGCGTTTTTCAGAGACGCTTAAAAGCTTTCAGGACCGAGACGTCGAATCGGTCGTATTTATCATCGGTGGAAGCCTCGGTCTTTCAAGGTCTGTGACTAAAAAATCGAAGCTACCTCTTAGCTTTGGAGCACTTACGTACCCGCACCAGATGATGCGAGTGATGCTACTCGAACAGATCTATCGGGCTTTTCGTATCATGCATGGGGAGCCTTATCATAAATAAAACGAAATAGACGTGTTGAATGTTTGGCTAGAAGTTTACGAAAATACTCCTTGAAGAATGATTTAGCCTTCAGTATAATGGGGAACAATTATTACTTTTAAGGGGGAAAAGATGCAGAGTACAAAACACTATGGATTACTAACAGCTATTACTATGATCGTCGGCATTGTGATTGGCTCTGGCATCTTCTTTAAAGCACCTAGCGTACTCATCGCAACAAAAGGAAGTATTACACTTGGAGTGTTATGCTTTGCTTTTGCCGCACTCAATATCATATTTGGGTCCTTAGCGCTTTCAGAACTTGCCAAACGAACGACGAGAAGTGGTGGTCTCATCACTTACTTTGAGGAATTTGTCTCTAAAAAAACCGCAGCAGGTATCGGTTGGTTCATGCTCTTTTTTTATCTTCCAGCGATTAACGCTGTTGTAAGCTGGGTTGTGGGGATGTTTCTCTATGACTTCTTAGGCTTATCGTTTGAACCGGAAAAAGCACAGCTTTTCCAGGTTTTACTAGGTTTTGTCGTGATAACGATCGTCATCTTTACGAACTACTTATCGTATCGATTCGGTGGCTTTATACAAAATAGCACGACCTTTATTAAACTCATTCCCATGGCTTTTATCGCAGTCCTAGGATTTATCACGCCACATGCTTCTCCGGTAGAAACCGTGAAGAGCATTTCTACAGGGGGGCTTGGATTTTTATCAGCCCTTGCACCCGTTGCATTTTCTTATGATGGTTGGCATCTTGCACTAGGAATTAGTCATGAAGTAAAAGATGCTGAGCGCAACATGCCAAAGGCTTTAACCGTTGGACCGCTCATCGTTCTCATCTTCTACGTGCTTTACTTCGTGGGCTTTACAAAGCTCTTAGGCGTAGAGACGATTCTTCAGTATGGAAACTCTTCACTTTCTAAGGCTGGGGAGATGCTCTTTGGTCCACTGGGATCAAAAGTCTTTCTCTTTTTCATCATCATTAGCGTCTTAGGTGTAGTAAATGGTATCTCCATGGGATCCATTCGCATTCCTCAAGCGTTAAGTGAAAAGGGAATGTTACCTTCTGGAAGTCTTCAGAAAATGGATTCGAAGCGAGAGCTCTCTCTCGCATCGACGCTTCTTTTCTACGGACTAAGTGTCTTTATGCTTCTTTTGCACTACCTCACGATGAGGTATAAGTTCCTAGGAAACAACGACCTATCAGAGGTGGCCATTGCCTTTGAATACGCTTGCTTCATCATTCTCTTTATCTACATGCTAAAGATGTATAAAAGGGGAGAGATCAAGAGTCGCTTTAAGGGTCTCGTCTGTCCGATGTTAGGAATTCTCGGTTCCTGTATCATTCTCTATGGATCCATTTCTCCGAATCCCTTACACGCGATGATCTACATGCTCTTCTGTTTCGTCGTCTTTCTTTTCGGCGTGTTTTACTACAAGAAAAGGAATCATTGACACGAATCGTTTTCACCGAGTAAACTGAATTGAACCCAAAGACAGTTCGAAATCCTCCTGTCTCTAAACAAAACTAGGTTGCCCTCAGGGCTATTATTAGGAGTTCTAATGAATGAAATGACACTAATTATCTGTACCGCGATCTTTTTTCTAAGTGTCCTCGTCTTCTACCGCTTCTTTGGTCTCGTTGGACTCTTTGGCTGGACCGTTTTTGCGACGATTACTGCAAACATTGAAGTCGTCGTTCTCGTGAAGGCCTTTGGACTCGAGCAGACACTCGGAAACATTCTCTTCGCTACGACCTTCCTATGTACGGACATAGCGAGCGAAATGTATGGAAAAAAGGCAGCGAACCACATCGTTAACATTGGTATTGTAACGAGTCTTCTCTTTATCGTACTGACACAGAGCTGGATGTACTACGTTCCAAGTACCAATGATTTTAACTATGTTCACTTAAAGTCGCTCTTTCAGAGCACCCCAAGAATCCTCTTAGCAGGACTTGTGACCTATGCCATCTGTCAAAAACTCGACGTTTGGCTCTATCACAGCTGGTGGGGTCTCACGGCAAAGAAGAGCCATTCGAAACGCCGCTTCCTTTGGTTTAGAAATAATGTTTCGACTATGATGGCTCAGCTTGCAAACACGGTGCTCTTTACCTTAGGAGCTTTCTATGGTACGTATGAGTGGCCCGTACTTATAGATATTATGATTACGACCTATATCATCTACTTTGTTCTTGCACTTTGCGATACGGGTATTCTATATTGGGCAAGAAGACTTAAGGATATTGGTAAGGTCAATGAATTGATGGATTATAAAGAACAGTAGGAGTATGAATGAAAAAGTGGGTTCAAATGTATTTGCTCTTTGTGATCATGCTATGTTACGCCTTCGTAGAAAATACGAGAGGCGTACTAGCACCTTCATTTAAGAGCTTTTTTTCTATATCAAGTCTCTATTTTAGCTACATGCTAACCTTTGGAGCGATCGGTTACATCCTAGCGACGTGGTTAAGCGATGGGCTTATTAAACGACTTGGAAGTAAGCGGTCTCTTCTCTTATCGCTTCTCATGTGCTCAGTAGGCCTCTTTACTTTAGCCTTTTCAAAGAACTTCTTGATGCTTCTTGTGGGCATGTTCTTTGTAAACTTTGCCCTAGGAGTGAATAACGTCACTTCAAACGTGCTCGTTAGCCTCATCGACTTAAAGAGTCCCGTCTTTATCGTAAATATTTTGCACTTCTGTTATGCGATAGGAGCTGCCATGGGACAGAACATCCCAGGTCATCTCGTCGACTTAGGAATCGACTTTCATAAGATCTACCTCGTGCTTGCGATCCTAACGACCCTCATTTTTATCGCTCTATTAGGAGTAAGTTACCCTGATGAAGAAAAGAGTGAAGAGAAAGAAGTTCACTTCATATCTCTAATAAAAGATCCGCTCTTTTTGCTCTACGTCTTGAGCCTAACGACTTATGTCTTTGCAGAGCAAGGGCTTGCAAGCTGGCTTGTCGACTATCTTCACGAGGTGAGGGGAGCGACGCCTGGAAGCGGTGCGTTAGTCATGACGTTCTTCTTCATCCTCTTAGCTTTAGGACGCTTCTTAGGTGGCATGTTTTTACGAGGAGAAGAAAAAAAGACCGTTTTAATCGGTCTTTCACTTGGAGTCACGTGTATCTTTTTGGGCATCGTTCTCGACGGCCCCTTCCGCTATCTCATTAGTTTAAGTGGCTTCTTCTTTTCGATCATCTTCCCGAGCTTTGTCCTCATGATTCCTAAGGACTTTACGAAGAGAAGGTCCATGGTCTTAGCTGGCGTCCTTGCCATTAGTCCCATTGGAAATATGCTCTTTAATCAGCTCATGGGTTTACTCGTCACCTGGATCGGCTACGAAAAAGCCATCTACTTTATCGTCATTAGTGGCCTTATAAGTCTTTTAAGCCTTTCACTTACAGAACTTCGAAGGAAGACTTCGTAAGTTCCATCCAGCGATCCTTTCCGCGCTTTTCGTCATCCTGAAGAAGGACGACGAGGTAGTCACCAGCGAGGATCCTGGTATCTCCCTTCGGAATCATCTCTTCATCGTTTCTTCTGAGTTCGATGATGAGGTCGCCTTTAGGAATAGAGATGTTTTTAAGTTCCTTATTTTCTATCGCACTACCCACTTCTACGATTAATCCTTGAATCGCGCCTCGCCTACCTAAGGTGAGGCGTTTTCCATTGGTCTCTAAGTAGCGGTCCAAGAGGACGTCGTAGATGGCGGGGTTCTTCAGTTTATCGCTTACAAAGAGTGCAACGAAGACACAAAGGGCTACAGGTAGTAAGTGTACAAGCGAACCCGTCATCTCCGCCGTAAGAAGTACGGCCGTTAGCGGTGCTTTTACGGTAGCTCCTAGTGCTCCTGCCATTCCAGCGATCGCGATAAAGGGGAGGAGATCTGCGGGAAGGCCAAAGTAAAGGAATACTTTTCCTAAGGTTCCTGCAAAGAGGGCACCGATCGAAAGGATCGGAAGAAAGATCCCTCCAGGTACACCTGAGGCAAAGCTCGTCGAGGTAAAGAGGAGCTTTCCTAGAAAGAGGATTGCGAGTACCTTAAGCGGAGTGCTTTGTAGCTCGCTTAAGTGGATGAGTTCATCGCCTCCACCTAAAAGCGACGGTAGAAAGAGTCCTACAGGAAGCGCAATGAGAAAGGATAGAATGGGCCTAAAGGTAATGGGAAGCTTCTTAAAGAGTTTCTGAAATCCTAAGAAGCACTTATTGATGAGGATTCCTGCGATTCCTGAGATGATACCGACGGGAATTAAAAGAGCATAATAAGAAAGGGGAAGCTCTTTTAAGGGTAAGAACATAAGGACAGGTTTGAGTCCAAAGATGACCTTACTTACAAAGTCTGCTGAAAGGGCAGCAGAGGTTGCCGTGAGAAGGACGACGCTCGAAAAGGAGCGGTGAATCTCCTCGAGCGTAAAGAGAATTCCCGAGATCGGCGCATTAAAAGCAGCAGCAAGACCTGCCGCAGCACCTCCTGTCACGAGGCACTTCGTTTCTACGGCATTGGAATCGAGTCCTTTGGAAACGATCTTACCAGCACTTGCTCCAATATGTATCGAAGGCCCTTCTCTACCGACACTGAGTCCAAAGAGGACCGCGAGTGCACCGCCTAGAAAGCGCACGACAAGTGTTTTAATGGGTTCGATGTAGAGACCGTAGAGGATGATTCCCTTTGTCTGAGGAATGCCACTTGATGAAGCCATCGGTTCATTTTTTATGAGGTAACCGACCATAAGCCCAAAGGTAACGATGAGGAGTAGAAAGGGAAGAATCATAAGAGGGGTAGAAGCGAGATAAGCGTAGATTCCCTTGGAAGCTTTTAGGGCTTCTCGTATGACGATGCGATAGAGGACGGAGAAGAGTCCTGCTAAAACGCCTACTAGAATACCTTGGGTTGCGATCGACCACTTGTTTTTTCCGAGTTTTTTACGTAGTTCGTTTTCCATAGTTCTCCTTTAAAGCGCATCTATTCTACCACGTTGACAAGGAAAATGAAAACAAGTACGATTTAAATAACAACATTTGAAGCTAATGATCTTAAATATAGATATAAGAAAGGAGTCCCATGATCGAACTAGAACGCGTACTTCCAGAAGAAATTGAAAAGCGAAGCTTTGAACTCATTAAGAGCGAAATGAAGAGCTCGATCGATCCGGATCTTTTACCGATTTTAATGCGTGTCATTCATACGACCGCTGACTTTGAATATGAAGAAACACTCACCTTTTCAGAGGATGTCTTAGCGTCAGCCGATAAGGCGTTTAAAGAGCATGCGACCATCGTCACAGACACCACTATGGCGTTAAGTGGTATTAATAAAAAAGCCCTAGAAAAGCTTGGTCTAAAGGCCGTGTGCTTTATCGGAGATGAGGATGTAAGAGAACATGCCAAGGCCAACGGTACGACGCGCTCGAAAGAGAGCATGAAAAAGGCCGCTTCTCTCGAAGGACCACTCATCTTTGCTATAGGAAATGCTCCGACGGCCTTGATCGAGCTCTATGAACTCATCGTAAGGCAAGAGATTAATCCAGCGCTTATCATCGGCGTTCCCGTCGGTTTTGTCAATGTCGTGCAGTCGAAGGAACTCATTCTTCTATCAAAGGTTCCCTATATCGTAAACCGTGGAAGAAAAGGTGGAAGTAACGTAGCTGCAGCCATCGTCAATGCTTTGATGTATCGTCACACCAGAGGGTAAAAAAGGAACAGGAGGGCCTTATGTCTACATTCAATATGGATTTCGAATCACTCGATACGTTTATGCGTCTAGCTTTTGAAAAGCTCGGTGTGCCGAGTGAAGATGCTCGCTTTTGTAGCGATGTTCTTTTAGAGAGCGACCGCAGAGGCATCGAAAGTCACGGAGTCAACCGTTTTAAACCGATCTACGTCGACCGCATTATCGCAGGCATTCAACAGCCTGTTACAAAGATCGACATTCTAAAGGAGACGCCAACGACGGCTGTCCTCGACGCCAACCACGGCATGGGCATGGTGGCATCAAAAAAAGCCATGGAAATGGCTATCGAAAAAGCCAAGAAGTACGGCATGGGAATGGTTGCCGTTAGAAACTCCACGCACTACGGTATCGCAGGATACTACGTGACGATGGCTACGAAAGAAAAAATGATCGGTATCACAGGAACGAACGCACGTCCCTCGATCGCACCGACCTTTGGCGTAGAAAATATGCTAGGAACAAACCCCTTGACCTTTGGTATGCCAACCGATGAAGATTTCCCCTTTGTTCTAGACTGTGCGACGAGTATCGTTCAGCGCGGTAAGATCGAATACTACGCAAGAAGCGGTAAAGATACGCCAGCCGGCATGGTCATCGGTGAAGACGGTTCGACACTTACTGATTCGAAAGAGATCTTAAAGGATCTTGTCGCAGGAAAAGCAGCACTAGCACCACTTGGAGGTGTTGGGGAAGAGCTTGCAGGATACAAAGGATACGGCTATGCAACAGTCGTAGAGATCCTCTCTGCAGCACTCCAGCAAGGAAACTTCCTCCACATGCTAAATGGTCTCGATCAGGATGGAAACAAGGTACCCTTTGGCTTAGGCCATTTCTTCCTCGTGATCGACACCGAAGCCTTTATGGGTGCAGAAGGATTTAAAAAGGTTGCAGGAGATATCTTAAGAGAACTACGTGCTTCGAAAAAAGCCAAGGGTCATACACGTATTTTCACTGCAGGAGAAAAGGAATATGAAGTCTGGCTCGAAAGAAAAGAGACGGGCGTTCCGATTAATGACGCTGTTCAGAAGGAATTTATCGCTGTACGCGATAAGCTAGAGCTCGATTTCAAATTCCCCTTTGAAAGGTAATGATGGAAGAAAAGAAGCCTTCAAAAATACCAGAACCCAAATATAACCAAAAGAAAAGAATGAAAAAAGATGCAGAGGTTCTCATCGAAGAACCGAAAAAGAATGGCACCTTACTTGGTCTTGCCATTCTTTTTGCTGTGCTTCTTTTCATCGGACTTTCCGTCTACTTCATCGGAAGAGATACCTTTAGTAAAGAAAGCTTCCTAAAGAGCGTCAACAGCGTGCTCGATGAGCCCGATAAGAGCGGATTCTTTTCCTTCTTTGTAGAGGGATCTTTTCCGCTTCAGGATCAGAAGAACTTTTTAGAGCTTCTAAAGGATCCCAACTACGTGAGATACCTAAAAGATACGCTCTATAAAGGTGGAGGAGACGTCGAGGTCGTAAAGAACGGAAAAGCGCTCACCTTTACGAAGTATGGACTAAAGCTTAATCCTTTAAACTTAAGCCTTTCCAATCTCGATCGAAGGCTTACGGTGACGCTTCAAAAGAAGAAAGAGACGATTGAACCGAAAGCACTAAAGGAATGGGGATATATGACACCGGGCATCTATGAGCTCTCGATCGAGGATGGAGAAAAGAGCCTTAGTATTCCTGTAAAGCTCACGCGTTTTGAGACAAAAGCTCCTTCTTTACGAATTGACCTAGAGAAGGATTATATTGATGTAGAGATTCCGAAGGACTTTCCTCAGGCAACGATCGTCATGAATGGAAAGAGCACAGAGAAAAAGGTAAAGGATTCAAACCAGCTTGGCCTTATAAAAAGAGGCTCTAGCATATCTCTCGTCTATCGCAATAAGCTAGGTACAGCCATGAGCGATGAATGGATCGTCGATCAAAAGAGCCACGATTTTACCTTCCCAAATGCTATGAGCTTAAAAGAGTATCCACTCGATCAAGTGATCTTTGTGAATGATAAGGAGATTGGAACGGTTTCTGATTTCAAATCCTCCGATCTTCTCCTCCTTCCTTTAGAGGAGACCGATAAAGTGCAAATTGTCTCCCCTCAACGTGCTCTTGAAGTGAAGACGAATCTTGCCATCGAAAAGAGCAACGTCTCTCCTGGTCGCTTTACGATAGGGCCCGTAGAGGAAGGTACTGTGAAGTACTTAAAGAATCTCATGCTCACCTATGTGAGAGAAGATCGAGATGCAAACTATCACAACCAGCTCTTCTACTACGGCACGGTCATGAATAATAGTCCCGACCACGCGCGACTAAACGATGAGATGAATGCTCGCATCGAAAGAAAAGAGTATCTTGAAATTACTCCAATCTCTGTGACCTTTGACAACGACTCCTTCGAGTATTTTGCTGAAAAAGGAACGATCTACATCTCCTTTGTCGAACGCTATAAGTTCCATTATAAAAAGTTTGTCGAAGGAAAGATGGTGCGCGAGGGAGACGGCAGCTCCAGTAAACTCAAGATCATGGCACGTAGCTTTTTCGGCTGGAAATTCTACAGTGGAGACGAGAATAAAGAGCTTGGAGGAAATACTGAGACAATACAGGTTGAAGAATTCAATTCGGGGTATTAGTAGGTAGAAATTGGAGGTATAAAATGAAAGAAATTAAATTGTATACAAGTTCAACTTGTCCTCATTGTTATACGGCAAAGGATTATCTCTCAAAGGAAGGCATTCCTTATACAGAGCGTAACGTCAGCAACGATCCAGAAGCTATGAAGGAATTCAGAGAGCTAAAGGTGATGGGCGTTCCGACCTTCGTCATTGGCGATGAAGTCATCGTAGGCTTTGACAAAGAAGCTGTCCTGAAAGCAATGAATGACTAAGAAAAGCTCTCTTAAAAAGAGAGCTTTTTTCTTGGCTTTTGGACTGCTTCTCTTTCTTCTCATTCCCACCGAACTCCGTGGCACGAGTCTCGTAAAGCTTCAATCTATTTTAAGTCACCATGATCTCTTTAAGAAACACGATGTTTCGATCAGTTTTCCCAGTCATCCTGACTTTAGCCTAGGGATGAAACGCTTTGACACGGATAAACTTACGATCTACTATAACTTTGGAAAATTTGAACACTTCCGTTCAAACTTCTATCACCGTGAAAGTGATACGTATAATTCCCACTTTGGAGCCTATCTTTTAGAGGGAATGCGAACGGAGGAAGAGATTCTAGAGAGCTTTCGATACGATCAGACGATGCTCGTTCTACCGTCGATTGGGAAAATGGATGGTGTATTTTGCGTTCTAGAGATGGAACGAAAAGAGACCCGGGGAATGGTTCGAATCGATGCAACCGTTGAGACCAACAGTCCGCTTCATAAGAAAAAGGGATTTTTTACAGGCTACCTCCAGTATGGAAGCCCGTCCTATGAGGGCGAAGATTATCCCGTAGAGAAAAGCGAAGCGAGAATCTACATCCATTATTTAAAAGATAAAGATGCGACTGTCATTACATATGTCATGGCTAAAAATAAAGAGATTGTCGAGCGTTATTCCAAAGAAATTTTAGAAAGGATAGTGATCAAATGAAGATAGATACCACGAACCTTCAAAGTGGTGGTGTACTTACAAGCTACCTCTTTGACAAAAAGACAGAGGATGAAAACTGGAAGCCAGTAAAGCGTCCTGCACTCTTAATCCTTCCCGGTGGAAGTTACATGTACGTATCGAAGCGAGAGGGAGAACCTGTAGCACTTCATTTTTTGATGGAAGGTTACCAGGTCTTTGTCCTAAAGTATCGAACGGGTGAGGAGTCGATATACCCTAATCCTCTAATCGATGTGAAGGAAGCGATGGAGTATATTCTCAAAAATTCCCAAGAATTCTCAGTCGACACAGAGAAGATTGCCATTATGGGCTTTAGTGCAGGGGGCCATTTAGCACTCGTCTATCAGTCGAGCGAATACATCAAAGCGAAGGCTACAGTTTCGATCTATCCGATTGCAGCCTTTGGAGAAATGATTAAAGCTTATGGAGAAATTGACTACGACGTAGAATTTCCCATAGGTGCCATGATCTCAAACTACGAAGAGGAGAAGGATCCTGAAAAGCTCATAAAGAAAGACAACCCACCTCTCTTTATCGCTTACTTAAAAGACGATGAACTCATTCCGAGTTACACGACGTCGCACTACGTGACAGAGTTATTAAAAGCTGGCTGTGACGTGGAAGCACACCTCTTTAGAAAGGGACTACACGGTCTAAGTGAAGGCACAGGCTTATCGAATCATTCGAGAAACGTTGATCGAGACTTTTCTCTTTGGGTCCCACTTTGTAAAAATTGGCTACGAGGGATTTTAGAGTTTCAACTATAGTGTTGACAGTCTTTCGTTCATCCCTTATGCTTAAATAGAACTGAATAAGGATCAAAGATCAAGCGTGTGAATACACATGGGAATCAAGTGCAAATCTTGAACGGTCCTGCCGCTGTAAGGAGGGAGAATTCTACTGATGCCACTGGGAAACTGGGAAGGCGTAGAATGTCTGAGATCTCCGAGTCAGAATACCAGCTGATCTTTTTACACATCAAAGCTCTACAGGAAAATAGAGTGTGTTGGGAGTTAAACACTGCTATTTTCATAGCAGTTTTTTTGTGCCCTTATTCCTAAGACAACAGGTCATTTGTCAAAGGAGGATAAGATGACAAAAAAAGAGAAATCGTTACTCGTACTCGCACTCGTGGTTGCCTTTGGTTTTGGAATCGTTCCCACAGCCAGTGGCATGCACATCATGGAAGGATACTTATCGCTTCCCTTCTGTATCGCTTGGGGAGCTGTGTGTCTTCCGTTTTTAATACATAGCTACTTTTCCATGAAACGCATCGTAAGTGAGCGCCGTGAAACCGTATCGCTCTTAGCGATGATGGGTGCCTTTATCTTCGTTTTAAGTGCATTAAAGATTCCATCGGTTACAGGTTCTAGCTCCCATCCGACAGGAACAGGTTTAGGAGCAGTCCTCTTTGGAGCGTCTCCCATCGCTCTCTTAGGTCTCATCGTACTTCTCTTTCAAGCGGTACTGCTCGCCCATGGAGGACTTACAACACTTGGAGCTAACACTTTCAGTATGGCCATTGTTGGACCGATCGTAAGTGCTGTGATCTATAAAATGATGAACAAGATGAAAGCTCCGAAGCACTTTAGTATCTTTCTTGCCGTAGCTCTTGGTAACCTCACGACTTATGTCGTCACAAGCGTTCAGCTTGCACTCATGCACCAAGGAGCTGGCGTGGGCTTCATGACATCACTCACAAAATTTTTAATGGTCTTTGCGGTGACACAGATTCCACTTGCAATCATCGAAGGCCTCGTCAGTGTCATTCTCGTCATGGCCTTAGAAAAGTATGCAGCACCCGAACTCAAGCGTTTAGGATATGAGAGGTAAGACATGAAAAAAGCATTTCTATTATTGTTATTAGCCGTCGTCATTGCCGTTACACCCCTTCTTTTTATTAAAGACAGTGAATTTGCAGGTGCAGACGGTGTCGCAGAAGAAGTCGTAGAAGAAGTGAATCCTGGTTATGAGCCTTGGGCAGAGCCCATCATGGAACCTCCAGGAGGAGAGACCGAGAGTCTTCTCTTTGCACTACAAGCAGCTCTCGGTGCTTTTGTCATAGGCTACATCATGGGCGGTTTTGTCACGCGCTACCGCATGAAGCATCATGAAGTCGAAGCTCTTTAAAGGAGCGCTTTCGGTTATAGCGTTTGTAAGCCTATTTTACGGTCGAACAGAAAGAATTCATATGGGTGTCTTTCTTGTCATCGTGATGTTTTACATCCTACATGAAAGTCATCACCTTCGAATTGAGCGCATTCAACAGAATCACGCACTCATTGGGCAAAAAACAGGGCTTAAGGTCTTGTTTTTTGCCTTTCACATGATAGCCGTGCTTGTGATCGATTCGCTTCCTTTCTTACTAGGAGTCTTAATCTTAGAGGTCTTCTTTACGCTTCTATCTAAGATTAAGCTTAAGCACATGATCGAAGTCATGGCACTACCTATGACCTATGTGCTTTTAAGTATCGTTGCTTTCCGCTTGAGTGAACTTAGCTACGAGAGCGTCATTCTCATAAGCCTACGTGCTTTTGTAGCCTTTACAACGCTCCTAAGCTTTTTACTTATGACCCCTATGCATGAACTCATCACCTTTTTATCTGGAAAACTGCCAAAGCTCGTGGTCGACCTCTTGTATCTCATTCATCACGACATCTTTGTCTTTTTAAAGCACTCTCACGAAGTCTCAAGAGCAGTGCGTGTCCGAGGGGGTTCCCTAAACGTTAAGACGGCTGCCCTTCAAGGCGTCTCCATCTTTATGAAAAGCATGCACTTTAGTACCTTACATAGCAGAGCCTTAGAGACGAGAAATGTCGGAGAACGAATCGAGTTTCTTACTAGGAAAAAAGATCCACGCGTTTCTTTAGGACTTCTCCTCGAACTCATGCTACTTTCAGGAGGTATCGTTGTTTCAATTATCTGATGTATCCTTTTCCTATGAAGACGATCTCGTATTAAAGGATATTGAATTAACCATAGAAGAAGGAGAGCGCGTCTGTCTGATCGGCTCCAATGGATCGGGAAAATCGACGCTTTTAAGCCTACTCATAGGGTTAGAGCATGCTAAAAAAGGAAAGCTCTCCTTTAAAGGACAGCCGTACTCAAAGGATAAGACCTTTTTGAGAACGCTTCGACGCGAGATCGGTTTTCTCTTTCAAGATCCCGATACCATGATGATTGCACCGACTGTCTTTGAAGAGATCAGTTTCTCTGCAGTGAATCAAAAAACCGATGAAGAGATTATTGAAAAGCGAGTGGAGATGCTCTGTAAGCGCTTTTCTTTGGAAGGCTTTGAGGAGAGAGTCGTCTACCACTTAAGTGGAGGGGAGAAGAAACGAGTAAACCTTGCGAGCGTTCTCGTGACAGATCCCAAAGTGCTTTTAATCGATGAACCGGAGTCGAGCCTCGACCCATATCAAAGGACTGTCATGGAATCGTATCTCGAATCGATTGATAAGACCTTTGTCGTAGCGACACACGATATGAATTTTGTTTGGCAGTTTGCGACGCGCGTCGTCGTATTACATGAAGGCAGGATTCTTTTTGATGGGAAAAAGGAAGCGTTTTTTAGCAATGAAGCGCTTGTAAATGAAGCGAATCTCGAACTTCCTGTATTTTATCTCATCTCAAAGCTACTACAAAAGAAGGGAATCATTGAAGAAGATAAGCTTTTCTACAGAAAGGAGGAGCTATGCGAGGCATTCTATTTGTAAGTTTTGGAACGACACATATTGAAGGGATTGAAAGAGCCATTACGCCCCTTACGAAGTCCCTTCAGACTTTGGGGCTTCCTCTTGAACAAGCCTTTAGTTCGAACATTGTGAGAAATCGCTTGAAAGAAAAGAATCGTTTCGAAAAGAGCATCGAAGAAGCGATATGTGCTCTTAAAGAAAAAGGGGTAACAGAACTTATCGTACCTACGACCTTTCTTTTAGAGGGCTTAGAATATCAGAAGCTCGAAGCGAAGCTTAAGGAATCAGAACTTCGTTATCAGCTAATAAAACCCATTTTAAGAAGGGATATTGATGCGAAAGAGCTTATTCAAAAGCTTCTTAAAGCGTTTGATAGAAAGGAAGATGAACTTCTTCTCATGATGGGTCATGGAACGAGTGATGAAAGTGGGGCGGTGTATCAGCTGTTAAATGATACATCGATAGAAAAGGGTCTTCCTTTTAGAGCCTTTGCGATTGAAGGCGAGCCTTACTTTGACTCCGTAAAAGATACCTTTAAAGGTTCCATCTTTCTTGCACCGCTTCTCTATCTATCAGGAGAACATGCGAATAACGACATGATCGAATTCTACGAAGAACTTAAGAGCTTAGGCTTTGCTACGCGCTATACGACCGTTTCTTTAGGAGAACTATCTTGGGTTCGAGAAATGATTTTTGAGGAGACAAAACGTGCCCTTTGAAGCATACAAAGAGATCGGTAAAGAAAAACTTAGACTCGGCTTTACGACAGGGACAGCAGCGACCCTTGCTGTAAAAGCAGCGCTTCTTACACTTCTTACAGGAGAAGAGCAGTCCACGGTGTCGATCGTAACACCTTCAGGGATGGAGGTTGAAACAGAAGTCGAGCGGACCGAAAAGAAGGAACATTCCGTTCGAACGTGTGTAAAAAAGGATGGCGGTGATGACATCGACCAAACGCATGAACTCGAAATCTGTGCCGAGGTAGAGTGGAATGACCACTATGAACTCACGGGTGGTGAGGGGATAGGGATCGTCACAAAAAGAGGACTCAGTATTCCTGTAGGAGATTATGCTATAAATCCAGTCCCACGACAGATGATTAAAAAAATTGTCCACGAACTTTTGGATGACGGCAAGGTCAAGGTTTCCCTCGATGTTCCTCAAGGAAGAGAAGCGGCCAAAAAGACCTTTAATGAACGCATGGGCATTGAAGGGGGCATCAGTATTATCGGAACGAGTGGCATCGTTGAGCCCATGAGTAATAAAGCACTCATTGAAACGATCCGCATGGAACTCAACATCCTTAAAGAAGCGGGCGAAAAAGAAGTTCTTTTGACACCTGGAAATATCGGTACCGATAGGCTTCAGTCCTTAGGGCTTAAAGGAAGAAACGTACAGTATTCAAACTTCTTAGGAGAAGCTTTAGACTTCGCGGCGCAGTATGATTTTTCTAAGGTTACGGTGCTTTCTCACATTGGAAAACTAGTAAAGGTTTCACTTGGGGCAATGGATACCCACTCGAGAACCGTAGATGGTAGAAAAGAAGCGATCATCGCAGAAGCCTCTCTTTTGGGCGTCGAACGTGAGATCTTAGAGAAAATAGATAGCGAAGTGACAACGGAAGGGATGTTTTCCCATCTTAAGGACGATCCCAGGTATGAAGCACTCAAAGAGAGATTATACCTTAAAGCGAAAGCGAACATTGAAAGACGACTCGGTCACAGTGCACGAGTGATCACATTTTTAGGCGAGGAGATTTGGGGCGATGGGTTCTAAACTATATGGAATAGGCGTGGGTCCGGGGGATCCCGAGTTACTCACATTAAAAGCATTAAAGACGTTAGAAGCGGTCGACGTCATCGCTTATATCGTCACGAAAAATGAAAACAGCATGGCGAAGGATATCGTAGAGGGGCTCGTAGATTTTAGTACGAAGGAAGAACTTCTTTTAGAATCCAAAATGACAAAGGATAAAGCACTTCGAGATGAAGTACACAAAAGAAATGCTGAACGCATCGTCGAAGTACTTAAGAAAGGTAAGAGCGTTGCCTTTCTTACGATCGGAGACATCACCATCTATTCTACCTTCCGCTATATCTCAGAATTCATCGAAAAGAATGGTTTTGAGGTCGAGTGGATCAACGGCATTTCTAGCTTTTCTGCAGCTGCCGCGAGAGCCAAGATGAGTCTCACGGAGATTGACGAATCGCTTCACATCTACCCTGCGAGCTTTCCCATCGAATGTGAAGGCCATTCTGGTACCCAAGTCTTCATGAAGAGTGCTTCCCATTACGAAGCACTTCGTGAAAAGCTCTTAAAGAATAAAAAAAGGTCCTATCTCGTCTGTGAAAACGTCACCGGAAAGGATGAAAGCATTCTTCCACTCGAAGAAAAGACCTCTAGCTCATACTTTACACTAATCATTTCAAAGGAGACCTTATGATTTACTTTATTGGAGCAGGAAGCGGTTCCGTCGATTACATCACCGTTAAAGGAGCACGTATCCTTAAAGAAGCAGACGTCATCGTCTATGCAGGAAGTCTTGTGAATGTCGACCTGTTAAAAGACGTAAAGCCAACGTGTAAGCTTTATGACAGCAAAGAGATGGACCTCGAGGCAGTGTTAGATGTGCTTACAAGTGAGAAGGGAACGGTCGTGCGCTTACACTCAGGAGATCCTAGTCTCTATGGTGCGATCCGTGAGCAGTTTACACGCCTCGATGAACTCGGTATCGCTTACGAGGTCGTCCCTGGAGTCTCTTGCTTCCAAGCGGCTGCTGCAACACTTAAAGCAGAGTACACGCTTCCCGATGTCTCTCAGACGCTCATCATCACGCGCATGGAAGGAAGAACGCCCGTTCCGGAACTTGAAAAACTCGAACGCTTAGCGAGTCACGGAGCGAGCATGGCCATCTTTTTAAGCATCAATCTCGTCGATAAGGTTCAAGAAGCACTACTTAAGGGTGCTTACACGGAAGAGACACCTGTCGCTGTTGTCTATAAGGCATCTTGGCCAGAAGAACGCGTATTCCGAATGAAGCTTAAGGACTTAGCCAAAGTCGTAAAGGAAAATGATCTCACGAAGACTTCGATCATTTTAGTTGGAGACTTTTTAGGCGATACCTTCTCGCTTTCAAAGCTCTACGATAAGACGTTTGAAACGATGTATAGAAAGGCCGAAGATGGATCTTCTGCTAGCCTTTAGTGATGAAGGCCAACGCATCATAGAAAGAATAGAGACCTTTCTTCCAGAGGCGATTCTTAAACCAAGAGAGATGGCTGGAAGTGAATTCCTAGAAAAGCACATCGATAAAGCCGAACGCATCGTCTTTGTCGGTTCAACGGGAATTGCCATTCGCTTGATGTTAGACTATATAAAGAGTAAGACCAAAGACCCTGCCGTCGTCGTGATCGATACCAAGGCTCGCTTTGGCATAAGCCTTTTAAGCGGACACTTAGGTGGAGCCAACGACTTCACAAACTTTTTAGCAGAGAAGCTTCAAGCGACGAGCGTCATTACGACAGCTACCGATCTAAAAGGACTCGTCGCCGTCGACGTATGGAGTCGAAGAATGGGCTATGAACTTCTCTATCCAGAGCGCATCGTAAACGTCTCTTCGAAAGCACTTCGAGGAGAGACGATTCGAGTGAAAAGTGAAGTCGAGGTCGAGCTTCCCGAAGGCTATGCCTTTTGTTCGGAGAATGAAGATGTACTCATAAGTCCTTACGTAAGAGAGACGAAAGGAGTTCAGCTTGTTCCCAAGCTCTTTCACCTAGGAATGGGTGCTAGAAAAGGAGCTCCAACGAGTGAGGTCTTACGCGGTACACGTGAATTATTAAAGGAACAAGGGATTCGAGAAGAAAGCATTAAAGCCGTTCACTCCATCGATATCAAAAAGGAAGAGGAGTGTTTAAAGGAAGTCGCAAGCTACTTTAAGGTTCCCTTTTTGACTCACACGAAAGAAGAGCTAAACCGCTTAAAGGGAGACTTTAGTAGTTCTGAACTCGTCCTTCGTGTGACGGGGGTAGACTGTGTTTCAGAGCGTTCAGCACTCATAGATAGTGATGAGCTCGTAGTAAAAAAGATCAAAGGAGAGGGTTTTACGCTCGCTATCGGAAGGGAAAGAAAATGATTTTATATGTCGTTGGGATCGGCCCAGGAAGAAAAGAAGAGATGACCATAGAAGCATATGAGCTTCTAAAGAAAGCTGACATCATCGTCGGTTATAAAACATACGTGGAACTACTAAAAGAGTTCTTCCCAGAAAAAGAATTCTTTCAGTCGACCATGAAGAAGGAAACGGAACGCGTCGATGAAGCGTTTCGTCTCGTTCAAACGGGAAAGGACGTTTGTCTTGTTTCAAGCGGGGATGCTGGAATCTATGGATTAGCCTCTCTCGCTTATGAAAGAAGACCAGAAAACGTAGAGGTCAAGGTCATAAGTGGCGTCAGTGCCTTATCGAGTGGAGCGAGTCGCTTAGGAGCTCCCTTAGGTCATGACTTTGCAGTGATTAGCTTAAGTGACCTTTTAACGCCACTTGAAGAGATCTTTATGAAGGTCGAGCTCGCATCAAAGGCCGACTTCAACCTCGTCATCTACAACCCTTCAAGTATCAAGCGTCATGACTATTTAAAGCGTGCTGTAGACATTATGCTTCAATATAAGGATCCTACTACACCAGCTGGACTTGTAAGGCAGATTGGAAGAAACGACGAACATATTGAGGTATGCACACTAAAAGAACTCTTAGAGAAGGAAACCGACATGTTCACGACTGTCTTTGTCGGATCAAAACGCACAAAGACCATCGATGGATTCTTAGTGACTTCAAGAGGGTACGACCGAAAATGAATGAGGTGTTTCTCTTTGCTGGAACCACAGAAGGAAGGCTTTTAGTCGAAGCGACGAAGGATTTCGTTCCTTACCGCGTCTTTGTCGTCACAGAATATGCAAAAGACCTCCTTACCGATGTAAGGGTCGAGGTGGGAGAAAAGAGCGAGGAGGACTTAAGAGCGTTCTTTTCTAAAAAGCCCGCTCTCGTCATCGATGCGACGCACCCCTATGCGAGAAACATCACGAAGACTTTAAGAAAGCTAACTTCAGAGTATGGCATCGAATACGTGAGGCTAAAGAGGCCGGTCGATGAGATCGAGGGGTATTCGAGCTATGAAGAGATCGTAGATTATCTTCGGGAAAGACCTGGAAACATTCTCCTTTCAACTGGTTTTAACAGCTTAAAGAGTTTCTTAGAGTTAAAGGACCGTATTTTCCTTCGCATGGTTCCACACGTAGAAAATATTCAAAAAGCCTTTGAATATGGTCTCAGTCCCAGTCAAGTGATCGCCATGATGGGACCCTTTAGCTATGAACTCAATAAGGCCATACTAAAGGACCTTTCGATCCGCTATCTCGTAACAAAGTCCTCGGGAGGTCCAGGAGGCTTTGAAGAAAAAAAGAGAGCAGCAGAGGATGCTGGTGCGGAGTTGATCGTACTTACACCGCCTCAAGAAAGAGGCCAGACGATAGAAGAGGTAATCGATGATTTACGCAGTCGCTATGGGTCCAGGTAGTCCCGAGCTTCTCACCGAGGCAGCTAAAAAAGCACTAAAGGAGAGTGATCTTTTCATCGGCTCTCGAGCTTTATTAGAGCTTGTAGAGGGCGAAAAGGTCGAAGCCATCAGTGCGAAGAAAATAAAAGAAGTGATCGAAGAGAATCCCGGTCGCACGATTAGCGTCCTTTTTCGCGGTGACGTCGGCTTTTTTAGCGGAGCAAAGAAGCTGTTAGAACTTGTCGACGCGGTCGTCATACCTGGCATCTCGAGCTTTCAGTACTTCTTTTCAAAACTCAAAAAGAGCTATGAAAACGTCGATTTCGTAAGTCTTCACGGAAGAGAAAACCTTTCTCTTTCTGACCGAAAGCATGCTCTCTATCTTACGGATTCTCAGCACACTCCAAAGTGGATTGCAGAGAGATACCTTGAAAAGAACCTGACGGGAACGATGAGCGTTGGATCGAATCTTTCCCTAGAAAACGAACGGATTGTCGTAAAACCTTTTGATGAAATCGATGTGGAAGACGGCTTCTCTCTCTGCTATGTAGAAGTCGATTCGCTTCCTCGAACACTACTTCGAGATGACGATTTTCTTCGAACGAGTGTCCCTATGACGAAAGAAGAAGTTCGACTCATTGCACTAATGAAGCTAAACTTAGCCCCTACCGATACCTTTTTAGATGTAGGAGCAGGAACGGGTTCTGTAGGACTCACGGCTTCAAGACTTCTTCCCGACGGATCGGTCTACATGGTCGAGGTGAACGACGAAGCCTATGAGACTTCGGAGAAAAACATCGAACGACTTGCTCCTAAGAATGTAACGCTTCTAAAAGGAAATGCCAAAGAGATCATCGGATCGCTTCCAAAGATCGATAAAACCTTTATCGGTGGCACGAGAGGCTCCTTAAAAGAGATCCTAGAAGAGCTAAAAAAGAACAACGAGCACATGGAAGTTGTCATAAGTGCTCTCACTTTAGAGACCTTGAAAGAAGTGATGGATCTTACGGAAGTAAAAGATGTCACGATGATTTCTATCTCGAATTCCAAGCCCCTAGGCCGCTATCACATGATGGAAGCGAAAAATCCCATCTACCTCTTTGAGGTCAGACTATGAAGGGCTTCCTTTTAAGCTCCATCTCAAGTGGAGGAGGAAAGACGACGTGTAGTCTCATTCTCCTTTCGCTTTTAAAAGAACGGGGGAGTGTTCAAGCGTTTAAGTCGGGTCCTGATTACATCGATCCCATGTTTCACCGCTCACTCGATGGTGTCACAAGCTATAACCTAGACACCTTCTTTTTAGAAGACGAAGCGCTAAAGAACTTATTCTCTTCAAAGCTTTCAAGTGACTTTGCACTCATTGAAGGGGCCATGGGATACTATGACGGACAATCCATAACCTCTGATAAAGGAAGTGCTTACTACCTTTCAAGGCTCTTAAAGCTTCCGACGGTGCTCGTCGTAAATCCCAAAGGGATGGGAAGGTCACTCATCGCACTCGTAGAGGGCTTTAAGCGCTTTAAAGAAGACTCCAATATCGTTGGAGTGATCCTCTCTCCTTGTAAAGAAAGTCACTATAACTATCTAAAGGAAGGCTTTGACCTTCCTCTCATCGGCTACCTTCCTGAGCTCGATCTCGAGATGCCCTCAAGACACTTGGGTCTCGTGCAGGCGAGTGAATTAAAAAATCTACCGGAAGAGATCGAACGAGCCAAGGAGATTGCAAGAGAGACGATCGATCTCGATCGACTCATCTCTCTCATGAAAGAGATTGAAGCGAAACCTGTAGAAACGGTTCAAAAGGAGGAGAAAGTAAGAATCGGAGTCGCTAGAGATGAAGCCTTTTCTTTTTACTATCCGGAATCCTTAGAGGAACTTGAAAAAGAAGGGGCTGAGATCATTCCTTTTTCACCGCTTCAAGATGATCATCTTCCGGACGTTTCCGCACTCTACTTTGGAGGCGGGTATCCTGAACTCCACGCCAAAGCACTTTCTAGTAATACATCTTTTATCGAAGATGTCAGAAGAGCTTGCAGTAGCGGCATGCCGATTTTCGCTGAGTGTGGAGGATACCTCTATCTTTCAAAAGAACTCTATAGTAGTGAGGGCGAAAGTTATCCCATGGTAGGTTTACATGGGGGTATCGCGAAACCTTCTAGCTCACTTTTTCCCTTTGGTTACGTCACTGTTGAAGCATCCGAGGATAACATTCTCATGAAACGCGGTGAAATGGTGAAAGGGCACGAGTTTCACTACTGGAAGATTGAAGAGACAGAAGGGGATCTCGTGCTTCATAAGGAAGGGAAGAAAAGTAGGGAAGTTGGTGTGGCAAGAGACAACCTATTCATGAGCTTTATTCATGTGAGCTTTTTAAGTAATCCGGCTATAGCTAAAAACTTTGTATCGTCTGCTTTGACTTATCTCGAGAAAAATCGGGTATAGGTAGGGCGGAGGAACCATGAAAATAACAGAACTTTTAAACATAAAATATCCTATTATTCAAGGTGGAATGGCCCGTATTGCACGCGGTAAGCTTGCAGCGAGTGTATCGAATGCTGGAGGCCTCGGTCTTGTCGGCACGGGAGGATTTCCCTTTGAAGAATTTAAGAAGGAAGTTGCTATCGCAAGAGAACTTACAGAGCCTGGTAAGGTCTTTGGCGTAAACCTCGTATTAATTGAACCAGATATTGAAGAAAAGATTCAATATACGATCGATCAAAAAATTCCTGTCGTGACGCTCGCTGCTGGAAATCCAGCTCCTTACATCAATCGTCTAAAAGACGCTGGTATCAAGGTGCTCTGTGTCATCGGAAATTCAAAGATGGCAATAAAGTGCGAAAGCTTAGGGGCTGACGGTGTGATTCTAGAAGGTCTAGAAGCCGGAGGACACCTCTCGAAAACGACGACCATGGGAAGTTTACTTATAACAGCTCGTTCTGTTTCCATTCCCGTCATCGCTGCCGGTGGCATCGGAGACGGTGCACAGATCTTAGCCTGTGAGATCATGGGTGCTAGCGGAATTCAGATGGGTACGCGCTTCTTAGCAAGCGATGAAACACCTGTTCATGATAACTTTAAAGACCATGTCGTTGCTGCAAAGGAGTACGAGACAGCTGTCATTGGAAGTGCCTACGGTCATACGACGAGACAGCTTCGAAATGAGATGACAGATGCTGCGGTAAAGGCAGAAGCAGAAGGTGCTAGTCTCGAAGAATTCGAAACAATCGTTCGCGGTACTTTGTCAAAGGCTGTTTTTGACGGTGATGTCACGCATGGATCGATGATGGCAGGAATCAGCGTCGGTCTCGTTGAAAAGCGTCAAAGTGTGAAAGAAATTTTTGAAGAGCTCATTCAAGAATATAAGGAGGCGAAGAAGAAAATTATTCAAACGGACGATTTTCTCTAATTTTCTTTAAAGAGCCTATGGCTCTTTTTTTATTGTGTTATAATTGTACTTTGTAGGAGGTGCGCCATAGAACAAAATCGCGAATATAAATTAGAACATATGCCTATTCCCAAGCTCTTTTGGACCTTTAGTTTTCCCGCCATCATCGGTATGCTCGTGCAAGCACTCTACAACATCGTAGACCGCATTTTCATTAACCGCATTGAAGGCATCGGTGCCATTGCTGTAGGTGGAGTAGGAGTTGCCCTTCCCATCATGTTTGTCTTTTTGGGATTTTCCATGCTCTTTGGCATTGGAGGAGCAACCAATATATCGATTAAACTCGGTGAAAAGCGTCACGACCTGGCAGAAAAGGTCATGACCAATTCACTTTTTATGCTCTTTGTTACGAGTCTTATCCTCTGTATCGCCGTTCTTTGGGATACGAAGGGACTCCTCACGCTCTTTGGTGCGACGCCAGAAAACGTCGAATACGGTGTCAGCTATTTACGCATCATTGCCATCGGTAACCTTTGGAATACGTTTGCTTTTGCCTTTACGCATTTGATGCGATCAGAAGGAAATCCGACAAGATCCATGGTTGCGATGTTCATTGGGGCAGGAACGAACCTCATCTTAGATCCCATTTTCATCTTTACGTTTAAAATGGGCGTTCAGGGAGCTGCCTATGCTACGATCATCAGCCAGTTCTTTAGTCTCGTATGGAGTCTATCTTATTACCTTTCTGGTAAGAGCCACTTGAAGATCAAACTTCGTGGCTTTAAGCTTGACTGGAAGATCATCCGTATGGTCATGGCGATAGGACTGAGCCCCTTTATCATGCAGATTGGTTCGAGCGTCGTAGGAGCTGTTTTTAATAACAGTCTTAAACTCTACGGAACAGCACTTTCTCAAAGTGCTTATATTACGATCAATTCTATTACAATGCTCTTTTTCATGCCGATCTTCGGTATGAATCAGGGACTTCAGCCGATCGTGGGATACAACTACGGGGCGAAGCGCTTTGATCGCGTGCTCGAAGCATATAAAACGGGTGTACTTTGGGCGACCGTCGTTGTTACAGTCGGTTGGATACTCACTCGAACGATACCAACCCTTCTCATTCATATTGTAGCGACCGATCCTCTCCTTGTAGAAGAGAGTCGAGTTGCCCTCATGATCAGTGAGAGTGTGATGTTCATTGTCGGTTTTCAGATTATTTCTACGGCCTTTTTCCAATCGATCGGAAAGGCAAAAATCGGCTTTCTCTTATCACTCGTACGAACGGTCATCGTCCTAGCTCCGTTACTTGTGATACTTCCTAAGTTCTTTGGAATCAATGGAATTTGGCTTTCCATTCCTGTTGCTGACGTCATTGCTGGACTCATCGTCCTTTACTTTATTACGAAGGAATTAAAGCGATTAAAAAGAAACGAACAACTCATGAAGGAGACGGAATGAAACTCTGTGCCATAGGCGACAATTGTGTCGATTATTATCCCGATCTAAACTGCCGTTTTGCGGGAGGTAATCCGATCAATGTAGCTGTCTACTTTAAAGAGCTCGGTGGTGAATCGAGTTATATCGGTCGAGTCGGTGACGACGAAAATGGAAGCTTTTTAGTAGAAGAAGTGAAACGAAAAGGTGTCGATGTTTCAAAGGTTCAGGTTGTACCAGGAAAAACGGCTACCAGCCAAGTGAAGCTTAGAAGAGGCGACCGCGACTTTGTCGAGTACGATCCTGGTGTTAGTCGTGGATTTGATGTCATCGCAAGTGATCTTACCTTTATTCAAGAGCACGATCTGATCTTCTCCGGTAGATGGGGAGAACTCGTCGACGAACTAAAGGCATTAAGTCACATGATGATCGCCTTTGACCTCGCAGACATCTACGACGACGAACTCGCTAGACGCGTTCTCACCTATAGTGACATCGCCTTTGTAAGTGTCCCGAAGTTAAATACAGTAGAAATCCTCGACCTTTTAGTGAGTCTTTCAAGCTACGGGCCAAAGTTAACCATCGCAACACGTGGTGCTTTAGGTTCTATCGTCTTTGACCGAGAAACCTTCTATGAGTACCGCTCGGAACCGGTGACACCGGTCGATAGCTTAGGGGCAGGCGATAGCTTTATCGCAGGATTTTTGCTCGCTTATCTAGAGGGAAAACCGATTCGTGAGTGTCAAGAACGAGGTGCCAATAAGGCGATCGAGACGATTTCTCACATTGGGGCATTTTAGGAGTCAGTATGGAAAACAAACTCATTCTCATGATCGTGACGCTCATCTTTTCGATCGGTCTTACGATCTACCTCTTTAGGCACTATGAACTAAATAAGAAGCAATTCTTTCTCTTTCTCTTACTCGTGGCCTTTTGGTCTACGGTAAACGTCATCCGAAGCTACCGTAAGAGCTATGCACTGCAGCCCTTAGATGTGGGAGGACTTGCAATGGGAGCGGTTAAGGCTGCAAATATTGCCGCTGCCTATGGGCTCATCAGTCTCATCATGCGTTTTCCCGTCTTTTGGATCGCCGACTGGTTCCGCTCGAGAAGAACGATGTTCTTTATCTCGACACTCTTTTTAACGATTACTGGAATTTGGGTCTTAAAAAACCCAAGCTTCGATAGCTTGCTCTGTTCGAGCCTTGCCATGGGTCTTGGAGCGAGCATGCTCTCCGTCTTTAATGTAGCCTTCAGTGAGACGTTCACTCCGAAGCAAGCGATGATGAGCGTATCGATCCTTTCAGTAGCCCCGCTCCTTGCGGAATTTATGATGTCGCCTTTTCAGTACTTTGCTACCTTACATAAACCTAGAAACTACGCATCCCTTTGGGTCGTAAGTCTCGTACTCTGCGTCGTGACACTCGTAATGCTCTTCTTATTTAAAGAAGATAGAAGCCCCAAAAGACTCATGACCAAGGAATCTTTTAAGCGTGTCATTTCCCACAGAGAACTTTGGATCTTTGGAATCGTAGGTATTCTCGTGAGCTTCATTCGCTTTGGCCTCACGGGTTCCAACCTCGTAACCTACGTTCAAAGCCCCTTTATCGACATGTCGCCACTTCTAGTAGCCTACATCGACTTCATCTACTCTGTGACGCAACTCGTCGCTGGCGTTCTCGCAGGACTCTACTTTGCTAAGCGCTTTTCAACCGTTAAGACACTTACACTTGGACTCATTTTAAGCTTTAGCTTTAATGTCATCTTATTACTTACGAAAAACCCGACCATCCTCTTTATTACGTATGGTATCAGTGGCTTTGGCTATGGACTCACCTATAACTCGCTCATCGGCCTTGCCATGGAACCTTACGAAAGAGAAGATCGCTCGATGAGCATGGGAATCTTCCAGACCTTCTTTTCGATCGGAATCTTTTACGGAGATAAGGTCTATGCACTGATTCAAAAGACACTTCCTGAACATATTTCAGAGGAGCTCATGTATCAAAGAGTGTTTCTCGTAATCCTTGGATTTACAACGGCTACCATACTTTTAGTGGGGCTATTACGAACCATCACGAAAAAGGCTCAGAATTGAGCCTTTTTTTGTTACCTCCTCTTTACAGAGAGATTAAATACGATTAACGTATCTTTCCTACAATGAAAGTGATCTTAATCTTACAAGGAGGAAACATGAAAGCTTTTAAGCAAGTTTCAAAGACGGTTCTTTCCCTTATGCTAGCTCTTGGCATGCTCATTACGCCAAGCTTTGCAAATTCTTACGGTATGGAATCCCATGCGAACCAAGACTTCGAAATTTCTAACCCTTATAAGAACGTTGACTGGGAAGAGTTCAAGCAATACAAAGCTGACTTCCACGCTCACTCAACAAACTCTGACGGTGGAAACCTCACAAGAGACATGGTAGAAGATCACTACAAAAAAGGTTATGACATCCTCGCTATGACTGACCACAACTACGTTACACGCGGTTGGGAAAACGCTGGCGAAGGCGCTATGACTATGGAACGTAAACAAGAGATCCTAAAGGGCGTAGGTCGTGATGGCAAGCCAATGATCGACGTTACTTTTGGTGATGAGCAATCCAAAGTGGACCACATCAACACCTTCTGGACAGACTGGAACAACTCCGATGACGCTTCGATGAGCGACACACTTAGACATGCAGAAAACCTCGGTGGAATCAGCCACATCAACCACCTCGGTCGTTATACAAAAGCCTACAAGCCTGGAAAACAAGAAAAATCAAACGATCCAAAAGAAATTCAAAAATACATAGACCTTTTCAGCGCTTACCCAAGCTGCGTTGGAATGGAAATCATCAATAAGCTCGACAACGAATCACGTCAAGACCGCGTTATGTGGGACAACATCCTCAAGGTTATGATGCCAAAAGAGCGTAACGTTTGGGGCTTTGCTAACGACGACACTCACAGCCTTAACGCTACAGGTTATGCATTCAACATGATGCTCATGCCTGAACTTACGGAAAAAGCTACACGCACAGCAATGGAAACAGGTGCTTTCTACGCTGTAAGCCGCATTTCACGTCCTGATGGAATCAACTCCATCATGGCAGACTCTACACTTCAACCAGGAAGCGGTAAGAGCTATACGACATACCTCATGAAGGGTACAACACCTGTTATTACAAACATCGAAGTAAACCAAAAGAAAGACACTATCACTATTACAGGTAAGAACTACGACAAGATCGAATGGATCGCTGATGGCAAGGTCATTGCTACAGGAAACACCATCGATCTCAATGACTACGAAGGAAAAGTAAACTCCTACATCCGTGCTCAACTCAAGAGCCAAACAGGTATTGCTTTCACACAACCTTTTGCTCTTAAGACAAAGGCTAAAGCATTCCGTCAAATCAAAGTAGAAGAGAAGAGCAAGTCTGCACTTCTCGCATTTGATACACGTGATAAGAGCGGTAAGGGATACCAAGTTTACCTCTCTAAAGAGGGTGTTGACGGTGACTACCAATACTACAGAAACGTATCCTTCAACGAAAACGGCGTTGTAGTAAAGGGACTGACAGCAGACAAAGAATACCATGCTTACATCGTTTACTTAAAGGATGGTATCATTGTCGAACGCAGTGAGCCTATCGCTGTAAAAGCTATCGCTGAGTAATAACTATTTCTAAGAGCTCCCAATCATGGGAGCTCTTTTTTAGTGGGGCAATTATGCCCTGTTATGAAATTGGCTCATGGTTTCCTTACTCTATTTTTACAAAAGTACCGATTAGTATTAACATGGTTTTTCTACAATAAGAATGATCTAAATAAAATTTCTAGGAGGAAACATGAAAGCATTCAATCGTGCTTCAAAAACGGTTCTTGCACTCGTACTCGTTCTTGGTATGCTTTTCACACCAAGCTTCGGATTCGCTTACAGCGAAGGAACAAAGGATTATGTCATTTCCAATCCTTACAAAGATGTAAACTGGGCAATGTACAAGCAATACAAAGCTGACTTCCATGCTCACTCAAAGAACTCTGACGGTGGAAACTGGACATATGAAATGGTCGAAGACCACTACAGAAAAGGATATGATATCCTTGCTATGACAGATCATAACTACGTTACACGCGGATGGGAAAATGCTGGTGAAGGTGCTATGAGCATTGAGCGCAAGCAACAAATCCTTCAAGGTATCGGACGCAACGGCAGACCAATGATCGACATTACATATGGTGATGAGCAATCAAGAAAAGATCACATCAACACCTTCTGGACTGACTGGAACAACAGTTACGGCGCTACAATGGCTAACACCTTAAACCAAGCTCAAATCCTTGGTGGAATCAGCCACATCAACCACCTCGGTCGTTACACAGGTTCAATGTACGATCCAGCTATCAACTTCGATCCAGCAGTCATTCAAAAGTACACAGACCTCTTCACAGCTTATCCAAGCTGCGTTGGTATGGAAATCATCAACAAGCTCGATAACGAGTCACGCAATGACCGCGCTATCTGGGACAACATCCTCAAGGTTATGATGCCAAGTGGACGTAACGTTTGGGGCTTTGCTAACGACGATACACACAGCATTAACGCTACAGGATATTCCTTCAACATGATGCTCATGCCAGAGCTTACTGAAAAAGCAACACGTACAGCTATGGAAACAGGTGCATTCTACGCTGTAAGCCGCGTTTCTCGTCCTGACGGCATCAATGCTTACCTTCCTAACGGTGCTTCCATGCCAGGTAGCGGTAACTCACGTACAACATACCTCATGAGACAAACGACTCCATCCATCACAAACATCGTAGTTAACCAAAAGAGAGACATCATCACAATCACAGGTAAGAACTACGACACCATCGAATGGATCGCTGATGGTAAAGTCATTGCTACTGGTGAAACAATCGATCTTAACGACTACGAAGATCAAATCAATTCCTACGTTCGTGCTCAACTTAAGAGCAAGACAGGTATTGCTTTCACACAACCATTTGGTCTAAAGACAAGACCTGTATACAGAAGATAGTTATCTTTTAGAGAAAAGGATGCTTCCTTAATGGAGCATCCTTTTTTTGTTCCTATTTCACTTCAATCGAAAAACGTCTCAGTTTCTCATAAAAAGTCGTTTTAGATAGTTTCAATTCTTCCATAGCAAGCTTCTTATCTCCTTTAGCGCGGTAGAGGGCATTTTCTAGAAGCTGCTTTTCAAACGCTTCCATTTCTTCTCGAAATGATCTTTTTGATAACGATACTTCTGGTTGAGGCATCAATTGGACTTGAAGATCCTTGGAAAAGATGAGGTTATTGGTGCTAAAAAGGGCCGAACGAATGATGATGTTTTCAAGTTCACGAATGTTACCGGGCCAGTCGTAATTTAATAGCATATGAAAGGCCTCCGTCGTCATTTGTTTTTTAGGATAGCTTTTTAAGAATTCATTCGTTAGATCTCGAAGATCCTCTTTTCTATCTCTTAAGGGAGAGAGCCAGATGGGTAAGATATGAATCTTGTAGTAGAGGTCATCTCTGAAATTTCCTGCTAGAATTTCTTTTTCCAGATTTTTTTTCGTAGCCGTTATAAGACGTAACCTGTTCTTTTTTTCGGTTCCTATAAAGCTTCGAAATGTCCCTTCTTCTAGAATGCGAAAGAGTCTAAATTGCATGGCATCGGTGAGAGCTTCGATCTCATCCAAAAAAAGAGTTCCGCTCTGGGCTCTTTCGATCGCACTCATCTGATTTTTCGAACCAAAGAGCTCCTCTGTGAGTTCTCTCTCATCCCTTGATCCGCAGTAAATGTGAATAAAGGGGTCGTTTTTTCTGCCGCTCGCTTTATGAATGAGGCTAGCGATAAGAGATTTTCCTGTGCCACTTTCACCAGAAAGAAAGACGGGTAAATCTGATTCACTCGCTCGAAGAGCAAGGCGTTTAATATCTTGAATGGATTTACTCGTACCTACGAGCTTAGGAAAGCAAGAATCTAAGACTCGATGTTCAAAAAGTCTACGATTTGCTACGTCGAGCTCTTCTATGAGATTGTTTCGTTCTTCAATGACTTGACGTACCTTAGAAATGTCTTCAACCTTTAGTGCTGCTCCTACAATTTTTCCATCCACTGTGATGTGGTAGGAGGAGCAGATGGTTGGTACGCCGTTTATGATTTCAAATTGCTCCTTAAATGGGGCTTCTTTACCTCTAGCAGCATCAAGGAATTTCTGAATCATGGATTCACTGTGATGAACCTTGTCGAGGGACTTTCCTATGACGGTGAAGTCGCTGTATTCAGGGCCTTTTCCTAGGAAAGATTTTTCTCTTAAAAGGTCACCTATGCTCTCTTCACGGGCAGTATAACCGTTATCCTGACAGAATTTGAGTTCAAAGGTATTGCCGTCTAGGATGACAATAAAGCCTAAGGAGTGTATGTAATTCATGGAATAGGATTGATCATTAACCTTGATCGTAAGATGCTTTTCTTTCGTGTCTGCTTCTAGAGAAATTCTTTGTCCTTGAAAGATGACGTTATACTGATAACTTTTAAGCTCTTCGGGCTTTACGACGCGATAAAAGGGTGTGTGTTCGTACGATTTGTAGAGACCTACTGCAAAGAATAGATCATTCGCTTCGAGCTTCGGCTCATGAATTCCTAGAATGGAGAGATCGTCAGACGTTAACGCGCCATCGTCTAAAGAGAAGGCGTAGTCGATCATGATGACGAGGTCTTTTGGTTGGATTTTTCCTGGTGGATGCGTAACGGTATTTCTTGTTTTAATTCCAAAGATCTCCTTGGCTTTATCAGAGTAAAGCTGAATGATTCCTTGGTTATCGATGCAGATGAGTCCTTCTGTCATGATGTCTTCCAGTAGATTTAAGGTACTTTCTGAATTTGTTAGCATACGTCCTCCCGTTTAAGTATAGCAAAATTCCGGAAAACGGGAAAGCGGAATTAGAAAGTGATCAGTGCATTGACATGATATTGATCAGTTAAATAAGATGAATTTAACAAAAAGCCCTAGGAAGGAGGGTTCAGATGAACTTTTGGAAGATGAATGGTGCTGGAAATGATTTCATCATTTTAAACAACATCGAAGAAAAACTTCCTCAAAGTGCTTTTCCAGAGCTTGCACGAAAACTCTGTGAGAGACATCTATCGATTGGTGCCGATGGGTTCATGGTTGTAGAGAAAGCAACAGAAGATGGAGACTTCAAGATGCTATTCTTTAACGGCGACGGCTCGGTCGGCGAAATGTGTGGTAATGGTGCACGCTGTATCAGCCGATACGGTTTTGAAACGGGTTTATCGAGTGAAGTTCAGCGCATCGAAACGACGGCAGGGCTCGTCATAGGAGAAAGGGTCGATAAGAGAAATTACCGCGTCAGACTTAATGATCCCACACTCATTCTTCTCGATAAAGAAGCACTAATCGATGAGAAAAAAGTGCCCTATCACTACATAGAGCTAGGAGATCCAGGCTTACCTCATGCGGTCGTTCCTATCGAGGGGCTTCGCCAAGTGAAAGAAGAAGAGCTCTTTGAACTAGGAAGAAAGCTTCGTTACTACCAAGCCTTTCCCAAAGGTGCTAACGTGAACTTCTATGAGATCATCGGAACGGATCACGTGTACTTAAGGACGTGGGAACGAGGCGTCGAAGGATTTACATATGCCTGTGGAACAGGAACGGCGTCGACCGTACTTGCCCTTACGAAGAAAGGACTTGTAAGTGGAAAAAAAGTGTGTGTCGATATGGTTGGTGGAACACTCACGATTGACGTAACAGAAAATGATCCTATCGATCTCTACCTTACAGGTCCTACGAATATCGTTGCGAAGGGTGAGGTGTTCGATGAGGAGCTTCCACAAATGAAGGAGGAAAAATAATGGAAAAGCAGTCATTTTGGAAGAACTATCGCATGATGATCTTCATGATCGGTGCGATGATTTTAGGCGGAATTTTTGGTTGGATTTCACCGGACTGGGCTCAAAAATTAAAGCCCTTGGGAACGATCTTTATTAACATGATGTTCTGTGTCGTTGTACCGATGGTTTTTGCTTCCATCTCTAGTAGTGTCGCTAACATGCAAAGTCGCGAGCGTGCTGGTAAGATCATGGGTACGACCATTCTTACCTTTGTCGTGACAGGTCTCATTGCAGCTGTGATCATGTTTATCATTATGCAGATTTTCCCGCCTGTTCTTACTCCTTGGAATACGATTCCTAAAGAAGAGATCGGTGAATACGCTTCCATCGGTGATATGATCGTAAACTTCTTTACAGCAAGTGACTTCGTAGGTCTCTTAACAAGAAAGGCTATGCTACCACTCATCGTCTTCTCCATTCTCTTTGGCTTTGCAACAAGCCTCGCTGGTGGAAGAGAGACGCTCGTTGCGAAGTTCTTAGATAACCTTTCTGACGTTATGATGAAGTTTGTAAAGATCATTACCTACTATGCTCCGATCGCATTCTTTTCAATCTTTGCAGGACTCGTTGCTGACTATGGTAGCCTTATTACAGAAAGCTACGGTCGTGCAATGCTCGTATACTATCCTCTTTGCTTTATCTACATATTTACAGCCTTCCCACTTTTCGCTTGGTTTGGCGGAGGAAAACACGGCATCACAGAGATGCTTAAGCACGTTGCAAAGCCTGCTATCGTATCCTTAGGAACGTGTTCTTCTGTTGCTACTATTCCTACCAACATGGATGCTTCAAAGGAAACAGGTATTTCAAGCGACGTCAGTGAAATGGTCATTCCACTCGGTGCTACGATGCACATGGATGGTTCATGCTTCTCTTGTGTCCTTAAGATCGCCTTTGTACTCGGTGTCTTTGGGCAACCCTTTGGTTGGGACATGCTTATCCCTGTAGCTCTCGTTGCAGTATTATCTTCTGTTGGAATGAGTGGTGTACCAGGAGGCGGTTACATTGGTGAATACATCATCTGTTCGATTTTCTTCCCGAATCAGATTGAATTAGCATTCCCGATTCTCGTCGCTATCGGTAACCTCGTAGATCCACCAGCAACGATGATCAACTCGTCAGGTGACTATGTAATTAGCTTTGTCGTATCACGCTTTGTAGATGGAAAGGACTGGCTTGATAAGGCAATTGCAAAAAGGCAAGGAGCGAAATAAGGAAATGATCTGTGAGAATATTTCTGTAAAGGGAAAGCATTTATTCTTTGCGGGCCACGATGTAGTAGAGCTTGCAAAAGAGTATAAAACACCACTTTACCTCCTCGATGAGGAGCGCATCCGTTCCAATTGTAGAAAATATAAGGACCTCTTCTCACGCTACTTTGGGCCTGGTTCAAAGCCTCTTTATGCGAGTAAAGCCAACTGTTTTAAGCGCATGTATGAGATCATGAGGGAAGAGGGAATGGGAATTGATGTCGTAAGTAGTGGTGAAATCTATACGGCAAAGCTCGCTGGATATGATTTAAGAGATGCTTACTTCCATTCAAACAATAAAACCAATGAAGACATCGCTTATGGTATGGAAAATGACATCGGCTATTTTGTCGCCGATAACGTAGAAGAAATTAAAGCGATCGAATCAGAAGCGTTAAAGCGTGGTAGAACGCAAAAAGTCATTCTTCGTCTTTCTCCTGGAATCGATCCGCATACGTATGAAGCGGTAGCTACAGGTAAAGTAGACAGTAAGTTCGGTTCTGCCATCGAAACGGGTCAAGCAGAAGAGATCGTTCTCTTTACGCTAAAGCAACCACACATCGAACTCATGGGATTTCATTGTCACGTAGGTTCACAAGTGTTTGGCGAAGACATCTTTGAAAGAGCGGCACAGATTATGCTCGAGTTCATTCACAAGATGGAAACTATCCACGGATATAAAGCCAAGCAACTCGATTTAGGTGGCGGTTATGGTGTACGCTATACAGAGAGTGATCCAATTCTTGACGTCGAAGTGAAAGTGAAGGAAGTAGCAGAAGCGATTCAAAAGACGTGTAAGAGACTTCAAATGGAGGTTCCAGAGATCCACATGGAGCCCGGTCGAAGTATCGTCGCAGATGCTGGTATGACGCTCTACACCGTAGGTACGGTAAAGACGATTCCTGGCTATAAGAACTATGTGTCGATCGATGGTGGTATGACAGATAATCCGCGCTATGCACTTTATAAATCACCTTATACCTGTGTTTTAGCGAACAAAATGGATGAAGAGAAAGATTTTGAGGCCTCGATCGTAGGTCGATGCTGTGAGAGCGGAGACATCATTCAAGAGCACGTGATGCTTCCTTCAAGCGTCACCCGTAATGACATCGTCGCAGTTTTTACAACGGGCGCTTACAACTATTCAATGGCTTCAAACTACAACCGTTTGACAAGGCCTCCCGTTGTGATGCTTAAAAACAGCCAGGAGAGCTATGTCGCTGTTCGCCGTGAGTCATTGGAAGACCTCTGTAGAAACGACCTTTAGGAGGGTTCATGAAGAAGATTGAGAAATTACAACTTGTAGAAAAAACACCACTTCAACACCTAGAGACTCTTTCAGAAGAACTCGGTGTCAATCTCTATATCAAACGAGATGATATGACCGCTTGGGGAATGGGCGGAAATAAACTTAGAAAACTTGAATACTTAATGAAGGATGCACTCGATAAGGGAGCAACCCGAATTATTACGGTCGGTGGTGTCCAGACGAACCACGGCCGTCTAACGGCTGCTGTTGCGGCAAAGTATGGTTTAAAGAGCACGATCATTGCTGTCGATGAGTATCCCGGAGAGATCAGTGCCAATATCCTCTTAGACCGAATTTTAGGGTCTGATTTCATCTTAAAAAAGAACGATGGAAGAAGCGAAAACGAGCAATTTGAATCGACCATTGAAAAGCTCACAAAAGAGTATGAAGCGAGAGGTGAAGTCGTCTACTCCATTCCAATGGGAGGAAGTAACGATCTAGGAGCTCTCGGTTACTACGACTGTGCGACTGAACTTACCGAGCAAGCGAAGGAGATGAAGCTTAAGAATCCGAGAGTCTGCGTGGCTGTTGGATCGATGGGAACGTATCTAGGACTCTTTTTAGGTCTTAAAGAGCAGAAGTCTCCACTTCGTTTAACGGGTATCGCCATCAGTCCCTTTAGAGAAGAAAAAGAAAAGCGCATCATGGAGTACTTTGAATCGACGACAAAAGCGTACGATATCAATGTTAAGGCAACGCGAGAGGACATGGATATTCAAAAGGACTTCACCTTTGGAGCATACAATAATGCGATTAAGGAAGTCCGCGAAGCCATTACACTGATGGCAAGGAAGGAAGCCATTTTCTTAGATCCTTGCTATACAGGAAAAGCCTTTAATGGCGTGCTAGAGATGATTAAAAACGGAACGATTGCTAAAGGAGAAGACGTCATTTTTATTCATACGGGTGGATTCCCAGGTATCTATTCGAGACACCATAGGACGGAATTTGAACGTGAACTCATCACGGGTATTCGAGTCATTGAATAAAGATTCAAGGTCCCCATCTCAAAGAGATGGGGCTTTTTTTTACCTCAGATATCCATCCCAAATAAGGACGAATATTTCGTTTTTTATTTAACGAAAAAATGTATGATAACTAAGAACCTGTAAAAATAGAGGATAAACAGACATCGTTCTAGATTTACACTGATACATATAAAAAATGGAGTTGTAAATGAAAGTGATTATGATATAGTTGAACTAAGGTTAATAAATTTATGTAAACAGCTATCTTTTTTTGCATAAATGAGAGATCCCACCGTCTGAAATGGCTATCGGATAAGGAAACTTATCTTGAGATAGAAAAAATAACATAGGAGGAACACATTGGAAGAAGTAAAACGTGAAAAAATTACTTTTGGACGTGTGTTGAAGTTCGTTATTCCATCGATCATTGGAATTCTCTTACTTATGACACCATTCCAAAAGGATGGCGCTCAAACCATCATGGTTTCCGTCATCTCAAAGGCGATCAATAAAGCCATCAATTCTGTAACGCCAATTCACTATATCATTCTCGGTGTAATTGTTATTTCTTGTGCATTAGCGTTAATTTACAGAATTGCAAAGCCAAAGTGGATCGAAGAAAACGATCTTCTAAAAGAAGTATCTGATATTTCTGGCTTCTGGCTCATCGTCCGTCTTGTAGGACTCGTTCTTGGCTTCATGACAGCGTTCAATCTCGGACCTGAAATGGTATGGAATGAGAACACCGGAGGACTCATCCTCTTCGACCTCATCGGAGGACTCTTTACGATCTTCTTAACGGCTGGATTTATCCTTCCGTTCCTAACAGAGTTCGGTCTTCTCGAGTACGTAGGTGTATTCCTAACAGGAATCATGCGCCCTGTATTTAACCTTCCTGGTCGCTCCGCTATCGACTGCGTAGCTAGCTGGATCGGTGACGGTACAATCGGTGTTACACTAACGAACAAGCAATACGAAGAAGGTCACTACAGTGCGAGAGAGGCTGCTGTCATCGCGACGACGTTCTCGGCTGTATCGATTACATTCTGTCTCGTCGTTCTTGAAAACATCGGCATGACAGACTACTTCGGACCTTATTACTTAGCCGTATGTATCGCTGGTATCGTAGCTGCATTCATCGTTCCACGTATCCCACCGCTTTCATTAAAGAAGGATACGTACTACGATAAGCCATCACCACAGACAAATGAAGCTATTCCAGAAGGATTTACAAAGAACCAATGGGGACTTCAACTCGCTGTTCTAAAAGCAGAAGAAAACCTCAACGTCAAAAACTTCATGGTAAGTGGTACGAAGACGGTTTTAGGTCTTTGGCTCGGCGTTATCCCAGTCATCATGGCAGCTGGTACGATCGCTCTTATCATCAGTGAATACACAGGATTCTTCGATCTTCTAGGAAAACCATTCCTACCGATCCTACAACTACTCCAAGTCCCAGAAGCTGCTGCAGCGAGTGGTACGATGGTCGTAGGTTTCGCAGACATGGTCGTTCCTTCGATCCTAGCTGCTGAAATTGCTAACCCAATGACACGTTTCATCGTAGGTGCTGTGAGTGTTACCCAGCTACTCTACATGTCAGAAACAGGTGCTGTTATCCTCGGTACAAAGCTTCCAGTAAACGTAGTCGATCTCTTCATTATCTTCTTAGAGAGAACGCTCATTACGTTACCGATTGTAACCCTGGCGGCCCATCTCATATTCTAAGTATCAAAAAAGGAGCTCAATCAAATGAGCTCCTTTTTTAGTCCTTATTTTACAATGACATTGAGTACCATGGAAAGGATAAAGAGAAGAGTTACGATATACATAATCGGGTGAACTTTCTTTCCCTTACCTGTAACGAGCATTGCTAAGCAGTAGAAGATAAATCCTGTAGAAACACCGTTTGTGATGGAGTAACTTAAAGGCATCATAGCCATTGTAAAGAAAGATGGAATGGCTTCTTCAAGTTCTGACCAGTTGATCTTACCGATGGATTCTGCCATGAGAATACCGACGACGATGAGTGCAGGAGCTGTAGCTACGGAAGGAACGACGCTAACGAAAGGCATGAGTACGAGGGAGCAGAGGAAGAGTACGGCTGTCGTAACGGCTGTAAGACCTGTCTTACCACCGACTGCGATACCAGCAGCACTTTCGACATAGGTTGTCGTATTGGATGTTCCGAGAAGTGCTCCGATCGATGTTGCGGTTGCGTCTGCAAAGAGGGCACGGTCAAGCTTGGAACTGAAGCCAGAGCCTTCTGCGTAGTCCTTTTCGTCTTCTTCATCGAAGATGCCTGTCTTACGACCTGTTCCAAGGAAGGTTCCGATCGTATCAAAGGTATCTGTAAGTGAGAAAGCAAAGATGGTTGTAAAGACTAAGAGAAGCTTTCCTGGATCGGCAAAGAGTCCTTGGAAGTCTAGCTTTAAGAAGGTTTCGCCGATGGCAGCGAGTCCACCGAGATCGATCGAAGGATCGTAAACGGAAAGTCCAGTAGCAAGAGCGAGAATCGTACTTGAAATGATTCCGATGAGGATTGCAGCCTTTACCTTTAAGAGCATGAGAACGACGATGATGATAAGTCCTGCGAGTGCAATGAGGATCGCTTTATTATCGAACTTTGCGAGCTCTGGAACGACTGCTTTGTAGACATTACTTGCATCGCTTCCGAAGACCATGTTGACCTTGTCGCCGATGAAGTTTAGGAAGCCTGCGTTAATGAGACCGATGTAAAAGATGAACATTCCGATACCACCGCTGATGGCGTATTGGAGTGATTCAGGGATCGCATTGATGATCATTTTGCGGATTTTTGTAACGGTAATTAAGATGTTAATGAGTCCGCAGATGAATACCATTGCGAGTGCTTGTTGCCAATTGAAGCCCATGGCAAAGCATACAGTAAACGTAAAGAATGCGTTTAGGCCCATGCCTGGAGCTTGTGCGAAGGGGACGTTTGCGAAAAGTCCCATGACGAGTGTTCCGATCGCAGCAGCTAGGATCGTTGCGATGAAGACGGCAGGTTTTGGCATTCCAGTGAGACTCAAGATGTTCGGGTTTACGAACATGATATAAGCCATGGTTAAGAAGGTCGTTAGACCAGCCATGAGCTCAGTGCCGACGGTCGTGTTGTTTTCTTTTAATTTAAAAAATTTATCCATGATAACCTCCATACCCATTGTACAGAAAGAGGCTCTTAGAGACAACAACTTTCTAAGGGAGAGAGAATGAGTCACCTCATTTTTTCATTGACAAAAGAGAAAAACAAAGTAGAATAGAACCGAACAAATGTTCTATAGGAGGTTTTCATGATCGATTATAATAAGCTCCCCATCCGTTCGATTTTATGCGTCGATGTGAAGAGCTTCTTTGCCTCGATAGAAGCCGCTAGAAGAGGGATTGATCCCTTAGATGCGTACGTCATCGTCGTAAGTGACCTCACACGAAACGGATCGATTGTACTCGCTGCTTCTCCAAAGGTTAAAAGTGAATTTGGCATACGTACGGGAAGCCGCCGCTTTGAAATACCAAATGATAAAAAACTCATGCTCGTAGAGCCGTCTATGGCACTCTACATTAAGGTCAATCGCATGATACATAAGATCTTTCAGTCCTACGCAGCTGATGAAGATATTGTGACCTATAGCATCGATGAGTCACTGATCGATGTCACAGAGACACAGCACCTTTTTGGTGGCCCCTACGAGATGGCTCTTATGATTCGTAATCGCATTCAAAAGGAGCTGGGGTTAGCGGTGACGGTAGGAATCGGTGACAATCCTCTGCTTGCAAAGCTTGCTTTAGACAATGGAGCCAAGCATGCCCCGAATCAGATTGCCTACTGGTCCTATGAGGATATACCGAATACCGTCTGGAAGATCGATCCCATCACGGACTTTTGGGGGATTTCACGCGGCTGGAGAGATCGCTTTCAGAAGATGGGAATCCTTTCCATAAAGGATCTCGCTCAGGCTGATCCTAAGATTCTAGAGCAGCGCTTCGGTATCATGGGTCTACAGCAGTACTACCATGCAAACGGTGTCGATTATACGAGAATTCGAGATCGAGTTCGCGTCAAAGAAAAGAGTTTTAGTAAAGGACAGGTGCTTTTTAAAGATTATGTCGTATCGGAGGAGATTCGCTATGTGTTAGAAGAGATTACAGACGACGTCTGTAAAAGACTTCGAGCCCATGCAATGCACACAGAGGAGGTCTCTCTTATGATCGGCTTTAGCGATCAAGGAGGATTTCATGCATCCAAGCGTATTCGAGCGACCGACAGCACCGACGAGATCTTTCAAACGCTCATGGGACTCTTTCGAGAAAATTGGAGAGGGCAAGCAGTAAGGCAGATTTACGTCGCTTTAGGAAGGTTAAAGTCGAATTCTTTTGAACAACTCGAACTCTTTGATACGCAAGAGGGGGAAAGGAAGCGAAGTTTAGACCGAGCCATCGATTCACTTCGCGACCGCTTTGGAAAGACGGCCGTCTTTCGAGCCTCTGCTAAGCTCGAAGGATCGACCTTCTTTGAACGAGCCGTTACGGTAGGTGGCCACAAGGGCTATAGTGAGGTTGCACATGAATAACTGGAAGAGTCCGAGGGACGTCAAAGTAGGAGAGTGGCTCTATCCTGATCGTGGCATGCTAAAATGGCAAGGATACCTTTTAAGTGAACACAATGAAGCCATCTTCTATGAGGCCTGGGAAGAACTCAATGCACCTTCCTTTTATGACGTATCAGAAGAAGAAAAGGAATCGTGGAACGACTTACTCGTCGTTGGAAATAAGCTCGAAGTCAAGGTCCATCGCTTTTTAGAACCAGATGAAGTCTTTCGCGGTACGCTCGTTCACGTCGACCACGACTTTTTCGTGCTAAGTCAAGGATCGGAGCGAATCGAGATCTATTTTGATGAGGTTTATCAAGTTCGAGGGTGACTTTTTTACGAGATAAGGTACAATAAATAAAGAAAGGAAACCTCATGAAAAAACTTCCAAAGAATCTCCTTTTCTTTTTTATTGCCGCTCTTTCTTTAGGGTTAGGGCAAGCGTTTTTATCGCTCTTTTTAAATTTCTATTTGACCGAGATGGGCATGAGTCAGACGCTCGTAGGCGTCGTCAATGCCTCACCTGCGATCATTGGAGCACTTTTAAGTATTCCTACGGTTCTCTTTACGAGGCGCTTCGGAGACCTCGTAACGCTCCGTGTGGGCTTTCTATTGCTCGTCATAGGTAGCGGTCTTATGGCCATCGCCTCAAATGCACCTGTAGCGCTCGTTTCAAACATGATTACAGGGATTGGTGGCGTATTAATCGGCGTCAGTTCGGCACCTTATCTTTCCGTTTTAACGACGGAAGAAAACCGCACAAAGATCTTTAGCATTCAAGCGGCACTAGGTGTTGGCGTGGGCTTTTTAGGAAATATGATCGGTGGATTCATTCCTAAATGGTACGGTAGTCTCATTCAAATAGATGCGAAAAGTCTTGAAGCACTGAGAAGCGCCATGTTTGTGAGCTTTATTGTCCAAGTGCTCGGATGTATTTTCGTCTTCTTTTTGACGCAACATGAAAAGCACGAAAAGAAGCCCTTCCGTTTAACGGTTGAAAACAAGAAACTCATGGCGCATCTACTCATTCCTAGCGTCATCGTTGGCCTTGGTGCAGGCATGGTCGTTCCCTTCATTAACCTCTTTATCGAAGCCAAGTTTAAGGTTTCCTTTGAAGAACTAGGAGCCATCTTTGCTTGGACGAGTCTCGCTACGATGCTAACCGTTCTCATCCAACCGGCGCTCGTGAAGCGCTTTGGCCACGTGAAGTCGATGGTTATCGTGCAGGCCTTAAGTCTTCCGTTTCTAGCGATTCTAGGGTACTCACCGCTACTATGGCTCGTCATTATCGCTCTCTTTACGAGAGGGGCCCTGATGAATGCTGCAAATCCTGTTCTTTCGGCCTTTGCGATGAATCACTTGAGTGTTAATGACCGCCCAATGTTTTCAGCCCTCAACATGATCTGCTGGAATGGTGCTTGGGCACTCAGTGCGACGGCGAGTGGATGGTTTCGAAGCATGATGGGAAAAGAGCGCGTCGTAGAAGCCTTCCATTACCTCTTTGCTTGGACGCTCGTGATGTATATCATCTACACGGTCCTTACCTATGTACTACTTATAGCATACGAAAAAAGAGAGTCGTAAGACTCTCTTCTTAATTATTTATATCCGAAGGGTTCCGGTTAAAATACCCGGAGTACCCAGGTGGGTGCCTCGCACAAAGCTCAGACCTTCCGTGAAAACGGCATGCTCGTCACTCCATGACGGCAGGCTCCCTATTTAAAAGCTGCGGTTTTAAACTGCGGAACATCCTTCGAACAATGAAATTATATCATAGATGTAACAATAAGACAACAAATCTCTGTTATATTATTATAAAGGCACTTAATAAAATAGGAGGTCCTATGAAAAGGATTCTAAGTTTACTTTTGATCGTAGCTGTTGTTTTCGGTCTCATGGCATGTAATCAAGGCCCAAGTCCAAAAGATACTGTTACAAAGGCTTTTGAAGCAATGAAGGCCATGGATTTTGAAACACTTTCAAAGTATTCTTCTAAAGCACCATTCACGAAAGAAGATATGGAACAGCTTAAAAAATCAGGCATGCTACCTATCGTTCAAAAGATGATGAGTTCCATCGAGTATAAGATTCTCGATGAAAAGGTAGAGGGAGATAAGGCTACCGTCAATGTAGAGCTTTCAATGTACGGTCAAGAAGTTGCTTCTGCTATGACACAAGAACTTCTTCCTGCAATCATGGCAGGTGGAATCACACAAGACAGTACGCCAGAAGACATTGAGAAAAAAGTCGTTGAAGCTTTAGGAAAGATGGATTTCTCAAAGTTCAAGAAGGAAACGACCAAAGATGCTGTTGAACTTAAAAAAGTCGATGGCGAATGGAAGATCGAAAGCAATCTCGATATCAGTAAGTAAGAAGAACCAGCTAGGCTGGTTCTTTTCACTTTCCTTGATTTATTCCATTCTCTATGGACTGTAAAATGGCCTTACTCGAAGCCGTTGCACCGCTAATGACATCGATGTCTAAGCGCTGATTCTTTATGACCTGATCGATGATGGGCTCTGCCTTACCACCTAAGCCTTTGACGTGCTTAATAAGGTCAATTTTTACAATTTTTCCGTCCTTCACTGTCGTTTCCGTGATGACTTCTACAGGCCCAACCTTACTCTCACCTTGGTACGTTCCGTCTTTTACATCAGAGAAGTTCACGTTGTGGATGACGACGGAGTCCATCTCGCGTCTAGCTCCTTGTTGAAAGAGGAGAAAGGCTGCGAAAAGAACGACGAGAATGAGAAGTACGGTTTTAAATTTTTTCATAGATCGCTCCTAAGTTGTTATAGAGTTTATTGAGTGTCTTGTGGACGCTTTCTATTTCTTTCTGATCGATACCTTTGAACATTTCGGAAATAAAATACTGACTGTTTTTTTGATTCCTTTGTTCCCACTCAAAAGCCTTTTCTTTCACGTGAATACGTACAGCCCGTTGATCTTGTTCATCAGGCGTTACCTCGATAAAGCCTTTGTCTTCGAGTCGACTTAAAATCGAACGAATATTTTGATGGGAGTAATCGAGATCCTTTGCAAGTTCTTTGAGTGTCGGTGGATTCTCCATGACCGAAAGAGCAGCGAGGACGAACCATTGCTTGGCTGTGATCTCATCGAGAGACTTATCCATGGTCGATTGCAATTTATTCGAAACGAGAAAGAGGTTGGCAAAAATCGTAAGTCTTTTATCGAATTCTTCGGGTATGAGCATGAAACCTCCTTTAAGTAACTTATTACCTAAATAGCATAGCACGCCTTTTTATATAGTGCAAGAAAAAAACAGGCTGATGCCTGTTTATTCACTGATTCTTCTCTTAATAAAGTTTGGAAGCCTTTGAGCAAGCTTCGGTGAAAACGCTTCGACGTCACTTAAGCTTATAGCCTTTAAGAAGATTAATGCGATGGAGTAGACGCTACCACCGATGAGGATCATGAGGGCGATGAGAGTTAGGTTCGTCATGCGTCCTTGAAGCATGGGATGACCGATACTTAAGAGCATGATGGGATAGAGTGTCGCTCCCATTAAAAGACTTGCATAGAGTGGCTTTCTTACGTAATTCCAGTAGCGAAGCTTAACGGAGTACTCTCGCTGTAGCGCTCTCGAGTTTAATACGAGCGTTACGATCGCACTGATATACGTACTTATAATAGCTCCTAGAATATTTATTGAGGGGATCGCAACTAAGATGTAGTTTGAAATGATCTTAGCAATGAGACCGATCGTAAGAGGAAGGATCGCTTCCCAGTACCTACCGGCCGCCTGTAAAAGAATCGTCTGGATCGTAGCTACAGCCATAAAGGCTACGACGAAAGCACCTACCATGAGGAGTGTCGCGCGCTGTAATGATCCGTCGTAGAGGCCACGACTAAGGGATACCGAGATGGCGCTCAGTCCAAAGGAACAGGGGATGGCCCAGATGCAGGTTGCTCGTAAACCTTGCGTGAGCTTATAATAGAGAGCTTCTTCATCGCCTTTCGCGAAAGCTTGGCTCACTGCGGGTAAGAGGGCTACAGCTAGAGCACCGATACCAACTGTTGGAACATTGATCATCGTTCGAAAGGTACTTAAGTAACTATAGGCAATCTGTGCATTATCTTCAGTGAGGCCACTATCTAAGAGCCTTTGTGAAACGTTAAAGACATCGGCTAATAGTCCTAGTTGCTGAAAGAGCGTTCCTATAACGAGTGGTGTGAGGTATCGAACCATCTTTCGAAAGACTTCGAGATTTTGAATGGGTTCTACGGCTATGTGATACTTTTTAGCGACATAGAGGAAGTATCCGAGAGCTACGACCGCACCTAAAACAGTACCTATCGTTCCACCGGCGATACCCCAACGCAGTCCATAGCGTAGGAGTACATAAGCAAAACCAAGGCTACAGACGGCATTGACGATCTGCTCTATGATTTGACTCATGGCATTCGCACTCATCTGCCTTATACCTTGGAAGTACCCTCGAAAGACGCTTAAAAAGGCTGTGACAGGGATAGCTGTTGCAAGAAAGCGAAGTCCTATGACGGTATCGGGGGCTTCTGACCAGCTTGCTAATTGAGGAGCAAGGATAAAGAGTAGGAGACCTATAGGTATGCTAATAAAGCACATAAAACGAAGTGTATGTCCTACGAGTCCTGCTACGTCATCTTTTTTATCTTGGCCGATCAATTCGCTAATTGACTTTGACAAAGTTCTTGTTACACTATCATTGGTCACGATATAACCGAAGATAAAGATGTCATATGCCTTAGCGTAAATTCCGTGTCCTTTTGGCGTGAGAATTTGAATTAAGAAGGGAATATATAATAAAGAAACAATCTTTACTACGATTCCGGCGGCAGTCAGGACAAAAACGCCGCGCGATGTACTTTGTTCTTTCATGCTTTCGATTATACCATGAAACTGAATGAGCTTTAAGAAAGGAACGGAAAATGGCGTATAGAGCCGTTTTACTAAGTTTAGCAGGGATCCTCGCACATACGCAGGATGCACACTTTATGGCCTGGAAAAAGGTCGCAAAGGAAATTGGATTCGATTTACCACAGAACCTCTATGAACCTTTGAAGGGGGTTCCTCGTTTACGTGCACTAGAAATGGTGCTCGCATCACAAGGGCTCGAAGACTCTTTTAGCCTTGATCAAAAGCACGATCTAGCTTTTAAGAAGAAGATGTACTACCACGAACTCACGAAGGACTTTGGTCCCAAGCAAGTGCTAGATGGAGTAGAGGAGGTTCTTACAAACCTTCAGAATCTTGGTATTAAGACGGGGCTCGTGAGTGGTTCTCAGACAGCACGTCAACTTCTAGAGCAGATGAAGCTCGATCGATTTTTCGATGCTTATCCAGACCTCAGCAAGATCGGTCATGGAAAGCCTGCACCAGATATTTATCTACAAGTGGCTAAAAAATTATACGTCGAACCAGAGGAATGTATCTGTTTTGACGACGGTCAAGTAGGCATTTTAGGTGCAAAAAGTGCTGGAATGTATGCCATTGGCATCGGAGAAAGCCATACATTTCAAAGTGCGGATGCAGTTTTTCCTTCTTTAGATGCATCCAAACACTACCTTTACTCGCTCTTATAGGCCTATCAATAATTATTTAATTGACATTCTTTTTTCAAACGATATACTTTAAATTAGAGGGAACGGCACTCATCAGCTCTGTGCCGTTTATTTTGTCCGATAACGCAAATCTAACAGGAGGAATTAATGGAATTTGGTCTATCAAAAGAACATGCTCTTCTTCGCCAAATGCTTCATGAGTTCAGTGAGACAGAAGTCAAGCCACTCGCAGCAGAAGTAGACGAACAAGAGAGATTTCCATCGGAAACCGTGGAAAAGATGAAGAAAATCGGCTTTTTAGGAATCCCTTTCCCTAAAGAGTACGGTGGATGTGGTGGTGACAACGTTGGTTATGTCATGGCTGTAGAGGAACTCTCCAGATCATGTGCTACAACAGGTGTTATCGTCAGTGCTCATACTTCTCTCGGCGCTAGCCCAATTTACGAATTCGGCACCGAAGAACAAAAACAAAAATATCTCGTTCCCCTTGCTAATGGAACGCACCTCGGTGCTTTCGGTTTAACAGAGCCGAACGCTGGTACAGATGCTTCAGCACAACAAACGACTGCTGTATTGGACGGTGATGAATACGTTCTTAACGGATCGAAGATCTTCATCACAAATGGCGGTGAAGCTGATACATACATCGTCATGGCTATGACAGATAAGAGCCAAGGAACCAAGGGGATTTCCGCTTTCATCGTTGAAAAAGGAACACCTGGTTTCACCTTCGGACCTCACGAAAAGAAGATGGGTATCCGTGGTAGTGCTACATGCGAACTAATCTTTGAAGATTGCCGCATTCCAAAAGAAAACCTACTTGGAAAAGAAGGCATCGGATTCAAGATTGCAATGAAGACTCTTGACGGCGGACGTATTGGTATCGCTGCTCAAGCTCTTGGTATTGCACAAGGCGCTCTCGATGAAGCAGTTCTTTATACAAAAGAAAGAAAGCAATTCGGTCGCCCACTTGCTAACTTCCAAAACACACAATTCACACTAGCTGACATGAAGGCTCGTATCGAAGCAGCACGTCTTCTCGTTTACCGTGCAGCTTGGAATAAAGACCAAGGTCTCCCATACTCTGTAGAAGCAGCTACAGCTAAACTCATGGCTGCTGAAACAGCTATGTACGTTACAACAAAAGCAGTTCAACTTCTCGGTGGATACGGATATATCCGTGACTATCCAGTTGAGCGCATGATGAGAGACGCTAAGATCACTGAAATTTACGAAGGAACTTCAGAGGTACAAAAGATGGTTATCTCTGCAAGTCTCTTAAGATAGGAGGAACCATGAATATTGTTGTTTGTATGAAACAGGTTCCGGATACAACCGAGGTAAAACTCGATCCGAAGACCGGTACACTTATCCGTGAAGGTGTTCCTTCCATCATCAACCCTGATGATAAGAGCGGACTTGAACTTGCACTTCGTCTAAAAGACGAAATCGGCGCAAAAGTTACAGTTCTATCCATGGGACCGCCACAAGCTGACCTCGCATTAAGAGAAGCTATGGCTATGGGTGCTGACAGAGGTATCCTTCTTTCAGACCGTGCTTTCGCTGGTTCTGATACATGGGCTACAAGCTCTGCACTCGCTGGTGCTTTAAGAGAAATTGAGTATGACCTCATTATCGCTGGCCGTCAAGCTATCGACGGTGACACAGCACAAGTTGGTCCTCAAATCGCTGAACATCTACACCTTCCAATGATCACATACGTAGAAGACCTTACGACAGATGGCGACAGCATCACAGTAAAACGTCAATTTGAAGACCGTTACATGATGCTAAAGTGCAAACTTCCATGCCTCATCACAACATTAAAAGAAGCATGTGATCCACGTTACATGAGCGTTAAGGGCATTTACGATGCTTATCGTGAAAACAAGATTGAAGTTTGGAACGTTGACAAGATTACTGTCGATCGTGCTAACCTCGGTCTTGAAGGTTCACCAACCAAAGTTAAAAAATCCTTCACGAAGGGTGCAAAGACTGCTGGTAAAGTATTCGAAGATCTCTCACCGAAGGATGCAGCTCGCTTGATCGTTGAAAAACTCAAAGAAAAGTACATCATCTAGGAGGGTTAGATTGAATATTCAAGATTATAAAGGTGTACTTGTATACCTAGAACAAAGAGATGGCAATGTTCAAAAAGTATCCCTCGAGCTTCTCGGTAAGGGTCGTGAACTTGCTGATAAATTAGGCGAAGAACTCTACGGCGTTGTTATCGGCGCTGACAGCCAAAAGATCGCTGAAGAAGTACTACACTACGGTGCAGAAAAAGCTTTCTTCGTAAGCGATGATCGTTTAGCAAACTACTTAACAGAGCCTTATGCAAAGGCACTTTTCCAAGCAATCAACCAAATCAAACCAAGCATCGTTCTCTACGGTGCAACATCTATCGGTCGTGACCTTGCTCCACGTGTAAGTGCTCGTGTACACACAGGTTTAACAGCTGACTGTACATCACTTGACATCGATCCAGAGACAAGAGATCTTCTCATGACACGTCCTGCATTCGGTGGTAACATCATGGCTACAATCGTCTGCCAAAAGTACCGCCCACAAATGTCAACTGTTCGTCCTGGCGTTATGATCAAACCAGAAAGAACAGAAGCTACACACGGCGTGACAGAAGAAATCAAAGTTGATTACACAGCAGAAGACTTCCACATCGAAGTACTCGAAGTTGTAATGGCTGATAGCAAGCGCAAGAACATCGAAGAAGCAAACGTACTCGTTAGTGCTGGTCGTGGTATGGGTGCTAAGGAAAACCTCGATATGATCTATGACCTTGCTGCTGCTCTTAAGGGTGAAGTTTCTGGTTCCAGAGCAACAATCGACTCAGGTTGGCTCGAAAAAGACCGCCAAGTTGGTCAAACAGGTAAGACCGTTCGTCCAGGTCTTTACATGGCTCTCGGTATCAGCGGTGCTATCCAACACTTAGCTGGTATGGAAGAATCTGAATTCATCGTCGCTGTAAACAAAAACCCATCTGCTCCTATCTTTGAAGTTGCAGACGTTGGTGTTGTAGGTGACGCATTAAAGATCGTTCCACTCATCGAAGAAGAGCTTAAAAAGCTTGAAAAATAGTTAAAAAGGCTTCCTTTGGGAAGCCTTTTTTGGAGTGAAAAATGACCATTAAAATTTTAGGAATGGGCTGTGCGAAGTGCAATGCACTAGAAAAGAATGTAGAGAACGTCTTAAAGAGCACAGGAATTACAGCTGAAGTAGAACACGTTACCGATGTGAAGACGATTGTAGGATATGGTGTCATGAGTACTCCAGCACTCGTCATCGACGAAAAGGTCGTAAGCGTCGGTCGCGTCTTAACAGAAGCTGAACTAGAAAAGCTCATAAAAAATGCGTAAGGGATTTCCCTTACGCATTATTCTTGTACAGAGGAGTAGATCTTCCACTCGCCGTTTATTTTCTTTAACGTGTCTACGCGAGTGCTAACGACATCGAGTTCCTTTTCCGTATCGACGATGTGGGTCTTAATGCGGACACTTGCAACGCCATCTTTTAATGTTAGGATCTTAAATGATTCGATCGTTCCTTTCGCATCCATCTCCTTGTAGATCGACTTCATGTCAGCTTCTACCGTATCGTAGATGGGACTCGAGGGATCGAGAGTTAAGAGATATTCCTGTACCTTTTCTTCGTTAAACGCTTTGAGGTTCGCGTCAATCGTTTCTTTAATCAGTTCTTCATCGCTTTTACCACAGCCTACAGCAAAGAGCATGGTGAAAGCTAAGAGTAGGGCTAGTTTTTTCATACGTCCTCCTTCCTCCTTATTATGCTACGGATTTTCAATTTTATCAATCCATGGTATAATGTTTCTAATTGTATGAAAGACTTTCTTAAGAATCTTTTCATTGTAATCTCACTTAAAAACGAGTAGAGTAAAAGTAGAACAAAAAGAGGAGTGACTATGCTAGTAAAAATACTCATGGGGATACTTGTTGTATTGAGTGTTCTCTTAGGAGTTTATTCCATCTACTATCTCGCGATAGGCGTTCATTGTGTGAAAAAACCAAAGAAGCTTGAAGACGCAGATAAGATCAATAAGTTTGCGATTCTAATAGCTGCAAGAAATGAAGAACCTGTTATTCACACACTTATTGAGACGCTTAAGGAACAAAATTATCCCAAGGATAAGTACGATATCATCGTCATCCCCAATAACTGTACCGATGATACAAAGGGTGCCAGTGAGCGTGCAGGAGCACGTATCTACGAATGCAAAGATCCCGTTAAATCAAAGGGTGAAGTGCTTCACCAAGTGATTAGAGATCTCCTTCTCTATGAGGATCACGATGCCTATATCATCTTTGATGCCGATAACCTCGTAGATAAGAACTTTGTCGCTGAGATGAACCGCGTTGTCGACGCTGGTTACGGTGCAGGACAAGGCTTTAGAGATTCAAAGAACCCGACCGAGACATATATGTCGAGTGCATACTCGATTTTTTATCTACTCGTCAATCTATTCTACAATCAGCCGAGAAGTGCTCTCGGTATGAATAGTCTCATCAGTGGAACAGGCTTTATGGCAACTCGTAGAGTGCTAGAAAAGCTTGGTGGATGGAATACATCGACCCTCACTGAAGATGCCGAATTTACCGTACAAAACTCACTGCTCGGTGAGACGGTTGCTTGGGTTCCAGAGGCTCGTTTCTATGACGAACAGCCTTCTACCTTAGCTCAAAGCTGGCATCAGCGTATTCGCTGGTCTACTGGCTCTCAACAAGGAATGAAAAAGAATGGAACCAAAGCCATTCGAGCCGTCTTTAAGGGCGAAGGAAAGGACATGGTCGACATGTTCGTCATGATGACGGCAACCTATGTCCAAGACTTAAGCTTCTTAGCGACTGTATTAGGCTTAGTGATTGTTGCACTTACGCATCCAGGACCGCTTTTAATCGGAGCGATTGTCGCAACCTTAATCGGAATGGTCATTATGCCAACGATCTTAGCGATTCTCGTACTACGCTTTAATAAGAGGCCACTAAAGCCCATGTGGAAGGGAATTGCCATGTTCTGGTTCTTCCTTATCACTTGGATTCCCATTAACTTCTACGTACTCTTTAAAGACAACGTAGAGTGGAAGCCTATCGTACACACTTCTGATGCCACATTAGAAGAGGTCGAAAAATAACAACTGAATGTAGTAACTAGGGGAGCCCTTAGGGGCTGAGAGTACGTTCGACGTAGACCCTTTAAACCTGAAATGGATCATGCCAGCGTAGGGAAGTTTACCTTTAATTTTGGACGCCATTTTGGCGTCTTTTCTTTTTGGAGGAAACATGAACACAAAAAAGCTTGTTGTCAGCGGATTATTTGTAGCAATCGGAACGCTCTTAGGACATCTCGTCGTCATTCCTGTAGGCGTTGCCAAGTGCTTTCCCATTCAGCATACGATCAATGTATTAAGTGCTGTGCTTTTAGGACCTGTCTATGCAGTCCTTAATGCCGTAGCGATCAGTACACTACGAGTTTTTCTTTCGACAGGAACGCTCCTAGCCTTTCCAGGATCGATCTTTGGTGCTCTCTTAGCAGGCATTGTCTATAAGGCATCAAAAAAGAAGACTTTGGCTGCAGTCGGTGAAGTCTTTGGAACAGGAATTATCGGGGCTATTGCAGCTTTCCCTGTAGCGAAGTTCATCTTAGGAAAGGACGTTACCACCTTCTTCGTACTCGTTCCTTTCCTCGTAAGCACCATTGGTGGTTCGATCATTGCACTCATTATTTTAAGTTTTTTGAAGAAGGAAACGATCTAAATGCAATCACTTCTTACGCTAGCAGGTTTTGATCCAACAGGTGGTGCGGGCATCACAAGAGATATGGCTGTTTTTCGTGACTTTGACTTTTATCCCGTATCTCTCATCACTGCACTCACCGTACAAGATACATCGATGGTCCATAAACTCTACGAAGTCGATGAAGACTATTTTTCTGAATCGCTTGAAGTCATCCTCTCTGACATCTCTTTAAAAGGGATGAAGATAGGACTTCTCACTCAAAAGCATCTAGAAAGGGTCAGCGCTCTTTTAAGAGATACCGACTTACCCTCGGTCGTAGATCCCGTGTTAAGAAGCTCCTCTGGTTACGACTTCCTCACACAAAACGACCATCAATCGTTTACAGAGATCCTCTCACACGCGAGTGTCTCTACACCGAACCTCATCGAAGCAAAGTGCATTCTTTCACTTGACACTTCGCAAGAAGAACTCTTAAAGCGCTGGTACGATCGCTTTCAACGGCCTGTCGTCATAAAAGGTGGGCACAGTGAAGGAGACCTGATCGACATGTGCTTCGATGGGAAGAGGATTTATAAGCTTTCAAAGGAGCGCCTTCCTTACGATGTCCATGGGACGGGCTGTGCCTTTAGTTCAGCACTCTTAGCGGGTCTTGCTAAAGATTGGAGCATCGAAGAAAGCTTTTATCAAGCGAGTCAGTACATGGATAAGAAGATTAGGACGTCTATTCAAGTGGGAGGGGGAAGGAGCGTCATGGTATGAGGGTTCACTTTCAGATGGGACCGATCAGTCTCTTAGCGACAGCCGATGTATCGATGGCACTAGGAGATCAACCGATCATGAGTATTGAAAGGGAAGAGGCTTTAGATATTTCGAATGCGACCGATGTACTCGTTGCAAGCTTTGCCATGATTACTTCGGATCGCTTTAAGGCTCTAAAGGAGTCGTATCGACTGGCTCTCCTGAAAGGGATCCCTATCATCTTAGATCCTGTAGGTGTTCAGACCTCTGCCTTTCGAAGGTCTTTAATAAAAGAACTCCTTACCCTCGGTTCTCCTACCGTCATTAAGGGAAATAGTGACGAGATTCATGCACTTTCTACGGGGATTCCAACCGGAGCAGGAGTCGATAGTACTCTTTCAACGGCCGATGTAGTAAACGATGCCATGGAGCTTCATAAGAGGCTTTCATCGGTCATTGTACTTACCGGTAAAACCGACTATGTCGTAGGAAACGATGTCAATGAGCTCACGCTCGATGCACCGTTTTTAAAGACGATCAGTGGTTCAGGCTGCATGCTCAATGCTCTCATCGCTCATTACATCCATGAGGGCAGTGAAAGTGGCTCTTTGAAGGCACTGAAGCGCTATAAAGAAGCAGTTACTTTGATGCAAAGGAATACACGCGAAGAACTCATACGAGTCTTAAGGGAGGAATGTCATGTATAAGACACAACGTGAAGCAGCTTTAAAGGGAATCATTACTAAAGAGATGGAGGCCGTCGCTAAAAAGGAGAACTTAAGTCCTGAGGTCATTCGTGAAAAGGTCGCGAGAGGAGTCGTCGCGATTCCTGCAAACCGCCTACACAAGAGCTTAAGTCCAGAAGGAGTTGGAGAAGGCCTTCGAACGAAGATCAATGTTAACCTTGGAATCAGTCGAGATCTACCTTGTATTGATCAGGAAATTGATAAGGTCAAAAAGGCCATCGAGATGAAAGCAGAAGCCATCATGGACCTCTCAAGTTTTGGAAAGACCGAGGAGTTTCGCCGAAAGGTCGTAGAGATTTCTCCAGCCATGGTAGGAACGGTTCCTATCTACGATGCGATCGGATTCTATGAAAAGGATCTAAAAGACATCACAAAGGATGAATTCTTAAAGGTCGTTCGAAAGCACGCTGAAGACGGTGTCGACTTCATGACCATTCATGCCGGCATGAACCGTGAAACGATTGAAGTCTTTAAGAGAAATCCACGCCTTACGCAAATTGTAAGCCGTGGTGGAAGTCTACTCTTCGCTTGGATGGAACTCAATAACAGCGAAAATCCATTCTACGAGTACTACGATGAGCTCTTAGATATTCTCTACGAATACGACGTAACGATTAGCTTAGGTGATGCGATGCGTCCAGGATCCCAGCACGATGCCACAGATCCTTCGCAGCTAAAAGAGCTCATGATCATTGGAGAACTCACAAAACGTGCCTGGGCTAAAAATGTACAGGTAATCGTAGAGGGCCCAGGACATATGAGTATCGATCAAATTGAAGCCAACATGAAGCTTCAAAAGAAGCTCTGTTATGGTGCACCTTTCTACGTTCTAGGACCGATCGTAACAGACGTCGCTCCAGGCTATGACCACATCACTTCCGCTATCGGTGGTGCGATTGCTGCAAGCCATGGAGCCGACTTCCTCTGCTATGTAACACCAGCAGAGCACTTAAGACTTCCTGATCTCGAAGACATGAAGGAAGGCATCATTGCTTCAAAAATTGCCGCTCATGCTGCTGATATCGTAAAGATTCCAGGAGCAAGAGATTGGGATGACGAGATGAGTAAAGCGCGCTACGACATGGACTGGAAGAAGCAATTTGAGCTCTCCATGGATCCTGAAAAAGCTAACCGCTACCGCGATTCCAGTAAACCAGCGCACGAAGACAGCTGTACGATGTGTGGTAAGATCTGTGCGATGCGTACGATGCGAAGAGTACTAAGTGGTGAAAAGATCAACTTAGAAGAAGAATAAAAAGTGCCTCATGGCACTTTTTTGTTATAATGTGATTAAAGAGAGGTGTCCATGAGAACGAAAATTATCATTCAACCCGCACTTCGATTAATGAAAATCGATCTTCAGTACGAAAAAAATGAAATCAAAGCTAAAAGCTTTCAATTGAACGCTTCCATCATGATCAACGAATGTAAGGTCGATGGAGAGGTGTATGAGATTGATCGCTTTTCTAAGCGCGAAAACGACGTGAGAGAGTACGAGCTACCGAAGGGTTTGAGTAAGCTCTCGCTTACTTATGATGCGCCACTACTTGGATCTTACGGAAACGTTCAGGTGCTCGATTCATCCGTTCACTGGATTCCTAATTTATCAGAAGACTTCTCGTTAGAACTTCGCGTTCCAGGAAATCAGATTGCTCTTTGTAACCTTGACTTCTTAGGCTTTGAAGAGAACGCTTATCGATTCAGCGGTTCAGGCGATTTAATCCTCGTTATAGGCCCTTACAGAGCCATTCAAAACGAAAGCAATCAATTCTTTGTCTATACGGAAAATCCTTCTGATGTGCTTTTAAGAGCTATGCAAAAGTGCACCTCTTACTTAAAGAGACACTATGGTTATGGCGTCATGGAAGAGGGGATGAACTTTGTGATGGTTCCGAATGGTGCCAAGCTTCAATCGAAAAAAGACATCCTCTTTATCGAAGAGAATGCCTTTCACGACTATTCAAAGCTCGGCGAGGTCATGACAAATTTAGCCCAGCTTAACTATCCTGTAAACTTTGATACGGATTTTAAGATGATGGAAAAATCCATCTACTGCTACATGGCTTATAAGAGTCTTGAGCACTTTTTAAGTCAAAGTGAGCTCGACCGCTTCGTAGAGGGTGAACTTCAAGAGGGTCCCATCTCCGAACTAAAAGAAGCAGGCGTCAATGGGCTTCGCTTCCTCTTAGAACTCGAAGAACAAAGTGGAGTCGATCTCTTTAACGATAAGCTCCAACGAATCTTCGGCTCTTTTAAAGAAAAGCCACTCGGACTTACGCACTTTTATAATCTCTTTGCGAGAGAAAGTGCTCCTAGAGCAGTTCTTGAAAAGTGGCTCTTTGGTTCGAGAGCTTAGATGATCTCGTAACCCATTTTTTCGAGCTTTTCCACCTCTGAAACCTCAACGTTATCGATATATTCGATGAGTTCTACGTTTTTTAAATGTTCGATTCCTGAGATGTCTCTTACGCGAAAGACGTCATCTCTTCCGTCCCACTTTGGGTCGATTAAGACGTAGATTTCATCCTCTGCATCAAAGTGCAATTCTTTGACGGCGTCGAGGTCTTCATCGCTAAGTTCAACGTTTGAAAAAAAATCTAAGAATTCTTCACTCGATGCCCCTGTTTTTACGAGGGCATCGACCTCTTCATAAAAGGAGCAGGAGCCTTTAAGGAGCTCCTCTAACACTACGAGCTTAAAGGAAAAGTCTTTAAAGTAACCTTGCTTGTCAATGTATTCCATTATATCCTCCGCTCTATACATACCCAAAGCGAAGAAAGGAATGAAATGCAAACGGTAATTTTTGATCTAGATGGAACGTTAGTAGATAGTATTCGAGATATAAAAGAAGCAGTCAATGATACCCTTAAAGCCTTTGCTTTTCCACTCATCACCGAGGAACAGGCGAAAAGCTACTTGGGAAAAGGTTCTAGGGTTCTTTTAGAGCGAGCAGCAAAGACTGAAATATCAGAGGAAATGCTCCAATTCTATTTGAATTCTTATGAAAAAAACCTTATAGTATATACGGTGCCCTATGAAGGGATCCAAGAGACGCTACAAGCTCTAAAAGAAACATCGCTTTTGGCGGTGCTATCGAATAAGCCTCACCATCTCACAAAGACCATCATCGATCACTTTTTTCCCGACACCTTCAACCTCGTTTTAGGTGAGCGTGGTATAAGAAAGCCAGATCCCAGCGGTGTCTATGAGATTCTAGACTACTTTAATAGTACAAAGGATGAGACGTACTTAGTAGGTGATAGTGAGACGGACCGCTTAACGGCTCAAAATGCTGGAATTCACCTCATTCAGGTGGGGTACGGATTCCAAGAAAACGACGGGTTAATGGATCCTAAATCCATCCCAGATATCCTAAGGAGAAACAAATGAAAAGAATAGGCTTGTTACTACTCGCAGCACTCGTATTATTTACTGGTTGTGCTAATAAGGGAACACCAAGTTCAGAACCTGTAAAGTCAGGTGAACCGGCAGTCGCTGTTCCAAAAACTGGTGAACCGATTCAACCAGCACAAGTTCAGGAACAAGATAACCTCTTAAGCAAGTACTACGAAAAGACGATCCTTAAGAGTAAGTATCACATTGAACGCGTTGAGACTCAAACAGTTGGCGATATGACCACAACAAACCGCGTTCATGCTTACCGTGATGGAGAAAATGTAGCACTCATTACATCTAGCATGGACGGTGCTGCAGAAAGTCGTTTCGTAAGTAAAGACAACTTCCAATATCTCATTAACGACAAAGATAAGACCTACTATAAGCAACAAAACAGTCAAGTTGTAAAACAAGATGAGATCGCAAAGCAAACGATTCAAAATCTAAGAGCACAACAATTCGTTAAAGGCATGGGTCAATACAAAGGAAAAGATTATGAGACGTTAACGCTTACAATCCAAGCAAACACCATGACCTTCTACTTTGAAAACGGCGACCTAAAATTCACCGTAGCAAAATCTGAGACGGGTGAACAAGTTCAAGAAGTTGTAGCATACAATGAAAACGTTCCAGCGAGCGTCTTTGAAATCCCAGCTGATTACAAAGAAAAAGTCATCGACATGCCAACGCCACCAGTATCGAGTGAACCACAGAGCACAGAAGCTGGTAGATAAATGTTAGAAATCCTAAAGGCGATACTCTTTGGGATTGTTGAAGGCATTACAGAATGGCTCCCCATTAGTTCTACGGGACACATGATCCTACTTGAAGCGATCGTTAAGCTTAAGGTATCGGCTGATTTTTGGAACATGTTCCTCGTTGTGATCCAGTTAGGAGCAATTCTTGCAGTTGTCGTCTTATACTTTCCTAAAATTTGGCCTTTTTCAGAAAAAGGGCTTAAAAAAGACGTACTGACACTTTGGAGTAAGATCCTCGTCGCTTGTATTCCAGCAGGAATTATAGGAATCCTCTTTGACGATAAGATCGAAGAACTCTTTTATAACCCTGTTAGTGTAGCGATTGCACTCATCGTCTTCGGTATCCTCTTTATTCTCGTAGAAAGACGGAATAAGGGGAGAGTTCCTACGATCAAGGCATTAGAAGAGATCGGCTACAAAGAAGCGTTAATCATAGGCTTCTTTCAGCTCTTAGCTGCTGTCTTTCCAGGAACGAGTCGTTCGGGAGCGACGATCTTAGGAGGTATCTTAATCGGTGTATCGAGAAGGACAGCCTCTGATTTTACCTTCCTACTAGCGATTCCCGTCATGTTTGGAGCGAGTCTTTTAAAACTAATGAAGTTTGGACTTGCCTTTACAGGACTCGAAGCTGCAATCCTTGCCGTAGGCTTTATCGTAAGCTTCTTCGTAAGCGTTCTTGCGATTAAGTTCTTACTACAGTACATCAAGAAACACGACTTTACCGTCTTTGGCTGGTACAGAATTGGCCTAGCGATCGTCGTTTTACTATTTTTCTTACTTTAAAAGGGAGATCATTTGATCTCCCTTTCATACATTCTAAAACGATTTTCTATTGGGTTTATCCTAGCTCGGTGAATGAATTCATCATCCCACGTCTCTTCTGTAATGAAGTAAGAACCAAACTCATCGAGAGGGCTTAAGAGCTCATCGATAAGAGAAGCGTCGCTATAAGATAGCTCTTCTACAAAGATACGATCAGCTCCTAGGGGAACAAAGCGAAGAGAAGCTTCATCAAACCCTCTTTTAACATGAATCGTCTTTGTGCGCTGGTCTACTTTTGTGAGCGTGAGAGCGTCGTTTTCGAGTGCGCTTTCTACGAGCGTAAGGACGGTTTCCTCGCTGTATTCTGTGAGGTCTTGGTCAATAGTCAGAACGATGCTTGTAGGCTCTGAAATCGTCGTTAGCATGTCCCAAAGAGCATCTAGATTTTTACCGTAATAGGAAGGAAAGTCAAAGGCTTCCTGAAGAATTTCGTGGGTCGATAGCTTATCCTTAAAACCTTCTGTATGGAGTCTTATGGTCTTCATTTCTGCTCCTTTAGCTCGGAAAAGTGCTCGTAGTGGTCATCGGTGTAAAAGACGAGTCCGTCGTTTGAAAAGACGATTCGTTTCGCATTACGCGGTCCACCGTTGTAGTCGATATCGCACTCAAAGTACTTTCTGCCCTTTTCTGTAGGAAGCTTCTTTTCACGGTTTGAAAAGACGTCTCCACCGATACTCATGCGATCTGTCACTTCCCAGAGATTTCCTTTTTGAGGATCCCAACCGAGCTTTTGTGCTTCCTTTTTCGTGATGAAGTTCTTAGGTAGCTTTCCGTAGGTAAAGAGGTACTGACTTACATCTTCTTTCGAGGTGTAGGAACCATTTTCATCGATCGCTTCATCCGCTTGATGTGATACCTCGAGTGGCGGTGTATTCTCCTCCACGAGAGGGGCATTCGTAAGAAAATGCTTTGCACCAAAGAGAATGAGGACTACAAGAAGAAGCCAGATTAAGTTTTTTCTCATATTTTTACTCCTTTTCTCTGAAGAGTATACCCATTATGTTATAATTTTGAAAGGAGGCGACGATGGAAAAAGATTTTAAAGCTTTTGTGTTCGATCATCCTTTGATTCAGCACAAGGTCAGCATGCTAAGAAGTACAGAAACGGATACAAAAGGATTTCGTGAGCTCGTAGAAGAGCTTTCCATGCTTATGGCTTACGAAGTGACGAGAGATCTTCCTCTAAAGGAAGTTGAAATTGAGACGCCTATGGCAAAGACGAAAGCTTTCATGCTTTCTGACAAAAAGATTACGCTCGTGCCTATTTTACGTGCTGGACTCGGTATGGTCTCTGGAATGCAACACATCATGCCACAAGCCAAAGTAGGTCACATGGGTCTCTACCGCGACCACGATACCTTTGAACCGGTCGAATACTACTTTAAAATGCCAACAAACGTAGCAGAGAGTGAAGTCATTATTTTAGATCCTATGCTTGCCACGGGTGGAAGTGGAGCTGCTTGTATCACACAGCTTAAAGCACGCGGTGTAAAGCACATTCGTTGGGTTTCGATCATTGCATCACTTGAGGGCATCCAGCGCATTAATAAAGAACATCCAGACGTACAGATCTTCTGTGCTGCCATGGATGAAAAGCTAGACGAAAACGCCTATATCATCCCAGGACTTGGAGATGCAGGCGATCGTCTCTTTGGAACAAAATAGGAAATAGCGAGGAAAATCCTCGCTATTTTTTTAGTGATAACGCCATATATTTCATACCATCTCTAGGAGAGATGTAACCTGGACCCGTTTCTTTAAAGCCCAGTTCTTTTGTAAGGTTATTGGCACTGATCATGCTTTCTAGGAAGTTGACGCGGATCTCTTCGTACATGGGTTTTGCTTCCTCGATAATTTTCTTCGAAAGCTCGATTCCTATCTTATGTTTACGGTAACGACTTCTTACATAGAGTCGTTTCATCTCACACGTTTTTTCATTGAGTTCTTTAAGAGCCACACAGCCTGCTAGGAGTCCGTCGACGTAGGCGACATAAAGCCTTCCTCTCGGTGGACCATAACGAAGCGCAAGCTCATCGAGCTCGTGTTCGAAGTCCTCAAAGGCCAAGTCGATGGAAAGACTTTGATAGTATTCACGAAGAAGTTGCTTTACTTCTGGGTACTTTGTGTGCCCATCTACGATTTCGAGTTTCATAGAACCTCCTTACATATATATTGTACTTTTTTCCTTAAGAAGAGTGCAAGAAAAAACAGGAAAAAACTCAATAAAAAAATGACCTTACAACGTAAGGTCATCCATGGTCGGAGTGACAGGATTTGAACCTGCGACCTCGCGGTCCCGAACCGAGCGCTCTACCAAACTGAGCCACACCCCGATGGTTAACAAGAATATTATACAGAATCCATTGTAGTAGTCAAGGGTAAATGAACAAGAGAGAAGTATATTTCACCTTATTCTAACTCCCCAGGCTTCCACTTCTTTCCGCATTTTAGACACGTAATGACGACGTTTTCACTTGTTAATCCACCGATAACAGCACCTAAGGAGCCTGCGATCATGCTACCTACAAGGACTCGCGTTAAGGAGAGCTTTTGATTTCCTGCTAAAAATTCAGTAGATCCATAGTGAGAACAATGGACTCGGTCGTCTTAAACGGTTGTGAGTTTCTTAATCCTCTGAGTCCTTGGCATTATGGGAACTGATCGAGTTTGCCATGGCATTCTCTCGTTCTTCTGGAGATAGAGAAGCCACTCGGTTTTTCTTATAGAGCGATAGGATCGTGATTAGAAGCATGAAGATATTAATGACAGCGAGCACGATCATGAAGTAGGTCAATTCTGTCCATTCACGCTTAATCGTTACAACCAAGAGAATGATCGTAACAATGAGCAGGATGATCTTTGTTAGTCCTTCTTTTAAAAATTCTTTCATGACTCCTCCTTTTTAGAATATTTTGGTTTGAATAGATTTTACTGAATGGCGAATGATTTTGCAATGGTTTAAGGGAAATGAAAAAGGAGTGGCTCTCAGTCTTCTGAGTACCTACTCCTTTATTTATAGAATTCTTTCTGCGATAAAATGCTGAATCTCTGTGATATCGTAACTACCTATAAACTCAAAACGAACTACCCCAAGACCTGAAATCCAGATATGAAGTTCTGTGTCGAGGTCAAAGGTTCCAGATGTTTCAATGCTAAAGGTCTGAATCTTTGAGTAGGGGATAGAGGTGAAGTCCTTCTTCTTTCCTGTGATTCCCTGTACGTTGATCGAAATGATTCGCTTTGAAGTGAATACGACCATGTCACGAATGGATTTAAAGGCTTGAAGTGCCTTTTCATCAGGGAGGAGTAACTCTTTATAAATGGAGTTTTCTGTGTCGTTAACGGGCCTCAATTTCATAAATGAGGCGTTTCTAAAGTCGATCATGTGATTCCTACCTTAATTCTTTTGCTCGCGCTATAAGAGCGCTGTGTTCATTTTCTAATTTTCCTTGCATCACTTCTTTTAAAAGGGTATCTAAGATGAGACCGATTGTCGTTCCCTCGTTAATCCCTTCCTTTATGAGATCTGTTCCATTGATTCGTAAATGGGAGAGTTCAAAAGCCGATTGACCGAAGAGAATCTCATTCGTAAGTCGCTTGAGTTCGAGCACGTGCTCGTACTTTTCTTCTTTGTCGATGGCATCAGCTTCCTTCAGATCAAGTAGGGCAAGGAATAAGTCTTTTCCAAGTTTATTGAGCCACTCTTTGATGGCAAAGGGTTCGTATTCAATCTCAACGCTATGATAGCGTATGAGCTGTGTCACAGTGAAGCTCGTGCGGTAATCGACTCTTAGGTTTAAGAGAATTCTACGAGCCATTTCATCCGAGTACTTTGCATGCTCAGGAAACATCACGACGCCGTTTTCATTCGTCATGACGTGGGGCTTTCCGATGTCGTGAAGAAGGGCGGCGAGTCTAAGAGGTATGGTTGGTTTTACTGCACTCGTGACCCTTACGATGTGGTCGTAGAGGAGTTCACCGCTTGGAAGCTTTACATAGAAGGTGTCTTCTAGTTCTGGTATGAAGCTAGAAAAGACTTCTCTGTACGTGTTGAGTGCTTCGTTTACGTACTTTCCTAAAAGAATTCCTTGAAGCTCTTTAAAGATGCGCTCTTTCGATACGAAGAAGATGAGGTCCTTGTAATCGAGCATGGCTTTTTTCGTGTTGTATTCTACAAACAGGCCAAATCTCGATAAGAAGCGAAGTCCTCGAAGAATTCTTAAGGGATCCTCTTGAAAGCGCTTCTTAGGGTCCCCAACCGTCTGTAGGACGCCGTCCTGCAAGGATCGAATTCCATTAAAGGGGTCGATGATGCCTTTTTCAGGATGATAAGCGATGGCATTGATCGTAAAATCTCTTCGGGCGAGGTCCTCTTTTAGGCTCGTTCCAAAGTGCACCTCACTGGGATGACGGTAATCCTTATAATCACCATCTGTTCTGAAGGTCGTCACCTCATAGGAATTCTTATCGACGACGATCGTAACTGTCCCGTGTTCGATGCCTGTATCGATAACTTTGGCAAAGCGGAACAATTCCTTCAGGTCCTCAGGACGAGCGGATGTTGCAATATCAAAGTCCGTGGGTTCAATATCTAAGAGCATGTCTCGAACCGCCCCACCGACAATGTAGGCTTCAAAGCCATTTGCTTCTATATAGGAAATGAGTTCAAACAATTCTTTTGGAATATTCATACCTACCTCGATATTCTTATTTTACAACGTTAGTGCTAAAATGAAAAGGGAAGAAAGGAGGCTTCATGACGTTAATCTTTGGCCATAAGAACCCCGATACGGATTCGATTGTTTCCGCTACGGCACTGAGTTATCTTAAAAATGTCATCGGTGAAAAGACCAAGGCATGTCGCTTGGGAGCGGTCAATAAAGAGACGGAATTCATCTTTAAGCGCTTTCAGGTGGAACTACCTGAATACATTGAAGATGTAAAAAGTCGTGTGATGGACGTCGATTACTCCAAAGCACCAGCCAGACACCCCAAAGATAGTATCTTTGAAGTGTTCCAGTTTATGTTAGAAAATAAGCTGAGAACGGCTGCTATTACAGACGAAGAAAACACACTCGTCGGTGTCGTCACCATGGAAGATATGGCTATGAGCATGATTCAGGGCGATATCTACACATTGAACACGAACCTTCAAAACTTAGAGAAGGTATTAAACGCTCGTACCATCACAAAAGCGAGTGAACACTTCTCTGGTAGCTTAAACGTTGCGAGCTATTACTCTACAAACGAAAAGCTATTGAGTGTTATGAATAACCCTAGAAATGTCCTTCTCGTCGGTGATCGACTCGACGTCATTGAAAAAGCGATTGAAGGAAGTATGCAGCTCCTCTTACTTACGGGTAATGCAAAGATTTCCGATACGCTCATTGAACGCGCTAAAGAAAAGCACGTGACGATTCTTTCTTGCGACATGGATACCTACACCGCAGCAAAGCGCGTCAGCCAAGCGAACTTTGTAGAATCCATCATGACCACAAAGGACATCAAGTCCTTTGTAGAGACGGCTTACTTAGACGTTGCGATCGAAGAGATTCGAAGGACGAACTTCTCAGGTTATCCTATCGTCGACAAGGATTATAAGTATTTAGGCCTCATTAGTCGTAAACACATTCTTTTTACCAAAGGTAAGAACGTCATCTTAGTCGACCACAATGAGTCGGAGCAGACGGCTGAAGGTATCGAACAAGCGACCATTTTGGAGATCTACGATCACCATAAGATCGGAGACATCTCTACGAAGGCTCCTATTATCTTTAAGAACTACCCTTGGGGATCGACGAGTACGATCATTTACACGCTCTATAAAGAAAAAAACGTGCCCATTCCAAAGGACATGGCAGGTCTCCTCTTTTCAGGAATTATTTCCGATACGCTAAATCTGACGTCTCCCACGGCTACTTTTGTCGATGAGCTCGCGCTCGTGGACCTTGCAGCCATCACGGGACTCGATCGAAAGCAGTATGCCTTAGAGCTCTTTAAGGCAGGCACTCTCATCGGAGACTCGACCATCGAAGAGCTCTTTCACAAGGATTATAAGATCTTTGAAGTGAGTGGAAAGAAGCTCGGAATTGGTCAGATCTATACGTTAGATATTGAATCCTTAAAGGAAAAGAAGGATGAGATTAAAAGCTTCCTCTGTTCACTCAACGAAGAGAGCAAGCAATTTTTAACGATGCTCGTCGTAACCGACATCTACGCGAAAGGCTCCTATGTCTTCTATGTATCAAAGAATGAACGCGTCGTAGAGCGTACGTTTGGTCTCGAAATGGATCAGGGCGTTTTTGTCCCTGGTGTCGTAAGTCGTAAAAAACAGATTGTACCACAGATGATGAATGCCATCATGAATTTATAAGGAGGAACGATGAATCCACTACATTGGGACTTAGATGCACTATATCCTGGCTTTGATTCCGAGGAATTTAAGCGCGACCTCGAAGGAATCGGACAAAAGGCAGAGGACTTTGTCACGTATGCAAAAGAGACCCTTTCAAAAGACCATAAGCCAGAAGAGGTCCTTTTCGACTTTATTAACAAATACGAAGACATTTATAATGCCTTCATCCGCCTCATGAGCTATAGCCACCTTTCACTTGCAGTAAACTCCGACCATCCGGAAGCTAACGATGCGATGAGTAAGCTCTATTCCCATTCATCGAGCTTTGCTTTAATCGAAGTACTCTTATTAAGCTACGTAAAAGACATTGACCTAAAAGAGCTCATTGAAAAAGACAGCCGTCTAAAGGACTTTGAGTTCTTCTTGAGTGAAATAAAGCTTAAGTCCTCGAGAATGCTCTCTGAAAAGGAAGAGGTTCTCTATTCGAAGCTTAGAAGCACTGGTTCAACCGCTTGGTCTAAGCTACAAGAGGAGCTTACGTCCTTCCTTACTGAGACCATTACGCTCGATGGCAAGGAACAAGTTCTAACGCTCACAGAGCTTAGAAACCTCGCTTACGATAAGAATCCTGAGGTTCGTAAGAGCGCTTATGAAGCAGAGCTTAAAGCTCTCCAAAAAATTGAGCGACCCATCCAAAATGCTCTCCTTGCGATTAAGGGAGAAGTCATCGAGATGAGTAAACTACGCGGTTACAGTGAGCCACTCGAGCAGACACTTGAAGAGTCACGCATGGACAGAGAGACACTAGATGCTCTTCTCCAAGCGATGAAAGAGTCACTACCGATGTTCCGCCGCTATCTAAAAGCGAAGGCAAAGTACTTAGGTCATTCGAACGGTCTTCCTTTCTACGACCTCTTTGCACCGATCGGTTCCAGTGATAAGACCTACACCTACGAAGGTGCCATCGAATATCTCGTAAAGAACTTTGAAGAGGTCTCACCACGCCTTTCAAGCTTCATCCAACATGCCTATGATAATAAGTGGCTCGACGTCGAGCCGCGACCAGGTAAGCGCGGAGGAGCCTTCTGCTCTACGATTCATGGACTTAAAGAGAGCCGAATCCTTGCGAACTTCTCAGGAAACTTCTCTTCTGTGACGACACTTGCGCATGAACTCGGTCACGCATACCATAGCTATAACTTAAAAGACGAAAGCCTCTTTAACGCGGATTATTCGATGCCTATTGCAGAGACTGCATCGACCTTTAATGAGACACTTATTACAAAGCTCGCTCTAAAAGATGCATCAGGAGAAGAAGCCATCATGCTTTTAGAGGATTCCATCAGCGGATCTTGCCAAGTCATTGTAGACATCTATTCACGCTTCCTCTTTGAATCGAATGTCTTTAGAGCCCGCACTGATCGCAGTCTTTCCGTCTCAGACCTCAATGAACTCATGCTTCAAGCACAGCGCGATTCTTACGGGGATGGACTTGACCCAGAACTATTGCACCGCTACATGTGGATCGTAAAGGGCCACTATTACTCTGGTGGACTCAGTTTCTACAACTTCCCTTATGCCTTCGGTCAACTCTTTGCTAAGGGCCTCTATGCGATGCTTGAAAAAGAGGGCCCGAGCTTCATGAAGAAATACGATGAGCTACTAAATAATACGGGTAGAATGAGCATCTACGATGCAGCGAAGAGCGTCGGAGTCGACGTTCACGATGTCAACTTCTTTAGAGCGTCCTTAAAGACCATCGAGGAGGAGATCGATGAATTTATCCGACGCACCCAAGCGTAAGATCGGAGTCATTGGCTTTGGAAACATGGGCCAGGCGATCGTTAAGGGGATTCTTAAGAGCGGAAGTTACGAGGTTTCTGTAAGTAACCGCTCAGAAGAAAAGCTGAATTTCGCAAGAGAATGGGGGGCAAAAGTAACGTCAAACCTCGAACTCGCTAAGGAATCAGATGTCCTCTTTTTAGCCGTAAAGCCTTACGTCTATCCTGAAGTCATTGAGGAAATAAAAGAAGGAAGAAATAAAGAAGGAATCGTCGTAAGTATCGCAGGAAACTGGTCCCTCTCGATGCTTGAAGATGCACTTCCAGGTTCTAAGGTCGTTCGGGCGATGCCGAATACTCCGTCTCTCATCGGTAAAGGCATGACTGCACTTGTAGCCAACGAACGAATGAGTGAAGCGGAATACGAGATGGTAGAGGATCTCTTTCAGACCTTCTCTACCGTCATTCGCCTCGACGAAGAGCTATTCCCGGGCTTTACCGCGGTCTCTGGAGCACTCCCAGCAACAATATTTTTAATGATGGAAGCGCTAGCTGATGCAGCCCTAAAAGAAGGTCTTCCACGAGATATCGCCTTTTATAGCATGGCTCATGCCATAAAAGGAAGTGCAGAGCTCTACTTAGAGACCAAGAAGCATCCGATGATTCTTAAGGATATGGTCACAACCCCCAGAGGATCTACAATCGAAGGTCTTTTACAGCTTGAAAAGGGTGGCTTTAAGAGTGCCATACACGAGGCTGTAAAAGCAGTCAGTGAGAAATCGAGGGAAGTATGATAGAAAAAAGAAAATTAGGTCAAACAGGCTTACTCATCAGTGCCTTGAGTATCGGAGGCATTCCCTTTCAGCGCGTCGATGCGAAGGTTACAACGGAGATCTTAGCGAGAGCCAAAGATCTCGGTATCAACTTTATCGATACGGCGCGAGGATATACGACGAGTGAAGAATTTATCGGTGAAGCGCTCCAAAAGGTAGGTAGGGACAATTTCTACCTAGCTACAAAAAGCATGAAAAGAGACAGCTCCATCTTAGAGGATCTAGAGACGAGTCTAAGAAATCTAAAGACCGATCACATCGATCTCTACCAATTTCATAACATCTCGAAAAAAGAAGACTTTGATCGCATTTTCGAGAAAGACGGTGCCTATGAATGCATCCTCCAAAAAAAGAAGGAGGGTGTCATCGGTCACATCGGCTTTACCAGTCACAGTGTCGACCTTTTAAAAGAAGCGATCCACTCTGGTAAGTTTGAAACCGTCCAGTTTCCCTATAATGCCGTAGAAAGTCAAGGTCAAGCGCTCTTAGAAGAAGCCCACCAAAAGGGCTTAGGTGTTCTCATTATGAAGCCCTTTGCCGGAGGTGCCATTCAGAATAAGTCGCTTGCACTTCGCTACCTCATGGAAAAAGACTTCATCAGTGCCATGATTCCAGGAATCGACTCGATCGAAGAACTTGAAGAAAACGTGAAGAGCGTCGATCCTTACATTCCGCTTTCTAATGAAGAGCGAATGACGCTCGAAGAAGAAACGACGGAACTCGGCGAGCACTTCTGTAGAAGATGTGGTTACTGCATGCCCTGTACGGCTGGAATCAACATTCCTCAGATCTTTCTCTTTGAAGGGTACTATACACGCTACGACCTAAAAGAATGGACGCTAGAGCGTTTAAAGGGCCTACAAAAGACACAGGACGACTGTATCGAATGCGGCGTCTGTGAAACGCGTTGTCCCTACCAGTTACCGATTCGTGAAATGATGAAAAACGCACAGAAAACGTTTCGTGGAGCGAAGTAATGTACAGGCGAGTACTACAAAACTTTGCTAGAGATCGTCTCGTCGCAACGGGCGAATTTAAAAGAGAATCCTTAACGGTGATCTTTCTATCTAAAGCAGACGATTACTACTACTATCTCGTAAAGGCAGTGGGCCATCCGCCGTACCTTTTAAAAACGTGTGAGGATTCAAAGCTTGAAGGACCTCTCTTAAAAGAAGGAGAGGTTCTTAAGATGCTCTCCCTCTCGACACATACGCCAAACATATACATGAGTTTGCCATCGAGTGAGCTCTTTAAGCATCCCATCCTTCTCATGGAATACGCTCCTGGCCGTGAGCTCCAATATGAAAAGGACTACCTAAAGGTCGGTCAGATGTTCGGTGGAATTCACCGCTTCAGTAGGGACATTCTTGACCTGGAACATAAAAACCCTATCATATCGAGCCTAAATGAAAGCAAGGAAGCTTTAAAGGATGCCTTGGCAAGTGGCGTCTTTTCTGTAGAGCATCTCTACTTCTTTGAAGGCTTTTTAGAATGGGCCGAGGAAGAAGCAGAAGAGAGAGCGTCGCTCTTTGACCCTGAAGAAGACGTCATTACGCATGGCGTTTTAAAGGAAACAAACTTTTCTGTCGATCACAACGCCATGCTCTTTGACTGGACCGATGCCCATTACTCGCATCCTGCGAAGGACATCGCGCACTTCTTTTCAAAGACGACGAGCCTTTGGAACTCGAACTTCTCCGTCCGAGCGATCGATAAAGAAGACTTCTACTATCTCTACGGAAAGGCGAGAGGAACCTCAATAAACGAACTCGATAACTTTGTACGGGCCTACATGCCTTATCACTACCTAAAGGTCTTTAGCGCCTTCGCGCACTACTTCTACGAGGTCAGAGATCCTCAAACGCCGATCATGAATCCGACGTTTCATAAGAAGGTGTTGACCTTTCTCGAGGTCGATACGATGCAGCGCATCGTAAGAGACTGTTTTTATTAAGAAAAGTAAGGAAATCTTAAGAAAGGTTTCCTTTTTTCTTTAGTACAATGAATAGGAAAGGAGGAAAGATGAATAAGAAAAGATGGATCATCCTAGGTATCGCTCTCTTCTTAACCGTTTTTGTCCTCCTACCGCGCGTTGGTCTCTATACGGCGCTCTTTGATAGAGGTGACTACGACGAACAAAACATTCGAAGCTTGAAGCGAATTGATAGTCTAGACGAATTAACCCCACATACAAAAGCGAAAGCTCTTGAGTTCTTAGAGCGCTGTAGAGAAGAGGGGTTAGACGTTGTGATCACTGAGACCTACCGCTCAGACGAGCGTCAGCGTGTCCTCTATGCGAAAGGGAGAACGACCGAGGGAAGCATCGTAACCTACACACTCCATAGTAACCATACATCGAGGCGTGCCTTCGACATCTGTAAGGGGGGAGATGATCCCTATGGTGATGATGCGTTCTTTGAACAGTGTGCAAGGATCGGAAAAGAGGTTGGATTAGACTGTGGTTTCTACTGGAAGGGATTTCAGGACAGACCGCATTATGAACTAAATGAATGGTGGATGAAGTGAAGATGATAAAAAAGTTAGTCGGAGTAGTTATACTTGCACTCCTCGTTGTGGGAGGATATAAGGCGGTAGAGATGAATGGGCCCATAACAGAGCGCATTCAGTCGATACGTGAGCCGAAGATACTAGGGAAGTATACAGAAATGCAGTATGCAGAACAGATTGGAAAACTCAAAGAGAAATACAAGTACCCTGAAGATGGAAACATCGACACCGAACTTGAGAAGGTCGTAAAGCTCTTTCCCGAAGCCAACTACTTAATCGAACATCGAGAGGAGATTCCGGATCAGGTGATCGAAGTCTTTCTAAAGTATCCAGAAAACTTCCTTTATGCGAGAAATTACCTTGAAAGAGAACAACTTGGAAAGGACAAGAGCCTTACAAAGGAAGAAAAAGAAGCTGATGTACCGCTTCTTTTTCAGACCGATCCGAGATGGGGTTATGAAAAGCTAGGACCAAGCCTTTTTGCTAGAGGTGGCTGTGGACAGACGTCACTCAGTATGGTCCTCATCGCTAAGACCAAGGATACCTCTCTTACACCGCTAAAGCTTAGAGATATTGCAGAAGAGGGAGGATATTACAAGAAAAAAGAGGGAACGAGCTGGACCTTTATGTCAGATGTCCCTAAAAAGTACGACTTGAATTCAAGGATCATAAAGATCTCTGAAAAGGGCATGAAAAAAGAGCTCGATAACGGAGCACTACTCATCGTAAGTGTGAAAAAAGGCGATTTTAGCTATGGTGGTCACTTTATGGTCATCGTAGGTTACAACGACGAAGGTTTTTTAATCCATGACCCCAATAGCTTTTATAACAGTCAAAAAGCCTGGAGTTTTAAGCGATTACAACCGCAGTTAAGAAATGCTTGGAGCATAAAGTAAGAGGTGGCATTAGCCACCTCTTATGCTTTATTTAATCTTTCTTCTAGCTTGTCGAGCTCTTCATAGAGTTCTTTTGGCATCTTTTCGCCGTACTTCTTGAAGTGCTCACGAATGCTTACAGCTTCGTTTTTCCATTCTTCTACATCGACGTGGAGGAGTTCTTCCATCGTCTCACGATCGATGTCTAGGCCTGTCGTATCAATGTCTTCTGGTCTTGGCATGTATCCGATAGGTGTTAGAACGGCATCGCGTTTACCGCTAATGCGCTCGCTGACCCACTTTAGGACACGGCTGTTGTCGCCGAAGCCTGGCCATAGGAAGTGATCGTTTTCATCTCTTCTGAACCAGTTGACATAGAACAGTTTAGGAAGTTTTGCGCCTTCCTTTTTACCGATTTCTAACCAGTGATTTAAATAATCACCGACGTGATAACCGATGAATGGCAGCATTGCGAAGGGGTCTCTACGTACAGAACCGATCTTATCACTGATGACAGCTGCTGTGATCTCACTACCCATGATAGAACCCATGAAGATTCCATGGTTCCAGTCGATGGATTCGTGAACAAGCGGAACGGTCGTCTTTCTTCTTCCGCCTACGAGGATCGCATCGATCGGAACACCCATTGGATCTTCCCAGTCTGGAGCGATCGCAGGACATTGTTTTGCAGGGGCTGTGAAGCGTGAGTTTGGATGGGCTGCTTTTACACCACTGTCTTTGAACCAGTCATTACCCTTCCAGTCGATGAGATGTTCAGGAACTTCTCCGTCCATTCCTTCCCACCATGGTTCGCCGTTATCTTTAAGAGCGACGTTTGTAAAGATCGTGTTCTTCTTGAGGGATTCCATTGCGTTGGGGTTGGACTTGGAGCTCGTACCAGGAGCGACGCCAAAGAAGCCAGCTTCTGGGTTAATAGCATAGAGTCTGCCGTCTTTACCAAAGTGCATCCAAGCGATGTCATCGCCTACGGTCTCTACCTTCCAGCCAGGAAGTGTAGGAACGAGCATTGCGAGGTTTGTCTTACCGCAAGCGCTTGGGAAAGCACCGCAGACGTGGAAGACTTCACCTTCGGGATTTGTTAGCTTTAAGATGAGCATATGTTCAGCAAGCCAGCCCTCTTCACGAGCCATGCTCGATGCGATACGAAGGGCTAAGCATTTCTTACCAAGGAGAGCATTTCCACCGTAGCCACTACCGTAGCTCCAGATCGTGCGTTCTTCTGGGAAGTGCGAAATGTATTTCTTTTCCATGGGAGCACAAGGCCAGCTTGTGTCTTTTTCACCGGGAGCGAGTGGCTTACCTACAGAGTGTAAGCAAGGAACAAAGTCTCCGTTATCTCCAAGAACATCAAGTGCTTGTTGACCCATTCTCGTCATGATACGCATGTTGCAGACGACGTACGGGCTATCGGTAATTTCTACGCCGATCTTTGAGAAGGGGGAGCCAATGGGACCCATGCTGAAGGGAACGACGTACATCGTACGGCCTTGCATTGATCCATCATAGAGTGCAGTCATGGTTTTCTTTAATTCGACAGGATCAGTCCAGTTGTTGGTAGGACCTGCATCTTCTTCCTTCTTTGATGCGATAAAGGTGCGCTCTTCTACACGCGCAACGTCGGAGCTATCGGAATGAAAGAGTGTACAGCCTGGATACGACTCCTGATTGAGGCGTACGGCCATTCCACTTTGAACAATTTCGTCCATCAATTGATCGTACTCTTCCTGACTTCCGTTACACCAGTACACGCGCTCAGGCTTTAAGAGTGCTTTCATCTCCTCGACCCAAGCATTCAATTTCTTATTATTTGTCATGATAACCTCCATACATAACGTACCATTCTAGTGATAATTGTCAATGTTTTTACGGGAAATGAAAGATGAAAGAAAAAACTTGCAGGAAATCCTAAAGTTTTAGGATTTCTAGCAAGTTTTTTACGTGGTAATCAGCCACAGCTGAGTACCTCTCTTCGGGATCGAAGAGACACGTTTTAATGCCTAATGCCTTTGCCCCAGGAATATCGACCTTGGGGTTATCGCCTACCATAAGAGTCTCTTCTGGCTCTAACTTAAACTTCTTTATAATGTACTCAAAGAACCTAGAATCAGGCTTTTGGAAGCCTGCGTCCTCGTCTAAAACGACAGCGTCTACGAAGCTCGAAAGACCAGAAGAATCGAGTTTTCTCTGCTGGGTTTCTTTTGCCCCGTTAGATGCGATCACAATGAAGTGTCCCTTTAGACCCTCCAAAAGTTCCTTTGCATGAGGTATAAGGTAAGGCTTTTCAGAAAGCTTCAATAAGTAATACTCATTTAAGCTTCTTGCATCGAGGTCGAGACCTAGTTCACAGAGCAGGTCCGAAAAGCGTCCCACGAGGAGATCTTCTTTTTTTACTTCGCTTCGTTCAAAGCGTTCCCAGTAGCTTTTATTGATCGCAAGATATCGTGATCTTGTATGCTCTGAATGAGGCACTTCAAAGCGCAGAAATGCTTCTTTGAGCGCTTCTTCCTCTGCTCGGTTAAAGTCAAAGAGTGTGTGATCGAGATCGATGAGATAAGTCTTAAACATGTTTTTCCTTTACTTTACAAATGATCCTATAAAGAGTACCACACCTTGGTCGCTTTCGATTGAAAAGAGGAACGGCTTATCGAGCTTTAATTCGACAATCTCGCTCCTAGGGGCACTGCCGCCATTCTTTTCGAGAATAGTCACTCCTGCAGCCACTGCTCCTTTTTCGTTCGTTTCAAGCTTTGTCTCTTGGATGACATTTGAAACCATCAGTTTTTTATCGGAAATTCCACTGAAGTCAGCGTTTTCTGAAAAGACAGTAGGAGTCTTCTCTTTCAATACATCAGCTAAATGATACTCCGACTCAATTTTTACCTTAGGAAGCGTCAGATCGAGGTCAACCATTAAGTAGTCCTCAGATTTTAATCCTTGAAGGGCTTCGAGCGCACCATCTAAAGCGTTTCCTTCCTTTGCTGTGATAAAATGCATATTGCATTTATTTTGAAACATGATCGATGCTCCCTTGAAGTCTCCCGTTTCAAAGTATCTTGCTTTCCTAAAGGAGTGCATCATAGGAACTTCTTTAACAGCGCCATCAAGCGAATGGAAGGGGAGATTTTTCGTCTCGGAATCGTCGAATTCTAGTCCCCAAGCACCTTTAAAGAGTGTCGTGTTCATGAGAACCATGAGTGTATCTTTCTGAATGGAAAGCGCTGGTTTTATCATCCCATCGGTTTTTTCAGAGACCCAAGCTTTCATTTTCTCTTTTGTTTCATTGTTAAAAGGAACTTCAAAGAGGTCTCCATAGAAAGAAGTCGTGATGATATCGGCAAACGTCTTCTTGTAAGGGAATCCAACTTGAGTCCAGAGAGAGTTTGAAAAACTGATTATTTGCCCATTGGACTTCATGCTGAGTTTTTCCTGCGTTTCCTGGACAAGAGCCTTTAAAGTGTCCTTGCCTCCCGTGAAGCCTAGGTAGTCCTTTAGTTCCTCAAACGTCTTCCCTTCGGCGCCTTCTGTGATCATCGACAGGGCTAGAAAGAGGCTCATAGGGGAGTAGGTTTCATTATCTCCGGTGAAAAAGTCCTTTGCCGTTTTATAAGCAAAGTCTCGGTGAACCTTTACGGTCTCGTCTCTAAGTCGGTCAGGAAACTCCTGAAATGTAAGGGTTTTACTTCGATACTCCAAAGCACTTGAAACGGTGCAAGAACAGAGAACCGTAACGAGTAGTAAGAGAGCTATCATCTTTTTCATAGTACCTCCTTTACAACATCATACAAAGATAGAACTCCTTTTGTCCATTTGTTATACTAACTTTAGGAGGAAAAGATGATTGAGCGAAAAATAGGAACGAATGGACCTCTGGCTACGCCACTGGGCTTTGGCTCGATGAGGATGCCTTCAAAGGAAATGGATGGAGAAAAGGTACTCTTAGAACAAGAAGCAGTCGAACTCATTCGCTATGCAATCGATCAAGGGATCACCTACATAGACACAGCCTACCCCTATCACAACAAGATGAGTGAAGTAGCTGTCGGTAAAGCGCTAAAGGATGGCTACAGAGAACGCGTCGTGCTAGCGACGAAGTCACCTGTGTGGCTCATTGAAAAGACAGAAGAGTTCAGTACATATCTCGATGAACAGTTAGAAAAGCTTCAAACAGAATACGTAGACATGTACCTCTTTCATGCCTTAAACCGAGAACGCTGGGAAAAGATCCAAGATCTCGAACTCCTAAAGGAAGCCCTAAAGGAGAAGGAGCGAGGACGTATCCGAAATATCGGCTTTAGCTTCCACGACGAATACGACGTATTTATGGAAATCCTCGATGGCTTCGACTGGGACTTCTGTCAGTTACAGATGAATTACGTTGATGAAGCATATCAGCAGACGATTGAAGGCTTCTACGAAGCTAAACGAAGAGGCTTAGGCGTCATCGTGATGGAACCACTAAGAGGTGGAAAGCTAGTAAATCCACCGAAAAGCGTTCAAGAAACGATCCCAGAAGGAATGTCTCCTGTCGAGTGGGCACTACATTACCTCTTTAGCACCGAGGGCGTCGATGTCGTCTTAAGTGGTATGGGAACGAAGGAAGAAGTCGATCAGAATATTAAGATCGCTATGATGGATCACCACTTTAAGGAAAGTGAAGCAGAGCTTTACAGGAAGGGAAGAGAAGCCTTCACTACCATGGGTCTCGTCGCTTGTACTGCTTGCGAATACTGCCTTCCTTGCCCTATGAACATAAATATCCCAAAGGTTTTTGAAAGCTATAACCTATCCTTCAGCCGCTCCAAGGAGCTCGCGAAGGAGCACTACGAACGACTCGAAAAGAATGCTTCCAATTGTGTCGCATGTAGAAGCTGTGAGAAGGTCTGTCCACAGCACATTGTCGTCAGTGAAGAAATGAAACGAATCCACCCGTTCTTCCAAGAAGCCGAGTAAAGACTCGGCTTTTTTTTGTTTTTCTGAATTTTGTGTACAAAAACGTCTTTTATAAATAATATGTTTTTGTAATAAATAAGACTAACCCTCTATATATTAAGGATAATTTATGACATGGCCTCTGGAATGTGCTTGCACCCAGAGGTTTTTCTTTTTGATATGTGTCAATAAATTTAAAAAATATACGAAATACTTATAAGCAATATCTATCACTACATTCATAGCCCACCCCTTATAATGGGTATTATTATATGTACCACCAAATGCCGTAAAGCGTGGAAATTAATGCATCTAACGGCAATGCAATTATAAATATAGACCTTTAAATGTTTTAGCAGAACAGATCCTAGAGTGCCAAAAGGTCTCGAAATGGCCATCGAGTTTGTATAACTAGTGCTCATACCGATTATGTATTACACATCTGTACCAATTTACACTCAATTCACAAAACGATAATACGCACTTTATAACTAGGGACTCGGGTTTTTATTTCACCTTTGTAAAGTGTGTTACAAAATTGGTGTTTGCCATAAAGAAAACAGGAATTATTTCACGATGTCGATTACGTAAAAACCTTGAAATTTTACGAAAAAATGCAAGCTTATTATTTGCTTAAAACGCTTCAAACATGGTAAAATGACACATACGTATTTCCTAGACTTAGGAGGGAAGAACAATGAACACAAAAACAAAAAGGAAGGTAGCAGCGGTACTTTGTGCAGGGGCACTTCTCATAACAAGCTGTGCAGGCACTCCAAAGACCAATGAACCGGCACTCAATCCGGCCCCGAGTAATGAATCTCAAGCGTCAGGTGAACCGAGGGTAGCCGAGCTACCTGCAGGGGAGCCAAAGAATGAATCAGGTCTTGTGTTTTCGGTCACTGATCCTGTGACAAAAGAACAAAAGGGCCAACCAGAGATTCTTTCGAAAGACATTAATATCGTCATCATCTGGCAGACGACTTGCCCACCGTGTCGGCAAGAAAGTGCTGTCATCGAAAAGGTATATAAAGAATTTCCTGATATCAACATCGTAGGTATCGGCTTAGCCCAAAATGAGGACGAGCTGCAAAAGGCCATAAACGAGTGGGGCCTCACCTACAAAAACTATTTTGCCACCGATCAATTCATAACAAGTTTAGCAGGAAAGGTGACGAACACTCCGACAGTGCTGTTTTTAGATAAAGTCGGACGTGAGATCGCACCAAAGCAAGAAGGTTATAGGTACGACGCAGAACAGAAAGACGCTGCCCTGGAGCAGTTTCGACAGACGCTAAAGGAGCTTTCAAATGCAAAAAAATGAGAGCTCATAGACCCCGCTTACGCAGATAATGCATCCGATAAATCAAAAGAAACAAAAATGTAGAAAGGAAAACACATGAAAGATTTTGCCAAACGACTGCTTAGTGTGACACTAGCGCTCTTAATGGTCGTAAGTAACATCCCGACGGATGGGCTCTTTAGTACTACGACCGCATATGCAGCAAACTCTACTGTCACCTCATCCTCAGTCGGCGAAGTTAAAAATGTCAGGGCTCAAATCTTTGATGCCACGAAAGCAGGCGAGCTATGTAACCGCTTGCTCGAAGGCCGCATAGATTTCACCTGGCCAGACAGCCGACAATTCGTCGACTTAGTCATTATCCAAGACATGTCAGGAAGCTTTAAAAACACGATCGTAGATGTAGGTAACTCCATCTATAAGATCGTCGACAGCTTGAACATGGGAAATGACGTTGACGGAAAATCGCCAATGGACCGTGCAATGCTTGTAACCTATAAGGGCTCTCCTGGTACTTTTACAGTAGATTCGAGTCGTTATACAAGCTATACGAACTCGTCGGGCACTTGGCCATACAAGGTTCAAGTAGAAAGTGTGACGGGAGGAAACCTCTCCTCGAATAAGACGAACTTCTTATCGATGATCACGAACGTCTATCAAGCGAAAAACGCTTGGGGTGGAACACCTACCATCGACGGTATGAGAGAGGCTCAAAGACAGTATCAAACGCTTACCAGTGGGACTGCGGTCTACAACAACACCGATTACACCATCAACGGGGCAAAGCGTACGAGAAAAACGATTTATCTCTTGATCTCTGATGGTGCGGCAAACGTTGTAACATATAACAACATTCCTGAAAGTTCGAGACAATACTTCTTTACCCCTAAAAGTTTATCAACAGCTTATTACTTCGATGACTGGTACTCAAATAGCACAGCTGGTGAAGGATGGTATTTAGCTACTGATGGCTACTACTATCCAAGATATCGTTTTCCGTACTTATCTCACCTTTATGCGATGTATGAAATTGGTCAAGAGTTGAAAGCAACGGGTGGCCTAGACTCGAGCTCGGCATCTGTTGTGACAGGTTTCTGGGAGGACCCAAGTAGCGTATCGGGCTTGCCGAGTACTGGTGCATATTATGCAAGCTGGCCAACCATGAGACCCGATATTCTCTATTATTTTGAATATATCGCGTCACAAAAAGATTATTTTACGACATCTGATAAGATTGAGTCCTTCACGGAATCCTTGATTAAGACGTTCCAAACGGCAAATACAAAGACACTCGACCGCGTGGACATCAATCTCGTTCCCTCCATTGGGGCTACGAGCTATGAGCTATGGAGGAAAGGTGACAACCCCGCAACCGTCGCGGTTGAAACGGAATATCAAATTTCCGCGGGACCGTATTCAAAGGTAAGTGGTTCTAGTATCACTGTAGATATGACAAACTACCCTGCTGCCAATTACTTCATTAAGTACAAAGCAAGTGAGCTTGAATATCAGCCAACCACATACAATCCGCTTCCTCAGATTGACTTTACCTATTCGGATATCACGCAGTCTTTAAACACGACCGCGTTAACGATTGACGGTAACACTCGAACCGACTGTTCGATCGACGTCAGAAAGTATGTCGCTAGCGACCAAGCAGACTTTGCGAATAAAAACGATTATAAGCAACTTGATAATCGTCGCCAATCGTTCTATTTCGATAGCGTCTACACGTTTACAGGCCAAGTTTACGAGATTAACAATTCGATGGTTCTTCAAGACTCCATCGATCAGCGTCTTGACATCTTAGACGTCTATCTCGTTACGAACAGTGCAAACCGCATTATTTCGAGCAATGCTCCAAACGGCTATTATGACGTATTGAGTGGAGCATCGACCAATAATACGTTAGTCGCTGAAATGAAGGGTGGCGTATCGGGAGACCTTACCGGTGTTCCAGCTATCTCTGTCGATAAAGCGACGAACATGATAAGCTATAACCTTCCGAAGCAGCCGACGGTGATTAACGGGGTAACCTATCCGTTTGGTGGCTACGATAAGAAGGAATACATTCTCGTCGTTAAAGCACAGATTAAAGACAGTGTAACGGACGATGAAATTGATCATATGATCAACACCATCGTAGATGGTAGACCTGCAGGTATCCCGAACACCTCGAAAATCACGACAGATGGAAAGTTATTGACATCGAATACAGTACGCGTTGTACCACCGGAACTTACTTCTCCAGACTTAAAGAAGTATATTTCCACGATTGCAGAAGGAACACAGTTCGATCCGCTCTATTGGATGGCGCCTTACGCATACCTCTATAGACCGAACGAACCCTATTTACAAAAGCTCGAATTCACGATGCCTACTGATATGACGGGTTATGACACCTTAGTACTTACAGACCCAGTCGATCCTTTCTTAACGATTGATCCAATGAGCATCAGAACGTACATCCTAAAAAAGGATAGAACGAAAATTCCGATCACAGTTCCAAATCCTAACTACATGTACGGAGTCGATTCGAATAACGTTCTTACCATGACGTTTGCAGAGAACGCGCCTACAGAACAATTCTTTGAACAAATGTCTGACGGAAAGCTCGTCGTAGAATTTAAGGTAACGCTAAAAGATGGCGTCGACCTAACACAGCGTTACCACGCTGCAACGAATACGTATCGTTACAACAACACCGCAAGCTATAAGTTGAACGGAAACGATCCGAAGTATTCAAACCAAACGACAGCTATCGCTCCAACCATTTCAGTTCGACTCAAAAAGTTAGCTCCTGATGGCTCTGTCCTCCAGGGTGCAGTGTTTGAACTTCGTGATAAAACGACAACAAACACAGAGTCTCCAGAGTCTTATACAACCGATGACAACGGTTTGCTAATTACTAAGAACCTAACTCCAGGTAAAACGTATGAACTCCAGGAAATTCAAGCTCCTGACGGATATACGCTCGTTGACAACACACCTTGGACGATCGTCGTAAATAAGGACAACACCGTTACGATTACGGGTGGTCCGACAATGACTGGTATGAACAATACCATCAATGCGAACGCAATCGAAATTACCAACTTGTCTCCGAAGGCTCCAACACCAGAAAAGTGGTTACATGGTGCACTTGATGCTGACAAGACCTTTAAACAGCCGACCGTTGCTGCACCGTATTTACTACAGCAAAACGGAGAGGTTGTAACGTATCAAATCCGCATTCCGATCACGGATGTCAACGGATTCTCATCGTTGGAAATCAACGATAAATTTGATAAGTATCTGAACTACATTCCTCAAACAGCTAAATCGTTTGTCTTAAACGAAACGGATCCATTTGACATTTCAGCGGTCGTCGGTGGAAGTTTCTCGATTGATGACACAACGAAGACCCTAAAGTGGATCAAGACTGCAAACTTCAACGAAATCGTCAACAAGACGCTTGTCATTCAATTTCAAGCAACAGTCGATGGCCCAGTCGATAAGATCTTCTCAGATGCGAGCCAAACATATTATTCAAATGGTATCGTTCCTAACTCTGCAGAAGTCGTCTTAAATACGACATCTAAAGCGACGACGAATGAAGTCGCTGTTCAAGTGACAAAGGCTGAAGTTACCCTTTCAAAGCAAGTGATACCAAAGGGAACATCGACACCCATTCCTCAGCCTGATGGAAGTGAAACAACATTCACGCTCTATAAGCTGAGAGATGGTGCGACAGATCCAGATCCAGGTAAGGACTCTCCAATTGGTTCCTATAGTGTGAAGGGATCTGAGCAAGTAAAGGTACCGTTACTTGATAGCGGTAAGTACTACTTCGTGGAAACCTCAGCACCAGCTGGCTACCAAGGCGTTTCAGGGCCGATTCTTCCGTTAATTACAGTGCCAGCAGGTTCTACAGGAAACGTTGCATCGATTAGCCCTGTGAACCCTGAGGTCGAAACACCTACTATCAGCAAGAAGATCCGTTCTTATAAAGAAGACGGAACAGTTGTTGATAAGCCATTTACAAAGGATCTTTTACAGATCGGATTTGGTTGGCAGTGGCAATATGCTATCGATATCCCATTCCCGGCAGCTACTGACCTCACAAAGACCTACACCATTGCCGATATGATTCCTGCACCATTCGAGATTTTAAACCTCGTTGTTCAGGAAGGTGATGGCACGACCTTTACAGATAGCACACAACTTACACAAGAACTCAATAAGAACATGAACTGGACCAACAGGAATGACTTAAAGCTCATCCTCACGGGTCAACAGATTACAGACTTCGGTCTATCAGGAAAAACAGTTCGTATTCTAGTAACAGTTCACGTAAAACCAGGAACAAACCTCTTGGAATCAGGCTATCTCCAGCGCGGCGTTATTCCTAATACCGCAACGCTTACCTACGAAGGCGGAAACTTCTCCTCAACCGTTGACGTTCAACCAAAGATCGTTCGTAACTTTGAATTCACGAAGATGCTTGGTGGAACGCCACTACCGGGTGCTACTTTCACGCTTTATCCGTTCGATCCTACAACGAGAACGGTAAGCCCGGACCCGGCAGTTGATCCGTTCACAGGAATGCCATTAAAGGCCACTTCAACCGACATGGGTATTGTAGCCTTCAAGAACGTACCTGCAGGTCAATACATCATGAGAGAGGCTGCACCTTCAGGAACGTACCCTTACTACGAATCGATCCGTGTCGTTGTAAGTGATTCAGCTATTCCAACGACAGATCCTAATGCTATTCGTTTCTATACTAAAGGCGGTATCGAGATTATCGATAGCGAGGTTTACAACAACGAATCTGTTGTGATTTCCGGCCAAAAATACTGGGATGACCTCGATAATACGTACTCGAGACCACTAAGCATTCATATTCGACTTTATAGAACAGTCGAAGGAACGACGACGAGAGAGCTCGTAGAAGAAAGAGATATCTCTGCACCTTGGACCTATGAGTTTAAAGACACTGAAGTCAATGGTGTCATGACTCAGAAGTATCCAAAGTATGACGTTCACGGGAAACTCTACATTTACACAGTAGAAGAAGATCCAGTACCTGGTTATAAGCGAGTAACTGACGGTGTAACAGGATATGACCTAAAGAACGTTGTAGACAAAGTTCCTGTGTCCTTTATCAAATACAACGACGCAGGAGCTATTGTTCCAGGACGTAAGTTCATTCTTCAAAATGAACTAGGTGAGTACAGAGAGTACACGACAGATCAGTTCGGCGCCTTTACGATCCCGGATCTACACAAAAACTCAACGTATGTATTGACTGAAGTATTCGTTCAAAACGATCCGTTTGTCAATACGCATGAAGTCTATTACATCAACGTTGATACAGCAGGAAAAATATTCATTGAGGGATTGGAACTCATTTCAGCAGATCTCGATGGAAATCCTGACACGCAAGAATATGCTTACAAGATCACGAACGTCCAGAAGACGATACCAAAGAAGAGCGTTTCGCTTTCGGATAATGATCCAAACACTGTTCCAACGACGGACGCTATTTCTGAGGTTCTTCCGGACCTAAACAAGAATATCACTTATGTCATCGACCAACCGAAAATGGATTGGAGTCGAATGAGTGAGATCTTCTTTATCGACACCGTGGACCCAGCACTTGCTATCGTTCCAAACTCACTAAGAGTCTATGCGATCGATGATACAGGCGTTCAAACGGATGTCACTTCGATCTTTACGAAGGAACTCACGAACCAAGCACGAACGATTACAGCGATGGTCGCTTCGAACTACACAGACTACGACAAGCTCGCTGGTAAATCACTGAAATTTGTCTTTGATGCGTATGTAGCAGTAACCCCATCGGATCTCGTGGCAATGCACCCCGATAAGAAGATCCCGAATACTGCAGCCATGGTATTTAACCATGATCCAAACACGCTTGTTAAGACAAACCCTGTAGAGGTCACTTTTGACGTCGTAGGTGTTCAATTTGAAAAGTTCGTTGAAACACTTGACGCAAGTGGAAATAAGATTTCAAAACCTCTACCACAAGGCCTCAGTGCAACCTTTGAACTTTACAACACTGAGACCAATGCATTCATTGGCGAATTCACAACGAACGCCAATGGAATGGTAACCTTTACAAATCTAGGAGTAGGTAAGTACTACTTTAAAGAAACCATTGCCCCACAAGGCTACGGTTTAGTGCCGGATGTTTACTTTGACGTTCGAAAGGACGACACCTCAGGTCAGCTCGTCATCGATGCACTCGATGGAAAAGATGGAGCAGTTCTTGCTACCTTTGCAAACCGAGATGCGATCACAGGATTCATTACGGATGCAAACCTCAGAGTCATTGACCCGATGCCAGAGCTACCTACGGTCAACAAACAAGTTAAGCCGAAGGATCAAGAGCTTCAAGCAGGAGATCCGGCTACGACCAACAAAGATTACGTCCTACCGCTCATGCGATCAGCATTCGACTACGTGATTGACCTCAAGATTCCAACGGAAACGAAGAATCTCTCAGTGATTGATCTCTTTGACGCATTCCCGAAGGAAATCGAAATCGTCGGAGTCGTAAACGATTATCCACCGGTTGTAGGATCGGGCGAAGGAAGTACCTTTGTACCAGCCACTTCACAAGCTGGATACATCTTTAACTACGCGGGCGGACTCGATACGTCAACAGAACGTTACAATGTATTCTTAAATACAAACGATCGCCAGACCATCGATGCCCTTGCAGGAAAAACTGTACGAATCACCTTACCTGCGAAGATCAAGGATAGCTACACGTCCTCAGAGACGATGAATCTCGTTGCCGGTAAGCTACCGAATACGACGACGGTTGTTGTCAATAACGAGTACACGATTGATTCTTCTGCAACCGTCACACCACCTACAACACTAGGCGTCACCTTTAAGAAGATCGGTGACATCGGAAGTCCACTCGAAAACTACGGACTCTACGATGCCCAGTTCGAACTTTCTCATTACGACGTCAACGGTGTCCAAGGTCCAGATCTACCGATGGCTATGACCACGACCTTTACATCAAATGGCCAAGGTATCTTCCGTATCCCAGCTGAATTACTCCCTGGTAAGTATGTCTTAACAGAGATATATGTTCCAATGGGTTATATCAACGAGTTTGGTGAAAAGTACTCGACGAACTTCAAGACAGCATTTGACACTTATGTCATTGAAGTCGGTGCAACACTTGCTGATGGTTCAAAGGGAACGAAGATCTACTCACTCGTAGATAACGGCGATGAAACCTTCACTGAAACCTTCTTAACAGAGAGTGCTGGCACAGCCGAGCTTCCTGTGAAGATTGAAAACAAGATGACGATCGCTGTTCCAGTGAACAAAGTATGGGTTGATAACAACGACAGTGCCAACATGAGACCTCAGTCAGTCACGATGACCATTCAACGTGCTACTGTTGTAGGTGAACCAGACGTTGTCGATCCAGTTACAGGACTTCTCGTTCCAGAGGCTGGAGATCAGGCCGATATTCCGGATACAACCTTTAATGATATGGCGAATGCAGATACAACCAACACACTGAAGGTTGAGATCGATATTAGGCAATTCCCAGGTCAGTTCTACTCGGAATACCTCACGCGTTACGATGAATCTGGAAAACTCTTAAACTACTATGTTATTGAGTCTCCGGTTCCAGGCTATACGCCATCCTACGGCATCGTGACCACAGTAGAGGATGGATACGACGACTTCTTAACAGATGAGATTGTCGTAACGAACACCTTGAATGTGGCAGAGATTATTCTAAAGAAAGTGGATAACTCTGACCCGGCACAACCAGTTGAAGGAGCAGAATTCAACCTCTCCTACACAGATGAAACGGGTGCTCAGCTTGTAAGAACACTTACAACCGATGCAAAGGGTGAATTAGACTTAAGAGGTCTTCTCCCATCGACCACCTTCACACTCGTTGAGACCAAGGCACCGCAAGGTTACTTGAAGAACACGACCGTTTATACGATCGTAGTCGACGCACAAGGAAATCCGACAGTCTACGAGAAATACGTTGCTCCAGGAGATGCAGGAAACTTCGAAGTAACACTTGGTGAAGAAACGAGAACCGTTCCAGCCCCAACGGATACGGATTCAAACGCAACCAAGCAAGTAACGGTCAAGACACTAACAGTCGTCGACGAAAAGACGAAGACACCTCCACCAGAAAAGACGGTCAATAACGCTCAAAGCTATACACTTGAATCTCTAACAAAAGACTTCGAATATGCTGTAAGCGTTCCTGTCAAGACAGTAGAGGGTTACGAGACCTTTACACTGACAGATACCGTAAACAAACTTCTAACGATCGTCGATGGAACAACTACTGTAACAGCAGATGGTAAGGACATCTCAACACTCGGAACGATCACCATTGATCCGAACAAGCAGACGATCAGCTTTACGATCGATCAGAATGGAGCGACACCAGAGGCTGCTAAAGCAGTCTTCGATCAAATTGCCAATAGAACGGTTAAACTCGCGTTCAAGGCAAAAGTCAAAGACGGCATAGCAGTTGAACAATTAAAGGATTACGTTACATCACCAGGAAATGAATCTGGTATCCCGAACGAAGCAACACTAACGATTAACGACACTCCAGCGAAGTCCAACACGGTTTACGTCGTACCGGAAACACCTCCGACCCCGACGATTAAGAAAACCGTCAATGACGTTACGGACTATGTACTCAAGGCGATGGACGAGATCTTCACTTATAAGGTTGAAGTTCCAGTTCCAACAAACGTCCTAGGTTATGCTTCCCTCTCGATCGAAGATACTCTTTCGAAACTCCTCGAAGTGAGCGGCGACGTGAAACTAACGACGGTTGATGCAGCCCGAGTCATTGCTCCACTTAATGCTGGACCCGACTACACACTGACGAACACGACAGATACGGATCCAAATGCAGCAACAGATGGAAAGATCAAAGCGACGTTCGTCGACGGATATGATTACACGAAGCTCGCCGGCAAAACCGTTGTTATGGAATTCAAGGCGAAGCTAAAGACAGGCGTTACACCAGATCAGATTAAGGCCTATACGAACAGCAAAGTTCCGAATACGGCAAACTTCATTCTGAATGGAACGCCAGGAACAGAATCGACCGTTGTCGTAACTCCTCCAGAGAACCCGACCGTCGATAAGAAAGTGAACGGCGAAGACAAGACGATCCTCACAGATCTCACAAAACCTGTTCAGTACACGATCACAGCAACTGTTCCGGTAAACCCGACAGATTACACCAAGTACGTCATCAGCGATCAGCTAAAAGATGTCTTCGACTTTACGGAGACGACAGCAACCGTTACTGTTGACGGAATTACAGACACAGCAGACATCACTCCAGTCGTATCGGCTACAGGTCTTGTAACATCAACCATGAGTTCAGCTGATGTCGTAGCAAAATATGCTGGAAAGACGATTGTCTTAAAGATCAATGCACCATTTGACCCGACGAAGGATCTCACGAATTACCTCGTAGCTGGAGAACTTCCGAATACGGTAGATGTCATCGTAAACGACCAACCAAAGGTCAAAGATGATGCACCCGCTACCGTACCTCAAGGCGAAGTAACACTCACAAAGACAGCCGATGGTAATCCGCTACCAGCTGGAACGGCAGCTAGCTTCAAGCTTTACAAACAGCTTCTAGGAGCACCTTACCAAACCAAGGATCAACTCATCGGGGAATACACGACGATTAACGGAACACTTACCGTGAAGGGACTAGAGCCAGGAACCTACTACTTCGTAGAGACCCAGGCACCTGCAGGTTACGAACTCAACGATCTACCGAGAATCTTCACAGTAGATACACAGGGTAAGACGACAGCAGGCGAAAACTTTACAAACTTCACAGTAAATAACATTAAGAAGGATGTACCAGGACCGAAGAAGAACGTATCAGATGCAGATCAGAAGAACTTAGAAAATGTCGACCTATCCGCTCTCACTGAACCTGTAACATATGAAGTAACTGTTCCAGTTCAGACAGTAGCCGGTTGGACTGAGTTTAAGATCACTGATCCAGTCGACAAGGCACTTACAGTCGACCAAGCTACGATCAAGGTAGAAATTAAGAATCAAGATGGAACGGTTCAAACGACCTTCGATCTAAATGATCACCTAACCTTCGAGACTGCTACAAACACCATTACCTTTGTACTTGCACAGACAGAACTTACTCAGCTAGAAGGAAAGAACGTCGTTCTAACCTTTAACGCATCGATCGCGATGACGGCAGCAGAGTTTATCAAAGCTCACCCGGATGCAATCGTTGGTAACACAGCTGAGATTAACATTGGAAACCAAGCTATCCCAACTAATACAGTCACGGTGACACCTCCAGGAGAGGTTCCAACACCAGTGAAGTCGATCAATGGTGACAGTAGTGAGACACCACTCAAACTCGGTAAGAAGGATCAACACTTCTTCTACGATGTAAGAATGGTTATTCCTACAAACACCGCGGGATATGAAAGCTTGACACTCACAGACACGTTGGAATCTGTACTCGAGACCGACATTGCAAAGATTCATGTCTATGTCAATGACATTCTCGATGCGAACTTAGAGAAATATATCTCTTATGACCCAGCAACAAACCTCGTCAAATTCGAAATCGACAACAACACCATCGATTCAGACTTTGACTTCAAGACACTCGCAGGAAAAACCATTCGCTTAGCAATCGAAGCAAACTTCAAGAGTACGGTTACCGATGCAGACCTCAAAACCTACATCGTAGATCCTTCGACCGAAGTCATCGTACCGAACGAAGCAACGCTCAAGATCAACAACGAGTCGAAGACGTCCAACACGGTCAATGTCACACCTCCTGGTGATGAACCAACTATTGAAAAAACCGTAACGACAAAGACAATTGCTGACGCTAAAGCGAAAGCACTGCTAGAAGCAAAGAATGAAACCTTCACTTATAAGGTGAACGTGACTGTCCCAAGTAACGTAGAAGGCTACACCAAGATTCAACTTGACGATACCTTAGACTCAGCACTTGAAGTCGTAGGTAAACCAGTTGTAACTCTCTCTGATGGAACGACCTACCAAGGTCCAGCTCCACAAGTTACAGGTAACAAGATTCAAGTATTGATCACGGATAACTTTGCAGCTTATGCAGGTAAGACCATTACACTAACCATTCAGGCGAAGATCTTAGATACCATTACGATGGATCAGATTGCACACAACTACGGCAACTCGGCAATCCCGAATAAGGCAACCTTGACCTTCAACAACACCTCGAAAGATTCGAATGAAGTCACGGTAACGCCACCAGGAGAAACGCCGAAACCAACGAAGGATGTCAATGCACAGCCTGAAATCACATTGAAGACATTACAAGAAGAATTCGTCTACAACGTGAGATACACGGTCCCGACAAACGTCACAGGAATCAATAAGCTCACACTTACAGACCAACTCAAGGATGTTCTCGTAACATCACAAGATAAGATCACAGTCTATGTAGATGAAGTCAAAGACGACGCACTTACTCAAAAGGCCGTTCTAGATACGACTAACCTCGTAACGTTCGTACTCGCACAGGGAGACACATCAACCCTACACGGTACAGTGTTCGAGAACTTAGCTGGAAAGACCATTCGAGTAGAAATTAAGGCAAGCATCAAGGACGGAGCAGATCTTTCAGCTTATCCGAACAGAAGAGTACCAAACGATGCAACGCTAAAACTCAATGACGACCCAACAGGAATCACAACACCTCCTGTCTATGTCAATCCTCCACTTGGAGCAGTGACACTTACAAAGGTCGTCGATGGTAACCCACTTTCAGGAACACAAACGGCAACGTTCAACTTGTACAAACAACTCGGAGATACACCGGACACTGCAACGGATACACCAGTATTAAATGGAACGAGTGCAGACTATGTAGTCAATGCAGCATCGAATAAGATTTCGATCGAAAAACTTGAACCAGGAAAATACTACTTTGTAGAAACCGCAGCTCCAGATGGTTATGTACTAAAGAATGAGCCAATTCCATTTGAGATCACGGCAAACCAAACGATGCCAATTACACTCATCTGGAACAACACCACACCTGGAAAGACAGTACCAGTTAAGACGGTAAACGATAAAGAACACCTCGACCTAGCAAATGTAACTGATAGCTTTACTTATAAGGTAGAAGTTCCAGTTGATAAGGTTGACGGATGGACGAAGTTTGAACTCACAGACCCAGTCGATAAAGAACTTACAATCGATGAAGCTTCTGTTAAGGTCGTGATCGGTGGAACGACGTACACCCTTGCAAATACGCAAGATGCAGACGTCTTCACCGTAGCCAATAATCTCATCACCTTCAGCTTCACACAAGGCGATAAGATTAAGGCTCTCGTAGGACAAACGGTTATCTTAACCTTTGATGCGAAGATCACTGATCTCAACCAGTATCTCGTAGCTCATCCGAATGCGATCGTTGGTAACACCGCTAGCCTAGACGTAGGTAACGGCGGAACCTCATCGAATGAAGTAACAGTAACTCCTCCAGGAGATAATCCGAAGTTAGATAAGAAGGTTAATGGCGAAAAGGAACTCAAGATCACCAACCTTACGGATAAACTAAGTTACACGATGGACATCGACGTCCCACTCAACACGAGAGACATTACGAAGATTCAGATGATTGACGACTTCCCGGGAATCTTTAAGCTAGAAACCCCGGCAACCGTCACAGTTCTAAACGCTGATGGCACACCAGATAACGCATTGACCGCAACGATCAATGGACTACCGAATGTCATCACAGTGAATGGTCAGAAAGTAGAACTCCTCGTACAAGATGCTGATGCAGATCAATTTGCTGGAAAGAGAATTCACGTTCAGATTAATGCAACAATCGATGAAACGAAGAATGTAGCAGATTACCTCGTAGAAGGTAGCATCCCGAACGAAGCGAGACTCGCATTCACGAACGACCCAACGAAAGACATCAAAGACAAGGCAACGGTAACTCCTCCAGGAGAAGACCCGAAACCGAAGAAGGATGTCAATGGTAAACCAAGCCTAAGCCTTGGAACACTTTCACAGGTCTTCACCTACCACGTAGGTGCAACGGTACCATCAGACATTACAGGCTTCACGAAGTACGTACTCGTCGATAACTTAGAGGATGTCTTAGAGACAGACTTAAGCCGCATCACGGTACGCGT
>NZ_JBQWTF010000002.1:0-7129 GCF_054492335.1 Guggenheimella bovis
CGGCTACGATCGATCAGACGAAAGATCTCGCATCGTTCTTAGTAGACGGAAAGCTCCCGAACACGGCAACCCTATCGTATAACCCAGACCCAACGAAGGACATCAAAGACAAGGCAACGGTCACTCCTCCAGGAGAAGACCCAACACCGAAGAAAGATGTCAATGGCGAAGCAAGCTTGAAGTTAGGAAGTCTCGAACAGCTCTACACGTACCATGTCAATGCGACAGTACCTGCAGACATCACGAAGTTTACAAAGTATGTACTCGTCGATGACCTCGAAGACATCCTCACAGTCAATAAGGTAGTAGTGAAGGTAAACGGCGTAGCCGATGCCACACTCCAAAGCCTCGTCAAAGAAACCGCAACCAGCGTTGTCACATTAGACATTCCGAAGGAAACACTCGAAAGCTATAAAGGCAAGAACATCGAGCTCTCTATCGAAGCAAGAATCAAAGAAGGTGTCACAGCCTCTGAGCTTCAAGCTTATGTCGATCCAGTAGACAACCCAGACGGAAGTATTCCAAACATCGCAACACTCACTGTAGGTGACAACCCAGACGACACCTTCAAGACGAATGATGTTCCAGTCACACCTCCACCAGGAGATCGACCAGACATCAATAAGACTGTCAATGGAGGAAGTGAGTACAACCTCACAGAACTCAAGGAAGAACACACCTACCTCGTAACAAGTAACATCCCAACGAACACGACGGGATACCAAAAGATCGTGATCGAAGATATTCTCGAACCGATCTTAGAAGCAACGAGCGTGAAAGTCCTAGTCGATGGAGTAGAAGTCACAGACCCAAGCATCTACGGAACGTTAGAAAACACAGCGATCCGTTACACGATCACGAAGGGCTTCGATACCTTAGCAGGTAAGAAGGTAGAACTCGAGATCAAGGCGAAGGTCAGTGATACAGCAACAGCCGAACAGTTGAAGCCATACTTGAACCAGGGATACATCCCGAACAAGGCAAGCTTAAGCTTCAATGATGGACCTAATACGGATGCAGAAGTTAAGGTTCTACCGCCACCGGAAAAACCATCCGTGGATAAGACGGTCAACGGAAGTGATGAAATCACAATCCAAGGCCTTGAAGAGAACCTAACGTACACAATGGACATCACAGTCCCAGAGACCACGAGAGATATTACAAAGATCGTCTTAACCGATACGTTCCTACCGATCTTTAAACTCGGAACGATTGATACGATGGGTGTCATCGTGAAGAGAGCAGGAGCGGAGGATACGGCACTTACACAAGAAGCAACATCGAAGCTCCAAGTTTCCGGACAAACCGTAAGCCTAACGATCATCGGTGCAGCAGAAGCAAGTAAGTATGCAGGTACAGTGATTAAAGTGACTGTTCCAGCAACCATCGATAAGACGAAGACCTTAGCAGATTACCTCGTAGCAGGAGCACTACCGAATACGGTAAAACTCTCCTACTCGAATGACTCGACAACAGACATCGAAGACACGGCAAAGGTTACTCCTCCAGGAGGAGACCCGACACCGAAGAAGGATGTCAATGGCGAAGCAAGCTTGAAGTTAGGAAGTCTCGAACAGCTCTACACGTACCATGTCAATGCGACAGTACCTGCAGACATCACGAAGTTTACAAAGTATGTACTCGTCGATGACCTCGAAGACATCCTCACAGTCAATAAGGTAGTAGTGAAGGTAAACGGCGTAGCCGATGCCACACTCCAAAGCCTCGTCAAAGAAACCGCAACCAGCGTTGTCACATTAGACATTCCGAAGGAAACACTCGAAAGCTATAAAGGCAAGAACATCGAGCTCTCTATCGAAGCAAGAATCAAAGAAGGTGTCACAGCCTCTGAGCTTCAAGCTTATGTCGATCCAGTAGACAACCCAGACGGAAGTATTCCAAACATCGCAACACTCACTGTAGGTGACAACCCAGACGACACCTTCAAGACGAATGATGTTCCAGTCACACCTCCACCAGGAGATCGACCAGACATCAATAAGACTGTCAATGGAGGAAGTGAGTACAACCTCACAGAACTCAAGGAAGAACACACCTACCTCGTAACAAGTAACATCCCAACGAACACGACGGGATACCAAAAGATCGTGATCGAAGATATTCTCGAACCGATCTTAGAAGCAACGAGCGTGAAAGTCCTTGTCGATGGAGTAGAAGTCACAGACCCAAGCATCTACGGAACGTTAGAAAACACAGCGATCCGTTACACGATCACGAAGGGCTTCGATACCTTAGCAGGTAAGAAGGTCGAACTCGAGATCAAGGCGAAGGTCAGTGATACAGCAACAGCCGAACAGTTGAAGCCATACTTGAACCAGGGATACATCCCGAACAAGGCAAGCTTAAGCTTCAATGATGGACCTAATACGGATGCAGAAGTTAAGGTTCTACCGCCACCGGAAAAACCATCCGTGGATAAGAAGGTCAACGGAAGTGATGAAATCACAATCCAAGGCCTTGAAGAGAACCTAACGTACACCATGGACATCACAGTCCCAGAGACCACGAGAGATATTACAAAGATCGTCTTAACCGATACGTTCCTACCGATCTTTAAACTCGGAACGATTGATACGATGGGTGTCATCGTGAAGAGAGCAGGAGCGGAGGATACGGCACTTACACAAGAAGCAACATCGAAGCTCCAAGTTTCCGGACAAACCGTAAGCCTAACGATCATCGGTGCAGCAGAAGCAAGTAAGTATGCAGGTACAGTGATTAAAGTGACTGTTCCAGCAACCATCGATAAGACGAAGACCTTAGCAGATTACCTCGTAGCAGGAGCACTACCGAATACGGTAAAACTCTCCTACTCGAATGACTCGACAACAGACATCGATGATACGGCAACGGTCATTCCTCCAGGAGGAGACCCAACACCGAAGAAGGATGTCAATGGCGAAGCAAGCTTGAAGTTAGGAAGTCTCGAACAACTCTACACGTACCATGTCAATGCGACAGTACCTGCAGACATCACGAAGTTTACAAAGTATGTACTCGTCGATGACCTCGAAGACATCCTCACAGTCAATAAGGTAGTAGTGAAGGTAAACGGCGTAGCCGATGCCACACTCCAAAGCCTCGTCAAAGAAACCGCAACCAGCGTTGTCACATTAGACATTCCGAAGGAAACACTCGAAAGCTATAAAGGCAAGAACATCGAGCTCTCTATCGAAGCAAGAATCAAAGAAGGTGTCACAGCCTCTGAGCTTCAAGCTTATGTCGATCCAGTAGACAACCCAGACGGAAGTATTCCAAACATCGCAACACTCACTGTAGGTGACAACCCAGACGACACCTTCAAGACGAATGATGTTCCAGTCACACCTCCACCAGGAGATCGACCAGACATCAATAAGACCGTCAATGGAGGAAGTGAGTACAACCTCACAGAACTCAAGGAAGAACACACCTACCTCGTAACAAGTAACATCCCAACGAACACGACGGGATACCAAAAGATCGTGATCGAAGATATTCTCGAACCGATCTTAGAAGCAACGAGCGTGAAAGTCCTAGTCGATGGAGTAGAAGTCACAGACCCAAGCATCTACGGAACGTTAGAAAACACAGCGATCCGTTACACGATCACGAAGGGCTTCGATACCTTAGCAGGTAAGAAGGTCGAACTCGAGATCAAGGCGAAGGTCAGTGATACAGCAACAGCCGAACAGTTGAAGCCATACTTGAACCAGGGATACATCCCGAACAAGGCAAGCTTAAGCTTCAATGATGGACCTAATACGGATGCAGAAGTTAAGGTTCTACCGCCACCGGAAAAACCATCCGTGGATAAGAAGGTCAACGGAAGTGATGAAATCACAATCCAAGGCCTTGAAGAGAACCTAACGTACACCATGGACATCACAGTCCCAGAGACCACGAGAGATATTACAAAGATCGTCTTAACCGATACGTTCCTACCGATCTTTAAACTCGGAACGATTGATACGATGGGTGTCAGCGTGAAGAGAGCAGGAGCGGAGGATACGGCACTTACACAAGAAGCAACATCGAAGCTCCAAGTTTCCGGACAAACCGTAAGCCTAACGATCATCGGTGCAGCAGAAGCAAGTAAGTATGCAGGTACAGTGATTAAAGTGACTGTTCCAGCAACCATCGATAAGACGAAGACCTTAGCAGATTACCTCGTAGCAGGAGCACTACCGAACACGGTAAAACTCTCCTACTCGAATGACTCGACAACAGACATCGAAGATACGGCAAAGGTTACTCCTCCAGGAGGAGATCCAACACCGAAGAAGGATGTCAATGGAAAAGATAGTCTAAAACTCACTGCTATCGATCAAATCTTCACTTACCATGTGAAGACGTTGGTACCAGCAGATACGACGAACTTCAAGATGTATATCTTGACAGATAACCTCGAAGACATCTTGACCATTACAAATGTCTCAGTCTCAGTAAACAACCAACAAAATCAGAACCTGACGGATCTCGTTCAAGTAACAGATGATGGCACAGTAGTTAAGAACATTGCAACACTCAATATTCCAGTCGAATCCTTAGTTAACTACAACGGAAAGACAATCGAACTTGCTATCGAAGCTAGAATCAAGGACGGCGTAACTGCTCAAGAACTTGAATCATACAAGAACGGAACGTATCCTGATGGATCGATCCCGAACACGGCAAACCTCAAAGTAGGTGATGGTCCAGACCAATCCTACGACTCGAACACTGTACCTGTAACTCCTCCGGATGGAAATAAACCTTCCATTACGAAGGAAGTTGCTAAGGCTGATGGCGTTAAGTCAGACTCCATTAAGCTTGATGCAAAAGACGAAAAGTACACCTACTACGTAAACGTACAAGTTCCAAGTAATGTTTCTGGCTACACCAACCTAACCATTACTGACCAGCTCGAAAGCGTCCTAGAGACAGATACGAGTCGTGTCACAGTGACAGTAGATGGAACAAAGGATGATACCTTAACGAACCAGGTAACGGTAGAAAACAACCTTGTTACACTCGCTATCACAGAGAACTTTACGGCTTATGCTGGTAAGAAGATTACTGTTGAGATCAACGCAAACATCAAGAAGGATGCAGATCTCTCCAAGTACGTCACAGGCACTGTTCCAAACCAAGCAACACTTAACTTTAACGGCGAATCTTCAAGCTCTAACAAAGTCTATGTCTCACCTGTCGTAACGACAGTCACTGTAGATAAGACTTGGGTTGGTGGACCTACACCAAGACCAGATGTAGAACTACAGCTCTTACGTGACGACGTACCGGTTGAATTTACAGATGGACAATCGAACCCAGTTACCTTGACAGATGGAAACACACGTCACATGTGGACGAACCTACCGAAGACAGATGCGAATGGAAATGAGTACATTTACACTGTTAAGGAATTGAATGTCCCACAAGACTACAAGGCAACGTATGATGCTTCTTGTATCTCACCTGACTGCTGTAACGTCATCCGCGTCACGAACACTTATACGAAGACAGAAGTAGTCGTCAATAAGTCATGGGTTAACCTCCCAGAAGGTGATGCGGCTGGAAACCATACAGCAACCTTTGAACTCTATGCAAATGGAGTAGCAACAGGTAAGACACTAACTATCACTGGTGACGGTTCAGACAAATTCACTGGCCTCGAACTACTCGATGCTAATGGAAAAGAAATCGTTTACACAGTGAAGGAAACACCAGTCACTGGCTTTGGCGTCATCGCTGGTGGTAATGCGAAAGATGGATTTGCCTTTGCAAACTATCCGCTCGATCGCTTCGGCGTTGTCCTACAGAAACTCGACAAAAACTCAAGAGAAGTCTTAGCGGGTGCGAAATTCGCACTGTACGGACCAAAGGGTGGCCTCGCAGTACAACCTCAATCGACAGAGCCAACAGTTGATACAGCAGCACAAATCGATACCTTGAAGGCAGAAATTACTAAGACGCAAACAGCTCTCGATGAAGTGAATGCTCAAATTCAATCGACGACAACGACGATTGATCAAGCAAAACTCATGATTCAAGACTTAGAGGCTCAGATTCAAGCACAAGGATCTACAAGTACAGAACCTGTTTCAGGTGAACCTACGAATGATCCAGCAGCTGATCTGAAGACTCAAAAAGCTGGCATCGAGGCACAAGTCGTAACACTTGAAGCTTCTTTAGTAACACTCAATGAACAAAAAGCAACTCTCGAGGCAACGCTCGCTCCACTCAATGCAAAACTCGTTGAACTCGTTGGTAACCAACCAGTGACAACAACTGAGCCAACCGCAACGAACACGGATTATGTGCTCCTCGGAACCTTTACTACGGACGCTAACGGATTGATCTCCATTGGTAACCTCCTGAAGGGAAGCTACTACTTCGAAGAAGTTCAAGCACCAGACGGATATCAAAAGGTAACAACACGTTATGACTTCAATGTTCCGGATGTAACAGTTTCAAGTAAGCCAGTTACGATTACAGCAACGAACGAAAAAATCGTAAAAGACCTTGAAGTCGTTAAGTACTGGTCGGATGGAACAGCAACGCATGACGGTATCGTCGTAACACTTCTTGCTAACGGCGCGAAGGTCGACGAAGTAACGCTAAGCGATGCTAACAGCTGGAAGCACGTATTTAAGAACTTGCCTACAAAGAATGCAAACGGAAACATTACGTACACAGTTAGCGAAGCAGTTCCTGCAGGCTACACTGTAACGTATGAACCAAGCTCAACAGGCTTCTCGATCATTAACACCAAGGATCCTGTTACACCGCCACCAGTTGAATCACAATACACTGACTTTACGGGAACGAAGAGTTGGGTAGGTGACAGCGAACAAGATCGTCCGGCAAGCATTGTCGTAAGACTTGTAAATGCTGAAACAGGAGCAGTTGTAGAAGAGCAAACAGTAACGAAGGCAAATGGCTGGACGTACACCTTCAAACATATCCTCACCAAGGGTACAGATGGTAAGACGTATAGCTATCGCATGGAAGAAGTTGTTCCAGCAGGCTACACAGCTAGCTACTCTGGCTACAACATCACGAACACGAAGAACACAACTCCAAAGAATCCAGAGTACACGACGATTTCAGGTTCCAAGTCCTGGATCGGAGATACTCAAGGAGAACG
>NZ_JBQWTF010000002.1:7226-191745 GCF_054492335.1 Guggenheimella bovis
GGTCGTTCAAACGAAGACAGTAAGTGCTACTGAAAACTGGACCTACTCCTTTACGAATGTCATGACAAAGGATGCTGAAGGTAGAACGTACACTTACCGTGTTGAAGAAGTTGTCCCAGCAGGCTACACAGCTAGCTACTCTGGCTACAACATCACGAACACGAAGAACACAACTCCAAAGAATCCAGAGTACACGACGATTTCAGGTTCCAAGTCCTGGATCGGAGATACTCAAGGAGAACGTCCAACCTCGATCACTGTTCGTCTCGTAAACGCAGTGACGGGTGAGGTCGTTCAAACGAAGACAGTAAGTGCTACTGAAAACTGGACCTACTCCTTTACGAATGTCATGACAAAGGATGCTGAAGGTAGAACGTACACTTACCGTGTTGAAGAAGTTGTCCCAGCAGGCTACACCGTTAGCTACTCTGGCTACAACATCACAAACACGAAGAACACGACACCAAACAATCCGACTTATACGGATCTCTCAGGTCAAAAGACGTGGGTCGGTGATACCGATGCAACGAGACCTCAAAGCATTGTAGTAAGACTCTACGACGTGGCTACCGGAAACCTCGTTCGTGAGATTACAGTAACGGCTCAGATGGGATGGAAATACACATTCACTCAAGTCCTTACAAAGGATGCTGAAGGTAAGACGTACAGCTACCGCGTTGAAGAAGTCGTACCAGCTGGATACACTGCAAGCTATCAAGGCATGAACATTGTAAACACCAAGACGACAACTCCACCTGAGTACACGACCATCACAGGAACCAAGTCCTGGGTTGGTGACACCGAAGCTACTAGACCACAAAGCATCGTCGTAAGACTCATCGATGTTGAAACAGGTAAGGTAGTGAAGGAAGTTACAGTCACTGCAGCAACAAACTGGGTGTACAGCTTCGCCGATATCATGACGAAGGACGGTACTGGTAAAACATTCAGTTACCGTGTAGAAGAGGTCGTTCCAGCCGGCTATACCGTAAGCACGAATGGATATAACCTAATCAACACGAAGACTCCAGATCAACCGGTTCCACCTCAACCAGAAGTGACAACCATTAACGGTCAAAAGAATTGGATCGGAGACACCGCAGCAGAAAGACCAGCAAGCATTATCGTAAGACTCATCGACGATGCCACGGGCGACATCATACAAGAAGTCGTCGTATCGGCAGCTTCCGGCTGGACTTACAAGTTCGAAGAAGTTGTAATGAAGGACGCAGACGGAAACGTCTATAGCTACCACGTTGAAGAAGTTGTACCAGCTGGCTATACAGCAAGCTACAATGGTTACAACATTACGAATACAGTCAACGGCTTTGGTGGAAACGTAGCACCAGATCGTGAAACGACTGGTAATACGAAGCCACAACGTGAAAACAACACATTGCCTAAGACTGGTGATGCTACAAGCACTACACTATTCGCAGCCATTGCACTCCTATTAGCAGGTATTTACACGCTAAAGCGTGCAAAGCGATAAGATTTTAAGACAGAAGGACCGCGCGCGACGGTCCTTTTGTTTTACCTAAAAACATATCGATTATCGATATAAATATATTGATAATCGATATGTTTTGTGGTATCCTCTTCTTAAGGAGGTCAAGATGAATTCAAAGCGTATCGTAAAAGGATTGTTTATACTCTTTCTCTTTCTGGTGTTCTCATTACAGTCGACGTTACTTCCCGAGATCGCTGTACTTAAGCATCACTCGAATGTCAGTGATCATCCTGCAGTTCAAGCGACGCTACTTGTCGGCCTTCTCTATTTCTCCTCGAGCGTTTGGCTCTTTGTAAAGGTCCAATATCAAGAAAATACAAGGGACTGGAAGTTATTAAATCTCTTTGGATTTTTCCTCAGTATTCTCTATGAGAGCGTCATGCTACTCGTTCTCGTGCACCTCGATTACAAGATCTTTCCTGTATTACTCATGCTCTTTAGCTATCACCTTGGAGCCTTTGCTTTTCTCTACGCATCGCTTCGTTACGAGGAGCGATTTTATGCCAATCGTCGTTAATCTCGATGTTATGATGGCAAAGCGCAAGGTCAAGGTGCAAGAACTCAGTAAACGCGTGGGAATTACACAAGCAAACCTATCAATCTTAAAAAATGGGCGAGCAAAAGCAGTGCGCTTTTCTACCTTAGAGCGCATCTGTGAAGAACTAGCTTGTGATGTTGGAGAAATACTTGAATTTATCCCGAAAAAAGACGATGAAATGGAGTCATAACGACTCCATTTTTCTATTGCATGTTATAATATAGAAGAAGATAGGAGGGATTATGGAAGTAACGACAATTCACCCCGATTTATTTGAAAGACTTTACCAATTTGATTTAGAAAATCGTGCTCACTTTGATCTCTTAGGCGTTCGTAGACCGGATTCCTACTTCGAAAAGAAGAACTTTGAACGCGCTCAACATATGCTCATGGAAGAGCACATGGCACAAGAGAATTTTCACTATATAGTGCTTCATGAGGACCGAGTCATTGCACGTATTAGCTTTGTTGACTTTGTGCCTGAACCATTTTATCAAGCCAACATCTTCGGCCGCATTGGAGAAGTAGATACGCGTCTCTTTATTGAAGAAAATGGCTTCTATGATGTTTTAAAGCGCGTCAAAGAGGATGCCGTAATTCATAAAGCGATTACGAGAGCTCGTGCGGATAGTCCTGATAGCCAAGAAGTTCTCTTACGTGCTGGATTTAGAGAAGTAGGTCTCTTAAAGAAGGAAGTTCAAGTGGCAGGCGAATGGATCGACATGATCTACTATGAGGCTCTTTTAGAGGAAATCGAATAAGGGTGTAGAATGACGACAGAAATCATCATTGGAATATTAATCCCACTCATCGGTACGACCTTAGGAGCGAGTGCTGTCTTTTTTATGAAAGACCAGATGAGCTCCTTTTTACAGCGTTCCCTTAGTGGCTTTGCGGCTGGTGTCATGGTCGCAGCGAGCGTATGGAGTCTTCTCATTCCAGCGATCGAACAGTCGAGTGGAATGGGATCCTTGTCCTTTCTACCAGCTTTCGTTGGCTTTTGGATCGGAATTCTCTTTTTAATGGCCTTGGACCATATTATCCCACACCTCCACACCTCTGGAGAACAGGAGGGTCTAAAGGCTCACATTAAAAAGACGACCATGCTCGTCCTTGCTGTTACACTCCATAACATTCCTGAAGGAATGGCCGTCGGAGTCGTCTTTGCGGGTCTCATTACTGGGGAAACCCAGCTTAGCTTTATGGGAGCGTTAGCTCTTTCTATCGGTATTGCAATTCAAAACTTTCCGGAGGGTGCGATCATTTCGATGCCCCTTCGAGCAGAAGGCATGAGTAGGAAAAAAGCCTTCATGTCAGGAATGCTTTCAGGCATTGTAGAGCCCATTGGAGCATTTCTAACGATTCTCTTAGCAAACGTCATCGTGCCAATACTACCTTACACCTTGGCCTTTGCAGCAGGATCTATGATGTACGTAGTCGTCGAGGAACTCATCCCCGACATGTCAGAAGGCGAACACTCAAACTGGGGAACGATCTTTTTTGGCCTAGGTTTTACGGTCATGATGGTTCTCGATGTCGCTTTGGGTTAATGAATAAAAGAAAGGTGGATCTATGGATCTCGAATTAAAAAAAGGTCGCGGAAAACAAATTATACTTTTAGATGAAGCACATGAGTCGACAGACGAATTGTACCTAGAATCGAAGAAGGGCAAGTTCTTCTCAGGTAAGAAGAATGAAAGCTATGGAAATGTCTCAGGTACTTCAACACTTTTATGGGGACTCGGTGAGAAAAAGGATGCCCTCGAAGTAGGAATTAGCCTTCAAAAGGCACTTCGAAAGGCTCACGTAAAGGATGCGACCATTGATGTAAGTATCCTCGATGAAGAACACTTTAAGCTCTTCTGTGAAGGACTTTTAACGGCAGATTACTTCTTCGATCGCTATAAAGAAAGAGAAGAGTCGAGCTTAAAAGCCATCTACCTCACAGGCGTCAAAGGCTTTGAAGAAGCACTCAAGGAAGTAAAGGGTATCGCTTTAGGTCAAACACTTACAAAAGACCTCGCTAATACAAGAAGTAATGACCTCTATCCAGAGACACTTGCAAAGACTACAGTCGATGAGCTTACAGCTGTCGGCGTAGAGGTAGAAGTCTACGGTAAAGAAGACATTGAAGAATTAAAGCTTGAAGCCTTCTTACAAGTGGCAAGAGGATCCGACAAAGAGCCTCGCTTAATCGTCATGAACTACAAGGGAAACCCTGAAAGCGATAAAGTCATGGCACTCATCGGAAAAGGTCTCACCTATGACTCCGGTGGTTATGGTATTAAACCGACAGACGGCATGTTCTCCATGTTTACCGACATGACAGGTGCAGCTACAGTCATCGGTGCCATCAAAGCGCTTGCTTTAAATAAGGTCAAAGAAAACGTCGTAGGAATCGTCTTGGCTTGTGAAAATATGATCGACGGCGATGCTTATAAGAATGGTGACATCATCGGTTCACTCTACGGAAAGACAATTGAAATTCATTCGACCGATGCTGAAGGTAGATTGACTCTAGCAGATGCCGTAACCTATACGGAAAGACGCTTCCATCCGACTGTCATGTTAGACATTGCAACACTCACAGGAGCTTGTGCTATAGCTCTAGGAAATGTGAGCTTAGGAGCTTATGCAAACGATAAAAAGGTTATGGATCGCCTTCTAAAGGCTAGTAAAGTGGCTCATGAGCATGCTTGGGCACTACCAGACTTTGAAGAATACCGTGAGCTTCTAAAGACACCTTTTGCAGATCTTAAGAACTCAGGAGGCGTCGGAGCAGGAGCAACGACTGCTGGTATGTTTATCGAAGCCTTCATCGACGATACACCATGGATTCACCTAGACATCGCTGGTACGAGTTACCGCATGAGTCCAAAGGGCGTCTTCGATGCTGGTGCAACGGGCTTTGGAACGAAAATGCTATACTACTTTGTAAAGGAAAAATAGGACTCAGTCCTATTTTTTTGTGTACTCATTTGCTAAGTAGTATGCAGTTGTCGTAAAGATCTGACTAATTGTACCCATATCGATTAGTTCCTTTAATTCTTCCATAGAAACCAAAAGAACTTCAATATCTTCTGCTATATCGAGAATTTGTTCGTGCGTTTTTTCACAGTCAAAGAGTATGAAGGTATAGGATTCATTATCGGAGTTCGCAGGATTCGGGTGCATCTTCTTAAGTAAGATGGGTTCTTTCGTGCTTGTATATCCCGTCTCTTCTAAGAGCTCTCTTATTACAGCATCCTTCGGATCCTCTCCTGGCTCCACCGTTCCTGCTGGAATCTCTATCGTAAAGTCACCGATACCGATGCGAAACTGTTTTACGAGGATGATCTTCTGTTCTTTTGTAAAGGCTACGACATTAGCCCAAGTGGGGAAATGTAGGTGGCAAAAGGAATCGATTTGCACTCCGTTCGGTAGTTCTACATTATCTAGAAGCACCTTAATATATGGATTTTCAAAGAGTACTTCTTGTTTCAGTGTCTTCCAAGGTTTCATGATTTCTCCTTTTGCAATGGTAACGTCTTTTATGCTATTATACCCTTAAAGAAAAGAGGGGGAAAGTATGACCAGAGGCCGTGTGAAAATTCTAGACCAAAATACATCTCGATATGAAAAGATCGCCGTCGATATCGCTTATAGCATTTCTCAAGGAGAATGGCAGGAAGGAGATACGATCAAGGGGCGCTCTACGCTTTCTGGGAAGTATTCTGTAAGCAGTGAGACGATTCGCCGTGCCGTAAGTCTTTTGCATGAATTTGGCGTTGTAGAGGTCATCGAAAGAAAAGGAATCGTCGTTTTAAGTCAGGAGAAGGCAAAGGAATACATCTTAGAGTTCCAGCATAAAGATAAGATCCTTCTCATGCGAGAAAACTTAAAGACCCTCATGGAAGAGCGTCAAGCGATCGATACCATTATGAATGCAAAGATCGATCACATCATAGAGCAAGCGATGATCCTTAGAAACTCAGGGATGATTAATCCGCTTGAAGCTAAAATTACAAAAGGGTCCAAGCTCATAGGTCACACCGTAGGTGAGGTCCAATTCTGGAAGCACACTGGAGCTACGATAATTGCCATTCAAAGGGAAGGACACCTCGTATTATCACCAGGACCTGAACTTATCTTCTACGAGGGTGACATTATTATGTACGTGGGAAATGCCGACGACAACGTAAAGCGCGTTGAAGATTTTGTATCACCAAAAGAATCCGAATAAATTCGGATTTTTTTTGTCTTCTTTTCAAAATGTGGGGTATAATAGAATCGGACAGGCAACCTATGATAAAAAATAAGTTGTCACCAGTGCTGATGGAAGACCTTGCTCATCATATCTTTCTTCCTTTTTTGAGCGCCATGAAAATGGCGCTCGCTTTGTTATGGAATCTCTTATCAAACTTCTTTATTTATGGTATTATGTTTTCGTACGAATTTATTTGAAAAAAGGAGTGAACATTTTGGACCCTAGTGACGCGTGGCAGATAGTACTATTATTTTTTCTACTATTAATGTCAGCATTCTTTTCACTGAGTGAGACGGCTTTAACGAGTCTCAGTAAGATCCGCCTTCGGCATTTAGTCGAAGAGGATGTAAAAAATGCGAGAACGGTTTTAGCACTGACAGAGAATCCTAGAAGGATGCTCGGAACGATCTTAGTCGGCAATAACTTAGTAAACATCGCTGCAACATCGATCATCACCGTACTCTTTACGAAGTACTTCTCAGGAGGCGGTATCGTTTGGTCGACTCTCGTGATGACGCTTCTCATTCTCATCTTTGGTGAGATCACACCGAAGAGTATTGCAGCACAGAATTCAGACACCTGGAGCTTGCGCGTAGCAAGGCCCATCAGACTCTTCGTCTCGATCTTAAGTCCTATTACAAAGATCATCATGTTCTTGACCCATGGTCTTGTTGTTCTTTTGGGTGGCAAGCATGATGACGATGGACCACACATTACAGAAGATGAGCTTAAGACGATGGTTACCGTCTCTCACGAAGAGGGGGTACTTGAATCGGACGAAAAGAAAATGATCTACAACGTCTTTGAGTTCGGCGATGCTCAGGCAAAGGATGTCATGACGCCTCGTACGGAAATGATCGCTATCGAGACGACGGATACGCTCGATGAAGTCTTAGAAATTTTCCGCAAGGAGCAATTTAGTCGACTCCCGGTCTATGAAGAGACGATCGATAACATCGTCGGCGTTCTCTACATTAAAGATCTCATTCTCTTAGGCTGTACGGGTGAAGACTTCTCTGTTAAGAACATCATGCGAGAACCGAACTTCACCTACGAATTTAAACGTACAGCAGAACTCTTTGACGACATGCGTAAAAACCACATTCCTCTCTCCGTCGTACTAGACGAATACGGTGGAACATCTGGTATCGTTACCATGGAAGATCTCGTAGAGGAAATTGTCGGTGAAATCGCAGATGAATACGACGAACAAAACGAAGAAATCGAAGTGATTAAAGAAGACGAATACATCGTCGATGGATCGGCAAGAATTGACCTCGTAAACGACATGATCGGCGTCAATATCGAATCCGAAGACTTTGACTCCATTGGAGGCTTTATCATGGGAGAACTCGGTGGTTTACCGGAAGAGGGTGAGACGATCGAGGTCGACGGCATTACCTTCAAGGTTGAAAAGGTCGATAAAAATCGCATCGATAGCTTACGAATTATCACATAACTCCACTTTTGTGGAGTTTTTTAATAGAAAAAATAGAGCCGGGGCTATGCCTCGGCTCTACTGCTCTTCGATTGATCTAAGTACATCTCTTTATAGGCACCATTCTTATCGATTAGTTCTTGGTGTGTTCCATGCTCAATGATTTTTCCCTTATTTAGGACGTAGATCTGATCAGCATCCTTGATGGTCGAAAGCCTGTGAGCAATGAGTAAGGTCGTTCGGTCTTTTTTCAGACGCTCCGTACCTTTTTGAATGATTCGTTCCGTTTCGGAGTCGATGTTTGCTGTCGCTTCATCGAGAATTAAGATCTTGGGATTTTTCGCGAGTGCTCTCGCAAAGCTAATGAGTTGTCTTTCACCACTTGAGAAATTATTTCCCTTCTCCTGAATAGGTGTATGGATTCCTTCGGGGTGATTTCTTAAAAACTCTTCACCGCCGACCTCTAAGAAGGCTCGTAGTGCGTCTTCTTCTGTAATTCGTTCATCGCCTAAAGTGATGTTCGAATAGACGTCTCCTTTAAAGAGGAAGGGGTCTTGAAGGACGATCGCGATGTGGTCTCTAAAGCCTTTTACGTTGAGCTCTCGAATGTCTTTTCCATCGGCCGTGATGCGTCCCTTCTGTACGTCATAGAAGCGAAGAAGGAGGTTCATGATGGTGCTCTTCCCACTTCCTGTATGACCTACGAAGGCCGCTGTCTTTCCTTGAGGTACTGTGAAGCTCACATCCTTTAACACCCATTCTTCATCTTTATAGTAGAAGCTAACGTCTTCAAAGGCAATGCTACCTTGAAGCGGGTTGTGTTCGTGTGACTCTGGGTTTCCCTTTTCTTTTAAAAGAGAGAAGATGTGATCTGCCGCAGAGTTGGCCTTTTCAAGCTGTCCGAGTCTTTGAATGATATTTTGCGAGTTATCGAAGATCTTTCCTACGTAGTCGATGAAGACGTAGAGGAGACCAACCTTGGTATCAGCACGGCCCGAAAGAAAGCTCAGTCCGAAGTAGAGAAGGACGAGTCCGATGGTTACAAAACGAAGTGTACTCATGGCATTCCAACCGGAGTAGCACTCGAGGTTTAGAAGCTTTATGTTGGCATCAAAGATGTTTTGGTTTACCTTTTGGAAGTTGTCGTACGTCTCATCTTCCTTTGCGAAGGCTCGAATGATCTCCATTCCCTGAATGCTTTCGTTTAGATTGGCGTTGAGTTCAGAGAGGTTTTCACGGTAGACGGCGTTGTATTTGGCGCTATTAATTCGAAAGTGCCTAAAGAGTAAAAGGATGATGGGCACTGGAAAGAGCGCAATGAGTGCGAGCTTGAAGTCGAGTAAGAATAAGCTCACGTAGACGCCCACTACGTAAAAGAACGCCGTTGAAATTTGAGCCAGGACGACCTGAAAGAGCACTTTTACGTCCTTGGTGTCGTTTGTAATGCGGCTTACGACCTTCCCTGCAGGGAGGCGGTCAAAGTAACTGATGGGCAGTGTCTGAACGTGCTCAAAGAGCTCTTCTTGCATAAAGAGGCTCACATCGTGTGCGCTCTTTTGAAAGCAAAAGAAGTGAGCAAGTCTAAGGCCGCTCGCTAGTAAGACACTTACAAAGAAGAGGCTCACCTTTAGTGTAAAGGAGTTTACATCTCTTATTCCGATGTTCTTAACGAGTTCGTTATCTAGAATATCTCCGATGAGGTAGGGTCCTAGGAGGTCTGATAGTACAGCGAGGATGGTAAAGATCAGACCGAAAAGGAGTGTCCATTTGGTTCTTAAAGCATAGCTTATGAGCTTACGGAGGCGATATCTCTTATCTGTTTTCATGGGTTACCTCCATTTGCTGATGAATATATTGTTCCTTGTACCAACCGCCGAGAGCGATCAGTTCTTCGTGGGTTCCACGCTCGATGATGCGTCCCTCGTCGAGGACGAGAATGAGGTCGGCGTGGCTTACGGCTGAAAGCCTGTGAGCTGAAATGATGTTAGTTTTTCCCGAACGAAGCGATTTGATGTTTCCTAAAATGTTCGCTTCCGTCGTAGCGTCGACTGCTGAAAGCGAGTCGTCGAGGATCAAAAGATCAGGGTTCGAAATGATCGCTCTTGCGATCGAGATGCGCTGCTTTTGACCGCCTGAAAGACTGATGCCTTTTTCACCGGTGAGCGTCTCTAAGCCACTTGGAAGCTGAGCTAAGTCCTTCGTAAAGTCGCTCGCATCGATCGCAGACTGAATATCTCCAGTACCTCTAAGTCCTAACTCGATGTTCTCACGGATCGTCTTTGAAAAGAGAACATGGGCTTGAGGGGTGTATCCGATGTGACTACGAAGGGAATGCTGTGAATAGTCTTCGATGGGAGAGCCGTTAATATAGAGCATCTCTTTTATCGGGTAGAGGTGTAATAATTGTTTGATGAGTGTCGTCTTACCGGAGCCGATCTTACCGACGATACCAAGTGTCTCACCGCGCTTAAGCGTAAAAGTAATGTCTTTAAGCGTATCTTCTTCAGCTGATGGATAGCGGAAGTTTAATCCCTTAAGCTCGATTGTGTCGAAGCCCTCGAGCGTCAGAGCATTTTCTTTATCCACGACCTCTTCCTTGTAATCCCAAAGTTCCTGAATACGGTCCATGGCCGTATCAGCTTCCTTTGCTGCCGTGTAGTATTCGGCAAAGCTCATCATCGGCCAGATGAGCATACCGAGATAGATTGTAAAGCTAATGAGCTTACCGATCGATAGCGTTCCTAGGGCGATGTAACGAGCACCAACGACAAGGGCGATCACAGTACTTACGGCAGGAATGATGCGATCGAGTGGCCCCCAGAGCGATATGAGTTTTTGAAGTCTAAAGTTGACATCGTAGTTCTTTTTAGCGAGCTTCTTAAAGACCTCGATCTCGTGTTCTTCACGGACGTAACTTCTTACGACGCGTACACCACTGACGTTTTCAAGCACTTTATCGTTCATCTCGTCAAAGGCTTCTTGAACAGCTGTAAAGGTCTTATTGAACTCCTTATCGAGTAGTCTTGTTGCGACCATGATGAGTGGGAGTGGAAGAATCGAAAAAAAGGTCAATTTGTAGCTAACGGTCGTCGCCATGACGATGATGAGTGAGAGCGGATAGAGGGTAGCATCGGTTAAACTCATAAAGCCGAAGCCTGCGAATTCACTCAGTGCATTGACGTCATTCGTGCTCTTTCCCATGAGAGAACCAGTGCTGTTCTTTTCATAGAAGATGGGGCTCTGCTTTAGAAACTTATTCATAAGGCGCGATCTCGTCTCAAAAGAGAGCGAGTCAGAACTCCTGTAGAGGAAGAAAGACCAGCCGTAGTTATTTAGGTAGTTAATAATGACGACGATAGCAAAGATCGTAAGTTTCGTCATGAGTTCTTCTCTCGTGATCGTACCGGTATTCAATGTATCTGCAATGTCGCCGAGTATCTTTGGTGGAATGATGATCACGACATAGCTCAGTATCAGAAGTGACATACTGATGATGTAGTTTTTTCGGTTCATCTTTATGAACCAGGATAATTTTTTAAACGGTCGAAACATAACGTCTCCAAGGTATGAATTTGCGCACAAAAATAGCGCACCCTTACAGGTGCGCTACTGTACGGGGCAAAGCCCCCCTAGGTTCTAATTAATATAGAATGGGGGAGGTTATGTAATTATTCTTATTAGTACTTCTTAACTTTGTCATTTTGATATAACCTCCTTTCCTTTGATAATTTAACGCTACCAAACTGGAATCCATTTGTCAAACATTTTTTGAAGTAGGCTTTTTTTCTGATTTACAGTATAATATGAGAATGAAAGGATTTCTATGAAAAAATACGTACTTTTCATGATCTTGAGTGCTCTCTTTTTTGTGGGTTGTCACAACACAGAAGACGCTTTTGATCTAACGAGTAAAAATTATATTGATACGATGGATGCCTACGTAGAGATCTACGAGGTCGTCTATGGTAAAGATAGTTCAGGAACCATCAATGGGTTGAGTAACGTCTTCTATTCGACCTTCTATCCGAATAACCAAGAGAACTTTGACATCTCTTCCTTCGACATGGGAAACGTCCGTCATGTCAAAGATCGCTTGAAAAAGATAGATGAAACCTTAAAGCGATCGACGACGCACCATGAGCTCGATAAGGAATGTACGATTCTTTTAAAAGACATCGACGCTCTTCTCAACGACCTTGTAGAGATGGAGAAGTACTATAAAGAAAAGCGCTTTGAAGAGGATGACTATCGTGGAGCAAAAGCACTCTTTAAAAAGATCGACAGCGAATTCTTGACGCTCGATGGAAAGATGAGTATCTATGCCGATCGTCTCTCGAATCTTCAGCTTACAAACGATGAACTTACGCTAAAGCACTACACAGAGAAGAAGGACGACTGGAACAAGGCGGTTCTTACGATCTTAATCGAAGCGAGAAAGCTCTCTGTAGAGCTTAATAAGATTCGTTTCGATGAAGAGTATTCGCTCGATATCATGAAAAATGCAGAGAGTGTTTCATCAAAGATGCACGCAGAACTCGAAGGACTCGTCTCGCAGAAGAAGGCACTCAGTAAGTCGAAGTGGACGGAAGAAAACGCCAAGAAGTTTCTTTCTTTAAACGAGCTCTTTTTAGAGACAGAAAGGTCCATCTTAGAGACGCTAACGGCAGAAAAAAAGGTCGATCCTACGCGAATCGACCAGTTTTACTCGGACTATCATGCTCTAGTGGAGCTCTACAACAAAGCATCACTCATGAAGTAGAGCTTCCTTAGCCACTTGAAGTTCTTGAAGTTGCTCTTTTGTGAGTTTCGGATACTCAAGCTTTAAACTCTTTAGCTTATCAATAATAATTTCACTTACGAGATAACGCATGTACCACTTATGGTCTGCTGGAATCACGTACCAAGGCGCCTCCTTCGTGGAGGTGTTTTTTATTGCCTCTTCGTAGGCCTTTTGGTATTCATCCCAGTATTTTCTTTCCTTGACGTCGCCCATGGAGAACTTCCAGTTCTTCGACTCATCATCGATGCGTTCGAGGAAGCGTTTTGCCTGTTCTTCCTTGGAGATATTTAAGAAGAACTTTAGGACGATAATGCCGTTTTCCGTTAGATATTCCTCATAGTTTTTAATTTGACGGTATCTCTTTTCAAAGACATCCTTCGTGAGAAGTTCTTTTGGAAGCTGTGAGGATTCTAGGAGGTTATGGACCTTAACGACTAAGACGTCTTCATAGTAGCTACGGTTAAAGATACCAAAGCGGCCTCTCTCCGGTTGGTTTTTCATGGCACGCCAGAGGTAGTCGTGGTCGAGTTCTTCGGATGAAGGTTGCTTAAAGCTAACGACTTGACAGCCTTGTGGGTTCACGCCTTTCATGACGTGCTTTATGGTACCATCTTTACCAGCGGCATCCATGGCTTGGAAGATGAGAAGAAGCGAATACTTGTTTGAAGCATAGAAGACGTCTTGAAGCTCACTGAGTTCAGTGAGGTTTTCTTTCATCTTTTCTTCGACTTCGGTCTTGTCTTTAAAGTTACCTGTATCGCTTGTGTCAAAGTCTTTTAGTTTGAAGTTTTTGGGATCTGCAAAGTATTTTTCTGTTTTCATGAGTTTCTCCTAAAGATGGATTTTTTAATGTCGATCGCTTCGACGGGACAGACCTCGTGACAGCAGAAGCAGCGGATGCACTTCTTGCGGTCGACTTGGGGGTAGTCTGTTATCGTAATCGCTTGAGGGGGACAGATGGCCTTACACCGTCCACAGCGAATGCACTTATTCTTATTAAAGTAGACGTTGTTTTCAAAGATGTGCTCAAAGAATCGGGGAAGTCCGTGGACTGTTAGTGATGAAGGAAGCTTAAAGGGAACGCTTTTCATCTCTCCTTCTCGTTCAATTTCTGGGATGAGGCCACGAAGCTTGGCCCTCACGTGAATGGGAGCCTTGGCTTTTGGAATGGCTGCAATTTCCATCGCTACTTCATCTAAAGCGAAGGGATTTTCACTACCTAAGAGGACTCCAACCTTGATCGTCGTTCCTCCACCGGGCCCGTTTCCTTCCATACCTTCGATCGCATCCATGATAGAAAAATCCGGCTTCACCTGAAGGGCGAGGTCTATGAGGTGGTCTGCAAATTGATAACGGTCTTTTAAAAGAAGATGGTGCTTGGCCTTCTTTAAACCGGGAATCAGTCCAAAGAGGTTCTTTACTGCACCGGTATAGGTCATCATGGAATGTGTCTTAAGCTTACAGACATTGATTATCGCATCGGCCTCAAGGGCAACCTTTAATATCTCCGTCTTCTTTAAAGCCTTAGCGTCCTTAAGCTCGATCACTTCGGCACGTAGATCTTCATTTAATACGACAGGAAAGTTCTTTGGAATCTCCGCTAGCCCTGTCACTTGATACGTCCTTTTGAGTTCACCGAGGGACATCGGTCCACCGGGACTATCAGCGATCGTAACCTTTTTTCCTAATGCTAAGAAATATCTTGCGACAGCTTCCACCACAAACGGGTGAGTCGTCACGTTCTTTGATACCTCAGCTGCCGTTAAGAGGTTTGGCTTTATGAGTATAGAATTTTTATCGGACCAATCGACGCTATCTAGCATGGCTCTTACATGCTCGTAAATGGGTTCTCTTTCATAGTGATCTTGAGCTTTAATAAATACTTTCATATGGTAGAATGACCTCATAGAAAGTATACCACTTCGTGGACAAATTACCCGTTTCGTTTGTTTATTAGAAAGAGGAACGATGAACATAGAAGCAATCTATAAGAGGCAGGTAGATACGGTCTACCGTGTGGCGATGCTGTACATGAAAAATTCATACGATGCTGAGGATGCTACGACGCAAGCCTTTTTGAACTTGATGAAATCGCCCAGGGAGTTTGATTCCTTAGAGCACGAAAAGGCCTTTCTCATCGTAACGGTCACGAATGTCTGTAAAAACATGCTTTCCCATTGGTTTCGTAAGAACAAGACGAACCTAGAGGATCTCGAAGAGGTTCTAGGAACGAATGATGAGAGAGACGAGATATTAGAAATTGTCCTCAAGCTTCCCGATGAACTTAAGACCGTGTTATATATGTACTACTACGAAGGATACAAGGGTGATGAGATCGCAAAAGCTTTAGATATCAACGCTTCTACCGTTCGTTCGAGACTCGCTCGGGCGAGGGAGCTCCTTCGAATCGAATGGGAGGAAGAATGAAAAGAGAAGAGCTGATCGAGAGAATCGATTCTATAAAACCGACTGAAGAACAAAAGGACCGAATGTTTCAAAAGCTGACGAAGAAAAAGCGTCCCACTTACATCTTCTATGTGGCTGCAGCAGCCGTCCTCTTTCTTGCTGTTCTCACTTTTCCACTAAGCAATATGAACGTTAAGAATTCAGCTATGAAGCCGTTGAGTGAGAGTGTCCCTTCAGAGAGTCAGGTAGATAGCGAGGCCATGGCAGATGCGAAGGAAAGTGCTAGACAGATGGTGGTTCCCTTTTCGTTCTTAGAGCGGGAACAAGTCGATACAGCTGGTGTGAAGAAGCTTCCTGGCTTTGTAAGAGGGGAAGGGGAAATTACGCTAGAACAGAATGAAGAAAAGACGCTTTCTTCTGGTCTAACACTGTCCTTTACTCGGTCGAATGACCCAGAGGAGACCTTTATAAGCTTTCATGCAACCTACTACCTCGATGGGAAACCTCTCACTGGTTTTTTGAGAAAAGAAAGTAAGCCCATCCGCTCGCTATCTGATGCTAAGGAAGAATTTCAAAAGAAGTATCCAAATCAAGTGTTATCGAGATTCCACATTGTTCTAACCTATACACCGAGGGAATTAAATGAACAAGAGCTCGTACCGATCTACGTCTTTTTTAATCCCAGTGATGAATTCGAATGGTTCAGTGTGCCTGCTTGGCTCGAATAGGGTATATAGGCACTAAAGGAGACAGAGCGAATGAAACCTGAAATTGTTCGATTAGAAAAACGCATGATCGTCGGTGTCGCCTATACGGGTGAGAATGACTACGACGAAGTGATGAAGGTCTGGACAGAACTTAGTAAGCGCGTAGAGGAGATTCCAAACATCCATAAGGATACGCACTTCTATGGTCTTTCCGAGCCTCTCTATAGCGGTGAAGATAAGATTCAATACCTTGCAGGTGTCGAGGTCGATCGCGTAGATACCGTACCTCAAGGAATGCAAGCTTGGTATGTAAACCACGAGAACTACGTGGCTGTCGTGCACGACTCCAATGCGGACAGCTTAGGAAGCACGTATCAAAAAATCTACGATGAGATTCTACCAGAACTCGGATTAAAGCCTGCCGACAGCTATGACTTTGAAGTCTACACGAAGGAGTTCTACTCTGGGGAAAAGGATGAAGTCTATATCTTCGTTCCTGTAGATATGTCGGGGTCAGAATTACCGAAAGATTATACGGATATCCGAAAGATGCTCTTCGGAGATATGTTTAAGGAATAAAACAGCGAAAGCTGTTTTTTTCTTGCTTGACAGGGGAATAAAAGGGTGTATAATAAAATTAGCACTCGAAGATAACGAGTGCTAATAGGAGGAGATATGAACTACGAAAAGATGACAAAGAATGTAATTGAAGCGCTCAATCAAGCGAACTTCATTGCCACAGAATATGCGAACACCCAGATTGATCCGGAACATCTCTTCTTAGGGTTACTTGAAAACGAACAAGGACTCGCAAGAGAGCTCATTACGGCTTGTAAGGCCGATGTCAAAACGTTAGAACAAGAAGTTAAGCGTGTAGTAGAGAAAAAACCAAAGGTCTCAGGAAATGTAAAGACTGTCATTTCAAACGATACCTTAATGCTACTTAATGAAGCAGAGCGCATTGAAAAGTCGATGCAAGATGAGTATTTAAGTGTAGAACACGTGATGCTTGCGATCGCTGAATCAAAGACAGCGCTTTCAAAGCTCTTTAAAGAATCAGGACTTACAAAGGAAAAGCTCCTTGCTGTTTTAAAGGACATCCGAGGCTCTATGCGCGTTACGAGTGATTCTCCTGAAGATACGTACCAAGTGTTAAAGAAATATGGAACCGATCTTGTGGAGCGTGCTCGAAAGAATACCTTAGATCCTGTCATCGGTCGAGATGAAGAGATTCGAAGAGCCATTCGAATTCTCTCTCGAAAGACGAAGAACAACCCGGTCTTAATCGGTGAACCAGGTGTAGGTAAAACAGCTGTCGTAGAAGGACTTGCACAGCGAATTGTCCGCGGAGACGTTCCAGAAAGCCTAAAAGATAAGACCATCTTTGCTTTAGATATGGGTTCACTTATCGCAGGAGCTAAATTCCGCGGTGAATTTGAAGAACGTCTTAAGGCCGTACTCGAAGAGATTAAAAAGAGTGAAGGAAAGACGATCCTCTTTATCGACGAGCTCCATACGATTGTTGGTGCAGGAAAAACAGAAGGAAGCATGGATGCTGGAAACATGCTAAAGCCCATGCTTGCGAGAGGTGAACTCAACTGTATCGGTGCGACGACGCTCGATGAATACAGAAAGTACATTGAAAAGGATGCGGCCCTCGAGAGACGTTTCCAACCGGTACTCGTAGGAGAACCTGGTGTGGAAGAGACGATCACGATCTTACGTGGTCTTCGTGAACGCTATGAAATCTTCCACGGCGTACAGATTAGTGACGCGGCACTCATTCAGGCTGCAACCCTTTCTGACCGATACATTCAAGATCGTTTCCTACCGGATAAAGCGATCGACCTCATCGATGAAGCTTGTGCACTTATTAAGACGCAGATGCAGTCGATGCCAGTAGAGCTCGATGAAATTCATAGAAAGATCATGACAAAAGAGATCGAGATCGCTGCCCTTAAGAAGGAAACGGACGAAAAGAGTAAGGAACGTCTTTCTGAGATTCAAAGGGAAGTGAGTGAACTCAAGGAAGAATACGGTTCACTCGAATCGAAGTGGAAGCGTGAAAAAGAATCAGTCGATAGAGTCAATGTGTTAAAGGAACAGATTGAACGCGTTCAGCATGAGATCGAGATGGCACAAAGCCACTACGACCTCGAAAAAGTTGCTGAGCTTACGTACGGCGAGCTTCCAAAGCTTCAAAAAGAACTTGAGGATTTGAAGACCCCAAAGGATCATGAGCTTCTAAGAGAAAAAGTCACGGAAGAAGAAGTCGCTGGTGTCGTCAGTCGCTGGACGGGCATTCCACTCGATAAGCTCATGGAAACGGAGCGTACAAAGCTTTTAAGCCTTGAAGAGCACCTTCATGAAGAAGTGATCGGACAGGATGAAGCCGTATCGAAGGTTTCGGATGCTATTCTTAGAAGCCGTGCAGGTGTAAAAGATCCATCGAAACCCATTGGAAGTTTCCTCTTCTTAGGACCCACCGGTGTCGGAAAGACTGAGCTTGCAAGAAGCGTGAGTAGATTACTCTTCGATTCTGAAAAGAGCATGATTCGTATCGATATGTCTGAATACATGGAAAAACATTCCGTGAGCCGCTTGATCGGAGCGCCTCCAGGATACGTCGGTTACGATGAGGGTGGTCAACTTACAGAAGCCGTTCGAAGAAAACCTTATAGCGTTATTCTCTTTGATGAAATTGAAAAAGCCCATCCCGATGTCTTTAACGTACTACTTCAAGTCTTGGACGACGGAAGAATTACAGACGGACAAGGACGAACCGTGGACTTTAAAAACACGATCATCATCTTAACTTCAAACCTCGGAAGTGAGTATCTCTTAGGTGGAATCGATGATATGGGAGAGATTAAAGAAGAGGCAAGAGAAGCGATTGACCGCGAACTGCACTTACGCTTCCGCCCAGAGTTTTTAAATCGTCTCGATGAGATCGTACTTTATAAACCGCTTACGAAGAACGACATGAAGTCGATCATCGATATCCTTTTAAAGGATCTAAAGGAGCGACTGAAAGAACAAGATATCGATCTTACGATTTCTGATAAAGCCAAGGATTTTGTCATCGAGGAAAGCTATGATGTAAACTTCGGTGCAAGACCTTTAAAGAGATACCTACAAAGACATGCAGAGACGTTGCTCGCTCGAAGCATTTTAGCCAATGATATTCTACCAGGGGATCAAGCAGTGATCGATGTAGAGGATCAAAAGCTCATCATTAGAAAAGCTGAAACCCATTAACGGGTCTCAGCTTTTTTACATTCTATAACGGCTTCTGCTACAGCTTTTGCAGCCCTTTCATCAAAGGCATTTACAATGACATAGTCCTCACTTAGTTCAGCTTCTGTAATAAGAGAAGCGAGTCCCTTGGCTGCAGCGAGCTTCATTTCCTCTGTGATCTTTTCTGCTCTCGCATCGAGTGCTCCGCGGAAGAGCCCGGGAAATGCTAGGACATTATTAACCTGGTTCGGATAGTCGCTTCGACCCGTGCCTACAACTCTTGCTCCAGCTTCCTTGGCGTCGTCGTAAGTGATCTCAGGATCGGGGTTTGCCATGGAAAAGACGATGGCATCCTTTTTCATTGAACGAACCATGTCTTTTGTGATTAGATTTCCGCCGCTTACGCCGATAAAAATATCGGCTTCTTTCATGGCGTCTTCTAAGTTATAATCATGGTCCTCTTTATTCGTGATCTCAGCGAGCTCTTTTATAAGTGCGTTATCTTCGTCGCTCTTTCGAATAATTCCCTTACGGCGAAAAGCGAAGATATCCTTAACGCCTAAGTGTGTGAGCATCTTTGCGATAGAGCTTCCAGCTGCTCCCGTTCCTAATAGAACAACCTGACACTCTGAGAAGTCTTTTTTTACGAGCTTTAAGGCGTTCATGAGTGCAGCCGCCAGAACGATCGAGGTTCCGTGCTGATCGTCGTGGAAGACGGGGATATTTAACTCTTCTTTTAGTCTTGTTTCGATCTCTACACAGCGTGGGGCACTGATGTCCTCGAGGTTAATTCCTCCGAAGGTCGGTGCGATGGCTTTACAGATGGAGATGATCTCTTCGGTGTCTTTGGTATCGAGTACGATCGGAACGGCGTCGACTCCAGCAAAGCGCTTAAAGAGTGCACACTTTCCTTCCATGACGGGAAGTGCAGCCATGGGACCGATATCGCCAAGGCCTAAAACGGCTGTTCCATCACTCACGACAGCTACCGTATTCGACTTCCAGGTGTACTCATAGACGCTCTCGGGATCTTTGTGTATTCTTCGGCATGGTTCAGCCACGCCCGGTGTATAGGCGAGAGAGAGGTCGTCTTTGTTTTCTAAGGAGCATTTGAGCTCGGTCTTAACTTTTCCTCTCCAAGTTTTATGTGCTTCTACTGATTTTTCAAAAATAGTCATATCGCCCTCCTAGAAAAATCATACCATAAATATGCTAAGAGTGGCTTAGATGCTGTATGATAGAGATGTAGACTAAAAGGAGTCAGAGATGAAAGAAATCATAGTGATCGGTGGTGCTGGATTTTTAGGTTCTGAGCTCGTGCGTCAAATTGCACAAAGAGGAGACAGGCCCATCGTTTTTAGTAATCATCCCAGTCCCTACCTAGAAGTACTCGGTGTTCCTGTCTTCGTAGGGGATACGAGAAACAAGGAATCTTTAAGAGATTGTATCTCAAAGTACGAAAAGCCCGAGGTCATTCACTGTGCCTCGATCATTACGATTGAAAAGAAGCCGGTGGATGAGCTCTTTGACGTAAACGTCACTGGACTTAGAAACACCATCGAAGTCTGTCAAGAACTGAATACGGGAAGACTCGTCTACGTGAGTAGCGTTCACGCCATACCGATGCGTCGCTTAGGCCTTGTAAAGCGTGAGATTCGTGAATTTGACGAAGACCGCGTCATCGGTCAGTATGCAAAGAGTAAAGCCAAGGCCTCTCGCTATGCGATTCAAGCGATGGATGCGGGAATGGACATGGTCATGGTTCATCCTTCAGGCATTGTAGGAGTGGCTCCTTTAGGTGAAGGTATGACGACGCCTATGATTCGAGATTACCTCCTTGGAAAGTTAAAGGTTCTCGTGGGCGGTGGTCACGACTTTGTCGATGTAAAGGATGTGGCGGAAGGGACGCTAAGTGCACTTGACAAGGGAAAACGTGGAGAGAATTACATCTTAAGTGGTGATTATCACTCGGCGAAAGACATTCTCGATGAAGTCTCTAGACTTGCTGGAAAGAAGCCGATTGGTGCCGTCATGCCCATGGGAATCTTTAAGATCGTAGCCCCCGTCGTTGAGTGGGGTGCAGAGACTTTTAGGAAGAAACCACCTCTAACGAGTTACATGGCGACGACGCTAAGTAGCTTTGAGCTCTATTCACACAATAAGGCTTCAAAGGAACTCGGATACCGTACGCGGGCCATTGAAGAGACGCTCACAGAGCTCATAGAAGCGATAAGAAATGAAGCTAGCTTTTAAGGAATTTGAAGTAGAGATCGAAAGAAAACCCATTAGAAACTTCTATCTCTTAAGACAAGGGGATGCTTTTGTCTTAAGAGCACCACTTCATGTGAGTGATGAACGCATCCTAGAGGTGTTAAAGAAGAAGGAAGAATGGATGAGAAGCCATTCGAAACGAAGCCTTCTCTTTGAAGAAAGTGAAAGGGTACCCGTTCTAGGAAAAGTCCGTCAAATTTCTTTTAAAGAAGTCGATAACATGGTTCTTAAAGAGGATGAGATCATCTTTCCTTTGGAAAAAAAGGAAGATGCCAAGGAACTGTTTTTTGACTTTCAAAAGAAGCTTCTCGAGGAAGTTCTAATGCAGCTTCTTCCTTTTTGGGAGGAAAAACTAGGCATAAAGGTAAATGGCCTAAGTGTCCGAAGAATGAAGACACGCTATGGAAGTGCGACGGTATCGAAGCGAACGATTCGAATGAATTCAAGACTTGCGTATTTCAGGAAAGAAGTGATCGAAAGCGTCCTTGTACATGAACTCGTTCACTTCTTTGTACCAAACCACGGGTCTCGATTTTATGCTTCCTTAGAAAAGTTTCTTCCTAATTATTGGGAACTTCATAAAGAATTAAAAAGAGACGATGTATTCTATGATTGACAGCAAATAAAAAGGTGTATACAATAATTGCGAATCGTTTGCAACAAGGGGGTATACACACATGAAACGCATTCTATCACTCGTTTTAGCAGTGATTTTACTAGCAGGTTGTACGGTGACAAATCCACCGGAAACGTATGAAACAACAGAGACAATAAGAAATCCTGAGAAGAAACTCGTCGTCGTATCGAGTCTCTTTCCTCAATATGACTTTGTTCGCATCATCGGAGGAGATAAGGTAGAAAGTAAGCTCTTACTTCCTCCTGGTGTAGAGGCACACTCTTTTGAACCGACACCAAAGGACATTGAACTACTAAGTAAAGCAGACCTCTTCTTCTATACCGGAGAGAACATGGAACCTTGGGTTCATAAGCTCGTGAAGGAAAATGTCAAAGGCGTTGTCGCTGTAGACCTTTCTCAAGGTATCGAGATGATCGAAGGTCATCACCATGAAGAAGAAGGTCACGAGACAGAAACTGGAGAATCACACGAAGGAGAAGAGCATCATGAAGAAGGCGAACTCGATCCACATATCTGGACCGATCCCGTCAATGCCAAAGACATGGCACTTCATGTACTTCACTCACTTTCTGTAACATCTCCTGCTCACAAGGAATACTTTCAAAAGAACGCAGATGCTTTAATTAAAGAACTCGAAGGTCTCGATAAGAGCCTTTCAGAACTTGTTAAAGGAACCGATACACCGAGCGTCATCTTCGGTGGTCACCAAGTCTTTGGTTATCTCTCAAAGCGCTATGGTATCCAGTTTATCACCGCTTACGAAGGCCTCTCTCCTGATCAAGAGCCTTCAAGTAGAGCCATGGCAGAACTCGTAGACGTCATGAAGGCGAGAACGAAAAAGGTGATCTACTATGAAGAGATCATTGAACCGAAAATCGCAAAGCTCATCAGTAATGAAACGGGAGCAGAGCTCGTTCTTCTTCATGGTCTTCATAATGTAACGAAAGAAGACCTCGAAAAGGGAGTCGGATACGTCGACCTTATGAAGCAAAACATTGAAAACTTGAAAAAAGGAATGGAATGAATCTCTTTGAGGTAAAAAACTTAAGCTTAAGCTACGGCAAATCAAACGTCTTACAAGACGTTTCTTTTGCGTTAAAAGAAGGAAGTTTCTTAGCGGTCGTTGGCCCCAATGGATCCGGTAAGACGACCTTAATGAAAGCACTTTTAGGGCTCGTTAACGATTACGAGGGAACGATTACTCGATTCATCGAAAGGGAGGACATTGGTTACCTCCCTCAGCTTCTTTCTAGAAAAGAGAAGACGTTTCCGGCTTCTGTAGAGGAAGTCGTGTCGATGGGACTCTTATCGAGAAAGAAGCCACCGAAGCTTCTTACGAAAGAAGATAAGGAAAAGATTCACGCGATTCTTTCGGAGCTCGAGATGGACCGTTTAAAGGCGAGACGGATCGGAAACTTGAGCGGTGGAGAGCTTCAACGAGTTCACCTGGCGAGGTCATTGGTAAACGACCCGAAGCTTTTAATCTTGGATGAACCGACGAGTGCACTGGATCCGCAGATTCGAGAAAGCTTTTATGAGCTACTTACAAAGCTCAGTAAGAGAATGACGATAGTCCTTGTAACGCATGATATTTCAAGCGCTGGTCGCTATAGCTCGGAACTCATGTTACTCGACCATACGCTTCGATTCTTCGGCGATTATGAAGACTTCTGCCATAGTGAAGAGATGAGTCACTACTTTGGTGCAGCACAGCATCAAATTTGTTGGAGGCACCATGATTGAGTTATTAAAATATCCCTTCATGATAAAAGCCTTAGTCGTAGGTAGTGTCGTAGGGGTAAGTTCTGCTCTCTTAGGTGTCTTTTTAGTCCTAAGAAAGCAGTCGATGATCGGCGATGGCCTTGCACACGTCTCTTTTGCGGCTGTCGCGTTAAGCCTTTTACTTATAGGAGAACCTTTAATCCTCACGCTACCGCTCGTGATTCTTGCATCTCTCGTCATTCAACGATTAAGTGCTAAGCACGTCAATAGCGATGCAGCCATCGGACTCGTATCTAACTTTTCGATCGCACTCGGTGTGATTCTTTCGAGTCTCAATAAAGGCTTTGGCGTCGATCTCTTTAGCTACCTCTTTGGTTCTATCTTAGTCATTGCCAATGAAGAGGTGGTGCTTTCTGTCGCCCTTGGCCTTGTGACGGTCTTTACCGTATGGATCTTTTATAAGGATCTCTTTGCGATCACTTACGACGAAGAGTTCTGTATTGCAAGTGGAATGAAGACGGAAAGACTGACGTACCTTTTAAGTGTTTTAACGGGTGTCACCGTAGTCCTCGGTATTCGCATCGTAGGAACGATGCTTATTAGTGCCATGATCGTTTTCCCTGCATCGAGTGCACTTAACTTTTCAAAGAGCTTTAAAGGACTTCTCGTGTATTCCGCGCTCATAAACGTCTTGAGTGTCCTCATCGGTGTCGTGGGAAGTTTTTACTTCAATCTTCCAACCGGTGCAAGCATCGTCGTTGTTGAAGCCGTCTTCTTTGTCTTTAGCTCGCTCTTAGGAGGAAAGGGCAATGATTAAGAAATACTGGGAGATCATGCTTTCAGTGCTCATTCTAATCATATGTATCGTGCTACCTAAGGACGTTTCAGGATCTTTAGTAGAGATCATGTCTTCTAAACTCTTAAAAGCTTTGCCCTTTCTTTTACTGGGAAGTGTCTATTACGCCATTACCCGTCTTTTGGGAGTAGAGGCGAATCCTGTAAGTCGCGTGTTAAACCCCATTTCGCTCTACGTGATGCACTTTGTCTTTAAAGATGTGAAGATGCTTCTCGCTCGAATCGCCATAGCGGTCGTATCCATTCTTTTGGCATCATTTATCCTGAAAGAGAAAAAGGTGAGGGAAGAAAGAGAAGCCTTTACCTATGACAACTTTATGAGTCGCACCATGGATGCTTTTTTAACGTTCAGTAAGTGTGCCATCTTTGCGTCCTTTTTCATCTCGCTTTTTCACACCTACTTTCCTTTTTCTACCTTAAGACTCATTGGAAAGAATCCGTTTCTTTCGATTCTCTTTATGGTTCTCGTGGTCCTACTTCTTCGAGTACCCTCTGTAGCAAGTTCTTTTTATCTAGAGGGCTTTCTCTTTAGTTTTGAAACGAGCACCTTCATTGCAGGCCTCATTGCGGCTGATCTCTCAGTCGTTGATTCTAGTAATAAGAAGAAAATGGCTACGGTACTTCTTGTTAGCATCCTTCTAAACCTCGTCTTTTCACTAGGAGGCTTCCTATGAAGCACGTGATGGAAAAGGCCTACCTCATCTTCTTTGCTCTCTTTTACCTCTCGCTCAATCGAATTCTTGAAAGCTCGAAGATCCACGACCTCGTTGGCTATGAGTCATTTCCTTTCATTAGTTTAGGGGCGGCTCTTGTTCTAGTCTTTTTCTTTAGCGTTCTCTTTCTCATTACGCATCGAAAGAAAGAGCTAAAGAAGGATGCTTCGATCATGGTGCTCTTTCTTCCTATTCTCTTAGGAATTCTCTTTATGCCAGAGACCCGTGTCGTTGAAGAAGGAAAGATCGAGGTCGAGGTGACACATACGGAGTTCGGTGAAACGGGAGCGTTACTAGAAAGAAGCGATGCAGAGCTCTTTCAGACGGTAGCTAACCAGGCCTATGAGAATTTTACGAACGTCTCAGGAAAGCGCTTCACTTTATTAGGCTTTACGAGTCAGGATGAACGTTATAAGGGAAATCAATTCTTTTTGTCGAGACCTCTTATTAGAGAAGGAGCTGAGGAAGAAGTGAACGTCGGATTTCCTTGTGAGGTTCAAGGGGCTTCGTTTGACAAAGTCGGTAAGTGGGTAGAAGTCACGGGGACTTTTGTACGAAGAAAGAACGGGGGAGAAGTGTTTCCCCTCTTTATAGTAGAAAGCATTCGCGAGGTGGAAGCTCCAGAAAGCATCTACCTGTATCCATAGGAGGAAGAATGAATATTCTAGATACCTTAGGACCTATTATGATCGGTCCTAGTAGTTCGCACACGGCAGGCGCTTGTAAGCTAGCGAACGTGGCAAGACGCATCATTGAAGACCCTTTTCATGAGGTTGTCTTTTACCTTCACGGGTCATTTAAAGACACCTACTTTGGCCACGGTACCGACCGTGCACTCGTTGCTGGTGTTTTAGGAATGGCTCCAGATGACGAAAGACTCATCGATTCCTTTGAGATTGCAAAAGAACAGGGAATTAACTTTCGTTTTGAAGAAGCTGATCTCGGTTACGTTCACCCTAACACCGTAAAGATGGTCTTTACCTTAGACGATGGTGTCGTAAAGAGTATTACAGGTTCCTCTGTAGGCGGTGGAGCGATCGAGATCACAGACTTAAATGGCGTTCCCGTCAGTGTTTCAGGAAGTCGTCCAACTATTATTGTAAAGTATACCGATAAGCGTGGTGTCATCCACAGGGTGAGTGAAATTCTTCTGAGTCAATCGATCAACATCGCTTCGATGAAGGTTACAAGAGATGACACGATTTCTACCATGATCGTAGAGATGGATGCCAAGATCTCTGAAGAGAGCTACGAAAAGATAAGAAATCAAGAGGGTGTCAAGCTCCTTGCAAATATTGGGGGTGTCGAATGATTTTCCACAACGGACAGGAGCTCTTAGAGCTTACGGAGAAAAATGGTGTACGAATTTCTGATATCGCAATAAAACAAGCTATGAAAGATAACGATGCCTCTGAAGAGGCCGTTCGTGCGCTCCTTCAACAGACGATCGATGTCATGATGCATTCGGCTGAAAAAGGAACAGAAGAAGAAATTCACTCGATTAGCGGAATGAGTGGTGGTTATGCGAAAAAAGCCATGGACTACGCTAAAGAGAAGGAACCGCTCATGGGTAAGACCATGATGCGAACGGTTGCTGCAGCCTTAAGTACATCGGAGGTAAATGCCGGCATGGGAAGAATCTGTGCAGCACCTACGGCAGGTAGTAGTGGGATCTTACCATCAGCCCTCCATTACCTTAAAGTAGAAAAGAACGCAACCGATAAAGAACTCGTCGATGCTCTCCTTACAGCTTCTGCTGTAGGTCTTCTCGTAGAAGTCAATGCGACGGTGAGCGGTGCAGAAGGCGGTTGTCAAGCAGAGTGCGGAACGGCCGCTGCGATGGCTGCTGCAGCACTCGTCGAATTTCAAGGAGGAACGCCTCGAGAAGCACTCGATGCAGCGGGATTCTCCTTTATGAACATCATGGGTCTCGTGTGTGACCCTATCGGAGGCTTTGTTGAGTTCCCTTGTTCCATACGGAATGCATCGGGCGTCATGAATGCCATCGTAAGTGCCGATCTCGCTCTTTCAGGCTGTGTGAGTCTCATTCCTTTTGATGAAGTCGTAGACAGCATGTTCCGAGTAGGAAGAGCCTTACCTGAAGCACTCCGTGAAACGGGTAAAGGTGGTGTAGCGATAACGCCTACTGGAATAAAACTAAGAAATCAATACTTGAAAAAAGATCGATAAAAAAGCGGACCCTCGGGTCCGCTTTGGTTTTAGACATATTGTCCGGGATCACTACCTAAATCCCTTCTTTTGACACTCCTCACAGAGTCCGAAAATCTCCAGTCTGTGTTCTTGAAGAAGATAATGGTGCTCTTTTGCGATTTCACTGAGATCATCGATTGGGCAGTAATCTAAGTGAACGACCTTATTACATCCGGTACAAATCAGGTGATGATGATGATCTTCAGAGCACTTCAACCGATAGTGGCTGACGCGGTCAATGATCTCGCGTTCAGCAATCCCCGCTTCCACAAAAAGCTCGAGATTACGATAGAGTGTCGAGAGATCCATCTCATCCGGGCACCTTCTAAATAGTTCCTCCGCACTACTCAATTTCTCCTTCGATTGTTGGAGTGCGTGTAATACCGTTTGTCTTTGCTTCGTGGTCCTGAGACCATGCTTTTTGAGTGTGTCTTTCAATGTCTGACTCGCTTCAGAAGTAGTTGTTACAAGATAAGGCTTGTGTCCTTTCCTCTAAAAAGAGGCTAAAATGATCTGAAAAGAGTCTCTACTATTCCCGTAAGACCCTTCCCATACTGTTTAGGGTCTACGGGATGCCAATGTTCTTCGTACATTGGAATCACCTCCCTTTGATATTGTATTACTATAATACCACAAATTGAGGTCCCTAAACACTATTTATCTAAATATTTTAAGATTTTCTCTAAATCTTCGCTTAAAACTGCGTTAGGATTGAAGCATTCGGTCAAATAATTCTTTACTATCAGCGACTTTACTTTAGCTAGGGAACTTGAAAGAGCTTGGACCTGGATGAGAATTTCATCACAGGCCCTTTCTCCTTCAATCATATCAATGACGCCTTGTAAGTGACCGGAAATGATTCGAAGTCTTTTGACAATATCCTTTTTTGCGTCTGTCATTAGATGAAGAGGTTTGTATCTGCATCTTCTGCAGAACCGAGATACGTTGCGACGCCGCCTAGCTCGACTCCGTCAATGAGTTCTTCCTTCGTGATGCCCATTAAATCCATGCTCATGTTACATGCGATCATGCGAACGCCGTTGTCTAGAGCTTGTTTAAGGAGCACTTCAACTTGATCGACGTTGTTCTTTTTCATGATGCCACGGATCATCTTAGCACCTAATCCGCCGAAGTTCATGCGAGAGAGGCCGAGTTTTTTCGTTCCTCTTGGCATCATCATACCGAAGATCTTTTCTACAGGTTCCTTCTTCACATGGACGGGTTCGTTTCTTCTAAGGATATTGAGTCCCCAGAAGGTGAAGAACATCGTAACTTCACGGCCCATGCTTCGAGCGCCGTTTGCGATGATGAGGCTAGCGATGGCTTTATCTAGGTCACCACTAAAGACGACCATGGTCTTACCGTGAGGAATTTCTCCTGAAACGGCCTTTGGAGCGACGGCTGCACCCTTTTGTACGAGGGCTGTAATCTTCTTTCCTTCATCAGAAATCTGAAGGAGTGTATTTCCTGTCTTTTGTGCCCAGACAGGGAGGTCCTTAAAAAATCCTGGATCGGTTGCATGAACTTCTAGAAGATCTCCTTCCTGAAGTTCTTCCATCTTCTTAGAAACCTGCATGATAGGGCCGGGGCAACTGAGTCCACCGACGTTTAATTCATGTCTTTCACCAGGAGTGCGGATGATGCCTTCACTGTGACCAGCGTCGGAGAAGTTTACGTCCCCTAAGCCACAAGTTCCTGCACCGCTCTCACAGAAGTTTTGAGCGTAAAGGGAGTATCCACCGGAGAGGTTTCGTACGTCGTAGCCGTGTTGCATGAGAATGCGAGCTGCGATGTAACCGCGAAGACCGATTTGGCAGTTTACGACGACGGTCTTGTCCTTTGGAATTTCATCCATGCGATCGCGAATCTCGTCAAGCGGGATGTTGATTGCATTTGGAATTTCTCCGAGTAGGAGTTCTTCTGGAGCACGAACATCGAGGAAAGTGGAATCTTTATAATCGTCGAGCTCTGTTACGAGGATTGGTTTTACATAGCCATCTAAGATGTTTTGGCCGACAAAGCCGAGCATGTTGATGGGGTCTTTGGCGCTTGAGAAGGGTGGAGCGTATGAGAGGTCTAGTTCAGCAAGATCTGTAACGGTTCCTCCCATGGTCATAGCTGTAGCAAAGACGTCGACGCGCTTATCGACACCGCTATAGCCTACACCTTGAATGCCTAAAAGCTTTCCTTTGGCATCAAAAATGCCTTTAAGTGTAATTGGCATGGCATTGGGATAATAACCAGCGTGGTCTTTTGAGATGATCTCTGCTACGTGGTAATCTTTACCGCGAACCTTACCCATGGCCATGAGTTGCTTTTCATTGAGTCCGCTCGTTGCAGCTGTGATATCGAATATCTTAGCGATACCTGTACCGAGTGCACCGCGGTATTTTCTCTTAAGTCCTGCTACGTTATCTGCAGCCAAGCGACCTTGCTTATTCGCAGGCGATGCAAGAGGAATCGTCACTCTCTGTCCACTTACGAGGTTTGTAATTTCTGTCGCATCACCTACAGCGTAGATGTCTTTGACATTCGTCTGCATGAAGTCATTCACGACTATGGCACCGCGTTGATTTAACTCGATTCCGCTATCTTTTAAGAAGGCCGTCTGTGGACGAACACCTAAGCTTACGAGAACGAGCTCTGCAGGAATTTCTTCACCAGAATCTAATTGAACGGCTTTTTCTGTAAAGGCCGTGACTTTTTTCGATAGATAGAGTTTTACACCGTTTCGTTCGAGTTCTTGCTCGACGATTGCTGCCATTTCTTTATCGAGAGGACCCATGACTTGGTCCATCATTTCTACGAGGCTAACTTGAATGCCACGTTCACGTAGGTTTTCTGCCATTTCGAGACCGATAAAACCACCGCCGCAGACGACAGCTTGCTTTGGTTTCTTATGGTCGATGAGGGCTTGAATTTGATCCATGTCGGGAACGGTCCAGAGGACGCGAACGTGATCTTGATCGATTCCTGGAATCGGTGGTTTCATAGGGGTGGATCCGACGGAGATGATGAGTTGGTCAAAGCGTTGAGTGTATTCTGCACCGTCTGATTTTCTAACTTGGAGTTCTTTTTTCTTCGTGTCTAGTTTGACGACCTCTTGGTTTACGCGAACATCCACTTGAAAGCGTGCTTTAAAGCTTTCTGGTGTCTGTAGGAGTAGGGCATCGCGGTTTCCGATGGCTCCTCCAATGTGATAAGGTAGTCCGCAGTTGGCGTACGAAATGTAGGGGCCTTTTTCAAGAATAATAATTTCTGACTCTTCATCGAGTCTACGAAGTCTAGCTGCAGCGCTTGCACCACCGGCAACGCCGCCAATAATAACGATGGTTTTCATGCGTTCTCCTTTCAGACCCCCCTATGGGGGGTAAAAACACTATATCACACTTTTACCCTGTTGTGCTAAAATAATGTAAGAAAGTGAGGAAGTATGAAGAAAAAGAGTATCGAACGTTTACAAAAGCTATCGGACGCCTTTGGTCCTAGCGGCTTTGAAGATGATGTAGCGAGTATTATTAAAGCGGAATTAAAAGATGATTTTGAAGTAGAAGAGGATAAATTTAGAAATCTGTATGTAAAAAAGAGTAGTGGAAAGAAGCTTCTCGTTCAGCTAGATGCACATACTGATGAAGTGGGATTCATGGTCCATAGCATTGATGACAATGGACTCATTAAGTTCATTCCCTTAGGAAGCTGGGTTGAGACGACCGTTCCAGGGGAACTTCTAGAAGTCAAAACGTATGAAGGAGAGCTCGTTCAAGGAGTAGTTGGATCCATCCCACCGCACTTCATGTCGGAAGAACAAAAGAAAAAGCCTCTAACGATCGATCTCATGCGACTCGATGTAGGGCTCAGTTCAAAAGAAGAAGTTCAGGCACTTGGCATTGAACCGGGTCTTCCGATCGTTCCTGTCACTCGCTTTTATGACAATGAGAATGTGCTCTACGGTAAGGCTTTCGACTGCCGAATCGGCTGTGCTGCTCAAGTGGATGTACTACAAGAGATTAAGGATATCGATTTAAATGTAGATGTCATCGGAACCTTTAGTACGCAAGAAGAAGTCGGTGGCCGTGGTATCGAAATGATCACAACAAAAGTCGCACCAGACCTTGCGATCATCTTTGAAGGAACGCCAGCAGACGATACGTTTGCCAAGGGAAGTGAGATGCAGACGGCCTTACGAAGTGGCCCTATGCTAAGGCATATTGACGTAAGGATGATTACGCATCCGAGATTCCAACGCTTTGCACTCGAAACAGCAAAGGAACTTGGAATCCCTGTGCAAGCGGCCGTTCGCACAGGCGGTGGAACGAATGGACACTTTGTCCATAAGGAGCACGGTGGCGTTCCAACCATAGTCGTTGGAATCCCAGTGCGCTATGCCCATACCCCTCGTGGTTTTTCTTCAAAGACCGACTATGATCATGCAGTGAAACTCGTCGTTGAGCTTTTAAAGAAAATGGACGAAAAAGTGTATGAAGCACTATAAAAGGAGCCTCTTCGGAGGCTCCTTTCTTATACGTGAAAACGATCATAACTTTCGTAGCAGTCGAGGCAAAGCTTTTGGTCTCCTGAAAGACGAATCCAGTGAACACCTGTCGATTCGCCACAATTTGCACACACATAGGAGTCAAAGATCTTCGCTTTCTTAGGTGGTATAAGCGTCGGTTCTTTCACCTCGAACATCTCTTTTGGTTCAAGACCTTGATAGTATGCGAAGGATTCTTCGCGAGTAAGACCTTCAGGCCTTGGCTTTAAGACGAGACGCACCTTCGATCCGTTCTTTCTATTGTAGAAGGAGAAGGCTTGTTTTCCGCATATGTGAAATAATAGGTTCCCCTTTCCGACACTACAACCTAACATCACTTGAATGGCATCGATTCCACAAGCGTCATTTTCTGCAATACAGACGAGCTCTTCGTCGGAAGAAAAGTCGATTCCTAAGAGTTCAATCGCTAAGAGACTCGCTTTATAGCCGATCGTAAGTCCTCCACATTCATGCCCATGAAAGGCGACACAGTCGTTCCAAGTTTTCATATTTCCTCCTCCACAAAGACCATTGGTTGGCCTTCGACTTCTGTAATTCGTGCGCGTACACCATAGACTTGCATTAAACTTTCTTCATCTAATACCCTTCGATCACCGACCCGGTACACTTTGCCATTTTTTAAAAGTAAGAATTGATCGGAAAAGCGTAGAGCGAGGTTTAGATCGTGAATGACGACGACGGCGATTAACTGATCACTTTTACAAAAGTCTCTCACCATTCGAAGTACCTGATATTGATTCTTAATATCTAGTGAACTCGTCGGTTCATCTAAAAGAAGCACCTTTGGTTCTTGAGCGAGAGCTCTTGCAAGCATGACCTTTTGGCGCTCACCACCAGAGAGCTCGTTTAAAAAGCGACCTCTTAGATCTTCGATTCCTAAGCGGTGCATGGCCTTATGAATGATCTCATGATCCTTTTCAGTGACACCCCAGGTCATGTAGGGTCTTCTACCGAGCATGACGACGTCATGAACGGTCATCTGCGTATTCGGTATAGTCTGAGAAACGAAGGCGATGCTTTTTGCCACGTCTTTTGTAGACTTTGTAAGGAGGTTCACTCCATCGAGTAGGACCTCACCTGAGTCAGGAGTTAAGATATGGTTAAAGCATTTTAGAAGGGTGCTTTTACCGGCTCCATTGTTTCCTAAGATAGCAAGACATTGTCCGGGATTTACTGAAAAGGATACGTCTTTAAGAAGCTTTGGATGACCTTTATAAGAGAAGCTCAAGTTTTTTATTTCGATCATTTCTTACCTCCTTTAAAGAGAAGGTAGAGGAAAAGCGGTCCGCCTAAGAAGGAGGTAATCGCACCGATCGGAAGAATCACGGGACTAATGATGGTGCGAGCAAAGAGGTCACCTAAGAGCAAAAGAGTAGCACCACAGAGAATGGAACCTGGGATCAGGTAGACGTGATTATTCCCTACGACCATTCGAACGAGATGGGGTGCGACGAGTCCGATGAAGCTTATGAGACCGACTTTTGATACGACGACGGCACTACATAAGGATGCAAAGAGCATGCCGACAAGAGTCAGTCTCTTGACGTTTATACCAAGACTTATGGCCGTTTCTTCGCCACTAAGGAGTGCATTGTAATCCCAGCGGTGATAGATGCAGTAGAGAGAAAGAAAGACTACAACGATAGCCATCTCTCCTAGGTCTTCCCAACCTGTACTTCCGAGATCTCCAAAGGTCCAAAAGACGAGCGTTGAAAGTTGCACTTCGTCGGCAAAGTACTGCATGAGTGTCGTAGCACCGGTGAGCATGGAGCTTATGGCAACGCCTGCTAAGATGATGCCCTCAGGAGTGATCGAACGAAACTTTGAGAGGCCTAAAATCACTAAAGCCACAGAGAGCGAGCCTAGAAAGGCAAAAAAAGGAATGCTAAAAGAGCCTCCTTGAGTGAAGCCTAGACCGACGATGGCAAAGGCTGCACCGAAGGTCGCACCTTGTGAGACACCGAGCGTCGAAGAAGAGGCCAAGGGGTTACGAAGAAGCGCTTGAAGGATACAGCCAGAAAGGCCTAGGCCGCTTCCTGTAAGAATGGCCGTGATGATTCTAGGTAAACGGTGACCTTGTACGACGAGGTTTATTTTACGATCAGAGGCTCTTCCAAAGATCCCTCGAAGAAGTTCTCCAATAGGCGTGTTGTAAGAACCTGCTCGCAGGCTAAAGAGGATCGCAAGGATTAAAAGGACAGCGAGAACGACGAGAAAGGCTACGCTCTTCCTTTGATTTTTCCTATAAAGTTCCTCGATTCCATTATTCGAAGAGGTTGATGGAACGGAATTCATAGCCAGACTCCTTCAAGACGGGGTAAGGGTTTGAGCCGAGTAGTTTTGTAAAAATTTCTTCCGTTTTCTTTATCGGATCGACATCCTTAAAGGCATCAGGATACATGATGGTTGCTGCATAGTAGCTATCCGCAAGGGCGGTTTCTAGGTTTGAAGCAGACGAGCGGAAGGAAATTTGTGAATAAACCTTTCCTTCTTTTACAGCCTTCAAAGACTCGTAGAAGCCTTTGTTCTTTTGAATGTCTTCTTTAATAAGATCCAGGCCGTTAAAATCGATAAAGATGAGATCGGGATCCCAGGATAGAACTTGTTCGAGATCGATGTTAAAGGCACCTTTTTTTCCGGTCGTGTCGGCTAAGTTTTTCGCTTGAATGAGAGCAAAGGGACCATATCCAGCTTCTGTGCCTTCAAAGCCGTGGTGACCTTTAAAGGAGACCCCTCCAACATAAACGGAAGGTTTCTTATCATCAGGAATGTCCTTTGTGCGGTCAGACAAATCTTTTTCAATACCCTTTAGATAGGTCGTAAGTTCCTCTGTGCGCTCTTTCTTATCTAAGAGCTCACCTAAGATTCGAAGTGTATCAAAAGCGCTCTGATCGAGTGCTGTATCACTTCCGGGAACGACAACGACGGGGATAGAGGTCTTCTTTTGAAGCTCATCCGCATCGATCGATGCAAATTTACTCATAACGATGACTTCAGGTGCAACCTCAATGATCTTTTCAATGAAGGGGTTACCATTCGTTCCAATGACTGGTAGCTTTTTAAAGGTGTCAAAGTGAACGTAGTTATAGAGGCGAGTCATTGTGGGTTTTACTTCATAATCTTCGACGCCCACGACGAGGTCGGCTCCACCCATATAGGTGGTGTAGCGAAGAGCGCCCACGCCAACGCAGACGATTGATGTGACCTTCTCGGGTACACTCACCTCACGACCAACGCCATCTGTAATTTCTCTCGTGTTTGAAGCAGTCGGGGTACTTGAGTTACAGCCGCCTAAGAGACCTAAAGTTAGGGCAAGGATAAGAATCCATGCAGCCGTTTTTTTCATGAGAAAGTCCTCCTTTTTATCTTTTTTAATTATATTATATAGTGGTTGATAAAAGGGGGCAAGGACAAGAAGTGAAGGGAAGAATTTATCCAAAATAGTCGTGAGAATAGACGTCAAATGGATGAAAGAAAAAAGAAACGTTGATTTTCCAACGTTTCTTTGATGTTTGGTGGAGAACAAGGGACTATACTACGAATCGCTACAGCCTTTGAAATGACTAGGTTTCAGCGTTTCTGTTGTCCTCATTGACCAGCAGTTTGACCAGCAAGGTAGGATGTGAAGCGGTTTACGGTCTCTAGCTTTTTTCTAGCCGAAACGTGATTATAAATGTTCATCGTGGTTTTGATATCAGAGTGACCAAGTCGTGCTTGCACCTCAGGGAGTGTAGCACCTGCTTCGAAAAGCACGCTACAGTGTGTATGACGAAAGCCGTGGGCAGTGATCCGCTTGAATCCTGTCTTTTTAAAGAAGCGTTCTAGTGCATTTACTGGGGCTTGGAGTGCAGGGACAGCGTTGACTCTTTCACACGGAGCTTATAAAGCCCCATCCATACCTCATAGACCTCAGCGAAGGTCATCCGCTTACTCTTACCGACCTCATCCTCCGCAGCGATCAGGCGGAGGTAAGCGATCTCCGCGTCTTTTTTTGTTTTAAAGCCACGTCGTGCCGTGTGCTTTCTTTTTCCTGTTCGTGGATCCGTTGGAAGCGAGATCTTAAACATATAGTACGTTTTACCATCAGCTTTTTTATAGGACGTAATGACCATGGGTTACCTCCTTGTCTGTAGGATTCTTTCGTGCACTTACAACTACAGCCCCAGCTTCTTCACAAGAGCCTCTTGGAGAGTTTGGGAGAAGTTGATGTTTTGCTTTTCGGCTTTTTCAGCAATCCATGCTGGGATTGTGGTATTCTTTTTTACTGACAGAGAGCGTTTTGCTGGGTCAATTGAAACGAGAATATAATGCGTCTCAGCGTCTGGCTTCGATGGTATATTGGCTGACTCTAAAGGTAGTTCTTCGCCTTCAAGCAAGCTTAATTCTATCCAACCTGTCGCTGCATCAACAGCCATGATAAAAGCATCTTTTAAATTGTCTCCTTGTGTGATGCAACCGTTCAAATCTGGAAATTCAACTGTGTAGCTTCTATCTTCATTTTGAAAGAAATAAGCAGGATATAATCTATACATAAAAAATCCTTTCTGCAGGGCTTTATTTCAGCCCCGCTTGTTTTAAGATTGAGTTTAGAGTATTAATGTTTAGTTCTTTGTGCTGTGGTACTGTTAATTTACCTTTGATGATTGGATGTTTGAAATATTTGTGAGACCCTCTTCAACCTACATACTTTTCTTGATTTCTAGAGTCTCTCTATACTGTGACGCTTCAGGAATTTTTACGAAATCTACGAGCTTGTCATGATTTTCTTTGACAACTGCTTCAATTTCTTCAATGGAGACGTTAAAAAACTCACGTCGAGTGTTTACCATGTTTACTTTTTTCTTTTCAAAAGCTCGATGTAGTGCATTTTCAAGCTTTGGAGCATCGTCTGAAAAGATCAAAGCGTGCACGTCGAACTCGAACGGAACCGATGCATCACCGAGTTCTCTTACTCTATCCATCGGCTCAAGGCGTCGTGTCATACCGATCTTATAGACATTCTCTCCAAAAGAACCGATATTCGAGATGACGTACACGAAACCAGCCCTCGTATTTGCTTCACGATTAAAGACGTTTTCTTTGTCTTTTTCTAGCAGTGCTAGCTTTTCTTCTAGCTCTTTAATCTTTTCAATGTAGAGGTTTTTCTCAACTTCGTTATCTGTTTTACTCATGTATTGCATGAGCTTGTTTTGCTCGTTTCTGAATTGTGCCTCTTCTTTGGCGATTTTAATCTTTTCAAGTTCTATTTCTCGTCTCACTTTTTCTTCTTCGATCATTTGTTCCCTGATCGCTCTTTGAATTTCTCGCTCTTCCTCGATCTTCTTATTGTACTGGTGAAGGAGATTGAGTTCTTCTAGCCTAAGGTCTAGATAGTCGTGTGTGATCTCGATATTATCCCCCTGAAAGACCTTATTTGTCGTTTCAAAGGCTCTTGTGATCTTTCCTCTCGTTGTGTCCACATTAGTGGCGGAGAGCTTCATCAGTGCGATGTCGACATCTGTATTGAAATTCTTTAGAATTTGCCGATTTAATATGTTCATTCTAGACTTATTCCCACTAAAATGAACCCGTGTCGCTTTTCCTTCTTTTATAAGATCCTTACTCTTTAAGGTTAGCATTGCCAGTTCATTTTTGATCTGAGCGGAGCTGATGTCTGAGTAATCTCTCGTATCGACGTATTTTACGGTCAGCTCCTCGTCGTATGACTGAATGCGTTGGATCAGCGAGTTCATCTCTTCTTCTTTGGCTTTCAACTCGCTTTCTTTCGTTGATATTAAAGCGTTAATTTCATTCTGAACTCTAGTCTTTTGTTCCTCTAACGCCTTGAGCTCATTGCTCGCTCTATGTAGCTTTTTAGTCTTAATGACAGGGATAAGGCAAAGAATACCAAGGATCGAAGCAACAAATCCCACCCCATAAGATTTACTGAAAAACTCCGAAAAACCTACTAATAGTAGGATTGCACCGATACCAGCCAGTATGTAGGCTAAAATTAATTTTAATTTTGAACTCACTTTTTCCTCCTTAAAAGCTTCTTCGAAGCTCTATTACTTTACCTAAAATTTTTATTGGCAATTCCTCGACTTCATCCCATGTGAACGACATGGGGTCATAGGACGGGTTTAAAGGCTGTATAATTAACGAAGTCTCATTGTAGATGATCTTCTTGCACGTGGCTTCATAGCCGTTGATGTAAATAACACCCACACTGCCAGATTCCACTTCGCTTTGAACTCTTACAATGACGATATCACCGTCGAGGATCTTTGGCGCCATGCTATCACCCTTGATTTTCAAAGCAATGTGTTGACCTTTTTTAGAGACAGCCTCATCAATATCAACATAGCCGATGATATCCTTGATGGCTTCAAGTGGTACACCAGCTCGCACCGAACCTAAAATGGGTATTCTACTCACTTCCTTCCGATTCTCCACGTTGGCATTTTCCATTCCCATAATTTCAAGCGGTGATATTTTCAGTGCTTTCGCTAAAGATGCGATTTTACTCCTTCTCATATTAGCAATCTCACCGCTTTCCCACCTCGATATAGTAGCTTCACTGACACCCACTTTATCCGCCAGTTCTTTCATTGTTAGCCCTAACATTTGCCTATTTTTACGAATAACGTCTTTCATTTTTTTCACCTCCAATCCCTTCCTTTATATAGTATTATGACACTTGCATAAAAGCAATACATAGAATGAATGTTTTAGAAAAACTTGCATAAAAGTATTGACTTTGTTTTTTTATAGCGTATGATGTACTTACGGAAACGCAAGAAAGGAGACATTACCAAGTTCTAGTGATTTAATGACAGCATCTAAAAGGGGACAAAAATATGGATTGATAACTTGTCACAATGGTGATGTGTTCATGTATGAAGTTGAAGGAGAGTTTAATGCTTTTAAAAAAGCTTTATACGATACTATGCTTGATACTTACTACGCAGGTGGGTACAATAGTATTGAAAATTTTAAAAGCAGTGTCGAGCAACTTGGAATTAAATTTAGGAGACTGTAATGATAAATTTTGATACAATTTCTAAAAGGCTGGGTTTTGACTTTTGGCCAGAATACCAGAAGTACCTAAACGGCGAGTACGGAGATGAGGCGATTTTTCAATCACCAATAAGATTATTAACTGACGCCGAAAAAAAATTCGTCGTTGATTTTTGTTGGTCAAACATAAAAACAAATGAGAAAATCTGAGTTAAGATCTACTAACTAAAGCACCCAACTCACAATGAGCTGACGGTGCTTTTTTAGTGCAAAGGAAAAAAGATGCTAAAAAAGATCAAGATCGGTTACAAGACGTACGACATCATCATCGTGGAGTCGGAGCGTATCGATAATGTAACGAAGCTCAGAGGACTTCTATCGACAGAGTCGCTACTTGCACAGCTACCGATGGTCGATGACGTGCAGCTGGAGCTGAAGCGTATCGAAGAAGAGCGTGCAAAAGAAGAAGCTCGATTCATGGGCTTTAAGCCTCCTCAAGCGGTAGAAGAAGATGAAGAGTCGTGATTACTGGGCAGAACGCTCAAAAGAGGTCTACAGTGAGGCTTTTCGAAAGACCGATGCGTACGTGTCTGTCGTGTCTGAGTCGATCGATAAAGCGGAGGCGGAGCTTAGTAAAGAGATCTACCACTGGCTCGAGCGAGTGGCAAAAAACAATGAAATGACGATCTCTGAAGCTAGCAAAGCACTGAATGGAAAAGAACTCCAAGAGTTTCGATGGACGGTCGATGAGTACATCAAAAAAGCTCAAGGAAAACTGGATGATAAAATACTAAAACAGCTCGAAAATGCATCTGCTAGAGCTCATATCTCGCGTTTGCAAGCGATGCAACAGATTATCCGCACCCAAGGTGAGACACTCTTTGCGGAGGCAAACGTGAGCGTCGAAGACCACCTAAAAGAAACCTACTCTACAGGCTACGGACGCATGACGAAAGAGATCTCATCGGTCGTCGATCCTGATACGACCTTCGCGAGACCTGATGAGAAGCTACTGCGTCGCATCGTATCGAAGCCCTGGGCACCTGATGGTCGTCACTTCTCAGACCGCATATGGTCAGCAAAAGAGCTCTTGGTGAATGACCTACAGCAAAGCCTGACGCAGATGGTGCTTCGTGGGGAAGCACCTGATAAGTACATTAAAGAGCTCTCTCAGAAGTTTGGTGTAACAAAACGCCGAGCGGGTACGCTGATCCAGACGGAGTCAGCTTACTTCACTTCGCTTTCAACAAAAGATAGCTACGACAAGATGGGGCTTGAGGAGTACGAGATCTTAGCCACGCTTGATACTCACACGTCAGAGATCTGCCAAGATCTGGACGGGGAACGCTTTCCGCTAAGCGAGTATAAGCCAGGTGTTACCGCACCACCGTTTCATCCGAACTGCCGTTCGACAACGGTGCCCGTGATTGAGGGCGATGAGGTTGAGAAGGCGATAGCAGAGTGGAACAAGGAAAAAGTAATTAAAGATTACGAAGAAGGAAAAGCAACAGCCTACGATGTAGCTCACGAGTTCGGATATAATCCTCTTCCGCAAGGACGGGCTCTTGACTATTTGACCGAAGAAAGTAAAAAGTGGATTGAGAAACTAACACCCGAAGAAATAAATAGCATTAGAAAATACTCTGGAAACGGAACGGATGCCGATGGCATGAAACTGTATCAAAAAATTAATGGCTACCTACGAGGTAAATATAAACCTAATAGCGAAAAAGAGATTGAACTCATTAAAAGAAAAGTGGATGAAATTACAACTGCGTTGTTGAAAAATATAACTAAGGATGATATGATTTTATATAGATACCAAGATCCTAAGTTTCCCTTTGATGGTGTATATGATAGTTTTTTAAGCCTTTCTGCGTTGGATTTGCCCGCGATGGGCGACAATCCACCAAACATCGAATTAATATATCCTAAGGGAACCAGTGGAGCTTTTATCAAGGATTTAAGTGAATACCCAGAACAAAATGAGTTTTTGGGTATAGATGGACTGAAGATAAAACTATTAGCCTCTGGAAAAGAGAGAAAGTTATACGTGGTACAGCCATGAACAAGAAAAACTGGACAGAATCGCAAATAAATTTTTATGAACGAGCTATGAGTCAAGTCGCTCCGCTTCAAACGCCAGAGCAAAAAAAAGCCTCGGAGAAAGCACGAAAAGAGAGGCACGCCAGAATAAAAGCGGAATTAAGAGCAGAAGGCTACGACGTATAAAAGCACCCAACCAGAAAAGAGTTGCAGGTGCTTTTTTAGTGCAAAGAAAGGAGAAATGATGAAGCCTGAAGTAACAGTTTCAGTCAATTTAGCACTTGATGAGGAAAAGACAATTAAAACGGTAAACAACTTGCTCAAATTTATGCGCGATGAAGGCTATTCAAGAAAAGGTGTGTCTGACGGCTACCACACCTTTGAGGAGCTGTACTATCACAGGATGGTGCTATTCTCGATTATCTGCAATCAGAATAAAGATAAAGCGTGGAAATCAAAGAAGCACCACGACGGAAGCATGTTTGATGACACAAGCTTTATTGTCGGAGTCGAGACCACAGAAGGACAATATACTTACCACTACCACTTGGAATATTGGGATCACTTTGACGTCAAGGTCTTAGAATTTGCTCCTCAGTATGACGGACACAAGCCATCCGACATTGGAAGGCTGAGAAGCTTACTATAAGCGAAAGGAGGTTTATTTGCAAAACTATTTGACGGAATAGAAAGGCAGGTGATCCTCTTATCTCGTCGTGACACCGACGTTAAACAGGTCTTTTTATTTTGTTTGAAATCGCACGCCGTGGCGTGATACGGCAAGCCTAAGCGGACGAAAACCGCGTCACCAAATCGTAAGGAGAAAAAATGAAACGTGAAACTTTAAAAGCGATGGGACTCACTGATGATCAAATTAACCTGATCATGGAAGAAAACGGCAAGGACATTAATTCACTCAAAAACGACATCGAGACGCTAAAGAAGGAAAAAGAAAGCCTTTCAAGTGAGATCAAAACGCGGGACACACAGCTCGAGGAGCTCAAAAAGACGAGTGCATCAAGCTCAGACCTCACGGCTAAGATCGCAGAGCTCGAGGAAGCGAATGCAAAAGCAAAAGAAGAGCATGAAGCAAGCGTCGCTATGATGCTAAAAGAGCACGCTATTGAATCCGCCCTAAGATTAGCGGTATGAAAACAATTGATCCAAATAGTGCTCTAGGTAAGAAGATATTCTCATCTGGCGATGCGATAGCTTCGTATAGCCCTGTAGATCATGGAATCTATTTAAATAAAAGCATCCTTAAGAATGCTGAATCAGTTCAAAATTATCTTAAGAAGTCAAACGAAGCATGGGAATACGTAAAGAAAAACTTAGATTCTTTACCGTCTTCTCAGCGTGAAGTTGCTGAAAGATATATCAAAGCAGGTAGGAGCTTAGTAGGTGACACATTAGAAGACTACATCACTCATGAAATGGGGCATCATGTTCAATGGGAAGTCCTTGGCGTTAAGACTAATGAGTTATCTAAGGGCATGTTAGAATATTCTGACAAGATTTCGGGGTATGCAGGAATGAGCAAGTCTGAATACTTTGCGGAGTCTTTCACGTCTTATCGAAAAGGAGAGTTCGATAAGCTTGACCCGAAATTAGTAAAAGCTTTTGATGAACACAAGGGAAGTAGCATTTTTATAAAAAAAGGGTATAATAAAAGTACAAAGAATTTGAATGTCGAAGATGACATGAAAACATTGCAAAATGTTCCTGTGAGGAAGAAATACCATGAACGACTTGATGAAATAAGAAATAAATACCCTAACCCTGAAGATATCCCTGAATATGAACTTGAATCCATTGCAAAGGAAATGTTTGATTTAAGGAATGAAGCGAAAATTAAAACAAGAGATGAAATGCCTGACCAGGAACAACGAAAATATCTCGACACATATTACCCAATACCGACTTTCGAAGAAATGATTGATCACAAAGTTAAAGATAAAGGTTTATCTTTAAAGCAAGCATACGTAGATATTATTAAAACTTCGAGTAAGTCTAATACTAAATTCGATCAGAAGTTAGGTTTGGAAAGGAAAAAATGATGAAAACGTTCGTAGTCCGTGAAGCATCAGATGAATTTCAGTTTGAAGAAATTGTAAAGAATGTTTTTTTAAAGCTAGAAGGCGTAAAAGTAATTAAAAAAATAACGGATCCTTTTGACGGATCTAAAGTTCAGGTGATGAAATATATGGAGAATGAATTTGCAATCATCAATAATCGTGAAAAGGATGTAATAGAGGTTAAGTTTGAAGGAATAATACCGGCTTTAAATAGTTTATACTAAAAGCACCCAACCAGGAATGCGTTGAAGGTGCTTTTTTAATGCAAAGGAAGGAGGTTTATTTGCAAAACTATTTGACGGAATAGAAAGGCAGGTGATCCTCTTATCTCGTCGTGACACCGACGTTAAACAGGTCTTTTTATTTTGCATAAAATCGCACGCCGAGCGTGATCGGCAAGCCTAAGCGGACGAAAACCGCGTCACCAAATCGTAAGGAGAAAAAATGAAACGTGAAACTTTAAACGCGATGGGACTCACTGATGATCAGATTAACCTGATCATGGAAGAAAATGGCAAGGACATTAATTCACTCAAAAACGACATCGAGACGCTAAAGAAGGAAAAAGAAAGCCTTTCAAGTGAGATCAAAACGCGGGACACACAGCTCGAGGAGCTCAAAAAGACGAGTGCATCAAGCTCAGACCTCACGGCTAAGATCGCAGAGCTCGAGGAAGCGAATGCAAAAGCAAAAGAAGAGCATGAAGCAAGCGTCGCTATGATGCTAAAAGAGCACGCTATTGAATCCGCCCTAAGATTAGCGGTATGAAAACAATTGATCCAAATAGTGCTCTAGGTAAGAAGATATTCTCATCTGGCGATGCGATAGCTTCGTATAGCCCTGTAGATCATGGAATCTATTTAAATAAAAGCATCCTTAAGAATGCTGAATCAGTTCAGAACTATCTTAAGAAGTCAAACGAAGCATGGGAATACGTAAAGAAAAACTTAGATTCTTTACCGTCTTCTCAGCGTGAAGTTGCTGAAAGATATATCAAAGCAGGTAGGAGCTTAGTAGGTGACACATTAGAAGACTACATCACTCATGAAATGGGGCATCATGTTCAATGGGAAGTCCTTGGCGTTAAGACTAATGAGTTATCTAAGGGCATGTTAGAATATTCTGACAAGATTTCGGGGTATGCAGGAATGAGCAAGTCTGAATACTTTGCGGAGTCTTTCACGTCTTATCGAAAAGGAGAGTTCGATAAGCTTGACCCGAAATTAGTAAAAGCTTTTGATGAACACAAGGGAAGTAGCATTTTTATAAAAAAAGGGTATAATAAAAGTACAAAGAATTTGAATGTCGAAGATGACATGAAAACATTGCAAAATGTTCCTGTGAGGAAGAAATATCATGAACGACTCGATGCAATAAGAGATTTATATCCTAATCCTGAAGATATCCCTAAATCTGAACTTGAATCCATTGCAAAAGAAGTATTTAATTTAAGGAATGAAGCGAAAATTAAAACAAGAGACGAAATGCCAGATCAGGAACAACGTGAAAAACTTGACAGAGATCAACCATTAGTTACTTTTGAAAAACTATTATCTGATAAGATGCAAAGAAAAAATCTTAGTAAAGAGGAAGCCCTTCTAGATATTATTAAGACATCAAGTAAATCAAATAAAGCAATTGATGAAAAGTTGCATTTAGAAAGGAAGAAGAAAAAATGAAAATTTCAAAAGATGTTTATTTAGAGTCGGATGCTTCTATATTTGAAAGACAGTGTGCATTAATAGAAAACACAATAAAGGACGTTGAAAAAATCGACCGAATTGTAGATCCGTTTGATGGATCAATACTCCAGTACTACAAATCAAATAATAACAATATACTAGTAATTAATGACGAGGAGATGGGGTTAATAGAAGTAAGAAGTGACTTTAAACTAGATCCCCAATCATATATCAGCTAAAGCACCCAACCAGGAATGCGTTGAAGGTGCTTTTTTAATGCAAAGGAAGGAGGTTTATTTGCAAAACTATTTGACGGAATAGAAAGGCAGGTGATCCTCTTATCTCGTCGTGACACCGACGTTAAACAGGTCTTTTTATTTTGCATAAAATCGCACGCCGAGCGTGATCGGCAAGCCTAAGCGGACGAAAACCGCGTCACCAAATCGTAAGGAGAAAAAATGAAACGTGAAACTTTAAAAGCGATGGGACTCACTGATGATCAGATTAACCTGATCATGGAAGAAAATGGCAAGGACATTAATTCACTCAAAAACGACATCGAGACGCTAAAGAAGGAAAAAGAAAGCCTTTCAAGCGAGATCAAAACGCGGGACACACAGCTCGAGGAGCTCAAAAAGACGAGTGCATCAAGCTCAGACCTCACGGCTAAGATCGCAGAGCTCGAGGAAGCGAATGCAAAAGCAAAAGAAGAGCATGAAGCAAGCGTCGCCATGATGCTAAAAGAGCATGCGATTGAATCCGCTCTACGTGATGCGGGGGCAATTAACTTAAAGGCTGCACGGGCACTTATCGATGACAGCTCGCTAAAGCTCAAGGACGGTGCACTGGACGGCATAAAAGAACAGCTCAAAGCCCTAAAGGGTGATGAGACGTCATCCATGCTCTTTAAGAGTGACGCACCGCCTAGGATTGACGGCGTGAACCCTGCAAATGGCTTGAGTGAATCTGAAGCGTCCTCGATGCAAGCTGTAATTGACAAAGCATTTAACATTTAATAAAGGAGAAAAATATGCCGCTAAATAAACTTGAATACGCACAAATTTTGCAAAATAAACTTGACCAACAGATCGTACAGGAGAGTACGACAGGCTGGATCCACACGTACAACACAAAGGAGATTAAATAATATGCAACAATTCTTTTCGTTCATCATCATGGCAATCCTCGTAGAAGCGATTATCACGTATGTTTCAGAGATCAAGAGCGTGAAATCGCCTCTCATCCTTTCTTTGGTGCTAGGCGTGGTGGTGGCACTAGCCTATGGGCTAGACCTCCCGAAAGAGCTTGGTATTGTGTCGAGGCTCTCTTATGTGGGAGAGGTGATCACTGGTGTGGTGCTATCGCGTGGTAGTAACTACCTCTACGACCTTTTAGGAAGATTCACTAATTTTGAAAAATAGATAGACCTACCCTCCTTGAACTTGCCCCTTTTTAGGGGCTTTTTTTATTTCATACGATTGACCAGCAGTTTGACCAGCAGTGAAATCATATTTTATTCCTTTCTAAAGGAAATTAAAAATAGGAAAAGCCCTGAATCTCAAGGCTTTTCCGTTCCGGTGGTATTCTACTACTTTCTAATGGTGGAGAATAAGGGACTCGAACCCTCGACCTTTTGAATGCCATTCAAACGCGCTCCCAGCTGCGCCAATTCCCCAAGCGTATGAATATAAAATAAGCTATCTTATTTTGTTTGTCAAGTCGAACGCCTTTCCTGGGTACGAACGTTACACGAGGTGATTATGAAATTAGGAATATTTAGTTGGTTTGGTTACATCCTCCCTTTAGAGGATCGTTTAAAGCTTATAAAAAATGCCGGTTTTGATACGGTGAGTCTATGGTGGGGCGAGGAGTTCGTGGAGCTTACGGGGACCTTAAAGGAGCAGGTGGAGTCGTCGCTTGCCTGTGGACTCGAGGTTGAAAACGGACATCTTCCTTATTACGAAATTGATTCTCTATGGACGGATTCCTTAGAGTCTAATGACGTCTTTGAACGACTAAAAAAGCTCATTAAGCTTTCTGGTGAGTTGGGTGTTCGGACCTTAGTGATCCATCCTTACCATGGAGCTGCTCGTTTTCTTAAGGATGGCAAGTTCTTTTTGCCGCGCTTTAAGGCTTTAGTAGAATGTGCTGAGAATTCTGGTGTCACCCTTGCTTTAGAGAACCTAAGTGAATTTCAAATAATTAGGGATGTTCTAAGCGAAATTTCCTCAGATTCACTCGGCTTCTGCTTTGATTCAGGACATGCGAATGTTCACCTGCCTCGTGACTTTTCACTTCTTTCTGAATTTCCCACCCGCCTTGCTGCGCTCCACTTACACGATAACGGTGGATACTTTGATGAACACCTTTTACCGCTTTCTGGAAGCGTTCCTTGGGATGACTTTACAAAAGCCCTGGGAAAGACTTCCTTCCAAGGTTCTATCCTCTTAGAGAGCATCTCTCCTAACCCTGGTATCGATGTTAAATCGTACCTTTCTACCGCATACAATCGTGCAAAAGAGATCCTAAACATGGTAAAATAATATCATGGGGGAATCATGAAAAAGAACATTGCCATTTTTACTCTGTTATTCATTATGATCCTTTCAGGATGTTCAAGAATAACGGAGCCACAGACGACAGAAGCCAAGGCTTTTAACCTTGAGTCAGAGCTTACTAAGATCGAAGCGAAGCTACCAAAAAATCCTAGTGTAACGATCGATACCAAGCTCATCTCAACCGTAAAAGAGGATAAAGTCACGACAAAGAGTGAATCGAAGCTTCTTTACGATGAAGAGAAAAGTGCTCTTTACTTAGAACACAATACGACAGCTGGTGAGAAGTTTGATCCAGAGATGATGAGTAAGATCTTTGCCTATGAGGACATTGTCTATGAAGAGAGTGCCTTCTATGGCGGTTGGACTCACTATAAGAGAGCAAACTCTCCTTTCCTTTTAGATTCGATCTATGCAGGAAATCATCCAAGAAGCTATGTTCGTTTCTTAAAAGCAAATGAAAAGAATTTAGTTCATTCGGAGCGTGATGGAAATCTCCTTTTGACGCTTCGAGTGAATAGAAATGCGATTCCTGCACACTTAGCTCTCATTATGGAAGAGACGCCAGCTTTAGGAATTAGCTTTCAAAACGCATCGATCATGAGTGCAGATTATCTAGAGTACGTCTTTGTGATCGATAAAAAAGGAGTCATCAAATCGGTACAGATTATGAGCCGATTTGAACTTGAGGGAGAGGGACTTCCCATTGAAACAGAGCTCATTCAAGAGCGTATCTATGAAGCTCGTGGGACATTTCCTAGTCTTCCTAAAGAAGCGATAGAGTCAGAAGAACAACTTGTCATCCCGATGACAGACGAACCAAGAACGAGTGAACCACTAACTCCATGAGGAACTATGAAAAAAATACTAATTAGTGCATCTTCTAGTCGTGAAATGACGCTACTCGATGTGTCGTACTCCGATGCCATCCGTTTAGCGGGTGGACTACCCTTTATGGTCGCACCGACCGATGAACTTGAAGTTTGTGAAGAAGCCGTGAAGCTCTGCGATGGCTTACTTCTTACAGGTGGTGTCGATGTGTCGCCTTTTCTCTACGGAGAAAATCCGTCACCGAAGACACAGACACCCAATGATATGAGAGATCAATTTGAATTAGAACTTCTAAAGATCGCCCTTCGAGAGAAGAAAGAAGTATTAGCTGTATGCCGTGGCTTTCAGCTTATTCAAGCAGCCTTCGGAGGATCTCTCGTTCAGGACATTCCCACTGAACGTCCTGAATCCTTAGAGCATGCCCGCCCGAATGTTCAGCCGAGCTATCACTACATCGATCTCGAAGAAGGCTCTCGCTTTCATGAGATTATGGGGGTCGATCAGATTATCGTAAACTCCATCCACCATCAAGGGGTATTGCACGCAGCAGAGGGTCTTAAGGTAACGGCTACAAGTGAAGATGGCTTCGTAGAATGTGTAGAAGCTGATCACCTCATCGCCTTTCAATTTCACCCTGAAAGACTCATCGAGGACGAAGACTTTCTTCGAATCTTCGAGGACTTTATAGGGAGGGCATAATGAAAAAAATACTCGTATGTAGTCAGGTTGTAAAGGTTGAGGATCGTACCCTCTTAGGTGCGAATAAGGTCGTAAAAGATGCTCTTGTAGAAAGTGGTGCCCTTCCGCTATTTACAACAAGCTACGACTTAGACCTCATCGATGAATACATTGAACTCTGTGATGGCGTTCTTTTTATAGGTGGTGAGGGCGTCGCTCCTTTCTACTTCGGTGAAGAGCCCACTCGCCCGAAAGTCATTCATTTTGAGAGAGATCAATTTGAAATTGCACTCTTTCACAAGGCAGTAGAATGTAAGAAGCCTATCCTTGGAATCTGTAGAGGGGCTCATTTAATAAACGTTGCTCTTCAAGGAACGCTCGAACAAGATGTTCAAAATGCTTATGAAGGGGTAATTCATAAAGGGGATGGAGAGCATCCAATCTATCACTCCATAAAGATAGAAGCAGATAGTTTACTTCATTCACTTTATGGTAGTCGACTCATTGTAAACTCCAATCATACGATGGCGATTAAGACGCTTGGAACGAACTTAAAAGCAACTGCCTTTAGTCCTGATGGTTTGATTGAAGCCTTTGAAGATCGAGATCGATCGATCTTTGGTGTACAGTTTCATCCGGAATATGTAAGTCAAAATCGTGAATTTAGCCGCATCTTTGATGCATTCGTTAATACTCTATAGGAGGATGTATGGAAAACGAAAAAATGATCGTAGCCTTTGTCGACCGAAACAACACGAACCTCAGTATGATTGCAGAAGCTTTGGGACGCTACTATGGAAAAGACGTGTTTGAAGTGTACTCTGCAGGAATGGAAGAACCAGGAACACTGAATGAATTCGCAGTCGATGCCATGGAGGAGATCTATGAAATCGATCTCAACGATCTTCCTGAGCCTAAGACGATCGATGACATCCCGGATGTCGATATCATCGTAGGCTTTGGTGATGTAGAAATTCCACTCTATGCAGACGTTCACTATGAAGAATGGGAAGTAGAAGATCCCGAAGATGGCGACATGGAAGACTTCCGTGAAGTCATCTACGAACTAGAAGAACGCGTGAAGTACCTCACAGAGCGTCTCATTACAGGAGAAGTTCAATGGAACGATGTTCCTGAAGAAGAGCTCGAAGAGGACGAAGAAGAAGCTGAAGAAGACGAAGAAGAGTCTGATGAAGAATAGGTAGAGCATTTGCTCTACCTATTTTCTTCTACTTCTACGATTCCGTTTTCTTTAATGGTAATGGTCATTCCGTCTTTAACGAAGTGTATAAATTCTTCTCCTAAGCGGTCTATTACTGGCATCGAAGATCCTTCGAGCCAAATGTCTTGTAGGATGGCACCTGCAGCGGCTAAGGAATCGATGGATTCTGAAAAGAGCATACAAGCTGGATTTCTTCCCATCGCACAAGCCGTATAGAGTACGAGTCCACCTGTCGTTGAACCGATGGTCTGTGGTAAACAGAGGGCTTTTCCTGCTAAGGGTTTCTTATAGAGCTCTTCGTTGTTTTGGTCACTACAAGTGGCTTTTTTATCGCCAAACTGGAGTGCCTTTTGAAAAGATGCGAGTGTATTAAAGCCTTTTGTCGTTACGACGGCTTCCGCTTGGATTTCTCCAGGAACGACGACTCTTCCTTGAAAGCTTTTCATCTCTTACCTCCTGTAATGAGCTCTAGAATATCGGCGTCTTTGTAATATCTTGCAGATGTGTAGGTTCGAAGCTTATTGGAGGATGTAATGACGGGACGCTTTCCAGCGAGAGGATTATTCATGTACATGAGCGGGCAGATGTAGCTTAAAGTGACGCCCATCTCCTTCAGTCTCATGCCACTTGGCTTTTTCAAAAAGGCTTCGACGACGTCCGGAGCAGAGGTTAGGACCGTAGGAATCGTTACCTTACTACGTCCATTTTTCTTTAATGCGTCGCTAATTTTCTTAGACCAGTCGGTCAACTGTTCCATCGAAAGGTGAGGGCAACCGATAAAGCAAAGTTTTGGCTTCGCGTCCTTATTTTTCCAGATGATCGGATAGCTCTTTTCAACGCGCTCGAGCTCCGCATCATCGATGACATACGTCTTTACGTTTTCTTTGAGGAGTTTTTCTCCCAGTTCCTTTGCCTCTGGTGTGAGGTTTTCTACGTGGTAGAGTCCAACAGCGCCGTTTGATGCGGTCGCTGCACCAAAGTCTTTAAGATAGGCCTTCGTTTCTTCTGTAAGAGTATCTCCTAAGAACTGATCTAAGCCTTTTATGTAGGGAACATCTTCCATGACCTTCATACCGATGGCAGAGCCTAAGAGCTGAGCTTCGGGGACTTTTGAAGTCTTTACTTCAATGATCCAGTCGGCTTTTCTACCTTCTTCTGTTAAGAGGCCAAAGACAGGAACATAGCCAACGATGGCACCCATGAGATCGAGAATACCGCTGTTTCGGTTGCACTTAGCCCCGAGAACAGAGTTTGCATAAACGACAGCAGATGATTCAGACCAGCTTAGAATGTCGCCTCTTTTCGGAATGTTTCCAACTTCTTTTAAGTAGCTAGCACAGCTAAAGGCATTATTATCCTTTAACCCAAGCTTTTTAAGCTGTTCTTCGTAGTCATCTTGTTTCGTATACATGAGCTTGGAAAAGACAATATCTTGTAGTAGCGTAGAGGGAACGTTCTTATCGAGTGGCTTGGGGTCTACCGTAAAGGGACGATCGGTCTTAATGCCTTCTTCGATCAGTTGATCTAAAAGCTCGTAGATCGGTTTTAAGGCTTTTAAACCAAAGCTTGTAACGAAGTGGTGGGCAGAGGAGGTGATTTCTGCCATCTCGGTTGCACCGAAAAGCTCTCCGTAGCGAACCATGGTTTCCATGAGTTTCTTACGTGTTTCTCCGTGCTTACCGTCTAGAATTTCTTGTTGAGCGGGTGTAAGGTTCATGAGAATCTCCTTTCTTCGCTCTCATTATACCATTAAGTAGTTAGGCGATGGAGCTCATTAGGTTTATCATCTCAAGTGCTCCTTGAGCTACATCAAAACCTTTATTTCCTGCCTTGGTACCGGCTCTTTCAATGGCTTGTTCGATGTTTTCTGTCGTAAGGACACCAAACATGACGGGAATTCCCGTTTCTAGAGAGATGGAGGCGATACCTTTTGAGACTTCGCTACAGACGTAGTCGTAGTGTGTCGTGCTTCCGCGGATGACAGCACCCAGGCAGATGACAGCATCATAGCGACCGGTGTTTGCAAGTTTCTTGGCGACGAGTGGAATTTCAAAAGCGCCTGGAACCCACGCGAGTTCGATGTCTTCATCTTTGACTTCGTGACGAGTGAGACAGTCAATGGCACCTGAAATGAGCTTTGATGTGATAAATTCGTTGAAGCGAGATGCGACGATTGCAACCTTTGCTCCATTAGCCGTTAAATTTCCTTCGAATGTTTTCATGATTTTTCCTTTCTAAAACTCTAAGATATGACCCATGCGGTCTTTTTTTGTGTGTAAGTAGAACTCGTCAAAAGGCGTTGGATTCATCTGAATAGAAACGCGTTCCTTGATTGTGAGGCCAAATTCTTCAAGCTGATACACTTTATCGGGGTTATTTGTAAGGAGTCGTAAGCTCTTTACACCGAGGTCTCTAAGAATTTGAGAACCGATGTAGTACTCTCTTTCGTCTCCCTTAAAGCCTAGGGCGAGGTTTGCGTCCAAGGTGTCGAAGCCTTTTTCTTGAAGTTCGTAGGCTTTCAGTTTGTTGATAAGACCGATGCCACGACCCTCTTGACGCATGTAGAGAAGAATCCCTCTTCCTTCTTTTTCAATTTGACTCATGGCACGTGCAAATTGATCACCGCAGTCACAGCGAAGAGATCCGAAAGTGTCTCCTGTTAAGCACTCGGAATGGACTCTACAGAGGACATCTTCACCGGAACCAATGTCGCCCTTAACAAGAGCAACGTGGTGCTCTCCATTTAAGAGGTTGATGTAGCCGTAAGCTTTAAAAGAACCGTACTTGGTGGGCATGTTAACTGATGCCACGCGTTCTACGAGTTGATCCTTGGCTTTGCGGTAATTTTTAAGTGCTTCAATGGTTACCATCTTGATGTTCCACTCTTTCGCAAAGCGCATCAATTCAGGAGTTCGCATCATGGTGCCATCTTCTCTCATAATCTCACAGCAAAGACCTACTTCCTTAAGTCCAGCTAAGCGGCAGAGGTCAACGGTCGCTTCTGTGTGTCCTTCACGTTCAAGGACCCCATTTCTCTTCGCAAGAAGTGGAAACATGTGACCAGGACGTCTAAAGTCTTCAGGCTTTACGTCAGGATCGACACAGGCGAGGGCTGTAACAGAGCGCTCTGCGGCACTGATACCTGTAGAGGTCGAGACGTGGTCAATGGATACTGTAAAAGCTGTTTCGTGGTTATCGGTGTTTTGTGAGACCATCTGCGGAATTTTAAGCTTTCTTACGTAGGCTTCGCTCATCGGCATGCAGATGAGTCCCTTTCCGTAAGTTGCCATGAAGTTTACGACCTCAGTCGTTGCAAACTCAGCGGCACAGATGAAGTCACCTTCGTTTTCACGGTCTTCGTCATCCGTCACCAAAATGATTTTTCCTTGTCTTAGATCTTCTAGTGCTTCTTCGATTGTATGAAACATCGTTCCTCCTAAAATCCATGTTGTAAAAGAAAGTCTCGAGTGATCGTGGGGGAGTCCTTCTTTATTAGCTTTTCTACGTACTTTCCAATGAGATCGTTTTCAAGGTTTACGAAATCCCCTTGTTTTTTTAAAGGGAGAATCGTTTCCTGAAGGGTGTGAGGTATGACAGAAACCTCGAACGAATGGTCGTTTACAGAAACGACTGTAAGAGAGATGCCATCGATTGCGATAGAGCCTTTTTCGATGATGTAATGAAGGATGCTCTTTGGAGCCATAATCGTATAGCGGATGGCATTCCCATCGGAGAGGATACTCTCAATCGTTCCTCTTCCATCGATGTGCCCTGAGACCATGTGTCCTCCTAAGCGATCTGTTAACTGGAGAGCTCGTTCGAGGTTCACCTTGCTTCCAACTTGAATGGATGAAAGAGACGTTTTACTGATGGTCTCTGGCATGACGTCAGCCGAAAAGGAAGTGGAGTCAAGTGTGGTCACCGTAAGGCATATGCCATTTACTGCGATGCTATCGCCTACTTTCGTTCCTTCTAATACGGTAGAGGCTTGAATCATAAGGGTAAAGCTTCTTTGCCCTCTAGCGATGCGCGAAATCGTTCCGATTTCTTCTATGATTCCTGTAAACATAAGACCTCGCTTTCTAGAAAGATGTCATTTCCTATGGCAGTCGTTTTCATGGTCTTAAGTCTTATCCCATCTCTGACCTCTTTGACTCCTAATTCACTGACAGAAGACTTTCCATCTGAGCCAAAGAGGAGGGGAGCGATGTAGGTGTAGACCTTCTGTGCGAGACCTTCTTTTAAAAAGGATGCGTGAAGGGATGCGCCGCCTTCTACGAGAATGCTGTCGATTTGTAGCGCTCCTAACTTTTCTAAAAGATCTTTTAGATCGACCTTTTCTTCCTTTTTCTTACAGCGAAGGATCTCGACACCGAGTGCTTCATAGGGATCAAATGGTCCTTCGAAACACGTTGCGATGATCGTTCGTACCTCTTTTGCGCTTTGGACGACCTCGCTATCAAGGGGTGTTCGAAGGGACGTGTCGCAGATGATTCGAATGGGGTTTCTTCCGCCGGAAATTCTACAGGTGAGAGAAGGGTTATCCTTTAGAACGGTCGTGATTCCTACCATGATGGCGCTGTAGCGGTTTCTAAGCGAGTGTGCGTGGAGTCTCGACTCATCAGATGTGATCCACTTGGATTTTCCCTCGCTCGTTGCGATTTTTCCGTCGAGTGATGTAGCCATCTTACATGCGACGAAGGGCATTTTTTTTGTTATGTAATGAAAGAAAATTTCGTTTAACTGGTCGCATTCCTCTTTAAGTACATCGGTCATTACTTCGATTCCCTGGCTTCTTAAGATTTCTATCCCTTTCCCTTGAACGAGTGGGTTAGGGTCGAGACTTCCTACGACAACCCTTGAAACCTTTTTTTCTAGGATGAGGTCCGTGCAGGGAGGTTGCTTTCCTTCGTGGCAACAAGGCTCAAGTGTTACGTACAGTGTTGCATCTTCTGTATCGATGGACTTTAAAGCTTCTCGTTCTGCATGCGGCATTCCATAGGCCTTATGATAGCCTTCACCTATAATGACTCCATCTCTTACAACGACACAGCCCACGAGAGGGTTGGGGCTCGTCCTTCCTAACCCTTTTTTAGCAAGTTCGAGAGCTCGTCTCATGTATTCTTCGTCATTCATGTTTCCTCCATCAAAAAAGCCCTGAACGAAAAGTTCAGGGCTCAAAAAATCCGATAAAAAAGCTCTGGAATGAATTCATCCCAGAGCATGCGTATCGCCATTTGTTTCTTCTTTCATCCAGACTGTACTGTCGGCTTCGGAGTTACACCGAATCATGCCTAAAAAAGGCTCGTGGGCTATACCACCGGTAGGGAATTTCACCCTGCCCTGAAGAACTATTAAGTTACAACGTGATTGTAGCACGTCTTTTTTTAAAAAGCAACTAAGCGACGTTTACAGGTTCTAAATCGACTTCACTGTCAGGACGTTTAAGGTTTTCAACGACCTTCTTACGATCAGCTGCCGATGTGAGACGTTTTCCGTCCATACCAGCAAGCGTCAAACCAAAGACAGCCATGACTGCGACCATAATAGGCATCATCCAGTTGAACATCGCATAGAATCCGTAGTCTTTCAGTCCTACGCCGAGTGTCGTAAAGATGAATACACCGCAGGTGTTCCAAGGAATGAGAGCACTCGTTACCGTACCAGCACCTTCAAGAGCATTGGAAAGCGTCTTTGGATGTAGGCCTGCTTTTCTATAGGTAGGAGCGTACATTCTTCCTGGAACTACGAGAGATATGTATTGCTCAGGCATCGTAGCGTTACTGAATACGCATGTGAGAAGTGTCATCGTTACAAGACCAGCACCACTTCGAACGATCTTAATGAGTTGGTTAACGATAACTTCGAGCTGATGCGTAAATTCCATGATACCGCCGAACATCATAGCGATCATAGTGAGGGAGATGGAGTACATCATGTTTTCGAGACCACCACTGGAAAGGAGCTTATCGATAGCTTCGATACCGGTGTTGGATTCAACTCCGCTCATAGCGGCTGATAGGTATTCACCAAAGCTAGCGTCTTGGAAAAGGAGACCAAAGACAACGCCAGAGAGGATACCTAGTGTGATACCAGGAATGGCTGGAATCTTCATTGCTACTGCAACGATTACGATGATTGGAGGTAAGATGAGGAAAGGACTCAAGGTATATGTTTGCTCTAGACCTTGGCTAATGACTTGAATTTGTGACAAGTCAGCGCTTGTACTGCCGTAATTCATACCGAGGATGCCGTAGAAAATGAGACAGATAGCATAAACGGCAACGGTCGGAAGAATCATGAATTTTACGTGAGTAAATACGTCAGTTCCTGCCATTGCTGGAGCGAGGTTTGTCGTATCTGATAGAGGAGACATCTTGTCGCCAAAGTAAGCGCCAGAAATGATAGCTCCAGCAGCAACACCAGCTGGGATTCCGATTCCGGCTGCAATACCCATGAGAGCAATACCCATGGTACCCATGGTGCCCCACGATGTTCCTGTTGCAAGAGAAGTAATGGAGCAGATGAGAAGTGCGGCGATTAAGAAGATCTTTGGGGAAAGAATCTTAAGACCGTAGTAAATCATCGATGGAACAACGCCCGAAACAATCCATACGCCGATGAGCATACCAATAATAGCTAAGATGATCATGGATTGAAGAGCTCTGTAGATACCATCTGCCATAGACTTTTCGATATCTTCCCACTTGTAGCCTAAGTATAGAGCCATGAGTGCAGCTAAGATAACGCCGATAAACATCGGAATGTGCGGGTCGACTTCGAACTTCAAAATTCCAACTGCCATGACGACGATCAGTAAAACGAACGTTAGAAGCGCATGCCAAAGTTTCGTTTCACGAGGAGTGTTCTTAGAAGTTTCGTGATCCATTACGACCTCCATAAATGTGTTTTTTTTAAAGATTCACTTAATAACTGCGAGTTATTAAGTTGAAGTAATCATAGCATATAATTATGAAATACAAAATACAAAATATTGTATTTGTCAAAATAGATACATTCCAGTCAAATATTTGTCAATAAGAGTCAGTTATGAACAAAATGATTGAAAAATAAAAAAAGAGCGTTAAAACGCTCTACTTCTTAGGTTCAGGTTTCGTCTCGAAGACTTTTAAAACGCCTTCTTCGTATTTAGTCACATCCTCTAAGACGCCGACAGCGAAGATTCGTCCGTCCTCTGCGTTGTAATTACAAGTCATTAAGGAGAGAATCGGCTTACCGCCGTACTCCTTACAGCGGTCGTCTTCTAGCATGTAGAAGGCATCTTGTGGATAGACATCGCGAGACACGATGATGTAGTGGTAGATGTTCTTTTTATCTGTAATATAGACGTGGGTTCCGAGTGGTACCGTTCGTATGCGGTGGAAGATCAGGTCCTTCTTTCTCATGTAGTGACCTGCAAGTGTATAGTTTCCTTCTCCCATTTTTTGATCGAGCTTCATGGTAGCGGCACCCGTCAATAGGTTCGCTTCCGTCACTCCCTTATTAATGGGGAGGTTTAAGTTAAGCTCCGGTACGTACATTTGGCCGATGACGTAATCCATGTTGAGCTTTGGAAGCGCTACCATGGTATTTACCACAGCCGTATTGTCGATCGACTTAAAATCTTGAACGACTTCTTTCTTGTTATTTTCTTCCATCACAGTAGCAGTGATCTTTTCGAGTTGCTCTGGACGCGTTGTATAAGTGAGTACGTTTTCTATGTTAAAATAGAGCACGAGTAAAATGATGCCAGCTGTGAGAAACAGGACACCGAGTACGGTTAAGATCTTTTTTTTCATGATTTCTCCTTAGTGTCATTATACCAAAAATGAGTAAAAAGGTGACAGCCCAATGCAAAAGCGTGAAATTTATGAGGCGGAAATCGTCGATAGTGTGTTTCCCTTAACAGGAATAGCCAAGGTCGAAGGAAACGACGTATACATTCAAGGGACCCTACCAGGTGACGTTGTTCGCTTTGAATACATTAAAAAGAAACGAGAGAGGTTTATCGGGGAACTCCGAGCCCTATTGAATGCTCCTCCTAGTCCATGTAAACACGTAACACACTGTGGTGGATGTAAAGCACTTCACGTTTCCTTAGAGGAACAGAGAAAACACAAGGAAAGAGAAGTCCTTAAGTTATTAAGAAACCAAGGTGTAGCGATCAAAAGATACCTTGGGATTTCAGGTATAGACCAAAAGCTCGAGTATAGAAATAAGATGGAGTATACCTTTGGCGATGAAGAGATCGATGGAGAGTTAAGACTAGGACTCCATAAGATGCACATGTCAAACTCGGTCTTTGATACGACAGGCTGTAGGCTCGTCGTCGATGACTTTAATAAAGTTGTAGAGTGCACTGTAGGATTCTTCCGTGAGGGTGGCTACAAGCGCTATCACATTATGAGACAGGTGGGCTTTTTAAGAAACCTCATTATTAGAAGGTCGCTAAAAGAGCAGAAGCTCCTCGTTGTACTCGTTACGACGAGTACCGATACCTTCGATGAAGAAGCGTTTGTTAAGGAGCTTCTCAGATTAAAATTAGAAAACGAGATCAAAGGAATCGTACGGATCATAAATGATAGTAAGGGAGAGACTGTTCAGTCTGATAAAGAAGTCGTACTCTATGGAGAAGGAAAGCTCGATGAAGAGCTTTTAGGTCATACGTTTCACATTAGACCTCTTACGTTTTTTCAGACGAATACTTTAGGAGCAAGTTATCTTTATAGTAGAGTACTGAGTCTCCTTGAGTCCCAGCACACAGAGACCATCTGGGATCTCTACTGTGGAACGGGAACCATCACTCAGCTCGTATCCTCAAAGGCCAAAGAAGCGATAGGCGTAGACATTAATGAATCGAGCATAGAAGCTGCGAAAAAGAGTGCCGAAGAAAATGGGGTCACAAATGTCCGCTTTCTAGCAGGAGATGTAAGAAAAGTCATCGATTCGATTGAAGGATCAGCAGATACCATCCTCTTAGATCCTCCTCGAAGTGGACTTCACCCGAATGTTAGAAAAGCGATCAGGGAAAGTAAAGCGAAAACCGTATTATACGTATCGTGTAATCCAAAGACTTTAGCGATAGATCTAAAGGATCTTTCCCATGCCTTTCAGATTGACCACTTAGAACTCATCGACATGTTTCCTAATACATCACATGTGGAGAGTGCGGTATTGATGTCAAGAAAAGAGAAATAGGAATGAAGATTGAACGAATTGATTCATATGAAGATAAGCGCTTTTCAGCTCGCGTTCTAAATCAACACGGGGCATATCTTGTAGATGGAAAGCCGTTTGAGATAGAAATTACTGAACCAGATACAGCGATAGTTCGAGGTGATGATACCAAGCTGTTCCCCAAATTAATTGAAACTTTTATTTTAAATGCCCCACACATTCGAAAATTCTATGATAAGAATGGAATGATCATTTTAAAAGCACCAGAGCCGACAATAATTTCACTTGAGTTGGATAACATTCAGCCTTCACAGTTCTACGTTGATCGTGCAAAGCTCGATGCGGTTAGAACTTTTATCAAAAAGCCTGAAGACATTTTCATTCAGGTGTTTCCGCACGATGGATACTACATTTGTTTAGACGGACATAGTAGATTATATTTGGCTTTCATCGAGGGGTACAAAACGGTGCAAGCGGTCATATCTGAAACGGACGAATACATCTGGACGTTTGTAAATGAAGCGAAGAGAAGAGGTATTTGTAATGTAGGGGATATGAAACTTGTTTCACATGAAGAATATTGCAAAGAATGGGATGAATACTGTGATGAAGTATTCAACAATAAGGACGGAGGAGCTACCAAAGGTTAATTATTAAGAAATGTGTGAGTTTTTGAAATAGATACAGATGAACCTGGCGTACATCTCATTCGGCGTTTCAGGGTTACTAATCAGAGCAACAAAGAAGGGAAAAATGAAAAAACAGCTAAGTTTCCTTTTTATTGTTTGTGCAAAAGGGCTTGTTAATGCAATTCCCAAAATAAGCTGCAGCTTTAGGTACTGACAACGCTGTGACTGCTAATTATATTTCCTGCGATGATGTCCCATGCATTATTCCAAAGTTTATTATACGGAAGAAGACATAGGGACTAGGAAGTTGTCAACTGAATGAAAACTACTCCTGAGCCCTTTTTTAAGGATTCTAATATACTTTTCAAAATGACCCTCTAGGGTCTTTTTCTTCACTATAACTTAAAAAAACTGGCTTACCCCTTCTAAGAAGGTAGCCAGTTTTTAGCATGATTCTATCTCAACGACACAATGTGCTAATGAGCTTAAAAGTGATTATTTCTTTTCAATTGTCAAAGTAATATCTTCTAAAGGAATTTCAACGTATTCTTGGCCATTATCCCATTTGACTGATACTTTTAACGGTACTTTAAGAATTTTTTCTATTTCGTCTTTGCTTAAGTTTAAGCTTTGATCAATGCTCGTTCCTAAATTCAGCTCTAAAGTATGATATTTATCGTTTAAGGTAATGGGGGACGATGACAAATAACTTCCAAACGTTTTTCTAAAAGGAAATTTAGTAATATTTGATACCGAGTCGTCCAAATAACAAGTACCAACGACATCTTTTACCGGCTGTGATCGATCTTTTAAGGCTACACTAACCGAATAAATAAGTTGGATATTGCCACCATTAGCATCAACTTTATCGACCCGAATTTGAGCCTTATAATCAAATAAAGAGCTTTCCTTCGAAGATTTCAATGCGGGTAAAGGATTTGACGGGTTAGGAAGGTTGTTGATATCAACCATTACTTCTTGTCGGCAAGCACTTAAGAAAAAAATGGCTAAGAGCAAGAAGGCTACATAATATTTTTTTATTGGCATATTGTTGAGTGGGTCCACGCATAAACAATAGGGGGCCATCCTTCCTTGTAAAGTTCAATGGCTTTGTTGGCAATCCATGTAGAATTATTGTAGTAAGGGGAATAATACTCAGTTCCTACGGGTGAATCATCATAGTCCATAGTATCTGTTTTTACGGTGCCTGCTTTTGTAGCAAATGATGCATATGTATGTCCGTAAGTATATCTTTTTTCTATATCAACACCAACTCCTGGGTCTGAACCAAAAATAACCATTCCCTGGTCGCCAATATTAGAAATGGGCCTTAGCCGTCCAGTAGTCTGATCGATTGTAAAATATTCTATTTTTTGGATGCTTTGTGGGGTGGCTTCATTGAGTTTTTCGGTAGCTTCATAGTTTGTTGTAGTAGGAGCAAGAGGGATCGTGTTTATGGTAGTGGCTACTGTGTTTTCGACTTTGCTCGCGAATGAAAAGGACGATGTCTGAATGATGAGCAACAAAATGAGAAAAACAGACAATTTCTTTTTCATGCTATACTGCTTTCATAAGTCAGCCTGTTGTTTGTGACAATTATAGCATGATGTAATCCTGAACTGCAATAGTTTAATCCATAGGAAACTTTCTATTGCAATTTTGAAAAGAAAAGATTACTTTAGTTATAGAATAGGAGGAGACATGAGTGCAGTTGAACATTTTGTAAAAGCATTACAATTTAAGACCATTTCTAGGTCTGATAAAAAAGACATCGATGAGAGAGAATATTTAGGTTTTATCAATTTTTTAGAATCTTCCTATCCTCTCATTCACAAGAAGCTAGAGCGAAAGATCATTAATGACTATGGCTTGATTTTTCATTGGAAGACACCGTCGGAGGTCAAGCCGATTCTTTTAACGGCTCATTATGATGTGGTAGAGGTCAATCCTTCCGATTGGAGATTTGATCCCTTTAGTGGTCAGATTGTTGAAGACAGGATCTATGGTAGAGGAGCCATAGATGATAAAAACTCGGTCATTGGGCTTATGGAAGCTGTTGAATCGCTTTTAAATGAGGGATTTGAGCCGAAGCAAGATATTTATTTGGCCTTCGGATTTGATGAAGAAAATCATGGCCTACAAGGAGCCAAGCAGATTGTGGCGTATTTTATGTCACAAGGGATTCGGTTTCAATGTTCTCTGGATGAAGGAGGAGCTGTCACAAGTGGAGCCAGTGTTGGAGTGAGTCGAGATGTCGCCGTCATTGGTTTGGCAGAAAAAGGAAATTCCAACTTTGAATTTACCTTTATCGGAGAGGAAGGGCATTCATCGGCACCTCCTCAAAGTACAAGCATCGGAAAAATGGCCAGATTTATTAAGGATGTGGAAGATCATCCCAGGCAGGCTAAGCTAGTTGAGCCAGTCATTTCCATGCTGAAGACCTTGGCTAAGGAGAAAAAAGGGATAGAAAGGTTGGCACTTTCACATCCAGAACAGTTTTTTCCACTCATAAAGGGTGTTTTGGAAAAGGGAAAGCAGACGAGAGCCATGCTTCGTTCTAGCGTCTCCTTTACAATGACAGAGGGTGGACAGGCTCCTAATATCCTGCCTAAGACAGCAAGCTGTGTTGCGAATGTTAGAATGCTTCCTGGAGATCGAATTCAAGATATTGAAAGATGGTTTAAATCGTTTAAACACGATTTTACGATGAAGCCGCTCTTTGAAAGTGAAGCCTCTAAAGTGACAAACACAGATCAGGAGAGCTTCAAGCATCTAAAGCGTACCATCGAACAGTTCTTTCCAGATACCATCGTAACAGAGTTCTTGATGATCGGTGGAACGGATTCGATTCATTATGACAAGGTAAGTGATGCTGCCTATCGTTTCATGCCCTGCTATTTTACTAACGAAGAGCTTGGGCTAATGCATGCATCAAATGAGTATATTAAGGTAGAAACTTTTTTAAAGATGATCGAATTTTACAAGTATTTTATTAAGGAGTTTGTATGAAATTTTCAGTGAATCATCTCGTGCTTTTTATCATTAGTGGGATTATCATCCTGTTTGTGATTGCCCAGTCTGTATTTTTTCTAAAGAAAGCCTGGGTAAGGGCAAAAGAATTAGGGATTGAAACCAATAAGCTTAAAAATGTCGTAAAAAGCTCCATCGCTTTTACCATCGCTCCTGCAGTGTCGATTGTTCTGGGGCTAATTAGTTTAGCGAAGTTCCTAGGTTTACCGTTACCGTGGCTTAGACTGTCTGTACTGGGAGCTCTGACCTATGAATTGCCAGCAGCAGCTAGCGTATCGACCATCATGAAGCTTCCCTTAGACCAGACTGTAACTGACCCTAGAGCTTATACGACGATTGCTTGGGTTATGACTTTGGGAATTCTATCAGGAATTCTCGTCATTTTATTCTTCCAGAAGAAAATGCAAAGCTCTCTTCAAAATCTCAATAAAAAAAGTGCTGCTTGGAATCAGATTTTAATGGATGCCTTATTCATAGGAATGATTGCTGCGTTTTTAGGGATGGTGTTTGGCGATATCACGCAAGGACTTAAAGGTTGGATTCCGGTCTTTGTCCTCATTTTCTCGAGCGTTATGATGATTATTTTAGGATTACTCAGTAAGAAATTTAAGTGGTTAGAGAACTACGCCTTACCCATTAGTATGGTTTGTGCAATGGCATTTTCGATACCTCTCACAGCTTGGATCGGAGCATAGTATGAAATCATATCAAGATCAAATGCATGATTACGGCAGAATGAGCTTAGTGCTAGCCATCCTCTTTTTTATCTCCTTTCCGCTCCTTTCATCGATTCTCTTTGGAGCTTGGCCCTATCCTGATATCTTCTTAAAGGGACTTTTGGCCATCGTACCCATCTACTGGACAGTAGGAGCGATTGAAGCATTGACATTTGGACCGATGCTTGGAACTGGAAGCTACTTAGGATTTGTGACTGGAAATCTCACTGCGATGAAGGTACCAGTGTCTCTTCTTGCCATGGACTTGACAGAAACGAAGCCCAACACAGAAGAAGGGGATGTGATTTCTACGATTGCAATAGCTATAAGTTCTATAGTTACGACCATCGTTATTGTCATAGGGATGCTTTTACTCAATCCCTTGCGTCCATTACTGGAGTCGCCCGTGTTAGCACCAGCCTTTAAAAATATATTGCCTGCGCTGTTTGGTGCACTGGGTGTTGTATTCGTTGCAAAGCGTTTTAAGATTGCGATTGCACCCATTCTTTTAATGATTTTATTATTTATACTGGTGCCTAGTTTAAGTAGTGCAGTCAGCCTACTCGTTCCTGTTAGTGCTGGTTTTTCGGTACTTATTGCGAGGATTCTTTATAAAAAAGGGCTCATTTAGAAGAAGTGGTGGAAGGCATGGAGAAAGCCCTTTGAGGTAGAGATTACTGAACGGAGTATACTGGGGTAAACATCATTCGGCGTTTGAGAGATGCTAATCAGAGCAACAAAGAAAGTAGGGAAAAATGAAAAAACAGCGAAAGCTTCAGTCACCGATAACGTTGTAGCTCCGAATGATATTCCTTGCGATGGTACTCACGTGCATTATTTTAAAGATTATTAATTGAAAAAAACGGACATATGGACTCGGAGGTGTTCAACTGGACGAAAACTCCCGAGTCCATATTTTATTAAATGGATTCCATAAAATACTTTGCCAAATGACCCTCTAGGGTCTTTTTCTTCACTATAACTTAAAAAAACTGGCTTACCCCTTCTAAGAAGGTAGCCAGTTGGTAGCATGATTCTATCTCAACGACACGATGTGCTAATGAGATTAAAGGTGATTATTTCTTTTCAATTGTCAAAGTAATATCTTCTAAAGGAATTTCAACATATTCTTGGCCATTATCCCATTTGACTGATACTTTAGGTATATCTTTTCAATAAGACTACAAGCGGTGTTCTCAAATTAAATGTATATATTAAAATATGTTCTACAGTTAAACGGATTTAAGTGAATGAAAGATCATTTATAGAACTTATCTTATGAAAAAACTGTTTCCATCATAGGGAATAAGGATGTATTGTGTCACAGATTGCTCTCTTTCTATGGATTCTGCATTTCCGAGCAATCCCTGACATACCATGCTTCTAATACAGCTTTCAAGTCCTACGATTTCATTTAGCTTGCTCAGAGATTTTTGTTTTTATACAAACATTTAACCTTACCCCCCTCCCATTCAGGATATAAGAGAGGCATAGGAAGTTTTAGGAGGATGCATGGGTTATTCATTCTATTTTAAATGACGTTTCATTTAGTGATCACCCTCTAGCAGAATACGAAAATTCACTCTACGAAAATCTCTATCATGAAATGTGTCGTAATGCAGAGTATTACTTATTCCAAGAGGCAGAGACACCGTTTTTAAATTCCAGGAAAAAGCCAGATCGGATCAAAGTGGAATTCAACTACGATCTATTTACAGAGAGTAAGTACAGTTCGATGGTCATTGAGTATCTCTCCGCTGTCATGAAAGAATCTAGTGCATTTGAACGTCAAACAGAAGCAACGTATTCCTGTAAAGACGTGGGACTTTCTGAATTAATCGAAAGTCTAGAGGCCTTTTTAAAGGATAAATTCTTAAGCATAGAAGCCTTCAATCTAAAAGGATACGAGATACCCAAAGAGGAACTGAATCAAGAAATGATAGACCGCATCAGCGACCTTCTAAAGCACTTAAAGGATGAATCGTCTTGGTACTATGGTGATGGATTTCCAGATAGTGACGACACAGTAACCTATAGCATTACGATGTACTAGATGCTTAAAGACGAAGAGTCATCATAAAAAAAGGAGGTAGCCATGGGATTCTTTGATTTTCTTAAAAAGGGCAATGAGCAAGTGAGTGACATCTCTCCATGGGATGGGATTATTGGAGAGTTTCAGAGGATTTATCCTGGTCAAGTCGATCCGAAGCACTATTCAACGTTTCTAAAGTATTCCTTAGGTGGACCAGACCCACTAGATGGAATGAGTGTCTATGACGGAGGAGATTTTTGGCACTTTGTTACCTTTGGTATGACCGAGCTCTATGAAAAGAAGCAAAAGAATAAGAAGATCAGTGGCTATGGCTATGAGATGACCTTTAAGCTAAAAAAGGGTGACTACGATGAGGAAAAAGAGTTTATGAAACTATTCTCTGTTTTTCAAAATCTTGCTCGCTATACCTTTGAGACAGGGACCATCTTTAAGCCCTACGAGTCCATACAGATTGGTCATGAGATCGATGATGAAGAATACTCCGAAATGGTAGGCTTTATGACCATTCCTGATCCAAGTGTTCAGCCTATTCAGACGAATACTGGAAAAATTGAATTCTTGGAGTTTATCGGTTTAAAGGAAGAAGAGCTAAGAGGCCTTTCGACCGTTAAAAGCATTAAAAAGCTCTATGAAGAATTAGGAACAGATGTAACCGATTACGAGAGGTAGACGTGCCCAAATTTGCACCAACGGGTGAATCCGTAGAATCGGTCATCTTAAAACTAAAATCGAAAAACAAACAAGCGGATGCTTGGAAGCTACTTGATCTATTTAAGTCTGTTGCAAAACTTGAGCCCGTAGTCTGGCACCCTGGAATCATTGGCTTTGGAACCTTTCACTATAAGTATGAGACAGGAGTAGAGGGAGATTCTCCCTTACTTGCCTTTGCTCCAAGACAGACGAAAATTAGCTTATATATCGATCAAGACCTTCCTTCTAGAGATGATTATCTAAACCGCTTAGGAAAAGTCTCTAAGGCTGTGGGGTGTGTCTATGTAAATAAGCTCTCGGACATTGATTTAAGTGTTCTCGAGGAGCTTTTAGAAGCCTTGCTTTCGCATACAAAAAGTAAGATAAAATCTAACTAAAAAATAACTTGAAAATTTCTCCGAGAGGTTCAAAATAAAAATGGAAAATCTAAGGAGGAATTATGGTTTTAAAGAATGCAATCATTCGTGGTGCTATCCCTTTTGCGATCATGTCTATTATTTCTTACATCATGCATCGCCAAGGGATGGATCCCGCGCAAGTTCGAAGTACTTTTTTCACTGGAATTATCATAGCTGTTATGGGCGCTAGTTCCGTTCTCTATGATATTGAAAGCTGGTCGATTTTAAAGCAATCGATCGTACACTTTTTCATCATGCTCGTCACAGTCTTTCCCTGTCTTATCTTTAGTGGTTGGTACGAACTCCATACGCCGCTCGACTATATGAAGCTCTTTTTGTTCTTCATCTTAATTGGTGCTGTACTTTGGACCTTCTTTTACTTCCTTTTCACGAAAATCTTAAATAAATAAAGTAACTCATACCGACCTCTTAGAAAGAAGGTCGGTATTTTTTTAAAATCTTCTTGACTCCTACGTTACGTCATAGTTTATAGTGAAGTTACACGAGGAGGAACCTATGAAAACGATACATGAAGTGAGTCAACTCGTGGGGGTGAGTATACGCACCCTCCAATACTACGACAAGATTGGCCTATTGCACCCTTCAGAATATACAGAAGCTGGTTACCGTCTGTATGACGATACAGACTTAGAGCGCATGCAGCAGATTTTACTCTTGAGGGAGCTAGAGTTTCCACTAAAGGATATCAAAAAAATCATCGATCACCCTGACTTTGATAAGGCCAAAGCACTGGAACAACAAATTGAACTTTTGATACTAAAAAGAGAGCACATAGAAAACTTAATCACCCTCGCTCGTGAAATCAAACGAAAAGGAGTAAAACGCATGAATTTTGAAGCTTTTGATACGAAAAAAATGGATGAATACAGAGCACAAGCCAAAGCCTACTGGGGTGACACAGAAGCTTTTAAGGAATTTGAAGAAAAGAGTAAGAATCGTTCAAAGGAAGAGGAAAAAAACTTGGGCATGAAACTCATGGATCTCTTTGTCGAGTTCGGAACACTTAAAAGTCAAGACCCATCATCATTTGAAGTTCAAGAAATGGTAAAGAAGTTACAGAACTTTATCTCCACAAACTACTACAACTGTACGGATGAAATCTTAAGAGGACTTGGAAAAGCTTATGGGAGTGGCGGTGAATTCACAGAGAACATTAATAAAGCTGCCGGTGAAGGCACAGCCCAATTTGCTTCCCTTGCCATTGAGATCTACTGTAAAAAGTAATACTACCTTAAAAAGCCATCTTTTGAGATGGCTTTTTTCCTTCTTATCTAGGATTGAATGCAAGGATTAAGAACACAATCGTAGTCACTGTCGTGATAATTCCTGCCAATAAGAGTGCTCCAGAAAGAATAGGAGGAGCCTCCACGAGTCGCTCTACAAAGGCTTCCTTTGGTTTCTTGGGATTATAAAAGACTCTTACACCTGTCTTTCCTACGGGATAGAGTTTCTGAAGAGAGGAAACGGTACGAGAAGCCATGGAATTCTTTTTTACAGTAACCTCCAGGTGATCTGGAAGCTGATCGCTACTTTCGAGATTCGATTCCACTTCGGAGTTAGCTGAATTCCAGGAGGTACTATAGGTCGTTTTTAAAGTAAACTGTAATTTAGGTCCTACGACCTCGTAAGCTTTTCCATCGACGTAGTATTCTACGACAGGAAGTGACTGTTCGTTATATTGAATCATCGAATAACGGGTAACAGTTCCTAGAGTCGTAGCGGTGCAGTTTCTTGCCCTTGCCTTGTTTTTTACGATGATAAAGTAGTAAACGATCCAGATCGTTATGGCAAATAGTAGGACAAACGCGCTAAAAAAGAGATACAAGTGATCCATAAGAACTCCTTTCTAATACTAACTAGTATAAAGGTTTTAGAAAAGGGTTTGGTAAAATAACCGTTAAGGAAGAAAAGAAGATGAAGAAAAATCAAGTTGATGAATATATTGAATCCTTTCCAGAAGAAGTACGCACTCGCTTAGAGCGCATAAGAGTCCTAGGAAAAGAAGTCTTTCAAGGGGCAGAGGAGAAGATCTCTTATGGCATGCCCACTTTTAGAGGAAAGAAAAACCTCTTTCACTACGCTGCTTTTAAGCACCACATTGGAATCTTTCCTGGTTCGGAGGGCGTCGCTCACTTTAAAGAAAGACTCGATCAGGAGAAGTATCCCAACTCAAAGGGTGGTTTTCAAATTTCAAATGATCGTCCACTCGATGAAGAACTGATCCAATCGATTCAGCGCTGGTGCAAAGAAAACCACGACGCTTAGGTTTAGATCGTACCTTTTTAGGGCATTTAGTTTATGGAGGATCCTATGAATGAATTTCGTAAAATGAGGCGTTATAAACAAGAGCTCTCTCAAGAAGAATGCATTGAAATCCTAAAGAAAGAACCGAGAGGGATTCTAGCTATGCAGGGTGAGAATGGATATCCCTATGCGATTCCACTCAATCAGTTCTATGATGAAGGTTTTCTTTACTTTCACGGTGCAAAGACGGGTCTAAAGCTCGATCTTTTAGAAAAGAATCCTAAAGTTTGCTTTACCATCATGGATGAAGGCTTTAGAAAAGAAAACGACTGGGCGCTAAATATTAAAAGCGTTGTCGTTTTAGGAACGATCGAACGAGTCCTTGAACCAGAGGAAATGCTCGCATCTTGTAGAAAACTAGCAGAGAAGCACTTTCCTAATGATGAGCACAAGGAAGCAAACATCAATGCAGACCTTGTAAAAAATGGTCCGAATGTAGCTGTTTTAAAGATGAAGATCGAACGAATGACAGGAAAGCTCGTAAACGAATCCTAAGGGGTTCGTTTTTTTTGTTGCATTCATTTAGGTAATATGTTACTCTTTTCGTGGAGGACGGTATGAAGACACTAATCATCTACAAATCAGAAACAGGATTTACAGAGAAGTATGCCCACTGGCTCGGCGAACGAGTTCAAGGGGAAGTCATGAAATTTAATGATGCGAAGAGAAAAGACGATGCGTTCTTTCAAGGCTTTGACCGAATCGTCTATGCAGGCTGGGCTATGGCGGGTAGTATCAGCGGTTCCGACTGGTTTAAGAAGAAGCTAAGTGTTCTAAAAGGAAAGCGTTTAGCACTCCTTTGTGTCGGTGCTGCACCAGGTGACACAGAAGAGACGAGAGAAGCCTTAGAGAAGATGCTGACATCAGAAGAGCGTAAACTCGCAGAAGTCTTTTATGTACAGGGAGGCCTTAATTACGAAAGGATGCCGCTTCACTTAAAGCTAGCGATGAGAGCCTTTACAGCCATGATGAAGAAAAAGAAACCGGAAGAAACGGAGATGATACAGATGCTCAGTTCATCTTATGACTGTAGTGATCCGAAGTACCTAGAACCCCTAATCGAATACTTAACAATCTAGAGAGGCTAAGCCTCTCTTTTTTTTACATCCCTATGATACAATGAAGTCGTATTTTACGAATGAGGTGGACTATGAAAGCACTGCGTATAATCCTACGTATACTCTTGATTCTTCTAGTGGCCGTGGCATTTCTACTCATCGCCCTTTTTGGCATTCATAACTACATGCTTAAAGAAGAAGAAAAACAACTAAAACCTCTATCAAAGCTCGTCGAAGTGGAAGGAAAGAGAATGAGTGTTTACTCCGAAGGAGAAGGACAGACGCTCGTCTTTTTAGCAGGTGGTGGAACGAGTGCACCGATCCTTGACTTTAAATCCTTAACAGACCTCTTAAAGGATGAATACCGAGTCGTCGTCGTGGAGCGCTTTGGCTATGGCTTTAGTGACGATAGCACTCGAAGTCGAGACCTCGATACGATATTAAGTGATACAAGAAGTGCTCTAAAGAATGCTGGAATCGATGGACCCTACGTCCTCTGCCCGCACTCCATGAGTGGATTAGAAGCACTCCTTTGGAGCCAGAAGTACCCCGAAGAAGTGAAGGCCATTGTAGGCTTAGATATGGCTACCCCTGAAGCTTACGACACCTATGACATCGATCTCCCCGCCCTTCGCGTCATGCAACTCGGAGCCAAAGTAGGACTCACTCGAGTTATTCCTGGAATCAGTGAGAGCGATGCCATGAAGCATGGAACGCTTACAGAGAGTGAAAAAAACACGTATCGTTTGCTCTTCTACAAGCGAACGGCTTCTGAAGACATGCTCCGAGAGGTAGAAAACGTCAAGAAGAATGCAGAAAAGGTCAAAGGTTATAAACCAACGATACCGCTTCTTCTCTTCGTTTCAAATGGGGAGGGCACAGGCTTTGATAAAAAGGCTTGGAGTAAGCAGTATGAGGACTATATAAAGACGGAAGATCAAAGGATCGTTCCGCTCGACGTGCCTCATTACATCCATGACTATAAATATGAGGAGATTTCAACGGAGACCAAATCGTTTTTAAGGGGGATAGGTGAATAAAAAAATTGCTTTTGTGTGCGTCCATAACTCCTGCCGTAGTCAGATAGCGGAAGCTTTTTCGAGACTCTATCTAGAGGACTTTGAGTGCTATTCGGCGGGAACCATAAAGTCAAAGTTAAACGAAGATGCTGTGCGCATCATGAAAGAGCACTATGGAATCGACATGATGAAAGACCAGTACTCTAAACTTTTAACAGAGATTCCTGCGGTCGATATCGTCATCACGATGGGCTGTGATGTCGTATGTCCTGTCGTTTCGAATGAGTATCACGAAGACTGGGGACTAGAAGATCCAACGGGAAAAGATGATGAAGTGTTTCTTCAAGTTATTGAAACCATTCGAGAGAAGGTATTAGAGCTTAAGAAGAAAAGATGGGAGAAATTTTGATTAAAAAGAAGCCCTTTACATTTCTTAAGATCCTTTTTGGCCTCGTTTTCATTGTCGCATTTATCCTCATGCCAATCCTAGCGGTATACGTTTACCGTTCGAACTTTGAGACGCGTTTTGAGACACCCTCATGGGAAAAACGAGACGTTTCAGAATATCCAGGACTTCTCGTGAAGCGAAGTGATTTTAACGTCTATGATGAAAAAAATGCCGATGTTCCGAAGGAAGAAGTAATCCTTGCGGGTTACGAGTATTCAAGAGATACTTCGGAGAAAAAGGGTGTCGTCGTACTTGCCCATGGACTAGGAGGCGGGGGACATATCTCATACCTTTCATTCATCGATTACTTTACGAAAGCAGGGTATAATGTCTTCACCTACGATGCGAGAGGAAATGATCAGAGCGGAGGAAAGTCGATGAGAGGCATTCCAGAGGGCATTGTAGACCTCGATTATGCCATCCGTCACGTCGAAAGTCTTCCGGAATATGAGGGCCTTCCCATCGTTCTCTTTGGCCACAGCTGGGGAGGATACTCTGTAGGAAGTGTCTTAAATTTACGTCCCGAAGTCAAGGCAGTCGTTAGTGTCGCTGGTTTTAATCAGTCTCGAGATTTACTAGGCCATCAAGGTGCACAGATGTTAGGGGCAAGCGTAGACCCCATCCTTCCGTACTTTGAGTTCTATGAATGGTATCTCTTCGGAAAGAGATTCCGTGGATTAACGGCTATCGGAGGTTTTAACCATACCGATGCAGGCATACTGATCGTTCACAGTAAGGACGATACAACCGTTCCACCGGAGTATGGCTATGATCTTTATTATAGGGACTTTAAACACGATCCTCGCTTTCAGTTTATTCTCTACGAAGACCTAGGTCACGACAGATTGCTCTATTCGGAAAGTGCCAGAGCCTACCGAGCAGAACTCGATGAAGAATACCAGCGCTTTTTAAAAGAAAAAGGTGTCGAAAGCTCGAATGAATTAAAGAAAGAGTTTATGGATTCGAAGCTCGATAAAGTAAAAGCCAATGAGCCAAATGACGAGCTGTTTTCTCAAATTGTCGCTTTCTTTGACCGATATACGAAACGTTAATCAGCGGGAGGAATGTTGATACAATCACTCGCTTTGATCCTTTTAGTGGGACTCGTCATTGGAGCTCTCTTTCAAAAGATAAAGCTTCCACGAATCATTGGAATGCTCTTTACGGGAATCCTTTTAGGGCCTTCTCTATTAAATCTTATCGATGCGAAGGCGCTCTCTATCTCTTCGGAACTCAGGCAAATTGCTCTTGTTATCATTCTTCTTAAAGCAGGGCTTTCCTTAGATATCGAGGACCTTAAAAAAGTGGGCCGTCCTGCCATCCGCTTATCCTTTGTACCGGCGAGCTTTGAGATCCTAGGATACTTCCTCTTAGCACCCCTTCTTTTAGGAGTCTCACAGCTTGAAGCGCTCCTCATGGGATCGGTCCTTGCGGCCGTTTCACCTGCCGTCGTTGTGCCACGAATGGTTCAGCTAAAAGAAGAGGGCTACGGTCAGGAAAAAAGGATTCCTGAACTCATCTTAAGCGGTGCATCGTGTGATGATGTCTTTGTCATCGTCCTTTTTTCGACCTTTTTAAACTTAGTTCAAGGGATCGATGTCAGTGCTCTGACATTCCTTACCGTACCTGTATCCATCGTTTTAGGGATTCTCTTAGGTGCTCTCACAGGGGCGCTTTTAAGCCATCTCTTTGAGACAGCTTTTGCGAGAAAACACCTCATCCGTAACAGCATAAAGGTGATCATTACCTTAGCCATGGCCTTTTTACTCTTAAGCGTAGAACTATGGCTTAAGGGAATCGTTCCTGTTTCAGGTTACCTTGCTATCATGAGTATGGCTGTCATCTTAAGGAAAAAGTCGATCCCTTTTGTCGCAGAGAGGCTTTCTGAAAAGTTTGGAAAGTTATGGCTTGGAGCGGAAATTATGCTCTTTGTGCTCGTAGGAAGTGCTGTAGATATTGGGTTTACCTTAAAAGCGGGACCCTTGGCCCTTGTTGTCATCGTTTTAGCGCTTTTCTTTCGATCCGCAGGTGTTCTCGTATCACTTCTTCATACGAATTTGAACCCAAGAGAAAAGCTCTTCAGTGCCATTAGCTACCTTCCGAAAGCTACCGTACAAGCGGCTATCGGAAGTGTTCCTTTAGCGATGGGGCTCTCTGTGGGACCTTTGATTCTATCCATTTCCGTATTAGCGATCCTCTTAACAGCACCACTAGGTGCGATGGGGATGGATCTTACGTACAAAAAATTACTTGATAAGAAGGAGTAACATTTTATGTGGGACTTTATACAAAATGAAATTCTAGGTATGAAATGGCTCTATCAGTTGGTAGGAAGCCTTCTTACTTCTTTAGGACTCGACCCCATGAGTAAGATCGTTTCGAGCATTCACTTTTTTATCTACGACGTCATAAAGATTACGATCTTACTTTGCACGCTCATTTACCTCATTAGTTACATTCAAAGCTACTTTCCACCCGAAAGAAGCCGTTCCATCATGGGACGCTTTCATGGCTTATGGGCGAACCTGATGGGGGCTCTTTTAGGTACTGTCACGCCTTTCTGCTCCTGCTCGTCGATTCCCCTCTTCATAGGCTTTACGAGTGCAGGTCTTCCACTCGGTGTGACCTTTAGCTTTTTAATCGCATCTCCCATGGTGGACCTCGGTAGTCTCATGCTTCTCGTTTCGATCTTTGGCTTTAAGATTGCCGTCACCTACGTCATTTTAGGAATTGTCATCGCCGTTATCGGAGGAAGCATCATCGAAAGACTAAGGCTTGAAAATGAGGTTCAGGACTTCATACGTGAGACGAGAATTCCTATTGATGCGGTGGAAATTAAGCCCAGTTTAGAAGAGAGACTAAGCTTTTCTAAAGAACAAATGGTATCGACCTTTAAGAAGGTCTTTCCCTATATTCTTTTAGGTGTCGGTATCGGTGCCGTCATTCATAACTGGATTCCAGAGAACGTCATTCAAAATATCTTGGGATCGAAAAATCCTTTTGGTGTCGTCTTAGCAACGCTCGTGGGTGTTCCGATGTACGGTGACATCTTTGGAACGATCCCTGTTGCAGAAGCACTCATTCAGAAGGGAGCTCAACTCGGAACCGTTCTCAGCTTTATGATGGCAGTAACGACGCTCTCTTTACCATCACTTATCATGCTAAAGCAAGCGATCAAGCCAAAGCTACTAGGTATCTTTGTCATCATCTGCACCATAGGCATTATTCTTGTAGGCTATACTTTTAACGTTCTTTCGCCATGGTTTCAACTTTAGGATGAGAAATGAGAGGATTTTTTACTTCGAGTTTATCGCAAGAAGAGTCAAAGGACTTCAATCCTAAAAATGACTTTGTGAAGCGCTTAAAAGAAACGCTTAAAAGTCCTGCCGTTGTCACGTACATTGCATCTGATCCTGAAAGCTATGAGATTACAGACTCTTATGCCTACCCGCTCTTCGATAGCCTGAGACACATCGATGTTGAACTTCTAGATGCACACGTCTTAGATGAAAGAACGAAGGAAAGGGCTAAGGAATTCGTTCAATCGAGTGACATTTTAATCTTAGCGGGTGGCTATGTTCCTACAGAACACGCTTTCTTTCAAAGCATTGATTTAAAGAAGCTCCTAGAAGGCTTTGATGGCGTCATTTTAGCGACGAGTGCAGGCAGTATGAATAGCGCGAAGATCGTTTACAATCAGCCAGAATACGAAGACGATCTCGATCAAACGGAGCGCTTCTTTAAAGGCCTAGGACTCATCGAATCAAACATCCTTCCTCATTACCATGAAGCGAAAGGGACTGTTTTAAAGGGACTTCGTCTCTATGAAGACATTACGCTAAAGGATAGTCTAGGAAAGCGCTTCTATGCCCTTCCCGATGGAAGCTACATCGAAGCATTTGATGGAAGAGAGATCCTTCGTGGAGAGAGTTATCTCATTACAGATGGAAAGATGGAACAGCTCTTATCGGACGGAGAATCTTTAAACGTCACAGAGTATCGCTTTGATGCACGTATAGAGGAAGCGACAAAGGGGGGAGCTTATGTCGTTTTCCCCTGGAATGTTCGAGAGGAGTTTCAAAAGGGACGCGTCAAGGTGCATGCGACCTTTGATGGCATTCCGTACGATGGAAGTGTCGTAAATATGGGCTTAAAGGATGAAAAGGGAGAAGTTCAGTATCTCCTAGGAATTTTAAAAGCCATCAGAGAAGAACTAAAGAAGGGGGTAGGAGACATTGTCCATGTCACTGTCCGTGAACGTACGTAAGGCTACGTTAGAGGATGTAGAAGAACTTCTTACGATCTACGAAAAGGCCAGAGCGTTTCAGAAGAAGACTGGTAATCCCAATCAGTGGAAAGACGATTATCCATCGAAAGAGCTCCTCTTACAAGACATTGAGCGAGAGGAGCTCTTTGTCATTGAAAAAGATAAGCTCGTGGGTGTGTTTATGCTCACTGAAAGACCTGAACCCACTTACGAAAACGTTTATGAAGGGTCTTTTAAAAGTGAAGCCTATGTGACGATTCATCGCATCGCATCGACGGGAGAGGTATCAGGGATTACAGACATCGCTGTGAATTTCTCTAGAAAAAAAGGAATGTGTGTCCGAATGGACACACATCGAGATAATCTTGTAATGCAGCGTGCTCTTTCACGCTTAGGTTTTACTTATGCAGGAATCATTTACCTTAAAAACGGAGACGAAAGGTTCGCCTATGAATTACTGCATACGGATGGCTTCGAGCGCTGATAGTTTGGTTGCTTTTTGGGCGGGGTAATATCCGCTCAAAATGCCTATGAGTGTTGAAAATCCGATGGCTGCAAAGACGAGCCAGAGGGGAATGACACTGATGACACTCTGTTCTCCACCCATCATGTCAGGACCAGCCTTTACGACATTATTTAATATGGCGCTTGCGAGATAGCTTACGCCGACTCCTAGGGATCCTCCTAAGAGTCCGATGAGCGCAGCTTCTGTGAGAAACATCTTTCGAATGTCACTCACGCTTGCTCCGATGACCTTCATGATTCCAATCTCTTTAATGCGTTCATAGATACTCATGACCATGGTATTTGCGATACCGATGGCAGCGACCAAAAGACTGACACCGCCGATGCCACCTAAAATTTGCTGCTGGGTAGCAACTTGCTTATTCAGTGCATCGGCCATGTCGAGGTTACTTTGCGTATTGTAGTCAAGAGCCTTTAGTGCATCGTTGACCTCGCGCATATTTTTAATGTCATCGACCTTTACAAGGATTTTTGAATACTTTCCTTTAGGAGCCCCTGGCATGGGTCTCGACGGATTTTGATTCGGATCTTGTGAGGCGAAGCGCTTATTTTCTTTTAATAGTTTTTCTGCAAAATTCATGGGAACGATGATGTTATAAGCGTTTTCCCAGTCGTTTTCTACGAGTCCCCCAACAGCCGTAACCTTAATCGCTTTCTTAAAAGACATCTCACCTTTTTCGTCGTAGGTGACGCCTAGTTGGAGCTCGAGCTTATCTTTTTCAGGGTTTACCGGAGACTCTTTGGGATTCATTGCACCGATTCGGTCGTTGGGCTTATACCAGCTGCTTTTGATGCCACCGCCTAAGACCATGGCACTCGAATCCTGTTCTTCTAACACGCGACCCCATTCGAGCTGAAAACCGAACTGGCCCATCGATTCAGGGTCCATTCCGATGATAGTGCCTGAAGCCAAGTACTTTTTCGATGCCAGCTGAATTTGCTGTACTTCGATCATGGGAAGAACGCCTAGGACGTGCGGTGTCGCCTTGATGGTCTTTAGGGCAGCTTCATTTAGAGGTGCCACTTGCTCTTCCTTCTGCGTTTTTTCATTAAAGGAAGGGTAGGGGACAATATTTATAATATCTACAGAGCCCATGTCTTGGAGCATCTTTTCGTTGTTGGCTTGCATGCCGTAACCGAGGCTCAGCATGACGATAATTGATGCACAGCCGATGACGACACCTAAAATGGTTAAGATCGTTCGAAGCTTTCTGCGCCAAAGGTTACTTAGGCTCATTAAGAATAAATCTTTTTTACTCATCGAGCTCTAGTCCTTTTTCTTTTTTCTTTCGAATGACCTTCCGAACGATAGCGCCAGCACCGAGTAAGACGACACCTGTACCGACCCAGAAATACCACTTACCGATGAGGTCAGAGAAAAAGTTAGATCCTTCATCCATGGGTTCAGAGCTTTCAAAGCCTTCTGGCGGCATCTGCATGGGTTCTGTCACTTGGAAGGTCAGTTCTTTTCGGACTTCCTGTTTTTCACCCGTACTGTCTTCATAAGAAAAGACGATCGTTCCTTTCTTTTCTCCCGGTTCCATGGCATTGATCATAATCTCGTAGTTCTCGGTTGCACCCACTTGGAAGTTACCGATGTATAAAGTTGAATTTTGAGCCTCAAGCTCGTCTGATTCAAACTTCACCATCATGTTATAGAGTGTTACCTTACCGGTATTAAAGAAGCTACAAGCGAGGTTCGTTCCCATTCCTGCTTCAAAGGTATCCATCGTCTGAATCTCACCGACCTCAAGCTTTGACGATTGAATGACAGGAATACCGATCATCTCGGTCGCTTTGTATTCGTTGTTTTCACTGTCTTCGTATTCAAAGTTCGCCATGACGTTATACGTCTTAGCGGGAGCGTCAGGAACCGTGTAGAGTCGAATGCTCTTTTCTACGGCATCGCCAGGAGCAATGTGATCGATAAAGAAGGTATTCGAGCTATCTACAGGAGTGAATATGTTGGAACCGCCGGAGTTTGAATCACTTGCGGTACTTGCATCGCTACTTAGAGAAATCTTGATGTTCTTTACGGCTTTCACTGAGTTCGTATTTCTAAAAGAAAGCTTCATCTCGAACTCTTTACCGGCTTCTGGGAGCTTGGGATCAAAGGAGTAGCGGTCGACGATGAGCTTTGGTGTCGAGTTCTTTCCTTCCTTCTGATCCTTGGTTGGATTCATGACAAAAAGCCCCGTCACTTGTTCCGCCGATTGAAGCTCTTCACTGTTTAATGCATCGCGGTATTCTACCTTAAAGGTAATCGGATAGTTTTGCGTTTCAGAAGCTTGCGTTGCAAGGTAGGTAAACTCATAGTGTTTCGTCTGACCAGGAGCAATGTTTGGTTCATAGAATTGACTGATCGATTTACTGACGAGACCTGCTCCTTCGATGTTCGACTTAATCATAACGCGTGTTGCGTCGCTCTTACCGCGATTTGTCAGATCAAAACCGATGGTTGCCGTCTTTCCTGGAAGGAGTGAACGAGAAGGTGAGCTTAGGTTTTTAATCACAAGGGCAGAAGCTTTATCACTGCTCTTTTTTACCGTTAGGTAGAAGCTACGTTTATTTGAGGTATCTTCCTTTGCTCCGTTATACGTAATCGACATCTCGAAGGGATAGTTTCCTGGTTTTACCCGTTCGCTAGCAACGAGTTCAAAGACAGCACGTCTCGTTTCTTTCGGGTGAATGACTGGAATGGTCTTTGCGTTAAAGTCCTTAGCTAGAGTAAAGGAATCTTTATCCATTCCTTCGATGCGAATTTCTGCGTTATAAATCGGTTCTTCCGAAGGATTCGTTACAGCGATACCAGCGACGACGCGTCCACCTGGTTCTACGTTACTAGCAGAGGGCTTGACATCGACCTCGCTCATCTCTAAGAAAGGCGTAGAGGAAGCTTGGCTAGCAGGATCCTTAAGAACGCGAATATAAGCAGAGTAGGTGGCAGCCGGCTGATTATCTACAGAAACGACAATTTGCACTGGATACGTACCAGGCTTGGCTTTTTTATCGACTGTTGCAGAGAAGTTTAGGTAGACAGGATAACTTGCTACAGAATTGGATGACGCGGAGTCAAAACCGTTGTTTAAATAAATATGAGGATCGTTGATGTCTGCCGTCGCAGAGATGAGGCGATTTGTATAGACCTCTTCATAGACAGCAACACCCACGCGAATAGATACCGTTTGCCCTGGGATCGCATTCACCGTCTTTGTTCCGTCGACGTCGACCTTAAAAGACGAGCTTGGAGCGGGTGCGGGCGGGTCTTCAGCAAAAATAAACGTTGGAATAAGTAGTAACAGTACGAGCATGAGACAGAGGGCTTTTTTCATTTTTTCTCCTTTTGTTCTTCAGGAGTCTCTATTTCTTCTTTTATTGGAAGTGGCTCCTGTTTAATGTCTTTTTCAATGTTTCCATCTCTAAAATGGATGACACGATCAGCATAGACGGCCGTTTCGATGTCATGGGTGACGATGATTAAAGTACCTCCAGAACGTCTGACCATCCGAGTCATCAGTTCCATGACTTCAATCGTCGTCTTTGAGTCGAGGTTTCCTGTCGGTTCATCCGCAAAGATGATCTTTGGATGATCGACAAAGGCTCTTGCGATACTCACACGTTGCTGTTGACCACCGCTCATTTCCTTTGGCTTGTGGTGCAGACGGTGTCCGAGTCCGACCTCTTCGAGTATCTTTTGACTCATTTCTTTTCTTTTTTTTGCCGGTACACCCTTAAACGATAGCCCTAGTCCGACATTTTCTAGAGCACTAAGGGTTGGAATCAAGTTATACGCTTGAAACACGAAACCGACGTTGAGCTGTCTGAATTTTGTAATCTGTTCTTCGGATAGCTTTTCTAAGTGGATCTTCCCGATGATGATTTCGCCTTTTGTAGGACTTTCGAGTCCTGCGCACATATTGAGAAGGGTTGATTTTCCGCTTCCTGAAGGACCAACTAAACAGACGCACTCTCCCTTATAGATCTTAAGATTGACAGAATCAAGTGCCACAATCTTTTCATCCCCCATCCGATATACTTTTCGGACATTCTTTAATTCTATGAGTGGTTCCAAAGTAACTCCTTTCACCTTAGTTTAGCATCCACCAATAGTCCTTACAATATAGTAGAACTATGATTTTTCTGTGATAATGAGGTCATTTTTTTAATGGATGAAGAAGTGATTTAGAAGTGTATAATGAGGATGAAAAACGAGGTATATGGAGGAAACATGATTCTCTACTACAGTTCAACTGGAAACTCAAAACACATCGCAACGCTCCTCCATGAAAGTGTAGGAGGGGAGCTATTTGACATCTCAAAAGACGGCCCCTTTGAAAGAGAACTAAAGGACGACGAAGTACTCTATCTTGTGACGTTTAACTGCTTTTGGGGACTGAGTGACTTTGTAAAGAACAGACTTAAAGAATGGAAGATAAGAAATGTAAAAAAAGCCACCTGCATTATGACTACAGGAGGCTTTTTAGGGACGTGTGATCGAGACATCGAATCTACTTTTTCAATGCTAGGTCTACCGAAACCGACGGTTTATTCGATAAAGATGGTCACAAACTACAGCATCCTTCACGATGTACCCGATGAAGAAGAGCAATTTTCTTTAATCAAAAAGGCAGAAGAGGATCTAAAAGAAATACTCGAAGGAACGTATCCTCCTTATAAGAGTTCAAGTCTCTTGACGATCTTCTCAAAGGCCGTGCGCTCGAAGTATAAGACGTATCAAAAGACCGAACCGTTTCACGTAAAGAGCGTCTGTTTAGGTTGTAGTATCTGTGCAAAGAACTGCCCCACGCACGCGATAACCCTCGTCGACCGCATTCCCACCTGGACGAAAGAAACATGTGATAACTGCTTGAGGTGCTTACATCGCTGTCCCGTAGAAGCGATCGAATACGGAAAGACGACGGAAGGTCGTCACCGTTATAACTATGAAGCACTCATTAGAAAGAAGAGAAATGGCTAAGAAACTATCTGCACTCTTTTTTGCACTACTCGCGAGCCTTCTCTATGCATTAAGTATTCCGGGTTCTAAGATTCTTTTAAAAGAAGTATCAGGAAAGACCCTAGCGGGACTCCTTTATTTAGGTGCAGGAGTTGGAATAGGGATTCTTTTTCTTCTTACGAAACCGAAGTCCGAAGAACCTTTTCAAAAGGAAGACGTGAAGTACCTCGTAGGAATGGTGCTTCTCGATATTTTAGCTCCCATTTTCATGATGACGGGGCTTCTTTTAACGCCTGCATCGAGTGCTTCGCTCTTAAATAACTTCGAAATCGTAGCGACGACTCTCATCGCTTTAGTCGTCTTTAAGGAAAAGATTCATAGGAGACTTTGGGCCGGAATCTTCTTCATTACGCTCTCAAGTATCCTGTTATCACTGGAAGGAACAAGCTTTCACTTTTCAATCGGTTCCTTATTTATCCTTCTTGCAACCCTTTCTTGGGGACTCGAGAATAACTGTACGCGCATGATTTCAGGAAAGAGCACCTACCTTATCGTAATCATTAAAGGCTTCTTTTCAGGAATAGGTGCCTTAATCGTAGCGTTCATTTTTAAGGAGTCTTTTCCTGAGCTTCGATATATGCTTTTAACCATGCTCCTAGGCTTTCTCGCCTATGGACTCAGTATCTTCTTTTACATCAAAGCACAGGCCACTTTGGGGGCGAGTAAGACGAGTGCCTACTACGCGGTAGCTCCTTTTTTAGGGGCGTTTCTCTCCTTCGTAATTTTAAGAGAACCGCTTCCTGTGCACTACCTTTCAGCGCTTTCATTGATGCTAGTCGGAACAGTCTTTGTCATTCGAGATACACTCCTCTATGAGCATAAGCATGTGCATACACATACCATCTCACACACACATGATGGAGTCGTTCACACACATACCTTCACGCACACTCACGAGCATACGCACGGTCTAAAGGAAACGCACGATCATACCCATATTCTTCAGGAGTTTCCTGAACATTGCCATTAAATAAATACGTATAAGAATTATCGAGAAATGTCACCTTCGGATGGATCACCTGATGTTGATGTAAATATTATTAAAAGCGGAAAATAGGGACCCACCATTTTATGGAAAATGCACAAGGAATATCACTGAGATGGTTGAGGACTTCATCTTATAAACTGATCAAATAAGAGCTGAAGTAAAATCTTAAAAAAAAACTGCACCTATTCTGTTGTTAGGTAAAACAACTGTATATAAGGTGCAGTTAATATTTTTTTGATTCTTTCGTTCAACTTACATGTAGGAACATGATAAGTAAAAACAAAATCATATAACTTATAAAATGAAACTGATCAGATCAGCTTCCTTTTTATAAGTACTTTTCAATTTCTTTTTCCAGCTCTTCTGGCTCGATCGTTGGGGAGAAGCGCTCTACTACGTTTCCTTCACGGTCTACTAAGAACTTGGTGAAGTTCCAGCGGATGTCACTACCTGTACGCTCTTGACCAATTTCCTTTAGCTTTGCTAGGAAACCTTCGCTCTTTTCGTTGGTCTTATCGACTGGCTTTTGTTCCTTTAAGAATACGTAGAGGGGATCTGCGTTTTCACCATTGACATCGATCTTTTGGAATTGATCGTAGCTGATGCCAAAGTTTTGAATGCAGAAGTTATGAACCTCTTCATTTTCTCCTGGAGCTTGTTCTAAGAACTGATTGCAAGGAAAGTCTAAGATCTTGAGACCTTTTTCGTTGTACTTTTCGTGGAGCTTTTGAAGACCTTCATATTGGGGAGTAAAGCCACAGCCTGTTGCTGTATTAACGATTAAAAGAACGCTATCTTTGTAGTGTTCGAGGGTAATTTCTTGTCCGTTCATGCGGGTTACTTTTGCTTCGTAAATGTTTTTCATGATATCTCCTTTCAAATCCTCTAATACCCACTAATGACAAAATCAAGAACGATTGGTAAGATAAATAAAATAGGGGGTGCTATGGTGCACATTGGAAACCGCTGGGATGAGCTACTGGCGGAAGAATTTAAAAAAGATTATTATTTAAAGCTAAGAGAGAAGCTGATTCAAGAATACCGTACAAAGACGATCTATCCACCGATGGGAAAGATCTTTGAAAGCTTGGTCCTTACGGATTACGATGACGTTTCGGTCGTCATTTTAGGACAGGATCCTTACTTTAATCCCGGTCAAGCGAACGGTCTTGCTTTTAGTGTAAACGATGGCACAAAGCTTCCTCCCTCGCTTCAAAATATCTACAAGGAACTAGAAAGTGACCTCGGGATTCCAAGAGCTCAGACGGGAGACCTCACAAAGTGGGCCAAGGAAGGGGTACTTTTACTTAACGCCTCCCTTACTGTAAGAGGGGGAGAACCAAATTCTCACCAAGCTCTCGGTTGGTCCTTTTTAACAGATAAGATCGTTGAGCTTCTCAATGAACGAGAAGAGCCCATGGTATTCATCCTTTGGGGGAATTTCGCAATAAAAAAAGCACGTGTAATCGATGAAACGAAGCACTTGGTGCTCCGAAGTGTTCATCCTTCGCCGCTATCAGCGAGTCGAGGTTTCTTTGGCTCGAAGCCCTTTTCGAAAGCGAATACGTTTTTAGAATCGGTCGGAAGACAAAAGATCGACTGGAGGCTCGAATGAAGGGAAAACTCACCTACTTCTATGGCGAGGACTGTGGTGTCTGCTCGACGCTCCTACCTCGGGCAAAGAAATTAGCAGAGGTCTTCGATCTGGAATTCGAACAGGTTCATGTGATGGAAGAGAGAGAACGATCGAGTCAAGCACTCGTTTTCGTCATTCCGACACTCATCGTGACATTCGAGGATAAAGTCATCGTTCGCGCAGAGCGACTCATCGACTTTCAAGCAGTTTATACGACACTGGAACGTTTTTTTACTACATTGGGGGAAAAATGATACTTACAATCGACGTAGGAAACTCAAATATCGTAAGCGTACTCTATGATGAAGACGGCACGCGTTTAATAGACCGCAGAGTCACTACCGTAAGAGAAGCCGATCGAGAGGTCTACGAGCGCTTTTTCGATGACCACAAAGAACTTACTGAGGTGGCTACACACATTACGATTAGCTGTGTCGTTCCAAGGCTTAGAGATCTATTAAAGGATCTTACGAATGATCTCTTTCCTGAAAAGGAGATCTACTTTGTAAGCTACGAGAACGTCTCTGATTTTGATGTTCGAATTACTGACCCTGAAACGCTCGGCAGTGACCTCATCGCAACGAGCTTCGGTGCTTTTTTCCACTATCCACTTCCTGCTATCATTGCAGATCTTGGCAGTGCCACAAAGCTTACTGTCGTCGATGAAGGAAATATTTATTATGGCGGAGCTCTGATTCCGGGTATCTACTTTACGGCTCAAAGTATTCATGCTGCCATTCCACAGCTACCGATGATTGACCTTAAAAAACCAGAGCGTTTAATCGGTACCGACACCATGGAGTGTATGCAAATTGGTATCGTTACGGGTACGCTTATGAGTGTATTAAAGATGGCCGATGGCTTTGAAAAAGAGCTCGGAAAGAAATGTAGTCGTGTGATGACAGGAGGGCTTTCAAAGCTCTTTCAAGAGAAGGATTTAGAATCGTTCGTATACGACGAGTTCTTATTAAATGATGGACTTTATTATTTGACGAAGAAAAAGAGGGAGAGAGAATGAAAAAGAGTACCTTACAATTTAATGATCTAGAGAAGATGGCCTTTTATAGCGATCTACAGTTTAGCCCTGAGGCTAAAAAACTCGCTTACGTAAAGACACATGCTTCTTTAAAAGAAGATGCTTACTTAAGTGACCTCTACATCTATGACCGAAAGGAAAAGAAGCATCGACGCTTAACCGTAGATAGAAATCCTTCAAAGATCGAGTGGATCGATGAAGAGACGATTTCCTTCTTTAGTGCTTCGAAGGACGAAAAGAGAAAAGACGAATCCATTCTCTATGAGATCAGTCTTTCTGGCGGTGAAGCTGTCGAAAAGGAATCGTTTCCTTTCCCAGTTCTACGTATGAAAGCGTTGGGAGATAACAATTATCTTTTAACGAAGCCCGTACGCTTTGGTGAAAAGGATCTCTTTGAATACGGAGAAAAGGTAGAAGAGGAGAGAAGTAAGCGCAAAGATGACGCTGATTATGAAGTCTTTGAGGAAGCGCCTTTCTGGGAAAACGGTGGAAGCTTTACGGCAGGAATGGGCGTAGAGCTTGTAACCTTTGATGCAAAAAATAAGAAAAAAAAGGTTCTTTCTCCTAAGAATAAGATTGTAACCGGTCTTACCTTCGATCCTGAAGAAAAACGAGCACTCGTACTATGCTTAGAAAACAAAGGTATCTTAAAGTTTGATACGGATCTCTTTGAACTCGATCTAAAGACCTTAAAATTAAGAAAACTTCCGCTAAAGAATAAGCGAATCTATAGAGCCTTCTACTACAAGGATCGCATTCTACTCGTTATTAATCCGGAAGACAAGCATGGCTTGAACCAAAATCCATCGCTCTTTGAATACGACGAAAAGAAAAATGAGTTGACGCTCATTCAAGGACCACTTTGCTTAGGAAATACTGTAGGAACGGATGCACGCTACGGAGCAGCGAAGGAGATGGAGGTCGAAGGGGATACGATCTACACTGTTGAGACACGCATAAATAGTGGTGTCCTCGTGAGCTACAGCCCCGAAGAAAAGGTTTTAATCGACACCTTGGGAAGTGTCGATGGTTTTGATGTAAAAAATGGCGAACTTGCAGTCATTCACATGCTCCCCAATAAGCTTCAAGAGATTTTTATTGGAGGAGAATGCATTACAACGGAAAATGAAGCCTTCCTAGAGACGAAAGAAGTCTCTCCTGTAGAGGAAGTGACGGTCGTCGTCGACGGGGAAGAAGTTCACGGCTACATTGTGAAGCCCATTGGATATAAGAAGGGTAAGAAGTATCCTGCCGTGTTCGAGATTCACGGTGGACCAAAGACAGTTTATGGATCTGTCTACCACCATGAAATGCAACTTTTAGCTGCTGAAGGTTATTTCGTCTACTTCTGTAACCCTGTAGGTAGTGATGGTAGAGGAGATGAGTTCAGTGACATCCGTGGTAAATACGGTACCAAGGATTACGATCAGCTTATGGCCTTTAGCGACATGATGCTTCAACGTGAAAAGGACATCGATAAAGACAATGTCTTTGTCGTAGGCGGTAGCTACGGTGGATTTATGACCAACTGGATCGTAGGTCACACCGATCGTTTCCGTGCTGCCTGTACACAGCGCTCCATCACAAACTGGACGAGCATGTGGGGCATCAGTGACATCGGCTACTACTTTGTCGATGATCAGATGGGATGTAATCCTTGGGAAAACTTCGAAAAGCTTTGGCATCACTCACCTTTAAAGTACGCAAAAAACATCAAGACGCCGCTTCTCATTCTTCATGCCGATAAGGACTACCGCTGTCCTGTGGCCGAAGGCATGCAGCTCTTTACAGCGCTTAAGTACTTTAAGAAGGAAACGCGTATGGTCATCTTCCACGATGAAAACCACGAGCTTTCAAGATCAGGTAAGCCTAAACACCGCGAAAGAAGAATGCAAGAGATTTCGTCTTGGTTTAAGAAGTATCAGAAAATTGAGAAGAAAAAATAGGCGGAATCTGTGGTAAAATGCTAGTGTGGTTCGAAAGGAGGCCAAGATGAATCAAAACAAAGGGACTGTGACACTCGTCGCAGGGCTCGGAGTCATCCTCTTATCCGTCATACTTTTTTTCGTCGTTTTCAAAGAAAAAAGTGTGATCGACTGGGTGGCGTTCCTCTTTCTCATCCTCAGTGAATGCGTATCGCTTCTAGGCTTACTCGCCTTAGAATCGATTTACTATAAACCTTCTCAAACGAGAATTAAAAAGCAACTTTCTGTCGTTCTCTTAGGCTACGTGCTCATTGCGATCATCATTAGTGTCGTTTTCATGGGAAAACGTCAAGATCAGCTTTGGACGATGGTCATCATTCAGTTTTTACTCTTAGTTAGTCTTGTGATCTTTAGCATGCTGACATTAAAAAATACGAGTGAAACGAAGGAAGAGGCCGTTTCAAAGCCTGTTAGCCCGTTAGAAGATGCTAGAACTCAGTTCGGAGCGATTGTCGAGCGCTATGAAGATCGTCTTTTTCAGTTTGATCTCAGAGAACTCCTTGCAAAGCTCAGCTTTCAGGATATGTCTAAGGTCACAGAATACGACGATGAAATTCTTACGCTCGTAAAGGAATTACAAAATCCATTAGAGGATGAGCGCATTACAGAGTGTATTGAGGAATTAAAGACGCTCGTAAAATCTAGAGAAAGAGCGATTCAACCGAGTTTTGAAGATATTGAATTAGAATAAAGGCGTAAGCCTTTATTGTTTTTAGGAGAAGAGATGAATCTAGATCAAATACTCATTTTGGGAATTCTCGTCGTGATGCTCGTGCTCTTTGCGATGAATCGAATTCGCTTTGAGCTTGTGGCTCTCTTAGCACTCGTCGTAAGTGTGCTTCTTGGACTCGTTCCAAAAGAAAACGCTTTTAACGGCTTTTCAAATGGTGCCGTCGTTACCGTTGCAGGAGTGCTCGTCATGAGTAGGGCTCTCGAAGAAACGGGTTTTGTCGAAATCATCGCCGACCGCATCGGAAAATATGGCTCCTCGGTAAAGCTTCAAATTGCACTATTAGTCGTGGGGGTTACGCTATTTAGCGCCTTTATGAATAACATTGGAGCTCTTGCTCTCTTTATGCCTGTTGCCATCGGTCTTGCCAGAAAAAATGGGTATTCACCTTCGCTTTCCCTCATGCCTTTGGCCTTTGGATCCCTCTTTGGTGGTATGATTACGCTCATTGGAACACCACCCAACATCATCATCAGTAACTTTAGAAAAGCCGAAGTAGGTGAGCCTTTCGGAATGTTTGACTTTGCTCCGGTTGGTCTTGCTGTGAGCATCGCATCGATTCTTATCATCGTCTTTGTAGCACTTCGTTTGATTCCTGAGAGAAAGTCCAAAGGAACCGTCGATGAAGTGTTTCGAATTAAAGATTATACGTCTTCTATCGTCGTTACGGAAGAAAGCTTATTAAATGGTCTTCGCTTAAAAGACCTCGACCGCACTCTTTTAAAAGACCTTACCGTCGTAGGTTATGTTCGTGAAGGTCAAGGTCTTGTAGAGCCGAATCTCTACCGCTTTATGAAGCCGAAAGATAGGCTTATTGTAGAATCAACAGCAGATAGTTTAGGACTCTTTTTAAAAGCGACAAACTCTGTTTTAAGTGACCACAAGGAGATTGAATCATCTGACCTAGAAAACGAAGATTTCGGTCTCTTTGAAGCGAGTGTCCTTCCGAACTCTGCATTCCTTTGGAAAACGGCAAAAGACCTCGACTTAAGAAGAAAATATCACGTGAATCTCCTTGCGATCTCTCGTCAAGGAGAACGTTTGAAAAATGCCCCGAACCGCGTTCCCTTTCAAGCGGGTGACGTACTTCTCATACAGGGAACAGAGGGGCTTGTAAGAGAGATGCTTAATGATCTCGGAGGACTTCCTCTTGCAGCTCGTGATCTTCGCTTGCACTCCTCTGGTAAAACCATGCTCTGCCTATCCATTTTCGTGGCCGCTCTCTTCGTTGTAGCGCTCGGAATCCTGGGAAGTGAAATCGTCTTTACCTTAGCTGCTGTTCTTATGGTGCTTGTAGGAGTCATTAAGCCTTCGTCAGCTCTTCATGCGATCGATCTACCGACGCTCTTTTTACTGGGCGCTTTAATTCCTGTGAGCCAGGCGCTCGAGACGACAGGTACTGCTAAGCTCATCGCCTCAGAGCTCGTAAAACTTCAAGGTATCATCCCGCCTTGGGGCGTTTTGATGGTTCTAATGACCATGTCGATGCTTCTTACAAATATCATCAATAACGCCGCTGCTGCTATGCTTCTTGCGCCGATCGCAATCGGCCTCGCTACAGCGAGCGGACACTCCATCGACCCTTATTTAATGACCGTTTGTATCGGTTCTTCTGCAGCCTTTATGACACCGATTGGTCATGCGAGCTGTACCGTTATCATGGGTCCAGGAGGTTATAAGTTTAGTGACTACTGGAAGCCGGGACTTGTCGTGTCCGTCGTGACACTTCTCGTTTCGATTCCTGTAATCTTATTTGTATTCCCACTTTAAAGGAGACTTTATGGAAACTATCGTAGAAAACCTGTCGAATCTCACTTGGCAGCAGATCGTCATGTGGGTCATTGGAGCTGTGCTCATCTACCTTGCGATTAAAAAGGACATGGAGCCATCTCTACTTCTTCCCATGGGATTTGGTGCAATTCTCGTAAACCTTCCCTTAAACGGCGCTGTGACTCAAATTGTAAATGGAGTCAAGGAAATTGGTCCGATCGATACGCTATTTGAAGCTGGGCTTGCTAACGAACTTTTCCCGCTTCTTCTCTTCATCGGTATCGGTGCCATGATCGACTTTACACCACTTCTATCGAATCCTAAGATGGTATTCTTTGGAGCAGCTGCTCAATTTGGAATTTTCTTTACCTTCTTAATGGCAACCCTTCTAGGATTCGACCTAAAAGATGCTGCAAGCGTCGGTATCATCGGTGCAGCCGATGGACCAACATCCATTTACGTCGCCATGTTCTTAAAGAGTAAGTACTTAGGTGCGATCATCGTATCTGCTTATTCCTACATGGCACTCGTACCGATCATTCAACCTCCTGCGATTCGTCTTGTGACGACTCAAAAGGAGCGAAAGATCCGCATGACTTACCGTCAAAATAGTGTTTCCAAGACGACTCGCATTCTCTTTCCAATCGTCATTACGATTATCGCTGGTCTCTTTGCACCAAAGAGCGTAGCCCTCGTAGGCTTCTTGATGTTCGGTAACCTCATCCGTGAGTGTGGCGTATTAAATTCCTTAAACCAAACGGCTCAAAAGGAACTTGCAAACCTCATTACGCTACTCTTAGGATTTACTGTCGCTACAAAGATGCAAGCAGAGGCTTTCCTTTCCGTAGAGACACTCATGATCCTCGGCTTAGGACTCATCGCCTTCATCTTCGATACGATCGGTGGAGTACTCTTTGCTAAGGTAATGAACCTCTTTGCTAGAGAAAAAGTCAACCCGATGATCGGTGCTGCTGGTATCAGCGCATTCCCGATGTCTGCAAGAGTCATTCACAAGATGGGTCAAAAGGAAGACAATCAGAACTTCCTCTTGATGCATGCTGTAGGTGCAAACGTTGCTGGACAGATTTCTTCTGTCATTGCAGGTGGACTCTTACTTAACTTAGTCCTTAAACTTATCGGATAGGAGGTCCCATGAACGTAGAAGGCTTTATTTCATCCTTACCTACAGCCCTTTGGGGAATGTTAGGCGTCTTTCTCGTCATTTTCCTTGTCTATATCACGATCGTGATACTAAACAAATTATTTCCTGGAAGTGAAGAATAAAAAAACGGTGTGCCTTGGCACACCGTTTAGTTATTCCAGTTATGATAGACGTTTTGAACGTCGTCGTTTTCCTCTAATGAATCGATTAAGCGCGTTAAGCTCTTAATGTCTGCTTCATTGGTGAGGTCTACATAGGTTTGAGGAATGTATTGAAGTTCAGCGACGCTGAATTCGAATCCAACCTTCTTTAGTGCTTCACGTACTGTATGGAAGTTTTCTACTGAAGTATAGACTTCAAAGTGATCTTCCTCTGCAGCAAAGTCATCTGCACCTGCATCGAGTGCTTGCATCATGACTTCATCTTCATCCATTCCGTCTTTTTTATCGATGACGAGGACTCCAAGGTGATCGAACATGTAGCTTACTGAACCAGGAGCACCTAAGTTACCGTTATTTTTGGTAAAATAAGAACGAACCTCGCCACTCGTGCGATTCGTATTATCGGTGAGGCTTTCAACTAAGATGGCAACGCCAGAAGGACCATATCCTTCGTAAACGTTTTGCGTGTAAACGGCTCCGTCTGACTCTCCGCTGCCCTTTTTCACTGCTCTTTCGATGTTATCTTTCGGCATGTTAGCAGCTTTAGCTTTGTCGATAGCACTCATCAAACTTGCATTGTACTCGGGGTCAGGGCCACCTTCTCTGGCTGCGACCATGATAGCTCTGCCAAGTTTCGTAAAGATACCAGCGCGTTTCGTATCTTGTGCGTTTTTACGACCTTCAATGTTATGAATTCGGCCCATGATTTCTCCTTTCAAGTGATGTAACCAATACATTATACCATAAGAAATGAGGCGATATGTACTTTTTTAGCTTACCCATCTGCATTATTCTTGCACTATACGTATCGATTCAGATTGAATCGGTAAAAACGGAAGAGATTCCAGAAGTCTCTGGTGTCATCATTTTAGGAGCGAAGCTCAATGGAAAGACGCCGAGTCCGACGCTCGTTCGAAGACTCGAAAAGGCACTTCAGTATCTCTTAGACCATCCCGATAAAAAGGTCATCGTCTCCGGCGGAAAGGGAAGCGATGAAAAACAGAGTGAAGCACAAGCCATGGCGGATTGGCTTGTAAAGAGGGGTATTAGTAATTCGAGGATCTATCTAGAAGATGTATCCATCTCTACACATCTAAACATTGAAAAGTCAAAATACATCTGGGAGCGCCATTTTTCGGGAAATCGCATACTCATTGTAACGAGCGATTACCACGCTCTTCGCGCAAAGCTCATTGCGACGCGTTATGGTTTTGAGGCTTTCGTATTAAAGGCAAAGACGCCTCGTGCTTCTAGGTTTAAGCCTATGGTTCGAGAAGTCTTTGCACTAATGAAAACCATACTTTTTGACTTTCCTAAAAAGGAGTAGTTTATGATTCGACTCATCTATTTTACCGATACAGTAGACGTCAACAGCTGGGCGATTGACGCTGACCTCATTACCTTTTACTATCGTTACCGCCATCAGGTACAAATTTCTTTTGTCATGGGCGTCATGTTAGACGAATGGGCCAAAGAGAAAAAGCTAAACCTCGACACGGTAGGAGACATCTATAGGGCCTGGAGAGACACGAGTGAGTATTCCAACATGCCCGTCTCCGGTAGCCTATGGCTTCGAGACCCGATTCATACCTCGTATCCTTCTGCGAAGGTCTTTAACGTCGTTGAAGCCATGTATCCTCAATATGCCTTCCGCTTCTTTAGACGCCTTCAGGAGGCTGCTTTTGTCTTTGATCAGAACATTTCTAGAGAAAGCATCTTAGAATCCATCTGCAAAGAATTTCCTTTTGATGAGAAGAAGGTGATCAATCTTTCAACTTCTAAAAAGGGAAAAGAACTTATGGATAAGGACTTTGAGATGGTTCGAAAATATAAAGTCAATTCCTTTCCTACGATCATCTTTGAGGATGGGAAATCGACCGTCCGCTTAGAAGAAGAGATTAATCTTGAAAACCTCGAAAATGCTGCGAGTGTCTTTCAGTTAAAGCCAGAGCCGGTACCGGAATTAAAAAAGGTCTTACGTGAAATGAAGAGGCTCTATACGAAAGAGATCAGTATGCTCTATGAGGTGGATCCCAAGGATGTGAACCGCTTTGTAGAGGAGCAGAAGGTAGCGTCTTCCGAATGGAAGGAATTTTATGAAGGGTTCTATTTAGAGGATGTAAGGCCATGATGTCCTTATGGATCCTACTTGTAATCATCGTTCTCATTCCACTTCTAATAGCGATCATCGGAATGATTAAAAATATCATTTCAACGAATCGACGTATGAAGGGGCCCATCGTAAAACACTCAGGGGTCATTTTTAGCGTTCAAGAAGAAGGAAATCAGAGAGAAATTGTCCTCGATTTAGAAGGACAGAGAAAAATCTATCTGACGAGACTTCCTAAAGATCGTTTTATAGAAGGGGAGACGATTCATTTTGGAGCGAGGGAGAACTGGATTATAGAAATCTATTCTTGACCATGTGATGTGTCAGTGTTAAAATCATATTGAAGATGATAATCATTCTCAATTAGGAGGTCATAATGACATTGGCACAATTTGATGCTGGTTACCAAGGCGTCATAAAAAATATTAAAGCTGATGACGATACGCTTCACTTTCTATCCTCCATTGGATGTGCAAAGGGAGACCGCATTCGCCTCATTAGCGTATTAGGAAATAACTATATCGTTTCTGTCAAGGATAGTCGCTTTGCGCTCGATCGTTCACTTGCCGGAATCATCCAGTTGGAGCAAGAATCATGCGAATCGCACTAGCAGGAAACCCAAACTCAGGAAAAACGACGCTCTACAATCGATTGACAGGCCGCACAGAACAAGTAGGAAACTGGTCTGGTGTGACGGTAGAACAAATTTCAGCGCCCTACCAGAAGGATCAAACGATAGAAATCATCGATCTTCCAGGGGCGTTTTCTATGTCCTCAAAGTCATTAGATGAGCAAGTAGCAGCGAACGCCATACATAAAAAAGACTTCGACGTCCTCATTAACATCATTGACGGCGCCAATTTAGAGCGCTCCTTATTCTTTACAACAGAGATCTTAGAACTCGGTATTCCTACCGTCATTGCGGTAAACAAGATGGATATCTTAGAAAAGCGGGGAGATGAGCTCGACTTTTTAACATTCTCTCAAGGATTACATGCTCCCGTCGTCGAGATTGAAGCGGAAAGGGGAAAGGGACTCGATGCACTTATAGAAGAAGCCAAGCGGATCGACACGAAGCCTGTAAAAAAGCTTGAAGTGGGAGAGAGAAGAGACTTTATTCAGTCGCTTTTAGAAAAGTCCCTTACGGCAAAGCGGGAGTCCGTAGGTCTTAGCTTTTCTGACGAGCTCGATCGCATTTTTATCCATCCGATTTTAGGTATCGTGTGCTTCTTTTTGATCATGTGGGCTGTCTATGCGATCTCCGTAGGAACAGTGGGAACCTTTATGAGTGATCTCATCCAAGAGTACCTCATCGATGGCTTCCTCCTTCAAGGAATACATCACATTCCAGGACTCGATCCACTCATCATGCAGTTTTTTGAACACGTCGTCGTGGGAGGTGTAGGAAGCATCATTAGTTTCATTCCTCTCATCATGCTCCTTTTCTTCCTCTTATCACTTTTAGAGGACAGTGGATATATGGCACGTGTTGCTGTGCTCATGGAAAAGTGGTTCCGCTCCTTTGGCTTAAGTGGTAAATCGATCATTCCTATGATCGTCGGTAGCGGCTGTGCCGTCCCTGGTGTCATGGCAACGAGAACCATTGAAAATGCTAACCAGCGCCGAATTACAGCGCTCTTAACGCCTTTCGTTCCGTGTTCTGCGAAGCTTCCCGTCATCGGCTTAATCAGTGTAAGCTTCTTTCCAAAGTCGAGCTGGGTCGCACCGAGCATCTACATCCTAGCGGTCTTTATTATCGTTATCAGTGGTCATCTCGTGAAGAAGATCTATCCTACGAAAGGAGCCAAGCCCTTTATCGTAGAGCTTCCCGATTACCGCTTTCCGAATGTTCGTCAAGCCGTCCGAAGAATGCTCGGACAGGCCAAGTCCTTTTTATATAAGGCATCGACCGTCATTTTCGTAAGTAGCGGTATCATCTGGGTCCTTATGACCTTTACACCGACGCTTTCTGTGGCCGATCGTATGGAGCACTCGCTTCTAGCCTTCTTAACAAGGCATCTAGCCTTTGTACTCTATCCCATGGGTCTCGAATCATGGAAACTTCTTGCTGGTGCAGTCACAGGCTTTATCGCAAAGGAAAATGTCGTAAGTAGCTTAGCTGTCCTATTAGGTGCAGGAAGTGCCAAGACGGGCCTTGTAGCGACCGGAATGAATGCTGTCTTAGGTTATTCCTTCTTAGCCTTTAACCTCTTTACACCGCCTTGTATCGCAGCCATGGCAGCGATGAAAAACGAGCTACAAAGTCCTTCGTGGTTTCGAACGAGTTTAATATTCCAATTTTCTGTAGGATACATCACATCGATTGTGATCAGCCAGGTGGGTTCAATTCTCTTCTATGGAACCGTATTACCTAGTCTTCCCGCTGCGATCGTCATCCTACTAGGTTATGCTATACTAATAAGCTATAAGATAAGGAGGGCTCAATGAACGTCATCATATGGGCACTAATCGGAGTGGCGTTTCTTGTAGCACTTCGTTATACATGGAAAGATCTAAGAGAGTCTCGTTGTGGAGGCTGCAGTGGATGTAAAGGAAAAAAACATGGAACTCATAAAAAAGTCCTTTGAAGAACTGACAACCAAAGAACTCCACGGAATCTATAAACTTCGTTCAGAAGTCTTTGTGCTGGAACAGCACTGTATCTACGGAGACGTCGATGAGAACGACCTTCTTTCGATGCATTACTTCTTTGAGGAAAACGGAGAGATCATAAGCTATCTTCGCGTCATTCCAAGAGGTATCGTGCATGATTATCGCGCCATCGGACGCGTTGTAACAAGAAGTGATAAACGTTCACAAAAGCTATCTCGTAGACTCATGGAAGAGGTCTTAAAGGATTACAACGAAGATCTTTATTTATCAGCACAGACGTATATTCTTAAATTCTATCAAGCCTTTGGATTTGAAGTTGTGAGTGAACCCTATGACGATGCAGGAATTATGCATGTCGATATGGTTTTGAAGAAAAAATAGTTTTTGGGGTATACTTAAAAAAACAACGGATGTAAAGGAGTTCCTATGAAGTGGGATGATTATAGACAGAGCTCAAACGTAGAAGACCGTAGAGGTCGAGGTGGTGGTTCACCTTCTGGTGGTCGCTTTCCTATTCCGATAGGTAGTGGCATGGGAGGCATGGGCCTCATCATCATCTTAGTAATCTTTTTATTAAAGAGTGGATTACTCGGAGGGCTATTAGCTCCACCGACCGAAAATTCAGGAATTACGAACGACGGCCCTTCTCAAGAAGTAGCAGACCAACTAGGAAAATTCTCTTCCTCTGTTCTCGCTATGACAGAAGACGTTTGGAATCAAGTCTTTGAAGAAAACGGCGCTCGTTACCAAGCGCCGAAGATGGTACTATTCTCAGGAAGTACGAATTCAGGTTGCGGTTATGCATCGGCTCAGGTAGGTCCATTCTACTGCCCGGCTGATAATAAAGTATACCTCGATACCTCGTTCTTTGCAGAGCTTCAAAGTCGCTTTGGAGCAAAGGGTGACTTCGCTATGGCTTATGTCATCGCACACGAGGTCGGTCACCACATTCAATACCTAACGGGTCGTACCGATGAAATGCAACGTTGGCAACAGACCATGAGTAAAGAAGAGTACAACCAGATGAGCGTGCGCTTAGAGCTTCAAGCAGACTACCTAGCAGGTGTCTTTGCAAAGAGAATCGAAGGTAAAGGCGTTCTAGAGGTTGGAGACATTGAAGAAGCGATGAACGCAGCCAATGCCATTGGAGACGATACGATTCAAAAGAGAAGCACAGGATATGTCGTTCCTGATAGCTTTACACATGGTACTTCAGAACAGCGCATGCGCTGGTTCATGAAGGGATACAACAGCGGGACCTTCCAAGGTGGAGACACCTTCAGTATTCCCTATAGAGATCTCTAAGACAGGTTAACCTGTCTTTTTTTTCGCTCCTTTTCTCGAAATCCTTTAAGGGCCGTTGGCATGGCTAGTTTATCGGCCGTTTCAAAGTCGAACCATTCGTATCCATCTGTAGGAGCATTGTCGATTAAATAGGCCGTCATGTGCCAAATGAGATGACTAAAGACGTGCTTCTTTTCACCTAGCGCTTCGATGCTTGCGCCTCGAAAGCGCTTTTTTAATTCTTCTATAGAGACTTTTTCATCGAGCATGGGAAATTCCCAAAGCGAGCCTAGAAGCTCATCTTCAGGTCGTTTTTTAAGAGCAAGTCTATGATTATTTCTCAAAATTAAGACAGTTTTCTCAAATATAGGAACTTCGACTTTATTCTTCTTAAGAGGTAAAGAGAAGTCCTTTTTCTTAAAGCTTTCACAGAGTCCCTTTAAAGGACAGATATCACAAAGCGGTTCACCATTTGGGATACAAACTAAGGCGCCTAGCTCCATCAGAGCCTGGTTAAAATCTCCTATGCGCTCATCTGGTAGAAGGGAGAGAAGGAGTTCCTGGAAAACTTTCTTGCCTTTCGCTTTCGAAGGATCTTCTTCCATATAAAAGGTACGAGCCAGGATGCGTATTACATTTCCGTCCATGGCCGTCGCTCTCGTTCCATAGGCCGTCGATGCAATGGCACCTGCACTGTAGGGGCCGATACCAGGAAGTTCTTCCAGGGCTTCTGTCGTTTCAGGAACCTTTCCGTTCCATTTTTCAACGATCATTTCAGCAGCCTTCTTTAAATTTTTCGCTCTCCTGTAATAACCTAAGCCTTCCCACAACTTTAAAAGTTCTTCCTCTGGTAGACGGGCGAGATCTTCTATAGAAGGTACTCTTTCGATGAAACGTTTGAAGTAGGGAAGTACCGTATCCATTCTCGTCTGCTGGAGCATAAACTCACTGACCATGATGTGATAGGGATCAGGGTTTCTTCTCCAAGGGAGATCTCTTTTATTTTCGTCGTACCACGCGAGAAGGCTTTCATAAAACGTCTTATTCATAATTCCTCCAATCCTATTATAACGATCAAAGCAAGAAAGGTGTGAACCGATAGAGTGTGAGAAGTGCAAAATACAGGTTAATAAAATAACAACAAAAGCGTCAAGAATGAACCAAGAACAAATTCTATTACAAATAATAAAAAATATATTGTGCACAATATTATTTCTACAACATGTGTTTAACAAAGGAAAACGTTGATATATCAATACTTACATGGTTTTTTGTAAACCGAATTAGCGTTTTGTATCTAGAACGAAACAAATAAATAATACGAAATAAATAAAAAAATCGAATGAAATAAGTTTACAAAACGTAATAATGAGGTATAATAGGTTACATAAAGAACATAAATTACATAAGAGACACAAAGATTAGAAAAAGGAAAAGGAAAATGAAAAACAGTTTAATGAGCACCATGAAAAAAATCACCTTAGCGCTCTTAGTCATTACAGTGATTTCTGCTGTAGCTAGTGGAGTGAGCATGAATGCTTTTGCTAGCGTGGCAACATATGAGACATCGATTTCCTTTAATGAAGCTAATCAAGGTCAACAGGAAATCTTCCGAGCAACGAATGCTTATCGTCAATCAAACGACATGGCAAAGCTTCAATGGTCAAACGGTTTAACCGCAACAGCACAAAGCTATGCTAAATATATGGCAGAAAACCTCCAAAGCCTAGAGCACTCACCAAAGGGTGACATCTTCGGTAACTGGAAAGACGCTGGAGAAAACATCGCAGTTTTCTACGGAAAAGTAGACGGTAACAGATTCGTTAAAGCATGGATTCAAAGTAAAGATCACAAAGAAAACTTAGACTTCCATTTTACACATATCGGCGTTGGTTTCTACACAGATGCAAAGGGTTGGACATGGGGTGTTCAAATCTTCGCTAACTATCCTAACGGTATCGGTTCTGACGTAGCAAGCGTCATCTACACAAATAAAGGTTTTACGAAAGTCGTTACTCAAGTTGCAGCAGCTGGCGGTAGCTCAAATAAAGCAACAGTTACAAGGAAAGCAGCAAGGACAAAGCAAGTCGTCATTACTGCAAAGTATGGAACCAAAATGTATTCACAAGCTTCCTTAAAGGCTACGGTTATCAAAAAGGTTTCTAAGAACATGCAAGCAACGTACCTAGGTTCTGTCGGTAAGTTCTATAAGGTTTCTATGAATGGTAAGATCGGATTCGTCTACAAGACGAGTGCAAAGATTAAATAACTCAAATTCTCCTTTTTCTAAATAAGAAAAGCCACACTTTTTCGAAAGTGTGGCTTTTTTGATACCGGGTTATAAGAACCAAACGTATACCGTTAGGAATGCTAATGATATGACAATACCTGTGTAGAGAAGGACCATTAAACAATATCCCATGATATCTTTAGCACGTAAGCCTGCAATACCGAGTGCGGGGAGTGCCCAGAATGGTTGAATCATGTTGGTCCATGCGTCACCCCATGAAATACCCATGGCAGCAAGTGATGGGTCAACGCCTAGTTTAAGAGCAGCTGGGAACATAATAGGTCCTTGTACAGCCATTTGTCCACCACCACTTGGTACGAAGATGTTGATGATACCAGCGGATAGGAATGTGAAGAGTGGGAATGTTGTTGGTGTAGAGATGTTAACGAAGAAGTCTGAGATGATACTTGCAAGGCTAACACCGTCTGCGTTTCCACCTGTCATCAGTCCCATGATACCAGCGTAGAATGGGAATTGTAAGATAATACCACCAGCACCCTTTACTGCTTCGTCGATGGCACGTACATAGCGGATTGGTGTTCCGTGGAATAGGATACCGAGGACAAGGAAGATGAGGTTTACGATGTTGAGACTTAAATCGAAACCGTTCTTTATGAAATGTGCGGTAAGTGCTGCGCCACCTAAAATAACGACTAATAATGAAAGAATGCGTGAGTTTTCAAGTTTGTTTGCAGGTGTTGTGTTTTCAAATACTTCCTCTTCTTCTTCAACGAGAAGTCTTGGGTCGATCTTAATCGTGTGTTCTGCATCAGGGTGCATGAACTTGTTGATTAAAGGAAGTGTAAAGATGATAAAGAAGCTTGTAATGAGGTTACCGATGGAGAAGATCGTTCTGGAAGTTGCGATAGGCTCTTTAAGAGCGTTTCCTGTGAGCTTTCCGATCTCTGCCATGTCTTTTCCGTTAAGTGATAGCGGAATGGATCCACTGATTCCAGCGTGCCATACGACGAATCCTGAATATGCAGCTGCGATGAGAAGTGGGTAGTCTACGTTAGGAACCTTTCTAGCGAGGTTCTTTGCTAAGAGAGCACCTACGATGAGTCCGAATCCCCAGTTCAACCAGCAAGCGAATGCTGAAACGAAGGATACGAGGACGATCGCTTGTGTCGGTGTCTTAGCGATAGAAGCGATGGAATCGAGTAACTTTTTGATTGGTTTCGAGCTTGCAAAAGCGTTACCAACGACGAGTACGAGAGCCATCTGCATGGAGAATCCGAGTAGACTCCAGATTCCTCCGGACCAGTGTCCTACGAGCTCCATGAAGCCTTGACCAGTTGCTACCCAGCTGAAGCCGAAGCAGATGATCGTGAGGATAATACAGAAAATAAATGCGTCGGGTAAGAATCGTTCCACAAGCTTAACGGAACCCTGTGTCATCTTTTTAAACATGACATCCTCCTAAAATAAAATAATAGTAGAAAAGATGTATCTTTTCTACTATAGATTACAAAAAAACAATTCAGATGTAAAGCTCTGACAAAATATATTTATTGATAATAAGTCAAGGTTATAGCATTAGCTGTAGAATTCCATAGTTTGTGTACAGATTAACAAAATGTTATTTGTTACTAAAATGTCTTGATACTTGCTCAAAGACCTTTTTCTCTGCAGCGAGATATGTCTTTTTCTTGGGATAGCAAAGCGCAACTTCCCAGAGGAGAGGCTTTTGAATGTCTTTTGAGACGATATCTACGAGGTTGTAGTGGCTTGAAATAGGCGCAGGTAGGATCGTTAAAGAATCTGAGTGTTTTACAGATTCTAGTAGGAAGTCCCAAGACTTACTCGTAAAGACGATATTTGGAGGGATATTGAGGCTAAAGAGCTTTCTTTTGATGAGATGATGGATCATGTAGGTGTCATCAAATAGCGCCAGTTTCTGCCTCCTTAAATCGCTCCAAACGAGATGATCTTTCTCTGCTAGAGGATGGTCTTTTGACATGAACACTTTGAGTTCATCCCGATATAGAAGTTCATTTTCAAAGGATTCTTCTGGAAGATCTGTAGGACGAAGTAGGATCGCACAGTCGATCTCGTTTAACACGAGCTTCTTTTTGAGCTCGTTCGCACCTTCTTCAGCAATTTCAATTCTCACCGTACCATTTAGCATGAGATCACTAAGAATCTCACTGAAGAGGATCGATAGAATGAGGGGAGGGATGCCGATTCGGATTCGTCCACTCATACTGGCAGCTAAGTCGTTGGCGTGATCCATGAGTGCTTGGTGTGCTTCGAGCACAATGAGCGCATCGTGAAAGACGCTTTCTCCTAAAACGGAGAGTTTTGAGAGTTGACCCTTATAACGAACGAAGAGCGGTCCCCCGAACTCATCTTCCATCTTTTTCATAGCTTGACTTAGTGCTGGTTGGCTTAAGTGTATGCGTTTGGCGGTTTCTGATAGATTCATTTTATTGTTAACGATTTCCACCAAATATTGCAAATTTCTTAAATCCATGGTTTCCTCCTTCCGTAAAGCTATTCATTCTTCTTATAGATAAAATACTATTTTCCTCTAGACAAAGCAATACTAAAATTATAAAATTGTTGTGAAAAAAAAGTCGAAAAAGTCGAATGGAGGTTCGCATGAAAAACGTAGTTATTGTTGCAGCAAAGAGAACGGCAATCGGTTCTTTTGGTGGCGTGTTTAAGAACGTTAGTGCTGTAGAACTCGGAGCAACGGTTGTCAAGGAGATTCTAAACGAGACAAAGGTTGACCCGGCTTCAGTCGATGAACTCATCATCGGTAACGTATTAGGCGCTGGTCTAGGCCAGAACGTAGCTCGTCAAGTTTCCATCGCAGCAGGAATTCCAGTAGAGGTTCCTTCCTTTACCATCAACAAAGTTTGTGGATCAGGCTTGAAAACAGTTGAGCTTGCAGCACAAGCTATTATGCTAGGCGATGCAGATATCGTCATCGCTGGTGGAACAGAAAACATGAGCTTAGCTCCATACGTTGTCCCAGCTGCTCGTTGGGGGGCTAGAATGGGCGACGTAAAGATGATAGACTCTATGGTGTATGATGGATTAACAGATGTTTTCAACCAATATCATATGGGTATCACTGCTGAGAACATAGCAGAAGAGTATCATTTTACACGTGAAGATGCAGATGAGCTCGCTTTAACAAGCCAACTTCGTGCTGAACAAGCTCAGAAGGCTAACCGCTTTAAAGAAGAGATCGTTCCTGTCGTTATTCCACAACGTAAGGGTGACCCAGTCGTTGTAGATACCGACGAATTCCCACGTCATGGTATGACCATGGAAATGCTCGGAAAGCTTCGTCCTGCATTCAAGAAGGATGGAGTTGTTACTGCAGGTAATGCATCTGGTATCAACGATGGTGCTGCAATGCTAATGCTCATGAGTGAAGAGAAGGCAAACGAGCTCGGTATCAAACCACTCGTTCGCATAAAGAATTACGCTTCGGCAGGTGTTAGACCTGAGATCATGGGAACAGGCCCAATCCCAACAGTGAAGAAGGCTCTAAAGAAAGCAAATATGGAAGTTAAGGATTTGGACCTCATTGAAGCAAACGAAGCTTTTGCTACGCAAGCTTTAAGCGTTATTAAAGACCTCGGATTAAACACAGATATCGTGAACGTTAACGGTGGAGCTATTGCACTCGGTCACCCAATCGGTGCGAGTGGTGCAAGAATTCTCGTTACACTCATTCACGAGATGTTAAAGCGTGATGCTAAGACGGGTTTGGCTACGCTCTGCATCGGAGGTGGCCAAGGAACAGCAGTTATCGTAGAAAGGTAAGACATGAACAAAAGAATTTCCATTGAAGAAGCAGTCAGCCATATTAAGGCTGGCGACACATTGATGGTCGGTGGATTCCTCGCAGCAGGATCACCTCTAGGAATCATCGATGCACTAGTAGAGAAAGGTACAAAAGACCTTACACTCATCTGTAATGACACCTCATTCGTTGACAAGGGTGTCGGTAAAATGGTCGTCGCTAAGCAATTTAAGAAGATCATGGCTAGCCACATCGGAACGAACAAAGAGACTGGCCGTCAGATGACAGAGGGTGAGACAGAAGTACAACTCATTCCTCAAGGTACACTTGCTGAACGCATCCGCTGCGGTGGATACGGTCTCGGTGGCGTTCTTACCAAAACAGGTGTAGGAACAGAAATCGAAAAAGGCAAAGATGTAATCGAAATTGAAGGTCAAAAATACCTCCTAGAGTTACCTCTTCGTGGTAATGTTGCTATCATTTCTGCTAAAAAAGCCGACGAAAAAGGAAACCTCTATTTCCACGGCGCAACCAAGAACTTTGGTGTATTAATGGCTGCTGCTGCAGACATCGTTATCGCTGAAGTAGAAGAAATTGTTCCAGTTGGTGAACTCGATCCAGACTTTGTACATGTTCCTGGAATCTTCGTCACCTACTTGGTTGAAGGAGGCAAATAATGATGGACAAGCAACAAACTCAAGAATTTATCGCTAAACGCGTAGCGAAAGAATTAAAAGACGGATACGTAGTAAACCTAGGTATTGGTCTTCCAACACTCGTTGCAAACTTCGTTCCAGAAGGAAAGACAATTGATTTCCAATCTGAGAACGGTTTTATCGGACTTGGACCGAAACCAGAAGAAGGAAAAGAAGACAAAGATATCGTTAACGCAGGTGGACAATATGTAACGATCCAACCAGGCGGAATGTTCTTTGACTCTGCTACAAGCTTTGGTATCATCCGCGGTGGACACGTAGACCTTACAGTTCTCGGTGCACTCCAAGTTGACCAAAAGGGTAACATTGCAAACTACATGATCCCTGGAAAAATGGTTCCAGGTATGGGTGGTGCAATGGACCTCTTAAGTGGTGCTAAAGAAGTTATCGTTGCAATGGAGCACACTCAAAAGGGCAATCATAAGCTTCTCGAAGAGTGTACTCTTCCTCTCACAGCTGTTTCTTGCGTAGACCTCATCATCACAGAGATGGGTGTTATCGAAGTAACAGAACAAGGCTTCAAGCTCATCGAAATCAACCCAGAATATACAGTTGATCAAGTGAAGGAAGCTACAGGAGCTCCGCTCATCGTTGCTGAACCACTAAAGCAAATGGAAGTTTAGTTCAAAATGAAAGGCCGATTCGATCGGCCTTTTTTATGTCATTAAAAAGGGTAAATTTGTTATACTGAACATAGGAAATCTATTGTCAAGTAAAAAACTAGGAGAACAAATGGATACAACAGCATGGTTTAAAGAAAATCCAACCTCACTCGTCTTTATTGTTATTTTACTTATTGCGAGCATTCTTCTAATCCGCACCAAGCGCATTCGCTTTAGTGCCAAGCTCATCGCAGAAATGGGTGTCTGTGTAGCACTCAGTGTGATCCTAAATATGTTCCCATTCCACACGCTTCCACAGGGTGGTTCGATCACAGTCGCTTCGATGGCTCCGATCATCCTCTTAGCTCTCGCTTGGGGTGGAGAAGTAGGACTTCTTGCAGGCTTTGCCTTCGGTATTTTAAACATGATCTTCGGTGGCTACATCGTCCACTGGGCACAGCTTCTACTCGATTACCCACTCGCCTTTATGTTTATCGGAATCGCTGGTTACTTCCCGAAACATATGAATCTTGGTGTGATCCTTGCAACGCTTTTAAGACTCAGCTGCCACGTCTTGAGTGGAGTGATCTTCTTTAAGGAATATGCAGGAGATCAAAACCCGCTGCTCTATTCACTTAGCTACAACGGAAGCTTCTTAGGAATCGATCTCATCATTGTCCTTGTGGTTCTAAATCTTCTTCCGATCAGCCGCTTAGTAAAGGCCCTAAACAGCGAAGCGCCAGAAATTAAAAGATAAAGAGAGGGTCTTAACCCTCTCTTTTTACGCTATAGAGTTCAACGCCGTTTTGTTGTAAGAGATAGAGACTTAAAAGATTCATGAGGTCTCCATCGTGATTTGTCGCTTCGAGATCAAACGTTTCGACGCCTTCTATAATCACTCCGACGTCTACGACGCGGTCCCACTGATCAAAGTAGGTGAGTGTCGTGAGTGCTCCTTGAAGGACACAGATGTCTGTGACATCGCCTACAAAGAGGACGCGGTTATAGGATTCATCGAGTAGCTTTTTAAAAGCTTCTGCATGAAAGGCGTTGGTGGAGTTTTTTGCGATCATTTCGCTATCTTCTGTAAAGGGGAGGAGTTCACTTACGACTTGGCTTTCCTTTGTCCCTTGAATACAGTGCGATGGATAGCTCATAAATTCCGTTGCCGTTGGCGTATGCGAGTCGTAGAGGAATACTCTTTTTACTCGATCGAGCTTCGTATTTAAGTCGACTAAAAAGGGCACGATCTTTTCTACACGTGGACTTGCGAGTGCACCTTGTTTTACAAAGCCGTTGATGACATCGACGTTGACTAAGAGTGTCTTTTTTGTGTTAACTTCTCGAGGAACGAGTGTCTTTACTTTAAGATTTTTACGAATGTTCTCTAATGTTTCAATCGTTTGAGAACCAAATTGTAATTCTTCTAATACCATGGCCATCTCCCTTCAAGTCTAACCATACACTATTTTTTATGGAGTAACAATGCTTAACGAACGCATCGATTTACAAAATGAATCTGCTCGTCCACCTGGAAATCTCCAGTACACCGGACAGTTTAAAAACGAACCGACTCGAATCGATATCATTGAATACAGCGAGACCGAGTACAAAGAATCGACCTTCCATACGCTAGAGGAGCTTCCAACGACGTTTAAAGACGATCGAGTGTATTGGATCGACGTCAATGGATTAAACGATTCTAACTTCTTACAAGGCTTTGTCAGTCGCTTTGGTATTCACGTTCTACACATGGAAGATATCGTAAGTGTCGATGGACATGCACGTATTGAAGTCACTGATAATTATCTCATGACCCTTCATAACCACATGTTCTTTGAAGAAGGTATCCTCGAAGAAGAGCAGATAGCCATTCTATTACTCAATAACATCGTCATCTCCTTCCAGGAGATCTACGATGACACCTTTGAAGCAATTCGTAAGCGCCTCATCGGAAAAGTTGGGTTTGCGAGACGTTTAAAAGCCGATTATCTCTTCTACGCGCTCGTCGATAAGATCGTCGATGACAACGACTACGTAAACCGCTCATTAAGCTTTCAGCTCGATAAGATGGAGAAAAACTTCCTCGATACGGGTCACATCGATGAGAAGGCTCTCTATACGAAGAGAAAAGAGCTCTTGACGCTTCGTACTGCTGTCTTTCCACTCGATAACCTCTTAAATATTCTCTTGACCAAAGGAAATGGTCTTATTACGGAAGACACGATTCCCTTCTTCCGAGACGTCGAGGCCAATGTCGATCAGCTCATCATTGAGATTTCAAGAGCCAAGGATGTCACAGAAAACCTTTTAAAAGCGAATGAGCAGAAGAACGACTCCGAGCTGAACCGCGTGATGAAAAACCTTACCATCATTTCGGCCATGTTCTTGCCGCTGAACTTCATCACAGGCATGTATGGTATGAACTTCATCTTCATGCCTGGACTCAAGCACCCTCACGCCTTCTGGTACTTCTTAGCAGGAACTTTCTTACTTGAAGCAATCCTCTTTTACACCATTAAAAAGAGAAAATTATTCTAAAAAAATAAGAGCCTTGATAGGCTCTTATTTCATTTCCTTTGTTAGTCGGCTTGCTTCTTCGATGAGTTCATCGATGTAAGATATCGTATCGAGTAAGAAGTCAGTCTTTTCAATGTCAACTCCAGCGACCTTTGCAAAGCCCTTGGGATCGTGAATTCCACCTGTAGAAAGTGCCTCTAGCCAAGCCTTGGTAGCACTTTCTCCCTCTTTTTGGATGCGCTTATTCATAGCGGTTGCAATGGATAAACCAGCGGAGTAGGTGTAAGAATAAAGACCCATGTAGTAGTGAGGTTGACGCATCCAGGTGAGTGCTGCATTGTCATCGAGCTTTACCGTATCTCCCCAGAACTTCTTAAGGGTTTCTAGCATGAGTTCGTCTAAGCGAGCAGGATGTAATCCTTCGCCGCGCTCTAAGGCTCTGTAGACTTCGCGTTGATAGTAAGCTTCAATAAAGTGCGTCACAGCATTGTGGTAGTACGTATTTCCCACAAGTGATGTGATGACATAGCGTTTATAGCGTGGGTCATCACTTTGCTTTAAGAGGTAGTTTGTAAGAATGAGCTCGTTCATCGTAGAAGGTGCTTCTACAAAGTAGGTCGAGGGATCCGTATTTAAATATCTCTGTGTACGGTTTGCAAGACGGAAGTGGCCTGCATGACCGAGCTCGTGAATGAGCGTATAGACTTCACTTAAGAGTCCCGACCAGCTTAGAAGGATGAAGCTTCTTGGTGCACCAAATGGGGAAGCACAGAATCCGCCCGTACTCTTACCGATGTTTTGAGCCCAGTCAATACCGCGGTTTTCTAGCATGTCCTTGGTGCCGTTTAGGTAGTCTTCGCCAAAAACTTGAAGAGCTTCTAAGCAAGTTTTCTTTGCTTCTTCGATGGAGATTTCTGCTGTAAAGTCAGGATCGATCGGAAGCTTTAGATCTTCATAGCGAAGCTTCTTAATTCCGTGGACTTTTCCAATGAGCTTAGCCCATTTTTGCATGACAGGGCTTAGCTTTTCCATTAAGGTATCGATGTGCTTATCGTAGATGGCTCTTGAGACGAATTGATCCTTTAAGAGGTAATCGAAGACGCTCTCGTAGCCACGGAGTTTCGCCATTTGATATTCTTGTGTAACTTTTGCAATGTATGCGTTCGCGATGGTCGAGTGGTAGTTTCTTAAGCCCTTAGAGAAGTTCTTATAAGCAGCTCTACGGATCTTCTTGTCGGGATGGTACTCGTACTCGTTTTCAAAGTTTACAAAGCTCAGTGGATGTTCCTTCTTATGCGCCTTAAAGGATTCAAACGTCATGTCCTCAAGCTTTGCCGCATCGTAGATCGTATAAGGTGTACTGAACGATCCTTGGAAGGTCGCAAGTGCCATCTCCGTTTCATCGCTCAAGCGGTGTTCTTTGTCTCTTAGCGTTCTTTCTACGACGTTTTTTAAGCTCTCGTCGAGCTCTGCGACGGCCTTTAGCGTCTCTTCACTCAAGGCATAGATTCTAGCTTGAATGGCTTCGAGCATGGGGTAGAGTTCGTTCATGATGGTGTAGAACTTAGAAGCGCGAAGCTGTGCTTTTTCATCGGTCATGTCGCCACTTCGGTCGAGATCTACGTAGTGACTTACAAGCGATAGATGAACCATCGTATCTTCTAGAGAAGCAAAGAGAGCTTGTGCTTCTTCGGGGGTTGTTGGCATCTTTTCTTTATAGAGTGTTCTAATTTTTCTCTCGGTATCTTCTAGTGCTCTTTCGTACTTTTCTTCTGTTTCATAAAGTGCACTGAGATCCCAGGTGAGTTCAACAGGTATTTCATTTCTTCGTTTTAATGACATAATTCCTCCTACCAGGCTAGTATAACAAATTTATGGTAGAATCGAAATGAGGTGTATCATGAAAAGAATGTTAATACACGGGGATAGAGTCTATTTAAGTCCCGTCGATAAATTGTATATAGAACGCATCACAGACTGGGTGAATGATCTTGAAGTGACGGTCGGTCTCGGCGTTTCATCGGAAATTATGACCGTTGAGAAGGAAGAGCAATTTCTCGATAGCGCTTTAAAGGGGAACGACAAGCACTTTATGATTAACCTCATCGAAAATGAGGAGCCCATCGGTATCGGAAGTGTGCATGAAATTCAGTCCATGCACCGCTCGGGAAAAGTGGGCCTTTTTATCGGTGAAAAGGAATATCGAAATAAGGGCCTAGGAACGGAAGCGTTGTCTCTTCTTTTAGCCTTCGGATTTCAAGTTTTAAGCCTACATAGCATCACCCTTTGTGTCTTCTCTTTTAACGAACGAGCCATCCGTTCCTACGAAAAGGTAGGCTTTAAAAAGTGCGGAGAACGCAGGGAAGTCGTTTACCACAATGGGCGCTTTTATCATGAAATTCTCATGGACATCTTAGAGGATGAATATCGAAAAAGTCCCTTCTATCAACCGATCGAATCACTGAAGGATTATGCGCTTTGATTACGTTAGTTACGCATATTGCAGACTTTGAAAAGACCTACCTCGTAGATGAGACGCTACCACACTTTGATGCGTTTCTCGAAGCACTTCATTCGTTAGCAGAAACATATGATATTGAGGTGTATGAAGAAGGGAAGCGGGGCATCGGTTACTACGAAGGGAGTGGAATTAGAGAAAATGATCAGAGGCGTTTTGAAAGCTTTACACTTGAAGCGGAACGCCTTTTAAGCGAGCTTCAAGAAGGGAAGAGACCGCGTTACAAAAGACCGCGGACCTTTTCTTTCCTGAGATTAGGTTTTGCTTCACTGTGCGCATTTTTTGCACTTCTCATCCTAAGCTTTATCACACGCTACGTATCCTACGGATTCTTTTCTGAGATGATCGCAGGCGTTCTTACGGGCTATCTTATGAAAGAAGCCTATTTAAGAGCGAAAGGACCGAAAGAATTCTTACTTGCCGTCATTATGACGCTAAGTATCTTAGGACCACTCCTTTCGTCTCTATGGGGAATCATCCTTTCGCCTGGACTTGAAATGGAGTTATCGAAGGTTCTCGCAGAGGAATTTTTTACCTTTTCAAACCTCCTCGCACTTTATGGAAACAGCTGGATCTTTATTGTCTTTTGCTATGTCGGAGTCCAATGGACGCCTTCGAGATAAAATTAATCTGTTCTTAACATGGAGCATTTTTATATAGATGCTCTTTTTGTCTATAATGTTAACTGGGAGGAAATATGGCAAATCATGTTTTCGCTGGTATTGATATCGGCAGTAATGCGATCAAAATGAAAATCGTTCAGACAGATCTTCGAACCATTTCGGTCCTTGAGGATCTATCGAAAACCGTTTATTTAGGTGAAGAAGCCTTTACGACCAATCAGTTAGTAATCCTTCGCCCCGTTCTTATGGACACATTGAAGTATTTCTCTAGGCTCCTTAAAGAATACAAAGTGGAAAAGTATCTAGCCGTTGCTACGAACCCTTTCCGTTTAGCGAATAACCGCGCCTTTCTACAAGATGAGATTGAAAGAGCGTATGGAATTAAAGTACAAATTATCGATGATGCTCAGGAAAAATTCATTACGTATAAGTCGTTAAGAGATCAAGAAAAGAACTACCTCATGTACAGAAAAGAGGGAACCGTTCTCGTAGAGCTTACGAGCGGTGGTTGCGACGTGACCTTCTACCGAGACGACAAGCTCATCCGTAATGACGAGATCGGAATCGGAAGCTTAGAGCTACGTGAGATCTTAGAAGCTTTCCAAGAGATGAGTAATGACAGCGCTGAGATGTTAGAGCAATATATTGCAACGAAAGTTGACTACATCGGAAAGGTGCTTAAGAATAAGACCATCCGTCACTACCTCGCGATGGGCGGTGAGATGACGACGCTTACAAGGGCGTTCTTCCATGGCTCACGTTCGATCTCGAGAGAAGAATTCTATTCGACCTTTAAACGCCTTACGTCAAATCTTGAAGAGCTAAAGGTCGCTTCGTTAAAAGCTGATAAGGACTGGCAAGAAGTGCTTGCAAGTCTTGTCTTCTTTAAAGTCTTCTTTGACCTCCTTCACTGTGATAAGCTCGTGATTCCTGATATTTCGTTACGAAGTGGACTCATTTCAGAACTCATTGATGGAGCTTCGGAAAGTTCTCGCTATCACTCCTTTAACGAAGATCCCTTTAATGCATCTTATCAAGTGGCGAAGCGCTTTGGCGTTCATACGGCACATGCGAAGTTCTTAGAGAAGAATGGTACACTCATTTGGAACGCATTAAAGGATGCGTATGAAAGTAAAAAAGAAGAGCTCGTGCTCTTAAGACACGCAGCCTTTTTACATGAAATCGGTAAGTCGATCGACTTAAATGATTACTACGAAGCGAGCTCCAAGATGATCTCGGGCCTTCGAATCTTTAACTTAAATAACCAAGAGGTTCAGCGAATCAGTGAGATCTGCTTGATTCTTGGTCGTTTTATTAAAAAAGATGTCAGCGTCTATTCATCGAATCTCGATGACCTTCGAATCGCTGCCATCTTACACCTCGTTGACAGCTTTGATGCATCGAAGTGGGAACACATTAAGATTCAAGAGGTCGACCTTAAAAAGAATCATTTGACGATTCGCTATGAAGGGGAAGGCAATATGGTGCTCGAAGAAATGATGCTTCGAAATGCCCAGACGATCTTCTCTAAAATATTCGGATTGACGCTTAGAATGGAGGAAGTGCAATGAATCAATTTACGAACCGTGAGCTGAGCTGGCTCCAATTTAACGAACGCGTCCTAGAAGAGGCGATGGACCAGAGTCTTTCGCTCTTTGACCGCTGTAAATTTCTATCCATTTTCTCATCAAACCTCGATGAGTTCTTTATGGTTCGCGTTGGAAGCTTAAACGACCAGCTCGAAGCCAAATTCGATAAGCTAGATATCGCAGGACTCACGCCTGAAGGACAACTCGAACTCATTCGAAAAGAGTCCTACCACCTTGCGACGAGACAACATGACTACTTTGAGAACGTCATGGAAGAAGCGAAAAAAGAGGGCTTTGAGATCCTTTCTATGGATGATGTCACGGAGGATGAAAGAAGAGACCTTGAAAAGTACTACAGAGACTTTATCTTCCCAGTACTTACCCCTCTAGCGACTGATGCTCATAGACCATTTCCACTCCTTACGAACTTCTCCATCTATCTAGCTTGCACACTAGAGGATGAAAAGAAGCTCATTAGCTTTGTACAAGTTCCATCCATTCTACCTCGCTTAATTACGATCGATAGAACGGCAAAAGTTGCGCGCTATGTACTTTTAGAGGACCTCATTAAAGCAAACCTCGAAAGCCTTTTTGTAAATAAAAAAGTAAAGACCGTGACAACCTTCCGTATCACTCGTAATGGAGACCTTATGGTCGATGAAGAGGGTGCAGAAGACCTCCTTCGCGTGATCGAATCATCCCTTCAGCAACGCCGTTGGGGTAAGGTCGTTCGCTTAGAGGTTGAGGAAGGATATGACCCAGACGTTCTCGAATACATTAAAAAGAGCGTCGATGTCAATGAAAATGACGTCTTTACCTTCCGCCGTCCACTCGACTTACGCTTTTTGATGGGCATTAAAGGACCTCAAGGAAATAAGAGCTTCTTTGGCTCCGAACACCGTCCCAAGCCCTTAAAGGAAATTGAACGTAAGAGCATCTTCCAAGCTGCAAAGGAAAGAGACCTCTTTTTCCACTTACCTTATGATTCCTTTGATCCCATTGAAAATACGATCGTAGAAGCCGCCAATGACCCTGAAGTCTTAGCAATCAAAATGACGCTCTACCGTGTAAATAGTGACTCCAAGATCGTAGAGGCACTCACGAAAGCAGCTCTTCAAGGAAAGCAAGTCACAGTACTCGTTGAGCTTATGGCTCGCTTTGATGAAGAAAATAACATTCACTGGGCAAGAAAGCTTGAGCGCGTAGGTGCCAACGTCATTTACGGTGTTCCAGGCCTTAAGACGCACTCTAAGATCTTCCTTGTCGTTCGTAACGAGAAGTCGAGAATTCGTCGCTATGTCCATTTAGGTACAGGTAACTACAACTCCAAGACCGCAAAGCTCTACACCGACATGTCTGTCCTTACTGCCCGTGAGGATATCGGTTCCGATGCATCTAAGTTCTTCAACATGATCAGTGGTTATGCAGAAGAAGTTTCCATGGAGCGACTCATCTATGCACCGACACTTCTTCGTAAGCGCATTGTCGCACTCATGGATCAGGAAATTGCTGCAGCAAAAGCTGGCAAGAGTGCTTCCATGTCGATTAAGATCAACTCCTTAGTCGATAGAGCCATGATCGAAAAACTCTATGAAGCAAGCCAAGCTGGCGTTAAGATTCGTCTCATCGTCCGTGGTATCTGCTCTCTCGTTGCAGGTGTTGAAGGCTTAAGTGAAAACATTGAAGTGAAGTCGATCGTCGGTGAATTCCTAGAGCACGAACGCATCTACTGCTTTGAAAACGCGAAGCCCGATGACACCTTCCTTGCGAGTGCAGACCTCATGACGAGAAACCTCGATCGCCGTATCGAATTGATGTTTCCTGTCTTAGATCCAGTGAACCGTGAACGCGTTCGCTTGACCTTTGAACTCCTATGGAAAGATAGTGTAAAGAGTCACTGGCAAGTCGGTGGAACGTATACGAAACGACCTCAAGAATCCAACATTTTTGCTCATGAAACACTCAAAGGAATTTCTTATAAAAACTCAGAAGAACTGAACCGTGAGCTGAAGAAGATTCTAAATGACTGATATAGAAAAACGCCTAGCGATCATCGACTTAGGCTCTAACTCCGTTCGCATGGACATCTTTGAGGTCGACAAGAACGGAACATATCAGCTTCGAGATCAGGCGAAAGAAAAAGTTCGACTCTCCGAAGGCATGGGAGATGATCGTACCATTAAAAATGAGCCACTATTAAGGCTCCTATCGACGCTAAAGCTCTTTCAAAGTCTCCTTCAAAGTTATGAGGTTACAGAGGTCCACGCCCTAGCTACGGCTGCTGTGCGCATGGCTACAAACCAAGAGCTCGTCCTACAGACCATCGCAATCGAGACGGGCTTTGAATTTAAAGTCCTTTCTGGAGATGAAGAAGGAACACTCGATTACCTCGGAAGCGTAAACACCATGGCCTTTAACGATGCACTGCTCGTAGATATCGGAGGAGCGAGCACAGAACTCGTTCTCATAAAAGACCGTGCTATAAAGAATCTCGCTTCCATTCCCTTTGGTAGCGTAAACCTCACGGAAAACTTTTCGACGCAAAAGAAGGCGATTCTTCGCATACGAAAGGAATTTCAAAAGCTCCCTTGGCTTAAGGAAGCGAGAGGACTTCCAATCATAGGTCTCGGAGGAACGATTCGAACCATTGCAAAGATGCAACGGGCCATGGACGGTTGGCCGCTTTATCCCATTCACAATTACAAGCTTTCGCTTAACGATGCGAAAAAGCTTGTAAAGCTAATTACCGTCTCAAGCGATGAAACGATTCGAAACCTTCCAGGAGTCAGTATTTCTCGTAGTGACATCTTAAGAAATGGTATCGCTCCCTTAATCGAATTAATCAATGTCCTTCGACCAGAATCGATTCGAATCAGTATGAGTGGACTGCGAGAAGGATACTTTTATCGCCTTTATAATAATCTCTACCACGGCTCTGATGTCGTAAGTGACGTAAAAGAAGCGAGTTTAGAAAACCTCGAAAAGCAGTGTAGAGTCAATCGTGACCACGGAAGGTACGTCGCCTACTTAGCGACAGAACTCTTCGATCTCTTAAAAGGTGAAGCCTTTACAGAAAATGACCGCAAGCTCTTAGAGGTTGCGGGAAGACTCCATGACATGGGAATGCACATCGACTATTACTCGCATCACCTGCATGGATTCTACCTCATGATTCAAAGTGGCATGTACGGATTAACGGATGAAGAGATTATTAAGGTCGCCCTTTTAATCGGCTTCCACCGCGGAAAACCCATTCACTTTGACCTCCTACCATACGCTAAAGTCATCGGATTAGAAGAGTTTGAACGCACCAAGGAGCTCGCACTCTTCTTAAGTATTGCAGAAAAACTCGACCGCTCAGAATCACAAAAGGTGACGCGCTTTATTCGAGAAAAGGATGAGATTCACATTGAACTCAAACCTGGTGAGAGTTCAAGCCTTGAAGAAAAAGCAGCCTACAGTGTTTTATCTCTTTTTGAAAAGAAGTATCGCGTAAAATTCGTTTTTGACCCCAAATAATGGGGTAGAGATACTCTGACCCAATAAAGGAGGCAAATATGTCATTTTTAGACGATTTAAAACACACATTATCGGATGTTGCCCGTAAGACGAGTGAAATTGCAAACGACGTAAAAGATCAAGCAAAGATTAAAACAGAAATTTCTAAGCGAAAAAAAGCGATCGAAGAGAGCTTTATCGCTATCGGTAAGAAGGCTTTTGAAGATTATCAAGCAGGACACGTAACTGACGAAGCACTACGCGTTGAATTTGACCAAATTAAGATGAACCAAGATGACATCGTAGGTCTCGAAGAACAACTTCAAACCATCACAAGCTTTGGTGATCACATGAAGGAAGTCGTTTCGAATACGAAGGAAGCTGTCGTCGGTGGAGCAAAGACTGCTTACGAATCGACAAAGGATTTCGTTTCAGAAAAGACGGAAGACATCAAAGAGTTCGTTGAAAAGAAGCAAGAGCCTATCATCGAAACGGTTGAAGACGTGAAAGAAGAAGTCGTAGAGACTGCTGAAGAAGTCAAAGAAGACGTTCAAGAAAAAGTAGAAGAAGTCAAGGAAAACGTTCAAGAAAAAGTAGAAGACGTAAAAGAAGAAGTAGAATCCGTTAAGGAAAACGAATAAAGAAGGCTTCTAACTCTTAAAAAGGTAACATAGACTATCCATATGGATAGTCTATGTTTTTTTATTACCTTAGGAATTTCAATTGAAGATCTAAAATCGAAGACCATACCGAACGAGTGGGTGGCACTCCTTGCACTTGTAAATGTTTTTCGGACGAATAACTTTATAAGTGCAATCATAAGCTTTCTTATCGCCGTGCTTATCTACTTTCTCTTTTATGGAAAGCTAGGCTTTGGCGATGTAAAGCTTCTCTTTGCGCTCGTCCTTTGGAAGGGATCTCCGTTAGAGATTGTAGCTTTTAGCTTTCTTAGTGCAGGCCTTCTTTCGATCGTACTCTTAATCTTTAAAGTCCTCGATCGAAAGAGTTCCATTCCCTTTGGTCCCTTCCTTTGTTTGGGGGCTCTTCTTATATAGCCCAGGCACCATTGGTAAAGATCTTCTTCTGGCTTCCGTCTTTTAGCGTCGCTGTAATCGAAAGATCACTGGAACCGACCATGAAATCGACGTGTGTGATCGAAGTGTTGGCTCCGTTTTTCTTTAATTCTTCGGTGTTCATCTCCTTACCACCGACCATACTTGCGGGATATGCATTACCAAGTGCTAAGTGGCAGGAAGCGTTCTCATCGAAGAGCGTATCCATGAAGATGATACCGCTGTCACTAATGGGGGAATGGAAGGGAACGAGAGCGACCTCTCCTAAGTAGCTTGCGCCTTCGTCTTCTGAGAGGATCATTTCGAGCTCTTTTTGACCCTTCTTCGCTTCGAAATGAACGACCTTACCCTCTTTAAATTCTAAGATAAAATCGTCGATCTCTTGACCGTTATGGTAGAGGGGCTTGGTGTTACGAATCCAACCGTTGACGCCAGTCTTTTCAGGCATCGTGTGGACTTCTTCTGTTGGGAGGTTTGCGATAAAGGAATGACCAAATTCATTTACCTTTTCGCCGCCTTGCCAGTAGTGTTTATCGATGATATCAATGGTAAGATCTGCTGTATTACTTTCAAAGTGCAAGCTCTTAATTTGAAGGCTATTGAGCGTATCTCTTTTCTCTTTTAAGTTCTTTGCATGGGCTTTCCAAGCTCCGATCGGGTCTTCTAGATCAGCTCTAACGATGGAGTAGAAGTGCTTTGATAAGAGTTCCATTGCTTCTTCTGTCGATTTATCAGGGAAGATCGCTCGTGCCCATTCTTCATTTACAATATTTCCAAGGCACCATGTGCGAAGACTCTTACTCGTAAGGATGCGAGAGGGTCCGAGCTTTGGTAGAACCATCTTATTTCGAAGACTGATTCTTGAAGTGTCGACGTCACGGAAGGTTTCGAAGGTCTGTCTTCTCACGCTTAGGCGTGCGTGATCGTCAAATTCAATACTATTGAGTCGTTCAACTTCGTAGGGTTCGATCTTGGTTAAGATCTCATCGGAAGCGTGCTTATAAAAAAGTCGATCGAGGCGCGTATCGCTAAAGTGAACGCGTACTTCTTTTGCTCCTTTTTCATAAGCTTTTTCAGCGAGCATCAGAGCAAATTCGTGATCTCTGGGGTCGATATTGATTGTTAGAATTTGTCCGGGATGCGTTTGTACACCCATTTCAATGAGGATGCTTGCATAGTTTTTTAAATAGTTTTTCATTTTTTTCTCCATGAAAAAAGTGGGTTGCCCCACTTTTATTTTGTAGCACTTCCGAGTACGGTTCGGATTTTGTGTTCTACCATTTCGGCGACTGCTTTTCTCGCTTCACCTAAGTACTTTCTCGGGTCGAAGTTCGATGGATCGTCGTGTAGCGCTTTTCGAATGACACCCGTCATCGCAAGACGAATATCACTGTCGATGTTTACTTTGCAGACACCATACTTTGTAGCTTCGCGGATAAGCTCTTCCGGAACACCGAGTGCTCCAGGAATCTCTGCTCCGTAGGTATTATTCATTTCTACGAAAGCTGGGATGACGCTACTTGCACCGTGAAGAACAAGTGGGAAGCCTGGTAGAAGGCTTTGAATGCGCTTAAGTCTTTCGATATCGAGCTTTGGTGTGCCTTTGAACTTATAAGCACCGTGTGATGTTCCGATCGCAATGGCGAGGGAATCACAGCCCGTGCGTTCTACAAATTCTTTCGCTTGATCAGGATCCGTGTAGGTTGCATTTTCTGCACTGACATTGACTTCATCTTCGACACCAGCGAGCTTTCCTAGCTCTGCTTCTACCGTCACACCCTTGTCGTGAGCATATTCAACAACTTGCTTTGTAAGTGCGATATTCTCTTCAAAGGGTAGGTGACTACCGTCGATCATGACAGAAGTGAATCCGTCGTCGATGACTCCTTTACAGAGTTCGAAGCTATCACCGTGGTCTAAGTGCAACACGATATCGAGTTCAGGTGCTTCGATGAGTGCTGCTTCCACAAGTTTCTTTAAGTACATGGGCTTTGCATACTTTCTAGCTCCCGCACTTACTTGAAGAATGAGTGGACTTCCTGTTGCAATTCCTGCAGTGATAATACCTTGAATGATTTCCATGTTATTGACGTTGAATGCGCCAATGGCATATTTTCCTTCATAGGCTTTTTGAAATAGCTCTTTACTCGTTACTAGTGGCATAATAACTCCTTTTACTTGAACATGACATCAATAACTTCTTGTATGGTCATACCCTCTTCGAAGGTAAAGTTACCAGGTTTTAGCTTGGTGTCGAGCCCTTGGTGAGCAATTTCTTGAATAAAGGCATCTCCGTCTTCAATGACTCCATTATTGACGAGTGCGGAAGCGATCATGCGCCAGGTGGTCTTATCTTGAACGCTGATCTTAACCTTTTTACGTTCTACGACAGGTGCCACAGGCTCATTCGATTGAACGGGACGAACAGGCTCTGTAGTGAGCGTCGGTTCAGAAGATTGTTCCTTAACCGGTTCTGTCGTCGGAATTTTTACCGGCTCGTTCGATACCGTCGTAGCTGGCTCTGGAGCAGGCTTATTATTAAGCGTATCAAAAATACTTTCCTTACTTAGGTTGAGCCCTAGGCTATTGTTCATGATGAATGATATACTGATTACGATGATCAGTAGGATGACGAGAGTAATCAGGAAATCACTGACGTCATAAAATACATTTTTAAGCTTCTCAAGCATTGTTATCACCTCAATGATAATTTACCATAAAAGCACCTGAGACGCAACGAAAGGAGGGCGGATGGAAATTGACATCGACCTCACCAATAGTGACCAAAGACTCGATCGATATTTACGTAAGCGCTTAAAAGATCACTCCTTAAGTGAGATCTTTAAACTCATTCGAACAAAGAAGGTGCTCGTAAATGGTCTAAAGTCAAAACCTGAATACCGATTGAAGTTAGGCGATACACTCACAATTTTTACTGAGACCCAAACCGTAGAAAAAGAAGTCTTTCACGGGGAACTTCCCATCATCTATGAAGATGAAGAAATTCTCGTCGTCTACAAGGTAAAGGGTTTAAAGACGATCCCCGATAAAAAGGGGGAAGTGAGCCTTACAGGTCTTGTTCAGACCTACTTAAGTGAACTCATTACACCGACCTTTGCGCCGTCTCCTGTAAGCCGATTAGACCGGAATACATCGGGACTCGTTCTCTTTTCTAAGACCTATGAAAGGCTTAAAAGTTTAAATGAAACGATGCGCCAAGGTGGAATAAAAAAATATTATTTAGCGCTCTTGTTTGGTACAATGAAGAATGAGGAGCTTGTACGTGTAAAGCTCTTAAAAGACCATGAAAAAAACGAGAGCGTTGTGAGCGAACGAGGTGTTCCTACAGAAACTCGGTTCACGCCACTCGCTTCAAATGAAAGATGTTCACTCGTTCGCGTTGAACTCATTACAGGAAAGAGTCATCAAATTCGAGCTGTAAGTCGCTACCTCGGCCATCCCGTACTAGGGGACCCCAAGTACGGTAAGGGCAAGGGACATCAGGAGCTCGAAGCTTATGAACTAGAATTCGAATCGTTTCATGTGCGCTATATAGAAAACCGCTTCAGAGACCTCGTACGAAAGGAGTTTTCTCATGATCCCCTACCAGGAAATACAAGGACATGTCGAAACATATCAGTATAGGCTTCTTATGAAGCTCTTGCTTCCAGAAAGTGATAGCCTTCTCTATGCACTCTTACGTATAGGAGAATTGAGCTTAGATTTTGAGTTTAATCGTGCAAGACGCGTCTTCGATCGCATTCAAGACGACCTCGATGCTCCTTTTAGAGAACTTTTACAGAAGAACTTCTTAGATCTTGAAGAAGGCGATGCCAATGCGGTCTTTAGTGAACTCATGTACAGCATTGAAATTCAAAGAGCTCAAGGGCAATTCACGGACTTTTTAGGACGCATTTATCGATTTAACGAAGCCTTTTTTAAGTTTATCTTTGCTAAAAAAGAGTTCTCGGGAAAAATCGACATCTATAACCGCGCCTTTGAAGAAAACTTTTTGATCGACCGCTTACGAAGACGCTATCAAATTCATGGTGGAAACATCATTTTTAGCGTCGAAGAATACTACCGAAGAAACCACCGCGATGACAAAGACATGCTAAAAGTCATCGACCTCTTAACCGATGAACGCATGCGACGCGTCATTGAACTCAGAAATAACTCCATCGTAGGCCATGGCTTTGGCGCGAGTGGAGAAGAATCGATAAATGAAGTCTTTTCAGATACCCAGGAACTCGTAAACAGATTGCGACAAGCTTTAGAGGTTGCCGGAGTACGCGTTTACGACTCCAAGTACAGAAGACTCAATGAGCACATTTTAAGGGAGCTAAAAAATAAGTGATTACAGAAGCTAGAAAAAGGACGTTAACGATCATTATCTATTCCCTGGTAGCACTCGTCTATTTGGGGCTTAGTTCGTCGTTGCTTGTAAACGATGTCATCGATCGCATCGTCAGTGATAAAGCTTTTCCCATTCAGCTCATTTTAGATCTTTTAATCCTCATCTTGGCAGCGAGCTCTACCTTCGTAAACCTCTATTCCTTTGCGATTTTTAGAGAAGCGAGACCGCTCATCTTAGGTATTGCAAGCTTCCTTTTAACCTTCACGTACTTTACTCAAATTGTTTCAGGCTTTGCGACAGCCATCGAGATTCCCTATTTTGGGCCAGATAATGTCACGCAGCTTAGCCTCATCATGGCACTTGTCATCTTGTCACTTCTTTTAATTAAACTAGCACTCGTTCATAAAAATATGAGGATCAAGCTGCCTCTTCGCTATGTACCAGTGCTTCTCATACTCATTACGCTTTGGATTTTTGGCGTCTATAACCTCATTCATGCCACGAGCAAGGTGAATGACGTCGTCGTCATGGCGATTCTCATGGTGCTTGTCTTTATTAACCTCATCGGTTACCTCATGAAGTACCTTGCGGAGAATGACTTAAATGCCAAATACATCCTATTCTTAGGAATTCTTCACCTTGCGACCTTCATGTATCCCATCTATTCGAATGAGGTGAGACCATCTCAAAGTCTTCTCATATCGACCTTCCGTGTGATCGGTTTTCTCTATGTCCTCACAGGCTTTTATAAAGAACTCTTCAGTTCCTATACGCGTGAAGTCGAAGACATGAACCATCAAAAGGATATTTATACCAATAACCTCGAACAACTCATTGAAGAGCGTACGAAGAGCTTGATGGAGATGAACGAGACCTTAAGCAATGAAATCAATGCTGCGAAAGAACTACAGCGCTCCATGATGCCCGCAAGAGAAATTAGCTATCGAACCGTTTCTTTTATCAGTGAGAACTTCGCCTGCGAGCGAATGAGTGGAGACTTCTTCGACATCTATGAGATCGACGACGATCGAGTTGGAATGTACATTCTAGACGTTTCAGGTCACGGCATCAATGCTGCCCTCATTAATGTCTATAGTTATAACTACATCCGCTCCTCATCGCCTCTAATTAAGCGCTACATGAGTGATAAGCCCTCGAGAAACCTCTCGCATCTCTACGACGAATTCAATCAGATGAACTTCCCTGATGAGATGCATATGGTTATCATGATCATGACTTACGACATGAAGAAAGGAATCTTTACCTACTCAAACGGTGGACTCAATACGCTTCCCATTCTCTTTAGGCAAAATGGCGACATTATTGAACTCGATCAATCGAGTGGATTCCCCATCTGTAAAATGGGCGATGTCTTTAAACCCGAGTACACCGACGTGAAACTTCAGCTATTTAAGGGCGATCGCATCCTCTTTTCAACCGATGGACTCTTTGATGATCGCCAGCCTTTCTCGATGACGATACAAGATATTCAAGAGATCTTCCTAGAGCATACAGATTCTTCACTACAGACCATCGATGAAGAGATTAAAAAGCGCATCGAACCGTATCGTCATGAACTCATTGACGACGTGAGCTACTTTATCATGCAGGTGGACAGTTGAAGGAAGAATTGAGAGAGCTTGCGCTAAAGTGCGGGGCGGATGCCGTAGGATTTACAACCGTTGAACCCTTAGGACCAGTAGCCCCGCTTCCTTTTCACTTTGCCTGTCACGATGAAAAAAAGCGCATCTCTCCCTTAGCTCACTTTCCTGAAGCAAAGAGTGCAATGGTGATCCTTAAGGGCTACGATCTCTTTGAAAACGCTCTAAAAGAGAATGAGTTTAAAACGGCGAGTGCGGCAAAAATAGACTATCATCTGACCGTTCGAACGATTCTAGAAGCCATTCAAGAGAAGATGCCTTTTAAAAGCGTCGCACTCTGTGACACCGAGGGACTCCTTGAAAGACGTCTTGCAGCAAGGGCAGGCCTCGGTTTTATAGGAAAAAATCACTTCCTCATTCACCCTAGACTAGGGAGTGCTACGAACATCGGCGTGATCCTTTTGGAGAAAGAATTGGAGCCCGATCAACCGCTCGAAGCTACGTGTGGAAGTTGTAAAAGGTGTGTGCTAAAATGTACGGTAGGTGCGTTAAGAAGTGGCGATTTGACGCGCTGTGTAAGTGCATTGACCCAAGATAAAGAGGCGATCTTTTCAGACCTCAACGGCTTTCTCTATGGCTGTGATGAGTGTCAAAAAGCCTGCCCCTACAATAAGGTTCAAGAGATGGATCCGGACTTCATCTTTACGGTGACGGATTTCGATCTTTCGAACCGAGAGTTTAAACAAAGGTACCAAGAGAGAGACTTCGCCTGGATAGGGAAGAAGACTCTCGTTCGAAATTTAAGCTGGAATAAAAGGAGTAGAAGAATGGAAAATATTCACGAACTAGGTTATCTCAAAGAAAAGATCGATGGCCTAAAGAAAGACGGCGTTTACCGCAAGCTTCCTATCCTCGAAGGACCGAATGGTGGAAGAATCATCCTCGACGGAAAAGAAGTTATTAACCTTTCAGCAAATAACTACTTAGGCTTTGCCAACCACGATCGTATTAAAAAGGCTTCCATCCGTGCCATTGAAGAATACGGTGCAGGAAGTGGTGCTGTTCGTACGATCATCGGAAACTTAAAGATCCACGAAGACCTCGAAAAGATCCTCGCTGAATTTAAGCGCGAAGAAGCTGTCATGGTCTACCAATCGGGCTTCAACTGCAACGCTGGTACCATTCAAGCGATTACTGATAAAGGCGACCTCATCATTAGTGATGAATTAAACCACGCATCGATCATCGACGGCGTTCGTCTTTCCAAAGCAGATAAAGCTGTCTTTAAGCACAGCGACATGGCTGACTTAGAGCGCATCCTTAAAGAAACGGAAGGAAAGTACAACACACGCCTCATCATCACAGACGGTGTCTTCAGCATGGACGGAGATATTGCAAAGCTTCCTGAAATCGTAGACCTCGCTGAAAAATACGGAGCTCTTACCTACGTAGATGACGCTCACGGTTCTGGTGTTCTCGGTGAAAATGGACGCGGAACAGTCGACCACTTTAAACTACACGGCCGCGTAGACTTCATTATCGGAACGCTTTCAAAGGCCCTCGGTGTCATCGGTGGCTACGTTGCAGGAAGTAAGGTCATGTACGACTGGTTATCACACCGTGGTCGTCCCATTCTCTTCAGTACTTCTCTAACACCAGCAAGCTGTGGAGCACTCATTGAAGCTGTAAAGATGCTCATGGAATCAAGCGAGTATACTGATAAGCTCTGGGATAACGCTCGTTACTTCAAAGAAGAGCTCGGAAAGCTTGGCTTTAACACGGGTCACTCTGAGACACCGATTACTCCAGTTATCGTTGGAGAAGAAGCAAAGACTATGGAATTCTCACGTGCTCTTAAAGAAAAGGGTGTCTTCGTTTCACCGATCGTATTCCCAACCGTTCCAAGAGGAACAGGAAGACTACGTTGCATGGTCAGTGCTGCACACAACAAAGAAGACCTCAAAGAAGCTGCTCGTATCTTTGGTGAAGTCGGTAGAGAATTAGGCATCATCAAGTGACTCAAAAAGTAACAAAAATTGTTTCTGCCTTGGAGGGGATGTTTCCCGATGCCAAGGCAGAACTTGACTTTACGAACCCCTTTGAGCTCTTAGTCGCGACCATTCTTTCTGCCCAGACGACAGACGTCAGGGTCAATCAGGTGACAAAGGTACTCTTTAAAGAGGCACCTGGTCCTTCAGAGCTCTTAGCGATGGAACCCGCACACCTTGAAGAGATCATTCAGTCGATCGGAATGTATCGAACGAAAGCAAAGAATCTTCAGGGCATGGCAAAGATGCTCATTGAAGAGTTTCATTCATCCGTTCCATCGACAAGAGAAGAACTCGTTCGCCTTCCTGGGGTAGGGAATAAGACAGCGAGCGTCGTCTTATCAAACGGCTTTGACGTTCCTGCCATCGCCGTCGACACGCACGTCAAACGTGTCAGTTTTCGCCTGGGTCTAACAAAAGAAACAGATCCCGACAAAGTCCAAAAGGACCTCGAACGCATCTTAGATAAGAGCCTATGGTCCATCATGCACCACAGACTCATCTTTTTAGGGCGAAGAGTATGTTCTGCGAGAAGCCCCAAGTGTAACGCATGTGACCTAGAGAAGTTCTGCCCGAAGAGAGGTATCCATGATACAAAAAAATAGCTTTGATCCCAAAGAATATGAATTTAAAGAACTCATCACCGACTGTGTCGTCGTAAGTTCTAGCATGAAAGACGACTTTTCGGTGCTCTTTAAAACGCTTTCAGAGGCAAAGATTCCAGAATACGAAGAGCTCATTCAAACGGCGATTAAAGAAGTCCTTGAAAAGGTTCGAAAAAGCATCGAGGAAAAGGGTCTCGATGCGATCTTTAACGCTTCCTTAAACGTCGAGCGCATGTTTTCATCGACCATTCTCATCGTCTTTTCGGGGGATGGAGTTGTAAGAAGATGATCCACGTCGTGCTCTTTGAACCTGATATTCCACAGAACACAGGTAACATCGCAAGGACGTGTGCGCTCACACAATCGGTCCTTCATCTCATCCGTCCCTTAGGTTTTTCGATGGACCAAAAGACGCTTAAGCGTTCGGGACTCGATTACTGGGACAAGTTAGAACTTCAAATTCACGACGACTTTGAGAGCTTTTATAAGCTTTATAAAGATCTTCCTATGTACCTACTAACAACGAAAGCGACCTCCTCATACACCGAGGAATCTTTCGGTACAGATGTGGTCCTCGTCTTTGGTTCGGAAGCGAGTGGCGCTCCCGACTGGCTTCACGAAAAGCTAAAAACCGGGCGAATTACGATTCCTATGTTTGACCGCGAAGGACTCCGTTCCTTAAACTTATCAAATAGCGTAGCCATCGTTCTTTACGAGGTTTTGAGGCAACAGGGAAGGTTACAAAAAGGCAAGATTCTATAGCTAATTTCGGCTTATTGTGCTACAATGATGTCATTCTAAAAGGAGGTAACATGAAACGCATTTTATCTATCATGTTAGTATTAGTGCTCGTTTTTGCAGTTGGTTGTCAACCAAAAGAAGCTACATCAACAGAGCCAACAAAAACAGAAACTGTCAAGATTGTCGATAACGACAACCTAAAACCTGAAGACGTAAAAGAGATCACCATGGGTCTCGTTACAGATACAGGTGGTATCGATGACAAGAGCTTTAACCAAGGTACGTACGAAGGCCTAAAGGCTTACCAAGAAAAGTACTTACCAGAGAAGAAGGATAACTTAAGCTACCTTCAATCGATCACAGACGCTGACTACATTCCTAACCTCACTCAATTTGCTGACGCTAAGAAAGATCTTATCGTAGCTCCTGGCTTCCTCTTCGAGCAAGCTATTGCTGAAATCGCTAAGACTTTCCCAGAGCAAAAGATTCTATTCCTCGACGCTGTCGTCGATGCTCCAAACGTAGCTAACGCAGTATTCGCTGAACACGAAGGAAGCTACCTCGTTGGTTTAGCTGCTGGTCTAAAGGCAAAAGAAGCTGGAAAGACCAAGGTTGGTTTCATCGGCGGAGCTGACTTCGACCTCATTCAAAAGTTCGAAGCTGGTTTTGAACAAGGCGTAAAAGCAGTAGATCCTAACTTCGAAGTGATGATCGACTATGCTTCTGGCTTTGACAAGGCAGAAGAAGGACAAACCATCGCAGCTAAGATGTATGATGCTGGTGCATATATCATCTACCATGCAGCTGGTTCAACAGGTAACGGTGTTATCAAAGAAGCCAAAGACCGTGCCAATAACGGCCAAGACGTATGGGTTATCGGTGTTGATAAAGACCAATACGCTGAAGGTATGCTTAAAGACGGTCAAAAGAGCGCAGTCTTAACAAGTATGATTAAGCGCGTTGACCAAGCTTCTTACGATATCGCTAAGATGGTTGCTAAGGGAGAATTCAAGGGTGGAACATACGTATTTAGCCTCGCTAATAACGGTGTAGACATCCCATCTGTAAACCCCAACCTCAAGCCTGAATGGGTTGAACAGATCAACAAATATAAAGCTGACGTTATCGCTGGCACGATCAAAATTGACCCAGTTCCTACACGTAAAAAATAAATAGTGAAAAGGGCATCGAAAGATGCTCTTTTTTTTGTATAATAAAAGTAGCAAAGGAGACAGTTATGGCAGAAGCTATTGTAGAAATGAAACACATTACCAAGCGGTTTCCTGGAATTGTCGCAAACGATGATGTCAGTATTTCTCTACATGATGGGGAGATTTTAGCTCTCCTGGGAGAAAATGGTGCCGGTAAGAGCACCCTCATGTCCATTCTATTTGGTTTTTATCAACCAGAAGAGGGAGAAATTTGGATCAAGGGCAAAAAGATTCAAGTGACGAACCCTAATGTTGCGTACGACCAGGGAATCGGAATGATCCACCAGCACTTCAAATTGATCGATAAGTTCACGGTGACGGAAAATATCGTCTTAGGTGCAGAACCGATGAAAGGCTTAGACGTCGACTGGAAGGAAGCGAGAGCTCGCGTTAAAGAACTTTCTCAGCGCTATGGACTCGGTGTCGATGTCGATGCGAAGATCGAAGACATCTCCGTCGGTATGCAGCAACGTGTCGAAATCTTAAAGGTTCTCTACCGCGATGCCGACATCATTATTCTCGATGAACCGACGGCAGTCCTTACGCCGCCTGAAATCGAAGAATTGATGGAGATCCTAAAAGGCTTTGTAGAAGAGGGAAAGAGCATCATCCTCATTACCCATAAGCTAAAAGAGATCATGGAAGTTGCCGATCGTATCGCCGTCCTTCGTAGAGGTCAACTCATCGGTGTCGTCAATAAAAGCGATGCCACGAGTGAAAGCCTCGCAGAGATGATGGTCGGAAGAAAGGTTAGCTTCTCTGTAGAAAAGAAGCCTTCAGAACCTAAGGAAACGGTTCTTCAGGTGAAAAACCTGTACATCGATGACGTGAGAGGACTCGAAGCCGTAAAGAACTTGAACTTCGAAGTTCGTTCTGGAGAGATTGTAGGTCTCGCAGGCGTTGACGGTAACGGTCAAAGAGAACTCGTAGAGGCCCTCACAGGCCTTAGAAAGATCAAGTCTGGAGAAGTCAATATTTACGGTGAGAGCTTTAAGGAATTAAAGAGCTCCGACAGAAAGCGCTTGAATTACGGTCACATTCCAGAGGATCGCCAAAAGCGTGGACTCATTTTGGACTTTGACCTAAGAGAAAATCTCATCTTAGAGCGTTACGATGAAAAACCTTATACCGTTCGTGGCATTCTAAATCGTGACAAGATCACAGAAAAAGCCAAAGAAATTATTGAAGCTTACGACGTTCGTAGTGGCTCGGGAGAGAAGAGTCTCGCTCGCACCATGAGTGGTGGTAATCAGCAAAAAGCCATCATCGGCCGCGAAATGGAGCTTCGCCCGAAGCTCATGATCGCAAGTCAGCCGACGCGTGGTCTCGACGTAGGAGCTATCGAATACATCCATAAGCAACTCGTCGAACTTCGTGATGAAGGAGCGGGCGTGCTTTTAGTGAGCTTTGAGCTCGATGAAGTCCTCGATCTTTCGGATAGAATCCTCGTCATCTACGAGGGAGAGATCGTTGGTGAGATGGATGCCAAGGATGCAGACATTCAGACCCTTGGGCTTCTCATGAGTGGATCAAAGGAGGTAAGACATGAGTAAATTAAAGCTATCGATGATCGCCATCTTATTGGCCTTTATCATCGCCTCCTTTGTCATGGTACTCACAGGAATTAACCCCATTAACTTCTTTATCGCAATCATTCGAACAATTTCAGGTTATGACCTTCAGACGGGAAACTTCAACCCACGCTACATCGGTGAATTTGTCCAGATGTCACTTCCGATCATTCTCGCCGGTCTTAGCGTAGGCTTTGCTTTCCGCACAGGTCTCTTTAACATTGGTGGCGAAGGACAGCTCTTGATGGGATCCTTAGGCGCTGTAGCAGTAGGTATTCTCTTTAAGCTACCTCCTGTCGTTCACGTCGCCCTTGCTATCTTAGTAGCAGGTCTTCTAGGCGCTCTTTGGGGCGTGATTCCAGGATTCCTTAAAGCTAAGTTTGGTGTCCACGAGGTTGTCGTTACGATCATGCTTAACTATGTAGCACTTTATGTTTCGGCGCTCCTATTAAAGATGCTACCGGGTAGTGACAACCAAAAGACAGTGACACTTCCTGATAGCGCACTCCTTCAGAGTGACTGGCTTACAAGTTTAACGGGTGGAAGCCGCTTGCACTGGGGCTTTATCATCGTGCTCGTAGCACTCTTCTTGTACCACTTCATCATTACGCGAACGACCTTCGGCTATGAGCTTCGCGCAGTTGGTTTTAATAACGAAGCCGCTGAGTATGCAGGTATTCCTGTTTCTAGCCGCATCATCGCTTCCATGGCTTTAGCAGGATTCTTTGCAGGTCTCGGTGGAAGCATGCTCTCCTTAGGAACCTTTGACTACGGCCGCGTACTCTATGGCTTTGAAAACTACGGTTTCGATGGACTAGCCGTTGCTCTCTTAGGAGGCAATAACGCCTTTGGTATTCTCTTTGCAGGGCTTCTCTTCGGTGCGCTAAAGAGTTCTCAGGCCCTCATGCAATTCCAAAAGATTCCGCTAGAGATTACGAACATCGTAACGGGACTCATCATCCTTTTCGTTGCGATGCAAAATGGCATCGAGTACTTCTTTATGAAGCGTAAGAATGGAGGGAAACGATGAATATTTTCTTTTCCATGCTCGTACTGAGCTTGAACTTCGCGACCCCCATCATCATTACTGCACTAGGCGGACTCTTCAGCGAACGAAGTGGTGTCACAAATATTGCTCTAGAAGGTATCATGGTCATTGGAGCGTTTGTCGCTGCGACCTTCGTTCCTCTTACGGAGGAAGTGTTAGGTGGTGCAGCCCCTTGGATCGCCATTCTTTTAGCGAGTCTTGCAGGAGCCATCTATTCGCTCATTCACGCCTTTGCATCGATTAACTTAAAAGCCGATCAAATTATTAGCGGTACGGCCGTAAACATGCTTTCAGTTGGAATCACGGTTTACTTCTGCCAGATCATCTTCCACCAACAACGCACCCGTACCTTTAACTACGGCTTCTCAAAAGAGTCCATTCCTTTCTTAAAGGACATTCCTGTGATCGGTGGCCTCTTTAGTAACATCTATCCTACTGTCTTCTTAGCGATCCTACTCGTGATCGTCACAAAATTCGTCGTTTTTCGTACGCGCTTTGGACTGCGCTTAAGAGCTTGTGGAGAAAATCCATCGGCTGCCGATTCTGTCGGAATTTCAGTTCTTAAGCTTCGCTACATCGGCGTCATCTTAAGTGGTGTTTTAGCAGGTCTTTCGGGTGGCATCATGGTCCTTACGCAGTCGACTCAATTTACTGCCGGATCGATCCACGGCGTCGGATTTATCGCTTTAGCTGCTTTAATCTTTGGACAGTGGAATCCCTGGGGCGTTTTTGGAGCAGGACTCTTCTTTGGCTTTAGCCAGATCGTCTCCATCTATTCAAAGGACGTTCCGCTTCTCGCTAGCGTCCCCAACGAAATCTTTAACCTTTTACCTTACATCTTAACGATCATCGCCATGCTCGCCTTTAGTCGTAAGAACTTAGGTCCTCAAGCAGTCGGTGAACCGTATGACGTATCGAGGCGCTAATGATTAAGGAATATAGAAAATTAAAGGAGTTCGTACCAGAACTCGACGAACGTTTTCAAGTACGTTACTTGATTTTAACCTTCGTCTCGGAGCATCCCCTGTGTGGACGTCGTACTCTCTCCTCTGAGCTTGAAATTAAAGAGCGTGAGGTGCGTAATGAGATCCAGTTTTTAGCCCAAAAGGGCTATCTCGAAGTCACCCCCAAAGGATTATTGATCTTGCCTGTGGGTAACAATGTCATCGAGAGGTTTCGTACTTTATTTAAAAAGGTCAAAAACAAACAAAAATAGTGAACCATTGCCGAATTAACGGCGAACAAACATTTTAGGAGGAAAAAATGGTCAGAGTTGGTCTGAACGGATTTGGTCGTATCGGTGAAGCTGTCATGCGTATTTGGGCACTTCAGGAAAAGAAAGATTGGGAAATCGTTTTACTAAATGGTGTTAGAGATCTTTCCATGGTCGTACGCAGCATGAAGTATGACTCCGTCTATGGTACATATCCTGGCGAAGTCTCTCTAAAGGATAACGTGTTAACGATCGACGGTCACGACATTCTCGTTACGAACATCCGTGAGCCAGAAAAGCTAGAGTGGAAGAAGCACAATATCGATCTCGTCATCGATGCATCAGGTCGTTACAGAGATCGTGATACTGTACAAGCTCACTTCAATGCTGGAGCAAAGCGTGTTCTTATCACAGCTCCTGCAAAGGGTGACGACGTTACGATCGTCATGGGTGTCAATGAACAAGATTACGATCCAGAAAAGCACTTCATGATTAGTAATGCTTCTTGTACGACAAACTGCCTAGCTCCTGTCGTCAAAGTCCTTGAAGAAAAGTTTGGTATCGTTCATGCGTTCATGACAACTGTTCACGCTTATACGAACGACCAAGTGCTCGTAGACGGTTCCCATAAGGACCCACGTCGTGCACGTGCAGCAGCACTCAATATCATTCCTACAACGACTGGTGCAGCTACTGCAACAGCACTCGTTCTTCCTTCCATGAAGGGTAAAATTGATGGCATTAGCCTTCGCGTTCCTACACCAACCGTATCTCTCGTAGACTTAAACGCTGAGATGAAAAAAGACGTAACGGTTGAAGAAGTGAATGCTGCTCTTAAAGAAGCAGCAGAGACGACCATGAAGGGCTTCCTCGGTTACAGCGATGAGCCACTCGTTTCCATGGACTACAAAGGAGATCCACGTTCTTCCATCGTCGATGGACTATCGACTGCAGTCGTAGACGGCAATCTCTTAAAAGTTATCGCTTGGTATGACAACGAGTATGGATACTCAAGTCGTGTAGTAGACCTCGTAGACTACATGATCGAAAAAGGAATGTAATGACAAAACCCGGACGCAAGTTCGGGTTTTTAGGAGGAAAAGCATGGCAAAGAAGACGCTTAGAGATATTGATGTCAAGGGTAAGGACGTATTTGTCCGCGTAGACTTTAACGTTCCGATTAAAGATGAAGTCGTTACAGACGACACACGCATCGTCGGCGCCCTTCCGACCATTAACTACTTACTCGACAATGGTGCTCGAGTTGTACTCGCAAGTCACCTCGGTAAACCGAAAGAACCAGGCGATCCAGCCTTTACACTTCGTCCTGTGGCAGAGCGCTTAGAAGAGCTTTTAGGAAAAAAGGTCCACTTCATTCCATCCAATCAAGTAGTAAACGACCTCATCGTCGATACGTTTAAAAAGATGGATCAGAAAGAAGTAATGCTTCTTGAAAATACGCGTTTTGTTTCAGGAGAAACAAAAAATGACGAAGCATTTAGTAAAGAACTCGCTCGATTCAGTGAGATCTTTGTAGACGACGCTTTTGGAACAGCGCACCGTGCTCATTCCTCAAACGTTGGAATCACAAAGTTCATGGAGGAATCAGTAGGCGGTTTCTTAATCGAAAAAGAACTCACTTTCTTAGAAGGAGCTCTTGAAGAGCCGAAACGTCCTTTTGTAGCCATCTTAGGTGGTGCAAAGGTTTCTGATAAGATCAAGGTCATTGAAAGACTCCTAACGATCGTCGATAAGATTTTAATTGGCGGTGGAATGGCCTTCACTTTCTTAAAGGCACAAGGAAAGAACATCGGAAACAGCTTACTTGAAGAAGATCGCTTGGAATATGCCAAAGAGATGCTAGAAAAAGCACAGGGAAAGATCGTTCTTCCTGTAGACTTCTTAGCAGCTTCGGCTTTCGAAAATCAAGATCCTATCTATGCAGACGGTGAAGTTCCAGAAGGACTCATGGGCCTAGATATCGGAGAAAAGAGTATCGAGCTCTTTAAGAACGAATTAAAGGATGCTGAGACGATTCTTTGGAACGGACCGCTGGGAGCTTTCGAACTCGAAAACTTCTCCAAGGGAACGCGTGCTATTGCAGAAGCATTAGCAGATTCCAAGGGAACTACTATCATCGGCGGTGGAGACAGCGCTGCAGCCGTGAACCAATTTGGTCTTGACGATAAGATGACCCACATCTCAACGGGTGGGGGAGCAAGTCTAGAGCTCTTAGAGGGAAAAATTCTTCCTGGTATCGATGCGCTGTCAGATAAGGAGTAACTCGTGCGTTATAAAATGATCGCTGGAAACTGGAAGATGAATCACACGAACCAGACCGCCAAGGAGTTTCTAAAAGAACTCGGTGATCTATCAGATGTTCAAGATCGTGTCGTCATCTGTCCTCCCTATATTGCTCTTCAGGACATGGTGGAATTAAGTGATGTACCGATTGAAATCGCTGCACAAAACGTCCACTTTAAAGATACGGGAGCTTATACGGGTGAAGTCAGTGTCGAGATGCTTCAAGACATCGGAGTTCAAATGAGCATCATCGGTCACAGCGAACGCAGACAGTATTACAACGAAACGGATGAAGCTTTAAAAGAAAAGGTTTTAAAAGCCGTTCAAAAGGACTTTGAGGTGATTCTCTGCGTAGGAGAAAGCTTAGAGGAGAGAGAAAGCGGACAAGCAGAGGCTGTCGTAAAGAGACAACTTCTGACCGATCTCGAACTCATCGAAAGCGATTCCACGCACCTAGTAAATATCGCCTATGAGCCCATTTGGGCGATCGGAACAGGAAAGAGCGCGACCAACGAAGATGCTGAGAGCATGTGTCGTTTTATTCGCGAGACCATCGAGGAACGCTTCGGGAAAGAAGCGGGTGAGACGATGACGATTCTCTACGGAGGTAGCGTAAAGCCTGAGACGATCGATGGACTCATGAGTGAGCCCAATATCGACGGTGTACTCGTCGGAGGCGCAAGCTTAAATCCCGAAAGCTTCCTACGCCTCATCCATTACAAGAAATAAGGTATCAATGAATAAAGCAGCACTAATTATTTTAGACGGTTGGGGAGAGACGGTTCTCACAAGAGGAAACGCCGTACTCGAGGCTCATGCCACGTACTTCAACCGCCTACTAAACGAGTGTCCCAGGGGCACCCTTCGAACAGATGGCCTCTTTGTAGGTCTTCCTGAGGGACAGATGGGTAACAGTGAGGTCGGCCACATGAATATTGGCGCAGGCCGTGTCATCTATCAGCCACTCACTAGAATCTCGAAGGACTTGACCGATGGAACACTCGAACAAAACGAAAGCTTTCAGGAGATCTTTAGACTCGCTAAAGTTCACGGTAGAAGGCTCCATATTCTAGGGCTCATTAGTGATGGTGGTGTGCACTCGCACATCGAACACGTGAAGGGAATCCTAGAGATTGCAAAGCGCGAGGAAGTAGTGACCTACGTTCATGCTTTCATGGACGGTAGAGACACTCCTCCCACTTCAGGCGCTCACTACCTAGAAGAACTCAATGGCCCCATTGCCACGGTAAGTGGTCGCTATTATGCGATGGACCGAGACAATCGCTGGGAGCGAATCAAAGAAAGCTATGATGCGATCGTTTACGGTAAAGGCGAACGAGTCGCTTCTGCCGTAGAGGGAGTAAAAAAGAGCTACGAAGCGGGCGTAACGGATGAATTCATTAAGCCCTTTATCGTAGATCCTGAGGGACTCATTCGAAAGGACGATGTCGTCTTTTTCATTAACTTCCGCCCCGACCGTGCAAGAGAAATTACAAGAGCTCTTACACAGCCTGACTTTAATGAGTTCCCGCACGAAGCTCTAGACCTCCATTACTTCACCATGACGGAGTACGATCACACCCTTCAAGTGCTTACAGTGATCTACCCTCCAAAGGGCATTGAAAATACACTTGGGGAATACCTTTCAAATCTAGGTCTCAAGCAATTTCGTATCGCAGAAACAGAGAAGTATGCTCACGTCACTTTCTTTTTTAACGGAGGAAGGGAAGAACCTTTTGTAGGAGAAGAGCGAAGACTCATCCCTTCACCGAAGGTTGCAACCTACGACCTCCAGCCAGAAATGAGTGCGGAGGGAGTAAAAAACGCACTCGTAGAGGCCCTCAAAGAAGAGCGTGCAGACTTTTACCTCTGTAACTTTGCTAACCCCGACATGGTAGGTCATACGGGTGTCTTCGAAGCAGCCGTTCAAGCGATAAAAAAAGTTGACGCCTGCCTCGAAGAGATTGTAGAATGCTGTAAAGAAAAAGGTATCTCTGTGATCATTACAGCCGATCACGGCAATGCCGAAGAAATGATTGATGAATCTGGAAATGTTCTCACAAGTCACAGCTTAAACCCTGTTCCTTTCCTCATCGTTGGGGAGACTGGAACGATTCGTACGGGTGGAAAGCTCGCTGATATTGCGCCGACGGTTTTAGATCTCATGGACATTCAAAAACCAGAAGAAATGACTGGTGAATCACTATTAAGGAGAACAAAATGACGATTTTAGATGTATATGCAAGAGAAGTGCTCGATTCCAGAGGCAATCCAACCGTCGAAGTCGAAGTAACACTTGAAGACGGTGTTGTAGGTGTAGCGCAAGTTCCATCAGGAGCTTCTACAGGCCAATTTGAAGCTGTTGAATTAAGAGATGGAGACAAGGCTCGCTACCTCGGTAAAGGTGTTCTACAAGCAGTAAAAAACGTAAACGAAGAAATTGCTGACGAAATTGTCGGCATGGACGTGTTTGACCAATATGCCATCGATCAAGCGATGATCGCACTCGATGGAACAGAAAACAAAGGTCGCTTAGGTGCAAATGCACTGCTCGGCGTTTCGCTCGCTGTAGCAAGAGCAGCAGCCAACGAATTAGGTGTTCCGCTCTACGAGTACATCGGTGGAATCAATGCAAGAGTATTGCCACTTCCGATGATGAACATCCTAAACGGCGGAGCACACGCTGCAAATAACGTCGACATTCAAGAGTTTATGATCATGCCTGTCGGTGCAAAGAGCTTTAAAGAAGCACTTCGCATGGGCGTAGAAATTTACCACAGCCTTAAGAGCGTACTAAAGGCCAAAGGCCTACTCGGTGGCATTGGTGATGAAGGTGGCTTTGCGCCAGACCTTTCTAGTAACGAAGAAGCGCTTTCTATCATCGTAGAAGCGATTAAAGAAGCTGGTTATAAGCCCGGTGACGACGTGAAGCTCGCTCTTGACGTTGCTGCAAGTGAACTCTACCACGACGGCATCTATAAGCTAGAGGGCGAAGGCAAGAGCTTTACAACCGATGAACTCGTCGAGTTCTACGTAGCTCTTTGTGACAAGTATCCGATCATCTCCATCGAAGATGGCTTCAATGAAGAAGACTGGGAAGGCTTTAAGAAGCTTAACCAAAGAATTGGTAACCGCGTACAGCTCGTAGGTGACGACCTCTATGTAACGAACACCAAGCGTCTACAAAAGGGTATCGATGAGAAGGCTACAAATGCTATCCTCATTAAGTTAAATCAAATTGGAACCCTTACAGAGACACTAGAAGCGATCGAAATGGCAAAGAGAGCAGGAATGACAGCTGTCGTAAGCCATAGAAGTGGTGAGACGAGCGATTCAACCATCGCTGACCTCGCAGTCGCTACGAACGCAGGTCAAATTAAAACGGGTGCTCCTGCACGTACAGACCGCGTCGAGAAATACAACCAACTTCTTCGCATCGAAGATATGCTCGCTGAGAGTGCTCGCTTTGAAGGTGAAAAGGCTTTTTATAACCTCCGTGGCTAATACCTTGTGAAAGAGATGCTAAGCATCTCTTTTTTTTGTCTAAATCTTTACATTTGCCAATTTATCTAGTAAAGTATATATGTTATAGAGAGGAGGTAGCATGACAACACTGTATTGGATTTTCGTTGCACTGATTGTTATCAGTGGTTTAGTGCTTATCGGTAGCGTTTTAATGCAATCTGGTAAAGCAGCTGGACTTAGTGGCGCGATCGGTGGCGGTGCAGAACAGCTATTCGGAAAACAAAAGGGACGTAGTCTAGATTCCGTTTTCGAAAGATTGACTTTGATCTCTGCCATTGTATTTATGATCAGCGCTGTGGCTTTAACTGTACTTCATAAAATCGTTTTTTAAAGGAGTGGCTTTATGCTCGTATATGTACCTATAATCGCTTCCCTCATTGCTTTAGCATTTACGTTATTCTTAGTCTATGGTCGAATTATGACTGTAGAAGTAGGAACCAAGCGTATGGAAGAGATTTCGGACTATATTCACGAGGGAGCTATGGCCTTTTTGAGCCGTGAGTATCGGTCAATTTCTGTCTTTGCGGCAGGGTTGGCCGTTCTTCTTTTCTTAGGCGTCAACTGGCAAACGGCTGTTGCATTCCTCGTGGGTACCCTTTTCTCAACCCTAGCTGGATACATCGGAATGCGCATCTCTACACGTGCAAACGTGCGTACGACCAATGCTGCAGAGCACTTTGGTATGAACAAAGCACTTCAAGTGGCCTTCAGCGGCGGCGCAGTCATGGGACTTTGTGTCGTTGGTCTCGGACTCTTAGGATTAAGCGTCATTTATCTAATCTTTAAAGACTTAAACATCTTAACAGGCTTCAGCTTAGGAGCATCAAGTGTTGCACTCTTTGCTCGCGTTGGCGGTGGAATCTATACAAAAGCTGCTGACGTCGGAGCAGACCTCGTAGGTAAGGTCGAAGCTGGAATCCCTGAAGATGACCCAAGAAACCCAGCCGTTATCGCAGATAACGTAGGTGATAACGTCGGTGACGTAGCAGGAATGGGTGCTGACCTCTTCGAAAGCTATGTCGGTGCCATTCTCGCTTCCTTGACGCTCGGTGCTCTCATGTTCAAGGAAAACGGACTTCTCTTTAGCTTCTTACTATCATCCATTGGCGTCATCGCTTCTGTGATCGGAATTTTCTTTGTAAGAGGTGGAGAAAAGAGTGATCCACACAGAACACTTAAGATTGCAACCTACGTCAGTGGTCTTCTTGTTCTTGGAAGCTCTTACGCTTTAAGTCAGTATTTCTTCCAAGGCTTTGATCAAGCTCACGCCATCGCTTCTGGTATCATTTGCGGTGTTTTAATCGGTCAAGTGACAGAGTACTACACTTCCGATAGCTATAAGCACGTTAAGGCTATTGCTGAGCAGTCCATGACAGGAGCCGCTACAAATATCATCAGTGGTCTCGCTATCGGAATGCTTTCAACCATGTGGCCAATTATCTTAATCAGTGCTGCCATTCTCGTAAGCTTCCACTTCGCTGGACTCTTTGGCATTGCCCTTGCAGGCCTCGGTATGCTAAGTACCGTAGGTATTACGATTGCCGTCGATGCTTATGGGCCGATCGCTGACAACGCTGGTGGAATCGCTGAAATGAGTGAATGCCCTCACTCTGTTCGTGAGATTACAGATAAGTTAGACTCTGTAGGTAATACGACAGCTGCTATCGGTAAAGGTTTTGCTATCGGTTCTGCTGCTCTTACAGCGCTCGGACTCTTTGCATCTTATGCACAAGCCGTTCAGTTGAAATCGATCGATATCTTGAATCCTTTCGTTGTCGTAGGACTTCTTGTCGGTGGAATGCTTCCATTCCTATTTAGCGCATTTACCATGCGTAGCGTAGGTAAGGCAGCCAACGACATGATCGCAGAGGTTCGTAGACAATTTAAAGAAATTCCAGGTATCATGGAAGGAACAGCAACACCTGACTACGCACGTTGCGTAGATATTTCTACAGGAGCTGCTCTTCGTGAAATGATCATTCCTGGTATCATGGCTATCGCAGCACCCATCGGCATGGGACTCCTTCTCGGTAAGGAAGCACTCGGCGGACTTCTCGCTGGTGCACTCGTTACAGGTGTTCTCATGGCTATCTTTATGGCTAACAGCGGTGGTGCATGGGATAATGCGAAGAAGTATGTAGAAAGCGGATTCTTCGGAGGAAAAGGTTCTCAAGCTCATAAAGCGAGTGTCGTAGGTGACACCGTTGGAGACCCCTTTAAAGATACCTCTGGACCATCCATCAACATCTTGATTAAACTTATGACGATTGTAAGCTTAGTCTTATCAGGACTCTTCTAAAAGACGCCTCAGGGCGTCTTTTTTTTGGGTAAGTATACTCATGGAGGGAACTATGTTGGAAAATGAAATTAAAGCACTCTTAGAGAGAAGAACAAAAGCACTTTCAGCAGCCGATATTCAGAAGTTTTTAGGAAAAGAAACCTTAGAAGACATCGAAGATGCCTTAGATGGACTCGTCCATGATGGCATTCTTAGAAGAACGAAGAAGGGCAAGTATTCCCTTTTAAGCGACGAAGGATGCTTCAGTGGAGTCATTGAGCTTACGGAGCGTGGCTTTGGCTTCTTTATAAGCGAACGAGAGGGTATGAAGGACATCTTTGTCCATAAGAATCATCTCAATGGAGCCATGAACGGCGATAAGGTACTCGTGTGCATCTCAAAGCCTGCTCAGGGAGATTCGAATCCTGAAGGCTATGTAGAAAAGGTCTTAGAGCACAACACGAACCGCGTCGTTGGAAAGATGGACATCGGTGCGACTGCAGCCTTTGTCGTAAGTTTAGATAGAAAAATTAAACAAGACATCTACATTCCGCTCAATCGCACGTTAGGCGCGAAACAAAATGACGTCGTAGAGGTCGAGATTACAAAGTATGCGAAAGGATCTAAAAACCCTGAGGGACGCGTTACGAAGATTATCGGAAAACCAGGCGAGCCTTTTGTAGATATTCAAAGTGTTGCAAGCATGTTTGAATTAGAGACTGACTTTCCAGAAGACGTCCTAGCTCATGCCAACACCTTAAAAAGAGAGATTACAGCAGAGGATCTTAAGAAGCGAAGAGACTTAAGAGACCGCTTTATCATAACGATCGATGGAAGAGATGCGAAAGACTTTGACGATGCTATCAGTATTGAACCGCATGAAAAAGGATACCTTCTTGGTGTTCACATTGCTGACGTCACGCACTATGTAAAAGAAAACGACCCCATCGATCGAGAAGCTTTTAAGCGTGGAACGAGTATCTATTTTCCTGGCATGGTCATTCCCATGCTTCCTGAAATTCTAAGTAATGAGCTTTGCTCCCTTCGACCGGGAGAGGACTCACTCACCTTAAGTGTCGAGATGGTCATCGATAAAGACGCCAATGTCGTAAGTCATGAGATCTTTGAATCAGTCATTCACTCCAAAATGCGACTCGTCTATGACGACGTGAGTGACTTCTTAGAAGGAAAAAATGAACTCTTCGAAGGAGAAGCCAAAGAAGATCTTCTTCTCTTTAAAGAGCTTGCAGAAAAGCTTGAAAAGAAGCAAAAGGAACGTGGTTCCATCGACTTTGGCTTCGTGGAAAGCGAGATCATTGCAGACGATGAAGGACGTGTCGTAGACATTAAAAAGCGCGACCGCCGTATCGCTAATAAGCTCATCGAAGCCTTCATGATCCTTACGAATGAAGTCGTCAGTGAGCACTATGGAAGTAGAGACATTCCATTCCTCTATAGAACCCACGAAAAGCCTTCAGAAGAAAAGCTCATGGAGTTTAACCGCGTCATCTATAACTTTGGCTTTAAGCTCGAGGGAACGTTAGATGACATGGATCCCGTGCGCGTGAATGAACTCATTCAGAAGGTCAAGGGCACGCCGTATGCAAATATTGTAAATAAGCTCATGCTTCGAAGCCTAAAGCAAGCGAAGTACACGAACTACATGGAAGGCCACTTTGGACTGGCATCGACCTACTACTCTCACTTTACGTCACCCATTAGACGTTACCCTGACCTACAGATTCACAGAATCATTAAAGAAAATCTTCAAGGACTCTTTACTCCCGAAAGAAAGAAGCACTACGAAGATATTCTAGAGGTCGTCGCAGAGCAATCGAGTGAAAGAGAGCGAAACGCAGAAGAAAGTGAACGCGAAGTCGACGACATCAAGATGGCTGAGTTCATGCAGGATAAGATCGGACAGTGCTTTGAAGGAACGATCAGTTCTGTTACGAGCTTTGGACTATTCGTAGAGCTCGAAAATACCGTAGAAGGTCTCATTCGACTAAGTGAATTAAAGCAAGACTTCTACCACTATGAAAAAGAGACACTCACACTAAAGGGCGAACGAACAGGAGCACGCTTTACGATCGGTGATAAGATCATGGTTCAGCTCATCAGAGTCAATGTCGAACAAGGTGAGATCAACTTCGGTTTAGCTGAGGAAAGCCATGACTAAGCTCTTTGTATCTGATCTCGATGGAACACTCTTAGGTAGCTCTAAGCGCATTACCGATCGTACGAAAAAAGCCATCAAAGAGTGGAAGGCGAGAGGAAATGAGTTTGTCATCGCGACAGGAAGGCTTTTAAGTAGCGTCGAGTACTATGCCGACGACATCGAATGCTCTGAAGACCTCATCTGCTGCTCGGGAGCAGCCATCTATAAAAACAAGGAGCTCGTTCACGAAGCGAGTGTACCAGGAGAAGTCGTTGAAAGACTTTGGAAGTACATGGATAAGACGAATGGCTACTGTCAGGTCTATACGAACCGTTCGCTCATAGCGAATAAGCGAGAATCCGTTGCCCTCCAGTATGAAAACTACAGAAGAAACCTCCCGAAAGGCTACGACATTCCCATACGCTATCAACGAGAATTCACAGAGGAGCTCACAAAGAACATCCATAAGCTTTCCTTTACCTTTGAAACACTTGAAGAAGCGAAGGTCGTCCTAGAAAACCTAGGAAACCTCGATCACGTGAACGTCTTTCGATCGTTAGAGCACCTCTATGACATTATAAGTTTAGATGCCGATAAGGGAAAAGCGACCATGTGGCTTAAAGACCAGCTCGGAATCGACGAAGTCTACGTAGCAGGCGATAACGAAAACGACACCGCGATGCTTCTAGCTTTTGAGAACAGCCTCGTCATAGAAGGTGCACCAGAAAACGTTCTAAGAAGTGCCAAGACGGTCATAAAGAAGCCAGAAGAGGATGGACTAGCTATCTACTTAGAAAAACTCATGGCCATGGAATAGCCCTCAATAGGGCTATTTTTTAAACCATAGCCTTGTGGACAGTAGAATAAAAATTTAGTATACTATACCAATTGGAGGACGCATGAAGAACCTAGCTACTAACAAGAAGGCTTATCATGACTATTTCATCCTTAAGACCTTCGAGGCCGGGTTATCTCTTGTAGGCAGCGAAGTAAAGAGCATGAAGGATGGCAAAGTAAGCATCAAAGAAGCCTTTATAGAAATTCGACAAGATGAAGCCTACATCACAGGAATGCACGTGTCTCCTTATGAACAGAGTTCCATCTTTAATGTCGACTCCACAAGAGACAGAAAGCTTCTCCTTCATAAGAGAGAGATCCATTCCCTCTATGAAGAAGTAAAGAAGCAAGGGATCACTGTCGTGCCCTTAAAGGTCTACGTAAACGACAGAAACCTCATAAAGCTAGAAATAGGTCTTGCTCAAGGTAAGAAGCTCTACGATAAGAGAGAAAGCTTAAAAGAGAAAGAAGCAAAGCGCGCCATGGACCGTGCACTAAAGAATTATTAAACATGGGGCTGAATGGTTTCGACAGGGATAAAGAATCTACGGAAGCGAGCCGTGTTTACTCCTGGGGTACACGTAAAAGAACTGGGAACTAAATTTAAACGCAAACAATAATTTTGCTTACGCTGCGTAACTAGCAGCCTTTGTCCATAAGGCCTTTCGCACTTGACGCCTGTGGACATAAACATTCAAGTGCACGATCCTGTTCTTGCCTCGGGGGCAGGTGGTTTTAGAGGCACATCATAGACCGTTTGTCACTTTAGAATCTATGATTATTAAAAGTGTCTGCGCTCGGAGATGCTGTAGAGGATTTGTTTTTGGACGGGGGTTCGATGCCCCCCAGCTCCACCAAAACCAAAAGAAAAAGCCTACCGCTTAGAAACTAAGCGCAAAGGCTTTTTTTATTTCTTCTTATTCTTTCCGCCTCTTTTTTGGAAATCTTCATCTATCACCTTTTTCCAATCTTTTGTAAGTGGTGCATCGCAGCATCTAGCATACATGATCGCATCGCTTAGAACCTCGTAGTTTAAAGCGGTTCCTTCTTTATCAGAGTGATAAGTTACTGCCATATCTGGTTCAATTCCCATTTTCTCTGCTTCTTCCGGTGCATCGATATTGGCACCTAAGAAGAGGAACTCCCAGCCCTTTTTTTCACGCTTTTCTTTAATCATTTTTTGAACACTCTTATAGGTGTAGACGTGGCTTGAGTTTTCCATACCATCGGTCGTAATGATAAAGAGCGTCTTTTCTGGAACGTCTTCTTTTCTAGCGTACTTATGGACGTTTGAAATGTGGTGGATTGCGCTACCTACGGCATCGAGAAGAGCGGTAGAGCTTCGTACAAAGTATTCCTTTTCCGTTAGATCACTCACTTCCTTTAGTGGCACGCGGTCGTGAATCACGACGGATTCGTGATCAAAGAGTACGGTGGAGATTAAGGCTTCATCAGGTTCCTGGCGCTGCTTATGAAGCATGGAGTTAAATCCTCCAATGGTGTCTAGTTCGAGTCCTCTCATGGATCCACTTCGGTCTAGGATAAATACGAGTTCTGTCATTTCTTATTCCTCCTTCATGTTTGTGAATTCATTCTAGGTGAAAAGGAGGAAAGATTGGTCGCTTAGAAAGCGACATTTTAACCGATGAGCGGTTGATCAAAGGCAAAGAGTACTTCATTGAGTTCAAAGACGTTGTAGTTTCTGTTCATTAAAAAGTACTCGACGATGATGTCAAACTTACTGCTATGAGAGAGGGCGTAGCCTGCTCTTCTGATAAAATCTTCTGTTTCTTCGAGATCGAGTTCCAGTGCAAAGGCAAAGGCCAGTGCTGTCGATTTGGATGGTCTGTAATCAGGATTATTTCTGATTTTTGAAAAAAGCTTTCGATCGACATTGGCTTTCTTATAGATCTCAGAGTCCTTCTTTCCCGTGCGGTCGATGAGCTTTAAAAGAGTTTCTGTAAAGCCTGCATCGAGGTCATCTAAAAGGGATGTAAAGTCATCGTTATCGAAATACTTGGGAGCGCATAGAGCCTTTTTTAGTGAAACTTGTTGATCAAAAAGAATGACTTCTTCTTGGAGCTCCGTTTCACTAAAGTTTTCTTCGATATAACGGCTTACTGAGTCATAGAGGTCTTCTGAAAGGGAGAAGTCTTCTTTATTTTCTACGACGAGGTAGATCATCATGTCGTTTTCTAGGAGAAAGCTACTCATTTCCTTTAACGCCATGTGACGCGAACTTGGTTCTGAAAAGAAAGCGATGGACTCGAGCTCAAGCTTTTTCGCTAAGTGAAGGGCTTCTCTATAAGATGAGGTAATGAAGTCCTCAACGGTCTGACCATTCATCCTCACGTTTATAGAGTGAGTCGTATTTTTTTCATTAAGCTTAAAGTCTTTTGTTACAATCGCATCTACATGAAGCTTATCTATTTCATTTCGAATGATTTCAAAAGGCATGGGAGCTCCTCTCATAAGTGTCTTACTATCCATAAAAGGAAACCGAGTAGTCTTAGACTACTCGGTCTTATTATAAGATATTTCCGTCGGTTGTGATAGTCACGACACTCCAGGGGATAAACTTCCCACTCTGTTGAAGTGCAGTCTTAACGGCATGCTCGAGTCCACCACAGCAAGGAACTTCCATTCGAACGATATTAACGCTTTTAATGTCGTTATTTCGAATGATCTCTGTGAGCTTCTCGGTGTAATCGACCATGTCTAACTTCGGGCATCCGATGAGTGTCACGTGGTTACGGATAAAGTCTCTGTGGAAGTTTCCGTAGGCAAAGGCCGTACAATCGGCAGCGACGAGAAGGTTTGCACCTTGGAAGTAGGGAGCGTTCGTAGGAACGAGTTTAATCTGTACGGGCCACTGAGTGAGTTCACTCGTCACTTCTTGAGGAACTTGGACACTTTCTTTATGTGAAAAGGTCTTTACGTGTGTACCAGGGCATCCACAAGGAAGTGGTTCCTTAGCTTCTTTTGATTTCATGACAGCTTCATGATCGTAAGCTGGTGCTTCTCTTTCTTCGAACGTTATCGCTCCCGTAGGACATGCTGGTAAGCAGTCTCCTAAGCCGTCACAGTAATCTTCTCTCGTAAGCTTTGCGACACCGTCTATCATCTTTATTGCACCTTCGTGGCAAGCACTTGCACATGCACCACAGCCGTTGCACTTGGCTTCATCAATTTTTATAATTCTTCGAATCATACTTCCTCCTTCTCAATCTTAAAGACGTTCACTACGTCACTATCTGGGCAGCAAAAGCGAATTTCTCCATTATTGGCCCTCGGGGGATTCCCACCATAGCGCAAAATATCAATGTACACAAAGGCTACATGCATGGCTAGGGGGCAGAGGTTACCTCTTTCGGTATCGTAGTCCCAAGTGTCTCCTACCTTGTGGCCTCGGTGGCAACCGCATTTTCCTAGGCGGTCTACGAGTGTGATCTTAATCTTTGGCTTCATGGGTCCTCCTTTTGTTTTCTTGCCTTAAGTATAGTAGAATGAGTGTCGTAAGTATGTTGTTTTTACAACGAGGGAGAAAATGGATCAAAAATTTTTAGCTTTAAAAAGTTCTCGCCTTTTCGATGGCGTGAATGAAAGTGAAATCGAGTCGTTTCTCGAGTGCTTTCGTACCTCTGTCTTGAGCTTTAAAAAGGACGAGGTCGTCATTCGAGAAGGGGAGAGGGTACAAAAGATTTACGTCCTTTTAGAAGGTTCCTTGTACATTCAAAAGGACGACTACTGGGGAAACCGTTCGATCTTAGCCGAGATCAGTCCTGGTGAAATGTTCGGTGAAGCCTATGTAGCACCTGAGAGTGGGGGCTTTTTAAATGAAGTCTATGCTTTAACCGATTCCAAGGTGATCGCTTTTAATGTCTTAGAACTTCTTAGTACGTGTCAAGCGGGATGTAGCTTTCATCAAAAGGTAATTCAAAACTTATTCTTTACGATTAGTGAAAAGAACCGCAAGCTCGTTCAAAAGATCTCTCACCTTACAAAGCGCTCCACAAGAGAAAAGCTCCTTTCGTATCTTTCAGAAGAGGAGAAGCGTCAAGGTTCTCCCACCTTTTCGATACCCTTTAATCGACAGGAGCTTGCAGATTATCTGTCGGTCGATCGCTCGGCGATGAGTAGTGAGCTATCGAAGCTTAAAAGAGAGGGCCTTATCGAATACGACAAGAATCACTTTAGGTTAAAATAAAGAAAGCAGACACGTGTGTCTGCTTTCAAGCTTTTCGTGGATTAGAACCACTGAATGGTTCCGTTTACTGTAAGAACGATGGATGCAACAGCTGCTCCCATGAGTACGAGGCAAGCGATGACATCGCCTGTGTTGTTGAAGAGCTTTTGTCCGCGTTTCTTGCGGTTATAGAGGTACATCAATGTTCCTGGTGCATAGAGTAAGCTTGCGATGAGGATATATGTTGTTCCTGATGCATAGAGTAGCCAGAAGCCATAGATTGAACCGAGGATTGCAATGATCCAAGCGCCTACCTTACCGTTGGGTTCAAACTCTTTGTCTTCGTTCTTTAAAACGACTTTGAAGTAGTAGAAAGCAGAGAGTACATAAGGTAGCATGATAGCTGAAGTAGAGAGCGCATAAGCAGCTTGGAAGGTCGCATCGTTAAAGTATACGATGATGAGGAAAATCTGAATGACCAAGGCTGAAATGATAACAGACCATGTTGGTGCTCCGTTCTTATTCTTCTTCGATAAGAATTCGGGGAAAGCCTTGTGTTCAGAAGGACCATTTGCACTATCAACACAGAGGATCGTGTAGCTAAAGAGTGCTCCACCTAAGCTGATGATAACGCCAATGTTTACAAGCGTTGCACCCCAGTCACCGACGACTGCTTTAAGTACACCACCTAGAGATGGGTTTTCAAGAGCTGCAAGTTCTTCTGCTGGAAGAACGCCCATCGAAAGGAAGGAAATGACAAAATAGAGAACGAAGAGTGATACGAAGGAGATGATGGTTGCTTGTCCTGAAATCTTTTGTGTCTTACCACGACCAGAAATAACGACAGCACCTTCGATACCTATGAAGATCCAAACGGTAGTATAGACCGTGGAACGAACTTGTTCTAGAAGAGACATTTCGCCCGTTCCAGCGAAGTTTTGCATGAAGATTTCCCATTTGAATGCGCCACCGATGATGATAGCAACGAGAACGACAATGATCGGAATGATCTTTGCGGTAACGACGATAGCGTTCAAAACGACTGCTTCGTTTACACCACGAAGAATTAACAGTGCAAAGAGCCACATGATCACAGAAGCAACGATGACAGCTGTGAGGTTCATTCCGTTCCCGAAGGCAGAGATGTAATAACTAAGAGTTTGGAATAATAACGCGATGAATGAAATTTGTGCAAGGATGGCACTGATCCAGTAGCCCCATGCTGAGTTAAATCCGATGTAGTCACCGAAACCTTCTCTAGCATAAGAATAGATTCCACTTGTGAGATCCTTCTTTACAATCGAAAGTTTGAAGAAACACATGGTAAGTGCAAACATTCCTACGCCACAGATTGCCCAACCGATAAGAGTTGCAAGGGTGTGTGCTCCGCCTGCTGCAAAGTCGCCGCTGAGACTAAAGACACCGCTTGCGAGTGTAAGACCTACCGCGAACATCGCTAGAGGGAATACCCCCAGAGTCCGTTCATTTTGCTCCATAGAAGCCTCCTTATTTTTGAGAGATCTTTCTCTCCACGGACTTATTGTATATACTTAGAATGAGGTTGTCTAGAAAATTTTTATAACTAAATAAGGAGGGTTTATGACACAATATATAATAAAAGCTTTTAATTATCAGGGCCAAGGTGGAAATACGGCTGCTGTCGTATTAGAGCAGGGAAATCCTGCAGAAATGCAAGCTCTCGCTAAAGCCAATGGCTATAGTGAAACAGTGTTTTATGACACGGAAAAGAAGTTTGCTCGCTTCTTTACACCCGTAGAAGAGGTTGGAATCTGTGGTCACGCGACACTTGCTCTCTTTGGTGTATTAAAAAAACTTGAGATCGTAGAAGAGGGAGTCCAGTCCTTTACAACGAACCAAGGAACGTATCAAGTAGATGTGAGAGAGGATGTCGTTTTTCTTCGACTCGATCAACCAACTTTCTTTCCCTTTGAAGGAGAGTGGAAGGACGAAGCACTAGGCGTTAAAACGAAAAATGTCGATGTCGTAAGCACGGGGCTAAAAGATATATTAGTAGAGGTTGAATCGAGAATTCTTTTACACGTGGCAAAGCCCGATCGAATCTATTCAGACGCCATTCAAAAGGAAAATGATGCCATAGGCTATCACGTCTACACGCTTCACGACGGCCTCCATGTGAGAAACTTCGCTCCACTCGTAGGAATCGATGAAGAATGTGCGACGGGAACCTCAAACGGCGCTCTCGTGAGTTTACTTCACAAAAAAAATATCGTAAAGACGAATGAAGTCGTTACGATATTTCAAGGTGAAGATATGGGAGAGCCTTCTCGCATTGAGGCCTTTGTCGATGAGGAAGGTTACCCTTGGGTAGGTGGGGCAGTCTCCATTTAATCCATTTGTTTAGCTTTTTGTACGAGCTCGATGAGTTCCTTCACGAGCTCGTCTTTTTCTTTGATGCTCTCTAAGCGCTCAAGGACACTTTGATAGCTACTTTGTCCCTTGTATTCAGAATCTCTTAAGAGCATTCCAAATTCGGCGAGTGCACTACTGAGTTTAGCGTTCTCGCTCATACCTGTCGTAAAAGAATCCTGTTCAAAATCCAAGCGGAGACCTTCTGAAACTTCGCTTGTAGGCTCTTTGTAGCGAATGGAAAGAGAGGCGAGCTTATTGCTTTCCGGGGGAATTTCTAGATTAGGGTCTGTCGAAACCGTTGGAAGTTCGTACTTCGATTCGGAATCTACGATTTCATAAAGGACGGTGATTCGGTGACCTGCACCCATTTCTCCGCCGTCTTTTTTATCGTTTTCAAAGTCTTCAGCATCCATGAGGCGGTTTTCGTAACCGATTAATCGATAGCCTCTTACGAATTGAGGATTGAAATCCATTTGAAGCTTCACGTCTTTCGCAATTATTTCTAGGTTTTGACCCATTTCTTCAAGAAGAACCTTTCTCGCTTCTTGAATGGAGTCGATATACCCGTAGTTTCCGTCGCCGTGATCGGCTAAAGCCTCGAGCTTATTATCTTTGAGGTTCCCTGTTCCAAAGCCTAGGACAGAGAGCTGAATGCCAGCTTTTTTCTCTTTTTCGATGATTTCTACGAGTTCACCTTCAGAACTCGGTCCGACGTTTAAGTCACCGTCTGTGGCTAAGATGACGCGGTTATTTCCATCTTTCTTATAATATTTTCTTGCAATTTCATAAGCGGTCTCTATCCCTCTACTACCGGCTGTGCTTCCACCAGCAGTGAGGTTTTCGATGGCATCCATTATTCTAGTCGTCTCTGTAGCTTTTATTCCCTCAATGACGACGCTATCCACACTTGCATAGGTGACGATACTGATCGTATCCTCTTTATTCAAGTTTTCTAGAAGTTGTAGGAAAGAGCGCTTCACTAAAGGGAGCTTATTTGATGTATCCATGGAGCCACTCACGTCGATTAAAAAGACGAAGTTATTGGCTTTCTTTTTTACAATGGGATTCGGGCCATTGGCCTGAATTCCGATGAGTAAAAGTTTCGTGTCTTTGTTCCAGGGAGTAGGGAAGTACTCTTTTGTTACGGTAAAAGGACCTGCCTTTTCTCCTTTCGAATAATCGTAGCGGAAGTAGTTCAGCATCTCTTCGATACGCACAGAATCTTTTATAGGAAGGGATCCTGCTTTTAGCTGTCTTCTAATATTTGCATAGCTCGCTGTATCGACATCGACCGCAAAAGTAGAGTAACGATTGACTTTCGTGAGTTTGAAGCCCGATTCCTTTACATGATTGTATTCTTCTGTGTTCATGATTTCTTTTGTGTCAAGGGCTAAGGAATCTGTTGCCATGTCTACTATCGGCGAATTCATGATATGTTCCGACACGGGAGCTTGCTGTTTTGCCTGAAGTGGTGCACATCCAGCTAGTAATAGAAGTGCAAGAAGTAGTGCGATGATTTTTTCCATAGTTTCCTCCTTTTCACCCTCTATACAATCGAAAAGGAGGTTTTGTCCTTAATTCACAAAATCTAAACCATGACTTAACATAATGTAACAAATATTGTCGCGTTATGTATAGAACAAAAAAAGTGTAACGAAGAATAGCATACTATGATCTAGGCAGATAACAACTAAAAACATAATTTTATAATCATGAATTTACGTTGATTTATCTTGTTATTAATGCTACTATCGAAGTATCAAAAACTAAGGAGGCACTACATGGATTTTGACGTATTGTCAGTCCTGCCACCGGTGATTGCGATCGTACTCGCACTCATTACCAAAGAAGTTATCTCTTCACTCTTCATTGGTATTTTAGTGGGCGTTTTGATCTTCTCACAGTGGCAAATTATTCCAGCTTATGAGAATCTCTTCAATCTCATGAGTACTAAGTTGGGTGAAAACTCTGGTATGATTCTTTTCCTTGGACTTCTTGGTGTTATCGTTGTTCTCGTTACAAAAGCAGGCGGTAGCCAAGCTTATGGTAAATGGGCAACCAAGAAAATCCGCAATCGTGCTGGTGCTCAAGTAGCTACAGGTATCTTAGGTATCTTAATTTTCATTGATGACTACTTCAACTGCTTGACCATTGGTACAGTTATGAGACCTGTAACGGATGCTCAAAAGGTATCAAGAGCAAAACTCGCATACCTTATCGACTCGACGGCTGCTCCTGTATGTATCCTCATGCCAATCAGTAGCTGGGGTGCAAGCGTTGTTGCAACAATCGGTGACACAGGTGTTGCTGAACCAATGAACACCTTCGTTTCATCCATTCCTTACAACTTCTATGCAATCTTTGCTATCATCGTTGTATTCTTCTTCGCTCTTACAGACCGTGACTTCGGTCCAATGAGAAAGTTCGAAGAAAACGATACATCAAGAATCGACGATGCAGACGACTCCATCAACGTAGAGATCTCTCCAAAGGGAACTGTTTGGGACCTCGTAATCCCTGTACTCGTTCTCGTATTCTGCACAGTTATCTTCATGCTTTATACGGGCGGATTCTTTGCTGGCGAAGGCAAGAGCCTCTATGCAGCATTTGGTGATTCTGGTGTATCCATTTCTCTCGTCTTTGGTGCTATCGTTGCTCTCATCGTATGTATGGTTATGTACTTGCCGAGAAAGCTTATGACATTCACAAGCTTCATGGATTCCTTCAACTCAGGTGTTAAATCCATGGTTCCTGCAATGATCATCCTTACACTCGCTTGGACAATCGGTGGCGTTTGTAGCTCTGATTACTTAAATACAGGTGCTTACGTAGGTAAGATCCTTAAGAACTCTGTAGTTCCTGTACAGATTCTCCCTGCACTCGTATTCATCGTAGGTGCTGTATTATCCTTCTCAACAGGTACAGCTTGGGGTACATTCGGTATTCTCGTACCGATCATGATCCCGATCATCCAACACCTCGGTGCAATGGACATGCTACCATTATTCCTCGGTGCGATCTTCTCTGGTTCCGTATTCGGCGACCACTGCTCACCGATTTCCGATACGACGATCCTCAGCTCTGCTGGAGCTCAGTGCCGTCACATCGACCACGTAGCAAGTCAGATTCCATACGCATCAGCAACTGCCGTATCAGCCCTCGTTGGATTTATCCTCACAGGACTTACAGGCATTTACTGGCTTGGACTCATTGGAACAATCGTAGTACTATTCGGTTTCCTAATGATCGTTACCAAGAAAGACGTCATTCAATACTAATGACATCAAAAGCCCTTCTCCTTGAGAAGGGCTTTTTTCTTGCATTTTTTTCTAAATCTGATATCATAATAAAGTCACGCGGATGTAGCTTAATGGCAGAGCTCTGGCTTCCCAAGCCAGCCACGGGGGTCCGATTCCCCTCACCCGCTCCACACGGAAGCGTATCGAAGCGGTCATAACGAGCTCGACTCGAAATCGAGTTGCCTTCACGGGCACGTGGGTTCGAATCCCACCGCTTCCGCCAAACAAAAAAAGTCCTGAATTTCAGGACTTTTTTCCTTTCTTTTCATCTTTCTTCATTCTTTCTCAAATACTTAAATCCCAAGAATACGATCATAAAATAAGCAACCGTCTTAGGCATCATGAGTGCTCCTACAGGAGGGAATTTCTGACTCCAGAGGACGACTGGAACATAGAAGAGAAAGCTCAAAAAAATTAGCCACCACATGTTCTTAAGACCTTCTGTCTTTCTCTCTTTAAAGCTCCATAGGATGAGTAAGATTCCAAGGATTAAGAAGGGAATATTTCTGTAGATACCATACATGTAATCGCCAGGCATCTGTCCCCACTTGTTTCCAGGGAGTAGGACGATGATGATTCTTGCGAGGGCGAGAGTCATGATAAGGAATGCTTTCGTGTTCGAGGTATCTTTACTCTTCAAGCGGTAGTAGAAGTAGAAGAGGACATAGAAGAGGGTCATGGTGATGCTCGTTACAAATTGCCCCCAGGAAAGTGCTGCGGCATGTCCCTTAAACCCTGATTCACTACAGTGAGAGATGATTCGAGGTACGAGGTGGAAGGCATCACCTAGTCCCAAAAGGACCGCCATCGAAGCAAAGAGGAGATATCCTTCTTTTCCTTTTACGATAAAGAGCTTGATGCCTAGATAGATCACACTTACTAGGTAAAGAATGTCAAAGGTACTTTCAAAGATCGCCATTAGTTAACCCCCTTTAGAATCCACTGTAGCTGTGTTTCATATTTTTCTAAAAATTCTTCTTTGGTCCATTCCTCTTCAAAGGTCCTTTGAATGAGTGTATGAAGGATTCCTTTTAAGTATTGGACTTTTTCTTCTTTGGGGAGTGTGTTTTTATGACGTGCTCGCATCTCTTTATTGAGACCTTCGTCCCAGTAGAGGTAACGCGTCTTATAGATCGAGTAGTTGTCGTTAAAAAGAGCCTTTTGAAGTGCTTTTCCGTAGCGTGTGAGCTTTTCTTCAAGCGTCGTATCTTTTTTCATCTCTTCTAAAAAGAGTTTATGAATGTCTGTCGTTTTTCGGTCTAAAATCTCGAAATAGGCATCCTCTAAGCTTTCAAAGTACTGATAAAAGCTTCCTCTTGCGATTCCTAATTCATCGACGATGTCTTTTACCGTAACCAGATTAAAGGGCTTTTCTTCAAAGTTCTTTTTTAGTACCGAAAGAATCTTTTCTTTCTTATCTTCTGGTAGTCGTTCAAATGTGTCTTTTGCCATAGAGTCTCCTTTGTGACACGGTGTCATTGCTTTGTTACTATACATGACACGGTGTCACGACGCAAGCGTTTTTTTAAAATTTTTCTGAACGGCTTATAAATATTTACAGAAGAAGTGTACGGTCTGCTTATCAAAGGCTTCCTTTTCATAGAACTTACTAGCCTTAGGGTTTGTGAGTTCTGCCATGAGTTGTAGCCTCTTATAGCCATTTTCCTTTAACCATTCGATAAGCTCATTGATGGCTCTCTTTCCATAGCCTTTTCCACGGTATTCCTCAGAGAGGAAGAAGTCGTCTACATAGAGCACCTTACCGTGAGCCCATACACCGTAAAAATAGGTGGAATTCATAAAGCCGACGACTTTTCCGTCGTATTCGATCATAAAGATATGGTTTGGTGATTCCTCGTTTTCTAAGACCATGTCGAAGACTTCCCCGATATCGCCTCTTCCTAGCGGATCCTCCCATACGTTTTCGTCTTCGTATTCAAAGTGAATAAATTCGGTATTGAGCTTGACCCAAGCATCTCGATCGGATGTGTTTGCTAATCTAATCATAATGACTCCATTCTTGTAGTGAGACTCTAAAATGATTATACTAAAAGAAAAGGAGTAGTATGAAACCAAATGATATTAAGGCGTATTTTTCTGTGCTTCAGGGACACAGAAGAGCGCTTCATAAGATACCTGAATTACAAAATGATCTCCCCAAGACAAGTCAATATATTCAAGAAGAACTCGATAAGCTATACATTCCTTATCGCACCTACATGGATGGTAATGGCATTGTAGCCGTACTCGATAGCGGTAAGGAGGGAAAGACCTTGGCTTTTCGAGCTGACATGGATGCCCTTCCGATTTTAGAAGAGACGGGTCTTCCGTTTGCCTCCGATAATGGCTGTATGCATGCTTGTGGTCACGATGCTCACATGGCTACGGTCTTGACCTTAGGTGCATACCTGAAGAACGAAGGGATGCCTTTTAAGGGAAAAGTCGCTCTCCTCTTTCAACCCGGAGAAGAGATGCCTGGTGGTGCGGAGCCAATGATTCAAGAAGGTGCTTTAGATGGTGTCGATGCCATCTTAGGGATGCACGCAGGAAGAATGAGTAAGGAGCTTAAAAAGGGAAATTTTGGCTTTAGAAAAGGTCCTATCATGGCTTCCATGGACTATTTTAAGATTACGATCACAGGTCATGGTGTTCATGGCGCCTATCCCGACGAAGGGATCGATCCGATTCCTGTGAGTGCTGAACTCGTCTTAGCTCTTCAGACCATTATGAGTCGTGGAAAAAAGACGACAGAACCTGGCATTCTATCCGTTTGTCACATTGAAGGGGGATACAATCAAAATATCATCCCCGATAAAGTCATCCTTGAAGGCACCGTTCGTGCCGTCAATGAAACGACGAGACTTTGGATCAAAGAACGCATCGAAACGATCTCAGAGCACATTGCTCTCGCTCATGGAGCAAAGGCTACCGTGCAGTATGAATTAAAGTACCCAGTTCTCGTAAACGACGCTTCCTTTACAGAACGCATGATGGATCTAGCGAAGAATGTCTTTTCTGAGGACAGAGTCGTAGAACTTGAGCACCCTGTTATGGGAGGAGAGGACTTCTCCTTCTATACGAAAAAGATTCCTGGAACCTTTTTCTTTTTAAATAACTTGAGAACGACCGATGGCATAGATTACGGACATCACACATCACACTTCGACCTAGAAGAAGAATACCTTCTAGATGCACTCACTTTCTTTGTAGAAGCTACAAAGAACTATTTAAACGAGGAATAGATGAAATATTTTGATGATTATGTAAACCAGGTGACGGATGAAGTGGGAAGAAAACGCCTTTTAGAGGTTTTATCCTTTGTTCAAGAGACATTTCCAGACCTTGTAGGAGAGATCAAGTGGAACCAACCGATGTTCCTTCAAGAGGGAACCTTTATTATGGGCTTTTCTCTCGCTAAAAATCACATCTCCATCGGCCCTGAAAAAGCTTGTCTCGATCACTTCCGTGAACGTATCGAAAGTGAAGGACACGAGGCCATGAAGATGATGATGAAGGTTAAACATAAGGATCCTTTCCCTTATGATTTACTTAAAGATATGATCACATACAACTGTGTTGAAAAGAAAGATTATAAGAGCTTTTGGAGATAGGAGGCGGCATGGTCCACGTCGGTCAATGTAAGGAGCAGATTGAAGAGATCCAAAAGAATATGAAGAGAGTCTTCGTCGGTAAAGATGAAGTCATCACCGATATTCTCACGGCTCTCATTGCACGAGGTCACGTGCTCGTAGAGGATGCTCCTGGAACAGGGAAGACGACCCTTGTAAGTGCCCTCAGTGCGACGACATCGCTCGCATTTAAACGTATACAATTTACACCAGATATCATGCCCTCCGATGTGACGGGCTTTAATCTATACAATCCGAAAAGGGGAGACTTTGAATTGCAGCCAGGTGCTGTCATGACAGAAGTCCTTCTGGCAGATGAGATCAACCGTACGAGTCCTAAGACACAGTCTGCTCTACTTGAAGTCATGCAAGAAAATCAGGTAACGATCGACGGTGTCACCTATAAGCTTCCCAAGCCCTTCATGGTGCTTGCGACGCAAAACCCGGTGGAATACTTAGGAACGTATCCTCTTCCAGAGGCACAGCTCGACCGCTTCATGATGAAGATAAGCCTTGGTTATCCTTCCCTTCAAGAGGAAGTGGAGATCTTAGAGCGCTTTGGTGGTCATACGCCACTCGATGACGTAACCCCGGTCGTTACGAAAGAAGAAGTTCTTTGGCTTCAGGAGCAAGGAAAAAACGTTCATCTTACCGATGCGTTAAGGCATTATATTGCTAGGCTGTCAAACGGAACGAGAAATCATCCCGATGTCCTTTTAGGCGTTTCTCCAAGAGGGTCCTTGATGCTACAAGAAGCGAGCAAAGCACGTGCTCTCATCATGGGTCGTGACTTTGTGCGCCCAGAAGACATTCAAGAACTTGTCGTTAAGGTCTTTTCACACCGAATCTCACTTACTCCCGATGCTCGAATCAAAGGCATTAAGGGAAGAGAAGTCGTCCAAAGTATTCTCGGCGAGACACAGGTTAATGACCGATGATCACACGTCGCTTTGTCGGCTGGGTCTTGACACTCGTACTAGCGATTTTCGTAGCGAATCTAGCACTTCGAAGCTTTGCTCATACGTTTGTTTACTTTTTACTCGTACTTCCTGTAGTGAGCCTTTTATACGCATTCATTCTTAGAAGATCACTACAGCTTTCTTTTCATGCAAAATTTTCAAAGATCCCACGGCACGAACGCGGGGAATGGGTGATCCTTCTTAAAAACACGAGCTTTTTTACGACCTTTTATCTTTCCCTACATGAGCGTTTAGACGTTGGCTTTAAGAAAAGTGAATACGTATTAGAACCCCTGTCCATGTTGGAATTACCGATCTACCGTGAAACCGATCACTGTGGAATCTTACTTTCGCCAGAGGTCAAGCTCTTCTTTTACGATCCCTTTGGCTTTTTTCGCATTCCTTTGAAAACGCTTGCTAAAAGAGAGATGGGAGATGTTTACGTTCTTCCAAGGCCTTATGAGATGGCATCGGATGAACTCTCACTCGAACTTTTCTCCAAAGTAGGAGAAAAGGAGTATAAAAGGAGCATGTCGCAATCGGATGAGATTGAAGAAGTGCGACCATTTCGCTTAGGAGACTCCAGAAAATTCATTCATCAAAAGCTCTCTGCTAGAGTTCAGGAGTGGATGGTACGAGAGTATCGTGAGACGCGAGAACGCGTGATCCAAGTCTTTTTTTCATTTGAGTCTTTATCGAAAGAGGAAAAAAAGGAACTCGACTTTTGTTTTGATGCCATGAGTTCTGTCTTAAAGCATCTCTCAGAGAAAAATGAGAAGCTTCGAGTTTACTTCCATCAAAGAAGTTTAGCCCTTGAACTAAAGAACTTCTCGCACTATGAGGAGTTTTTACTGAACCTCGTCCGAGAAGTTCCACCTTTTTCTTCCTCTCTCGACTTCGTGGAGGAAGGTGTTCAAGACCTCAATGAAAGTGTGGTCCTATTCTTTTTTACAAGCCTTAAAGAAGAAGATGGAGTGAAACTAAGAGCCTTAGCTTCTAAGGCTAAAAGTGTTAGCGTCATCTATTTAAATGTGTACGACAAAGAACCTGGGATCAAACCAGAAACGTTAAAGAGAAATGGAGTCGATTATGCAGAAATCAAAGCGTAATAGTGGTTTCATCCTTCACTTTATCGTAAGCTATCTGAGTGTCTTGGGCTTCTCATTTGCATTGGGGGCTGCCATCCTTCGCTTTATGAACATCGAGATGAATGGTGGGGAACTGTTACCGCTATTGGCACTCTTTTCCTTTCTTTTTATGCTCGTCGTCCTCTATCCCTTTCAGACACTCGTCTTTTTAGGAGGATGTGCTCTTTTATATATCCTTCTTCTTTTGATGCCAGAAGGGAGCTCTCTTGCACATTTTTCGAAGAAGCTTACGAGCTCTCTTTTTTCCTACTTTGAATACGGGAAAATCTTCTTTGGGCAAAAGCCAGGAACCATCCCTGTAGCGAACTATTTTAGACTCCTTTCGGTCTTTCTTTCGCTCGTAAGCGTGCTTCTTCTATGGCTTAGACCCATGCCTCTCGTAGCACTCATTACACTTGCTGTTCCAATTTTTTACACCTTTCGAAGTGAAAGCGGTCTCTTTTGGATCCTTTTGATCGGGTTTAGCTCGATTCTCCTTGGCTTTAAACAGAGACCGAGTTGGAATGTACGAACCCAAGAAGTGTTCAATCTGCCTTCCATCCCCTTGATTCTCTTTACACTTCTCTTAACGTACTTTCTTTCAGGCCTTGGCCCTGAAAGCGTCTATAAGAGAGAGGTGAGTAAACGCGTGAATGACACGATGCGCTCTGTGAAAAAGGAGTGGGTTGTGAGAGAAGCTTCCTTTGGAGGAGAGCGTCTAGCGTTTTATAAAAACAGGTCACCGATAGGTAATTACGTAGCGGGGAAGAAGACACCTTACTTGAAAATTGAAGGCCCGTCGGATTCCTTTTATCTAACGGCTTCGAAGTATAAGAAATTTAATGACAACGAATGGATTCGTCCGAATGATTTGAAGCAGGTCGCGTTTGAGGGAATGAATTCTTCTTTCTCAGAGTCCGACTTTTGGAAGCCTTTAGTCCTCGATGTCAAGTACTTAACCGATGAACGCCAACTCATCTATTACTCTGGTCCCGTGCAATCCGTTCTTCCTGCAGTAGGTTACGAGAGCGAGATTAAAGTCATCGATGGTGGTTACCTCTGGTTTGAAAAGAAAGAAGTTCCAGGATATTCGCTCTTTGGCTATTACACGCCTATAGAGGACGGAACGATTGAACGCGCGTTAATAAAAGAAAATGTTTCGCTCGATGAACTGAAGCCAAAGACCGACTATAAGAAAGAAATTGAAAGGCTCGATCCGACGCTTTATAAGCTCGTCTATTCACCGTATCTTACCTACGGGGAAGCTGTCGATCGACTTATGGAGGTTCGTGATTACTTGAGGACCTTCACCTACTCCTTAAGGGAGACTGCCATCAATGTCGATGAGACCTTTTTTGAACGATTTCTATCGACGAAACGCGGCTACTGCGTTCACTTTGCGACGGCCATGACGCTCTTAGCAGAAGAGATGGGATTTTCCGCTTCTTACACAGAGGGATTCATCGTTCCGGAGAGCGAAAAGACAATACGTACGATTACGAGTGAATCGGCACACGCTTGGTCGAGCGTGAAGCTTTATAACTTAGGCGAGATTCCGATCGATGCGACACCACAAGCACGAGTTGATGCCCTTCAAAGAACGCCAGAAGCGACGCAAAGGGTAACGACAGAACCTGTGACGAAAGAATCCCCGAATAAAGCCCCAATGGACAAAGTGAAAAATAAGGAGACGTCTCCTCTAGCGGCGACCGAGAAGAAGGAAGTGAACGCTCTTCTTTTACTTCTTCTCGTACCGTTCTATCTTCTCCTTTCCCTCGTTGTGTTTAAGCTACGTCGGAATTCTCCCTTCTTAAAGGCGCACTTTAGGGATCGAAAGGTACTCATTCGAAGACTCGTCGATGATCTAGAAAAGATCGATCGCTTAAAAGAAAAAGATGCGAGAAAAAGCGAGAGTACGTATGCTTTTATGGAGCGCATCCTTGGCTATCATCCACCTAAGAAAGAGGAAAAAAACCTACTCCTTGAAACGATCGATGACATCTACTACAGAGAACAAGAAATATCTGAGGAATCTATCGACAACTTCTTACGTTACCGCTTGAGTCTCGAAGAGAGGGTGAAGCGTGAGATTCCATGGATCACGTGGTTTCTACGTCGTTTTCTCTATAAAAGTGGGAAAATTTTGTAACAATTACTAGAGGTTTTCAGGGAATTCCTAATAATTTGCCAAAAATATGGTATAATACTCTTTATCAGGAGAGATGATTAGTTTGGAAAGTAGACGGATTTACGAATGAAAAATTACCTTGAGACATCAATGATCATTACGAATAATGAGAGGGTACAAGAAAAGTACTCCCATGTGCGTTTTGTCACTGGAAGTGTACTCGATGTTTTCATCGCGACTCGTGATGAAATTCACAAAGGGCGTAAGCTTCTTACGCATCCTTTGAGTGGATCGGTAAAACCGAATGAGACACGCTATAAGTCGATCGCTCTTTCGGAGGAACTCGGTCCTCTCGATGTCGAAAGCTTACTACTTATCGAAGATGCGATTCAACTGACCAGTCGTATGGAAAAGGAAAGATTTGTTCGTCATCTCGATGAATCGTTAAAGGACGACTTTCGAATGATCGATCTATCTCTTCTAGAAAGTTCTAAATAGGAGGAACAGTGAACGAATTATTTGACGTCATTATCATCGGCGCTGGACCGAGCGGCCTTGCTGCTGCTCTCTATGCCGGAAGAGCCAAGCTGAAAACACTGCTTTTGGAAAAAGAAAAAGCAGGTGGACAAATCGTCCTTACAGAAGAAGTAGAGAACTACCCAGGCTCTGTCGATGAACCATCTGGTTCACGCATTGTCGCTCGTATGGTTGAGCAGGCAAAGGGCTTTGGTGTAGAGATCACCTACGATGAGGTAAAGAGCTTCGATTTCTCAAAAGAGATCAAAGTCGTTGAAACCTCTAAGGGCACCTACCAAGGTAAGACCGTTATTATTGCAACCGGTGCTAAGCCAAGAAAGCTTGATTGCCCTGGTGAAAAGCAATTTGTCGGTAAAGGCGTAAGCTACTGCGCTACATGCGACGCTGCATTCTTTGAAGACCTTCCAGTATACGTCATCGGCGGTGGAGATACTGCTGTCGAGGAATCGATGTACATTGCTAAATTTGCAAGGAAAGTCACGATCGTGCATCGCCGTGATGAATTGAGAGCTGCTAAATCCATCCAAGAAAAGGTCTTCAAAAATCCTAAGATTGAAGTCAAATGGAATTCTGTTGTAAAAGAAATTACAGGTGATGGTTTAGTAGGAAGAATGGTTCTTAAAGACACCGTTACAGGAGAAGAGACTGAAATCTTAGCTGATGAGGATGACGGAACCTTTGGTATTTTCGTTCTCGTTGGATATATTCCTGAGACGACCATCTTTAAGGATGCCATTACCATGAACGGAGCAGGGTATATTGTTACTGACCCCAACATGAATACGAACATTCCTGGCGTCTTTGCTGCTGGTGACGTTCGTGAAAAAGCGCTTCGTCAAGTTGTGACAGCTACCAATGATGGTGCTATTGCTGCCATCATGGCTGAAAAATATATCGAAGATCACTTCGAAAGTTAGGAGGTAACATGGTAGAACTCGATAAGACCAACTTTGAAGCAGAAGTGCTTCAATCTAAAGGTCTCACCCTAGTCGACTTCTGGAGCGAATCTTGTGAGCCCTGTAAAGCTTTAATGCCTAAGGTTCATGAACTCGCTGAGGAGTATGCTGCAAAGGTAAAATTTTGTAGCTTGGATATCACTAAGGCTCGCCGCGTGGCAATTGGCCAAAAAGTCATGGGCTTGCCTACGATCATTCTTTATAAGGATGGTGAAAAGGTTGCAGAGGTCACAAAGGACACTGCAAACATTGAAGCAATTCGCGCTATGATCGACGAAAACGTAGCCGAAGCTTAGAAATGGGGGAAAATGGTTCTTGAATTAGGTTCCATTCACATGAAGGACGTTCAGTTTGGTCCAGAGACCAAAGTGAAAGATGGCGTACTTTACGTTAACAAAGAAGAGCTCAATGCGCTCCTCCTCGAAGATGAAAGAATTTCATCATTAGAGATCGAGCTTGCTCATCCTGGTGATAGCATTCGCATTACACCAGTAAAAGATGTTATTGAGCCTCGTGTTAAGGTATCTGGCGGTGGGGGAATTTTCCCCGGTTGGATGAACAAGGTGACAACAGTTGGTAGCGGTCGTACCCACGTATTAAAGGGTGCTGCAGTCGTAACGACAGGCTCCATCGTTGGTTTCCAAGAGGGTATCGTCGATATGACGGGTCCTGGAGCGGATTACACACCATTCTCCAAACTACAAAACGTCGTACTCGTCATCCATGTCCGAGACGGCATAAAACAACACGAACATGAGGAAATTATTCGCCTTGCCGGCCTCAAGGCAGCAACGTATCTTGGCGAAGCAGGAAGAGATGTCGAACCCGATGAAATCGAGACGTTCGAAACACTTCCACTCCTTCAGGGCATTCAAAAGTATCCTGATCTTCCAAAGGTTGGATATGTTTTGATGCTTCAATCTCAAGGCTTACTGCATGACACGTATGTTTACGGCGTCGATGCGAAGAAATCGCTCACGACGATGCTCTATCCGACCGAAATCATGGACGGTGCGATCATCAGTGGAAACTGCGTAAGTGCTTGCGACAAGAATACGACGTATCATCACTTGAACAACCCCGTAGTTCACGAACTATTCAAAGAACACGGGAAGACGATCAACTTTGTCGGTGTCATCATCACAAATGAGAACGTCTATTTGGCAGACAAAATGCGTAGTTCCGACTGGTCTGCAAAACTTGCTGAGTTCTTAGGTCTCGACGGCGTCATCGTGAGCCAGGAAGGCTTCGGAAACCCCGATACCGACCTCATCATGAACTGCAAAAAGATCGAAGATAAGAATATCAAGACAGTCATTATTACAGACGAATATGCTGGAAGAGACGGCGCTAGCCAATCACTCGCTGATGCCGATCCAAAAGCAAATGCCGTTGTAACAGGCGGAAACGCAAATGAAGTTATTGAATTACCAAAGCTCGATAAAGTCATCGGTGACATTGAGGTAGTAAACCGCATCGCTGGTGGTTTTGATGGTAGTGTTCGTCCTGACGGATCGTTGGTTGTGGAACTCCAAACGATCACAGGTGCTACTAACGAAATGGGCTTTAACAAACTGACCGCAAAAGGTCTCTAACATCGAAAGGAAAATAATAAAATGAGTTTGTATGATGGAAAAAAAGTCATTCTCATCGGCGACCGTGATGGTATTCCCGGTCCAGCCATGGAAGAATGCCTAAAATCAACATCTGCAGACGTCGTGTTCAGTTCCACTGAATGCTTCGTCTGAACGGCTGCAGGAGCCATGGATCTAGAAAATCAACGTCGCGTGAAAGAATTTGCTGACAAATTCGGACCTGAGAACATCATCGTTGTTCTCGGAGCTGCTGAAGGAGAAGCTGCAGGACTTGCAGCAGAAACCGTAACAGCAGGCGACCCAACATTTGCTGGTCCTTTGGCTGGAGTTCAGTTAGGACTCCGTGTATATCATGCAGTAGAACCGGAATTTAAGAACGAAGTTGACCCTGACATCTATGACGAACAAATCGGAATGATGGAGATGGTACTCGACGTCGACGATATTATCTCAGAAATGACATCTATTCGCGATGAATTCTGCAAATTTAACGACTAAGGAGTCCCAATGGCTAAATTAAGAGTCGTACACTATATTAACCAATTCTTTGCTGGAATTGGCGGAGAAGAGAAAGCCGATATCACGCCTGAAGTGCGTGAAGGCTTTGTCGGTCCCGGTATGGCATTCGCTCAAGCCTTTGGGGAAGAAGCTGAAATTGTTGCAACCATTATTTGCGGCGATAGCTACTTCAACGAAAACTTGGAAACGGCCAAATCCGAGATCATCTCCATGGTTAAGAAATATAACCCGGACCTCTTTCTTGCAGGTCCTGCCTTCAACGCTGGTCGTTACGGCGTAGCTTGTGGAACGATCACAGCTGCCGTTCAAGAAGAACTTCAAATTCCTGTCCTCACAGGTATGTTCGAAGAGAACCCTGGTGTCGACATGTTCAGTAAGCTCGTCTATATCGTACCGACGAAAAACAGCGCTGCAGGTATGAGAGATGCCATCAAGAAGATGGCTCCTCTCGCCATGAAGCTTCTTAAAAAAGAAGCCATCGGCAGTCCTGAAGAGGACAACTACTTCGCTCGTGGCATTCGTAAGAACTACTTTGCTTCAGAGCGCGGTGCAAAACGTGCTGTCGATATGCTCGTGAAAAAGCTCAACGGTGAACCATTCACCACCGAATTTCCTATGCCGAAATTCGACCGTGTCGATCCGAATCCCGCGGTAAAAGATATGAGTAAAGCCGTCATCGCTCTCGTAACGAGTGGCGGTATCGTACCAAAGGGAAACCCAGATCACATTGAAAGCTCGAGTGCATCGAAGTATGGCACATACGACATCGAAGGCGTCATGGACCTAACCGAAGCTACCTATGAAACAGCTCACGGTGGTTATGACCCAGTCTATGCAAACCTAGATGCTGACCGTGTCCTTCCCGTAGACGTTCTACGCGATTTCGAAAAAGAAGGAAGAATCGGAAAGCTCTATCGCTACTTCTCAGCAACGGTAGGTAACGGTACAGCTGTTGCAAGTGCTAAAAAGTATGCTGCTGAAATTGGAAAGAAGCTAAAAGAAGACGGTGTAGATGCTGTCATTTTGACCTCGACGTGAGGAACTTGTACACGTTGCGGTGCAACGATGGTTAAAGAAATTGAACGTGCTGGTTTACCAGTCGTTCACATGTGCACAGTCGTTCCTATTTCACTCACTGTAGGTGCTAACCGTATTGTTCCAACGATCGCTATTCCGCATCCACTTGGAAATCCGGCACTAGAGCCAGCAGAAGAAAAGGCACTTCGTCGTAAGCTCGTTGAGAAGGCACTCAAAGCCCTCGAAACAGAGGTTACAGGACAGACCGTTTTCGAAGATTAATAAGGGAGACGATGTCTCCCTTTTTTTAAAGGAGTATGTATGTTTCCAAGTTTAAAAGCAAGCGCTTATATCCTCGTTCATACACCAGATATGGTTATGCATAATGGTACAACGCAGACGACAGAAAAGGTCGTAAATCCTGAGAGCGAGTATTTAAAAGCAGTACCCCAAAACCTCCGTAGCTACGAAGAAGTCGTAGCCTATCCTCCAAACCAGACCTATATCGGAAACCTTCATCCGACAGAGCTTGCAAAGATCGAGCAACCTTGGTCTGGTAAAAAGGTAGAGGGAGCGACGGCTGAAGGAAAGCGTGGCCACATCTATGCTGAAGACGAGTTCATCGGCTGGATCAAAGTCGTCGACGTATTCGACCTCGTGCTTCTAGAAAAAGGCTTTGTCGCATCGATCAAAGATCGCATGGACAAGATTAATTTTGCCGATGCCTTCAGAGGAAAATTAGGCGAAGGTGTCGAAAAAGAAGAGATTGAAAAAGCTCTCGCAGAACGCGGTGCAGAACCTCTCATCTATAAAGATGCTATTGTAGGTTGCGTAAATCGTGCTCACGATATCGATGCAAACCTCACAGCTCACGTCATCTTTGAAAACCTCGTCGTAAAGGCAAGTGGTGCCATGGCACTCATGCAGCTCTTAGAAAAGAACAACATCGATCCACTTTCCATCGATTACGTCATCGAGTGCTCGGAAGAAGCGTGTGGAGATATGAACCAACGTGGTGGTGGTAACTTCGCAAAGTCGATCGCAGAGGTCTGTGGTCTTATGAATGCAACGGGCTCCGACACGCGTGGATTCTGTGCTGCTCCTACACACTCACTCATTGAAGCAAGTGCTCTCGTTAAGAGCGGTGTCTATAAGAACGTAGTGCTCGTAGCAGGTGGAGCTACAGCAAAGCTTGGAATGAACGGAAAAGACCACATTAAGAAGGGATTTCCAATCCTAGAGGACGTCGTAGGTGGTTTCAGTATTCTCGTTTCCGAAAACGACGGCGTTTCACCGATTCTAAGAACTGACATCGTAGGACGTCACACCGTTGGAACGGGTGCTTCTCCACAAGCCGTAATTACAAGCCTTGTAGCAGCACCACTCGAAAAAGGTGGACTCACCGTTAAAGACATCGATTACTTTAGCGTAGAGATGCAAAACCCAGACATCACAAAACCTGCTGGTGCAGGCGACGTTCCTAACGCAAACTACAAGATGATCGCAGCTCTAGGCGTTATGAGAAAAGAACTCGAACGTGCAGAGATTCCAGAATTTGTAGCAAAACACGGGCTCGTTGGTTGGGCTCCAACACAAGGTCACATCCCATCAGGGGTTCCTTATGGTTGCTATGCGATCGATGACCTCACGACAGGAAATATCAACCGTGCCATGATCGTAGGTAAGGGCTCGCTCTTCCTAGGTCGTATGACCAACCAATTTGACGGTGTATCGATTATTCTTGAAAGAAATCCTGGAAAGACAGAAGAAACGAATTCCATGGATAAGAGTGCCGTCATGAAGCTTATCGCTCAAGCCTTCCGAGATTTTGCGCAGGGAATGGGAGATTGATATGGCTGAGATCAATGAAGTCATCAAGGGTATTTTTACAGAGATTGCCGATCGACTCGAATCGGGAAGCTTTCATGAAGGCATAACGGTTGGTATCACTCTCTTAGGGAGCGAAGTATCAGAAGATAATCTCTTCCTCGGAGCGACCGACTTTGCAAGAAAACACCCTACGGTTGATGTCGTTTGTATCGGACCCAAAAGAGAGTGTGAACTAAAGAACGTGCGCTTTAGTGAAGTAACTACAGAAGACGAACAACATAAGCGCATGGAAGAACTTTTAGATAAGAAAGAAATTCAAGCTTGTGTCACACAGCACTACAATTTTCCTATCGGTGTTTCAACGGTAGGTAGAGTCGTGACGCCAGGCTTTGGTAAAGAAATGACTCTCGCTACGACGACGGGAACGAGTTCGACTCACCGCGTCGAAGCGATGGTTAAAAATGCCGTCGCCGGAATCATTACAGCAAAGGCTATGGGTGTGAATGAGCCGACTGTAGGTATCCTAAATGTTGACGGTGCAAGAAGAGTCGAACAAGCGTTAGAAAAGCTTAAAAGTAATGGTTACGACCTGAACTTTTCAAGCTCTTCACGCAAAGACGGCGGTGCTGTTATGAGAGGAAATGACCTCCTCCAAGGAAGCCCCGATGTCATGGTCACAGACAGTCTATCAGGAAACCTCTTAATGAAGGTCTTTTCTAGCTACACGACTGGTGGAAGCTATGAATCCTTAGGCTATGGCTACGGTCCAGGTATTGGCGAGGGCTATGAGAGACTTATCTTAATCCTCTCCCGCGTATCAGGAAGACCGGTCATCCAAAATGCACTGAGCTATGCTGTAACGCTTGTTAAAAACCAAGTGCTAACGATTGCGAAAGAAGAATACCAAAAGGCAAACCGCGCTGGTTTCCAAAATATTCTTCAAGAGCTAAAAGAAGCCGATCAACCGAAAGCACAAGAAGCTGTCAAAGAACCTCCGAAAGAAGTCGTCACTGCAAGCATTGCAGGTATCGACATCATGCAACTAGAGGATGCTGTTCATGTGCTCTGGAAGCATGACATCTATGCACAGAGTGGCATGGGATGCACAGGACCGATCGTGCTCGTGAGCGAAACAAAGCTCGAACTTGCCAAATCAACACTACAAAAAGAAGGCTATCTTGCAGAAGAGAGAGCCATCTGTTAAAAGGAAGCAAAAGCTTCCTTTTTAAATACCTAAAAGTTGGTATAATAGTAGAGTGGAGGACGTATGAAAAGAATTATCATCCCTCTCCTCTTACTTTTTCTCGTTGGATGCAACCAGCCAAAAGAAATGCCTGTACCAACTCAAGAACCCGCTGTAGTTCAAACAGAAGTCAAGGTTCAGAGCGAAGAAGAGCGTGAGCGCGCAAGAGCTGAAGCGATCGAACGAACGAAAGAGAATCAATCGATTCAGATTGTTGTACCCTCGAAGGGAACTGAGGAAGAGAAGCCTACAAAAGAAGAACGTAAAAGCTTAAATAAATCCTACAACTGGTACTACGATCAAGGAGAAAGCGGACAGTTTTCAGGAGAAAACTGTGGTCCTTGTACGGCGGTCATGGCAACCAAGTGGTACCTAGGAGAAGTGAAAGAGACACCAGAAGAAGCAAGACAGCTCATTCGCCCTGATGGTGGTTGGTGGTTTACAAATGACATCACAGATTTCCTACGAGGAAGAGATGTACCAACGCACGTAAAGGAATACAAGGAGCCAAACGATCTTACTGAAGTCATCGATAATGGGAATATTGCCATCATCTGTATCGACACGACGTACTTGACCTTTAATTCAAAGAGCAATAAGTTCGGTCGATTCTATGACTTTCAAGGTGGACACTTTATTATCGTAAAGGGTTATCGAGTCATCGAAGATGAACTCTACTTTGAAACGTACGATCCCATGAGCTGGGGAAAGAAGCGCTCGGACGGAACGTATGTAGGGGAAAATCGCTATTATAAGGCCAGAGAACTATCCAATGCCATTCTTCGTTGGTGGCCCAATTTAATCGCAGTAGGAAATTAAGACCGAAGGCTTAGCCTTCGGTCTCTTCGTTGTAAGTATCATATTCAAATGTCGGAATCCAAAGCTTGGAGTAGGGAGAACCTGCTCTTTTTCCAAAGTCATTTAAGATATCGAAGTGTTCTCTAAAGTGCATCGGAACAAAGACCTTCGGGCGAACGGTTTCGATAAAGTAAAGAGGACCTTTAATGTACTGTTCCTCAAGTCTTGCATCGACGGGAAAGAAACCGACATCCACTTGTTTTCCTTTAAATTCATCGACAAAGCGCTTAAAGTCTTTTTTCATGGCCTCGACTTCTTCGGGAGAATCTTCTGGCCATACCCATTCATTTAAGTCACCTGCATGAAGGATCGTTTTTCCTTCGATCTCTAAAAGGATACTAATTCCTGCATCGGTCGATCCGCTCGTCTCATACTTAAAGGGACCGATGGTTCCCTTTTCGAAGGGGGATACGACTTTCACGTTTTCGCTTTCTTCCACTTCGATGTCACTTGAAAGGAGAAAGAGATCACCGACTCTTGCCATCTCAAAGATGAAGGGGTCGTAGTGATCGCTATGACCATGAGTTACGACAAAGAGGCAGGGTTTTTCTGGGTGGAGATCGACTTTTCCTTGAAAGTAGTCAAAGAGAATTTGATAATGCTCTGTTTCTATGTGAAAAGAGCTATTGTAGATGTATTGAAGCTTCAAAGCGTAGCCTCCAATTCCTCCATTTCCCTGAGCCACATGCCGGTTGAGACGTCAGCTGGAAGTCTAAAGTCACCCTTTGCAGAGAGGCTGATCTTTGTCACCTTTGGTCCATCAGGAGCGGCGTTACGTTTAAACTGTGCATTGATAAAGCGACGATAGAAGTTCTTAAGATCTTTTGCAAGGTCTTTTCTTGAAATCTTCTTATTAAACGCAAGGTATGCGACCTCTAAGAGTTTCTTGGGTGAGAAACCGAGTCCAATGAAGTAGTAGAGGAAGAGGTCGTTCACGTCGTAGCTTCCGATAATTTCTTCAGTCTTTTGTGCGATGCCACCAGTTTTATCGGTCGGGAGAAGCTCTGGGGAAATGGGTGTCTCAAGGACATCGAAGAGCGCTTCCTTAACGGCGCCATTGCTTTCTTCTGCATACCAGCCCATGAGGCATCGAATGAGTGTCTTTGGAACAGATGCGTTCACATTGTAGTGACTCATGTGGTCTCCGTTATAAGTAGACCAACCGAGAGCAATTTCCGAAAGATCACCCGTACCTAAGACCATTCCCTTTTCTTTATTCGCAAGGTCAAAGAGAATCTGTGTGCGTTCACGGGCTTGCGCGTTTTCGTACATGACGGTCATATCTTCTGGGTCATGTGAAACGTCTTTAAAGTGCTGAAGAACGCTCGCTTCAATCGGAATTTCTCTGTAGTTAATGCCGAGTGAGGTCATGAGCTTTTTGATATTTTCTTTCGTCTGTTCACTCGTTCCGAGGCCAGGCATGCTGATCGCTTGAATGTGACTCGTGTCTTTTCCCATGAGTTCATAGGCGTTCTTCGCAACGATTAATGCCCAGGTGGAATCGAGACCACCACTCACTCCGAGGTGAATGTTTTCAATGTTTGTACGCTTCAGTCTTTGCATGAGACCGATCGATTGAAGCTTAAGAACATCCTTTAGAGCCTGTGTATCTCCTGGTTCCGGAAGGAATGGGTGAGAGCAGTAGGTCGTCGTGAGTTCGACGTCAAAGGGATGTCTCTTAAAGGGGACGATGATGTAGCTATCGAGGTTATTTTCAAACGAGTTTGTGCGCTGTCTTTCGAGTGATAACATCTCGTAGTCGATATCGGAAAAGCCGATGCGTCCCTTTTCCATGAAGCGATCTTCGTAGAGGATATCTCCGTCGCTTGCAATAAGGCAGTGACCGCTAAAAATGACTTCTCCTGTCGATTCTTCATATCCACTAGAAGTATAGACGTAACCGCATTTTTGCGTATCACTTCTTAGTTTTACGAGATTTCTTCTCTCCACCGATTTATTCATCGTCTCATTACTTGATGAGAGGTTTAGGATGATATTTGCACCTCTTTGTGCGTGACGAATACTAGGTGCGTTTGGTACCCAGAGGTCTTCACAGATTTCAATGGCGATTCGAAGCGAAGACTCTTCGTCAGAGAGGATGAGGTTATCTGAAATAGGAACGTTTTTACCTAGGAAGAGAACGCTCTCTTCATTTAATTCCTGAGCTCCTGTGAACCAGCGATACTCGTAAAATTCTCTGTAGTTTGGCATGTGAATCTTAGGAACAAAGGCCAACACTTCACCTGCTTGAATGACGCATGCCACATTATAAAGGCGGTTCATGACGCGTAGTGGCATTCCAAAGACGGCGAGTACATTCGTATTCACAGTCTTTTCAAGCATCCTCTGAACACTTTCGTTCGCTTTTTCTAAAAGAAGCGTCTGATTAAAAAGTTCACCACAGGAATAACCAGTGAGCGCGAGCTCTGGAAGTACTAAGACTTCAATGCCTTTTTCTTCAGCCTCAAGTATGAGTTCAATCATGCTATCCGCATTTTTTATCGGATCTGCAATCTCAACGGTAGGAACGGCTGTTCCTACACGGATAAAACCGTAGTCACTAAGTATCATTTTTCCCTCCTTTTCCCATTATACCAAAGGAACCCTCGAGTGGAACAAGTTCCTTCATAGCAAGCTTCTTAAAAAGAGTTCTTCTTTTTTCTTGTTCCATTAGGATGATCTTGAAAGGAGAAGGAATGAAAAAAATAATCGTTTGTATGTTAGTGTTGGCAATGATCTTTGGAAATGTCGGATTTGCACTCGTAGAGAGGCCGAAAAAGCCGGAAATGACTAGATTGGGGGAATATTACTATACGGATAAGAATGGGAATGCCACGTATTTTACCTTAAATAAGTACTTTTTAGATGGTCAAATGGTATTTTGCCTCAATCCCGGAAAAGCAGTGGACGAACGGTATAATCACTTTGATACGTTTGATGCCATTCCAAAAGAAACGCAAGAAAAGCTGGAACTAGCTGTAGCACTCGGATGGTATGCATCGGAGAAGAAAGATGATGACTACATAAAAACACAGCTAGCAATTTGGTCACTTTTGAACTTTTACAAAGATTTGGATGGAAAAATTGAAAAGCCCGGATCGAATCGCAAATGGGTCGTGGAAGGACTCAAGGAACTCCACGAAACCGTTCTCGAACGTTATGAACAGTTAAGATATTACAGTGCTATTCGAGGAAAAACGCTTGAATTAAATGTCGGTGAGAAAAAGGAATTTCACGATGAATCAGGAGTTCTTGAAAAATATATTTTCTACAAAAAGCCAGAATTAGTAGTTGCAGAAATCACTTCGAATAATCTTTTCTTAGAAGGAGTAAAGGAGGGAACAGAAGAGGCCATTCTTGTACCAGTAGAAGGAGTTCCCTTAGTGCCTACAACCTACTGGATTGGAGCTCCTAATAGACAAGAGATGATCCAGACTGGCTTAAGTAAAGATCTTCAGTTGAATTTTACTATTAAGGTAAATGCCAAACCTCAAGGTAGCGTCGTTATTAAAAAAACGGATGCTAAGGGAACACCGTTAGCGGGCGTCACTTTCTCACTCCTTTCAAAAGATGGGAACGAAGTGAGCAAAACGACAACGAATGAAATGGGTGAGGCAACCTTTTCTGGCGTCGCCTATGATACATACTTTGTGAAAGAAACAAAGGCCCTACCGGGTTTTGTAACCGATGGAACGCAACATGAAGTCGTCATCGGTAATGAAGAACCCGTCGTGATCGAGGTAAAGAATGATCCGATTCAGGTTGCTTTTGAAGTTATCGATGAAATTACGAAAGCACCTGTACCAGGCTTTGAAATTTCTCTTCTTCCAGTCGGAGGGACTACGGGACCAAAGCTAAAGACGGAAGAGAAGGAGATCATTCTCTCAGAGATTCCTAAGGGAACGTACACGATTACTCCACTTACGAGTCCTCAAGGTTATGCGCTCCCTAAAGCTGAGGAGATTCTTGTAAAGGATCAAGCGGGTGTTCAGAAGTTCCAGCTCGTGGCTCAAAAAAACGCTACAACATTCATTCTTCAAAAGATCGATGAAGTGACAAAGAAAGCCCTTCAGGGAGTCGGCTTTACGATCCTAGATGAAAAGGGAAAGGAGGTTCTTCGTTCAAAGACCGACGAACAAGGAAAGATTGAAGCGACACTCCTAGAGGGGGAATACACGATCAAGGAGGATGAAGCGCTTCCAGGTTACGTTCGTGAAGATGATCAGAAAGTCACCGTTAAAGAAGATCAGACCCTTACGATTACCAATCAAAAGACCAATGTAAAAATTCACTGCGTAAATGAAACGGATGCACCGCTAGAAAACGTAAAGATCGACGTGACCGACGAGAAAGGAAAGCTATTAGAAAGCGTCACGAGCGTAAAGGACGGCGTAACTCTTAGAGGACTTCCTGTAGGAGTCGTAAAGCTTCATGTGAAGAGTGCACCAGAGCCCTATAACACGGAGGCTGTAAAGGATTTCGAAGTGAAGGAGGTGAAGGCAGAGCAGGTTGTGACGATTCGCTTCCAGAAAAACAGTGGAGAGCTCCTCGTCAGAACCTTAGACCCTAAAGGTAAAGCATTAGAGGGGGCGAGTTATGAAATTAAAAATGATAAAGAGACGCTAGTAAAAAAAGATGAAGTCAGTAGTCTCTTAGCAACACTACCCTATGGCCCTTACAAAGTGTTACAGACAAAGGGCGTGAGCGGGTTTGTTGCAACTCAAACAGAACAAACGGCTGAGGTAAAAAAGGAACAAACGGTTGTGACCTTTACGATGCTTCCGACGAAGCTCAGTATGAAAATTGTCGATGAAAAGATGAATCCGATTGTAGGAGCGAACCTCAAGCTCTTTACGGAAAAGGGAAATCTCGTCGATAGCTGGAGTTCAAAGGATAGCGCGAGAACCATCGAGCGCCTCGTTCCTGGAACGTATAAGCTTCAAGCGGTGAGTGTTCCAGAGAACTTTGAAAAACCAAAGGAAATGGTCTTTGAATTACAGGAAACGTCGAAGCTTCAAGAGGTCGTTCTTAAAGCCCAGGGTAGAGCAGATAATGTCATCTTAAAAAAGACCGATGAACTAGGAAATGCTCTAAAGGATGCGCACTTTGAAATCCTAACCATGGATGGAAAGACGTATAAAGAAGCTGTTACGGATGACCAAGGAAAAATTTCCTTCTCCATTCCAAAGGGAGATTACTTCATTCGTGAGACCGAAGCGCCAAAGGGCTTTGTAAAGGATGCAGCCAAACGCTACTTCCGCATTGACTCTGAGAAGGTAATGGACTTTACGTATGTAAATAATGCGACCAAGACTGGCTTTCGAGTTTTCGACGAGGCGACGAAGGAACCAGTAAAGGATGTCACACTAAAACTCACCGATGAAAAGGGAGTCGTCGTTAAGACCTTTACGCCAAAAGATGGCGATGTTTTCCGCGCTCTTCCTGTAGGAAAGTATACGATCAGTGTAGAAAAAGCTCCAGCAGGTTATGCTCGTTTAGAATCACAAGCGATCGAAATTCGTGAAGCCACGGGAACGCAGTACTTCGATATCTTCTTGAGACGTGCTGGGGGAACGATTACGGTGCTCGTCATCGACGCCGATTCAAAGAAACCGATCGCAAATAGTAAGATTGAAATCGGTGGGGAGACAAAGGTCGAACTCATCACAGACAATACCGGTTCTGCAAGTGTCGATCTAAACGAGGGAGATTTTACCGTAGAACAAAAGGAAACGGCTGAAAATTACGAGTTGAATCCTCAAAAATTTGAAGTAAAGGTCGATAGAGAGCACCGCGTAAACCACGTCACGATCGAAAATGCATTAAAGAAAGAAGTCCTTGCAGATAAGGAAACGAAAGTCACAAAGAAAGAGAAGCCAACCCTTCCAAAGACCGGATTTAACTATTCTATGAATCCTGCCATTGTATTTCTCTTGGCAGGTGCTGGTATCCTACTCATTGCCAAAAGAATGAGATAGACGAATGAAAAAAGCTCCCTATGGGAGCTTTTTATACGTTAAAGCGGAAGTGAACGATGTCACCGTCTTGCATGATGTAGTCTTTTCCTTCGAGTCTTACGAGACCTTTTTCTTTAGCTTTTACCATGTCTCCAGAATGAATGAGATCGTCATAGCTTACGATTTCTGCACGAATGAAGCCACGTTCAATGTCGGAGTGAATTTTACCAGCTGCATTTTGAGCACGCGTACCTTTTCTGATGGTCCAAGCTCTCGTTTCCATCTCACCAGTCGTTATGAAGCTCATGAGATTTAGAATCGAATAGCTCTCTTGAATGAGTCGATCGAGTCCTGATTCTTCAAGGCCGAGTTCTTCTAGAAAAGCTTTTTTATCATCGCTATCGAGTTCTGCGATCTCTTGTTCAATTTGAGCACTGATGGGAATCATGCTGGCATGCTCGCTCTTTGCGATGGCTTCGATCTCTTCCAGTCTTGGATTGGATGAACCAATCTCATCCATTGAAATATTGGCAACGTAGATGACAGGCTTTGCTGTTAGAAGTTGATAGTTATCTAAGAATTCCTTTTCTTTTTCATCGACCTCTAAGGTATTCGCTCCCTTTTCGTTCGTTAGGTGCTCGAGCACTTTCTTTGCAAAGTCGAGTTCAGCTTGAGCTGTCTTATCACCCTTGGCTTGCTTTTCAAGCTTTTGAATGCGCTTTTCCATGGTCTCCATGTCGGCAAGGATGAGTTCTAGTTGAATCGTTTCAATGTCTCTTTTGGGACCGATGCTTCCTTCGACGTGAATGACATTTGGATCCTCAAAAGCTCTTACGACGTGAAGGATGGCATCGACTTCACGGATGTGACTTAAGAACTTATTACCTAAACCTTCACCTTTACTAGCACCCTTAACGAGACCTGCAATGTCAAAAAAAGCAACGCTTGCAGGGACGATACGCTCTGAGTGGTGCATATCGCTTAACACTTGAAGTCTCTTATCGGGTACGTCTACGACACCGATGTTCGGTTCAATCGTACAGAAGGGGTAGTTGGCAGACTCTGCCTTGGCCTTTGTAATGGCGTTAAAAAGTGTACTCTTTCCTACGTTAGGTAGACCTACAATACCTAGTTTCATTCGCTATATCTCCTTTACTTCCGGGTGGAAGGAACTTTCTTTACTATGAGTACTATAACACAGAGCCTCAGTTTTTTCATGCTATAATGAACATGTTATGGAGGTGCGATTTGAGCATTCAGCACAGGCTTTTTGGAAACCGACCCGTCTTCACACGAGATATTTTTCATCCAGCCTTTAAAACGAACGTCATTAGCTTATACATTGTTAGACCCTTAAGTTCTAGAGAAGCATCGATGGGAACACTCTTAGGAAACATCTTGAGCTTTGCCTCAAAAGAATTCCCTTCCTTAAAAGCGATTAGTAATGAAGAAGATAATCTGATGGGTGCTAGTGTCTATTTTGACATGAATAAATACCGCGATCAGATCGTCTTTGAATATAAAGTGGTTTTTCCAAATTATAAATTCCTTGATTCCTCGAACGATCTCACGGAACGATTGGAAAAGTTCTATCTTTCGATTTTAACGGAGCCCTACTTAGATAAGGATGGGCTCTTCGATGAAGCCATTTTTCAATCGGAAAAAAGACAACTCTTAGATGACTTAGAAAATCTTCAAAAGAATCCTTCTGCCTATGCCCACAGGCGTTGTGTCGAACTTCACTTTAAGGGAACGCCCTATGGGATCTATAAGTACGGAGATTTAGAGACGTTAAAGTCGATCACTCGACAAGAACTTACGGAGTACTACTATGAGCTTCTAACGAGTGAGAGAATCTATCTCTACCGTCACGGTGATTTTGAAAATCATGTGGGAAGGGATCGATGTGAAAGTGTTTCTGTCGAACGCTTAGGAATTGATCATACGAAAAAGGAAGAAACGGAGGAATTTGACATCAATCAGTCCATCCTCGTTCAAGCTTACTTAAGTGACTTTCGCTATGATCATCCGCTCATCTCCGCTTCACAAGTGGCTGCAGAACTATTAGGTGGCGATACGACGTCGCTTCTCTTTCAGTCCCTACGCGAAGAGCATTCGAGCGTCTACTACGCTTATACGAAGTACGACAAGTACCGTGCGACCATGTTTTTACATACGGCCTTTGAAGAGAAGGAGTGGGAACTCGTACGTACAGAGATTGAATCGTGTGTGGAGCGAATTAAAAAAGGAGATTTTACGGATAGTGCCTTTGAGGTCGCAAGACTCAACTGCGCCCTTTCCATGATTTCTCTTTACGATAAACAGATGACTCGAGTGGATTATGAATTTCTTCAGGACCTCTTTGGCATGAAGCATAATCTCAACGAACGCGTAGAGATTTTTAATCGCGTGACAAGAGAAGATGTCATTGAAGCGATGAAGCACTTTGAACTCACAACGAGTTTTAGACTAATAGGTGTAAAGAATGAATGAAGTAAAATCGGAAAAGCTAAAGGAACGCTACTTTGAGGAAACGCTTCCCTCAGGCTTTAAGATTATCCTCTATCCAAAGCCAGGCATCATGAATAAGGGAGCGTTTCTTACCATCGGCTTTGGAGGCTTTTTTACAAATTTCATAACAAGAGATGGTGTAGAGATCACGCATCCCTATGGCTCTGCTCACTTTCTAGAGCATAAGCTCTTTGAAAACAAGAAGCGAAACTTAATGGAAGAGATGGGAAAACTAGGTTCTAGTGTCAATGCCTTTACTTCTCATGAAATCACTTCCTTTTATTATACGGCACCCCTAAACTTCTACGAAGCTCTAAAGATGCACCTCGAAGCTCCTAATTCTAACTATACAGAAGAAGGCATTGAAAAGGAGCGTCCTGTCATCCGTAGAGAAATTGATCTCTACCTTGATAATCCCGACTACCGTGCCTTTCACAATGGACTAAAGGTGCTTTATCCCATCCATCCCATCGGAAAGGAAATAGCTGGAACGAAGGAATCGATCGAGCTCGTCACGAAAGAAACGCTCGATCAAATTTTAGAGCATTTTTATACGCCCTCAAACATGTTCCTCTTTGTCATAGGAGACTTCAAAAAAGAAGACATGCAAAAGATCATCGAGATGCTTCCTGAACGCTACCTTGTGAAAAAGGAAGAAGCGAAGCCCATCATCCCTGAAGATAAGACAGTTCCAAAAGATCGTCTGCTCTTTGAAGAATGGGATACAGAACTTCCTTCCTTTAGCTACTTATTAAAGCTTGAACCGATCGAGGATAAAGCGTTAAGTTACAGAAGGATGGTCAAATATTCCATTATCCTCGATGTTCTCTTTGGAAAGGGATCCGACTTCTTTAAAGATCTCTATGAAAAGGGACTCTTAAATGACCTCGATGTCCAGTATTCCTATGGTCCCAAGTTCCGCTTTATTCACATTAGTGGAGAATCGAAACAGCCAGAAGTCGTTCGAGAAAAGATCATAGAAACGCTTCAAGCAGTGAAGGAAGAGGGAATACCACAGGATGAGATCGATCTTATCAAGAAGAAATTCCTCGGTAGATACTTGATGGGATTTAATTCCATTTCAAACATTGCCCTTCAATATATGGAATCCCACTTTAATGGGGTAGATATGTTTACGTTCCCTGAGATTGTCTCGGAGATACACATTGATGATTTTAAAGACCTATTTGTTGGACCTGACGTATTCAGCGTCATAGGAAGGAAAAAAGATTGAATCCAGTAGCTTTTGAACTATTCGGTATCGAAGTGAGATGGTACGGCATCCTCATTGCCTTAGGAATGTTTTTAGCAGCGACGCTTCTTTTGCGCTTTGCGAAAGAAAAGGGAATGAAAGAGGATGACATCTATGATCTACTGATCGTCGTTCTTCCCTGTGGGATCATTGGAGCTCGTATTTGGTATGTCCTTTTTAATCTCGATCTCTATCAAGGCGATATCCTTCGCATGATGAACATCCGTGAGGGGGGCCTTGCCATTCACGGTGGCGTCATCTTCGGCGTTCTTTCGGGATTTATCTATACGAAAATCAAGAAGCTTCCCTTTGAAGCCATCGCCGATATGGTAGCTCCTGGACTGATCCTTGCTCAAGCCATTGGCCGCTGGGGAAACTTCATGAATGGAGAAGCCCACGGAGATGTCGTAACAAATGTTGCGCACCAATTTTTCCCACTCGCTACAAACGTTCATGGCGTCTGGTACTATGCGACGTTCTTCTACGAGTCGATGTGGAATCTTTTGGGATTTGTGCTCCTACTCATCCTCTATCGCAGAAAGAAATTTGACGGTCAAGTATTTTTGGCCTATGGCATTTATTATTCGATCGGTCGCTACTTTATCGAAGGCCTGCGCACGGATTCACTCTACGTGGGACCCTTTCGAACGGCTCAGTTAGTGAGTTTAACGACGATCGTCGTCTTCTCAATCCTCTATTTTCTAGGAAGCAGAACGAGAAAAGCCAACGAATAGAATTAGGAAAAAGTTCAACAAAAACTCAAATAGCCCTTGCAGGGGCTATTTTTTTGTTGTAAAATGGGGTCAAAGTGGTAGAAAGTGGTAGAAAGTGGATGTAATTCCCTAAGGAGCCAGCATGTTTTTTGGAGAGTTCACCAATACGGTGGATACAAAGGGGCGCGTGAGCGTTCCGCCAAAGTTCAGAGAAGAATTGGGTGAGTGCTTTTATATAACAAAGGGACTCAATAAATCTCTGTTCGCATTTCCTGCTCCGGAATGGGAACGCTATGCCAAAGCACTGACAGAAGGCTCTATTACATCTCCATCCAATCGTGCATTTAGCCGTGTATTCCTTTCTGGTACAAGCGATGTCACGATGGACCGTCAAGGCCGCATTCTCATACCACAATATTTAAGGGAGTTTGCTGAAATAGATAAGGAGCTCATTATCACTGGCGTCGGAAACCGGTTAGAGCTCTGGGCGAAGGAAAACTGGCTGGCATACACAGATCCTGAAAATCTCAACTACGACGACTTGGCTTCTAACCTTGAGAATTTAGGTATTTAGCATGGAATTCCGTCACATTAGTGTCCTATTAGAAGAAACAATTGAAATGTTACAGATTAAGCCCGATGGTGCTTATCTCGACGGAACGGTCGGGGGAGCAGGTCACTCCTCGAGAATATTAGAAAAACTTGAGGACGGTGTTCTCATCGCCATGGATAAGGACGATGCTGCCCTTGAAACGTCTCTTTCGAAGCTTCAGGACATCGGCGGAAATTTTGTCCTCGCAAAAGGCGACTACTTAAATGCCGATCTTCTCGTTCGTGAACTCGAGCTCGAGGGCCTCGATGGAGCACTCTTAGACCTCGGTGTCTCCAGTTATCAAATAGACGAGGGAGAACGAGGCTTTAGTTTCCAGCAAGATGCACCGCTCGACATGCGTATGGATCAGTCACAGAGTTTAAGTGCAAAGACGATCGTAAACGAGTATTCGGAAGAAGAGATTCAAAGGATCCTTTGGGAGTACGGAGAAGAGCGCTGGGCCAAGAGGATTGCACAAATTATCGTAGAAAGACGTCCGATAGAGACAACCTTTGAATTAGTCGATGCGATTAAGCGTGCCGTACCACAAGGAGCAAGAGATCATAAGCATCCTGCAAAGCGCACCTTTCAGGCACTTCGAATCGCTGTAAACGATGAACTGAGTGACCTCGAAGAATCGCTTACACGAATCATTAACGTGTTAAAACCTGGTGGAAGACTTGCTGTCATTACCTTCCATTCCTTAGAGGATCGAATCGTAAAACAGCTTTTTAAAGTACTAGAAAATCCTTGCACCTGTCCACCGGAACTTCCACAGTGCGTCTGCGGAAAAGTTAGTCTCGGGAAAGTCATCACCAAGAAGCCGATCATTCCTAATTTAAAAGAAATGGAGTTCAACTCGAGAAGTCACTCCGCAAAACTTAGGGTGTTCGAAAGGAACTAAAATGAAGCTCGATTTTCGTGAATTCGACAAAGCCTATAACGAAGATATCGACAAAAGAATAAAAGAAGTAAACGAAAAGCAAGCCCGTCGCCAACAAGGAAGTGGATTCCATAATTGGGGAGGCTATGTTTTGCTTCTCATTTTGACGTTTCTCGTAGGTATAAAAGTCGTCACGGGATATGTAGAGCTCAATAACTATAAGTATGAAAACGCGAAGAAAGCCGACGAAGTGGAAGCATTAAAAGATGAGATTAATGAACTTCGTCTTAAGATCGATAATAAGCATAATTCACAGACCATTGAAACGATTGCCCGCGAACAGCTAGGCATGGTTCATCCTGACGTTTCGCAAAAGCGAGTGCTTAACGATGTAACGCAATATTCGTTGAATCCGATGATGAAGGATGTTATAGTTAAGTCGATAGATAAAACGCAGGCATCGAACGGACAAAATCCGTAGGGGACCGTATGAATAAAGAACGTAAAACGAAGATGTATCTAGCGTACGCAATGGTATGTCTTCTTTTTTTGGCAATTGCAGCTAGAATTTTTTCCTTACAATTTATAAAGCATCAAGAATACACTTTTCGCGCTATGGCGCTCTCGAAAAAGGACGTCGATAAGCCAGCTCTTCGTGGTTCGATCTTAGACCGCAACTTAGATAAGCTTGCTTATTCCGTGCGCCAGTACGACTTATGGGTTAATAAAAACGACCTAAACTACAACAACATGGATGATAAAAAGAAGGCAGCCCTTGAAAAATCACTGAAGCTCCTAGAAGATACAGTCGGTTTAAGTAAGGATGACTTTTATCAAAAGGTGAGCTCAAAAGCACAAAACTTTAAGCTCGCAGCTTTTGTGACCAAAGAACAACTCGACAAGATTTATGCATCGCCTGACAAGCCTCGTTGGATGAGTGTCCATGAATCGTATAAGCGTCATTACCCTATGGGAACACTTGCTTCCAATTTTATCGGAACGACAAACTCACAAGGTAACGGCATCAGTGGTCTCGAGTCGAGCTATGACTCTGTACTAAAGGGACTCAATGGAAAATACGTCATGGATACGGATAGGCAGGGAAATCCCCTTGTCTTGGGTGATGAAGAAAAGTTTGAACCAATCGACGGTTATAACATTGTAACGTCAGTAGATCGAACGATTCAATATTATATTGATACAGCCATTAAGCAAGGCTTCCATGATTATAAGCCGGAGATGATCACGGCCATCATGCTAGAGACGAAGACGGGTGAAGTCTTAGGTATGGGAACGTATCCAAACTACGACCCGAATGATCCCTTTCATTTTGTCGAATCGCCGGAACCAGAGCGCGTGACAGACGAAGCTTCGAGACTTCGTGAAGTCTACCGCACCTGGAAGAATGCGGCACTCAGCTGGCTCTATGAACCAGGAAGCGTCAGTAAAATACTAACAGTTGCAGCAGGTATTGACTCAGGAAGATTCAGAATGGATACGACCTGGGTCGATAAGCACGCCTCGATTAAGATTGCAGACGCTGAGATTCGCTGTGCATCTTTCCCAAATCCTCACGGCGTGCAGACGACCGAGCAGGCTCTTATCAATTCCTGTAACGTCGCTCACGTATTAATGGGACTCAAGATGGGAGTCGATCTTCAATACGACTACTTCCAAGCCTTTAACTTGACCTACCGCTCGAACTTAGGACTAAGCGTAGAGAGTTTCCCTGCTTTTCAACCGAGAAGGAAAGTGGGGCCGGTTGAGTCTGCGACCATGACCTTCGGACAAGGTTATTCGGTCACGCCATTACAATTGGTTTCTGCCATTAATTCCGTCGTAAACGATGGAAAACTCATGGAAGCTCACATCATTAAAAAGATTACGGCTCCTGACGGCTCTATTGTAGAAGAGTACAAGCCTAAGGTGTTGAGACAAGTCATCAGTAAAGAGACGAGCGCAGAGATGCGAACAGCACTTGAGCACCTTGTTCGTTACTATAACTTTGAAACGGGTGGCATCCGAATCGGAGGAAAGACGGGAACGACGCAAAAGCTCATCGATGGCGTCTATTCCGATAAGCGCTTCATCTATTCCTTCGCTTGCTTTGCACCTGCGAATGATCCCAAGTACACCTTACTTGTCATCGTCGATGACCCTGACCGTTCCATCTATAAAGGAAACAGCTCCATTCGATTAGCTCTTACCATTATGCAAAATGCCATCCGCTACGGTGGAGTCGACATGGGATCTGTTAATAAGGATGCTGTCATTTCCGTTCCAGATTGTATCGGTTTATCACCTGCTCAAGCCAAGGACCTCTTAACCGGTTATAATTTATCTTACAGTTTTAACAACAATGATGTGGCTAACCCAGTCGTCATAGACCAATATCCAAAACCAGGTCAAAGCGTCATGAAGGGAGCGAAGATCATTTTGAATTTAGGACCGAAGAAATGAGTAAACAGTATACCGACGAATCGATTCGTTCACTCAAAGGGGCGGACCGAGTAAGAAAACGTCCTTCTGTCATTTTTGGCTCAGATGGTCTAGAGGGTTGTAAGCACTCTATTTTTGAAATTCTCTCAAACTCGATCGATGAGGCCAGAGAAGGCTACGGAAAAGTCATTACGCTTACCGTTCATAGTGATGATTCGATCACGATCAAGGACGAGGCGAGAGGAATTCCTGTAGGCTACAACCGAAAAGAGCAGCGCCATAACTGGGAGCTCATTTTCATGGAGCTCTATGCAGGAGGAAAGTACAATACAAACGAGGGTGAAAACTACAAGTATTCCCTAGGATTAAATGGACTCGGACTGTGTGCAACGCAGTATGCGAGCGAATTTATGGATGTCGAAATTCACCGTGATGAAAACGTCTATGAGCTTCACTTTGAAAAGGGTGAGAACATCGGCGGGCTCAAGAAGAAATCGATCAAGGTGAAGGACACGGGAACGAGCATCACCTGGAAACCAGACCTTGAAGTCTTTACCGATATACACATTGAAGACGAATGGTTTGAAAATACATTAAAAGAACAAGCCGTTGTCAATAGTGGCATTCGCTTTATCTTAATAAATGAAAGAACCCAGGAGACAAAGGAATACTTCTACCATAAAGGTATAAGGGACTACATTGAAGAACTTTCTGAAGGAAAGGAAATCACTCCTTTCTTTGAATTAAAGGGCGAAGGTGTCGGCTCTGATAGACCCGATCGACCGAGTTATCAAGTGAAGTTTGATCTCGTCTTTACCTTTAATAACGAAGTGACGGACCTCAAGTACTTCCACAACTCCTCTTCTTTAACGTATGGGGGATCTCCAGATTTAGCTGTAAAGAACGCTTTTCTCTATGAGATCGATCGTTTCTTAAAAAACCAGAATAAATATAAAAAGGGCGAGTCGATGATCAACTTCATCGACATCCAGGACAGTCTCTTACTGATCTCGAACTCCTTTAGTTCGACGACGAGCTATGAGAATCAGACGAAAAAGAGCATCAGTAATCTCTTTATAAAGCGTTTTATGACCGACTCTATTCGAAGTCAGTTAGAGGTTCTCTTTACAGAAAATCCTGAAGCGATGAATCGAATCCTCGATCAGGTGCTCGTCAATAAACATAGTAGAGAAAAGGCTGATCTTACGAGAACGGCTCTTAAAAAGACGCTCTCTGGTAAGAGCGACGTCACGAATAAAGTAGCAAACTACGTCGATTGCAGAAGTAAGGACCCGACTGAGCGAGAATTATATATAGTAGAAGGTCAGTCGGCACTTGGTGCTTGTAAAAACGGACGCGATGCAACCTTCCAAGCGCTATTTCCTGTTAGAGGTAAGATTCTAAACACCTTAAAGAGCGATGCAGCGAAGATTGTAAAGAACGAGATCATCATGGATCTCATGAAGGTTCTAGGTGGAGTCGTTGAAGCAAAAGGGAAGAACCGTTCTGCGAGTATCGATCTATCGAACTTAAGCTACGATAAGATCATTATCGCAACCGACGCTGACGTCGATGGATATCAGATTCGAACGCTTATTTTGACACTCTTTTATACCTTGGCTCCTGAGCTCTTAAAAGCAGGAAAGGTATATATTGTAGAGTCACCGCTTTTTGAAATCGTCAGTAAAGGAAAGAGTCACTTTGCTTTTACCGATGGAGAGAAGAATGAGATCCTAAGAAAGCTCGATGATTCGAGAGCACAAGTTCATCGATCCAAGGGTCTCGGTGAAAACGATGCCGATATGATGTGGCTTACGACCATGAATCCGAAGACGAGAAGACTTATTCAAGTATTATATGAAGAAAGTGAGCATGCAGATTATACGTTTGATGCTTTACTCGGAGATAATCTACCTGAAAGAAAAAAGCTAATCGAAGAACGCGGAAGCGATTATTTAGACCTATTAGACCTCAGTTAAGCCTTCAAAATAGAAGAAGGCTTATTTTTTTCGAAAAAACAGAAAAAAGTGCTTGACCCACCCTAGGATTTATTATATATTAATAAAGCACCAACCACGTAAAGAACGTGTTAACCAAAAAAACTTTTAAAAAAGTGCTTGACAAGTTCCTAAGGGTTGTTGTAAGATAATAACGTTGTCGCGGTAAGCGAGGACATGAACGTTGAAAACTGAAACAGCAGATGATGAGGTAGAGAATTAAACTGTTAATTAAGAGTTTGATCCTGGCTCAGGATGAACGCTGGCGGCGTGCCTAACACATGCAAGTCGAGCGAGAATTTATGAACAGAGACTTCGGTCAAAGTGATTAAAGGAAAGCGGCGGACGGGTGAGTAACGCGTGGGCAACCTGCCCTTCACACAGGGATAGCCACTGGAAACGGTGATTAATACCTGATAGACGACAAGTTCGCATGAACTAATCGGAAAAGATTTA
>NZ_JBQWTF010000003.1:0-155524 GCF_054492335.1 Guggenheimella bovis
CGCTTACCGCGACAACGTTATTATCTTACAACAACCCTTAGGAACTTGTCAAGCACTTTTTTAAAAGTTTTTTTGGTTAACACGTTCTTTACGTGGTTGGTGCTTTATTAATATATAATAAATCCTAAGGTGGGTCAAGCACTTTTTTCTGTTTTTCTATAGAATTTTTATCGTTTTTGGATCTATCTCATAAATCATATCTTTTCGTTCAACGACAATCTTCACCTTTTCTAACATATCAACAGATTCCTTAATGCGAAGAAAAAGGTTTCTATTAGGATTTATCGCCACTGGATTTCCCACAAGTTCAAGGAGTGTATAGTCTCCTCCCGTATCGCCGTAGGCGTAGCTTTCCTTAAGATCGATGTCAAACGTCTCTCTTAGTTCCATCACTGCTCGCTTCTTACTTTCACTATCCCACATGGGAAGCACTTCCCCGTGGAAGATTCCCCCTTCATCCTTTACATAGGTACTCGCTTTATAAACCTTAACGCCATAGGCGTCGGCCATCTTCCCTACGAGAAAGTCGGGAGAACCTGAAATGAAGATGACTTCATGGCCATGCTCCTGGTGCCATTTAATTTGATTTCTCGTATAAACATAAGTCTTCTGCCAGTTCTTTTTAATGACGTGCTTTGCTAAAAATTCGATCTCGTCGAGATTGAAACCAACGAGAGCATTTCGGTAGGCTTCTGCAACAACATACGTATAGTACTCGTAGTCACCTTTTCTTTCGGTCCATTCGGTAAAGGGAACTTCAATGCGATCAAACCACACTCGTTCATCGATCATCTCGTATTGAATGAGTTTATTAAAGTGTTCTATTAGAAGAGAGTTTCTATAAAGCGTGCCGTCGATGTCAAAAAATGCGCCAATTTTTTTCATCTGTATCTCCTTTTAGTTGAAACAGTGCTTTGAAAGCGGTATAATTTTACTATCTTTGTACTAATGAAAGGATTCGAGATGGACGAAAAACCTGGAAGTAGCCAGACAATTTAACACTTGCTTTGTTGTTCCAGGCCTTTCTGCGTCAACAAAGCAGAAAGGAAAACCTATGATTCGTATCTTTCAATCCGAAAAGGATGAACTTTTAGAACGTTACACCCCGGTAGAAAAAGCTTGGATCAGTCTCATCAATCCCACAGAAGAGGAGATGAACACTGTAAGTCAATTCTACCACGTCCCGATGGATCATTTAAGAGCTGCGATGGACGTTGAAGAACGTTCGCGCTCTGAAAGCGAAGACGGCATCACCTTGATCATTGTCGATGCGGCGATTGAAGAACCAGAGGAAGATTACCTCTCCTACTGGACTCTGCCTTTTGCCATCATTCTCGTAGACGAAAACATCATTACCGTTTGTTCACGAGACATTCCACTGATCGACGACTTCGTCAGACAGCGCGTTCGAAACTTCTTCTCTTATAAGAGGAGTCGCTTCGTACTACAGCTTCTTTATAAGAATGCGACCTATTATCTAAACTATCTGAAAAAGATCGACCGCATGAGTAATGTCATTGAAAGAGAATTACATCGCTCCATGCGTAATGAAGAGCTCATTCAGCTCCTAGAGCTTGAAAAGAGCTTGGTCTATTTCTCCACTAGCCTTACAGCCAATGAACTCGTTCTCGAAAAGCTTTTAAAATTAGAAAGCTTTAAACGCTATCCTGAAGATGAAGATCTTCTAGAAGACGTCATCATCGAGAACAAGCAAGCGATTGAAATGGCGAACATTTACACGAATATTCTAAGTGGAACGATGGATGCCTTTGCTTCGATCATTTCAAATAACCTGAATATCGTCATGAAGACACTCGCGATCATCACGATTATACTAAGTATTCCTACTTTGGTATTCAGTTTCTTTGGAATGAACGTCAATCTTCCCTTCGAGAATAACCCCTTTGCTGTAGTATTAGTACTTCTACTCACGGTCTTATTGACCTTCGTAACATACTTGTTCCTAAAAAAAGACAAGCGCTTACGCTAAGAGCCTCCTTTCGGAGGCTCTATTTTTTTGCGATTCCTATGATACTTTTCACTTCATCTTCTTTTAAATACGATTCGATGCCCTCGATGACCTTTAGGGGAAGTAAGGGATCAGAGAACAAACTCGTTCCTAGGGCGATAGCCGAGCTTCCTGCTAAGAGGAACTCGATCGCATCGGTTGCATTTTGAATACCACCCATCCCTAAGATCGGAATATCGACTTCACCGTAGACATCAAAGACCTTTTTAAGGGCTAAGGGCTTGATCGCAGGTCCACTTAACCCTGCTCCTTTTAAATAGAAGACAGGCTCTCTTTTTTTCACATCGATCGCCATACCACTAAAGGTATTCACAAGACTTAAGCAGTCTGCTCCTTCCCTCTCAGCGATCTTTGCCATCGCAACGATATCTGTGACATTCGGCGTAAGCTTTACGATGAGGTGCTTTTTTGTCGCTTTTCTGACACCTCTTACAACTTCTTCAAGCATCTTTGGATTCGTTCCAAAGCCCATACCACCTGCTTTTACGTTAGGACAACTCACATTGAGTTCGATGCTATCGACATCTTCTTTATCGAGAACACCCGCGAGTTCAACGTATTCTTCGATGGTCGAACCATTGATGTTTGCTATGATCTTCGTATCAAAGGTGCGAAGAAATGGGATTTCTTCTTTAATAAAGTGCTCGACTCCAGGATTTTGTAGTCCTACACTATTTAATAATCCCATGGGTGTTTCATGGAGTCTCGGAGCAGGATTTCCCTTTCGCTCCTTCAGTGTGATACCTTTAACGCTGATCGCTCCAAGAATCGATAGATCGTAAAATTCACTGTATTCATGACCGCAGCCAAAGGTTCCACTCGCTACCGTCACAGGATTTTTTAGACTTAGTCCATTGAGATCGACACTTAGTTTACTCATACATGACCTCACTTGCTAAAAAGACTGGGCCATCCTTACAGACGCGCTTGTAGACAAAGTCCTCTCCGCGTTTTACCTTTACAGAGCAACCGACACAAGCCCCTACGCCACAGGCCATTCGCTCCTCTAGTGAAAGATAAGCTTCAATACCCTTTTCATTCGCGAGCTTCTGAATGGCTTTTAAAAGTGGCGTCGGTCCACAGGCGTAGATCGAAACGTTAGAATCCTTCTCTATTCGCTCTTGAAGTTCTTCAATAATAAAACCAGGTCTTTCCTTTTCTAGGTGAATGGTGAGTGTTTTCTTATGAAAAGCATCGGTTCCTACGACTTCTTCTTTAAAGCCCAAGAAAGTCTCGTAAGGAATGCCTTCACGATTCAGTTCTTCTGCAAAGTAGCTAACGGGAGCGACTCCGATACCTCCTCCAACGAGTAGGATCGGTTGATCCGTTTTCTTCTCAAAGCACGTACCAAGGGGTCCTAGGACACTAATGACATCTCCCTTTTTAAGGGTAGTAAGCTTTTCCGTGAGTTCTCCGACAACTTTAATGAGTAAGGAAAGGCTATTTTCATCTTCTGAATAAATGGAGATGGGACGCCTTAGAAGAGGATATTTTCCTTCGAGTTTAAGTTCTACAAATTGGGCAGGACGACTCTTAAACTCTGCTGGCTTTTCGATTCGAAGTAGAAAGGTATCCTTTGATACGAACGTATTTTCAAGTATTTTTCCATCAAAGAGCATTTCTGACTCCATTTAAGTCATCGCGCATGGCTCGTGCTGCTTCTCTTGTAGCTTCTCCTAGAGGTAAGCCATTCTTTTTGTAGGCATAAAGGATGCCTCTCGAACTATTTACGATAGCTCTTAATCCGTCTTCACCAAAGGCAGCTTTTAGGTCTTCGCTCGTTCCACCTTGAGCACCATAACCAGGGACTAAAAAGAGTGTGGTTGGCATTTTCTTTCTAAGGAATTCAAGTTCTCTCGGGTGAGTCGCACCTACGACACAGCCGATGAGATCATCGCTATAAAGAGGATGATTTAAAACCATCTCGCTCACGTGTTCAAAGATGAGTTTTCCATTACACTCAAGGTTTTGGAGTTGACTCGAAGTGGGATTAGATGTCTTTACGAGCACAAAAACGCCTTTTTCATTTTCTTTTGCCAGTTTATAAAAGGCTTCATTGTTATCATCCCCTAAGTATGGGTTTACGGTAATGGCATCACTTGAAAAGTCGCCAGTTCTACCTAGAAAAGCTCTAGCATACGCTTCGGCCGTTGAACCGATGTCACCGCGCTTTACATCACTGATCATGAAGACGCCTTTTTCTTTTCCGTAGTCGAGTACGTTTTTAAAGGCCTTCATACCTTCTAAGCCGTACTGCTCAAAGTAAGCAATTTGCACTTTGTAGCAAGCTGCATACTCTTCTGTGGCATCGATGATGCATTTCGAAAACTGAGTCAAGCGCTCTTCAATTGAAGCATCTTTATAAAAGTCTTCTGGAAAGCTCGTGAGATTGGGATCAATTCCAACACAGACGGCTGAATTTTTCTTCTTCATGGCATCAAAAAGTTTCTTCATAAACGACCTCTCCTCCTACAATTGTCATCTTCACTCGTCCCTTTAGTTCCATGCCAAGAACGGGTGTGTTCTTACCCATGGAGAGCATATCAGCATATGTGGCTTTCCAAGATTCTTTGGGGTCAAAGAGGACGATATCGGCAAAACTTCCTGCTTCAATACTTCCCTCTCCCTCGAGTCCAAAGCATTCACTTGGAGCCTTACTCATCAGGCGAATGAGTTCGACGAGATCCATTTTTCCCGTCTCTACGAGTTCTTTTATACCTAGGCTTAGGCTAAATTCGATACCAGAAAGGCCATAACTTGCTCTTTCTAGCGATGTAAACTTGCTCTTTAATTCATGCGGTGCGTGATCGGATGCGATCATATCGACCGTGCCATCTTGAAGGGATTCGATCACGGCTTCCACATCTTCTTTCGACCGAAGCGGAGGATTCACTTTGGCGATTCCTCCTACGCGAAGCACTTCTTCATCCGTAAAAGTAAAGTGATGAGCGCAGGCTTCGCAGGTGACGGGATAACCTTTCTTTTTCGCTTCTCTTATAAAAGCGAGACTTTCTTTTGTGCTGATGTGGCAGAAGTGTAGGTGAATGTTGTGCTTATCTAATAGATCGATATCGCGCTTTACCATGTTGCTCTCGGCTTCATTGGGAATGCCATCGAGACCTAGTAATTCACTGACAAACCCTCTATTAATCGCACCTACGGTAAAGGTCGAGAGGTCCTCTTCATGTAAAAGGAGATGTCCACCCGTCCTATGAATCACTTCCATGACCTTCTCCATCATGGATCCATCCATAATGGGTCTTCCGTCATCGCTAAAAACGGTGACTCCTTTTTTCGAAAGTTCTTCGATGGCACCTAGTTCTGCGCCTTGCGAACCACGCGTAGCACTTGCTACGATCGTCACTCGAATGGGACTCTTCTTTGTAAGGTCACAGATGGTTTCGTAGTTTTCTACGCTATCTGGGGCAGGATTTGTATTTGGCATAGCAAAGACGTGCGTAAAGCCACCCTTAGCCGACGCTCTTCCCTCTGAAAGGAAGGTTGCCTTATGGGTAAAGCCAGGTTCTCTCATGTGCGTATGAACATCGATAAGTCCTGGAATTACATGGAGTCCCTTGGCATCGATAATATCGCCCTCTGTTCGATCACTGACTTCTTTAATCTTACGCCCATCGATGATGACATTTTTGGGGATAAATTTCTTTTGGGACCAGTCGAGTACGAGTCCTCCTACAATTGTCTTCATGTCACCTCCAAAAAAAGAAGTAAGTTTCCTTACTTCTATCGCTTATACTCTGTAATTTCATCACAGTACTGACATTGATAACGAAGCGTTCCATTCGCTTCTTTAAGCTTAAAGTGAGGCGTTGCTAGGCTATCTACGTGTGTAATGCAACGAGGATTTTGACACTCAAAGAGACCTTCGACTTCTTGAGGAATCGTTAGTGTCGACTTCTCTACGAGAACGCCATCCTTAATGTGACTGATCGTCACGTGCTCATCGATGAGTGCGATGAGTTCAAGGTTTACGTCATGACGACCTTCGATCTTAATCATGTCCTTTTGACCTTGACGATTGCTCTTAACACCCATGAGTAAAACGACGGGTGTTTCCATCGTATCGAGACCGAGCTCAGAGAAGATCTTAATGCCCTTACCAGCTGTAATATGATCGATTACGATGCCGTTTTCAATACCACTGACGTTAATCACGCTACACCTCCAGAAGCTTCATAATGAGCGCCATACGAATATACATTCCATTGATGGCTTGGTCAAAGTAGACGGCTCTTGGGTCGCTATCTACATCGGTTGCAATTTCATTGACTCTTGGTAGCGGATGCATCAAAATGGCATCTTCCTTGGCATACTTCATCTTCTCCTTGTTTAAAAGGAAGGAGTTTTTGAGCTTTAAGTAGTCTGCCTCGTTAAAGAAGCGTTCCTTTTGAATACGTGTCATATATAGGATATCACAATATGGCATGGCTTCTTCCATGGAAGTGACTTCTTCAATCTCAAGATTCGGATGGTTCTCTTTGAGATATTCTAGAATCGAACTCGGCATGCGAAGTTCCTTAGGGCTTACGAGATAGAACTTCTTGGTGTTAAAACGAGCGAGCGTCTTAATGAGTGAGTGAACGGTACGACCATACTTTAAGTCACCGATAAGAGCGATAGTGTGTCCTTCGAGTGTTCCTTTGTACTTTACGATCGTAATGAGGTCGGTTAGAGTCTGCGTTGGATGCTGATGACCACCGTCTCCTCCGTTAATGATCGGAACTCTTGTGTTGTTACTTGCGAGTAGTGCTGCACCTTCATAGGGGTGGCGCATCGCAATGATATCTACGTAGCCACTCATGATGCGAATCGTGTCGGCTAAACTCTCTCCCTTTTTAGAAGAGGTGGAGTTTGCGTCACTGAAGCCCATGACGTTTCCGCCTAAGCGGAGCATGGCAGCATCAAAGCTGAATTTTGTTCTCGTCGAGGGTTCGAAAAATAAAGAACCCAAAATCATACCCTTGCATTTCTCAGAGTATTTTTTTGGGTTTTTCATAATATCAAGACCCGTAGCGATGAGTTCATTGTACTCATCGTTCGTAAATTGACCCGGCTCGATAAAGTGTTTCATATGTTTCCTTTCCATTTCTCAGAATAGATTAAAGGTGTTCTTTTCCTGAACTATATTACCAAATGGTCCCCTACACTGCAAGAATTATTTTTCTTTTTGGGTAAAAAAAAATCGGAGGTTATTATGAAAGAATTTCTCGTACTCATTCCCTTAGAAGATCAAGAAAAGAAGCGACTAGAGTCTTACAGTCAAGACTATAAGATTGTTTTTAAGTCCCCAAGTGATGTCACAAAAGAAGAGGTAGAAAACGCCTCGATCCTTTGGGGAAACCCAGATCCCAGTCTCTTAAAGGATGCGAAGAAGCTCGAGTGGATGCAGACACAATCTGCAGGCTACGAGCAATATACCGCTCCTGGTGTATTAAGAGATGAAGTGATTCTAACGAACGCACGTGGTGCCTACGGTCAAGCGATCGCAGAGCACATGCTAGCAAGTCTCAGTTTTCTAATGAAGAAACTGAACCTCTATGTAAAGAACCAAGAGAAGCACCTTTGGAAGAGCGAAGGTAAGGTACGTTCCTTTACGTCTCAACACGTCCTCGTCGTAGGCTATGGAAATTTAGGTTCTAGCTTTGCAAAGCTTATGAAGGGACTCGGTTCAACCGTTTCTTGCTATGCGAGAAGACCGATTGAAGATGGAATCGTTTCAAGGACCTACCTACCATCAGAGAAAGAGGAAGCACTAAAGAACAAGGACGTCATCGCACTCTTTCTTCCATCAAATGAAGAGACGAAACACTTTTTAAGCACGAAGGAATTTAACCTCATGAGTCCAAAGACGATTGTTTTAAACGCTGGTCGTGGAGATGCCATCGATACCGACGCACTCATGACGGCTCTTAAAGAGAAGAAAATTCATTCTGCAGCCATCGATGTCATTGAAGAAGAGCCACTAAAAGAAGATCATCCCATCTGGGAGCTTGAAAACATCCTCATTACACCGCACATTGCCGGTTGGTTCCACATTCATGAGACATATGAGAGGCTCATGGAGATCGCCTTTAAGAACTTAGAGAGTTTTCAAAATAAAAAAGAGATGACCAATGTCATCTCGCGTGTTCTCTAACCAGCGGATCAAAGAGCTCATCGAGCTCTGCTCCAGAAATAAAGTAATCGAATTCGAGGTCCACACCATAGCGGTTCATAAGTTCCAAAGCACTCTTCGAAATATAACGAGCATGAACAGTCTCTACACCCTCTCTCATTAGAATCTGTGCTGCCTGATAGCCAATGACTCGGTTTTCAACAATACTATTTTGTAGATCGACATTCTTTTCTACAGCATCTAAAATGGGTTTTAAACCGTAGTTCTTGCTTTCGAAAAGTACTTGTTCATCTTTAATTACGCGGAACATGGCCCCTCCTTTATTCAAGTCTAACAAAGAAAAGAAAGTCTCTTATTATTTAGAGGTAAATTTTATGTTATTGTAGCTATGGAGGTATCATGAAAAACTACAACAGCTATTTAAAAGACATTCTATCCATCCCCTCTCCTACAGGTCATACGAAGGAAGTGATGGATTACATTGAAAAGACGACAAGAAACTTCGGCTTTGACGTCACGAGAACAAAAAAAGGTGCCGTTCAAGTTAGAGTAAAAGGTAAAGACAGCACGAAAGCTCGCCTCATTGCAGCCCACTGTGATACGTTAGGTGGCATGGTCCGAGAGATCAAATCGAACGGAAGAATTAAGTTCATCAATGTCGGTGGTCAAAGCTATCCATCGATCGAGGGTGAAAACTGCCTCATCCATACGTATGAAGGTAAGACGTATGAAGGAACGGCAATGCCTGTAAAGTGCTCCGTTCACCTCTTCCCAGAAGAAACGAGAGAAGAAAAGCGTACCAAGGATACGGTAGAAATTCGTATCGATGAAGAAGTGTCGTCAAAAGAAGATACCGAAAAGCTAGGTATTGAAGTAGGAAATATCATAACCTTTGATACGAGAACGATTTTTACAGAAAGCGGTTTTATTAAGAGTCGCTATCTAGACGATAAGTGCTGTGGAGCGATTCTACTTACTCTTCTTGAAAACATCAAAACGAAAGAGATCGAACTAAATAACGACGCCTACTTCATGTTCTCAGACTTTGAAGAGGTCGGTCATGGAATCTACGACGTCCCAGAAACGATCGAAGAAGTGTTATCTGTAGATATCGGTTGTGTCGGTGAAGGTCAACAAGCGAGCCCTTACGAAGTGACGATCTTTGCAAAAGATGGATCAACTCCCTACCATGAGGGCCTTACCGCAAAACTAAGAGGTCTTGCAAAAGAACACGAAATTCCTTATAACATCGACATCGTAGAGCACTACGGTTCTGATGCCTCAGCTGCCATCCGTCAAGGTAAGGATATGCGCTTTGCTTTGATCGGACCAGGTGTAGAAGCCACTCACCATTATGAAAGAACGCATCAAAAGGCAGTAGAAGCAACGTACGATCTGCTCCTACAATATGTAAAAACAACTGTAGAGTAAAGAAAAAAAGCAACTGAAAAGTTGCTTTTTTTGATTAACGTTTTGAGAATTGTGGTGAACGACGAGCTTTCTTAAGACCGTATTTCTTACGTTCCTTCATACGTGGGTCACGTGTTAAGAAACCAGCTCTCTTAAGAATAGGCTTTAGTTCTTCTGAGGAGCGAACGAGTGCACGGCTAATTCCGTGACGAATTGCTCCTGCTTGACCTGTAAAACCACCGCCATGAACATTAACGACTACGTCGTATTGACCAATCGTCTTTGTGATCTCTAGCGGGCGTTTTAAGTCTTGAATTAAGAGCTCATAGCCAAAGTATTCATCTACTGGACGCTTGTTGACTGTAATGACGCCACTGCCCGGAACGAGACGAACACGTGCGATAGATTGTTTTCTACGACCTGTACCTTGATATTGTGCTGTCATAGTTCCTCCTACAGTTCGAGTGTCTCAGGTTGTTGAGCTTGATGATTGTGCTCAGGACCTGCAAAGACACGTAGTTTCTTCAGCATTTGTGCACCGAGAGCATTGTGTGGAAGCATGCCCTTGATGGCTTGATAAAGGATCTTTTCCGGTTGCTTTTCGAGCATTTGTGTAAAGGTACGTTCCTTTAGACCACCCGGAAATCCTGTATGCCAGCGGTACATCTTGTCATTACGTTTGTTACCGGTCACCTCGACTTTGTCAGCATTAATAATAATGACATAGTCGCCAGTATCAACGTGTGGAGTATAAATTGGTTTTGTTTTTCCGCGTAAAATAGCGGCTACTTGTGACGCTAAACGTCCCAATGTTTTACCAGTTGCATCGACAACGTACCATTTACGTTCGACTTCTGCTGGTTTTGCAACGAATGTTTTCATTCCTTTTCCCTTTCGATAAAAAAATGGGGCTTGGAAAATAGATTACCTGATATAGATTATCACAGAGCCCCTATAAAGTCAACGGATTCCTGGATTTTCACGACAAAAGCTTTTTCTACAAAGAGCTCTTCTTCAGGTTCTAAAAAGTAGACGGTGTTTCCTTCTAAGACAACTGCTCTTCCTTTTATAAGACCTGTGGAGTAGTTCACTTCGACATCGCGTTTCGTAATGACATTGAAGTCGGTCGTCTTTCCAAAGCTTTTCGTCTCATCACTACCTAAAAAGGTAATGATGTCACCACGCTCTACGCTTTGTTCTTTGCCGTTAATTAGAAGCTTCACCGGATCCGTTAAGACACTGAAGTAGCGCTTGTAGCCTGTAAAATCTGAAAAGGTACTCTCTTCCACTTCAATCTCTGCGACACTTATTCTTAAGTCAAATGTCCTATCGGCTAAGCTCGCTCCCTTGGGAAGAAGTAGTATCGTGGTCGTCGTTCCACCGCTCCAAGAAGTCTTCTCAAACTCCTCTATAGACCTTTTAATCATAGTGAATCTCCTTTAAGAGAAGCCCTTCTGCGGGAGCTACTTTTCTCGTTAAACGTCTGGAGTGTTCCTTAAGGATCGTTTCTACCATCTCGCTCTCTACGTTTCCCTTCCCTACTTCGACTAAAAAGTGCGTGAGGATTCGGACCATCTTGTAGAGAAAGCCGTCGGCTTCGTAGCGAATGACAAGCCCACCATCCACCTCTTTTAGATCGATCGAATAAATGGTACGAATCGTACTTCCTTCACCCTTTCTACGATTCGAAAAAGAGAAGAAGTCGTGCGTTCCCACGAGGCTCTTGGAAGCATTTCTCATCGCTTTTACATCTAAAGGCTCCTCAATGATCCAAGCGTAGGGCCTTTTAAAGAGATCGTCTTTAAAGAGAATCGTGTACTCATAGACCTTTCTCTTTGCGTCAAAGCGAGGGTGAAAAGAGTCTTCTACGACTTCCGTAGAAAAGACCTTAAGGTCCATGGGAAGTGCACGGTTTAGTGCATAGGTGAGCTTTTCTGGGGGAATCGCATTACCTAGCGTGACGCTCGCCACTTGATAGATTGCATGAACGCCCCTATCGGTTCTCGAAGCGAGTTGGACCTTTACTTCTTCTTTAAAAAGCATAGAAAGTGTATCTTCCAGTACACTTTGGACCGTGCGGTCACTTAATTGCCTTTGTGAACCGAAGAAACCTCTTCCGTCATAGCCTAGAATGAGCTTAAACATAGCCAAGACCTATGATTCCACCTAGGATGATAAAGATAATGGCGTAAGCGACAAAGTCTCTCTTTTCGTACTTTAAGGGGTTAAGCTTCGTTCTTCCTTCTCCCCCTTGATAGCCTCTCGCTTCCATGGCGTTTGCTAGTTCATCAGCTCTCTTAAAAGAACTGATAAAGAGCGGTACGAGGAGTGGAATGAGGCTCTTAGCACGTGTGATGAGGTTTCCTCCTTCAAAGTCAGCTCCTCTTGCCATCTGAGCCTTCATGATCTTATCCGTCTCTTCCATGAGCGTTGGAATAAAGCGAAGTGCGATCGTCATCATCATCGCGAGTTCATGGGCGGGAAAACCTAGGGGCTTTAAGAAGCTAAAGGCTTTTTCTAGACCATCTGTGAGTCTCAGTGGACTCGTCGTATACGTAAGTAAGCTCGTTCCCATGATGAGAAGCGTGAGTCTCATGATCATCTCAGCCGTCATGATGAGTCCTTCATCGGTAATCGTGATCACCCAGAAGGAGAATAAGACCTTACCAGTCTTCGTAAAGAAAAGGTTCATGATGGTTGCAAAGACTAAGAGGAAGAGAATCGGCTTCAGTCCTTTTAAGACGAACTTAAAGGGAACTTTACTGATAAAGATGAGTAGTAACGTAAGTGCTGTCACGACGGCATACTGTAGTACGGTGTGGCAGAGGAAGATGGCGATAATAAAGATCATCGTTCCCATGAGCTTAACTCTGGGATCGAGTTTATGAATGATCGAATCGGCAGGATAGTACTGTCCTAATGTGATATCCTTCATCATTTGAGGGCCTCCTCGATCGTATCTGCAATGATCACAGGGTCAAATTCATTCGATGTAAAGGGAAATCCACAGGCACGAAGTTTCTGCGTGAGCTTACTAAGTCCTGGAATTCCTAGGTCGATGCTCTCTAAGAAATCGGCTTCTTCAAAGGCCTCTTTTGTAGGCTTATCGAGGACAATTTCCCCTTTTCTCATCGCAATGATGCGCTCAGCAACTTTTGCGACTTCATCCATCGAGTGACTTACGAGTAGAAGTGTTAGATTTCGTTCCTTTCGAAGTCTTTGGAGCTCATCTAAAAGCTCTTCTCTGGAGTGAGGATCGAGTCCTGCCGTTGGCTCGTCTAGCATAAGAACCTTTGGTTCCATGGCGAGTACTCCCGCTAGTGCGACTCTTCTCTTTTCACCGCCTGAAAGGTCAAAAGGGGACCTTTCACTGTACGTTTCAAAGTCCAAATCGACGCTCTCCATGGCTCTTTTAATGCGTTCTGTGAGTTCTGGTTCTTTAATACCTAAATTTTTTGGACCAAAAGCGATGTCTTTAAAGACCGTTTCTTCGAAGAGCTGGTATTCAGGGTACTGAAAAACAAGCCCTACGACCTTTCTCAAATCCTTTAGGTTCTTACTCTTTGAATCGATGTGGAAGCCTTCTACATTGAGCTCTCCGCTATCGGGCTTTTGGAGGCCATTGATGTGCTGAATGAGCGTACTCTTGCCACTTCCTGTATGACCGATGAGTGCCACGAATTCACCATCTTTTATAGATAGGTTGATGTTCTTTAAGGCTTGCACCTCATAGGCAGCTCCTCGATTGTAATAGCTATTTAAGCCCTTGATTTCAATTGACATAGCACTGCTCCCAAGTCTTCCATCGAAAAGACGTCGCCTACATGAATTCCGCGTTCTTCTAAAAGTAACTTCAGCTGTATCACATCTGGTATATCGAGATTGAGTTTCTTTAAGTGCTCGGGGTCACTAAAGATTACCTTTGCAGTCCCTACGCGATCGACGACACCTTCACTCATCACATAAATGCGATCGGCTTCCATCGCTTCTTCCATAAAGTGCGTAATGAGAACGATCGTAATGCCCTTTTGATGGAGTTCTTTTAGGATCTCGATCATTTCTCTTCTACCGTGTGGATCGAGCATGCTCGTCGCTTCATCGAAGATGATGATCTCAGGATTCATCGCAAGGACTCCAGCGATCGCGATACGTTGCTTTTGACCTCCACTTAACATGTGAGGGGGTCTTGTGACATACTCACTCATCCCCACCTCTTCAAGCGCTCGATCGACTCTTCTTCGAATTTCTTTAGGCTCTACTCCGAGGTTTTCTGGACCAAAGGCCACATCCTCTTCGACGATCGAGGCTACGATCTGGTTGTCTGGATTTTGAAAAATCATTCCAGCCATTTCACGAATTTGAAAGACTTCCTCTGGATTCTTCGTATCCATTCCATTTACAGTAACCGTTCCACTCTTAGGAATGAGAAGACCATTTAAAAGCTTAGCGAGGGTGCTCTTTCCCGAGCCATTGTGACCGATGAGCGCGACAAATTCTCCCTTTTCAATGGTAAGGGAGATGTCTTTTAAAACTTCTTTATCTTCTTGGTAGCTAAAATAGACGTGGTCTAATTGAATCACTTGCCCTCCAACAGAAAAAAGGGACCATAGGGTCCCCTTTATACGAGTTCAATCTTTGCTAATAAAGCGCCATCGCCTTGTCTCGGTCCGAGTTTATAGATGCGCGTATAACCGCCGTTTCTATCTTGGAAATTGGGACCAACTTGTTCAAACAGGGTTTTCACGACTTCATCATCTGTCAAGTAGCCTGCTACTTGGCGTCTTGCATGAAGATCTCCTCTTTTAGCAAGAGTGATCATCTTTTGAACGCTTTTTTGCAGTTCTTTTGCCTTGGCATCGGTAGTAATGAGTGAACCATGACGAATCAGTTCAGTGGTGAGGTTTCTAAGCATCATCATGCGATGAGCGGAAACTCTACCTAATTTACGATATCCGGGCATGGGTAATCCTTTCTACTCATCCTTCTCGCGGAGACTGAGCCCAATTTCTTCGAGCTTCTCTTTGATTTCGGCGAGTGATTTCTTTCCTAGATTTCTTACTTTCATCATTTCTTCTTCAGTCTTTGAAAGTAATTCTTCGATGGTATTGATACCTGCCCGTTTCAGGCAGTTTCTCGATCTCATGCTGAGTTCGAGTTCTTCTACAGTCATCTCTAAGACCTTTTCCTTGGTATCGTCGTCGCGTTCATAGAGGATTTCCATGTTGTTGACATCTTCTGTGAGTTCGACGTAGAGAGCCAAGTGGTCATTTAACACCTTAGCTGCGAGAGAAATGGCCTCTTCTGGTTTAATACTAGCATTGGTCCAAATCTCATGAACGAGCTTGTCGTAGTTTGTAGAACTACCTACACGAGTAGGCTCGACTTTGAAGTTCGCTTTACGAACGGGAGAGAAAGAACTGTCGACTGCGATGACATTTAAAGCTTCATCGACGGTCGCTTTGTTTTCTTCAGCACTTACGTAACCACGCCCCTTCGCTAAGCACATTTCCATGTAGAACTTCTTGTTCTCTGTAAGTGTGCAGATGTAAAGCTCTGGATTGATGATTTCTACGTCAGCATCGGCAATGATATCCCCAGCAGTAATCTTTTGAGCTTTATCAAGGTCGATGCGAAGAATCTTCTCTTCTTCGTCGCTCGTAATTTTTGCAACTAAGTCTTTTAAGTTCAAGATGATATCGACGACATCTTCTTTTACACCATCGATCGTAGAAAACTCGTGAAGAATATCATCGAATTTAACCCACTTGATGGCAGCGCCTGGAAGGCTTGATAGCATGATACGTCGTAGAGCATTTCCCAAGGTAAGGCCAAAACCACTTTCGAGCGGTTCTACAGTGATCTTTAGGTAATTTTCGCTTTCGTTGAAGTCTGTAAAGGTGAGATTCGGTTTTTCGATTCCGATCATTGTGACCTCCTACTTTTGTCCTATTACCTTGAGTAAAGTTCGGTAATGAGTTGTTCTTCGATTGGTAGATCGATGTCTTCCTTAGAAGGTAGGCGAACAATTTTTCCTACCATGTTCTCTTGATCCATCTCTAACCATGCGGGAACAGTCTGTGCCTTCTCCATTAAAGTTTTGAAACGCTCAGATTTCTTTGAGCTCTCTTTTACTGCGATGACATCGCCATCTTTTAATGTGATGGATGGAATAGTCGTTTTCTTACCGTTTACTGTAAAGTGTTCGTGTGTAACGAGTTGACGAGCTTCTTTACGGCTGGAAGCGAGTCCAAGACGGTATACGACGTTGTCAAGACGGAGTTCGAGGAGTTGAAGAAGATTCATACCTGCGATACCTTCCATCTTTTCAGCACGTTTAAAGGTATGGTTAAATTGCTTTTCAAGCATACCGTAATAGCGCTTAACCTTTTGTTTCTCACGTAAGTGCTTTCCGTAGTTACTTAATTTTGTAATACGTGTTGCACCGTGTTGTCCAGGAGGTGTGGAGCGCTTGTTGAATGAGCACTTTTCTGAATAGCACCTCTCGCCTTTTAAGAACAATTTTTGTCCTTCGCGGCGGCAAATGCGACATGAGGGTCCTGTATATCTAGCCATGGTTCCTCCTATACGCGACGTCGCTTCGGCGGGCGACAACCATTGTGTGGAATCGGGGTAACGTCTGAGATACTGTAGATCTCAAGACCTGTTGCTTGGAGCGCACGGATAGCAGCTTCACGGCCACTTCCTGGTCCCTTTACAAATACTTCAACGATCTTTAAGCCGTGTTCCATAGCAGCCTTTGCAGCAACTTCAGAAGCCATTTGAGCTGCGAATGGAGTAGCTTTCTTAGACCCACGGAAACCTAAAGAACCAGCAGAAGACCAGCTCAATGCATTTCCTTGGGAATCGGTCAAAGTAACGATCGTGTTATTAAAAGAAGATTGAATATGAGCTTGACCGCGCTCTACATTCTTCTTCTCACGCTTTTTACGGCGAATGACTTTTTTCTGTTGAGCCATGAATCCCTCCTACTTCTTCTTATTTGCAACGACCTTCTTAGGTCCTTTGCGTGTTCTTGCATTCGTCTTCGTACGTTGTCCACGTACTGGAAGTCCCTTACGATGACGAATACCGCGATAGCAACCAATTTCCATCAAGCGTTTGATGTTCATTGAAACCTCACGACGGAGGTCACCTTCAACGGTGTAGTTGTTTTCTAACTGTTGACGGAGTTTTGCGATCTCGTCCTCAGTAAGATCCTTTACACGCGTATCAAAACTGATTTCTGTATCGCGTAAGATCTTTTGAGAAGTAGTAAGGCCGATGCCATAAATATACGTTAACGCAACTTCAATGCGTTTTTCTCTGGGTAAGTCTACGCCAGCAATACGTGCCATATGCTTTCCTCCTATCCCTGTCGCTGCTTATGCTTGGGATTTTCACAAATAACCATGACTCTGCCTTTACGCTTAATCACTTTGCATTTTTCGCAGATCGGTTTAACGGATGGTCTAACTTTCATTTTCTTAACCTTTCCCTCGCCAGGTAATTCTACCTTTTGTTAAATCATAGGGTGATAATTCTAGTGTAACACTGTCTCCGGGCATAATTTTGATGTAATTCATCCTTAATTTGCCGGACAGATGAGCTAAGACCTCAAGGCCATTTTCTAGCTCTACTTTAAACTTTGCGTTTGGTAGTGCATCGACAACGATGCCCTTTACTTCGATACAATCTTTCGCCAATCATTCCTCCTTGGAAAGCGCAGCGCTTAGAGCTTTTCTAATGCTCGCATCGCTGACGTCGGCTGTTTCAAAAACATTAAGAATACAATTGGTTTTCTGCAAATGCCTTAGTTTTTTCTTCTTTGGCTTTAGGAGCTTACGACTTTCGCCGTTAACGATCGTGACGTAATCGTCATCGAGAACATCTTTTACGATAAACCTCTGACCCTTATCATGACCAGAGATACTGATGACTACTTGACCACTCACGAGCTTCATAGGGGAATCCATTCGACCTCTTCATCGTCGCCCGTTAGCACCCTCGGTCCATCCTCAAGGATAGCAACGGAATGCTCATAATGGGCAGATTTTGTTCGATCCAAAGTCTTAGTCGTCCAGCCATCCGAGAGTACTCGGACATCGTACTTTCCGGCATTGACCATGGGTTCGATTGCGAGAACCATGCCAGCTTGAAGCTTGGGTCCTCTAATGTTCGTTTCATAGTTGTAAACTGCTGGATCCTCATGTAAGCGAGTTCCTACACCATGACCAGTGAAGTCTCGAACTACGGAAAAACCATGACTTTCTACGTGTCTTTGAATCGCCTTCGATATTTCTACCAGGCGAAAACCAACTTGGCATTGTTTCAGACCTTCGAAGAAGCTTTGCTTCGTTACGTCAATGAGCCTTTGGTCGTCTTCACTTACGATGCCTACAGGATACGTCCTTGCAGCATCAGCGTGATAACCGTCGAGCAATACACCGATATCGATACTGACAATATCCCCTTGATGCAGCCGCACATCTTTCGAAGGAATGCCGTGAATTACGACATCGTTTACGGAGATACAACTTGATGCTGGGAATCCTTGGTAATTGAGGAAGGAAGGAGTACCCCCTCCTTCTTCAATGACCTCACGGATCACCTTGTCCAGTTCGAATGTACTTTTGCCTTCCTGAATCAACGGTTTGACTCGTTGGAATGCTTGACTCAGGAGTTTGGCACTGTTACGCATCTTTAAAATTTCTTCACGAGATTTGATGTGAATCATCGAATATCCTTTAGGGCTTCAACGACCCTATTGAAAACCTCGTCTGGTGCACCAGAGCCATCGATAGGCTTTAGTGTACCTTGTTGGCTGAAGTATTCAACCAACGGTTCGGTTTGATTTTTATAGACCTCTAAGCGACTTTTAACAGTCTCTGGTTGGTCGTCTTTTCTCTGAATGAGATCGCTGCCACATGCGTCGCAGACGTTCTCAGTCTGAGGTGGATTAAAGCTAACATGATAGGTTTTTGAGCACTTAGAGCAGACTCTTCTACCCGTTGCTCTCTTTACCAGTTGATCTTCATCAACTTGAAGGAGCACCACTGCATCCAACGGTTTTCCTTTTAGTCGTAGTACTTCTGTGAGGTTTTCTGCCTGAGCGACATTTCTAGGATAACCATCAAACAAGAAGCCACGATCTAAATCAATTGAATCTAACGCACTTGCCACCAAAGCCATAACTAACTCATCTGGCACAAGTTTGCCATTCTCAACGTACGGTTTTGCCGTGAGTCCTAAGGGAGTCTCGCGTGCAATCTGATCTCTCAGAATATTACCCGTGGAGACATGGGGAATGTCGTACTTCGAGGTGAGTAGTCCTGCTTGTGTACCCTTGCCCGCGTTAGGGGGGCCTATCAATAAGAGACGCATTTCTACCTCAAAAATCCTTTATAGTGACGCATCACCATTTGAGCTTCAATTTGCTTCATCGTTTCGATAGCAACACCTACGATAATGAGTAGGCTCGTACCACCGAAGTTGAGTTTAAGCTGACTGAAAGCCATGATGATGTTTGGAATAATTGCGATCAAAGCAAGGAAGATGGCGCCGACGATGGTCAAGCGGTTCAACGTCCTTGTGATGTAACTTTCCGTAGGTTGTCCAGGACGAATACCTGGAATAAATCCACCGTTCTTTTTCATGTTATCTGCGATTTCTACAGGGTTAAAGGAAACGGCCGTGTAGAAATAGGTGAAGAAGACAATGAGAATGGCATAGAGCACATTGTAAAGAACAGAGTGTGAGCTAAAGTACGTATTCATCCAGCGATAGAATCCAGATTGTGGCATAAAGGATGCGATGGTGATCGGAACCATGAGGATACTGATCGCAAAGATGATCGGGATAACACCCGTTTGGTTGACTTTTAATGGAAGGTGTGAAGAGTGTCCACCGTACATCTTACGTCCAACGACGCGTTTTGCATACTGTACAGGGATCTTTCTCGTTCCTTCTGTGACATATACCACGCTAGCAATGATGAGAATTGCTACAAAGAGGTACAGAATGAGGCTTAGAATATTTACGGAGCCGCTACGAATCTGCAGAATGATCTGATAGAACGACTGCGGAGTACGTGCAACGATACCAGCAAAGATAAATAAGCTCATACCATTACCGATTCCGTTTTCATTGATGCGTTCACCCAAGAACATGAGGAACGCTGTTCCAGCTGTAAGACAGAGTGTCGTTAAGAACACGCTGAATCCATTGTAAGGAACGATATAAGCACGGAACATCGTAAGACTCATTGCAAGTGACTGAAGGAGTGCAAGTACAACGGTTAAATAACGTGTATACTGAGCAATTTTCTTGCGGCCGCTCTCACCTTCTTTAGCAAGATTTTCTAAAGATGGGATAGCAATTTGCAAGAGGTTCATAACGATCGATGCGGTAATATAAGGCGTGATACCGAGAGCGAAGAGCGTTAAGTTCTTAAACGCACCACCACTCATCAGGTTGTAGAATTCAAGCAGTCCTTGACCGCCTTTATTCATCTCAGCGAGTACTCGGGCTTTATCTACTCCAGGAACTGGAATATTTGCACCGAGACGGAATACGAAGAGCATCGCTAGTGTATAGAGAATCTTTCTTCGTAGATCCGGAATCCCCCAGGCCTTTTTTAATGTATCGAGCATTAGATCACCTCAGCTGTTCCGCCGGCTTTTGTGATTTTTTCTTCTGCAGACTTTGAGAATTTGTGTGCTCTAACCTTTACAGGCTTAGAGATTTCACCATTTCCTAAGATCTTTACTCCATCAAAAATGTGGTTAATAACACCCTTCTCTAAGAGAATTTCTGGTGTGATTTCTTCAAGTCCTAATTCTTCGATGCAATCGAGGTTAACAATTGCATAGACAGTTTCAAAACGTGCATTTGAGAATCCACGTTTCGGTAGACGGCGATAAATCGGAAGCTGTCCACCTTCAAAGCCGAGGCGAACGCCTCCGCCCGTACGGCTGTTCTGACCATTGTTACCGCGGCCACCCGTTTTACCGGTACCGCATGCCTGGCCACGCGCAACACGAACTTTTCTGCGCTTGGAGCCTTCGGCTGGTCTGAGATTACCTAGTTGCATGGGCCCTCCTATTTCTCTTCGACTTCCACTAAGTGGCTAACGCGTTGGATCATTCCACGAATAACGGGACTATCCTCGCGTTCTACAGTTTGACCAACTTTGCGAAGGCCGATGGCTTCCACGTTTTTGCGGTGGACTGGTTTTGTACCGATTGTGCTCTTTACGAGCTTAATCTTAATTGTTGCCATATTAAACCTCCTTGCCAAGGATCTCACTGATCGTCTTGCCGCGGAGTTTAGCCACCTTGTTGATTGTCATCAAGTTTGAAAGACCGTTCATCGTTGCACCAACCATGTTTCTTGGGTTGGTTGAACCGATGCTTTTTGCACGAACGTCCTTGATGCCTGCAAGCTCTAATACGCTACGTACAGGTCCACCTGCGATAACTCCAGTTCCTTCAGGAGCTGGCATTAAAAGCACTTCTCCACTTCCGTGGATGCCTTTGATGACGTGTGGGATTGTCGTTCCACGGCGTGGAACGTTGATCATATTCTTTTTGGCCTCAGCGATGGCCTTTTTAATAGCATTCGGAACTTCCTTGGCTTTACCGGTACCAATGCCGACGCGTCCATCTCCATCACCTACGACGACGAGTGCTGCAAAGCGGAAGTTTCTACCACCCTTAACAACCTTCGTTACGCGGTTGATGTGGACTACTTGTTCAAGGAATTCCGGACGGGAATTTTCAGTTTGTTCTGTTCTCATGCTTCCTCCTAGAACTTAAGTCCTTGTTCGCGAGCTGCTTCAGCTAGTTCTTTGACGCGTCCATGGTAAAGATACCCACCGCGGTCAAAAACGACGTTTTCAATGCCCTTTTCAAGAGCTTTTTTAGCGATTAATGTACCGACTGCCTTGGCAGCTTCTTTATTACCGCCATTGGAGAACTCACCTGCAATTGCTTTATCAAGCGTACTTGCAGAAACGAGAGTAACTCCTTGAACATCATCGATAATCTGTGCAAAGATGTTTTTATTACTTCTAAACACATTAAGGCGCGGGCGTTCGGAGGTGCCGGAAATAGTTCCTCTGACGCGTTCATGACGATGCACTCGCGCGCGGTTTCGATCAAATCGTTTAACCATTCATATCCTCCTTTACTTACCTGACTTACCTTCTTTGCGGCGTACGTATTCGCCAACGTAACGGATACCTTTACCTAGGTAAGGCTCCGGCTTACGCCATGCGCGAATCTTCGCTGCATAGTTACCAACTTGTTGCTTATCTACACCCTTTACGACAATTTCAGTTTGTGATGGAACTTCTACTGTAATTCCTTCTGGATCTGTCATAACAACTGGGTGTGAAAGACCGAGTGTGAGGTTTAGGTCCTTGCCGTTTTTCGCAGCACGGTAACCTGTACCTTCGATCTGTAGTTTCTTTTCGTATCCCTTCGTCACACCTTCAACCATGTTGTTGATGAGTGCACGGTAGAGTCCGTGGTAAGCGCGTTGTTGTCTTGAATCACCGCGTTTCTTAACGATAATTTGGTTATCTTCAACGACGACTTCCATGGAACGATCAAATGGCAATTGAAGCGATCCAAGAGGTCCCTTTACAGAGATCTGTTGGTTTTCAATCTTCACTTCAACACCGCTTGGGATACTGATGGGAAGTTTACCTATTCTTGACATGGCTCCTCCTACCAGACGTAACAGATGACTTCGCCACCGACACCGGATTTGCGAGCCTCTTTGTCCGTCATGATTCCTTTCGATGTTGAAATCATTGCAATACCTAGACCACCAAGTACTTTTGGTAGTTCTTCAAACTTTGTATAAACGCGAAGACCTGGTTTAGAAATTCTCTTAATACCAGTGATGACGCGTGTACGATCTGGACCGTACTTGAGTTCGATCTTGATGACGCCTTGTGTTTGGCCTTCAACAACTTCGAATCCCTTAATGAAACCTTCACGATGAAGGATTTCTGCGATAGCCACTTTCATTTTGGAAGCAGGAACTTCAACAGTGGCATGACGCTCTTGATTGGCGTTACGGATGCGGGTAAGCATATCCGCAATCGGATCTGTTGTAATCATTTTTCCTCCTACCAGCTGGCTTTTCTAACTCCCGGAATCTCACCTTTATAAGCGAGTTCACGGAAGCAAATTCTGCAGATGCCAAATTTGCGAATGACTGCGTGCGGACGGCCACAAAGATTGCAGCGTGTATAAGCACGTGTGCTATATTTTGGCTTTCTAGCTTGTCTAACTTTTTGTGATGTCTTTGCCATTATTCCTCCTACTTCCGATATGGAAGACCCATAAGGGTTAGTAGTTCACGAGCTTCCTCGTCCGTCTTGGCAGTAGTAACAAATGTGATGTCCATACCGCGAACAGCATCTACTTGATCATATGAGATTTCAGGGAAGATCAATTGCTCTTTAACACCCATGGAATAGTTTCCACGACCGTCAAAGGAGTTAGGATTTAAACCACGGAAGTCTCTTACACGTGGAAGAGAAATGGAGATGAAGCGGTCTAAGAATTCATACATGCGATCTCCACGAAGTGTAACCATGAGACCAATCTTCATTCCTTCACGGAGTTTGAAGTTAGCGATGGATTTCTTTGACTTCGTAACGACAGGTGCTTGACCTGTGATCGCTGTAAGCTCTTTTTCAGCAGCTTCCATAGCCTTTGGGTTATCCTTGATCTGTCCAAGACCCATGTTAATAACGATCTTTTCGAGCTTAGGGATTTGCATAACGCTCTTGTATTGGAATTTATCCATTAAAGCGCTTTTTACTGTATTCGTATATTTTTCTTGTAATCTGGTCATAACGTCTCCTACTCTAAGGTCTCTTTCGTGAGTTTAGAAACACGAACCTTACGACCGTCTGCGAGTACATCGTGACCTACACGCGTTCTCTTCTTTTCGGTTTTATCCAAATACATGACGTTCGAAATATGAATGGGAGCTTCTTGTGTGATGATACCGCCTGTATTGTTTCTCATGTTAGGCTTTTGGTGCTTCTTGACCATGTTAACGCCTTGAACAATGACGCGATTCTCACGAGGGAATACGCGAACAACTTCTCCAGTATCACCCTTATGCTCACCAGCGATTACGATAACCTTATCGCCTTTTTTAATCTTCATGGATCCTCCTACAGTACTTCAGGAGCAAGTGACAAGATCTTCAGGAATTTCTTCGCACGAAGTTCACGAGCCACAGGTCCAAAGATACGTGTGCCGATTGGGTTTAAGTCATCTTTAATGATGACTGCAGCGTTGTCGTCAAAGCGGAGGAACACGCCGTCTTCACGATGAATACCGTGTTTTGAACGAACGAGAACAGCTTTTACGACATCCCCTTTCTTAACGGAACCACCAGGGATGGCTGCTTTTACTGAGCAAACGACTGTGTCACCGACGTTAGCATAGCGAACGTGGCTTCCGCCCAGTACTCGAATGACGAGAAGTTCTCTGGCACCTGAGTTATCAGCTACCTTGAGTCTGCTTTCTTGTTGAATCATGAGAACCTCCTACTTCACTTTTTCTACGATTTCGACGAGTCTCCAGCGTTTGTTCTTGCTTAGAGGTTTCGTCTCCATCAGACGAACCTTATCTCCGATCACTGCTTCATTTTGCTCATCATGAGCATGATACTTCTTAGAAACCTTGACTTTTCTGGAGTATAAGGGGTGAGATACATACTTTTCTACTTTGACGGTAATTGTCTTATCCATTTTATCGGAAACAACGAATCCGACGATGGATCTTCTTTGATTTCTTTCCATAGTCATCTCCTATGCCTTAAGTTCCGACTCACGGATAATCGTCTTCACACGAGCGATGTCGCGTTTTACAAGTTTAATTCGAGAATTGTTTTCCAATTGACCAGTCGCGAGCTGGAAGCGAAGATTAAAGAGCTCCGTTTTCAGATCGACGAGCTTCGAATTGAGTTCTTGTGGAGTCATCGTGCTTAGTTCCTTAGCCTTCATTCGAACCTCCTTCTTCGCCCTTCATGACGAACTTGCACTTGATCGGGAGTTTCATGGCAGCTAGTCTCATAGCCTCTCTTGCTAGATCTTCACTGACAGCTGAAAGCTCAAATAGTACACGACCAGGCTTAACGACTGCTGCATGGTATTCAGGAGAACCTTTACCAGCACCCATTCGAGTTTCAGCAGGTTTTCTTGTTACAGGTTTGTGTGGGAAAATTTTGATCCAAACTTTACCACCACGCTTGATCTTACGGTTGATTGCGATACGAGCTGCCTCGATTTGGTTTGCCGTAATCCAAGCTGGTTCTAGTGCTACTAGACCATATTCACCATAGGTGATTTCATTACCACGCGTAGCAACACCAGTCATACGACCACGGTGTACACGACGGTGTTTTTCACGTTTAGGCATTAACATTTGAAGCTCCTTTGTTTCCTTGGCGCTGAGGACGACGACGCTTGTCGCCACGGCCCTTGCCTTGAGCGCCACGAGGAGTGCGTTTCTTTGGCTCCAAGCGATAGAGGACTTTTCCCTCTTCAGCTTTAACAAGGACTTCTCCCATGTTGAGCCAAACCTTTACACCGATCTTTCCATAGGTTGTATCAGCTTCTGCTACACCGTAATCGATGTTGGCACGAAGTGTACTTAACGGAACGTTTCCTTCAGAGTAGCCTTCGCTACGAGCGATATCTGCACCGCCCAAACGTCCAGAAACGAGGACTTTAATTCCATCAGCACCGTTTTTAATTGCGCGACCAATGACTTGTTTCATGGCACGACGGAAGCTGACACGACGTTCAATACTATCTGCAACGTTCTCAGCGAGAAGCTTTGCATCGAGGTCTGGATTTTGTACTTCAGAAACATCGATGTGAACATTTTTACCAGTCTTTCTTGAAAGGTCTGAACGGATGAGTTTAATTGTCTCTCCGCCCTTACCAACGATCATTCCAGGCTTTGATGTAAAAATGTTAATAGCTACGTTGTTGTTACCGGTACGGTCGATGTAGACGCGTGAAATACCAGCTGTATAGTAGTTTTTATAAACGTATTCTCTGATTTCTTGGTCTTCTACAATGAGTTCTGCGATATTCTTCTTATCTGCATACCATTTGGAATCCCAGTCTTTAATGATACCAACACGTAAACCGTGTGGGCTAACTTTTTGACCCATGCTTCCTCCTACTCCTTCTCAGCCACGACCACACCTAAATGACTAGTGCGGTGAAGAATTGGGCTAGCACTACCTCTTGAACCGGCTTTGTAACGCTTGAACAAAGGACCTTGGTTAGCAAATACTTCTTTTACATAGAGGTTTTCAGCTAGAAGTTCATGATTGTTCTCTGCGTTTGCTACAGCACTGTCTAATACTCTGAGGAGCATTCTGGCCGTTTTTCTTGGTGTGAAGCGAAGAATTGCTTGTGCATCTTCTACGCTCTTACCGCGAATGAGGTCGCAGACCGGCTTCATTTTACGAGAGGAGACTCTGACATATTTTGCGATTGCTTTAGCTTCCATGGCTCCTCCTATTTACCCTTTAGCTTAGCCTTTTTGTCGGCTGCGTGACCACGGTATGTTCTCGTTGGAGCAAACTCTCCAAGCTTATGACCAACCATGTTTTCTACGATATATACTGGAATATGCTTTCTTCCGTCGTGAACAGCTACTGTGTGTCCTACGAATTGTGGGAAGATGGTTGAAGAACGAGACCAGGTCTTAATGACCTTCTTTTCATTCTTCGCATTCATTTCTTCAATCTTTTTTAAGAGTCCCTTATGAATGTAAGGGCCTTTCTTTAATGATCTACTCATTTCAGCTCCTAACTACTTCGAACGCCTATGGATAATGTATTTATCCGAGTGCTTGTTCTTCTTGCGAGTCTTGAAGCCCATGGTTGGTTTACCCCATGGTGTAACAGGACCCGTTCGTCCGATCGGTGCCTTACCTTCACCACCACCGTGCGGGTGATCGTTCGGGTTCATGACAGATCCACGAACATGAGGACGAATGCCCATGTTACGTACACGACCTGCTTTACCGTAGTTGACGATTTCGTGTTCAATGTTACCAACTTGACCGATCGTTGCGCGGCATTCCTTGCGGATCATGCGCACTTCGGAGGAAGGAAGACGTACTTGAACGTAGTTTCCTTCTTTAGCCATAAGCTGTGCAAAGTTTCCTGCTGAACGAACGAGTTGAGCGCCCTTACCAGCTTTTAACTCGATATTGTGAATGACAGTACCGAGCGGAATGTTGATTAGTGGGAGTGTGTTACCGATTTTAATGTCGACGTTCTCACCACTCATAACTGTGTCACCTACTTGAATCTTGTGAGGTGCTAAGATGTAACGTTTTTCACCGTCAGCATATTGAAGAAGTGCAATGTATGCTGTGCGGTTTGGATCGTATTCGATTGCAATAACGGTTGCAGGAATGTTGTCCTTATTACGTTTGAAGTCGATGATACGATATTTTCTGTGACTTCCGCCGCCTTTGTGGCGAACAGTAATCTTACCTTGATGGTTTCTACCAGCACGCTTTTTGAGGCTTTCGACGAGCGACTTTTCAGGCGTGCTCTTTGTGACTTCGCTGAAATCTTGAAGCGCTGCATTGCGAAGGCCAGGTGATGTGGGTTTAAAGGTCTTAACTGCCATGTTTCCTCCTATAGGCCTGCGAAGATTTCGATTTCTTTGCTGTCTTCGGTCAGAGTCACAATCGCTTTTTTCCAGCTGGATGTCATGCCGGAGAAGCGACCTTGGCGTTTCTCTTTACCGCGAACATTCATGGTGTTTACACTGACGACTTTGACACCGAAGATTTCTTCGACGGCATCTTTGATTTGATACTTGTTGGCATTGGGATCGACGCGGAACGTATAACGTTTCATGCTCGTCTCTGCCATACTATTCTCCGAAACGATCGGAGCAATGATGATATCGTATGGGTTCATTATTTATAAACCTCCTCGATCTTTTCTAATGCTTCTTTGGTGAGAACCAAGAGAGGATGATTGATGATTTCATAAGTATTCATCGTGTTAGTATGAAGAAGAAGCGTCTTTGGAATGTTACGAACAGCACGTTCTACATTTACGTTTTCTTCTCCGATGATGAAGAGCGCTTTCTTATCGATTCCCATATCACTGAGAACCTTGACCATGTTCTTGGTCTTTGCTTCTTCAAGTTCGAGCTTATCTACGACGATTAATGCACCGTCTAGAACCTTTTGGCTTAGAACGCTCTTAAGAGCTAAACGACGAATCTTTTTAGGGAGACGATAGCTGAAGTCACGTGGCTTCTTAGCGAAGTTGATACCACCGCCAACCCATTGAGGTGCACGGATGGAACCTTGACGAGCACGACCATTTCCTTTTTGACGGAAAGGCTTTCTACCACCGCCAGAAACATCGGAACGTGTCTTTGCACTGAAGGTGCCTTGACGTTGGTTAGCAAGGTAGTTTACAACAGCTTCTTGAACGACATATTCATTCGGTTCAATACCGAAGATTTCATCCGATAGCTGGAGGTCGCCGACTTGTTGACCTGCTTGATTGATCATTTTAATTGTAGGCACGGTTTACCTCCTTATTTCGTATTCTTCACGGTTGATTTGATACGAACGATTCCTTTTTTAGGACCAGGAACGGCACCCTTAACGAGTAAGAGGTTGCGATCAACGTCAACGCGAACGATTTGTAAGTTTTGAATGGTTACGGTTTCATAACCCATGCGTCCTGGTCCGTGTAGACCTTTGAAAACGCGAGCTGGTGTACTGGATGCACCATGTGAACCGTTTAGGCGATGGAACTTTGAACCGTGGCTCATAGGTCCTCTGCCGTGATTCCAACGACGGATGTGACCTTGTGTTCCTTTACCTTTTGATGTACCTGTGATGTCTACCTTTTGGCCTGCTTCAAAGATATCAACTTTGATTTCTTGGCCGAGTGTGTAGTCTGCACTCTTTTCAACTTTAACTTCTGTGAGTCGTCTTCTTGGTGTAACACCTGCTTTTTCAAAGTGCTTTAGAAGAGGACGATTCATGCGATGTGGCTTCATTTCATCGAAACCAATTTGAATTGCTTCGTAGCCATCTTTTTCGTTGGTCTTAAGTTGTGTTACAACGACTGGACCTGCTTCGATGACTGTTACCGGGATCTGCACACCTTCGTTGTTGAAGATTTGCGTCATACCGATCTTTTTACCGAGTATAACTGCCATTTTTCCTCCTGATTTTACAGCGGATCACGCTCGTGATCGTACTAAAATTTACAGCTTTATCTCAATATCCACACCAGCAGGAAGATCGAGCTTCATGAGAGAATCTACGGTCTTTTTACTGGGGCTTGTGATATCGATCAAACGTTTATGCGTGCGAAGCTCAAATTGCTCGCGGCTGTCCTTGTTGACGTGTGGTGAACGAAGGATCGTGATGATTTCTTTCTTCGTTGGTAGTGGGATTGGACCACTTACTTCTGCACCTGTCGTCTTCGCGGTTTCGACGATCTTTTCGGCCGACTGGTCAAGAATTTTGTGATCAAAGCTCTTGAGTTTAATTCTGATTTTTGTTCCTTCCAATTTTTCCTCCTATTATTCGGGAAACGCTTCCGGGCGTTCCCATATGATGATACCCTTCGTTTTCCTTCATTTCTCGAGGAAAACTCGCTCCAACAAAATTGTCCCGAAGGCGGGTAACCTTTGTTATCAACGTTGTAGGGCACACTCATAGATAATAAAACACAAAAGCCTTGATGTCAAGGCTTTTGCGAGAAATTGTTGATTTATTTTTTGTTTCGAGATTACTCGATGATGCTGATTACAGAACCAGCACCTACTGTGTGACCACCTTCGCGGATAGAGAACTTTAAGCCTTCTTCCATAGCGATTGGATAGATGAGCTCGATTTCCATGACGATGTTGTCACCAGGCATACACATTTCTTGTCCTTCTGGGAATTGGATAGAACCTGTAACGTCTGTTGTTCTGAAGAAGAACTGTGGACGGTATCCAGGGAAGAAAGGACTGTGACGTCCACCTTCATCCTTGTTGAGGACGTAAACTTGTGCTGTAAATTTCTTGTGTGGGCTTACTGTTCCTGGTTTAGCAAGAACTTGTCCACGCTCGATTTCGTTACGTTGAACACCACGGAGGAGAAGACCGACGTTGTCACCAGCCATACCTTCGTTAAGTGTCTTTTGGAACATTTCAACGCCTGTAACAACAACCTTACGGCGTTCTTCTGTTAGACCAAGAAGTTCAACTTCATCACCAACATGGATTGTACCACGCTCGATACGACCAGTAGCTACTGTACCACGACCTGTGATGGAGAATACGTCCTCGACAGGCATTAGGAATGGCTTGTCTGTATCACGCTCTGGTGTAGGAATGTAAGTGTCGATTGTTTCGAACATTTCTACGATAGCATCTCCCCACTTTGAAGAAGAATCTTCAAGAGCCTTGAGAGCTGAACCGCGGAAGATTGGTGTGTCGTCGCCTGGGAAATCGTACTCATCGAGGAGTTCGCGGATTTCCATTTCAACGAGTTCGAGAAGTTCTTCGTCGTCAACAACGTCGCATTTGTTTAGGAAAACAACGATGTAAGGAACACCTACTTGACGAGAAAGAAGGATGTGCTCACGTGTTTGAGGCATAGCACCGTCAGCAGCACTTACTACGAGGATGGAGCCGTCCATTTGAGCAGCACCTGTGATCATGTTCTTAACGTAGTCGGCGTGACCTGGGCAGTCTACGTGTGCATAGTGACGACTTGGTGTTTCATATTCTACGTGTGATGTAGAAATTGTGATACCACGTTCTTTTTCTTCTGGAGCCTTGTCGATTTGGTCGAAAGCAAAGGATTCTCCGAAACCATAACGGTCGTGAAGAGTTTTTGTGATAGCAGCTGTTAGAGTTGTTTTACCGTGGTCTACGTGACCGATTGTACCGATATTAACGTGTGGTTTACTACGTTCGTATACGCCTTTTGCCATTTTTTCCTCCTAATTATTTGATTACTTTTGCGGCAATAGAATCCGGGACTGGTTCATAGTGGTCGAACTGCATTGAGTAGTTAGCTCGGCCCTGTGACTTAGAACGAAGGTCTGTTGAATAACCGAACATCTCCGATAGCGGAACTTGTGCTTTGATGATTTGAGCATTGTTAACTGCTTCCATACCCTCTAAGCGTCCGCGACGGCTGTTCAGGTCTCCCATAACGTCACCTAAGTATTCTTCAGGTGTCGTTACATCGACTTTCATGTACGGTTCAAGAAGTTCAGCTCCTGCTTTTTGAAGTGCTTTCTTGATTGCCATAGAACCTGCAATCTTGAAGGCCATTTCTGAAGAGTCGACTTCGTGGTAAGAACCGTCGTATAGCTCTACTGCGATATCTACGACTTCGAATCCGCCTAGGATACCGCTTTGGAGTGCCTCTTGAATGCCTTGATCGACAGCTGGGATGTATTCTTTAGGAATAGCACCACCGACGATCGCATTCGTGAAGGTGTAACCGGAACCTGGTTGCCCCTTACTAACTCGAATTTTAACATGACCATACTGTCCACGTCCACCACTTTGGCGCGCATATTTCTCATCGACTTCTGCATTGCCCTTAATGGTTTCGCGGTATGCTACTTGTGGAGCACCAATATTAGCTTCTACTTTGAATTCGCGAAGTAAGCGGTCTACGATAATTTCAAGGTGTAATTCACCCATTCCTGCGATGATCGTCTGACCTGTTTCTTCGTTTGTGTACGTTTTGAAGGTCGGATCTTCTTCAGCAAGCTTTACGAGTGCAAAGCCCATCTTTTCTTGACCAGCGCGTGTCTTTGGTTCGATAGCAACGCTGATAACGGGTTCTGGGAACTCCATGCTCTCTAAGATGATCGGATGATCGACATCACAGAGTGTGTCACCTGTAGTTGTATTTTTTAGGCCGACTGCTGCAACGATTTCACCGCTGTAACCTTCTTCAATTTCCTCACGGTGGTTAGCGTGCATGCGTAGGATTCGACCAATGCGTTCACGGAAATCTTTGGTGCTGTTGAGCACGTAGCTTCCGCTCTTAAGAACGCCAGAGTAGATGCGAATGAAAGTAAGCTTACCAACGAATGGGTCTGTCATTACTTTAAACGCTAGCGTACCTAATGGAGCCTCATCATCTGATGGGCGTTCCTCTGTCTCCCCTGTCTTTTGGTTCACACCTTTAATAGGTGGAATATCGACAGGTGATGGCATGTAGTCAATGACTGCATCAAGGAGCATCTGTACGCCTTTATTCTTATATGCGCTACCGCAAAGCATGGGAACGATCATATTTGAAATCGTTGCCTTACGGATTGCTTTTTTGATTTCTTCTTTAGAGATCTCTTGACCTTCAAAGAATTTTTCCATGAGCTCATCATCTGTCTCGACAACAGATTCAATCATCTTTTGACGATATTCATTTGCTTTGTCGAGATAGTCAGCTGGAACGTCTACGACGTCGATGACTTTACCGAGGTCGTCTTTATAGATGTCAGCTTTCATTTCGATGAGGTCGATGATTCCGACGAATGTATCCTCTGCTCCAATGGGAAGTTGGATCGGCACAGGGTTCGCTCCTAGACGCGTTTTGATGTGATTTTCAACGCGGAAGAAGTCAGCACCTGTGATGTCCATCTTGTTGACGAATGCGATACGAGGTACACCATAGTGGTCAGCTTGTCTCCAAACTGTTTCTGATTGAGGCTCAACACCGCCCTTAGCACAGAAGACTGCGACCGAACCGTCAAGAACACGCAGTGAACGTTCAACTTCAGCTGTGAAGTCTACGTGACCGGGAGTATCGATGATGTTAATCGCATAATCTTTCCATACGCAGGTGGTAGCTGCAGAAGTGATCGTGATACCACGCTCCTGCTCCTGAACCATCCAGTCCATGGTAGCGGATCCCTCGTGAGTTTCGCCAATTTTGTAGTTCTTTCCCGTATAGAACAAGATACGTTCACTCGTCGTCGTCTTACCGGCATCGATGTGAGCCATGATTCCGATATTTCTTGTCTTACTGAGTGGGTAAGATCTTGGCATACGTTCTCCTTTCGGGTTCGATTAGTATTTGAAATGAGCAAAGGCTTTGTTTGCTTCTGCCATTCTATGCACTTCTTCACGCTTCTTCACAGCACCGCCGGTGTTGTTGAAGGCATCTGAGATTTCAGCTGCTAAGCGATCGGTCATTGTGCGTTCTTTTCTTTTTCTTGCGATGGTAATTAACCAACGAAGTCCAAGCGTTTGACGTCGTTCTGGACGAACTTCAATTGGAACTTGATAGTTCGCACCACCGATACGGCGTGCTTTGACTTCAACTAATGGCATGATGTTTTCCATAGCTTGTTGAAAAGCTTCTAGAGCAGGCTTCTTGGTATTCGCTTCAACTTTTTCTAGCGCCTTGTAAACGATATCTTGAGCGACACCTTTTTTGCCGTCTAGCATGACATTGTTGATCAGTTTTGTAACGACCTTGCTGCCATACACTGGATCAGCTAGGACATCCCTCTTAGGGGTATTTCCTTTTCTCGGCACGTTCCTTCCCTCCTTAAAATAGATTTTTTCATTGGTACTGAACCGTAAAATTTATATTATTTCTTTGGTCGTTTAGCACCGTATTTCGAACGAGCTTGCTTGCGGTTAGCGACAGCGGCTGTATCGAGGACACCACGTACGATGTGATAACGCACACCAGGGATATCACGAACACGACCACCACGAATCAAAACGACGCTGTGCTCTTGAAGGTTGTGACCTTCGCCTGGAATGTAAGCTGTAACTTCCATACCGTTTGTTAGACGCACACGCGCAACTTTTCTAAGAGCTGAGTTCGGTTTCTTAGGTGTTACTGTCTTTACAGCAGTACATACGCCACGTTTTTGTGGTGCACTGTGTTCACTGGGGCGGTTTGCAAGCGTATTGAATGTACGTTGTAAAGCGGGTGCCTTGGAGTGAACAACTTTTGTGTCGCGACTCTTTCTAACCAATTGGTTTATCGTTGGCATAATTACTCCTTTCTCTCATATTTTTTAGGGCAAATGGAAAAAATTCCATACCTAATAGATAATAGCACGTCTGTAGTCAAGCGTCAAGATTCCACGACGGGCGTTTCTTCTGACTCTGGACGTTCTGTGACGATGTTTCGGTACTTACTAATTCCCGTACCTGCAGGAATGAGTTTACCGATGATGACGTTTTCTTTGAGACCGATTAAGTGGTCCACTTTTCCCTTGATGGAAGCTTCAGTTAGGACACGAGTCGTCTCCTGGAAGCTCGCTGCGGAAAGGAAGGATTCTGTAGAAAGCGAAGCTTTCGTAATACCGAGGATAATATGCTCTGCTTTTGCAGGGGCCTTTCCTTCTTTTTCAAGTTCTTTATTGACCTTGAGGAAGTGCTGATAATTTTCAGTCGTTCCTGGAATCAACTCGGAATCACCGCCATCTGTGATACGAACCTTTGAAAGCATTTGCTTAGCAATGATTTCAATGTGTTTATCGTTGATATCTACACCTTGTGAGCGGTAAACCTTCTGAACTTCTTTTACGATGTAGTTTTCTACACCCTTGACACCTGTGATGCCAAGAATTTCAGCTGGATATAAAGAACCGTCGGTGAGCTGTGTTCCTTTTTCTACGAAGTCGCCTTCTTTGTAGCGAACCTTGGATCCGAAGATCACCTGATTCACATCTTCATTGCCGTCCTTATCGGTGATGACAATTTCTTTTTTGCGGCCGTTTTCACGGTAACTTACCGTACCGTCGATACGGCTAATGAGCGCTAAGCCCTTTGGCTTTCTCGCTTCGAATACTTCTTCGACACGAGGAAGACCTTGTGTAATGTCGGCTCCACCTGCGACACCACCTGTGTGGAAAGTACGCATTGTAAGCTGTGTGCCTGGTTCACCGATGGACTGTGCAGCGATAATACCTACCGATTCACCGACCTTTACTTCTCTACCGTCAGCGAGGTTCTTACCGTAGCACATGCTGCAGACGCCATTTTCCGTCTGACACGTTAGAACCGAGCGAACCTTTAGCTTTGTAATACCGGCATCGATGATATCTTGAGCAATATCTGTAGAAATCATCTCGTGCTCTGCACAGAGGAGATTTCCCTTACTGTCATAGATGTTTTCTGTCGGGAAGCGGCCGATGATACGCTCATCAAAGCGTTCGATCAGTTGGTTACCCTCCATAATCGCATAGACTTCAATACCTTGATCGGTGCCACAGTCGTGTTCACGAACGATGACATCTTGGCTTACGTCTACGAGACGACGTGTTAAGTATCCACTGTCGGCCGTACGTAGAGCCGTATCTGCAGAACCCTTTCTAGCACCTGTCGTAGAAATGAAGTACTCGAGGATCGATAGACCTTCTCTAAAGTTCGATGTGATCGGAACTTCGACCGTTTTACCTGTAGCAGAAGCCATCAGACCACGCATACCACCAATTTGACGAATCTGGTTGATGTTACCACGCGCACCAGAGTAACTCATGATGTGGAGGTTGTTGAGTGAATCCATGCTATTCTTTAGCGCTTCTGTCACTTGATCGGTCGTCTGCGACCAGATCTTAATGATCATTTCTAAGCGCTCTGCATCAGAGATCTTACCTTTTCTAAAGGCTGAGGTATACTTATCGACCTCTGCTCTAGCAGCACCGATGATATCGTACTTCTCTTTTGGAATGACCATGTCGGCCATACTGATGGTGATGGCACCCTTTGTCGAGAAGTGGAAACCGGTGTCCTTAATGCGGTCTAGCATCATAGCCGTTTGAACGCTTCCCTTAAGGTCATACGTTCTTCCGATGATCTTACCTAGAACCTTACTCGTTACGAGTTCATCGATCGCGAGTGCATACGGATCTTCTTTTCTGCGCTTTAGCGAGATATCTTGAGGAATCTGTTGGTTAAAGATAAAGCGTCCGACGGTGCTTTCTACGAGCTTACCTGGATCATCTTCACTGAGTTTTACACGAACCTTGACTCTTGCGTGAAGGTGAACACTACCTGTTTGGTAGGCACGAAGCATTTCGTCGTAGTCTTTAAAGACACTTCCCGTTCCCTTGACACCTTCTTCTTCGATGGTTAAGTAGTAGCTACCGAGAACCATGTCTTGTGAAGGCGTTGCGATCGGATTACCGTCTTTGGGAGCGAGGATGTTATTAATAGATAGCATTAAGAAGCGAGCTTCGGCTTGTGCTTCGACACTTAGCGGTACGTGAACAGCCATCTGGTCACCGTCAAAGTCGGCGTTATAAGCATTACATACGAGTGGATGTAGCTTAATCGCTTTTCCTTCGACGAGGACAGGTTCAAAGGCTTGAATACCTAAGCGGTGAAGTGTAGGAGCGCGGTTTAAGAGCACGGGATGCTCTTTAATGACCTCTTCTACAATATCCCAAACTTCTTCTTTTTCACGTTCTACAGCGCGCTTCGCAGTCTTAATGTTATGAGCATAGCCATCTGCGACGAGCTTTCTCATAACGAAAGGCTTAAAGAGCTCTAGTGCCATCTTCTTAGGAAGACCGCATTGGTAGAACTTTAATTCAGGTCCGATGACGATAACGGAACGACCAGAGTAGTCGACACGTTTACCTAAGAGGTTTTGACGGAAGCGACCTTGCTTACCTTTAAGCATGTCGCTAAGGCTCTTAAGTGGTCTCTTACCAGGACCTGTTACTGGACGGCCGCGTCTGCCGTTATCGATTAAGGCATCGACGGCCTCTTGAAGCATACGCTTCTCGTTTTTAACAATAATTTCTGGTGCCTTTAAATCTAAAAGGCGTTTTAAGCGGTTATTTCTATTGATGACTCGACGATAGAGGTCGTTTAAGTCACTCGCTGCAAAGCGTCCACCATCGAGTTGAACCATCGGACGAAGGTCTGGTGGGATGACGGGAACGACGTCTAGAATCATCCATTCAGGGCGGTTTCCGCTCTTTCTAAAGCTTTCTACGACATCTAAGCGTCTTACAGCCTTAGAGAGCTTTTGACCTGATGAATCTTCGATGGTCTCGCGGAGTTCTTTTGCGATTTCATCGAGATCGAGTTCTAGTAGAAGCTCTTTAATCGCTTCTGCACCCATGCCGGCACGGAAACGATTTCCATACATAGCACGGTTTTCTGCGTATTCAGCTTCGGAAAGAATTTGATATTTTACGAGTGTCGTATCGCCTTCTTCAATGACAATGTAAGAAGCAAAGTACAACACTTTTTCTAGGTTCTTTGGAGAGATATTTAGAAGAATTCCCATTTTTGATGGGATTCCTCTAAAGTACCAGATGTGGCTCACAGGTGCAGCTAGTTCAATGTGTCCCATGCGCTCGCGGCGAACGGAAGCCTTCGTTACTTCGACTCCGCACTTATCACAGACGACACCCTTATAGCGAATGCGCTTGTATTTTCCACAGTGACATTCCCAGTCTTTCGTGGGTCCAAAAATCTTCTCGCAAAAGAGCCCTTCGCGTTCTGGTTTCAGGGTACGATAGTTGATCGTTTCCGGCTTCTTTACTTCACCATAAGACCACTCGCGGATCTTTTCTGGAGAAGCTAGGCCGATTCGGATCGATTCAAAATTATTGAATTCTAACAAAGTGCGCTCCTTTATTCATCAAAGTCTTCGTCCGACTCACCGAGTTCTCCCGTTTGGAATCCCTCTTCAAAGTCCTCGTCGGTAACGATCAGTTCCTGTAGTGAGTCCATAGGCTCAAATTCATCTTCGTTTTCAAGGTTAATTTCATTGCCATCTTGATCTAGTACTTTGATGTCTAGTGCTAAAGACTGGAACTCTTTAATGAGTACCTTAAAGGACTCAGGAATACCAGGCTCTGGAATATCTTCGCCTTTTACAATGGCTTCATAAGCCTTTACACGACCTACGACGTCGTCACTCTTAATCGTAAGCACCTCTTGGAGCGTATGAGAAGCACCGTAGGCTTCAAGAGCCCAAACTTCCATTTCTCCAAAGCGCTGTCCACCAAATTGAGCTTTACCACCGAGTGGTTGTTGTGTAACCAAGGAATAAGGTCCGGTTGAACGAGCGTGGATCTTATCATCTACGAGGTGGTGAAGTTTTAGCATATACATGTAACCGACACTGACAGGATTATCGAAGTATTCACCACTTCGACCATCTCTCACCCAAAGTTTTGCATTCTTTGGATATCCTGCTTGTTCGAGCAGCTTTTCAATGGCTGCTTCGTTAGCACCGTCAAAGACAGGGGTTGCGATGTGCCAGCCTAGCTTCGATGCAGCTAAACCTAAGTGCACTTCGAGTACTTGTCCGACGTTCATACGAGACGGAACACCCATCGGTGAAAGTAAGATTTGTAGCGGTGTACCATCGTCTAGGAAGGGCATGTCTTCTTTCTTTAGAACTTTAGAGATAACACCCTTGTTACCGTGGCGTCCTGCCATCTTGTCACCGACGTTGATCTTACGTTTTTTCGCAATATAGACGCGCACGAGTTCATTGACTCCAGGCGTCATTTCATCATTATTTTCTTTTGTAAAGACTTTGACGTCTACGACGATACCGCTAGCACCGTGTGGTACTTTAAGGCTCGTGTCACGAACTTCTCTCGCCTTCTTACCGAAGATCGCACGAAGTAGACGTTCTTCTGGCGTAAGTTCAGTCTCTCCCTTTGGTGTGACCTTACCTACGAGAATATCTCCACTATCTACTTCAGCACCGATGCGAACGATACCACGGACATCGAGGTTCTTCAGAGCATCTTCACCGACGTTTGGAATATCTCTTGTGATCTCTTCTGCACCGAGTTTTGTATCTCTCGCTTCGGATTCGTATTCTTCAATGTGAATGGAGCTAAGAACGTCACGTTCAACGAGCTCTTCACTGATGAGAATAGCGTCCTCAAAGTTATAACCTTCCCAGGTCATAAAGGCGACGAGGATGTTCGTACCAAGTGCGAGGTCACCGTGATCGGTTGAAGGGCCGTCTGCGAGCATGTCGTGCTCGTTTACGTGATCGCCTTTATTGACGCGAATCACTTGGTTTACACACGTTCCTTGGTTGGAGCGTTTGAATTTTAAGAGTTCATATTTATCGAGTCCGCCGTCGGAATCTCTTCTTACAATAATGAGGGAGTCTGATGCGCGGATGACTTCACCAGCGTGTTTCGCTAGGACCATAGAACCTGAGTCCTGTGCGACCTTGGCTTCAATACCCGTTCCTACAATAGGGCTTACAGAGCGCAGAAGCGGAACAGCTTGCTTCTGCATGTTACAACCCATCAGTGCACGTACGGAGTCGTCGTTTTCAAGGAATGGGATGAGCGCAGTTGCGATCGATACCATTTCGTTGGCACTGACGTCCATGTAGTCAGCATCACTGGCATTAAATTCTTTAATATCACCGTTCATGCGACCGATGATGCGTTTGTTGATAAAGCGGTTTTCACTATCGAGGTGTTCGTTTCCTGGAACGAAGACCATGTTCTTTTCATCGTCTGCATCGAGGTAAACGATCTCGTTTGTAACGACACCCGTTTCTTTATCGATCACGCGATAAGGTGCTTCGATGAAACCGTATTCGTTAATTCTACCGTAGGTAGAGAGGTAGCTAATAAGACCGATGTTTGGACCTTCAGGCGTTTCGATCGGACACATTCTTCCGTAGTGAGAATAGTGAACGTCACGAACTTCGAATCCTGCGCGGTCACGACTTAGACCACCAGGTCCTAGTGCAGAAAGTCTTCTCTTATGAGAGAGCTCTGCAAGCGGGTTGTTCTGATCCATGAACTGAGAAAGCTGTGAAGAACCGAAGAATTCTTTAATGGCAGCCGTAACAGGCTTAATGTTAATTAAGCTTTGCGGTGTAATCGTGTCAGAGTCTTGTGTCGTCATGCGCTCACGAACGACGCGTTCCATTCGAGAAAGACCGACGCGGAATTGATTCTGTAAAAGTTCTCCTACCGAGCGAATACGACGGTTCGATAAGTGGTCGATATCGTCCGTTTCACCCACACCTTGAGAGAGGTTAAAGAAGTAGCTGATGGATGCGATGATGTCATCGACCGTTAGATTTCTGGGGATGAGTTCATTCGCACGTTCATGCATGACGCGAATACGCTCTTCATCGGTATCAAACTTATCTAAGATCTCTTTTAGAATCGGATAGTGAACGCGTTCATTGATGATCTCTGGGTCGTATCCTGTAATGAAGCACTCTGGATCGACCATGTTGTTACCGAGAATGATGACATCGTGCTCGTGAGCTGTAACAACGAGGCGTTTTACGCCGAGGTTTTCAATGGCACGTAAGTTCTTCTTATTGAGCTTAAGTCCCTTTTCAAAGACGATCTCACCTGTCTCAGGATCGATGACATCTTCTGCTAAGAGGTGACCAAAACCACGTTCCATAAGACCTAAGTTTTGATTGTACTTAAAGCGTCCCACGCGAGCAAGGTCGTATCGTCTGTCGTCAAAGAACATGCTTTCGATGAGGTTTGACGCACTTTCAACGGTAGGTGGCTCACCTGGACGGAGTTTTCTGTAGATTTCAAGTAATCCTTCCTCGCGGTTGTGAGAAGGATCCTTGTCGAGCGTCTTTAGTAAGCGCTCACTTTCTCCAAAGAGGTTAATGATCGATTCGTTGGTCTCATATCCCATGACACGAACGAGTGCTGTAATAGGTAGCTTTCTCGTGCGGTCAATACGAATGGATAAGCTTTCAGTGGAGTCGGTTTCAAATTCTAACCAAGCGCCGCGGTTTGGAATCACTTGTCCAGAAACTAATACGGCACCGCTCTTATCAAACTTTTTGCTGAAATACGTCGATGGAGAACGTACGAGCTGACTGACGATGACGCGTTCGGCTCCGTTAATGATAAACGTACCGCGCTCGGTCATGAGCGGAAAATCACCCATGAATACGTCTTGTTCCTTGATTTCACCCGTTTCCTTATTGGTGAGTTTAGCCTTTACACGAAGCGATACTGAGTAGTTTACGTCTCGATCTTTACTCTCTTGTTCCGTGTACTTCGGCTCTGAATCAAACTCATAGCCAGTGAACTCAAGTAACATCTTTTGGGTGTAGTCATAAATTGGGGAAATATCGTCGAGAGCATACTGAAGTCCTTTTTTCATAAACCAGTCGAACGATTTCGTTTGAATTTCCACGAGATTTGGAAGTTCAAGTAATTGATCGAACTGGGAGAAACTCATACGTTCCCGATTTCCCATTTTAACCGGATGCACCATGTAAGTTTTCACCCCTCTTTTCCTAGAATAAGTCGATTTAACGGGCTATATAGCAATTTGTAACACGACAAAATAAGCGTACGAAGCCACGTTAAAATGTACCTTTCTATGTTACCACAGCTAATAATGAATGTAAAGGATTTCTTGGTACAAAAAAAGAGCTGCATTGCAGCTCTTTTTGGAAACTATTTGAGTTCGACTTCTGCGCCAGCTTCTTCAAGTTGTTTCTTGATAGCTTCAGCTTCTTCTTTTTCAACGCCTTGTTTGACTGGTGATGGAGCACCGTCAACGAGGTCTTTTGCTTCTTTAAGTCCGAGGCCTGTGATCGTACGAACAACTTTGATAACGCCAACCTTAGAAGCACCAGCTGATTTAAGGATAACGTCGAATTCTGATTGTTCTTCAGCTGCTGGAGCATCTCCACCAGCACCACCAGCAACAACAGCTACTGGAGCTGCAGCGCTTACGCCAAATTCCTCTTCCATAGCCTTAACGAGGTCGTTAAGTTCGAGTACGGACATTTCTTTTATAGCTTGAATGAATTCTTCTTTTGTCATGATTTCCTCCTAAAAATTATTCTGCATTTTTGTCAGCAACAGCTTGAATAGCTCTTGCTAATGAACTGAGTGGTGATTGCATTGAGCCTAAAAGTTTGCTCAATAGTACTTCTCTTGATGGAATATCTGCGATTGCTAGAACGCCCTTTAGATCGTAGTATTCGCCGTCGATAACACCAGCACGAATTTCGAGCTTATCATTTTTCTTAGCGAATTCTTTGGCGATTTTAGCAGGAGCAGTAGCTTCGTCATAGCTGATGGCGATTCCATTCGGACCAACTAGAACTTCGCTAAGAGCTTCAAAGGGAGTATCCTTAACTGCAAGTTTTACGAGACGGTTTTTGTAAACGCGGTACTCGACATTGCTGTTTCTGAATTGATTTCTTAGTTCTGTGACTTCTTCTACCGTAAGTCCACGATAGTCAACGACGACAGCTGAAACAGCCTTTGCAATTTTTTCGGAGATCTCTTGAACCTTAGCTTCTTTAAGTTCGCGATTCTTTGACATCCTTCCTCCTAAAAAAAGTTGCCTTCCCGAAGACAGGAAGGCAACATGAAAAGCTCTTTTCTTGTTCCCTCCTCGACAGGATTTATGGTTACCTGTGGTCTTCGGAGTGATAGATTACATAGTTTTATTCAGTTTGATTCCAGGGCCCATGGTCGATGTCAATGAAACGTTTTTCATGTATTGACCTTTGGCTGCTGCTGGCTTAGCCTTTACGATTGCATCGAGCATTGCTTCAATGTTTTCTGCAAGCTTATCGGCTTCAAAGCTGAGTTTACCGACTACGACGTGTACCATGTTGGATTTGTCGAGACGGTATTCGACTTTACCGAGCTTAATCTCTTCGACTGCTCGTTTGATATCGAATGTGACTGTTCCTGATTTCGGGTTTGGCATCAAACCTTTCGGTCCGAGCACACGACCCAAGCGACCGATAAGACCCATCATGTCTGGTGTAGCTACGATAACATCGTATTCAAACCAGTTTTCTTTTTGGATCTTTTCGATCATATCCTCAGCACCTACGAAATCTGCACCAGCTTCTTGAGCTTCTGTAGCTTTATCGCCCTTAGCGATGACAAGAACCTTTTGCGTCTTTCCTGTGCCGTGAGGAAGAACGATCGCACCACGGATCTGTTGATCTGCGTGACGACCATCAACTCCCAAGCGGAAGTGTAATTCGACGGTTTCATCAAATTTAGCAGGCTTCATCTGTTTTAAGATGGCTACTGCCTCTTTGACTTCATACGTCTTGTGGGTGTCGACAAGTTTCATATTGTCGGCGACTCTTTTTCCAATACTCATTTGTTCTCCTTTGTGGTCCAAACGATGACTCTCCCACAGGATAAGCTTATTCTTTTACTGTAACGCCCATGCTTCGTGCTGTACCTGCAACTAAACGCATTGCAGCTTCTACACTAGCAGCATTCAAATCCTGCATCTTTAACTTCGCGATCTCTTCAAGCTGTGCTTTTGTGATCTGTCCAACTTTGTTCTTATTAGGAACGGCTGATCCACTTTGTAGACCAAGTGCCTTCTTAATGAGAACGGCTGCTGGTGGAGTCTTTGTGATGAAGGTGAAGGAACGGTCTGCATAAACCGTAATAACAACCGGGATCGTTAAACCGTCTTGGTTTGCTGTACGGGCATTGAATTCCTTCGTGAACTGAACGATGTTGACACCGTGCTGACCTAGTGCAGGTCCTACAGGCGGTGCCGGAGTAGCTTTACCTGCTGGGATTTGCAATTTAATCAGACCAACTACTTTCTTAGCCATATATTGCTCCTCCTAAAAAATATATTGAAAGCTTAAAGCTTTTCAATCTGTCCATATTCGAGTTCGACGGGAGTCTCTCGTCCGAACATCGAAATCAATACTTCGACCGTTTCTTTCTCTTCGTTGATACTCGATACGGTACCTACATAATCGGTAAATGGACCGTCGATGATATTGACGTTGTCCCCGATCTCTGCATTTAAGATGACCTTAGCCTTCTTAATGCCCATGTTTTTAAGCTCTTCATCGGTAAGCGGTACAGGTTTAGAACCAGGTCCTACAAAGCCTGTAACACCTTTCGTATTACGCACTACATACCACGTCTCGTCGGTCATGACCATGCGAACGATGACATAGCTTGGAAAAGCTTTGCGCATCTTCACTTTCTTAACGCCGTCTTTGAGCTCGACTACTTCTTCTAGAGGTACCTCAATGTCTGTGATGAGGTCCTGCATGTCGCGGCTTTCTACGATGCGCTCCAAACTGGCCTTGACCTTGTTTTCATGACCTGAATACGTATGTACGACGTACCATTGAGCCTCATTTACAAGTTCTGCCATGCCTTCCCCTATTATAACCAGTGGAAGAAGAGTTGTTGGAAGAACAGGTCAAACGCACCCATAGTAATAGCTAAGAGGAGCGTCATGACGATTACGATGAGAGTGTGGTGGATTAATTCTTTTCGAGTAAGCCACGTCACTTTACGAAGCTCGCCACGCATCGACTTGTATCCTTGAGAAATACGTTGACCGAGCGGCAATTTTTCTTTCTGGTTTTTTACTTCTGCCATGATGACCTACTTCGTCTCTTTATGGTTTGTCGAACGACGGCAAACCTTGCAGTATTTCTTAAGCTCTAAACGATCGGGATCGTTCTTCTTATTCTTTGTGGTGTTGTAGTTTCTGCTCTTGCATTCATCGCAAGCTAATGTAATTTTTACTCTCATAGAATCCTCCTAGTACCAATTCTAAAACACTTTATCACACGCAAAGTGCATGTGTCAATGGAAACACTAAAAAAATAGCTCCTGGGCTATCTTTCGTAAGTATAGCACAACCGTGAGCGCATAACAAGTTTTAAATCTTACTTTTACTCAACTTTTTAAGTAAAAAAGACAGAGCCAAGCTCTGTCTTTTGAGTGGAGCCTTTGAGCGGATTCGAACCGCCGATCTCCGCCTTACCAAGGCGGTGCTCTAGCCTACTGAGCCACAAAGGCAAGGTTACTAGAACAATATAAATGAAACGCAGGAAAAAATCAAGCGTTTTGTCGGAAGTATTCGTAACAAGATATTCCTAAAGCGACCGAAGCATTCAATGATTCAAATTGTTTCGTGTCGATCGTATAGAGAACATCACACTTCTTTTCGACGAGTGCGCTGATGCCTTCGTCTTCACTTCCAATGACGAGGACGGTTGCTTTAGGAAAACTAATTTCCTTTAAACTCGTCTCATGGTGAGCGCTTGCTCCGTAGACCCAGTAGCCACGCTTTTTAAGTTCATCGAGTGCAAAACTCAAGTTCGATACACGGCTTACCGGTAGATGCGATGCGCTTCCTGCACTCGCTTTATAGCAGAGTGCATCGACGGTTGCAGAGCGTCTCTTTGGAATGATGACACCTTCTGCTCCAAAGCTATAGGCACTTCGAATGATGGCACCGAGGTTTTGAGGATCGGTGATGCCATCAAGCATTACAATGAGTCCACCCTGAGCGAAGTCCTGCCACTCCGCATAGGCGACGGCAGCTACGCTTGCAATGACACCTTGATGACCCTCATGAATCGCATCCATCTTATTTCTTTCAAGCCAGGTGTAGGGGATCTTCTTTTCTGTAAGAAGTCTTAAGATGCGTTCAATGCTCTTAGGATTTAAGTCCTTTTGGAGGATGACCTTATTGATCGTCTGTTCCGATAGGAGCGCTTCCTCTACTGCATGCTTTCCATAGATCTTATCTTCATTCATGGTCTTCTCCTTCGATCACTTGGAGCGAAAGCTCGATGATCTCTTCAATGCGTTCAAACTCTTCTTCTAGATAGAGTTTTCCTAGGAGACACTCTAAGCCCGTGGCATAGCGGTATTCACCGATGCTACTTGCTTTGGAGGATCCGCCTTTGGCATTTCTTCCGTACTTAACGGTCTCCCACTCCGATTCTGTGAGCTCGTCTTTAATCGCATGGACAATCTTTGCTTGCGATTTGGCGTTTACAATTTGAAAGGCCTTTTTATTGAGCTCCTGAACGCCATGTAAATCGGTTAGGAGGAGGTGTTTTCGAACTTGAAGTTCGAAAACAGCATCTCCTAAGTAGGCAAGCTCTAGTGCGTTTCGCTTTTTTACATCGTCTTCCACGTAGTTTTATCCTTTGAATCCATGATGATGACGCCCATGGCTTTTAGTTCTTCACGGATGGCATCGGCTCTTTCAAAGTTCTTTTGAGCCTTGGCTTGAAGTCTCTCTTGAATGAGTTCTTCGACGCGCTCGACATCGACTGTCACTTCATCTTCTTCAAAGAGTCCGAGGTTTAATACGCTTTCGATCTCTTCAAGCTCATAGCGCTTCTCTTCATCCTTCATGGAGTCGTCTTTTAAAATGTCGTAGATAACAGTTAAAGCATTGGCTGTATTTAAGTCATCTGATAGAGCGGCTTTAAAGTCATCGAGGTGTTTATTCGATTCCTGAGGTGCAGGAAGTCGAAGTGTCTTTTCTTTAAGCTTCTTATACGCTTCCTTTGCTTGATCCATCGAGTCATAGCTAAAGAGAAGCTGTTTACGATAGTGTGAGCCGAGTAAGAAATATTTGTAGTGCATGGGGTCGTAACCGAGTTCTATGAGACGTGTGAGGTGCAAAAACTCTCCCTTACTCTTACTCATCTTACCGTCTTTTTCGATTAAGAACTCTGCGTGATACCAGTGGTTGACCCAAGGTTTTCCGGTGTAGCTCTCACTTTGAGCAATTTCATTCGTGTGGTGCGTAGGAATGTGATCGACGCCACCGCAGTGGATGTCTAACGTTTCTCCTAGCATGATCATAGAAAGCACTGAGCATTCGATGTGCCAGCCGGGATAACCGTAACCGAAAGGTGAATCCCACTTCATCTCTTGGTCGTCAAACTTACTCTTCGTAAACCAGAGGGCGAAGTCTAAGGGATTCTTTTTCGCTTCGTCGACTTTTACATCGTGGCGGCTTGCAAGTTGTAGCTGGTCTAAGGGCATCTTAGAGAGCTTGTTGTAATCAGGGAATTTCGAAATGTCAAAGTAGACGTTACCACCGGAGCGGTAAGCGTATCCCTTTTCTTCTAAGACGAGGATGAAATCGATGAACTCTTGAATGTGATCGGTCGCGCGCTCGACTCTCGTAGGACGCTTTAGCTTCATGGCATCGAAGTCACGGAAGAAGGCGTTCATGTAGTATTCTGCAATCTCCCAGACCGTCTTATTCTCTCGCTTCGCACCCTTTAGCATCTTGTCATCACCGCTATCGGCATCGCTTTCTAAGTGGCCGACGTCTGTGATGTTCATGCCACGGTCTACGCCGTAGCCTAAGTATTCGAGTGCTCTAACGAGGATGTCTTCGTTTACATATGTTCTTAAGTTTCCGATGTGAGCGTAGTTATAAACGGTTGGCCCACACGTATAGATTTTAAAGCGCTCATGTAAAGGCTTAATCTCTTCGAGCTTTTGAGTCATGGTATCGTAAAGCTTCATTTTTCAAATCTCCTATTAAAGATGATGGGCATCTTACTCATAACAAAGGAATAGCTGTCTTTTCGGTGCGGTCTCGTACAGCCACTGCAGTCCTTAATACCATCGTGCAGGCTGAAATCTCCTCCACACTCTGTTCCTAAGAGAAAGAGTGGACAGTAACAGAATAGACAGTTGAAATCTTCTTCCGCTACGCCTTTATGGCAAGGAAAGTACTCACATTCTTTATTCGTAAACTTCTTATAGTGTTCCATGTTTTAGTAGGACTACGGCGGAGCACGCCAGTCCTTCCCCCTTTCCAATGTCACCGAGACCCTCGGTCGTCGTTGCTTTTATGTTCACATCACATTTGAGGACTTGCTCGAGTGATGCTTTGATGCGTTCTTTAAAGAGTGAAACCTTTGGTTTCTGCCCGACTAATGTGATGTCAGCATTTTCGATTTCATAGCCCTTTTCTTTCATAAGATGAAGGACATGATCGAGTAATTTCATCGAATCGATCCCTAAGTATTTTTGATCCGTATCAGGAAAGTGTTCTCCGATGTCACCGAGACTTAACGCACCTAGGATGGCATCCATGAGTGCATGCGTTAGAACGTCGGCGTCAGAGTGACCTTTTAGACCGTAGTCTAGACCTAGGTCGACGCCACCTAGGATCATTCTTCTTCCCTCTTCAAAGAGGTGAAAGTCGATACCTTGTCCTATTCGGTACATAGTCTCTCCTTATCTTTAGGAAGCGTAAGCTTCACGTTTTCGAAGTCTCCTAATACAACTTTTACGGGTTGAATCCGCTCAACTATGGAAGCATCATCGGTATAAAGGATACCGGGCTCTCGAAGTTCGATCGCCCGCTTTAGGACCTTTACAGGAAACCCTTGAGGTGTCTGTGCAAGATAGATGGTTTCACGAGGTGGTGTATCTAAGACTACACTGTCCTTTACGACCTTTACTGTATCGGTCGCAGGAACGGCTAGGAGAAAGGAGTTTCCTTCCCTAGCTTCCTGAAGCGCACGATCGAGCGCTTCTTTTGAAAGAAACGGTCTAGCGCCGTCGTGGATAAGAACGTAATCGTCATCATTTAAAATGCTTAGGCCATTCATGACGCTATCCATGCGCTCTACTCCACCTGGAACGATCGCTTTTACCTTATCCATTCCCTCAAACTTTTTTCGAATCTCTCTGTCACTCGTTACAAGAACGATTTTTTTAATTTCTTTAGCGTTATTAAAAATGGATACGGTCTCTTCGATCACCGTATGTTCTTTATAGGGTAAAAGGAGCTTATTTTCCCCCATACGTCTGGAGGAACCGCTCGCCATAATGAGTGCTACAATGCTCATAATCACCTCTTAGAATCAGTATAAACGATCTCTACTGTAGGTGCAATGTAGTTGCCCCTGAAAGAAAAAAGGAGTACAATACACCTATTACGGGGCATTAGCTCAGTTGGATAGAGTATCAGACTTCGAATCTGAGAGTCGGGGGTTCGAATCCCTCATGCCTCGCCATAGAAACCTTCGGGTTTCTTTTTTTGTCTAAAAAAGACCAATTACTCGGTCTTGGAGTCCTAAGAGATTGATTGATCTCGTCATTATACATCTAATAATCAAAATCATAATCCCCTACAGATATGGTCTGCGTCAGTTTTTCACCTTTATAAGGCTTTCGAACCTCGATCAAATTTAAGACCGTGTAGCCACGCTTTTTAAGAAATCTTATGATCTTGTGATTATTGGGGTGAACATAGTTATAAACCATATCTTCACCAAAGGAAGCGGCAATTTCCTCCGCTTTACCATATAGTGCCGTAGCAACACCTTGGCGACGATATTCCTCGCGAACATACATGGATTCCCCCCAAACGATTTCACCATCAATACGGCAAACTAAATAACCTGCGTATTTGCCATCTATAAGTGCCGCAAACACAGGAAACTTATGAAAAAGATATTCTTCCATTTCCTCGCGTCCAGCTTCGATATTAGGTTTTGAAATGATTCCTTTATAAGAATTTAGTTCCACTCGAAACAGCGCAACCATTTCAGAAAGTGCTTCATTTACTTCTTTTATTTCTACGAGATCCATCTTCTTCCTCAACAAAAAATTTTAAGTTTTTCTCATTTCCGTGCATCACAACTCATTTCGTAATGAGATTCTATCATAAGAACCCGTTGAATTCCGCTGTCCATTCCTAATTTTTGTGCACATGCACACTTTTTAGGAATGAGAGATAAAAAAACCGAAAACCTTTGAACACAAAGGCTTTCGGAAAATTGATTCTGGCGTCGCTAAGAGGATTCGAACCTCCGGCCTACCGCTTAGGAGGCGGTCGCTCTATCCACCTGAGCTATAGCGACAAATAAAAAATACAGTGGCTAACACTGTATAGTAATGGGGCGGCTAAAGGGATTCGAACCCTTGTATGCAGGAGCCACAATCCTGTGTCTTAACCACTTGACGATAGCCGCCATAAAAAAATGGTCGGGGTGACAGGATTCGAACCTGCGACCCTTTGGTCCCAAACCAAATGCGCTACCAAGCTGCGCTACACCCCGAGACTAACAGAATTCATTATAAGACGTCTATAAAAAGCTGTCAAGCGATTTTTGCGTAAAAGTTTGAATCAATCCGTCCTTAATTTCAATAAACCCGTAAGGATGCTTTGAATCTCGAATACTTCCGGGGTTCATGAGATAGAGTTCTCCATCTCTCGTCGTGAGCCCCACGTGTGTATGACCGTAGAGAGCGACTTCACATTGAAGTTCTCTCGCTCGTAAGCTAAGACGAGTGAGGTCGTACTTCACACCATAGAGGTGTCCGTGGGTTAAAAAGAAGCGGACGTTTTCAAAGACTTCGATGCGCTCTTTTGGAGCACTCACATAGTCACAGTTTCCTTGAACCTTGATGCCGTTATTTAGATCCCCGATGCCGTCACCTAAGTGAATCACGCGATCGGGGTTTTCTAAAGAAAGGACCTTCTCGATCGAAAAGGAATCGCCGTGGGAATCACTAAATACGACGATCTTCACGTAGAAGTTCCTCTAGGGCTTTCATGGCATAGTAGCGGTGTGAGCACGTTTGTTTTTCTTCAAAAGTGAGTTCGGCAAAGTGTCTTCCATCTTCTAATACAAAGATGGAATCGTAACCGAAGCCATTTTCTCCCTTTTCTTCCGTTCCAATGCTACCAGGAATCTCTCCCTGTGCTTCATAGACTGTTTCTCCATCGAGAAGTACGACAGCTGAGATAAAGCGAGCTGAACGGTCCAAAGCACCTTCTACTTCTTCAATGAGTTTCTTTCGCTTTTCTTCAAAAGGAATGTCACCGCCGTAGCGAGCGGAGTGAATCCCTGGACGGTTTCCTAAGGCCTTTACTTCAAGCCCTGAGTCATCACTTAAAACAGCATGATCGGTGAGCTTCTTTATCGCTTCTGCTTTAATGCGTGCATTCTCTAAGTAGGTTTCACCATTTTCTTCAATATCTACAGTAATTCCTAGATCCTTTAAGCTTAATAGCTCGATTCCCCAGTCTTTTACGAGAAAGCGCATCTCCTCCACTTTACCAGAATTTTGGGTGGCGAATACAATAGTCTTCATAGCTCTCCTCCATGGCTTTAAAAATGGCATGAATGTCTTCTGTCGCTACATCCAAAAGTTCGTTGAGTTCGTCCCTTGAAAAGACGTTCTTCTCTCCCGTCGCTTGAATCTCTATGAGTTTGTCCTTGTCGTCCATGACGATATTGCAGTCAATTTCCGCCCTGGAGTCCTCCTGAAAGCAGAGGTCTGAGTGGACAGTTCCATCGACGATGCCCACAGACACTGCTGCGACCTTTCTTAAGATCGGGTCCCTCGTAAGTTCTCTTTCGTTCATGAGGGTATCAATCGCTAAGCGAAGTGCGAGGTAGGAACCACTGATCGCCGCCGTTCTCGTACCACCATCAGCTTGAAGGACATCGCAGTCTACGTATAAAGTACGCTCTCCGACGAGACTTAAGTCGATGGCCGAGCGCACGCTTCGCCCGATGAGTCTTGAAATCTCTACAGTTCTTCCGTCGAGCTCACCACTGATTGTGCGGCGTTTTTTTCTGACTAAAGGGGACCCTGGTAACATCGAATACTCCGCTGTTAGCCAGCCTTCTCCAGAGTCCTTTTTAAACGTCGGTACGCCGTCTTCTGCAACGACTGTGCATAAAACCTTCGTATTTCCATAACTTACAAGCACGCTTCCCAGAGGATTTTCTGTGAAGCCACAGATAAACTCAATTTTTCTCACAATCTATTCCTTTTCTAATCCGTAGAGTGTCTCAAGGTCTAGTAGTGGAATGCCAAGACTTTCTGCCTTATCCTTCTTAGACCCCGGCTTCTCCCCTACGAGAACATAATCGGTCTCTTTACTTACACTTGAACTAACTCGTCCACCGCGAGAGGTGATCCATTCTTCGATCTCTCGCCTTGGCATGTCGAAACTTCCCGTAATGACGAAGGTTTTAGAAAGTGTCTGTTCCTTCTTCTCTTCTGTCTTTGGAAGGCCTAAGGCCATGAGCTTTCGAATGACCTCTCGATTCGATTCGTTTTTAAAGTAATCGAGGATGGAGTGAGCTGTCTCTTTTCCGATTCCGGGAACCTTTAAGAGCTCCTCCTCAGATGCGAATAAAAGGGCTTCGAACGTACGGAAGGTGTCTGCAATGTCTCTTGCAGTGACTTTTCCTACTTCATGAATCCCTAAAGCAAAGAGGAAGCGCGAGAACTCTCTTGATTTACTATCTTCAATGCGCTCTAGGATATTTCCTATGCTCTTCTCACCTAAGCGGTCCTTTTTCGAAAGATCGTCTCGATGATCCTTAAGCGAATAGAGATCCGAAAAGTCCTTTAGGAGTCCTTCATCGATAAAGCGCTTTAAGAGTTTTTCACCTAAGCCTTCGATGTTCATGGCATCGCGAGAAACGAAGTGAACAAGGCTTCGATAAAAGACCTCGGGGCAAGAGCTATTAGGACAATACCTTCCTGCGATAAGTTCATCTTTTACGAGTTCACTAGAACAAGCGGGACAGTGGGTAGGAATTTCAATCTCTTTCGTGTCACTTCGATCTCCCTCTTCCACACGAACGACCTTGGGAATGACTTCACCGGCCTTTTTGATGTAGATCTTATCGTTGATTCTTAATCCCAGTTCTTCAATGTACTCTTCATTATGAAGGGTCGCACGACTGATCGTAGAACCACTGATCGTAATGGGATCGAATACGGCCGTAGGTGTAATAGCACCCGTTCTTCCGACGCTCCATTCGACTTCACGAAGCGTCGAGAGGGCTTCAAGTGTTCTAAATTTATATGCGATCGCCCAACGAGGGCTTTTTGCGGTGACACCTAAGTTCTTTCGGATGCGTTCTTCGTTTACCTTAATGACCATGCCGTCGATATCAAAGGAAAGTGTTTCACGCACCTCTTCAAAGCGTTCAATGTCACGAATGAAGTCTTTGACTTCGGTATAGAAGAAGCCTTCTGAAACGCGAAAACCTAAGTGTTTTAAGTAGTCGAGCTTTTCCTTATGCGTTTCGAAGCTTCTCTCTGACTTTAACGAGTCAAAGACAAAGAGGTTTAGGTTTCTAGAACTTGTGACTTTGGGATCCTTTTGTCTTAAGGAACCGCTCGCTGCATTTCTAGCATTCATAAACTTCTTTTCAGAAGTTTCATTGAGTTCTAAGAATGACCTTTTAGGCATGTAGATTTCTGCTCGCACGGAGATCGTGACGGGTTCTGAGAGGACGAGCGGTACCGTTTTAATGGTCTTTACATTATTCGTTACATCTTCACCGACTACGCCATCACCTCTCGTTGACCCTTCAACGAGTTTTCCGTTTTCGTACTTTAATTCAACGCTTAAGCCGTCGATTTTGTACTCTACGATGTAGGTCGGCTTCTCCCCTTCTCTTCGAATGGACTCTTCAAAGCGAAGGAGATCCTCTTCGTCATAGGAGTTATCGAGGCTCTGTAAGGGAACCTCGTGAACGACTTGTTTAAAGCGTCCACTCACACTTCCACCGACTCGCTTTGTAGGAGAATCCTGTAGTGCTTCTTCAGGATGCTCCTTTTCAAAGAGAGCGATGCTCTTTAAGAGCTCGTCGTATTCGAGATCCGTTACGGACGGTTCTTCTAAGATGTAATATTCATGCTCGTAGCGTCTTAGTTTTGAGACGGCTTCGAGGTATTCTTTCTTATCCATGGTACTCCTATAATACGGTGAGCGGTGCGTAATCGATGTGCATCTTTTTAATATCTCCGCTATCAAAGACCACCTGAACGACCTTGGCGCTTTGATCGAAGCTTACAACGACGCCTTCGCCAAACTTCGGATGCTTCACGCGCTCCCCTGCATGATACTCGGCATCAGTCGTAACGCGCTTTAAAAACGGCAAGGAATTGGTAAACCCGCTTCTTCTTTTCTCTGATAGGTCGACTTTCACTTCACTTGGAATTTCGTCCAAGAAGATACTTGGACTCATAAGCTGAAGCTGTCCAAAGCGGAAGCGCTTATCGGCTCTCGTTAGAACGAGCCTCTTCATCGCACGTGTAATACCTACGTAGCAGAGTCTTCTCTCTTCTTCTAAGCCGTTAGGCTCTTCCTTACTTAAAAACGATGGGAAGATGTTATCGTCTAGACCTGCAAGCCATACGTAAGGGAATTCCAAACCCTTTGAAGAGTGAAGCGTCATCATGGTGACCATCTTCTTTTCTTCGAAGCTATCGACTTCACTCATGAGGCTCACTTTAGCGAGGTATTCATCGAGTCCCAAGCCTTCACTTTGACTAAAGATGAGAACGTCATTAAAGAGCTCTCCGACGTTTTCTAGACGTGTCTTGTCTTCAAGGGCCTTACTTTCTTCGAGCATCTTGATATAACCACTGCCTTCAATGAGCTCTCTTACCGTGTCATAGACATCGGCCGTTTCTAACGTCTCCCGTTTCTCTTCAAAGAGATCGATAAAGGCTTTTATCGCGTTATGCTGACGTGTCGTAAAGTCTCCATTTTTTATCCCTAAGAGGGCACTGTCGTAGAGACTGATATCCTCTACCAGAGAGATCTTTCTTAGGGTGTCTATAAATTTATCTCCTAGGCCTCTTTTCGGTAGATCGAGTGCCCTTAAGAAGGAGATGTCATCTTTGGGGTTTACGAGAACTCTCATGTATGCGAGAAGGTCTTTAATTTCCTTACGGTCGAAGAACTTCGTACCGCCTACAATCTGATAAGGGACATGACGAAAGCGGAGCTTATCTTCTATCGATCTCGACTGAGCATGGGTACGATAGAGAATTGCCATGTCCTCTGTGGGAATGCCGCGCTCTATTAACATCGAGATGTCGTTTGCGATAAACTCAGCCTCTTCTTCTTCCGTCTGCGCTTCATAGATCGCAACCTTATCCCCTTCGTCTTTATCGGTCCAGAGTGTCTTTTTTAGTCTTTCGGGGTTGTTTACTATGACGCCATTGGCGGCCTCTAGAATGGGCTTTGTAGAGCGGTAGTTCTGTTCGAGCTTTATGATCGTAGCCCCAGGAAAGTCCTTCTTAAAGTCCAGGATATTTCTGATATCCGCCCCTCTCCAACCGTAGATCGACTGGTCGGCATCACCGACGACGACGAGATTTCCTTTTCCACTTGTGAGTAAGTGTACAATGTGATACTGAATGCGGTTTGTATCTTGATACTCGTCGACTAACACCTCATGAAACTTGTCCTGGTAGTAGCTCAAAACATCGGGATTCTCTTCAAAGAGTTTCACGAGGAAGAAGAGAATGTTGTCGAAGTCCATGGCTTCTGACGCGCGAAGTTTCTTTTCATAAAGCTCAAAGGCTTCTAGATAGATGTCGTCTAAGAATTCATGTGCTTCACTGAAGTGAAGCATCTGACTCTTCGCTTGTCCGATAATAGCACGGACTGTCTTTGCAGGGTTCTTTTCGAGGTTAACATTCATCTCCTGAAGAACCTGCTTCATGAGTGTATTCTGATCGGCCGTATCGTAGACCACAAAATCTTTAATAAAGCCGATGCGGTCATGATGTTCTCTTAGAATTCGAATGGCGATCGAGTGAAAGGTTCCCATCCACGTTCCGGAGGGTCCTGTCGTTACGAGTTTTTCTAAACGTTCACGCATTTCTCTCGCAGCCTTATTCGTAAAGGTGAGAGCTAGAATGCGACTAGGGAAAATGCCTAGATCTTCAATTAGATGGGCGATACGGTATGTAAGCACACGCGTCTTACCACTACCTGCCCCAGCGAGGATCAGAAGTGGCCCTTTTTCGGCCTCTACTGCCTTCCTTTGCTGTTCATTAAGCGTAGATAAATCCATGATAACTCCTTTCCCTCATTATACCATTGAAGACTAGAAAAAAGGAAAGCTTGAGAAGCTTTCCTAGTAGTCGCCGTTTCTGCCTTTCTTAAAGGCTTCGACGTTTAGTTCTGTAAATTTTTTCGGTACGTTTTTCTCGATCGCTTCGATGAACGCTTCTTCCTTTAAGGGAATGTAGTTCGATAAGACGCCTAACATGAAGACGTTTGCGACGCCTGGATGACCGAGCCTTTTAGCGATGGCTGTCGCATCGAGCTTCTTCACTTCTTTGTACTTAGAAAGAATCTCATCGATGTCTTCATCGTAAGGAACTTTCTCTTGTTGTACGAGTGATGGAGCCATTTCGTAGTCGTTTACGATCGCAACGCCATCATTTTTTAGAAAGTGCGAAAGGCGCTTGGCTTCGAGCTTTTCGAAAGCTACGAGGACGTCTGCATTTCCTGCTTCGATGTTCGGTGAATGGATCTTTTCTCCGAAGCGAACGCTTCCCCAGATCTTTCCACCACGCTGTGATAGTCCGATAACGTCGTTTGTCTTTACATCATAGCCTTGAATGAGTGCGGCTTCACTTACAATTCTCGTTGCAAGCACGAGTCCTTGACCACCTACGCCACAAAAGAGCAGATTAGTTGTCATTTTCCACTCCTTTCTTCGACCAGCCTTCACGGCCGATGGCTTCTACGGGGCACACTTGAGCACAGATGGAACAGCCGACACATTGGTTCGGATCAATGGAGCTCTTTAACTTACCATCAACTTCTCTCATGCGAAGCGGTGGGCAGTTTGTGCGTACACACGTTCTACAGCCGATGCACTTATCGGTGTCTACGGAGAAGACAGGTTCTTTCACCTTATAGCGAAGGGCACATGGACGTGTGGCGATGAGAATCGATACGCCCTTTCTTCCCATGGCATCTTGAATCTTCTTCTGTGCACTCTTGTATTTAAATTGGTCAAAGCTTTCAATGTCGGTATAACCAAAGCTTCTTAAGATCTCTTCGATCGGGATATTCTGTCCCTTTCCATCCATCTGGAAGCTTTCAGCTGTAGGCTGACCACCAGTCATAGCAGTTGTAGAGTTATCGAGAATGATATAGGTGATGTTCTCTTCCCCTGTGAGCTTATATTTTAAGTTTAAGAATCCCGGTAGACCACTGTGGAAGAACGTTCCGTCACCGATCACTGCAACGAGTGGAAGGTCGCTATCACCATGGCGATCCATGGCAAGACGCATACCTTTAATCATTCCAACCGACGCACCCATGCTGATGTTCGTACGTAAGACTTCCATCGGATACATAAGACCCATCGAGTAGCAGCCGATATCTCCGATGACAGTGGCTTTTAGCTTCTTTAGGATGTCAAAGATGGGACGGTGTGGGCATCCTGAACAGAAGAGCGGTCCACGTAGTGTCGTCTCATGGGGTGCTACAGGCTCTACGCTTGATTCTAAGACGCCTGCTTCAACGAGACCTTTACGTACTTCTGGAATGTCGAGTTCACCAGTGAAGTTAAAGTACTTCTTTCCTTCACAAGGAATGCCTTCAAGCTTCAGTTCATTTTCGATAAAGGGCATCATCTCTTCGACGACGATGACCTTCTTAAACTTCTTACTTACTTCTCGAATCGTTTCAATGTCGATCGGATAGACGAGGCCTAACTTAAAGACTGAGATGTCTTCTGTAACTTCTCTGACGTGCTCATACATGAGTCCACTCGTGATGATGAGTACATCTCCACCCTTATCTTCAAAGTGGTTAATTCCTAAATCCTTGGCCTTATCCTGAAGCTCCTTCATCTTATCTTTCATACGATACTGAGCCGTAATGGTATAAGGAGGAAGCATGCAATACTTTTCCTGAACGCCATCAAAGGCCTTATAAGGAACCTCTACGCGGTCTTCTAAACTCACGACACTTCTCGAGTGATTCAATCGACTCGTCGTACGAATCATAACGGGTCTTGAATACGTTTCACTTAAGGTAAAGGCAAGCTTTGTAAAGTCCTTCGCTTCTTGAGAGTTAGAAGGGTCGAGGATCGGCATGTTGGCAAACTTTCCGAGAATACGGTTATCCTGCTCATTTTGTGAAGAGCTCATGCCCGGATCATCGCCACTAAGTAGAACGAAGCCACCACTGATGACCGTTTGGGTGAAGGTCATTAATGGATCCATTGCGATATTTACACCCACGTGTTTCATGGAAACGATCGTTCGTACGCCTCCCATACTGGCTCCGATCGCAACCTCGAGTGCAACTTTTTCATTCGTGCTAAATTCACTGTAAATCTCAGGGTAACGCTCGATAGCTTCAAGTAACTCTACCGTAGGAGACCCTGGATAACTTGCAGCAATCTCACCTCCCGCTTCATAGAAGCCGCGTGCGATCGCTTCATTTCCTGTCATAACCGCTGTTGGCATGACACTCCTTTCTTCCTATCGATGCAGAATGGGAGAAATTCGTTTGTAGACGAGGAACGTCAACAAGCTTAAGATAGCACCTTTAATGAGGTTAAAGGGAGCTACGACCCAAAGGAGATAGGTCGTAAGACTTGTCACCTTAGGATTAATAGCATTTGCCATACCGACGATCGCTTCTATCGGGAACTTCATTACATTCGCATAGTAAGGTAATAATAAGAATTTGTTGGACAATACGCCCATAAAAATCATACCCAAAGTTGCGAAAAAAAGTCCCGTTAAAGCAGATTTTCTAGTCTTATGATTCTTATAGATGATCGAAGAAATGAGAACAAAGCTTCCACCGATTAAGATGTTTGCAAGCTCTCCTACGCCACCCGTTTGACTTCCAATGAGGTGAAAGAGGTTTTTAATGACTTCTACCATGAAGCCACTCATGGGACCTAAGGCAAAGCCTGCGATCACGGCAGGAAGTGTAGAGATGTCGATCTTCATAAAGTTAGGAAAGATTGCGAGTGGTGTCTCTAGGTATGATAGTACCGTCGCAACGGCTGCGAGTACTGCAATCTTAACGAGTGTCTTGGTTGTTACTTTCATGATTCCTCCAAATAAAAAAAAGATGTTATAAAACATCTTCAAGGCAAAAAAACACGTTCTTCTCTCATCCAGACTATACTGTCGGCTTTGGAATCTCACCAAATCAGCTTAACGCTCGCGGGCTTTACCGCCGGTAGGGAATTGCACCCTGCCCTGAAGAATCTTTTACTTCATCATTGTACTCTTTTGGGCAGGGATACTCAAGACAATATTCAAAATTTCGTGGGTGAATCCATTTCGAAGCAGGACTCCTCCTAGTCTTTTCGCACTTCCTTTGATCTCTTCAAAGAGCTCACTGTCAGCAGGGTCTATGCCTGTCGCTGTGATATAGAAGATGGCCTTTTCATCGGATGAGAGGATTTCAATTTGATAGGTGCTCTCATTTTGCTTACTCAGGTTAAAGAGATTTTGAATGAGACTTGAAAGCTCTCGAATATTCGTACGAATACTTAAGTCCTTACCGATGAGCTTTAGATCAGACTTTGGCGCATAGCGACTCTTAAGTCCACGGAAGAGCTCATGAAGGCGCACTTCACGGTAGTTTTCTTCATCGATGAACTCGACATCTTGAAGCTTCACACCTTCTGCTACGGCAAGCTTACGCTGGAGCTTTAAGTTTTCGATGCGCTGCTCTTTAAGTAGGATTTCATAATCAGCTTGCTCTTGCTTTAAAAGAGAGTCTTTTCTGTCGGCGTCTGTGATCATGTAATCCATGAGTTTTTTAAGTGGGAAATCGGTAAATTCAGGATCCGCACTAATGTGCTTTCTCGAATCATAAGCATTCATTAAAGCACTTTCCATGGTATCCGTTCCCTTGTCAAGTTCCTTCAAAGTTCTCTTAATAAGGTACATTAAAGCACCGCTAAAGAGGAATAAAAAGAACAGGATTTCAAACAGGTGATTCTTTAGAAAGCCCTTAAAGATCTCTTGACGTACAGAGACGGCCGATTGGAGTTCACTCTTAGGAATGTAGTAACCGAAGCGAAAGCCGCTCTTTGTGGAAGCGTACTTCGTAAAGTAGTAGGACTCTTTACTCTTCTCGTCATCATTGGTGACAGTGGACTTTTCGTTTAAGTTCTTTCCCTCTCGATCGAAGATTACAATATTCGGGTCTAAGAGGTAGAAGTTAAGGCTCTTCACGAGTCTTTCAGTCAGCGCTTTTTCAAGGTCTACATAGCTTATCATCTCATAGCCGTAGAGATGGAACTGATCGTAGTAAATGAGATACTTTCCGTCTAAGTAAGGTTTGCGTTTGGTTTCACCCGGTTTAAAGCCTTCGAGCTTTTCTCCCAGTTCAAATTGTCCGTCTCTTGAATAGACGTATTGTGTGATGCCCGCTTCTTTGGTTGAGGTCTGAAGGTTTAAATCGAGTAGCTTTTTAATCTCGCTATCAGGCTTTTTTGCACCGTATCCTGCTTCATAGAGGAGTGTTCTTAGAAGCGTTCCTCGAAGCGAAAGGGCTTCTTCGATGGACTTTTTCTGCTCATCGTAGTACTTATCTGCGATCGAAAGGAGTGCTCTTGCCTTTTCATCGGAGGTTTGAACGAATGCTTGTCCCGATTGTTTTTTAAATTCGGTCATCTCTACGCTAAAGCGAGAATATAAAAAATTCACCCAAAGAAAGCCCAAGACGATCACAATGATGACAAGGGCTAAGAGAAAATATCGAATGTACTTTTTAATCAAGCTTTCACTGAGCATCAATCCTCCAAATAAGCTTACAAAAAAAGTTCTCTACTGAAAGAGAACTATACGAGTGCTTCTTTTAAGGCTTTAAAGAGATCACTTCGTTTGACGATTCCTATAAAGATGCCTTGGTCATCTGTGATAGGAACGAAATTTTGATGAACTGCTACCTCTAAGAGTTCAGAAAGATCGGTATTGATCGAGAGGGGCTTATAGTCCTTTCTCGAAGGAATATCACGAACAGTAATGAACTCGAGGTCGCGAAATTTGCCATCGGGGAGGCTATTGACCTTTCTTAAGAGGTCGCCTTCTGTGATGGCTCTCACGTAATGTCCCTTTTCATCCAATATAGGTAGTGCCGCATAACGGTGATGATTCATTTTTTCAAAGAGCTGCCTGACGGTTGCGTCAGCATGCTCGAAGATGACGTCCTTTTTAGGTGTCAAATAGAAAGCTGCATTCATGGTTGTCCCCTATAATTCTAATTCAACTATAGCACAATTCTGAATGACTTGTTCTTTATTTTCTCCACTCTTCTTTTGAATTTTTTTCATAAAGAGTTTTCCTAAGCTCCCGTGTGAGAGGATGAGAACGCGCTCAAAGGGCGTTTTTTTAAGGTCTTCGATAAAAGAATCGATGCGTTTATCCATCGATTCAATGGACTCAACTCCGAAGCTTTCGTAAGCGTCTTTTAAGAAGTCCCAATTGTCTTCATCCTTAGACCAGTCGAGGGACTCATAACTTTTACCCTCGAGTTCGCCGAAGTGGCGTTCGACTAATCGGTCATCGAAGTGCACGGGTAGGCTTAAGTTTTCATTTAGAATTTCTGCTGTTTCTTTCGCACGCTTTAGGGGCGAAGAAAAGATCGCTTCGAGAGAAAGTTCCACGATCTTCTCTCGAAGAACCTTAGCTTGAGCTCTTCCAGCATCATTTAAAGGGATATCTCTAGCGCCTTGAATAATCCCTTGTCGGTTGTAATCTGTTTCGCCGTGTCGTACGAAAAAGAGCTTCATTGATGGCCGTCTTCTGGAACGATGCAAAGGAAACGGAACACGCGGTTAGAGTTGTTTTTAAATTGATGCATGGCGTTATTCGGAATATAGACAGAGTCTCCTGCCTTTACGACATTCAATGCACCGTCAATTTCAAGCGTTCCCTCACCAGAAACGATGTAATTAATGTGTGGCCAATTGTGCGCATGACGGGGAGTATATCCGTTCGCCTTGAGTTCGAATTCGCGCATAACATAGCCTTTCCAGCCTTCCTTTGGTCCGACGAGAACCTTCATAAAGGCGTCACTGGCCTCAGGATTTGTCACACGTTCTTTTTCTACATTGTCTTTTAAGCGAATCAAATGTCTCTCCTTTCTTAGCGTCCAATATCACGTCGATATCGGGCTCCTTTAAAATGTATTTTATCAATTTCTCTATAGCACTTAGCTCGTGCTTCTTCTAAGCTCGATGCAGATGCAACGAGTGAGAAAATGCGTCCACCGTGGCTTTTGAGTCCTCCCTCATCTTTGACTCCAGCGTAGAAGAGCTTCACGTCTTCTAAGGGATCGATCGTAATCGGTTCATCCGGGGAATTCTTTACAGGATAGCCCTCTGATGCGATCACGACACAGACCGTGTGCTTCTTTTGTGGAAGTGGTTCATCGGGATAATGCTCATTTTTAGCCGTTCGAACGACGAGATCAAGGAAGGTCTCATCGTCAATATTTTCAAGGACTGCTTGGGTCTCAGGGTCACCGAAGCGAACGTTGTATTCGAGGACTTTTAGGCCATCTTTTGTTCGCATACAACCGATAAAGAGGACGCCTCGGAAACTGATATTTTCCGAATGGAGTCCTTCAAAGGTCTTACGGATGATTTCCTCACGTTCTTGATCTTCTTTTGATGTGAGTGAAACCGGTGTCACAGCACCCATGCCACCCGTATTTGGACCTTCATCATTATCGTAGGCACGCTTATGGTCGCGGGCATTTCCTAAGTAGTAGTAGCCCTTATCATTTACGAGGTAAAAGAGCGACACCTCAGGTCCCTCGAGGAGCTCCTCTACGAGAACCTTCTTTCCCGCGTCGCCAAAGGCGCACTCTTCAAAAAAGACTTCACTTGCGCGAATAAGGTCTTCCTCATTTTTAATAATGAGTACCCCTTTTCCAGCTGCTAATCCGTCTGCTTTTAACACACAAGGAGCTTTGGCTTTTTCTAGGAGTTCCTCTTTCGTCTCTACGTTAAAGCTCTCTGCACAAGGAATTTCATAGTTTTTCATAAATTCCTTACTAAAGACTTTACTCGTTTCTAAAAGGGCCCCATGAAGACCTGGCCCAAAGGCCAGCTTCTTCTTAAGCCTTACGAGATCCGCTTCTCCTTTAGAGAGTGGAACTTCTGGTCCAAAAAAGACCAGATCGAATGTCTCGCGATCCAAAAACGTAGATAGCGGTTCCTCCATGGCACGCTGGTCCATACCAGCGTTTCCTGGCATCGCTTTGACGAATGCTCCGGCTCTTTTCAATTTTTCATAGATAGCGTGTTCTCGCGCTCCACTTCCTATTAAGAGAATGTTCATCTTCCCTCCTAGTGTTTAAAGTGGCGGACTCCCGTAAAGACCATAGCCATTCCTAATTCATCACAAGCTTTAATGCTTTCTTCATCACGGATCGATCCACCCGGTTGGATTATAGCTAGTATACCATGATTTTTAGCTTCTCTAACGGTATCTTCGAAAGGAAAGAAAGCGTCGCTTGCAAGAACAGCACCGCTCGAATCTTTTCTCGTGAGTGCATAGCGTGCAGCATCGACTCTGTTGGTCTGTCCCCCTCCGATTCCTAGCGTCTGACCGTCTTTGGCGACGACGATGGCATTGCTCTTAACGTGCTTTACAACTTTTTGAGCAAAGAGGAGGTCTTTAAGCTGCTCTTCTGTGGGTTCTAGTTTCGTTACGGTCTTAAGTTCCGTTTCTTCAGCCTTATCTTGTGACTGAACGACAAAGCCACCGTTTACGCTTGAAATATACATTTCATCACTAGCTGGGTGGTTCACTTCTACGATGCGAAGGTTCTTTTTCGTTCGAAGGACAGCGAGTGCTTCTTCCGTAAAATTGGGAGCGATGACGACTTCTAGGAAGGTCTTAATGAGTTCCTTAGCTGTTTTTTCATCGACTTCTACGTTAAAAGCTACGATACCTCCAAAGATACTTACAGGATCGCTTTCGTAACATCTCTTATACGCATCGAAAGCAGTTTCTCCTAGAGCGACGCCACAAGGCGTATTGTGCTTTACCGCAGCACAACATGTTTCTTTAAAGTCTGAAACGACACCGTAACATGCGTCGATATCTTTCATGTTGATGTAACTTAGTTCCTTACCGCCAAGGATCGTAAGATCCTTCATGAAGCCATCCACCTGTAGGTTTTCGTAGAAAGCCGCACTTTGATGGGGATTTTCGCCATAGCGAAGAGAACACTTCTTCTTTGCGGAAATCGTAAGGAAGTTCTCTTCAGAACCTAGGAAGTTTGCGATGGCCGCATCATAGGCTGTCGTCTGTGTAAAGACTTCACTCGCTAGGTACTTACGGTATTCAAACGTGAGTTCGTCTTTTTCTAAGCGTTCTAAAAATTCAGGGTATTCCTTGACATCACTTAAGACGACGACGCTCTTAAAGTTTTTGGCGGCACTTCTTAGCATACTTGGTCCACCGATGTCGATAAATTCGATCAGCTCATCGAAAGACAAGTTCTCCTTCATCTTTTGGAAAAAGGGATAGAGGTTCACGCACACGACATCGATCGTAGGAATCTCCCGCTCCTTTAGGGTTTCCATATGCTCTTTGTTATCTCTAAGAGCTAAGATACCGCCGTGAATCTTTGGATGAAGTGTCTTTACTCTGCCGTCTAGCATTTCGTGTGAGCCCGTATAATCGCTCACTTCTTCGACCTCGAAACCCTTTTCTTTTAGATAGCGGTAAGTTCCACCGCTACTTAAGAGCTCATAACCTTTTTTTACGAGCGCTTCTGCTACTTTTTCGATGTCGGTTTTATCATAAACGCTTAAGAGCGCTTTCATACTTCCTCCTAACAGCCTTTTTACGGTACGTAAAAGCAGTGGTTTTTCGACCGCTTGTACCTTTTCACTGACGCGTTCAGCATCATCACTCGCTTCGATCGAAACGACCTCTTGACTGATGATCTCTCCGCGGTCGTACTCTTCATTTACATAGTGAACGGTGACACCCGTTTCTCGTTCCCCTTCCTCTACAACCTTTTTATGTACATTCATTCCGTACATGCCCTTTCCCCCGTAACGAGGTAAAAGGGCAGGATGCGTATTTATTATGCGATTAGGGAAAGCTTTGATGAGTTCGGGCTCGATCATTTTTAGGTATCCTGCGAGGACGATGAGATCGGGATTCATAGTCTTTAAAGTATTGATCCAGCCTTCTTCTTTCGTACTGAGAACAGGAATGGAATGCTCCTTTGCAATCTCTGTACAATGGGCATCCGGCTTATTTGTCACGAGATGTGTGACCTGAAAGGTATCGCTGTGTTCTACGAGATACTTAAAGGTAGAGCCGTAGCCACTAGCGAATACTACAACCGATTTCATCGAAGAATGCCTTCTTCACCTGGTTCTACGGTACCAATCTCAAAGCACTTAAAGCCTGTCGACTTGATGACTTCCATGACCTTAGAGACGTGTTCCTTGCTCGTTACAAAGACCATGCCGATACCCATGTTGAAGGTCGAGTAGAGTTCAAAGTCATCGAGTTCTGTAAGTTCCTTGATGTCTTCAAACATCGGATCTCTCTCCCAGCTTCCAAGCTTAATGTCAAAGGTTAAGCCCTTAGGGAGAATTCTCGGAATATTTTCGTAGAAGCCACCGCCCGTAATGTGTGCAATGCCCTTTACAAAGCCTGTTTCAATCGAATTTAAAACGGGTTCATGATAGAGGTGCGTTGGACGAACGAGGCGATCGCGGTACTTTTCTAACTTATCGCGGTGAACGTCTAAAAAGATTTTACGAACGAGTGAATAGCCGTTCGAATGGAAGCCGGAGCTTTCGATACCGATGATGACATCACCTGCTTTAATGGTGGAACCATTGATGATCTTTTTCTTATCGATAATACCGACGGCAAAGCCTGCCATGTCGATCTCATTTTCATCGTAGAGACCAGGCATTTCTGCCGTTTCTCCACCGATGAGAGCCGTTCCTGTCATCTTACAAGCATCGGCTACGCTCTTTACGACGCTACTGATGGTGTCTGGATTGAGTTTTCCCGTAGCGAGATAGTCTAAGAAAAAGAGGGGTTTTGCGCCGTGACAGAGGACGTCATTAACGCACATGGCGACGAGGTCTTGACCGACCTTCTCCATGGCATTGAGTTCTTGAAGGAGAAGAATCTTTGTACCAACACCATCTGTACCACTGACGAGTACGGGCTCTTCGAGTCCTTGGGGAAGCTTAAAGAAACCTGCAAAGGAACCGAGTCCCTCGAGGACATTTTCATTAAAGGTCGCTTCGACGCTTTGACGCATCTTCTTTACAGCGAGTTGACCTTGAGTTACATCGACGCCTGAATCCTTATAAGATATTGCCATAATCCCTCCTAATTCGTCTCAAAGACGTACTTCGTATGAATGGTTGGAACTTCCATCGGATAGTCTCCGTTAAAGCAAGCGAGACAAAGATCTTCCGGGCAACCGATGGATTCCTTTAGATCCTCTACCGTTAAATACTTTAAGCTATCTGCACCGATGCGCTCACGAATCTCTTCGATGCTGTAGTTCGCACCCATGAGGTTCTTCTTTGAAGGCGTATCGATACCGAAGTAGCAGCTATGCATCACAGGTGGTGAAGAGATGCGAACGTGCACTTCCTTCGCACCACCTTTTTTAAGCATGTAAATTAAGTTCTTCATCGTCGTACCACGAACGATCGAGTCATCGACTAGGACGACTCGCTTCCCTTCGAGACCGCTCTTTAGGACATTGAGTTTGAGCTTTAAGGAGAGCTCGCGCTGTTCTTGCGTGGGGTCGATGAAGGTACGACCGATGTATTTATTCTTAATGAGTACGTTTGTATAAGGAATGCCTGAAGCGTGAGAGTAACCGATGGCTGCAGCGATACCGCTATCAGGAACAGGTGCTACGATGTCATAGCGCTCTTCGTCCATCTCAGCGAGCTTCTGTCCCATCTTTTTACGTGCTTCAAAGACACTGACGTCGTCCATGACGCTGTCGGGACGAGCGAAGTAGACGTATTCAAAGGAGCAGACGGCTTTTTTCTTTGTTGTATCAAAGTGTTTGGAGACGATACCTTGTTCTGAAATCTCTACGATTTCTCCCTTTTCGATGTCACGAAGGAAGGTTGCACCTAAGAGATCGAGTGCTGTCGTTTCACTTGCAAGCACGTAGTCGCCGTTTTCCATCTCACCTAAGACGAGTGGTCTTAGGCCATAGGGGTCTCTTACGCCGTAGAGTGTGCCGTTAATTAAGATGACGAGGGCATAAGCACCTTTCACTTGTAGAACGGCCTTTTCAATGGCTTCGAGGTTGTTTCCATGGTAGTTTTTCGCGATGAGGCGAAGGATCACTTCCGTATCGATCGTGGTTTCAAAGGTATTTCCTTCGTCGATCATCTGGGAGCGGATGTCCATGGCATTGATGAGGTTTCCGTTATGAGCGAGGGCAATTTCACCGCCCTTAAAGCCTGCGGTCAGTGGCTGTGCATTTTTTCTTTCATCGGAACCCGTCGTCGAGTAGCGAACGTGACCGATACCAGCAGAGCCTGATAGCGTACGAACGCGTTCCTCGTCAAAGACTTCCTTTACAAGGCCTAGGTTTTTATATTGGACCATGCGATTAATCTGCCAGCAAGCAATACCCGCAGCCTCTTGACCGCGGTGCTGAAGACTAATGAGGCCGAAGTAGATTCGAGCTCCGACGTCGTGGTGTTCTTTGGAAAAGACGCCTACGACACCGCACTCTTCTTTGAGTTTATCAAGCATCGAGGTACTCCTTCGTGAGGTCTTGAATCTCAGCATCACTCTTTAAGACATCGACTCTCATCTTCTCTACGTATTCGTCGTACTTTTTTGCTACGTTTTCGTCAGATAGTGCGATGATGCGAAGAGCACCTAAGGCAGCATTTACTGCACCGTCTACGGCAACCGTTAATACCGGAATGCCCTTTGGCATCTGTACGATACTAAAGAGCGAATCCATTCCTCCCATGATCGAGGTCTTAATCGGGATACCGATGACAGGAAGAGTGGTGACGCTTGCTAAAACACCTGGGAGGTGAGCAGCTTTTCCTGCAGCTGCAAGGATCACTGAGAAGCCATTTTTCTTTGCGTTGCGAGCGAAGCCTAACGCTTCTTCACTCGTTCTATGAGCACTTAGTACATGGCATTCTGCTTGAACGCCAAAATCTTTTAAGGTATCGAGCGCTGGCTTCACTGTTTCAAAGTCAGAGCTTGAGCCCATGATCACTGCTACTTTCATTATTTGTCCTTTCTAAAGTAGTCGACAGCTGCTTGGAACAAGTTCATGTCGTTACTACAGGGAATATTTTGGTTAACACCAGCGCGTTCATTGTGAGCCATCTTACCAAAGATGAGACCGTCTGGACTTACGATACCTTCGATATCTCTAAAGCTTCCGTTGATGTTATCGATATACGTTGTGGCAATTTGTCCATTTTCATAAAGATGATCGAGGGTCTTATCGTCTGCAAAGAAGCGTCCTTCCCCGTGGCTTACAGGAACAGGATATTCTTTCTCAAAGTCCACGTACTTAAGCCAAGGAGACTTCTTCGAAAGTGCTTTCGTATAGACAACCTTTGCTTGGTGACGGCCGACTTCATTATAAGTGAGTCCCATCGTAATCTCTTTAGGATCCATGATCTTAGAGTCCATGAAGACACCGAGCTTTACGAGTGCTTGGAAGCCGTTACAGATTCCTAAAACGAGTCCTTTTCTTTCAATGAGCTTTGAAAAGGCTTCTTTGATCTTGGGATTTCTAAAGACAGAAGTGATAAACTTCGCACTTCCTTCTGGTTCATCGGCTGCACTAAAGCCACCAGGAATCGCTAGAATGTCCGTCTCTAACATGGCTTCATAGAGCTCGTCGATGGAGGAAAGAATTTCACCAGGGAGGTTTCTAAAGATGAGGCGCTTTACGGTTGCTCCTGCAGCTTTAAAGGAACGCTCGAGGTCAAATTCACAGTTTGTTCCAGGAAATACCGGAAGAAGTACTTTGACTTCCTTTTTTCCGTCATTTCCTGCTTCTATTTTACCACTTGAAGGCGTGTACTTTTTACCAGGAGCTTCTCCCAGGTAATAAATATCTTTTAAGATGTCTTCACGCTGTTGTAGTTCGTCTTTTAGGTCGATCGTTTCGCCGTTAAAAGATGCATCTTCTGTGACTTCACCGATGACTTCACCGACATCCTCTTTAACTTGTGCAAGGATCGTTCCATAAGGAACAGCTTCTGTATTCACCTTAAAACCTACTTCGTTACCAAAGCTCATCTCAAGGAGTGTATTTTGAATGTCACTCGTTACGACAGCAGCTGAAAGGATGAGTCCCTTCTTCTTCGCTTCAAGGAAGGCTTCAAAGGACTTCTTTGTAGCTTCTAGGTCGAAGGATCGGTTTTCATTTAGTACCGTCTTAAAGACAGAAAGCTTTGAAGCAGTAGGCTTTAATTCAGGACTAATGAGTTCTCCACTTTCCATGGTGTTTACAGCAAAGCTAATGAGCGTCGGTGGAACGTCTAAGCGCATCGACTCTGTAATGAAGGATCCACTCATGGAGTCCTTACCACCTATGGCTGGAAGCTTAAAGAAGTTTAGAACTCGGCTAGCTCCTAAGAGCGCTAAGAGTGGCTTGGCCCAGCGCGTAGGATCTTCCCCCAGCTTTTCAAAGTACTCTTGGAAGGTAAAGCGGATGCCTTCGATGGATCCACCGAGTGCAAGGACTCTAGCCATGGATTCCACGACAGCGTACTCTCCACCGTGATAGGGGCTCCAGGTTGCAATATAAGGATCATAACCGTAACCTACGACACTCATGACGTCTCTAGTTTTCGATCCTGGAATGTAACTCGCCATACCCTTTACAGGGGTCTTTCTTGTCTTTCCACCGAAAGGTGCGAGCGCATTTAAAGATCCGATAGAGGAGTCAAATTGCTCGACGAGTGCTTGGCGAGACGCCTTTATAAGTTCATCTCGAGCGACATCCTTCTCGCTATAAGGATAAGCTTTTAGATCAACTGGATTTGGTTTCGCTTTTGCTTCGCGTTTAGCACCGGTCGAATTTAAGAAGTCACGACTTAAGTCGACGAAAACCTTACCGTCCATCTTTAGACGGAAGCGGTTTGTATCATTGACTTCCCCTACGACGACCGCATTTAGGTTTTCTTCCTTCGCAATCTTCATAAAGGTATCGAGGTCACTTGGGTCGATGACAAGTGCCATGCGTTCTTGTGATTCACTAATAGCAAGTTCCCAAGGGTAGATTCCTTCGTATTTTACTGGAACTTTATTGAGTTCAATTTCTAATCCGTCGGCAATTTCACCGAAGGCGACACTGACACCACCGGCGCCAAAGTCGTTACAGCGAATGATCTTCGGGCCAATTTCTTCTCTTCTGAAGAAGCGCTGAAGCTTTCTCTCTTCGACGGCATTGCCCTTTTGAACTTCTGATCCACTTCCTTCTAAGACACCTTCTTTATGGCTCTTAGAAGATCCACTCGCTCCACCGATACCATCTCGTCCGGTAGGACCACCTACGAGTAAGAGAAGTTCTCCTGGTTTTGGAATGGAACGCTTGACGTGGCTCTTTTTAGCAGCAGCGATGACAAAGCCCACTTCCATGCGCTTTGCTTCAAAGCCTGGATGGTAGAATTCTTCGACAAAGCCTGTAGCAAGGCCAATCTGGTTACCATAGGAGCTAAAGCCATCGGCTGCACGTTTACAGATGGTCTTTTGTGGAAGCTTTGAGGGAAGCGTCTCTAAGATGCGAGGATCTCTCGCACCCGTGATGCGCATCGACTGATAAACGTAGCTTCTACCTGATAGCGGATCGCGGATCGCTCCGCCGAGACAGGTGGCTGCTCCACCAAACGGTTCAATCTCCGTCGGGTGGTTATGGGTTTCATTTTTAAACATGATGAGGTAGTCTTCCCCATCGACTTTTCTTTCGATGGAGCAGGCATTAATCTCCTCTGACACTTCAATGTCCCTAGGACCATCTTTTAAGAACATGCGTTGAGACTGAAGTGCGAGATCCATGAGACTAATAGGTTTCTTCTTAAAGAGTTCCTTTTGCTTGACATACGTCTCATAGCTTAAAACGGCTTCCGGGATATTATACTGACTAAAATCGACATCAGTTAGCTCTGTATTAAAGGTCGTATGACGGCAGTGATCGGACCAGTAGGTATCGATGACTTTGAGTTCACTCCAAGTGGGAAGACGATCCTCCGACTTAAAGTACTTCTTCATTTCACCGACGTCTTCAGCATTCATAGCTAAGTCGTAGCTAGAAACAATCTCTTGGTTGTCTCTTTCAAAGAAGCCTTCAATGCTATCGAAGCTGACGTCACGGTCTGTTCTCTTAGAGTCACTCTTATAGTCAAAGAGTGCTCTTTCTCTACTTTCTACGGGATTAATGAAAAATTCTGAGGCTGCCTTTTCAAGGCTCTTATCAAGGCCTTTTAATAGATAAATGGTTGAATAACGGACCTCAAAGGTCTCACCGAGAACTTCCAAGCTTCTATTCGCCCAGTAAGCTCTTTGATCAAATTGCCCCGGTAAAAACTCGGTGCGGAGGGCAAAGTAACCCTCAGGAATGACGAGTTCACGCGAAACCTCATCTAATACAGGTTCACTGAAGATCGTCTCGATCGATTCCTTGGAAAAGTCTGATTCACTATAATAGAGATGAATCATGCGTAGGTCTTCAACGTTCGTTCCTAAGTGATGGTTTAGGTCATTTTTCAGGTGCTCTTCTTTTGCTCGAAAAGCTGGTTTCTTTTCTACAAATAATTCAAACATAAGCCCTCCAATGCCATTATAGTGTTTTTTAGTATATAATAATAATGAAAATAATTAATCCAGCTTATAAGGAGTACTTCTATGCAGAACCTAGAGCGTTATCGCACCTTTTTAGTCGCAGCAAAGCATGAAAACTTTTCCAAGGCAGCGCTAGAGCTTTATGTATCACAGTCCTCCGTAAGCCAGACTATAGGGGCCTTAGAAGATTCGCTCGGTTTAAAGCTTTTTCACCGACAAGGAAAAAAGATTTCCCTTACACCAGAAGGCACCCTACTTTACAATGAGCTATTACCCGCCTTTGAGCGCATTGAACACGGAGAAAACATTTTAAGAGAAATGACGAGCTTAGAAAGTGGTTCTATTCGTGTTGGGGCGAGCGATACACTCTGCAGGCACTATTTAATCGAGCACTTTAAACGCTTTCGTGAGCAGTTTCCAAAGCTAAAGCTTACGATACAAAATACGAGGTCTCCAAGAGTCTTCGATCTCTTAAAAGAAGGACTTATCGATGTAGGGTTTATTAATGGAACGAAAGAAGACTGTGCAGGCTTTGATGCAGAACCCATCGCAGATGTGACTGAAGTCTTTTTTACATCGAATGCCTACCCTGAGTTACTCGGAAGAAAGTTAAGTAAAGAGGAATTAAAAAAGTGTCCCTTCGTCACCTTAGGACCGAGAACCTCAACAAGACTCGTCTTAGATAAGCTTCTTCATAGCCCCAAGCACTTTGCACCGAGTGTAGAGGTCATCAGTATCGACCTCTTAGTCGACATGATCGAAGCCGGCTTTGGCGTGGGCTTTACCCATCGAAATATCGTAGAGAAAAAGAACCTTCCTATCATTGAAACCGACTTTCCTATCCCAAAGAGAAAGCTCTTTATGGTGACGAATCTCAATCAATTCTTGAGTCCATCGACACAAGCTTTTATGGACATTGTAAGAAAAAATCTTGCTTGACGAAGGTCCATTTCTCTGTTAAGATAGTCAAGTAATTATAAAAAAAGCTCGGGGTGTAGCTCAGTTTGGTAGAGTGCTTGAATGGGGTTCAAGAGGCCGCAGGTTCAAGTCCTGTCACTCCGACCAAAGATATGTAGGTATAGCTCAGTTGGTTAGAGTACTTGCTTGACATGCAAGGGGTCGGTGGTTCGAGTCCACCTATCTACACCATAAATGAAAAGAAACGCTGAAATTTCAGCGTTTCTTTATTTTATATAGACAATAAGTACATATATAAGTACCTATATAAGTACATACAAAAGGAAAAAGGGCTCTTCCGAACCCTTTCTATTATGCTCCACATCCGCCTGAACTGAAGCCACCCGATTTAGGCTGTACTAAGAAGCCCTCCTCTTGGAATTCTAGGATCATATCTCCAAACTGATTGGCGAGTTGTTTTTCCATGATAAATATCATTCCGTCTACTTCATCGTAGTCGTCATCTTCTTTACGTTCATCCAGAACGAGTCCAAAGCTGGGTCCAGCTCAGTCAATACCAGCAATAAAGATGCGGACGGCAGTTCCACCTTCAGGAAATTCTTCGATGGCTTTTTTTAATTCAAGAACCGTCTCACTGTTCGTATGAATTTTCATATGTCCTTCTTTCTTGGCATGTGCTAGTTTTAATTAGCTTATACCCAGGAATAGTATTTGTCAACTTAATACATTGTATTTCTTATCTTAATACTATAAAAGGACAAAAAAAAGAGAGCCTAGGCTCTCTCTTAGTGACATCCGCTGCAGCTTGAGCAGCCGCCTTCTGGTTGATTTACAGGGTACACGAGGTATCCACCGTCGCTGAATTCTACGATAGCGTCACCCATTTGGTCGTATACAGCCTTCTCCATTAAGAAGCCAAGGCCATCTTCTTCGTAGTATTCGTCGCCTTCATTTCTTTCGTCGAGTGCAAGACCAAAGCTTGGTCCAGAGCAACCAACTCCAGCAACGAATAGTCTTACCATGGAGCCTTCGCCTGGGTTTTCTTCAATGACTTTTTTGATTTCGGCAATTGTTTGCGCGTTAGTTTGAATTTTCATGATTTCTCCTTTGTGTTTTAGGTATGTCCCTATTATTCTACCCCTTCTAGGTAGAAAGGTGACGTAAAAGTTTGTAATTGGGGCTCATTTATTTTCCTAAGCGTCTCTAAAACCTCGTCGTAGGACTCTGTCGTAAAGTGCAAGAGGAAGTTCTTGTAGCCCATTTTTTCTAATGTGTTACGTTCTGCTATGAGATTTATAGTCTCTTCGTGATATAAGTGATTTCTACAATACCTTGAGTGTTTTACATAGATCGTCTTTCCCATGCGGTCTATAAGGTTTTCTACACCTCTTCTACAGGGCCTTTCGCATGGAGTTCCCGTTTGATGAACGCAGTGCTCTGTGATCATTCCCTCTACTCTTCCGAAGAGTTTAATGTAGTGCTGTTCCTTTCCTTCGATTCGTTCGAGCTCTTCTCTTCTTAGCTCTTCACTGAGGACACTACCATCGAGGAATGGGTAGAGTTTCTTTCCTTCGGAATTCATCATTTGAAACTTTTCAGAGGCAATTTTTTCACCCTTCGCTTGAAGAAGGAGTGAGAGGTTGGAACTCACGACACCTCTAACGCCACGTTCGATGGCACCCAGGTAGTCTTTCATTTCTCTTCGAATGATACCACCGGAATAGAGGTAGTTCTCTTCTTTTATGTCTTCAAAGCTTAGGCTATCGGGATCTTGAAAGCTTGGGTCGATGGCGATGGGATAAGGGAATTTCTTTGCGGCTTCTAATTGCTTTTTCGTGCTAACGACGACAATCACATGTTCTTTAGGAAGCTTCTTTGGTTCGTCTATTTTAGACATTACATTTGCCGTTCGCCTTACCTTTGTCTTCTCTTCGAGCTTTTCTACGAACGATCGTCTCAGGTCGTTAAGGACCTTAACGGGAACAAAGGCATGATCTGTGGTGACTTCTTTTACAATAAGCTGAAAAGGCGTTTCAGAGCGCTTTTCGAGCTTCTCTTTAATCTGTTCTTCACTTAAGGGTGCGCGTTTCGCTTCTTCTGCGACGGGTCCTTCTAAGAATTCCTCTTCACTTTGAATTCTTATGGGCTTTCCTTTTAGAACCTCAACCTTCACCTCTACCTCGATCGCTCGTTCAAAGGGATTTTTTAGCATCTCATCGATTCTTCTCTTTTGTTCGATCGATGCATTCTTATAGACGACATCGCCTTCTTTTAAGCGGTTCGGGTAGACCTTGACGCGGTCACCTCTTTCGGCTCTTTCTATCTCTCTTCCGTTTCTCTCTAAGCGCTCTACGGTACTTCCATCGTCACGGTAAGCGATGCCGTCGAGCCGAGTGAGAGGCTTATCGAGTACGAGGAACCCACCTTTAACAGTACCTATGGGGATTCCCGTCTTCTTTTGCGTCTCACTCATGAGCGTATGATCGTGGATGCCTTCGAGGTAGTTATTCGTAAATTCTCCGCGTGAGAAAGCAAGTTGTAGCATAGAAGGGTCGGCGTCTTTTCCGTCGAGTAAGTCTCTATAGTAGCGTACGGCTTCATAGACGTACTCGGGAGAACGCATTCTTCCTTCAATTTTCGCACTCACGATACCGATTTCGTCGAGTTTTCGGATACCTTCCTTGACACTCAAATCCTTCGGTGAGAGGAGTGTTCCTACCTTACAACCTAGCTTGTATTCCAAGCGACAAGGCTGTGCACAGCGACCGCGGTTTGCGCTTCTCGGCCCAAAACCTGAGCTCATTAAACACTGACCACTGTAGCATATGCAAAGGGCACCTTGAATAAAGGCTTCGACCTCAACACCTGTCTTTACCATCTCTTCAAGTTCACCATAACTCAGTTCTCTTGAAGGAATGACGCGTTCAAAGCCTAGAAGCTTATAAAAACTTGCCGAGACGCTGTCGTGAATGGTCGCCTGGGTTGAAGCGTGAAGGGTGATCCCTTCAATCTCTAGGAGTCTATGAATTAAGCCTGGATCTGTGACGATAAAGGCATCGACTCCTAGTTCATAGAACTTCTTTACGTATTGAACGGCTTCCTCGAGCTCACTGTCCTTTAAAAGCGTATTGATCGCAACGTTTACCTTTACGCCATACTTATGGCAGTAATCGATCGATTCTTGAAGCTCTTCATCTTCAAAGTTTCCTGCAAAAGCGCGCGCCGAAAAGAGCCTACCTCCTAGATAGACCTCATCAGCACCTGCTTGTACAGCAGCGATCAGTTGTTCTTTTTTTCCTGCAGGAGCGAGGATTTTTATCATGCGAGCATTAGTCCTTCCACATTGAGCCACTTGGCAAAGAGGAGCTTTTCTAAGTAGATCTTAAGCGTATCTCTTTGTAATCTTGTTCCTACTTTGATGTAGACTGTAAATCCGTCTACCTCAAACGCTCTAAAGGGATGGTTGGAATCAGGTTTTCCTTCATACACGGAAGGAAGAGCTTGGGCGTTTCAACCACACGTTACCTTGACTTCAACCGATACCTCTTTAACCTTCTTCTTTTCTAGATAAGCTTTTGCTTCATCTGAAATGATGATCTTCATGTTCACCTCCATAGAGTACGAGTTCACTCATCTTTTTGTAGATATAGCTCTTCACAGCAAAGTGAAGGGCTATGTAAGAATTGGATTCCTCTTTTGAGGAGATCTCTTCAATCGCTTCAATAAGTAAGTTTCTAAAAAGTGAGTGGGTCTCTTCGGCACTGAGTGCCTGGAGGGTGTCTTTAATATCTTTAATCTCCTTTACGCTAAAGACTTGCTTTAGGCAGGCGATGATCATAAGGGATGTGAGGTGTTCTCTTTCGTAGCGCTTTCCGTTGGCACGAGGGAGGAGTCCTTCTTTCACGTAGTTATTGATCATGGCCCCCGTGAGATCGTTATCCTTGGTTCCTTCGACCTGGCAACGTCCTAGGTATTGGACGAGCTGGTCCATGTATAATTCGATATCTGGAAGGCGGTCCCATTCGCATGGGACGGATTCCTTTAATTTACTTTGAAATTCCTCGTGCGTCATATATTCCCCCTTTTCGAAAAGGATATCACAAAATAATTATTAGTACAATATGTGTGATCAGATATGCCATGATATAATATTGATTATCAGATAGGAGGATCTATGCAGACGATACACGTGTTGGGAGATTCTATCACAAAAGGCATCATCTTAAAAGATGGTCGCTATGAAATTCTTGAAACGAGCTTCATTTCTCAGTTAAAAAATGAAGGAATGGCGATTAAGAACTACTCTAATTTCGGCTGTACGGTAAAAAAAGGACTATCTAACTTCGAAAAGCACAAAGGAAAAATTCTCCCCGGTGATACCGTTGGGATCGAATTTGGCGGAAACGACTCGAACTTCGACTGGAAGAGTATCAATGACTCTTCCCGAAGAAAAGTCGATCTAAAAACACTCTAATTCAAAACGATCCTCTTCACTCTTCGTGCGCTTAAGCATGTTTTGAACCTTAGCGAGAAGAAGCCCTAAAGAATAAGGCTTTCCGATAAAGTCGTCTCCTCCTAAGCGGTAGCCTAGAAGCTGATCTTCTTCGGATACTCTTGCGCTGATAAAAAGGATCGGGATGTTCGAAGTTTTTCGAATGGCTTGGCAGAGTTCATAGCCACTTCCATCAGGGAGATTGATGTCTAGAAGAATTAAGGAGAAGGTATCTTCTTCGAGTGCTTGAAGTGCCTCCGTTTTAGAGGTGGCTGCCCTGGCAGAGACACCAGAATAGTTCATGTATTCCTTTGTACTTTGACAGAGTTCCCTTTCGTCATCAACGATCAATAAGTCATAGACCATTTTCTCTCCTTATTTAATATAAAAGAGCAGGCTATCCTGCTCTATCGTCATTCGATGTCTTCAACAATGGCTTCCAGTGGTTCTAGTAAGACGTTCGGGTCTGCTAAGAACTTCTTCGCCATCTTGAGTGATTTTCCTAAGTAGAAACCGTCACAGATTCTCTCATCTACGGTATAACCGATCTCAAGTGCTCGCTTCACTTCTACACCTTCTGGTGTTGCGATAGGAAGGAGCTCAGCCTGACCGATCGATACAAAGATACTCGTCGTTCCAACATTATAGAGATGGTGGTAGACGTAAGGCACCTTGATGCTCTTTAAGTAAGTTAAGTAGAAAGATGAGTGGAAGGGACTTACCTTTACGACAGATTCGGGCAATAGACCCGATCCATCGAGAAATATTAAGAAGTTTACCATGAAGCTCTTAATAAATCCTGGTAGGCGCATGATGGCATTGACGATCTTATCGACGTTTTCTGCCCCTTCTTCCGGTTTCATGCCTTCTTCAATGGCTTTCTGAACCGTTTCAGAAATCTCAATGATACTCTCTTTACCGGTAAATTCAAACTTGACGTTTGTCTCTTCCCCATCGTCACGTAGACCTCTTTTAATGACCATACTGATCTGAATGCCATGTCTAGCATAGATCTTTTGACCTAGGACGAAGCGGTTTAAATACGGTCTTAAAGCTAACGTACGGACATAGGCTGCGATGAAAACGTGTAAGTGATTTAAGCGGTGGCCTTTTTCATTTTGAATGCGAATAAATTCTTCAATAGGCTCGAGCTCAATCACTTCTTTCGCAAAGACCTGACAATCTGTACGACGTTTCATAAGGTAAGGAAATATCTTATTAAATGGTGGGATGGTTTTTATGATTCTGCCTTGTTTATTCATGGATTCTCCTAAGCCTATCCATCTTAGCACAAGGAACTGAACTCGGCAATGATACTTTCAGCAGCCTTTAACCCATCGACACAAGAGCTCATGATGCCCCCAGCGTGTCCTGCTCCCTCTCCTACGGGATAAATTCCTTGAATGTTACTCTCTAGCTTTTCGTTTCGTAGCATTCGGATGGGAGAAGAACTTCTCGATTCAACGCCAGTGAGAATGCTCTCGGGGTCCGAAAAGCCCCTTAGCTTTAGGTCTAAGAGAGGAAGGGCTGCACGAAGCGACTCATAGACAGGTTCTATGAAGAGATCCTTAAAGTCGACTCGTTTGACGCCCCTTGGGTAGGTTGGCTTAATGAAAGAGGTTGCAGAAGTGCTTCCCGTTAGTAGGTCTTGAGCTGTCATAAAGGGTGCTCTGTAGTCACCGCCTCCGAGTTCAAAGGCCTTTTTCTCTAACGCACGCTGAAAGTGGATACCAGAAAAGAGGTCGCTTCCGAAGTCTTTTTCATCGACGTTAACAAGGAGTGCGCTGTTGGCATTTTCTCCATTTCTCGCGTGATAGCTCATGCCGTTCGTTACGACTCTTCCCTCTTCACTCGTGGCTGCGACGACCTCTCCTCCTGGACACATGCAGAAGGAATAGACGGATCGCTTTCCTTCAATGTGCTGAACGAGAGAATAATCAGCTGCACCTAAGTACTTATGGAAGTCACCATACTGCGAGCGGTTAAGCTTTTCTTGTAGGTGTTCGATCCTTACTCCTACACTAAAGGGCTTATTGATCATCTCTAAGCCCCTCTTATGAAGCATAAAGAAGGTGTCTCGTGCACTGTGACCTAGGGCTAGGACTAAGACCTCTGTAGGAATGCGATTTCCATTAATAATGACTGCTTGAAGCTTTCCATTCTTTACTTCGATGTCTTGAAGTTCACTTCGAAAGTGCACTTCTCCACCGAAGGCTACAATTCTTTTTCGTAAGCGAATGACGACATCACGTAAGATGTCGGTACCAACGTGAGGTTTTGAAAGGTAGCGGATCTCTTCTGGAGCACCGCTTTCTATAAAGGAATTTAGAATGTAAGGGATTCGAGCGTCTTTAATCTGCGTTGTAAGCTTTCCGTCAGAAAAAGTCCCGGCTCCCCCTTCACCAAATTGAATATTACTTTTCGTATCTAAGATCCCTGTACGTTCAAAGGCTTCGATGGCCTTCACTCGTTCTTCGACGCTATCGCCTTGTTCAAAGAGGATCGGTTGATAACCGCGTTCAGAAAGTTTGAGCGCAGCAAAAAGACCACTGGGGCCAGCGCCAATGATCACGGGACGACTTGAAAGAATGCGCTCTCCAGAGGGAACTTCTTTGTATTCATAAGGAGATACTTCGCTAAAGCGTTCTCTTCCCTTATTCTTTGTATCGACGTCAAGCGTATAGACAAAGCGGACGTCGCTCTTGTCTCTCGCATCGATCGACTTTTTATGAATCGTAAAGGGAGCGAGCCTATGAAGTTTTCCTTTTAAAAGGTCTTCAAGGGACTTTTCTTCTCCTCGTTCAAAAAGCTTATCGACACGAACAGAAAGATTTGGAATTCTTATCATTCTCTTCCTGCTCCCATGGATGCGACAAAGGCACTAGACCAAGCCCATTGGAGGTTAAAACCACCACTTCTTCCGTCGACATCTAAGACCTCTCCTGTAATAAAGAGGCCATCTAAAAACTTACTTTCAAGGGTCGAGGTCACTTCTTTTAGAGGAATTCCTCCCCCCGTAACTTGTGCACTCTTAAAGCCCTTGGTGCCTTTTACACGAAAGTCTCTTCGCTTTAAGTAACCGATGATACCGCTTAGTTCCTCATCACTTAAGGAATGCACCGGGCGGTATTTATCGAGTGCTAGTTCTTTTAAGATGACTCCAGAAACCTTCTTATGAACGAGTCCAAGTAAGAAGCTTTCTACAGGTTTTAAAGAAAGTTCTTCACGGCGTCTTTCAAGGATCAAGCGGAGTTCTTCTTCTGTATAGCGAGCATAGAGGTCGACTCGAATAATCGAGGAGTCTCCCTGGTTCATACGGCGTGCTACGGTTCTAGAAAGCTGTAGAACAGGAGGGCCGCTAATGCCATAGTTTGTAAAGAGAATATCTCCCTCTTCCTTTTCGAGCACTTTATCGTCTTCAACGAGCGATACCTCGCCCTTGATCTTTACACCGTCTAGGAAGGGAAAGTGATCGCCTTCAAGCATGAGTTGCACGAGCGATGGATAGATCGAATGTACACTGTGCCCGAGCTCTTCTAAAATCTTATAACTCTCTCCGTCAGAGCCACTTTGGGGCATGGCTTTTCCACCCACGGAAAAGATGACGCGGTCAAAGAGTTCTTCTTTTTCTTCCGTTACGACTAAGATGCCACGCTTATGCTTTTTAAGTGCCTTCACCTCAGTATTTGTGAGAATGTTGACGTCTCGATCGAGGGCTTCAAAGCGAAGGATATCTAAAATGGATGAAGCCTGTTCACTTTGAGGGAAAAGCTTTCCATTTTCTTCTTCACGAGGTTCTACACCGAGGCTTCGAAAGAGATCGATCGCTTGCTCCGGTGAGAATGCTTCTAAGACCGACTTTAGTTTTTCAGGGTCATCGGTATGATAATCCTTACAGCTTGCAAAGCGGTTGGTGTAATTACAACGGCCATTACCAGTCGTAAGAAGTTTCTTACCGACACGGTCATTTTTTTCATAGAGGACTACTTGATGGTCCAAAGAACAGAGGATCGAAGCAAAGAGTCCACTTGCTCCTCCTCCTACAATTGCAATTTTCATACTGCCTCCACCTTGATTATAACAAAAATCGAGAGACATAACTTTTTCTAAAATTTCTTGCTTCTTTTTTTCTGAAAGAAGGGATGCAATGCCTTAGTATCCTTTTCACGCGAACTAGTAGCGTGTTCAACAAATACACAGAATATGCCTTATAATCAATGCCTACAGAGAATTCTAATACTACACATAACCGCTTCTTTCTGCTATAATAAATACATATTAGAATACATAAAAGGAGCCACGAAAATGGATCGAGTCGTTTCTGCTTCCGAAGTGAAGCGTTTAAAAGGATTAGGATTTCTGAAAGACAAGCGCTACCCAAACATCTTTAATGTCCGCGTCATCACGAGAAATGGAAAGATCACAGCGAAGGAACAAAAGATTATCGCAGAAGCAGCAGAGAAATTTGGTTCCGGTGAAATTGCTCTAACGACGCGCCTTACGATGGAGATTCAAGGTGTGCCATACGAAAAGAGTGAAGAGATCATCGCATTCTTAAAAGAGCACGATCTAGAAACAGGTGGTACGGGAGCCCTCGTACGTCCCGTCGTAAGCTGTAAAGGTACGACCTGCCAGTACGGTCTCTACGACACCTACGAATTGAGTGAATCGATTCATAACCGCTTTTATAAAGGTTACAGGGAAACAAAGCTTCCCCATAAGTTTAAGATCGGTGTGGGAGGATGCCCGAATAACTGCATCAAGCCGGACTTAAACGACTTTGGTATCATGGGACAACGCTTTGTAAAGCCAGACCTTGAAAAGTGCAGGGGTTGTAATGTATGTCAAGTGCAAGTGGCATGTCCTGTGAAGGCTTGTGAAGTAAAAGAAGGAAAGCTTTCAATCGATGAAGAAAAGTGCATTCGCTGTGGAAGGTGCTTTAAGAAGTGTCCTTTTGGCGTCATCGAACAAGCGACACCAGGTTTTAAGGTCTTCATCGGAGGACGCTGGGGAAAGAAAGTAAACCAAGGAATTCCTCTAAAGAAGGTTTTCTTTAGTAAAGAAGAAGTAGAAAAAGCGATCGAAAAGACGCTAGATGTATATATGAAGGAGGGAAAACCAGGAGAACGCTTCCGCGAAACCATTGATCGCGTAGGCTTCGAACACATTCAAGAACAAATTCTGGAGTAAATTATGAAAAAAATTGGTTTTATTTACGCCATACTTTCAGCTCTTATCTATGGCGTAATGCCACTTATGACCAAGGGCATCAGTAGCTTTGGAGCAGATCCCATCTCGATCAGTGTCTTTCGCATGGGAATCCTCCTTCCGCTCATGTACGTACTATGTCGCTTTGTCTTCCGCTACGACATAAGGGTCAAGAGAAAAGAGATCATCCCGCTCGTTTTAGGAGGAATCTTTTTAGCCTCAACAAACATCCTCGTCTACTCGTCTTACAGGTACATTAGTAGTGGCGCAACGACGGCCATTCACTTTATGTATCCCGTGCTTATCTTTATCGCAACGAGTGTACTTCTAAAGGATAAGCCCACGAAAGCCGAGCTCTTTTCGATTCTCCTCTGTACCCTCGGAATCATCTTTATCTATGACTTTAAAAACGCCTTAGACATCAGAGGTTTCCTCTTTGCAGCACTTTCAGCCTGCACCTACACGACGTATTCGATCATTATCGATAAGTCCTCTGTAAAGCACTACGAGCCTTTAAAGCTTGCGATGTACTTAAATATCTTTGGAGCGATGACAGGAATCTTCTTTGCTTACACGGTGGGAGAAGGTCTCTACACGAGCTTTAAGGGAATGCAATGGGTATACCTCATTCTCTTTGCACTCGCTTTAACGTTAGGTGCAACGTACCTCTATCAACTTGCAGTGAATAAGATTGGTTCCAAGCTCACATCGATGTTGAGTACCCTTGAACCCATCACTTCTTTAATCGTCGGTACACTCGTACTTAAGGAAGCACTGTCACCACTACAATTCTTAGCAGCAGCTTGTATCCTCGTTTCCACTGTACTCTTAGTTACAAGCTCGATGAAAACACCTAAAGAAAGCTAAAAGGCAAGTCGTAATGACTTGCCTACCTTTTTCCCCACATCTTCGATTCCTTTATGAGTTCTTCATAAAAGGCCGAAAAGGCTTTCGAACGATAATTATTCTTTAACATCATAAGACCCGTAATCCAAGGAAATACTGGATCCTTGAGTTCAATCATCTTTACATCATCTGAAGCAAAGCGCTTTAAGAGAAGCGATGGAAGAATCGTGACTCCATAGTTTAACCCAACAAGTTCAATGAGAAAGTTCCATTGGCTACTTGTAACCTTAACGTTGGGATCAAAGCCAGCCTTCTTACAAAGGCGAAGAATGTGATCATGGATCGTAAAGTCTTCAGAGAGAAGTAAGAAAGATTCGTCTTTAAGATCCTTGATGCTCACACTCTTTTTAGAAGCAAGAGGATGATCTTTAGATACTGCAAGAACATGCTTGGACCTAAAGATCTCTAAAAGTTCCACCTCATCATCACTCTTTGTAGGATGCTCAAAGTCTAGCATGATGAGACCAAGGTCGATGGAGCCTTTTAAGATCTCTTCTTTAATCGATTCACCTGGGATCTCAACGAGCTCTAAGTGAATGGAGGGATGACTCTCAGTGAAGCGAGTGAAGAGCCCAGGAAGGAAGATGGATCCTTGAATGTCAGGAATTCCAAAGCGAACACTTCCACTTTCTCCGATAATGAGGTCATCGAGTTTTAAGAGATCGAGATCGAGTTGCTTTAAAAGATTTGAGCCATAGTCGTATAATTGCTTTCCTTCGCTCGTAAGTCTTAATCTACGACCCGTGCGATCTACAAGCTTACACTGAAAACGTTGTTCAAGACTCTTAATGGCACGTGAGAGGCCTGGTTGACTAATGCCTAAGACTTCTGCAGCCTGAGTAAAACTCATGTGCTTACAGAACTCTACGAAGTACATCACATGGTCAATATTGATCTTATCGCTAATGCGATTCTCTGCAACTTTCTTTGATACTTTACTCATGGTTCTCCCCTATTCTATGTGTGTTTATAAATGTTGGCTCTATTTTATCACAGTGAACGGAATAAATGTACAAATTGAAAAGAATGTGAACAAAGTGTTGAAAAAGTAACGAGCTGGAGGTCGACAAAAAAGAGCCTTTCGGCTCTTTTCCGTTATCCATGGAGTTCTTTTAGTGCATGTAAGCAGACCTCTACAGTCGGTGCTAAACAACCTTCATCAAAATCAAAGCGGTTATTATGCACTGGTTCTGTCGTATCTGCTCCTATACCAAAGTAAGTTCCTATGCCACCGTTTTGTTGTACCTTTGTAATCATTACGGTAGCATCATCTGTTCCTCCGACATTCCCTTCAAAGTAGACGGTTTTAAACCAATCGACTTTCTTTGCAGCACGTTCAATGACTTTCATCATTTCATCGTCGCTCTTTCCTGCAGGAACCTCTCCCCAATCGACGATGTTCATCTTGAGATCGTAGGCGATTCGTGTCCCTTCTAGGATATCCATGATTCTCTTTCCTGCGTATTCACTGATCTGTGGTGTCTGTCCGCGGTACTCGATCTTCATTAAAGCGTTTGGAGCGATCGTATTGGCGACGACTCCTGCATGTATTTCACCGACATTCACTCGGCATAATCCTGCTTCGTGCGGTGCAATAGAATGAATGTTTAAGGCAGCAGAGCAGGCTGCAAGTAATGCATTTTTTCCTTCTTGTGAGGCACCACAAGGATGAGCTGCTCTGCCCTCAAACATTACATCGAGTTGTCTATCACTTAAGAAGTCCTTACAACCACACGCTAAGGTGTTGGAAGGAAGGGGTTCATTGTTTGCACTCAATGCAATATGCATTGTGATCATGTTCTTGACATCGTCAAGGTGACCTTTATCGACGATCGACTGAGCCCCATTAAAGCGCTCTTCTGCCGGCTGGAAGATGAGTTTGATCTTTCCCTTGATCGATGGTTCAATCTCTTTTAAACGCTCAGCCAAGGAGAGTCCGATGGCTGTATGGCCATCGTGGGCACAGGCATGCACACGCTCTTCGTGGGTCGAGATGTAATCTTCATCAAAGGGACGAAAGCCCTTTTCTTTAGGTTCTTCATAAGGTAAGCAGTCGATATCGAAGCGAAAGGCTGTCACAGGACCTTCTCGTTTTGTATCAAAGATCGCAATGACACCGGGGTAACCCTCCGTTCTTTTAACGAACTCGGGGTCTGCACCTTCTCGTACAGCCTGTTCCATTCTTTCTTTCTTCTCTTCTTCAGAAAGCACCCCTAGATTTCCTATGGTTTCTACATTGACAACGTCTTTACCCATGAGTACTTCATAACCCATTTGTGTGAGTATCTCTGCAATTCTTGCACTCGTTCGAAACTCCTCCCAACCGAGTTCTGGGTATTTATGAAATTCTCTTCGGTAGGCAATAATTTGATCCATTAAACGTCCTTTCCTCTAGAAGCATCCATCGCTTCTCCGAGAAGCTTGATTCCCGTTTCTATTTCTTCATCTGTCACATTGGAAAAGCAGAGCCTTAAGTGACCTTCGCCCTTTGGTGCTTTTTTATAAAAGAGAAAACCTGGCATGATGAGAACGCCTCTCTTCTTCGCTTCTTCATAGAGTGTACGTTCTGAAATTTCCTTATCTAACGTACACCATAGAAGTACGCCACCTTTTGGCTTTCTGTAGGTGATCCCCTTCTCTTTGATTCGATCTAAGGCTCTACATAAGGAATCTCTCTTTTTCTTGTAGTGCTGAGCGAGTTTTTCCGTATGTTCTCTCCATAGGCCACTTTCAATGTATTCGTTCAGTAAAAAGTCTCCGATATTATCAATCGTAATCTCGTCGAGAGAAACGAGTACTCCAAGCATTTTTACAAAGTCTGTCGGTCCTACAACGTATCCTGTTTTAATGCCATAAGGAAAGACCATTGTAAAGGAATCGATGTAGATGACAGACTTATAGCGATCTAAGGTATAAAGGCTTGGTATCCTTTCGTCAGAGTAGCGAAAATCCCGTTGTGAATCCTCTTCAATGATCGGAATTCCATAGTCATTGGCGATCGAAAGAAGTTTCATTCTCTTTTCTAGGCTCATGACGATTCCTGTAGGATTGTGGAAATTGGGAAGCGAATAGATAAACTTTGGCTTATGTGCTTTCAAAAGTTCTTCTAGGGCACGCATGTCCATACCATCCTCTTCCATAGGAACCGTTAGCACCTCTAGCCCCTTATTTTGTAAGATCGAAACGATGTCCGGTAGAACGGGTTCTTCTACTACAATGCTGTCGCCTTCTCGCATATAAAGCGTCGTAATACAATTTAGAGCTTTACTCGTTTCACAGACGAGTTCTATATTAGAAGGCTTTACGTACATATTTTCTTGACGAAGGATTTCACAGATATTCTTTTTTGTTCTCTCTGTTTCATCTAAGTCGATTAAAGGAATATTTCCTCTACTGTCCTTTTTTACGAGCCTTCGTACGATCTCTTCCATCCTCTCCACAGGAAACGTCTGAGGACTCATCTTTATTCCAGCAAAAGAGATAAAACGGTCGCTGTACGTATCAGAGAAGATGTCCATAAAAAGCTTAGCGTGCTGATCGTATTCATAGATGATACGCTGCTCCAAGGGGAAGAATCGATTGACGAAGTTATCTTCTTCTGGAACATCGATAAAGTATCCCTTAGGAGCCGTTCGGTAGACTGTCATGAGGCCTTCTGTAATGAGGTAGCTGTAGGCTTTTATGACGGTGTTACGATGGACACCTAACTCTTGAGCTAGCTTTCTTTCAGCAGGCATTTTAAAGCCATGAACGAGTTCCTGGCGCTGTAACATATCTTTTATGGCAAAGGCAATTTGTAAATAATAAGGCGTTTTACTCGACTTATCTATGGTTATATTCATTATTCTTTCGTTTCAAGCGCTTGTGCTTTTTCTCTTTCTTTGTACTTCTTTAAATACTTATCCCAAACGCGTACCATAATAAACCCAATGACCATAATAATCGTAATACCGATGAACATGATTCGGTATCCTTCGTCTTTATAGACGTCTAGGAGTTGGCCACTTACGAGTGGTACGAGCATTTCTGGAAGGTAACCTAAAGTACATACGATACCGATGGCAGTACCAGCGAGCTTTAGTGGAATTCCACCCTCTTCCATCATGGAGAATACGAGACTATATCCACCGTACATACCGATGTAGACTAAGATACAAAGAATTGTAAAGAGAGTAGAGCTCATGTTTGGAAGAACGATCATGAGAAGTGTTCCAATGGCCATCATAGAGAAGGTCACATAGAGAACCTTAGAACGTCCAAACTTGTCACCGACAATACCACCGCCAAAGGAAGCTAATGGTCTTACATATTGAGCTGCAACAGTGATAAAGGCACCCGCTGCTGCAGCCATTCCAAAGCGACTCGTAGCATAAGGTGTGAAGTAATAGAAGGCGATGTTCATGACGTAAGTACAGCATAGAATTGCAGAAAGAATCCACACTGCTGGAAGCTTTAGAACTTGACCAACGTGCTTAAGGGTGATCCTTTCATGCTCTTCGTTCTCTACCTTAGGAGCATTCTTCTCGGCTTTATTTAACAAGAGATAAACAAGAATTCCAAGAACAACAGCAATGACCGAGTAATATGTAATAACTCCATTGAGTCCACCGATATCTCCACTCACTTTACTGAAGTAAGCAAAGATCGCTACAATGAGCGTTCCGTCAATGGCATAGACGATACCACGACCACCATCCATAAATCCATAAGCTTTACTCTGTTCGTTTTCGTTTGCAATCTCACGAAGACTCTTTAAAAGGGATGGCCAGAAAGCAAAGAGAGATGTAAGTCCCCACATCGAATAAATTGCTAGAAGCATGGTGTAGTTAGGATTCATTAAGTGTAAGAAGCCACCCACACCGGTTAGAATGAGAGAAATACTCATGAGAATCTTAGGCGGTACCATGTCTGCTACGACACCACCAAAGAGGTAAGAAATCATACCGAAGACACCAAACATTGCACCAAACATACCCATTTGCGTGTTGGTTAGGTTGTAGGCACTGAGGTAAGCATCATAGAAATAACTTCTAAAGTACGGTAAGCCGTAAATCATGGCACCTGCGATTGTAATAACAATCAACGTAAAAAAGTTCTTTTTGAGCTTAGAGTTAGAATCCATCAAGTCCTCCTTAATCGAGTTTTTGTTCAGATTTGAAACAATTGTACCATAGGGTAATTTTATAAAAAGTACCAAAAGGACAGGAAAAAAGGCCTCTACCGTAGTCCAAAATCAGATATTTTTTCTAACTAATTGTTTCTAAAATGATCTGATACATTGTTTTTAAGCACGTTCAAGTCATTAATTTTCCATAAAAAATAGGCGTTTCACACTTTTATAGAGGAGGTAAAAATCTATACTATATAACCTAGACTTAACCCAGCTATTAAGTAAGCTTGCTATACTAGAACAAACTAAAGGAGATGACTTATGAAAAATAAAATCTTAGTACTTCTATTAGCTTTTGTACTCCTTCTCTCTGCTTGTTCTACTCCAAGTAAACCAGCAGAAGGTGAAACACCAAAGGAAAATACAACGACAACACCGCAAGAACAGAAGCCACAAGAAAAGAAAAAAGGTATGGACGAGTACGAAAAGACCGCAGACGGCTTCTTTATTACAGACTATTTCACGTACATCACAAATCTTCCAAAGACAGATCGCACAACAAAAATCCAAGTAAAGGACGTCGAAGGCATGGGCTTTCCGATGTCCCTACAAGAATACATGAATAAGTATAAGAAGGTTAAAATCGACCGCCAATACGTAAGAGATGATAACGGTGGTGAGCCTTTAGTCGATACCTCCATTGAAGGGCTTCTAAAAACCTTCTACGAGAAGTACAAAGAGACTGAGGTAAGTATTGATGCTGTACTAGCAGATGATCCTCAAAGTCCCTTATTTAGTGCGACTCAACCGCTATTCAAATTCTTCGACATCGATAAAGAACCAAATACGAAGAACTATGAAATCTTATTAATGTCCGAAGATTTCGGCGAACTGACACAAGCTGAGATAAAGGAAATGATCGACGGATTCGGTAAACCAGATAGAATCTTTTTAAAAGATGTTGTTGGAAGACAAAAGAATTTCGTAGATCAATCGTTCCTTCTCGTTTATGATTACGGGGACTACTACTTTGATTTAAAAGTAGTTGCAAACACGCGATTTGATGAGCAAGAAAACACTTTATTTTTGTTTAGTGCATCACAGTGTACTCCAGAAGTTTTTGAACAATTATTGAGTTCAAGTTATAAGGATTATATAGAACTTAAGTAGGAAAAGGTAAAGACTGAACCTCGAGGTTCAGTCTTTTTATATAAAGTCTTTTATTTTCTTCGCAAGATTTATAGCTTTAGAAAACATTGTGTATCTCATGTCTTTCGTGATAAGCCACTCCCACTTTCTATCCTGTGGAGTTTCAGGGTGGACATCGGAAACCATAAGAATCGATGCTGCACGAATTCCTACGTATTTACTAACGCTAAAAAGTGCCGATGTCTCCATATCGACACCTACACAGCCCTTCTTTCTCCAGAGTTCCTCTTTCGCATACGTTTGGCGGTATACGGCATCTGTCGTTACAATGGGATAGTCATTCACGTGGAGCTCGCATTTTATAAAATCTAGTAGCGTATCGTCTGGCTCATAGAAGTCTTTTATTCCGTAGTAGTGAATGCTTGTTCCTTCTTCACTAAAGGCTTTAGAAGGAGATATAATCTCCCCTACTTCAACCTTACTTGAGTATCCTCCGATCATTCCGACACCTAGAATCGTTTTTACTCCTAGTTCTGCTAAAGTTTCTACTGTATCCGCAGCCATTGGAGCACCACGACCACCATCGAGAAAAGCGATGTCATCGTTACCCTTTAGCATCCATATGGGACAGGAATGAAGAAATCTTGGAAAGGGTTCCTCGAGCTCATAACCCTTTTCATAGTCTCTTAAGTAATCCATCCATCCTCCCATAAAGAAGACGACTACAGTACCTGGAAGTTTAACCCTCTTTCCACCATGACTACTGTCAATATGTTCTTTTGCTGTTATAAGTGCTTCTGTATTGTCATTATCTAATAACCACATCGTTCCTCTTTAGCATCAATCATTTTCTTTCCATGGAGCATCCCATTCCATCCACTCAGTTTCTAACGTATTCCACCTTATGTAGTCGGCAATATCATTCTTAGTAAAGGGTCTTAATTTGATTCTTATACCTATGATTTCCATCATTCACCTCTCGGTTATTCGATCGCATTTCTTTTCGAATTTTAACCATATAGTTATCCCAATCCGTGTTCTCTATTTCTTGGCAGAGTTCTTTTAATCTTTTAGGTTAAGCATTATTTAACTCCTCTTCCCCATGACCACTATCTAATTTTTCGTTAGCTCCTTAATATCCTACTAGTCACTTGCTCACATTTTTACTTCCGTATGGAAATATTATATCAAAATCAGTAGGGTCATTTTTTGCATATTCACTTCAAAAATTCCTTATATGCTTTGAAGTATTAGTGCGTAGATTAAAAGCAATATGCAATACAGATTACCAGCGTTTAAGCCCTAGGTCGTTAAATAAACAAACACACATATCAAAGATGTGTGTGCGAATTTTATAGCAATAGTAATTTTTCTAAGTAATATCCAACGCTGATTGAAAGTCTGAAGACACATGATCATTAAAACCATATTCCGATCAAATCTTGAGCTACTTTTCGCACTCGGAGTGAATGTGAGTATTCCATGAGTTTCCCTAAATTCTTCGTAGGATCCTCAATATATGAGCGAATGGCTTTATTAAACGTATCTTTATCCATCTTATTTCGATAACGAAGGCAGTCGCAAATCAGACGAACTTTATCAAAGTATTGCATCAAGAAACAGGCGTATAACAGTGCTAGCTTCGCTGAAATCTTCAGGGTCTATCCACTGGTAACAGCCATAACGCGCTTTTTCAATCTGACCTTCTTTAAGTAGCTTCTGGATCTTAGGGTAAAATACTTTTTCTAAACTAAGATCTTTTGTGCGCATCATGCCACCGTATTTTTCGAAAATTGCTTTATAATGCTGTACGTCATTCATGAGCGCAATTCCTTTCAACTTTTATCACTTTCAAAATATCGAGCGGACAAACTAGTAATATTTCTTCAGGCGCATTCTTTTAATCAAGCAAAAAAATCCCTGAAACATAGTTGTTTCAGGGATTCTAATCTTTATTCTATTCCCACTCGATATTTTCATTGATATTGTTTTGTATAAATGGCATAAAATCAATGTTTTTGTTGTCGGATTTAACTTTATTATCCGTTTTATTTCTGTTTATCTGATTTTTTGCAAGCATATTGCAAGCACGAAAGCATTTTATCATTTTATAAAATTCAACTGAACCTGTATCCAATACGGTAGATTATCATAATGTTGTTTAATTATTTCTCTTATGTTTTCTTCTGACAATTCACTTTTTTCATTTCCTTTAAAATTCAGAAAAATTTTTTCAAATAAATAAAGTGATGTCTCACGCGGAATCCCCATTTCAATCATCGCTCTTGTAATATTATTTATTGCGCCTAATTGCATACAAACCAAAAAACAACTATCCGGATTTTTTATATCATATATAGGCTTTAATAACAAAGGAAGATTAAAAGATATTGTTTGTTGCAACAACTCAATTGTTTCGTCAATTTTTTCTGCACCACTATCTCCTTTATATCTATCATTATTAAATATGTCATATAACTTTATACCGTTAGCCCAACGTAACCCAAGTGAAACCATTATACTTCTTGATTGTCCATTCTGATATAAAGAGGGGATGTATTTTTTATACATAAAGGCTGTTTCTTCTTTATCTCTCAGCCATTTGAGTATCTTGTCTAGTTTATTTTTCGCACCTTTTTCAGATGGAGTTTTAGGAACAATCAGGTTAAAGTCCGTATAAATTTTTTCTAAAACAAATGGATCCCAATACCTGTTTTTATAACAAACTTCTTTTGGTACACTTAAGTTTTCAAGTTTCAATATTATTGCAGCAACCTGTTTTTGTGTGAGTTTTATTCCTACATTATCCATTCTATATTTTGAATCTTTGCCATATCTTAAAATTGACTGTCTTATGTACGATATTATATATCCATACTTTTTCATGGTTTCATCCACAACCTTGTCATTCTTAAGAGCATCTTCAATTTCCCATTTATACTCTTGAAATTTTTGTTCATAACCAGTCGATAGTTCTTTACTCTCATCCTCAAATAATTCTATTTGCTCATAACCTTCTGTTTCTGCGAACGCATCCTCGTCCATTACAAAAGTTCTTCCCACATAATCTTTTAATAATCTACCCGCCCTACCACGAAGATTAGCCATTTCATAATTCGTTAATTCTACTGCTTCCGAAGTTTTCTTAATATATAAATGCGGATTCCTAATAAATATATTTTGTGCAGGCAAATTTACTCCTTGGAGTAGCGTAGTAGTGCATACAACATTAGACACATTTTTATTCGCTATAGCCACCTCCAAAGTTCTTCTCACATGCAAAGGTAATTTCCCATGATGATATGCAACACCCTTCATAAGTGTTTCGCATAAAGAATAATTTTCACTTACAGAATTCCGATAATACTCTACTAAGTCTGAATTATATTGTGTTACGGGAAACTCTAACGCTACCGCTATTTTTCTTGCAGTGGATGATGTCGGTGCAAAAATAATATTTTGTGAATTCCTGCCAATTTTATTTACAATACAACTAAAATATTCCAAATAATCATTAGTATATATCTTCTTGCCATAACACTTTATATGATTAGTATTTTCAATCTCTATTACTAATGGATTTTTAGTAAGAATACAGTACTGTTTTAAAAAATATCTTTTATCTTTTTTCTTTATACTGTAAGTCAAATTTAAAACTGGACTAATGTTCGTCGTATGATCAATAGTCTCAATACCAAAAATACTCTCTCCTACCTTATCAATTTCTTCTATCCTAGGACCAGAAATAATAATTTTGTCAACATTATCTTTGTATCTAAATTCTACTAATGTATCAAATAATATTTTCGCTCGTTGATCTGAATCTTCTTCAATCCTTTCTATATTTTGAATTTCATCTGCCACAAGTATCAGTTTTTTAGAAAAAGCCTCATCAAAATTATCAAATGCTGCAATAGCTTTTTCTTGTGTCATTACATAGATATTCTTTCTATCTTTTACTTGCTTTCCATCAAAAGAATTAGTAATCCAATAATTCTCAACACCATTAGCTTTTAATTCACGATTAAAGTCTTCCATCACTTGATTGAGTAGACTCAATGTAGGAACGATATATACAATATCAATATTTTCAGTTCGCAATCTATTTACTATTTTTAATAGAATCACAAATGATTTTCCTGCAGAAGTAGGGGCAGAAATCCCTAAAATCTTATCATTATCCATACTATCCCAAATTTTCTTTTGAAAATTTGTTAATAAATACTTCCGATTACCTATATTGACCTCATTATTTAACTGATTTATTGTTGTTGTTATCTCATCAATATAACTGTCTAATACAGTAAATTCACAATTAGCTCTATCAAAATTCTCATCACATATAATAGCTGAGGTTGGATAACCTATTCTGGATAAAAATTTTACAATGATTTTTCTCAAATCATATTCTTCAAAATTAATATGTTCCCACATTAAACCAATAACAGTAATAATATAATTAACATCGGGAGAAGCAACCATAATAGATTCATAATCCAAGCATCTAACAGAGTTATATATTAATGTTTCATTGTAGCTAACTACTCTGTTAGCATTTATCAGCCCCATTTTATGAGCAATTGAAGTAAACTCAATATTTAACCACTGTTCAAGAATATCATTCTTTAGTTGCTTCATTAATTTGTTCCCCCTTTCTCTATATTAATTTCTGAAATTTTTCAGCTAATTCTTTTAAATCCCAAACCGGAAACACTATGTAAGTGATTCTCGACAATATTGGATTTTTTCTCATATCAATCTTATTTTTGTCATAATTTCTATATCTATCTTCAATTATTTTTTTTATATTATTTCTAATAGTATTCTCATCTATTTTATCTATTTCGGTTAATTCATTATAGGTTACTATACTTACCAGTTGAATTTCTACAGAATTTAAAGTATTATTCAAATATTTTTCAGCAACTACATTCATTTCATCATCTAAAAAATCTTCATGTACATATAATCCAAGCTCTGATCTATGTTTATTATACGTATTCAATATACTATCTAACGCATCAGAAAAAGCTTCATTAAATTTATATTTAGATGTATATGTTTTGGCTTCTCCTAATATAATTACATTTTTATCATTTTCTATTTTAAAATGTATTGCATCAGCACCAAATCTTTCATGATCAGAAGATGTAGCTATATTCATTTTTCTAAGTAAAGGAACTGCTTTCATGCACTTTTGAATAAAATGATAAAGTAACAATTCTCCCATTTGCCCCTGAATCAAAACATTCTCACTATTTTTATTGGCTCTGAATTTATTTTTAGCTTTTCTGCCAATATATTGCGAAGCTGCTGCTTCAGACTTGCCACTGTTAACCAGTTTTTTCTTAATTTCTTCATATTTTTCTGAACTATAAATCCAATCAACAATGGTGTCAGATAATTCTTCAACAAATCCATCTCTAAGCTCTTGTATATCTTGATATTCTATATATGCACCAATATGTTCTTTGTTATTTGGAAGAATGTCATATTGTTGAACAATAACACCAATCATATTGAATAACGAATCATTTTTAATCAGCCTTTTTAATATGTCTTTTTCTTCCAAAATTCACATCTCCTTTAAAAGTACGTAAAAAAATTTATGCTTTATACTCCCCAGTAGCCTCTTTTATCATCCCATCATGCCAATCTACCGTTTCTAATGGCATTTCATGATACTTATCAAAGACTTCATACAGATATTTGTATTTAATCTTATTTTCAATTATTTTCTTAAGAGAATCTGTGTCCATTGAAATAATCTTCATACCTGTAATAGTTTCTTCATCTCTGGTGTATGGAATTATCTTTCTATATCTAAAATCTGAGATTACATTTTTATCTAAGTATGTGCTTACAAATAGGCTGTAATCAAATGGATTATTAAATCTAATCCTATAATCTCCTAAATGTCTTGAAACAGGCTCCATTTCCATTCTTCTTTGATTAATTCCATCTGCAAGAGTTGCTTCAAGTAATAGCGAATGTTTAGGATAAGAAGTACATGCCTCATATTCATATATAATATCTGCATAGCCTCCGGCTGCATGTGTCTTAGGTAATAAATTTGCTTCTAATGATAATTTCATGAAATCTAAAATATTTCCCTGTCTTTCGCTTACCTTGTACCATATAATTCCTAAAATATATTCAAAAATAGTAGGTATTGCAGCTTCATCTGTAACAATTTCTTCTATTCGCTTATCATCTCGTGTTTCAAAACAATTTAGTAACTCTATAAGCACAGAATCATTAAATTTCTTGTCAATCAAAGTATTAAATCGTCTGTATCGTTCATCATTTACATAAGTTGCAGCTTGTTCCGGACTCTTAATTGTAATTCCTAAATCTTTACTTAAAGCTGCATATACTTTGCTAATATCTAACTTGAATGCTTCTGATATTGTTTCAAGTGAGGCATCAGCTCTAAGATTATTATCTATACTAAAGGTTTCTGTATACAGAACATCAATAATTTCTTTAAAATAATACTTTGGAATCATATCCAACTTAATCATACGATCTTCAAAAATTAGAGTATCCGTAATATTAAAATATCTTCTATTTAAATCAAAATAATCAGATAAAGTCGCCATTGCTTTAAAAACATGTAAATATTTGAAAAACACTTCTTTTAGTTCTGTTTCATTTTTACAGTTTATAAACGGGCATTGTTTGTGAATTGAAGACTTCCCATTTTTTCTTATAACACCTATATTGGTTGTTTTAAATAGTAAACTTCTCCACAATGTTCCGGGTTTTTGATTTATATTCTTTGCAGAATTTAATAGTAATTCATAAATGTTTTCACCATCAAGAAATACCTTCTTTAAATTCTCATACAATTTATAGTACGGCTTGTCATAGCTTCTGCTTTTACGATTCATTCCCACTAAACATATTAGATTTTCATCAACATCAGAGGCTATAAATTCTTCTTGTGCAAGTTTGTAGTTTTCCATTTGCATAAGCCTCTTATAAATTATTTCTTCCGGCAAAATTTTACCTTCTCGATATAATTTAATATCCGATATGATTTGTTTTGCACTTTCGTCATCTCTAATTAGCGGAACAAAATAAGTAAACTCGTCATAACTTAGAAACTCAAGTTCCGTCAGGCACTTTACAACCGCAATAAACGGTCTAACGATACTACCACTTACATCTATACTTGTTTTAAGAAGCTGTTTTAGATAGATAAAGCTATCTCTATTAATATTAAACACATTATTGGTTTCAAAATCCCCACTGCTTGTTATTTTAAGGAGTTCTCTTCCTGCATCCGTAATCAATCTATCTTCTGTAATTAAACCAATATCAACCAATCCTGATGTTTTTTCTCTTGCATCTTTGTCCTTTCTTTTTGCTTCCCCTGTTAAGAAAGCTCTATCTTTCATAAAATCATAATATCTTTCTTGCAATTCGTTGTTCCAGTTCCAGCTTGATTTCTTTATGACCTCATTATAAAACTCATCAAGAAGCAACAACTGTGCCTCGATTTTTAAATTTAGTTTTGCAGTTCTAAAACTTGTAGTTCCTATAACCCAACAAAAACTTTGATATGGAATACTTTTATTTACCATTTACTCATTCCTCCAATCAACTGGATAATTAGTAATCAAAACTTCTTCAGATATACTATTCTTATTTCTTCTGTGATAACTGCTATTTGAATAACTTTTATTCAGACGATTGCAGGAATACCCCTTACTTTCAATCCAATTATATAAAATATCATTTCTTTTATTTTTACTTTCCAAAACATTAGACAAAGCAAAGCTAAAACCTTTTTCATTGGCTTCATCCAAAAATTCAAGTAAAGCTTTTTCTTCTATTTCAGTCCACATTCCATTTTCATTATATGTTGCATTTGTAATCAAATAAGGTGGATCACAATAAATAAAAGTCTCCTGCGAAAAATCATCCAACGAAATTTCTCTGAAATCCTTTTTCATAAACTGGACATCTTTACTTTTTAATTCTTCAGAAAATAATACAAGTTTACTTCTCATTTTGGAATTAAAATCTCTCTTACCTACCGGAAGATTAAAAAGTCCCATTCGATTAAACCTAATCTGATTATTAAAAGAGAACACCATAAGTACATACAGCATTAGATAATCTATTTCTCCAGCAAGAACTTTAGCATTAAAATCATCTCTTAACTTGAGAAATCTTCCTTTATTGTATTCAGCTAAGCCTCTACTACTATCACAATCATAATAAGAATACCCATATAATGATGTATTTGATAAATTATACGCCTCAATAATATTGTCTATTTGTTTTAATAAAACATCAGTATCAGTGCCTTTTATAAATTCAATTAAATCTATCAAATTTTCATTCGTGTCATTAAAAATAACTTTTGAAGAAGATGAATTTATTCCAACATTTCCTCCTCCGGCAAACATATCTAAAAATACTTCCTTTTCATCAAATAAAGGTTGCAACTGTTCTAGCAACTTAAATTTTCCACCTGTATAATTAAACGGGCAAGGTATATTCATTTTCTTTTTTTCTTCGCTAAATACTTCGCATAAAAACAGTCTTTCTTTGTTATCTTTTATATCTGATTTTCCAGCCGAAAAACTCTTGTAGTCTGATTCAAATATAGTAACTTTACCTTTTTTACTAAGAATTCTCATAATATCTTCATCTGATATTTTCGCATTCGACCTATCATTTCCCTTGTCGGACATATTGTTATATGAAAGTAAAATATACTTTGTATCAGCCCTTTCAATAAGTTCTTCAAATGCTTTTGTAGCCGAAATCATGCAGTAATCACTTTTAAGCGAAGTCCTATCCATCTTCCTTGCAACCCCATAAACTTCAGGTTTTTCCCATCTTGCCACATTTTCAAGTAAATGATATGCATCACAATACTGCCTTGAATTATATGGAGGATCCAAGTATAACAAATCACCCTTAATACTTTTAACAAGTTTATTTGCATCTAAGTTGTAACAAATATTATTAGAATTTACCGTTTCTTCAGGTAATAAAACACTCAATACCAATTTTTTCTCAAAATCAACATTTTTTCTATATGCATCGTAATGTCCAACTGTGTTCGCAATCTTATCCATTGCATATAGAAGCGATGTAATCAATATTGCATATTCCTTAAAATTTATTTCTTTATTTTTATACTTTGCTTCTATATCTTCTCTTATATATCCTATCTTGCTACAATCATCAGCAGAAAAGAATGTATCCGCAAAATTTTCTCGCATATAATTATTTTCTTTTGTTTTAACTTGATTATAGTCGTATATAAGCTCAATTATCTTTTTGCTTGAATATTGTTCATATCCAAACCATGCATAATTGGAAATATAATTACTATACAGTAAATCATTTGTGATAAGCATTTTATCCTTAAAAGTATTCGCAACTGCACCGGTTCCACTAAATATGTCAATAACAATATTTACACCTTTACAATTTTCATCAACTGTTTTTCTTATAAAATCGGAAAGAGAATATTTATTTCCTAAATATCGTCTATTGTTTATGAATGACTGCTTTAATCCTAATTTAGATATTAAAAAATCTGTGTCATCCTTATCCTGTAAACCATCTTTATGCAAAAAACTTTTTATAATTTCAACTGTATTTTCATCCCAAAAGTACCTTCCTGTATCACTTCTCGGAATTAAAATATTTTCTTTATCTATTAATTTATATAAATATGACTTAGAAATGTCTAATTCTTTTATTACATCAGTAACATTAAGACTTGCCATCTTTATTCCTCCTTGCCACATTTTAATCTATTTAGTAGACATTATAGCCTATTTCACCCATTTTTTCTATATTTTTATTAAAAAATCAGATGCTAATTGCATCAAAAATGGAGAGCATCAAATTTATAATACTCTCCATGTATCGCTATAGCTCTATATCGTTACTCATACTATGACTCTGCTCTATTGTTTTATCTATTTTCCTTTTATGTTTCTTGATTGCTCCAATAACTGATTCCTTTTTCTCTGTTTTATCCTTACCAAGATACTCATTCATATTATTTTTCAGATGCGCCAATTCATCATACTGTTTTAATAATGAATTATGTTTCTTCATAATCTCCTCTTGTTTATCTTGCAATTCTTTAGAATGCTCGTTTAATCTCCTAAAAAGAATTTTACTTGATTTTTTCTTCAATCCTTCTAATACAATATCTTTCAAATGCGGAAATTGCTTAAAAAAAATATCTATTTCCTCATAGGATTTCTGATAGGCTTCTATACATTAGAAGTTGTTAAAACCATCGCCACAGATTTGTTGGCAGCTTCGATGAAAGCAACATTAAACTTATAAATGATAAAAAACAAAAAAGCAACTAGGATTTTTTCTCTTAGTTGCTTTTTGTATTCCTTGAAAATTATTCTTCAGGTGATTCATTTCTATAATCTGCAAGCATTTTGCAAGCACAATGCTCACAAAACGGCTATTTATAAGGCTTTAGAGCCTATTTTTAACTACTCCCACTCTATCGTTGCAGGTGGCTTACTTGTAATGTCATAAACAACTCTGTTTACGCCCTTCACTTCGTTTACGATGCGTCTACTTACGACATCGAGTACGTCGTATGGGATACGTGCCCAATCGCTTGTCATACCGTCTGTACTTAGTACCGCTCTTAGTGCTACGAGGTTTGAATACGTTCTCTCATCTCCCATGACACCTACAGATTGTACGTTTGTAAGTACAGCAAAGTACTGCCAGATGCTCTCTTGGAGTCCGTGCTTTGCAATCTCATCTCTAAAGATAAAGTCTGCATCACGTAGGGTGTCTAGTTTCTCTTTCGTGAGATCTCCTAGGACTCTGATCGCTAGACCTGGACCGGGGAATGGTTGTCTCCACACGAGGTCGTGGCGGATTCCAAGTTCTTCACCGACTCTTCTCACTTCATCCTTAAAGAGCTCTCTTAGCGGTTCAATGAGCTTAAAGTCTACGTCTTCAGGAAGCCCTCCGACGTTATGGTGAGACTTAATGACAGCTGAGGTCTTCGTTCCACTTTCTACGACGTCTGGATAGATCGTTCCTTGTACGAGATATTCTGCATCGACGTGCTTTCTAGACTCTTCTTCGAAGACTCTGATGAACTCTTCGCCGATGATCTTTCGCTTTCTTTCAGGATCACTTACTCCCTTTAGCTTTGTAAGGAAGCGCTCTTCTGCATCAACACGGATGATGTTCATGTGGAAGGCTTCGGCGTAGTTTTTCATGACTTCGTCGCCTTCGTTCTTTCTTAAAAGACCGTGGTCTACAAAGATACAAGTGAGTTGGTTTCCAATGGCCTTATGAACAAGAAGTGCTGCCACAGAGCTATCGACTCCACCTGAAAGTGCGCAGATGACTTTCTTGTCTCCTACTTCTTTTCTAATGGCTTCGATCTTTTCTTCTGCAAAGCTCTTCATCGACCAATCTTTTTCATGACCTATGATTTCAAAGAGGAAGTTCTCTAAGAGCTTCTTTCCGAAAGGCGTATGCTCTACTTCAGGATGGAATTGGACGGCATAGAAGTTCTTCTCTACGTTTTCCATCGCTCCGTACGGGCAGTCCTTACTATGAGCTACTCCCTTAAAGTTCGTTGGAAGCTTTGATACATAGTACGTATGACTCATCCAACAGGTGGATGCTTCTGGAAGATCTTTTAGAAGCTTACTCTTACCTAGATTGATATCGACCTTACCGTACTCTCTTACATCACTACGAGCGACTTCTCCCCCTAAGTCTTTTGCCATGAGCTGCATGCCATAGCATATGCCTAGGATCGGGATTCCTGCATCGTAGATTCTCTTATCGATCTCAGGAGAGTCTGCATCTGTTACAGACTTTGGTCCTCCGGTAAAGATGATTCCCTTCGGATTCTTCTCCATGATCTTTTCAAAGCTAGCTGTATACGGAAGGATTTCTGAATAGACGCCTGCTTCACGTACTCTTCTAGCAATGAGCTGATTATACTGTCCGCCAAAGTCAACGATCACTATCATAATTCGACTCCGATTGCGTGTAGTTCGGTGGCTCTACTGTAATCTGTACATCGTGTGGATGGCTCTCGATGAGTCCAGCACCGGTGATCTTAACAAATTCAGCCTTTTCAAAGAGCTCCTCGATGGTTTTTGTGCCACAGTAACCCATGCCACTGCGGATTCCACCGACGAGTTGATAAATCGTATCTTTAACGTATCCTCTATAAGGTACGCGTGCTTCTACGCCTTCTGGAACGAGCTTCTTGGTGTCATTTTGGAAGTAGCGATCTTTACTACCTGCTTCCATCGCTGAGATCGATCCCATGCCACGGTAGCTCTTGAAGCTTCTTCCTCTGTATACGATGCGCTCTCCTGGGCTTTCCTCAGTTCCTGCAAGGAGACTTCCTAACATAACTGTAGATGCTCCAGCTGCGAGTGCTTTTACGATGTCGCCGGAGTATTTAATACCACCGTCTGCAATGAGCGGTACGCCATATTGCTTTGCTACTTGTGCTACATCGTCAATGGCTGTAAGCTGAGGAACACCGACACCTGCTACTACGCGTGTCGTACAGATGGCACCAGGTCCAATACCTACTTTAATCGCATCAGCACCAGCTTCAATGAGATCCTGTGCTGCTTCTTTTGTAGCAATATTTCCTGCAATTACTTGTACTTCTGGATAGTTCGCTTTAATCCACTTGAGGCCTTCGATGACGTTCTCTGAGTGTCCGTGAGCACTGTCCAATACTAAGACGTCTACATTGCTCTTTACGAGCGCTTTTACTCGCTCTTGTAGGTCCTTTGAGATACCTACAGCAGCTCCTGCTAAGAGGCGTCCCTTTTCATCTGTTGCACGATCAGGATAGATCACGATCTTTTCAATGTCTTTAATCGTAATTAATCCCTTTAATCTAAAGTCTTCATCGACTAATGGAAGCTTTTCAATCTTATGCTTTCTTAAAATCTTTTCTGCATCTTGTAGGCTAATTCCAGGAGAAGCAACGACAAGACCTTCTTTGGTCATGACATCTTTAATGAGCTTTGTCTCATCTCTTTCAAAACGGATGTCACGGTTTGTAATAATACCGAGTAGCTTCATAAAGTCATCTACTACCGGTACACCACTAATGCGGTAGCGACCCATTAAGGCATTCGCCTCTGCTACGGTATTGTCGGGTCCTAAATAGAAGGGATCAGAAATAACTCCGTGTTCACTGCGCTTTACGCGGTCAACTTCTAAAGCCTGCTCTTCAATGGACATATTTTTATGAATAATACCGATGCCACCAGCACGTGCCATGGCAACAGCCATTTGACTTTCAGTTACTGTATCCATACCAGAACTAATAAGTGGGATATTTAGCTTAATCTTCTTTGTAAGCATCGTGTGGAGTTCCACTTTGTCTGGTGTGACAGTGGAACGTCTAGGAACGAGCAGGACATCATCGTAGGTTAAGGCTTCACGGATTCTCATTCTTCCTCCTTAAGTTGTAAAAAAAGTATTTCACCTAGAATAACAAACGGAGCATTACACGTCAATAAAAATATGGTAAACTTTAACGCGGAGGTGCACCTATGTTAAGACATTTTAAACCCTTCCTTAAGAAAAGCGGTTGGCGCTATCTCATAGGAATCGTCGTGCTATTAATTGTCGATCTTCTTCAATTAATTGTACCACAACTCTTAAAACAATTTACCGATTCCTTGCTTCAAAGTCAGACTTCTATGTCAGATGTTACGCGCTATACCTTAATCGTTTTGGCTCTTGCACTCGGTATGAGTGTTGGAAGATTCTTGTGGCGTGTTCTCATTGTCTGGACCGCGTTAAATTTTGAAACCTGGATTCGAGGCTCACTCTTTTCCCATTTAGTAAAGATGCCTCGATCTTTTTACAATCGAAACAAAACGGGAGACTTGATGGCTCATGCGACGAATGATATCTCTACAGTCCGTCAGGCCTTTAGCGGTGGAATCATCATGAGTGTCGATGCGCTCTTTATTACGATAACAACAATCGGCATCATGATCACGAGTATCTCCCCTTCTCTTACGTTTCTCGCTTTAAGTCCCATGCCACTCATCGCAATCTTTGTCTTTTTCATGGGAAAGATCATTCAAAGAAAGTACCGCGATGTTCAAGAGGGCTTTTCTATTTTAAGTGATAAGGCGCAGGAGAGCTTTGCAGGAATTCGTGTCATTAAGAGCTTTGCTCAAGAGGAAAAGAATCTAGAAGACTTTAACGAAAAGAACCAGTTGAACTATGACCGCAGCGTTTCTTTAGCAAAGTCGATCTCTCTATTACATCCTATAGTTAAGCTCATCGGTATGGCATCGAGCGTACTAGGTATCGCCTTTGGCGCGAAGTATGTATTAGATGGAACCATCTCTACGGGTTCTTTTGTAGCCTTCTTAAACTACTTAGACATTCTCGTATGGCCGATGATGGCTCTAGGTTTCTTTACAAACATGATTCAACGCGGAATCGCTTCGATCGAACGACTCAATGTCCTCTTCGATGAAAAGAGCGACTTAAGAGATAGTCGCTGTGTAGAGCGTCCAAAAGACCTCACCATTCGCTTTAAAGACTTTAACTTTAGCTACCCTGGAGAAGAGCGCCTTGCTCTTGAAGGCATTAACTTAACTATTCCTGAAGGCTCGAGCCTCGGTATCTTAGGTCGAACAGGTAGCGGTAAAAGTACGCTTGCAAGCATCTTACTTCGTCTCTATAACGTAGACCGGGGAAAGGTCTTTATCGGAGAAAAGGATCTAAACGACATCTGCATTCACGACACCAGAGAAATGGTTGGAGCAGTCGTACAAGATCACTTCCTCTTTAGTAAAAGAATTCAGGATAACATTGCACTATCTTCTGAAGAGGTAGATTTTGAAGAAGTACAAAAGAATGCAAAAATCTCCATGGTCCACGACGAGATCATGGGCTTTCCTAAGGGTTATGAGACGTACCTAGGAGAGCGTGGCGTAAACCTCTCTGGAGGACAAAAGCAACGTACATCGATCGCCAGACTCCTCTACAAAGACCCTGAGATCATCATCCTTGACGATGCGTTAAGTGCAGTCGATACAAAGACGGAAGACCGCATCTTAACCCATCTTCAAACAGAACTTGGGAATAAGACGACCATCGTCATTGCCCACCGTGTTTCTACACTTCAAAAGCTCGATCAAATTATCTTCTTAGAAGACGGAAAGATCGTTGAACGAGGAACACACGAAGAGCTTCTTGCTCTTCAAGGACGCTATGCCCAGGTCTGGAAGAAACAACAGCTAGAAGACAAGATTCGGGGGAACTAATGGCAAATTTTGAAGAAAAAGAATTAGAAAAAGGGATTGACCTTAAGCTCCTCAAACGACTAGGAAAGTATACAAAACCTCACCTAAAGATTCTGATCCTTTGTGTCGTATTACTCTTTATTACGACCATTGCAGACCTCTATAGACCTCGTCTTGTAAAAGATGTCATCGACCAATATATCACCGTAGAAAAGGTAACGCTAAAGGAAGTCGATGAAGGCGGGTTTCAGGCTGGTGATAAGCACTTTGTCATCGACAAAGAAGGTACCTTTACAAAAGATGGAGATACCATCACAGATGGAACGAAGACGTATTCACTTACAGATAAGAAAGCCTTTAATGATTACCGCTTACAAGCGATCTTTCGCTATGCGATCATCTTAGGAATTCTCATTCTCCTCGCCTTCTTTGCAACCTACGGACAGTCGATACTTTTAACGATCGTAGGAGAAAAAGTCGTCTACTCTTTACGAAGCGACCTCTTTCAGAAGCTACAAGGGCTTGACCTAAACTTCTACGAGAATAACCCCGTAGGAAGACTCGTAACGCGCATGACAAACGACATGCAAAACATCAATGCTCTCTATACAGAAGTCATCGTAAGCTTTCTCATGGACGTAGCACTTGTCCTGGGTTCGATGGGAATGATGATCTCACTCGATGCACGCTTAGCTCTTATTAGCTTCGCCGTCCTTCCCATCATGTTTGGTGTAACGATCATCTTTAGAAAGCAAGTTCGTGAAGCCTACCGCGTTGTTCGCGTAAAGCTTGCAAAGATCAATAGCGACCTAAACGAGAACTTCATGGGTATGAAGACGATTCAGATCTTTAACCAAGAAAAGAAGTTTAAGAAGAGCTTCGATGAGAGTAACGAAGAGTATAGAAAGGCATCGATGAAAGAGCTATACATCTATGCTGTCTTTCGTCCCGTACTAAACCTCCTCTACTATGCAAGCCTTCTCTCCGTCCTATTCTTTGGTGGAAAGATGGCCATTGAAGGAAAGGTTGCCGTCGGTGTCATCGTAGCCTTTACGCTCTACATCAAAATGCTCTTTAACCCCATTATGGAACTTGCAGAAAAGTTCAACATCCTACAGTCTGCCATGAGCTCGATCGAAAGAATTTTCCTCCTCATGGATGAGAAAGAACTCGTACTTGATCATGAGAATCTTCCTGTAGAGAGCTTAGAAGGTAATGTAGATTTTAAAGACGTGCGCTTTAGCTACATCAATGGCCAAGAGGTCCTAAAGGGAGTGAGTTTCTCTGCAAAGAAAGGGGAAACAATCGCCTTTGTAGGAGCCACGGGCTCTGGTAAGAGCACTATCATAAACCTCCTCTCTAGACTTTACGATGTAGATAGCGGTGAGATTCTAATAGACGGAAAGAACATTAAGAGCTATAAGAAGGAAGAACTGAGAAAGCACATCTCTCCTGTTCTTCAAGACGTCTTCCTCTTTAGTGGAACGATAAGAGACAATATTAGACTTAGAAACACAGAGATTACAGACGATGAGATCTTAAAGGCATGTAAGTACGTAAACGCCGATAGACTCATCGATCGCTTTGAAGATGGACTAGACCATGCGGTTGTAGAAGGCGGAGCAACCTTCTCCCAAGGAGAAAGACAGCTTTTAAGCTTTGCTCGAGCCATTGTTCACAATCCGGATATCCTCATCCTCGATGAAGCGACGAGTAACATCGATACCGAAACGGAAGAGCTCATCCAGGATGCCATTACGAAAGTAATAAGAAATCGCACGACCTTTGTCGTAGCCCATAGATTATCTACCATTCAACATGCAGATCAGATCATTGTCATCCACAAGGGTGAGATTAAGGAAATGGGTACGCACGACCAACTACTTGAAAAGAAAGGGTTGTACTACGACTTGTACGAACTACAGTATAAAGATGAACAAAAATAGTATCTTTTGGGGAATCTTTCATAGTATTCTCTGCAGCGTCCTCTTTGGACTCAGTTTCCTTTTCACGAAACAAGCCGTTCAAAACTACTCCATCCTGACACTCCTAGGGTGGCGCTTTCTCATCGCTGCCCTCTGTATGACGCTCCTTTGGGCCGTAGGATGGATAAAGATCGAGTACAGGGGAAAGGACCTCTTTAAGCTCACAAAGCTCGTCCTACTCTACCCTGTTCTCTACTTTATCGGTGAGACACTAGGTGTACTTCATTCCACAAGTAGTGAAGCGGGAGTCATCATTAATGTCATCCCGCTCACGACACTTCTAGCGAGCTTTGTGATCTTAAAAGAAAAGCCACTAAGAAATCAGGTGATAGGAATCTTAGTCACAACAGTAGGTATCTTTTTAAGTATCTTTGCTTCGAGTGTCGATGCAAGCTTTAGCCTCTTCGGTTACATCATGCTCTTTGTAGCGGTAGCAAGTTACTCCCTCTACGCTGTCTTTGTCATAAGAGCGCCTGAGTTTTCTATCATGGAAAAGACCTACTTTATGATGCTCATCGGTGCCCTCTTCTTCTTTGGAGGAGGACTCATTGAACAAACGCTACAGCATAACCTACACGTTTTCTTTAGCGCACCCTTTAAAGATATGGGATTTCTCACAAGTGTCCTCTACCTAGCCATAGGTTCTAGTGTCATTGCGTTCTTTAGTTCAAACTACGCACTAGAAGCACTGGGAGCGAACCGAAGCGTAAGCTACAGTGGCCTTACGACCGTGATCAGTATCATCGCTGGTGTCGTTGCACTAAAGGAGCCCTTTGGTCCTCTAAAGACCATTGCAGCTATCTTAATCATTGGTGGCGTTTATGTAGCCAATATGGACATTAAGAAAGAGGATTTGACGTAAGAAACAATTGAAGACAACAAAAAAGGAAGTGTCGGTGACTCATCACCGACACTTTTCATTATAAGTCTAAAACATTATCCTTCATCCTCTGGTAGCGAAATGTCAAAACCACCAGATAAGATGAAATCTCTCAGCAGATTGTCTGCTTTAATGTTGGCTCTAGGAGGGGAGATTTTTTGTTTTTCCTTTTTCGTAAAATACTCCACAGCCTTCTCTTTTACCATCGTCTGCTTTAAATCTGTATACCGATTGTATTCATTCAAGTTGTTCTCATTGAGATTGAGACTCATGAGGTTCCTTAACTTTTCCTCATCGACTCCCAGATAGTAAGAGACTTGATGAATTTGGTCATTTTTCGCATCTAACATGTACTCATAGATATAGTCACGAAATGTCTTGTTAGGAGATACCTCTACATCCCCTCTTTGAACATCATGAAGGAAGATATAGGCATACTTCTGTTCTTCTTGAGAAAGAACGGCAAAGGTCTGGTGAAGCTCTGTCAACGCTTCATTAATCAACTTTTCGTCTCCCGTATTTAGGTTATTTCTAACCTTATCAAAGCGTGAGTTCATGTATTCTGAATCGATTATTCCAGTGTCAATCTCTGTGATGTAGCTAACTAAATCATAAGGGGAGACGATCTTAGAAGGAGGGCCACCATCAATTGGAGCTTCTAGTTCCTTATATCGCTGAACTAGGATTTTATAGTTCAACTCATCAAAGATAATTTCAACGACTTCACCTGTTTTGTCATCTACATACGTCGATTTATTCCACTTAAAGCCTTGAATGATTACGGCTTCTAAGAGGGCATTGAAATCCTTAAATTCCATTGCAAACTTCTGATTCGAGGCTACATCATCGGGAAGCTTTTCAAAGTTTGCAACACCAGCGCTCACAAAAACACTCTTGATGGTTTCAAAGGTCCTATTTAGTTCCTTTAAATTCTCAATGAGATGTTGGACAAATAGTCCAAGAGGCTTATCTCCTGAATAGAGTTTGACTGCAGCATTAATGTTACTTTCCATGGTGTGCGGTCTTCTGTAGTATCTGATGGTCCCAAAAGGCTTGTCCGGTCCAAAGAGTCTATTCGTACGAGAAAACGCTTGAATGATGTTTTCATACTTTAAGACTTTGTCCATGTACAAAGTGTTAATCCACTTCGAGTCGAATCCTGTGAGCATTTGATCGACAACGATTAAAAGGTCAATTTGTTTTTCAGGCTCATTTTCAATTCGCTTATAGGCTTCCTTATGGGCCAAACGAGCCGCAATATCCTTCTTCATGGATTGGAAGGTAGGAATCGTAAACGTCTGACCGTAGCGTTCGTTGTAGTCCGTGATGATCTCAACGAGTCCATCTTCTTTATAGGTCGCTTTATCATTATTGTCGATATTGGGATCAAAGAGAGCCGTCGTCTTTAACTTCGGTACCATCTCTTTCATGAGGCGATAGTATTCTATGGCTTCAGGAATGCTACTCGTAGCAAGAATTGCATGGAACTTACTTCCTCTACTTAGAGTGATCCAGTTGTCTGCAATATCCCTAACAACCGCCTTCTGATGCTCCTTGGTCTCGTATTGAGAGTTTGGAAGGAAACTTTCAATTTCTTCCATTGGATAGACTTTAGGATTCAAATACTCGTAGTAAACGTCTTTCTTTTTCGGATCATGAACGGCTTCCATTTCGGTCTTTGCATTGGCATTTTTAAGAGCTACAGCCGTTCGTATGTCCTTATCCTTAAAGGTAAGTACTTTATAGGGGTCAAAGCCGAGGACGTTTTTGTCTCTAATACCATCGGCGATGCTGTAGCGATGGAGTTCATTTCCAAAGACAGTCGTTGTGGTATTTTGCTTCTTCTGATTTTCATCATGAATAGGAGTTCCCGTAAAACCAAAGAACATCGCTTTAGGGAATGTCGTCTTTATCTGTACTAGCATGTCACCAAAGGTAGAACGATGAGCTTCGTCTACGATAATGACAATGCGTTTGTTACTGATAAGCTCTAAGTCATAGCTATTAAGGCCATCAGGTTCATCTTTAATGTTGCTCATCTTTTGAATGGAAGTCACTATGAGCGTATCTGATGGGTTTTTACTTTTTAGCTTACTAATAAGCTGTCTTGTGTTCTCTGTTGCTTGAACGTCCTCATTTTCTGCAGCAAAACCCTTATACTCCTTTAAAGACTGAGTACCAAGTTCTATACGGTCCATTAGGAAAATGACCTTATCTGCATCCTTTGATGCGGCAATAAGCTGAGCAGATTTAAAGCTCGTCATGGTCTTACCAGAGCCAGTCGTATGCCAAACAAAGCCACCGAGTTGGTTATTACCTTCCCATTTGGCTTGAGAGACCTTAGTAGAGATGGCATTGGCTGCAAAGTACTGATAGCTTCTCATGACTTTAAGGATACCGTCAGAGCCATCAGCAACTGTATAGAAGCCTATGAGTTGGTGAGCCATGGGAATAGATAAAAGAGATGAAGCTACCTTATCCCACTCATTGATAGGCTCATTATAGAAGTCTGCCCAATGGAAGTAGTAGTCTTTATTAAACTTGCCATCAGGACCAGGGTTAGCGAAATACACAGACTCTCCAGGTTCCATTGCCACAAAGATTTGAACGAGAGAAAACAGGCCACTAAAGATTCCCTCATGAGAGTATTTTTCAATTTGATGATAGGCTTGACTTACAGGAATGCCACTTCTTTTTAGTTCAATGTGAATCACAGGCATACCATTAATGAGAAGCATTAAATCACCACGACGGTCATTTAAAATATTGGATTTCGTAGGAAACTTAGGTTGACTAGCAATTTGATATCTACTACTACCTGCAGCAATCTCCAGACGATCATAGATCTTAAGACTCACCTCTTTACCGAAGTGCAGTGTATCATCAGGGTTATCTCTAACAATAGAGACACTCTTACCATTGATAAAGCCATTGAGTTTTAGAGGTGTTCTAAGACTCGTAATTTGCTCCAAAATTTGTTGCATCTCAGTGCGGGTCAAGGGATAATCGTTTAGTCTATCTATATCCTTGTTGTTTTCAAAAAGAATGTTCGCCCAGTTCTGAAGCAAGTCTTCTTCTGAGTAATTCCTAAGAACATTCTTTTCCCAGCCATGCTCAGATAATATTTTTATTAGAGCTTCTTCAAAGTCAGCTTCTCTATTAAAAACCATTAAGTTCTCCTTACAATAGTCCGGTTAATAAGCCTAAACAAACATCTTTTCTAGGCAGGCTTTTTTGATATTTTTAAGCTTCTGGAGCTTACGCTGATGAAGGGTGATAGTGATATCAAGACTACGAAAAAAAATTCCTATTTGCTGTTGCTCAATTATTTTTCTTGGAACATTCATATCCATTTTCGCTAAATCATTAGAGTTGATAGCTGGATAACTTGTTCCGGTACATCGGTCCAAAACGTTCTTCACAAATAGGTCATTTTGTACCAAACAAAGTAAAAAGTAACTATCACAGTGGGGACGCAATTGAGCATAGCCTGTTGAGAAAACGTAGTTGTTGTCCCTTTTTTCAAAGAGAAAATTGTTTCGTTGATAGGGTCTAACCGTTTGATAAAATAAATCTCCATGTTTTGCTAGTCGTTGGGCTCTGCTAGGTGCAGATGACTTATTCTCTTCTCTGTGGGAAGCCATTTCAGTCCCTACAACAGATTCCAAATCGACATATTCAAAAACATCTGGCAATTCTGATTTTGGATTAAATTCTGCCAAAGTTTCCAACTTACGCTGTTCCCAAGCTTCAGTAAATCCCTTGAAACGAATTTCTGGCACTCTGCTACCATTTTTCGGAAACATTTTTTCAAGCATGGATTTTTTCACACTGACTAATGTGTCATACTTACGCTGATGAAGGGTGATAAGATCATCAAGTTGATGGAAGTATGCTCCGATTCGACGCTGTTCGTCAAGCGTCGGAAGAGCTATCTCAAGATCACCTACCTGCTCAAGAGACAAATTAGGTTGTGCACCGATGGTAGGATTTTTCTTAATATAATCAGATACAGCCTTACCTTTGAGATATGTTTTTACGTACTGAAGATCACCTGTCTTCAGTCTAATAATGGCCAACGCCTGATTAGTATTGGCTGGTAAAATGCTTGATTTTACTGAGGTTACACGGCCCAATGTTCCAGCGATGGAAAAAAGAATATCATTTTCCTTTAGCTGCGAACGCCGCAAGTATCCTTCATGTTCTTCGCTGGTTATTTTCTGCGTAATCGTTATTTCGCCAGAAACTTCGTCAATGCTTTCAATCTTTACGAAATTCACGTTACCTGTATTGGATTTATCCAATGGTGTAGTTCCTTTCGTAATCAAAGAAGCCATTTCTCTGAGCTTACGCTGTTCCCAAGCTTCAGTAAATCCAGCGAATCGAATGGCTGGTTTATTAGCCTTTTCCGCCATTTTATTCACCTCCAAGAAGCTTCTTGAACTCTTTTAGTCCTTGCATGTCAAATTCATTACCCACTAAATCATCTATCATGGATGAAAGAGTCTTCTCAGTCTCTTCTAACTCAGTCTCTACTTCAGATAAAGTACTTTCATACTTTTTCACAAGCTTATCGATCTTAGAAGACAGTTCAGATACGATTCTTTCTGGTAACGTCATCAGATTCTGAACGAGCGGATCAATCCACTTGCCCTCTAACAGTTTTATAACCTCTACATCTGACAGATTCTCAATCGTTTCTTTAGTCTTAAGATGGATCGCATCTGTCTTTTCTTTGATTTCCTTCTTTAATTTCTTCTCTTCATCGTTAAGCTTTGAAACCTTTTGTAGTTTCTCTCTAGTCTCATCCTCTAGATTTTCATCTTTCAAAGCTTTTTTAATCGCAGCGAAAACAAAGCCTTCTTCACTTGCGAAATCTGCTTCTCTTTCCTCCTCAGAAAGTGATTCAAAGAGCTCTTCATACTCGGCAGTAATTTCAGAAAGCCTATTTTCTTTTTCATTAATCTGAGTCTTTTCTTGAATTAGATATCTATCTTGTACGAGTTCGAATGGAAGTACTCTTCCTTTCCATCCCTCTTGAACCTCTTGATCCTTGCCATCTTTTTTCTTTATGACCATGGCTGGATCAACTACCTTTGTACTATCAAAGCCTTCAGTCTGAATGATTTCAAGGTCGTTAGCTATGTTGCTCCAATCATCGTCTAAGTATTGGTACGCTTCGTACTCATCGATTAGTGGAATGTTGGATAGTCTATTGAAAATGTTTTCAGCTAGGATCTCTTCAGTTTTATAGATATTGATGGATTCTAGCTTTTCAATTAATTCTTCTTGTAAGTACTTGTCAAAGTCATTAAAAGCTTCCTTGAAGTTGTTTTCAAAGTGCTTAATATCCGAATGCTCTTTAACGGCTTTCTTTACATCTTCAACAGCAAGTCTAAAGTGTTCTGATGATGTTGATTCAAATAGGGCTTCTTTTAGTGTTGGGAACGCACTCCAATACTCACTCCATTCATTTATTTCAGAAGCTGGAATTCCCCCAAACATCAAGGAATAGATGTCCCAAGACTCTTCCTTCTCAGAAGAATCTACGTATCTTGGGATATTTAGGTTGTAATCGTTACTTCTAATCTCATCTCTAGATACAACTTTAGAGAACTTCTCGATGCTTTCTCTGCGTACTACCGTATCAACAATTTTCTTAATGTCGCAGGCACGTAATTTGTTGTTCTTGCCTTCCTTAACAAAGCCTTTAGAAGCATCGATGATTAAAACATCTGTGTTTGTTCTCTTTTGCTTTAAAACCATGATAATGGTTGGAATGCCTGTTCCATAGAAAATATTTGCAGGAAGTCCAATGATGGCATCAATCTTATTCTTCTCAATTAAGTTCTTTCGAATAGCACCTTCTTCACCCCCACGGAATAGAACCCCATGTGGGAGAACAATATTCATAATCCCATTAGGTTTTATGTGGTAGAGGTCATGGAGTAAAAAGGCATAGTCAGCCTTTCCTTTTGGTGCAAGTCCATACTCTGCATAACGCGGATCTGTTTCTTTACCTTCTGGATTCCATGCTTGAGAATAGGGTGGATTAGATACAACGGCATCTACGTAAAGAGGATTATAGGTTCCTGTTGGATCGTTTTCCTCAAAGTAAGGCCAGTCATCTTCTAATGTATCGCCGTTTCGTGTGACAATATTATCAGCTTCAATACCGCGCATTACTAAATTCATGCGTGTGAGGTTATAAGTGTTTTGCTTAAGTTCTTGGGCATAGTACTTAATCTTATTTTCACCCGAGATGTACTTTGAAACACTCTTACCAATGTTAATAAGAAGAGATGCACTACCACTGGTCGGGTCGAAGATTTCAATCTTATCTTCATTCTTTAAGTGTTCCGCAACAATTTCAGACATTAATAGAGATACTTCGTGAGGTGTATAGAATTCGCCTGCTTTTTTTCCAGCGTTGGCAGCGAATTTCTCGATCAAATACTCATAGACAAATCCCAACACGTCATACCCTTGTTTTCCATCCATTGGAATGTCTTTGATTAGATAAATGAGATCTCTAATAGATTTTGATTGCGAAGCAGCGCTATCTCCTAGTTTACTTAATCCCGTTTGAAGCGTCTCAAAAATACCCTCAAACACTTTCTTATGGGTAGGGTTAATGAGTCGACTAAAGGCAGAAAGGGCATCATGAACATCCTGGACATTAAAATCAGATCCCTTATCTAGCCATGTGGAGAACAAGTTTTCATAAGCAATGAAGTAACCTAGGTTTTTCTGAATACTCGTGCGTGTTTCAGTATCCTCTTCCACAAGGTCAGGCAAATACTCATCTGTCCAATCATTTTGTTTTAAGTACTTTACTTCCTTCTCGGAAAGGAACTTATAGAATATAAAGCCTAAGATGTAGTCTTTATATTCGTTTGCTTCGATCTTAGATCGCATCTGATTAGCAGATTCCCAAATTTTTGCGGCTAACTGTTGCTTATTCATAGAATGGTCTCCTTAAGCTAGATATTGCTATTTTAGACAGTTAAAGCCCATTTCGAAAAATAGGCTTAGAAATCAAAATAAAAAGGATCATGTTAGACTTGGAGTGAGCATCAGAGAGAGAAGAATCAATGTAAATCAAATGAAGGCCTCTTGTTTTCACTCTCACTCTGATCAAGCATGAGTACCTATATTATGGTCGAAAAGCACCCAACTAACAAGATTAATAACTTAAAGTACATTTTTATAAAATTTCTAACTTAGAAATCAACTGGTGCACTAAAAATGCTGAAATAAGTGGTTCAAGATATTACTTGGGAACAGCGTAAGTTGAAAGATTTTGCTGAGTATAAGTCATCCTCTCTTACAATTAAAGATTGTAAAGAAGAGGGGAAATATGATTTATATGATGCTAATCAAATTATAGGCAAGACTGATAATTTTGTTATAGATGAAGATTATATCACGATTATCAAGGATGGTGCAGGAGTTGGAAGAACGAGAAAATTATCCAAAAACACTGCATTTATAGGTACTATGGGGGCATTAACTGTTAATAACAGTGACTTGGATTTTATATATGCCACATTGAATAGAATAGATTGGAGTACTAAAACATCCGGTTCAACAATTCCACATATTTATTTTAAGGACTATGGTGAAGAAGTATATGGAGTGCCAGCTATTGAGGAACAAAAGAAAATCGGCTTGTATTTCAAGTACCTCGACCACCTTATCACCCTTCATCAGCGTAAGCGTATCTTAAATGAATAGGAAGGAAATAAATGCTAAAAAACATAACAAGAAACGATTTATTTTATGAGTATTACGCTCAATGGATCTCTGTCTATAAGGAAGGGGCGATAAGAAAAGTCACAATGAACAAATACATATTGACTCACTCTTGGATCAAGCAATTAGCTCCAGATTTAAAGATTTGCGAACTATCACGAATTACGTACCAAAGACTACTTAATGACTATGCCCAGTTACACGAAAGACAGACGACAATGGACTTCCATCACCAATTAAAGGGAGCAATCTTAGATGCAGTAGATGAAGGTTTAATAGAAAGAGATCCTACAAGAAAAGCTATTATTAAAGGAAAACAGCCCCGAGAGAAGAAGCTAAAATACTTAAATCAGTTTGAATTACACAAGCTCCTATCAGACCTTGACTTAGGTCAAGAGCTTAACTGGGATTGGTTTATTTTATTGGTTGCCAAAACGGGAATGCGGTTTTCAGAGGCATTAGCTATTACACCAAATGACTTCGATTTTTCTAAGCAATCTTTATCAGTTAATAAAACATGGGATTACAAAAGTAACTCTGGCTTCATGCCCACTAAGAATCAGTCGTCAGTAAGAAAAATACAACTTGACTGGCAATTGATCATCCAGTTCTCGACATTGACAAAGGATCTCCCGAAAGACGAGCCCATTTTCATTTCCGGAAAAGTTTATAACTCTACATTAAACGATATTCTGTCTAGACATTGTAAAAATACCAATATACCTGTCATCTCGATCCACGGACTTAGACATACACACGCTTCTCTTCTTCTATTTGCTGGAGTATCAATAGCGAGTGTAGCTCAAAGATTAGGTCACTCAAGTATGACTACGACCCAAAAAACATATCTTCACATTATCAAAGAACTCGAGAACAAGGATGTTGATTTGGTAATGCGTTCTTTATCAAGTTTGAACTAGAAAATTTCGCTTACGCTGATGAAGGGTGATGAGTTTGTCGAGGTGTGAAAAATATGTTCCTATCTTTTCCCGTTCGCTATTTGATGGTATTAATACTATTTGCTCATCTAAATCATTTTTATTAAGGTTTCCTATTGCACCATTTCCACCTGCAACATACACATTGATAAATTTTATATACCATAGAGAACTCATTAGTGCATTTACAAATTCCGGTTCATCAGAAGAAGCAAGTAACATGAAACCGCCATGAACTACGGAATTATCAGGAATATCACGAACTATCGCATTCTTCCCTACCAATCTGCTTGAGCCATTTGCTGAAGTTATAAGAATATCCCCATTCCTTATATAAGGGATATTAACTGCTCCCTCGTCAACAAATACATCATCTTCATGTATTTCAAAAACATCTTCATTGATGTTAGATGAACGCAAAACACCGGAAACAAGTGGGGACAGATGCCTGGCGATTACATGCATGGAATCTACAGAAACATCCCCTTCTTACTCCTAGGAATCCTACTCATCATCTGGAGCTATAAAGAACGTACAAAAGAAGGACTTCATCACATGTGGTGGCTCATTCTTCTTAGCTTCTTGTTCTATGTCCCCGTCGTACTCTGGAGTCAAAAATATCCCGTTGTAGGAGCACTTATGATGCCAAAGACGGTAGCCTATTTTATGATCGTTTACTTAGGATTTAAGTATCTAAAGGGAAATGAAAAGTTAGAAAAATAATGAAAAAAAGTCCTGAAGAACAGGATTTTTTTTTACGGAAGCGATAGATTCAAGCCCCGTGCCTGTAAAGGCACTCGATTTTAAGTGGAAAGCGGTCAGTATCTTTTTAAAAGTTCTTACATTCACGTTCATAGATCATTGAAAATCAGTATTTAATGGAATATTACTTTAAAAGAACGTACTTTTGTTTCGTTCCTAGTTCAATGGGTAATCTACTATTAGGAACTCTTATGAAACGGTTGGATGTCTTTCATTGAAAAGTAACTTTGAGTATGTGTGTGCTTACAACTGTAGATTCTTAAAATTTATAAATTTAAAAATGGATTGGAGATAATTGTAGGAATCTACCCTGCCTCTCAAATCTTTTTGTCGCGTAACAAGACACGTTTTGAAAAAAGGAGATTAGAATGAAAAAAGTCACTGCGCTGTTCTTACTGTTGGCAATGCTCACTTTTCCTTCCTTTGCGTATAATTCTGATGAAATGAATCAGACTCACCTAGCAGAAATAGAACAGGCATTGATCGACCAACAACCTGCCTATCGAGCTACTATTGCGTTCTATGAGAAATTTGACAAAGATTCAAACGGTTTAGAAATATACCCCGATGACTATTGTGGCGGATACTATTCTCCTGAGGACAAAAAATTCCATATCAAATTATTAAATTTCGACAATTTGAACCATTATAAAAACATGGCGAATAGTGAATACATTGCTTTTGAATTAGGTAATAATTCCTATAACGATTTACTTTCTCTTGGGAAAGAGATACCTGCAGTAGATTCAGGTTACGAGTTCCATGGGATAGATGAAAAAGAGAATTTAGCTGTTTTTGCAAAAAAACCTTCTAGTGCGCCTAAGACGATCAAATCGATATCATCAATATCAAACGCACAATTGAAGGCAGCACTAATGGAAGTTAAGGAATTAGACCAAGCTATTTTAAAACTCCCAGTACTTTTAGAAGATTACTCCGAGATTGAGCAGGAAACATCGCTAATGGGAGGGCAAAATATAGTAAATCCCGACGCATCACTGAGTTGTACCCTTGGAATCTGTGGATATTGGAACGGCAAAGAGGCAATTCTCACAGCAGGTCATTGTGGAACGCCAAAACAATCAGTGACCTTTAATGGCACAAAGATTGGTCAATTTGTTGAATCTGTTAACAATACCAGTATTGGAAAAGATTATGGGATTGTTTACCTGACTACAAGAGCGTATCCAATATCTGCAAAGGTTTTATCCCAAACCAGCACAACAGGCACGGTAACTATTTCGGATACTGCTTTAGTTAAAATGGGTTATAAATTACGTAAATATGGCTATGTTTCTGGCGAGGCACTCGTTGAAGTGGTTCGGGCGACGCCTGGCACGATATATAAAGCAAAAGTGCTTAGTGGTACTTCTACAAAGGGAGATAGTGGTGGCCCTTATCACACCTCCCTCTCTACTGGTGGTCCGCGAGTTTTTGTGGGTATCCATAGCGCTTCAGATATCTCTAACGGAGTGCGATACGTTTATTTTACACCAACAGATGTGCTCCCCACTAGTTTTAAAGTGTTAGTGAATCCCAGCAGATAGAAAAATAATATTTGAGTCACAAGAGACTTCACTAGGAGGTTCATATGAAAAGAAATAGTTGGTTATTGATTTTATTTGTATTACTCTTTATTCTTAGTAGCTGTCAAACAAAGGGTTCACCGATGACCAAGTCAGCTGATGAACTGGAAAAAGAACAGGCTCCAGCTTACAAGGATACATTAGATTTTTACAATCACTTTGAGAAAAACAGTAGTGGCGAAGATATTTACCCTGATGACTTTGCGGGCGGTTACTATTCCGATAAGGATCAAAAGTTTCATGTTGGGCTAACGAGTTTTGATAACATCGAATGGTATAAAAAGGCTGCTTCGAAGTCTCCAAATATCGTTTTTGAAAAGCAGACATACTCCTACAATGAGCTATTGAGTCTTGGTAAGGAGCTAGCAACAACGTTTAATGGAAATTTTGGGGGAATTGATGAAAAAGAAAACAAAACAGTGCTCCTTTTGAAAAAGGATCAAAAAATCGATCCTAAAAAGCTTGAACAATTCTTTAAAACCAATGAAATAGCTAAGAGGTTGGTTGAATCCGGTAAACCCGTGAGTCTCGATATCCTCCCCCTCATTATAGAAGATCCATCGACGATACAGCTAGAGTAACCCCGAGAAGACCAGATGAATAAATAGTGCTTTGAACTGGCTAATCCCTAGAAAGGATTGGCTAGTTTTTTGTGAAGGATATGATCATGTGGAGCTTTATCATTTAAGTAGAGTCTTTAAACTCACCAAATCATCATGGTAGTATATCTATGAAAGGATTGGTGAGATCATGCGTTACGACAACTCATTTAAACTAGAAGCCATAGAGCTTTCTGACGAGATAGGTGTTAAAAGCTCTTGAACGACAGGGAATTCCGAACTACACGCTGGCCGAATGGCGACATCAGCGTAAAACCAAAGGCGAATATGCCTTTGTGGGCAGTGGAAACAAACGTCTCGCTACCAGTGAAAAGAACCTTTAGATAAAGGAAGATTTTGGACACCTTTATTAGCACAAAAAAAAGCCCCCTAAACTTTGAAAGCACTATGATTCTTTGTCTTTCCATTTAGAGGTCTTATTAACTGCTTTAGTCTATCTCTATGTCTAAATTATCTACGATTCTTCAAGTAGTCTTCTCTACTTAAAAATAGATGATAGCACTCATCACCTTGATCCACTTCCTTGAAGCCTAGATCTTTATGAATTTTGTACGCTACTTCTCTCGTTTTCTCAAAGTAGTTATGGAGTAACTTTACTTCGCTGTGGACAAAGGCTCTCTCAAGAAGTAGCTTTAAGCCTCCTTTAGAGTATCCCTTTCCTCTTTCACTAGCGAGTATGAGGATTCCCATATCCCACCAGTTATTTTCCTTAGTGTAGTGGAAATTCACGTCACCTACGAATGCGCCGTCACTCATTCTTTGGATGTAGGCATAGAACCTCTTTGGTTCCTGATTCACCACCCAACCTTTATGAAAACATTCCCACTCTTCTTCAGGGAACTCGATGCATCCGTCTGGTGGAAACCACTTTGCGTTGTAGCTCATCGTATCTGGATCTGATAGTAGTTTTTGATAAAACCAAAGTTCATCTAACCTTGGTACATAAAGTGTTAGTTCTTCTTTGTTATTCATTTATTTCCTTTCGAACAGTAAGTAGACCTGCTAAGTGGGAATACGGTTCAAATTTTAGTGAGGATATGTGCTCTTTTAGTTCTTCGTAAACGAAGTAGAACTCATCCTCATCCCATTCTCCATCGTCATCACTCTTACACTTTTCTAGGTCATGTCTTGTTTGGAATGCCACATCACCGATGTAAATGACTCCATCCTCAGTTAATAAGGACATGAGTGTTTCGATGAAAGAAACCTTCTCTTCATCCGTTAGATGGTGGAGGGAGTAGGTTGCTATGATGGCATCGTACTTTTTCTCTTTGAGTGGTTCTACAAGTCCCTTGGAAAAATCGCCTGCATAGAGGGTTGCCTTTGGCATTTTCTCCTTTGCGATGCGAATCATCTCTTCTGAGAAATCTTGCCCGTAGACGTCTAGACCTTGGTCATAGAGACGCGTCGTAAGTGTTCCCGTTCCAAAGCCGATATCTAGGATCGTTATACTCTTAGAGGTTAATACTCTCTTGTAGATCTCACCGAGTATTCGTTTGTATCCTGCAAAAGGATACGTGTTGTCATCATCTGATAATCCAACACTTTTATCGTATCCCTCTGCCCATAAGTCAAATCCTTTGTTGTCTAACATAAATTTTTGTCATTCCCTTCTAGACAGATTGTCTCAAGGTTCTTTGCTTTAATCGTCAAGTATTTTTCTTCTATCCTATCGTCTTCGTAGGAGTCTAGTAGAAAGTGGAATTCATAAGAGTCACCTAAGGAATAGATTTCTTGATTGATGAAGTAGGTGTTTGAATTTCCCTCCTCATCGACGGAAATTTTATCGATCTCGTTTTCTAAAAACTCTGCGTCTTTAAAGATAAGTCTACACTTTCCTACACGACTTGAACCTGGTTCATAGAGAACCTCAAGGGTTATGGTGCCCTCATGTTCTTCTATGTTTAGTAGACTTGCATCCTGTAGGTCTAAAAGACTTAGTATGCCTTCTGGGATTTCCTGCTCGCTTAAGACCTTTTCTGCTTTCTCGTCGATCTCTTTGATGTACTTTTCGTTATATTCGCTAACGCTCCGTAATTCATTATATTTCTCTTTCGGAATGTAGTAAAGTGCGATGAGTCTTGGATCTACTTCTTCGTAGACCCACTTAGGCATCTGCCATCTGTCTCTCACTGCGATATCAAAATTTATCTTAAAGCACTCTCTCGCTTCTTTCTCGTTAAAGGGCTCTCTTCTTTCGAATTCCTCAAGGCTTCTCTTAAAGCTCGCTTCTTTATAAGCTTCCCATTCTTCCATACTTTCTGGGTGCCTTGCATTCACTTCATTCCCTGATTCATCGAGATCTACGACTAAAATATCTTCAAGGACCAGGGATAATTCTGAGAAAAGATCCTCTGGCTTCTTTGGAGGCGTATCATGGAGTTCTCTTTCCCTTTCGATGTATTCTCTTTCTCTCTTCTCGTAAAGAGTATTGATGGAAACGTTTTCCTCATCTAAAATTTCGAATCCCTCTACGAGCTCTGTATTATGAAGTGCTTCTCTGTATTCTTTCGTGTAGTACTTCATTCTTCCCTCCCCATAACCCATCTTAGTTTTATGGGCCCGAGTTCGATGACAAAGTGCTCCTCTTTCATATCTACACTTGGATGTGACGTTGCAATTTTTACCTCTACATCCTTGATCCTCGTAGGATGAAAATCATCTTTCTTTCCTAAGACTATGTACTGGATGTTGATGTACTCGATCTCTCCCTTTTCATCCACTTCTAGTGGCATGGTCTCAAAGGGCTTTTCGATCGAAATTCCAAGTGTCTTAAGATACTCTTTTAGATCTGGATATGTCTTTTCTACCTCTTTGTAGTAATTCTTGCAGTAGTTACAGGAGCAGAGTTCTGTTTGTTTTAACTCCTTATAGTATTCTCTTGTCTTTTCTCTATTCATGTCTCCCTCCTTCGCTTTTTCTTTCATTATACAAGAAAAGGAGCCCTTAGGCTCCTCATCTTACATCATTCCAGGCATTCCACCCATTGGAGGCATTGCCGGTTCATCCTTTGGAATCTCTACGACTGCTGCTTCTGTCGTTAAGAACATTGCGCTGATGCTCGCTGCATTTTGAATGGCAGAACGTGTAACCTTTGTGGGGTCTACGATACCTGCTTCAAAGAGGTCTTGGTATTCATTCTTTAATGCATTGAATCCGTAGTTTCCTTCTCCGTGTTTTACGTTTTCAAGGATAACGGATGGTTCTAGTCCAGCGTTTAGCATAATCTGTCTGAAGGGTTCTTCAAGCGCTTTAAGGATGATGTTAGCACCCGTCTTGTAGTCACCTTCTAGCGTGTCTGCAAAGGCCTTTACAGCAGGGATCGTCTTAAGGTAAGCTACTCCACCGCCTGCTAAGATTCCTTCTTCTACGGCGGCTCTCGTTGCGTTAAGAGCATCTTCGATGCGGAGCTTCTTTTCTTTCATCTCTACTTCTGTAGCAGCTCCTACGCGAATGACTGCAACACCCCCTGCAAGTTTTGCTAGACGTTCTTGAAGCTTTTCTTTATCAAAGTCACTTGTGGTCTCTTCAATCTGTGTCTTGATCTCTTGAATTCTAGCTTCAATGGCATTCTTGTCGCCTTGTCCATCGCTGATGATGGTATTTTCCTTCGTTACCTTTACGTTCTTTGCTCTTCCTAGTTGGTCGAGGGTCACTTCTTTAAGGTCATGACCTAGGTCGTTAGAAATGTAGGTTGCTCCTGTTAGGATCGCAATATCCTGAAGCATTTCCTTTCTTCTATCGCCGTAACCAGGAGCCTTTACAGCAACAATGTCGAAAGCTCCACGAAGTTTGTTGAGAACGATCGTAGTGAGTGCTTCACCCTCTAGATCCTCTGCGATGATTAAAAGTTTCTTTCCGCTTTCCATGATGAGTTCTAGAAGAGGAAGAATTTCTTGGTTTGTAGAGAGCTTCTTATCGGTAACGAGTACTAATGGTTCTGAAAGGGTTGATGTCTTCTTTTCGGTATCATCTACCATGTATGGAGAAACGTATCCACGTTCAAATTGCATACCTTCAACGAGCTCTAATTCAGTAGCCATGGTCTTTGATTCTTCGACCGTAATGACGCCATCACGACCTACTTTATCCATGGCTTCACTGATGAGTTTTCCGATCGTTTCATCGGCGGCACTATTTGCACCAACAGATGCGATCTCTTCGCTCTTTTGAATGGCTACGGAATTCTTCTTTAATTCCTCTACGACTTTCTCTGTAGCCATCTCGATACCTTTTTTAACGAGTACAGGGTTCGCTCCTGCAGCGACGTTTTTAAGTCCTTCACGAACGATAGCTTGTGAAAGGATCGTAGCTGTTGTCGTACCGTCACCTGCTACGTCGTTTGTCTTTGTAGCAACTTCTTTTACGAGCTGTGCACCCATGTTTTCAAAAGGATCTTCAAGTTCAATTTCTTTTGCAATGGTTACACCGTCATTTGTAATAAGAGGTGAACCAAATTTCTTTTCTAGGATGACGTTTCTTCCTTTTGGTCCTAGCGTCACCTTGACTGTATCTGCAAGCTTATTTAAGCCTGTCTCAAGAAGCTTTCTCGCTTCTTCTCTATTCTTAATCTCTTTAGCCATTCTCTTCTCCTATTGTAGTACTGCAATGACATCATCGAGATCGATGATTAAGTAATCTGCCTTCTCATAGTGCACCTTAGTGCCTGCATATTTCTTATAGAAGACCTTGTCTCCTACCTTAACTCCCTCTACTTCACCTACAGCTAATACTTCTGCAAGTTGGGGTTCTTCTTTTGCTCCTGCTAATACGAGTCCTGAACTCGTCGTCTCTTGAGCTTCTAATTCTTTTAAAACAAGGCGTTTGCCTAATGGTTTGATACTCATAATTTCTCCTTTCTTTTTCTACGTTCTTATTATAGTACGAGCCGTATAAAAAGACAAGTAGCAAACGAGCTCGTTGAGTGCTAAAAGTTTGTAAAAAGAAACGGCACAACCTCCAACACCAAAGGTTATGCCGTTCGTTTCAATCTTAGTAGTCGCCTTGAGCTGCCATAGCTTCTGCTACGCGGAGGAATCCAGCGATGTTAGCACCCTTAACGAGGTCATAACCAAAGCCGTTTTCTTCAGCTGCAGCGCGAGCGCTTTCGTGAATGTGGATCATGATTTGATGTAGTTTTTCGTCTACTTCAGCATCTGTCCAGTTGTAACGCATGCTATTCATGCTCATTTCGAGAGCTGATGTAGCAACACCACCTGCGTTACATGCCTTTGATGGTCCTACGATCATCTTGTTTTCTTGCATGTATGTTACTGCTTCGTTTGTACATGGCATGTTAGCGCCTTCGATCATGTACTTAACGCCGTTAGCAACGAGTTGCTTAGCATGCTCGAGGTGTACGTCGTTTTGCATAGCACATGGCATAGCGATGTCAACTTTTACATTCCATGGTTTTTCGCCAGGGAAGAATTGGCAACCGAACTTGTCAGCGTAATCTTGAACCTTGTTGCGGCGTGAATCACGCATTTCAACCATGTAGTCGATCTTTTCTTTTGTTGATACGCCGTCTGGGTCGTAGATGTATCCATCAGGACCAGAAAGTGTAACAACCTTAGCACCGAGCTCAGCGAGCTTTTGGCAAGCACCCCAAGCAACGTTACCGAAGCCAGAAACTGCAACGGTCTTGCCTTTAAGGTCTGTGCCTTCGTGCTTCATGACTTCTTCTGCGAAGTATGCGATACCCCAACCTGTTGCTGGTGGTCTTGTAGCGCATCCGCCGTAGCTAAGTCCCTTACCTGTGATAACGCCGTTTTCGAAACGTCCACGAATACGACGATATTGTCCATACATATATCCAACTTCACGACCACCAACACCGAGGTCGCCTGCAGGAACGTCTACATCTGGTCCGATGTGACGATAGAGCTCTGTCATAAAGCTTTGGCAGAAGCGCATGATTTCGCCGTCGCTCTTTCCTGTTGGGTCAAAGTCAGCTCCACCTTTACCGCCGCCGATCGGAAGACCTGTGAGTGCGTTCTTGAAGATTTGTTCGAATCCTAAGAACTTCATGATTCCGATGTATACGTTTGGTGCGAAGCGGATTCCTCCCTTGTAGGGTCCAATGGCTCCGTTAAACTGTACTCTGAATCCACGGTTAACCTGAATCTTGCCGTTATCGTCTACCCACGGAACGCGGAAGATGATTTGTCTTTCAGGTTCTGCGATACGTTCGAGAATGTTAGCCTCGACCCATTCTGGATGTCTCTCGAGAACAGGCTCTAATGATCCGAATACTTCTTCAATTGTTTGAATAAATTCGGGCTCGTTAGCGTTACGAGTTTTTACTTTCTCAAGTACCTCTTGAATATACTGCATTTATTCCTCCTAGTAAGATGTGTTCATACTTGAGTTCATTATAACATAGTGAATGAGAAATGGAACGGTAAACGAAGAAAAGGAATAGAATTGTTATTTTGAGAACGAATCTCATTATTGTACTTCCCCACTCTTTTTCTATTGTTTTGTTGTTGACAATCTTTTTGGTCGCTATAATAAGAGTATCAAAACACGAAAGGAGACTATTTATGGCATACGTAATTCAAGATGCATGCATCTCATGTGGCGCTTGCGCACCAGAATGTCCAGTTGAAGCTATTTCTCAAGGAGACGATCGTTACGTTGTTGATGGCAGCAAATGCATCGACTGCGGATCCTGCGCAAACGTTTGCCCAGTTGACGCTCCAACACAAGAGTAATAACTGAAAACGGCAAAAATGAGGCTTTCGCCTCATTTTTTTATTTTAGGGTTTATATTTTTCTACGGTCTGCTGGTAGATCTTACTAATAAACTTTAGAACCGCCTTTTCTTCATTGACCGTAAGTCCCGAAAGAATTTGATCTAAGATCTCATTGGTCTTTTCTTCCCAATTACTATTGGTACGCTCTGCCTTCTCGGTCTTAAGAAGAATCCTCTTTCTTCCATCGGATGGAAGAGGAACCTTCTCTAGGTACCCTTCTTGAATAAACTTTTGAAGGAGCTGATTCGCTTTGGAACGGTTTACGCTATAGATCTGGTAGAACTCCGCAGGACTCATACCGTCTTCTATGCTATGTAGAATATGGGCCTCTTCTACCGAGAGCTCCGGTTCTTTTAAATCAAAGGAGCGTTCTAAAAAGAGCTTATCGATGAGAATGGAAGACCACTTTTGAATCTCTTTACGATACTGTGCCATTAGTAGCGATCATCGTTTAAGAAGTAGGCAATGGTCATTAAAGAATCGATTAAGTGGACGTTTTCTAAGATCAAGTCGTTCGGTACGACGAGGTCTACGGGTGAAAAGTTCCAGATGCTTCGGATACCACTCATCATGAGACGATCGGCTACATCTTGTGCAGCACCTACAGGTGTCGTAATGACAGCGATATCGATCTTATGCTTCATGAGATAGGATTCTAGAAAGTTTACGTCACCGATCGGAATACCAGCGATCTCTTGACCAATTTTTTCTGGATTGTTGTCAAAGAGTTGATCGATAATAAAGCCATATTTTTGGAAGCCGTAGTTTGCTAATGCTCCACCTAAGTTACCAGCTCCAATGATGATAATATGATACTCTTTGTCAATGCCTATGATGTTACTGATTTCTTGGTGCAAGTCGGCTACGTTATAGCCATATCCCTGTTGGCCAAATTCGCCAAAGTTATTGAAGTCTTGTCGAATCTGAGAAGCGCTAAAGCCTATAATTTCGCTTAGCTCTTTGGAACTAATTCTTTCAATACCTTCTTTTTTCATTTCATTCAGGTATCGATGATATTTGGGCAGTCGACGAATAACGGCCATGGAAATGTCATTTTTCTTCATAATACGGCTCCTTCCTTGTTATATTATATTTTTTAACAAGCCAGTTGTCAATGTCATCTTCATAAGTTGTCTAATTAATTTAACATTTTGTTTTTGCCTTTTGAACTTGTATAATGAGCCTAGGAGGAACCATGATCATCCTACAAACAAAGGAACTGAGTAAAGCCTTTCAACTCGAAGAGGTTTTAACGAATATAAATATCGAAATACAGACCGGTGAAAAGATCGGTCTCATCGGTCGAAACGGAACCGGTAAAACGACGCTTTTAAAGATCATTACGGGCGAAGAAGAAAAGACGGGTGGAGACCTTTTCATAGGAAATGAAGTCAAGATCGGTTACTTAAAGCAGACGCAAAAGCTAACGAGTAACGAAACCATCTACGACTTTGTGCTTCATACCTTTGAAGACATACTAAAGCTCAGAAAAGATCTAAAGGAAGTCTTAGATGCTCTATCGAAGGCTCCGGAAGATCGCTCGCTTCTCTTTCGCTACGCCGATCTTCAGCACCAATATGAAGAAGTAAACGGCTATCAGACGGAATCGAACGTCAAAGGCATTCTCTTCGGTCTTGGCTTTAAAGAAGAAGAGTTTACAAGACCCGTCTCTGAACTTTCTGGTGGTGAACTCACGAGACTCTCTCTTGCAAAGCTTTTAAGTAAGGAAGTCGATCTCTTACTTCTAGACGAACCGACCAACCACTTAGATATCGATGCAACGAAGTGGCTCGAGGGCTTCTTATCGACCTATCGAGGAGCAGCCTTAATCGTAACCCACGACCGCGTCTTCTTAGATAAGACCGTGAAGAAAATTGTCGAACTTGAGCGCGGTAAGAGTACGCTCTATAACGGCTCCTACTCCGACTACGTAGAAGCGAAGCGAAAGCTCTATGAGATTAAAAGGCAAGAGTACCAAAATGCCAAGGATCGCTACGATCAAGAACTAAAAAAGCTTCGCGTCTTTAAACAGCGAGCCCACATGAACAATAAGTTCTCATCGACCGCTCGTGACCGCGAGAAGAAGTTAAAGCGCATCGAGATTCCAGAAAAGCCCTTATGGCTCGATCAAGAGATGCACCTAAGCTTTTCTGTGACCCATCCATCGGGAAACGAGGTGCTTTCTGTAAGGGATCTAAAAAAGAGTTTTGACCGCACGCTCTTTGAAGACTTAAGCTTTAAAGTCTTTCGAAAGGAACGCTTCGGTATCATCGGTCCAAACGGGATCGGAAAGACGACGCTACTAAAGATTCTTCAAGGACTCATCGAAAAGGATCAAGGAACAATTCGCTGGAGCGATAGTGCGACCATCGGCTACTACGATCAAGCACAGTTGAACCTTAAGGAATCGAATACAGTATTACAAGAGATGCACGATCACTTCCCACAGAGAACCTCCGGGGAACTTCGAAAAGAACTCGGTGCCTTTCTCTTTACAGCTGATGATGTCTTTAAGCCCATAAGTGCCTTAAGTGGTGGTGAAAAGGCTCGATTGTCTCTTCTTAAGCTCATGCTTTTAGATAAGAACACTTTAATCCTCGACGAACCGACGAACCACCTCGACCTCGTAGGTAAAGAGAGCCTTGAAAAAGCACTTCTAGACTACCCGGGGACACTCATCTTTGTTAGCCACGACCGCTACTTCTTAAATCGCATCGCAACCAAGCTCTTAGTCATTGAAAAAGACGGTTGCTACTACGTCGATGGTGGGTATGAAGATTATGAACGTGGACACTTAAAGAAAATTGTCCATGAGGAAGTCGTAGAAAAGAAAGCACCGGTAAAGAAAAAGGTGCGTGGCGACATCGACTTTTTGAAGCTTAAACTAGAGCTTCAAGAAGAGCTCCTAAGAGAAACGGAGCTTGCCTTTATGGAACCAGGAATCTATAATGATGCCATAGAAGTAGAAAACTTAGAACAGAAAATCAAAGCGAAAGAAGAAGAAATCATTCGCTTAAAAAATGAAATGCAAAAGGAGTCAGCATGTTTGAAATCGTAAGAAGAATTATCAGTGAGCAAATGGACGTACCAGAGGATAATATCACTCTTGAAACGAGACTCATTGAAGATTTAAAAGCAGATAGCATTGATGCAGCAGAGATGCTCATTAACATTGAAAGCGAACTCAATATTCGCGTTCCCGATGAAGCCATCGTAAACGTAAAGACCGTCGGCGACATCATGGAATTCCTAGAAAAGTCAAAATAGAGATCATCTGATCTCTATTTTTTTTCGCATTTTATAATAGCAAGGCGTTAGTCCTACGCTTTCTATGAGTTCTAGAGCCGTATCGAAGTGTCTACCAATGTGCATCGCAAGGTGTGCATCAGAACCTAAGGTGACGTGCTCTCCCCCACATTCTTTGTAGTAGCTTAAAAGAAGCTTCCATTCAGTGAGTGCGTGTGGGTTTTTAAAGCGGTAGGTATTCACTTCTAAGCTCACTTCTTTTTCTACGAGAAGCTTAAAGAGCGTCAGAAGATCTTCTCGTAGTTCCTCTACATAAAAGTCCTTACCTGGTATGTCTGAGTAGCGGCAGACGTAGTCGAGGTGTGCGAGTGCATCGATCGGAAAGAAGTCTTCGATGGCTCGAATCACTCCCTTTACATATTGTCTCTGGGCCTCAACAGGATCCTTTGATTCAAAGACGATGTCGTTACTGTAGCCATCTGGAGGTCCTCCCACATAGAGAGAGTGAACGGATCCTAAAAGAAAGTCATAAGGGTAGCTTTTCATGTCATCTTTTAAGAACTCCAGTGCGTCCTTGGTCATTCCAATTTCAACTCCAAGGAGGAGCTTATCTGAACGGATCGGCTCATAGGCTTCAAAGAACGCCTTGGGATCGTGACAGTAGGGCTTACGGTAGGAATCTCTCACGTCCTGATGGTCTGTGATCGTGATTCCTATCGTTTCACTCGCCTTTATGAGTTCTTCAGGCTTCGTTCTTGAATCGGTTGAAAAATAGCTATGAAGGTGTGTATCGAAAATCATGGTTCTCCTTATGAATACTTGAGTAAGATCAGATTGACTCTCGCTGTGAGATCTTGAAGCGTCTGGAACGCTCTATGGAAGAAGTCTGTGAGGTAGTATAGATCGGAATCGATGACTTCTAGGAGCTGCTTGTGCTTTTCGTAGATCAAGAGATCGATTTCATCAATTCTTTGGCTTAGGATGTCATGACGCTCAATGTGAATGAGATCATGAACGACAAAGAGAAGCTCTTCTGTGATCTTTTCTAAGCTGTCGGAAGCCTCTACGAGCGCTTCTGGCATCTCATCGATGGGAATCTTTCCCGTAGCCAGTACGAGCTGTTCGGCGTAGAAGCAGAGCTCTTTCAGAGATCTAATGAAGAGAAAGATGTCCTCTCGGTCGATGGGCGGAAAGAGATCTTCATAGAGCATCTTCTTAATTTTTCTATAAGCATCATTATGTTTTTCGAGGTGAGGAATGACATGTTCATAACCCGAACGCTCGAGATTTACTTCAAAGGTATAGAGATCCTCTTTTAAGATCTTTAGGATCTCTAGTGTCTCCTGGGCCATGATGGAAAAGCCCTCGTAGTAATTTAATTTCTTTCTCATCCTTCCCCCTATAATAAGACTTTTACAAGTATATATGAAAAGACAAAGCAAACGAGTACGGTAAGAATCCAGTACTTTAGAATCCTTAAAAAGACGTTCTTTCTCACCGAACTCTTTCTCTTACTCACCCCTACCCCGACAAAGCTCATGACCTTCGATTGCGACGTACTCACAGGAATTCCTAGAAAGGTGATGATGCCTAAAGTAAGCGCGTTTCCAATTTCACTCGATAGACCTTGGGCTGCTGATAGTGGTAAGAGGTTTGAGGTGATTCTTCGAACGATTCGTAGTCCCCCTACCCCTGTTCCTAGTGCAATGCTTAAGCTTACGATAAAGACAAACCAAAGCGGTAAGTAGACCTCTACGTTTCCAATAAAACCACCCGTTAAACCTAGGATGACCATGTAGATGGCCGTAAGCTTTTGAGAACTCTGTGCACCGTGGATGAAGGCACTGATGACGCTTGTTATGAGCTGGAGTTGCCTGAAGATCGGCCTCGTCTCTTGCGCTCTTTCGTAGTAGGCCAAGCGGCGAAGGATCCTGTAAGCAAGAAAGCTTAGGAAGTAAGCGAGTATGAAGGATAGTAGGATCCCTATGCCAACCTTCGTAAGCTCTTTTGAAACACCTCTTGAAAGGGATCCTGATACGGCGAGGCTCGCTCCTAAGATACCACTTAAAAGAGAGTGTGTCATGCTCACAGGGTAACTCTTTCCCCAGCTAAAGACCGACCAGAAGGCGCTTACGATCATGACGATGATACCGGTTATGGTAGCGACCTCGAGATTCGTTCCGAAGTGAATCATTTCACTCACGGAACTTGAGATCTCATGGGTCAATATGAGCATCGTAAAGGCCCCTAGAAAGTTCGCGATAGCATTCGAGAGTAATATCACAGGTATACTCGCTGCTCTCGTCTTTACGGCATTTGAAATCGAATTCGGGGCATCGGTCCAGCCATTAATAAAGACCAGGATATTCGTTATGAGAGATGCTATGATAACGAGCGTTCGGTGCTCGCTTTGTAGGAGTTCAAAAAATGAAATGGTCATACATCTATGGTAGAAAACGAGTTTCCCTTTGTCAACGAAGGTGGGGTTATTTCTATGAAAAAAGAGACCCTAGGGTCTCTATTCTACCGTGACACTCTTCGCGAGGTTTCTCGGTTGGTCGACATCGTTTCCACGAGCTAAGCTCACGTAGTAGCTAAAGAGCTGCATGGGAACGATCGAAAGGATCGGTCTAAAGGGAGCTTCCGTTCTAGGAATGTAGATCACATGATCAGCGACCTTTTCTAACTCTTCATTTCCCTTTGAAGTAATCGCTACGACTTTCGCACCTCTTGCTGTCACTTCTTTGATGTTTGAAATCATCTTGTCGGAGAGCTCTTCTTCTGTGACAAAGGCGATCGCAAGTGTACCTTCTTCTACAAGGGCAATGGTACCGTGCTTTAACTCACCTGCTTGTACGGCAAAGGAATTGATGTAGCTCACTTCCTTTAGCTTTAAGCTCGCTTCTAATGCACTGTAGAAGTCGAGTCCACGGCCGATAAAGAAGATGCGTTCGTTATTAAACTGCGAGTAAGCGAGGCGCTTGACGTCGCTCTCACACGTTAAGACTTCTTCCATGGCTTCAGGAAGAACCTTTAAAGACTTCGCTAGGCGCTCATAATCTTCTTTTGATATACGCTCTAATACGAGTGCCATCTTAAGCGCAATGAGTGCAAGGCTTGCAAGCTGTGTCGTATAGGCTTTTGTAGATGCTACGCCAATTTCTGGGCCCGCCCAGGTGTAGAAGACCTCATCGCTTTCACGAGCGATGGAACTTCCTACGACGTTTAATACAGAGAGGATCTTCGCTCCGTGCTCTTTGGCTTTTCTTAAGGCTTGTAAGGTATCGATCGTCTCACCCGATTGGCTGATTGCAATAAAGAGCGAGTGTTCGTTAATAAATTGCTTCGTATAGCGGAATTCACTTGCGACCTCTACGTGTACAGGAATATCGGCAAAGTGCTCGATAAAGTACTTACCGACGAGGCCAGCATGATAGGCTGTTCCACAGGCGACGATAAAGATGTTATCGATATTTTCTAGCGTCTCTTTCGTGAAGGAGAACTCTACTTTAAGATCGAGCTCTTCTGAAAGTCTAGGTTTTATGGTATCGTGAATACCTTTCGGTTGTTCGTGAATTTCCTTTAAGGTAAAGTGCTCGTAGCCTCCTTTTTCAGCACTCCTTACGTCCCAGTCGACATGAGAAATCTCACGTTTTACCGGTTGTAAGAAGGAGTCGTAAATCGTCACGCCATCTCTCGTTAAGACGACAAATTCATCATTTTCGATGTAATAGACATCTCTTGTATACTTAATGATGGCTGGGACGTCGCTCGCTAAGAAGTTTCCTTCTTTACTCGTACCGATGATTAGAGGACTATCCTTTCTAACGGCGACGATCTCATCGGGATTTTCACTCGAAATGACGCTAATCGCATAAGCGCCTTCCATCTCGTTTACAGCTTCCTTAACAGCTTGTAGGAGCGTCTTTCCCTTTGTAAAGTAGTAGTCTACAAGATGTGCGATGACTTCTGTATCGGTTTCTGAAACGAAGTTCACGTGCTTTTCTTTTTCAAGCCACTCTTTAATCATCGAATAGTTTTCGATGATTCCGTTGTGGATAACGGCAATGCGTCCGCTCATCGATAGATGCGGATGGGCATTTATTACAGACGGTGCACCGTGCGTTGCCCAGCGCGTATGACCGATTCCAATGGTTCCTGAAATGTCTTCCTTTTCGATGCTCTCTTCGAGGTTTGAAAGCTTTCCTAGCGCTTTTCTGACCTCAATTTTCCCCTCGCTTAAGAAGGCAATTCCAGCTGAGTCATAACCGCGGTACTCGAGCTTTTTAAGACCATCGATGAGTACGGGTACTGAATTATCTTTTCCAATGTAGCCAATGATTCCACACATAGCTACCTCCTAAATGTTATTAGGCTAGCTCAAGAGAATTTTGTTCAGAGGTCACCCTCTGTTTTTGTATCTCCCTTCGGCTGAGCAGCCGGCAGGGCATCCGCCGAATGTTCGATCACCCTGCTCCTCGTCAACTCGTTTGAGTTCTGGCGCTTCTTTTTAATTAGCCTTGCCCTATTATACCGAATCACTCATTTCTTGTCCAACAAAAAAAAGAGAGCTAGTTTAGCTCCCTTTCATAGAGTTCTTTAAGTTCTAGTGCATAGCTTTTTAAAGCTTCAATGTCTTCGCCTTCGAGCATGACTCGAATGACTGGTTCTGTGCCAGAAGGACGAATAAGGACTCTTCCCGTTCCGTGAAGTGCTTCTTCTACGTCACGAATGCGAGCATTGATCGCTTCCACTTGATCGAATTCTTTCTTACGGTCCTTGTTGATTTTTGCATTTTCAATGACTTGTGGATAGCGAGGAATGGCCTTTTGAAGCTCCGATAATGTCTTTCCAGACTCCGTAACGGCTTCTACGAGCTTAAGTCCTGTGAGGATTCCGTCACCCGTCTGATTGAAGTCTGTAAAGATAATATGACCTGACTGTTCACCACCTAGGTTAAAGCCATCTTTTCTCATGCGTTCGATGACGTAGCGGTCCCCGACCTTGGTCTGAACGACATCGATTCCTTGCTCTTTACAGTAGTTCATAAATCCGAGGTTACTCATAACTGTCGCAACGATCGTATTATTTTTTAGCTCATTGGCATCTAGCATGTATTTACCTAAGATCGCCATGATCTTATCGCCATCGACTTCATTTCCTTCTTCATCGACAGCGAGCACTCGGTCACCATCTCCATCAAAGGCAAGACCGATATCGTAACGTCCTTCACTCATGCGCTCCTTGAGGTAATCCATGTGTGTTGAGCCACACTGATCATTGATGTTCACTCCATCGGGTTCGTTAAAGAGGACATTTACGACTGCACCACAATCTCTGAAGGCTTTTTCAGCGAGTTCCGAGGTTGAACCATTGGCACAGTCTAGTAGCACCTTGATCGCTTCAAAGTCCTTTGGAATGGCATTCTTTGCATTCTCTAAGTAAGAAAACTTTAAGAGCTGATCTTCATAGACGCGTCCTAACGTGTCGTGTGTGAAGGTCTCTTCGAGCACGCGGTTACCTAGAATGTAATCTTCAATTTCTTCTTCTAGTTCATCACTCAGTTTAATTCCTTCATAGCTAAAGAACTTAATTCCGTTGTATTCGTAGGAATTGTGCGAAGCGCTGATCATAACGCCTGCATCAAAGTCCTGCGTACGAACGAGGTATGCGATAGCAGGTGTGGGAACGACGCCGACCTTAACGGCATCACAGCCTACGCTTAAAATGCCTGCAATGAGTGAGGACTCTAGCATGTCGCTTGAAATGCGCGTATCCTTACCGATCAGGAGTCTCGCTTTTTTCTGTCCTGTATGACGCGTTAAAACGTATGCACCGTAACGACCTAGCATGTAGGCCATTTCGTTTGTCAAATCTTTATTGGCTATACCACGGACTCCGTCCGTACCAAAATATCTTCCCATAATATCTCCTTCTCAATGTTCTTAGTATAGCAAAAAAAGAGAAGGAGATAAACTCCTTCTACTTTTGTTCTCTTGCAGCTTTTGCTCCAGCTTCAAAGGCAGCACGGTTAAGATCCATGAGGTGAGCTTTACTTACACCGAGTTTCTTTTCCATAGCCTTTAGGATGCTTTCAGGCTTTACGCAGCCTGTCATCTCTACGAATGCGCCGAGCATGATCATGTTTGAAACCTTGGTGTTACCAAGTTCATTTGCAAGCTCACTGACAGGAATGTAAACGGCCTTTACGTCTTGGCGCTTTACTTTTTCACTAATTAGGGAGCTATTGATGAGAGCGATTCCACCAGGAACGAGCTCTGGTTCAAACTTTGCTAAAGATGGTAGGTTCATGATGATGATGGAAGATGCATCTTGGCTAATAATAGGAGATGCGATCTCTTTTTCACTTACGATGACAGCACAGTTGGCTGTACCACCACGCATTTCTGGTCCATAGGATGGTAGCCAGGAGACGTTTAAGTCTTCAAACATTCCTGCTTGGGCAACGAGTTGACCCATGAGCATGATACCTTGGCCACCGAAGCCAGCCATTATACAACGTTCATTAAGCATTCTCTTCCTCCTTGTAGTCACGGAAGTTTCCGAGAGGATAGTAAGGAATCATGTTGTTTTGAAGCCATTGAATAGCTTTAACTGGCTCTAATCCCCAGTTTGTAGGACAAGTGCTTAGTACTTCTACGATGGAGAAACCTAAGCCCTTTTCTTGAATCTCAAAAGCACGGCGAATGGCCTTTTTCGCTTTTCTAACGTTTGCTGGTGTATCAACTGTAACGCGTTCAACGAAGGTTGCACCAGGAATTTGTGAAAGCATTTCGGACATGCGAAGTGGGAAACCTGCGAGCTTCGGGTCACGTCCAAGTGGTGATGTGGTCGTGCGTTGACCTACGAGTGTCGTAGGAGCCATTTGGCCACCTGTCATGCCGTAGATGGCGTTATTTACGAAGATCGTCGTGATCTTTTCACTGCGGTGTGCAGCGTGAACGATTTCACCTGTTCCGATGGAAGCGAGGTCACCGTCACCTTGGTAAGTGAAAACGATGCGATCTGGAAGTACGCGCTTAATACCTGTAGCTACTGCTGGAGCACGTCCGTGAGCAGCTTCTTGCATGTCGCAGTTAAAGTAGTTGTAAGCAAGTACAGAGCAACCTACTGGTGCAACACCGACGGCACGGTCGAGTGCATTCATTTCTTCTAAAACTTCAGCTACCAAGCGGTGAATGATGCCGTGTGTACATCCGGGGCAATAGTGTGTCTCGGAGCTCGTAAGACCCTTGGTGCGTTCAAACACTTTAGCCATTATTTGCCTCCTTTAAGCATTTCCTTCACCTTATCAATGATAAGCTGAGGCGTAGGAATCATACCACCAGTACGTCCAACGAATTCGATGGGTAGTCTACCTTGGTTTGCGATGCGAACGTCGTCGATCATTTGTCCCATACTCATTTCTACGACGAGGATGCTCTTGGTCTTTGGACCGATCTCATCGAAAGCCTTCATTGGGAAAGGCCAGAGTGTAATCGGACGAATGATACCGACTTCGATGCCTTCTGCTTGAAGCTTTTCGATGGCATTTTTACAAATTCTTGAAGTCGTACCGTATGCGACGATCACGATTTCTGCTTTTTCGAGGTTTAAGGACTCCCAGCGGCATTCCTTTTCCTTCATCTCTTCATATTTTGTAAAGAGGTGATGAACGTGCTTTTCGAGTGCTTCTGGAGCGAGGAAGAGCGAGTTAATGACGTTTCTTCCTTCGTGATCTTTTGTTCCTGTTGCAGCCCAAGTCTTTTTCGGAAGGTCTACGTGTGGACGTTCCTTGAATTCTACAGGCTCCATCATTTGACCGATCATACCGTCACCGACGACCATAACAGGGTTACGATAGTAGTCTGCTTTATCGAAAGCATCTTGAATGAGGTCGACCATTTCTTGAAGGTTTGCTGGAGCGTAAACGAGAAGTCTGTAGTCTCCGTCTCCACCACCTCTTGTCGATTGATAGTAGTCGGATTGAGCAGGTTGGATACCACCGAGTCCTGGACCACCACGAACGATGTTTGTGATGACGCAAGGAAGCTCAGCTCCTGCTATGTAACTGATTCCCTCTTGTTTTAAAGCGATTCCTGGGGAGCTGGAGCTCGTCATAACTCTCGCACCACTACCTGCAGCACCGTATACCATGTTGATCGCTGCAACTTCGCTTTCAGCTTGTACAAAGACACCGCCTACTTGTGGCAGGTGTAAGCTCATATATTCTGGGAGTTCACTTTGAGGCGTGATGGGATAACCAAAGAAATATTTACATCCTGCAGCAATAGCAGCAGCTCCGATGGCTTCATTTCCCTTCATTAAGATCTTTGCCATACCTTCCTCCTATTCTCTCTCTACCGTGATGACGACGTCAGGGCACATCGTAGCGCAGCTTGCACAACCGATGCACTTATCAGGTTCAACACACGTAGCTGGGTGATAACCCTTTTTGTTGATGGTGTGGCTATCCAATTGAATGATATTTACAGGGCAAACAGATGCACAGAGGCCACAGCCTTTGCAAATATCTTGATTAAAGGTGACTTTACCTTTAGCCATTTGTTCCTCCTTTTATTACATCCATGCGTCACGCATGTACATGCCAACTTCTAGTAGTTCTCCACTTTCTGGCTCGACGCCTTCTAAGGCAGAGCCAATGGCACTCGTATAGACGATAGGAAGATGGGTGCGTTCACTCACTTCCTTTGTAAGTCTTAGTCCTGCCATGACATCTTCTTTCGTCGTTTCACGAAGAAGATGGGTGTTACTGATGAGTCCTGTAAACTTTAAGGTGCTTACAAACTCGATCGATTCGATGTAGCGAATAACATCGTCTGCCGTTCTCGTCTCTGGCCTATAGGCGTTTACGACGAGGTTTAATTCGTAACCTCTCGTTTTAATGTCCTCTAAGAAGTTTACGAGTACTCTTGCTCCGACGCTATCTCCACCGATATCTAAAATGACATCCATCGACTCATCTTGAATGGGTCCACGAATCTCTGCCGAGACGGCAGGAAGGTCAAGAGTCGAGCTATGACCTAGGGAGCTACTGATGACGCGAATACCAGCTTTTTCCATCACGTCAGCACGCTCTCTACTACGAAAGTATGGGTTCACGATATCGAGGTCGGCAAGCGCTACGCGTTTTCCTTCCTTCGCAAGCTTCATCGCAAGACTTACTGCAAATTCAGTCTTTCCGCTTCCGTAGTGGCCTGTAATGATCTGAAGCTTAGACATAGATTTTCGCTTTTTCTTCTCCACGAAGAACGCGTAGAGCTCCTTCTGTAAGAGCCATCATCTCGTCTTCACCAGGATATACGGTGACAGGAGCGATGAATTCTACTGCTTCACGAATGAAGTTTACGGTGTCTTTTCCGTAAGCGAGTCCACCTGTTAGGATGATTTGATCGACTTTTCCTTTAAGTACGGTTGCACAAGCGCCGATCTCTTTTGCTGTTTGATAAGAAAGAGCATCTTGAATGAGTGCAGCTTCCTTGTCTCCTGCTGCAATGCGGTTTTCTACTTCTCTACCGTCGTTTGTTCCGAGGTAGCTTACGTAGCCGCCTTTTCCGCTGATCATCTTCTTGATTTCATCGTAGGTGTATTTACCGCTCGTGCAGAGCTTTGCAAATTCACCAACTGGAAGACCACCACTGCGTTCAGGAGAGAAAGGTCCTTCGCCGTTTAGTGCGTTATTGACATCAATGACACGACCGAGCTTATGTGCACCGACGCTCACTCCGCCACCCATGTGTGCGACGATGAGGTTTAGCTCTTCATATTTTTTACCGACGCTCTTTGCATAGCGACGTGCAACAGCCTTTTGGTTTAGCGCATGGAAGATACTCTTACGTTCAATGAGCGGATGACCGCTGACACGTGCGATGGGTTCCATCTCATCGACTACGACAGGGTCTACGATATATGCAGGGATATTTAAGCTCGATGCGATCTCGTTTGCAAGGATGGCTCCGAGGTTGGAAGCATGCTCTGCTTGAGGATGATGAGCGCTATCTAAGAGTGCTTCATTGACTTCATAGGTGCCACCTTCGATGGGCTTAAAGACACCACCACGACCAACGATTGCGGAGAGCTTTTGAATGTTGATCTCTGATTCATTCAAAGCGTCCATGATAATTTGCTTGCGGAAAGGTGCTTGACTTAAAACGTCAGGATAGACCTTAAGCTCTTCATCGCTGTGACGAAGAGTTTTCGTATAAACTTCTTTCTCGTCGTCGAAGATCGCAATCTTTGTCGATGTGCTTCCTGGGTTAATCGCTAAAATGCGGTACATTATTGATCCTTTCTACTCTCTGAAACGAGGAGAGCAAGTGCAATAGAATTAAGTTTTACTTCCTCTTCATCCGCTCTAGAAGTCAAGACGACAGGTGCTTTCGCTCCTAGAAGGATACCAGCGGCCTCGGACTCTGAAAGATAGCTTAGTGCCTTATAGAGGACGTTACCACTTTCAATTTGAGGCATTAAGAGGATATCGACATCACCTGCAACGGGTGAATCAATGCCTTTAATGATGGCAGACTCTTTGCTGATGGCATTGTCGAGAGCGAGGGGGCCGTCAACAATGGCACCGGGAATGTTTCTTTCCGAAAGTTCCTTCGCATCGATGGTCGCTTGCATCTTATCGCTCACCTTTTCTTTAGCGGCAAGTGCTGCAACCTTTGCGGTTTCAATGCCTAGTGCCTTTGTAACCTGAAGGGCATTTCGTAAAATGGCTTCCTTCTGATCGACATCTGGGGTGATGTTCATGGCAGCATCGGTGATGACAAACATCTTGTGGTAACGTGGCACTTTAAAGAGCGCTACGTGACTCATGACTTTGCTTTCTCTTAAGCCCCATTCCTTGTTGAGTACAGCTTTTAGGATGATACTCGTATCGACGAGTCCCTTCATGAGAACGTCGCATTTGCCCTCGCCTACGAGCTTTACAGCGAGCATTGCACCCTCTTCTTTAGAGCTTGCTTCGACAAATTCGTAGTTGTTCTCATCGATAGAAAGCTTTTGAAGAAGCTCCTTAATAGCCTTTCCTTCTCCCACAAGTACAGCATCGGCAATGCCTAGCTTTCTCGCATTCTCAACGGCCTCAAGTACTTCTTCGTTTTCTGCCATACAAACGGCAATCTTCTTGCCCTTAAGTTCTTTGGCAGCAGTTCTCAGTTCTTCGAACGTTTTAATCAAAACGCGCCTCCAGATCGTAATTTTTTCCTTCTTCTTTTCCTAAAAGGACGCGAAGTGCGCCCTCACAAAGGCTTTGCATTTCATCCTCACCCGGATAAACCGTAACGGGAGCAATGAACTCAACGTGCTCTCTTACATAATCCATGAGGCGTTTATTGTGGGCTACGCCGCCTGTTAATAGAATTCCTTCGACGTGTCCCTTTAAGACCGAAGCAGCAGAACCAATTTCCTTGGCAATCTGATAGGCCATGGCTTCCGTGATGAACTTGGCTTGCTCGTCTCCTGCTTTTACGCGCTCTTCGACGGCTCTTAAGTCATTTGTTCCAAGGTAGGCGACGACTCCACCTTTTCCTCGAATCATGGTCTTTGCTTCTTTCGGCGTCAAGTTGTTCTTATAGATGATCTCTGCCAGTGCACCAACGGGAAGACTTCCTGTTCGCTCTGGTGAAAACGGTCCCATCTCGTTGGCATCGTTCGTATCGATCATCTTTCCATTCTTAATGCTCACGATACTAATGCCACCACCTAAGTGGGCTACGACGAGGTTGGTCTTTGTGAAGTCTAGTCCTTTTTCTCTACAGTAACGTAGACTTACTGCACGGACGTTTAGTGCGTGAACGAGGCTCTTACGAACGACCTCTTTTAGACCACTGATGCGTGCGATGGGTTCAAATTCATCGACAGCTACGGGGTCTACGATAAAGGCAGGAACATTTCGTTCTTTTGCGATGGCATCTGCGATGAGTCCGCCTAAGTTTGAGGCGTGATCTCCTTGAATGCCGACACGTAGGTCTTCTTTCATGCGCTCTGTCACATAGTATGTTCCAGAAGGCATCGGACGAAGGAGTCCTCCTCTACCGACGACACAGTCGACGTGCTTGTCTTCTAGCTCTAAACTTTCGAGCCAAGAGAGGACAGCTTCTTTTCTGTAGTCAAATTGATCGGTGATTCGTGGAAACGATTCCAGTGATTTCGCATCGTGATCGATGCTCTTCGTAAATAACGCTCGATCTTCTTCAAAGTAACTTACTTTCGTAGAAGTCGAGCCAGGATTGATCGCTAAGATCCGTATTGCCATGGGCACCTCCAAACAATAGTTTAACAAAAAAAGTGCTTTATAAAAAGCACTCTTTGAAATCAAATCTAAAGTTTGCAAGATTTTGCAGGCAAAAGTTTGCTAAACGATTAGATGAAAGGTTCTAAGTAGGCATAGCCCTTGGCTTGAAGCTCTTCTTTCGGAATAAATTGAAGGACGGAACCATTGATACAGTAGCGGATTCCTCCTCTTTCTTTGGGACCATCGGGAAAGACGTGTCCTAAGTGAATCCCTGAGACTCTCGCCTTCACTTCCGTTCGAACCATGCCAAAGCTCGTATCGGTCTGTTCTAAGATGACGTCAGGATCGATAGGAGCAGAAAAACTCGGCCATCCACAGCCACACTCAAACTTATCTTTGGAAAAGAAGAGCGGTTCCCCACTTCTCTTATCGACGTAGATTCCCGCCTCAAAGAGACTCGTATAAGGGTGTGTATGAGGCACATCAGTCGCATTCTTATAAGCGACTTTTGCTTCCTGAAGTGTTAAAGGATACGTTTCAGGCTGATAGAGAAGCTTCGGAACGATAGGTTTTAAGGCGTCAGCTAGAACGACGTGGCAGTAACCGAGAGGATTCTTTTTTAAATAATCCTGATGATATGCTTCTGCGGGATAGAAGTTTTGAAGCGGTTCTACCTCGATCGCATAGGGGCGCTCTGAAAGAGCCTTAAAGATCTCCTTCATGCGCTCGAGCGTCTCTTTATTTTCGCTATAGACACCCGTTCGGTACTGAGGACCGAAGTCACCGCCTTGGTGATTGATGCTATAGGGATCAATAATCTGTATGAGATGTAAGAGTAGAAGTTCCAGTGGAAGCTTTTCTGTATCAAAGACGATCTTTACGGTCTCTGCATGATTTGTTCCAGCAAAACATACGTCTTGATAGGTGGGATTTTCCGTCGTTCCGTTGGCATACCCTACAGTCGTTTCAAGAACACCATAGATGCTTTTAAAGTAGGCTTCTACTCCCCAGAAGCACCCTCCTGCTAGATAGATTGTTTCATTCATAATGTCCTCCAGGTTAAGAGACTTAGCTTATCGAACATCAGTAGAACGCCCATGATGACGATTAAGATGCCACCGATTACAGTGATCACAGGAAGTGCCTTTTCAATGTGCTTCACTCTTTTTAATACGGCTGTAGAAAAGAGTGTCATGATAAGAAAAGGAACGCTTAGTCCTAGCCCGTAGATGAGCATGTAACCCATCGCTGTAAGGGCTTCCCCTTCCTTGGCGCCGATACTTAAAATCATACCTAATACGCTTCCGACACAAGGCGTCCAGCCAAAGCTAAAGGTAAAGCCTAAGAGGTAAGCTCCTAGTCCATCGCCTTTACGGGAGCGCTTGAGGTCGAGCTTTTTTGTTCGTTCTAAAAGGTCGATGGAAAAGAGTCCCATCTGCCAAAGTCCTAAGACGATGACGATGAGTCCTAATATTCGAAAGAACCAAGGGTTTCTTAAGAAGGATCCGACGAGTCCTGCTCCAAAGCCCATGATGGCAAAGCTCGTAGAAAGTCCTAGGACAAAGAGTAGTGTTCGAAGCATGGCCTTGGGGTTAAAGTCAAGGCCAAAAAGTTTCTTCGATTCATCACTCGATGTCGAAAGGATACCGATATATACAGGAATAAGCGGAACGATGCACGGAGCAAAGAAGCTCAAGATTCCTGCTGTAAAGATGGTAAAAAGTAGCACTATAGTGTTTCCTCCAATTTATAGTAAAGTGAGCGGATACTGATACCTAACTCTTTTGCCGCTTGGGTCTTATTTCCTTGGCATTTACCCAAAACTTTCTCAATGTACTCACGCTCCACTTGAAGGAGGTACTCTCTTAAGGCGAGCGTCTCCTCTTGAGGTTCCGACTGCATGGGCGGTAGATGCTCATAGCGAATGGTCTTATCGGAGACCTTAAGCTTAATCATGGCTCTGGCGATGACGTTTTCTAGTTCTCGGTAGTTACCGGGCCAGTCATAGCGGGTGAGATAAAGAAGTGCGTCTTTTGAGATATCAGTCACTTGCTTCGAGAATTTATCATTGAGTCTTTTTACAATATCCATCGCTAAGAGGTAGATATCGTCCTTTCTTTCCGATAGATTGGGGAGACGAATGGGGAAAAGATTGAGTTGAAAGTACAGCTCTTTTCTAAAAAGCCCTTCATCTACAAGTGTCATAAGGTCTCTCGTAGAGGCTGCGAGGATGCGGACATCGACTGGAAAGCTGCCGTCGATCATCTTCTCATTTAGAACGATATTTAACCGGTCTTGAATCGATAGCGGAAGGAGATCTACGGAATCGATGTAGAGTGTACCTCCATTGGCTCTTTCCAATAGACCTGGTTTATCCTTCGTGCCAAAGAGATCTTGTGAAAGTCGGTCTTCATCATCGACTCCCACATGAAGCCTTAGGAAGCGATTAAAGCGACGGTCTGAGGCATTATGAATGGCATGAGCAAAGAGCTCCTTACCCGTTCCATGCTCTCCTAGAAGAAGCACTGGAAAATCGTGCTTGGAGCAGAGCTTCGCTCGCTCCTTCGCTTCAAGCATACGTGAATTCTTACCTAGAACGTCATCTAAGGTATGCTTGGCATCGAGGTTACGAATGATGCTCTTTGCTTGTAAAAGGTCGCTGGAAAGCTTTTTAATCTCACTTAAGTCGTGAATGAGGGCGATGCTTCCTTTGAGTTCACCTCGAATTTTAAGAGCGGAGCAGTCGATCGATACGTGGCGGTCGAGCTTATCGAGGTAAAGTTTAATCCCCTTCGCACTCTCCCCACTCGCTAGGACGCTTTCATGAAGTTCACCTTCTCCCAGGTAGTTTGGAATGCGATCCCTTCGAATGCTAGAGACCTTCGCTAGGCTCTTATAACGATCGTTTACGAGCACGACATGGCCGTCTGTATCGATAACGCTAATGCCATCCTGAATGGCATCGAAAAGAGACCTCAAGGTATCGAGGCTAAAGCGAAGGTCTGTGACCTCTGTCGCCAGGCGGGAAATTTCAGAGATGTCTCTAAAAACAGCAATGGCTCCGACGATGGAGCCATTTAAGTCGTACACCGGCATGCGATTCGTGATGATTTCTATGGGACCTATGAACTGTCTTCGATTGAGCTCTGCAACACCCGTTGCAAGAACAATCGGTAGACGCGTATTATCGACGACATCTACGACATTCTTTCCTACCGAGGTATCTGGCTTACACCCTACGAGGCGCTCTGCTGCACGGTTCATGAGCGTAATTTTTAAAGACCTATCGATTGCGATCATGGCGTCGTGGGTGGAGTTTAAGATGAGCTCAATTTCTGGATTCGTATGCTTCATTTTTTCCTGTTGATCTGAATCGGTAGCTGTGATGGTTCAATGTGGTAGCTACTCGTCTTCTGGATGCCCTTTAATGAGACTTCAATGTCCCAATATCCCGCCTGTCGATCGTTTACATCGAGCGTCAGGGAGAGATCGGCTGGATTGATCTTATTTAATACATCCAAGGTGTCAGTGACCTTTACAGTGATATTTTTAAGTTCCGTTTGAATCGTATACGTATAGTTTTCATCCTCACCGACAAATTGGACAGATTGGGTGGGAAGCTGGAAGGTCTTCACTTCTGTTCTGCGTACGTCAATCTGTAAGTTGAACTTCTGATTTCCTGTAAAGGAAATGCCTTCCGGAAGATTAAGTTGAATTTCAGAGTTCGTCGGTGACCCTTCAGAGAGAGTCAGCTCCTCTGTGGGAACCTTTTCAAGTGCTTCGAGTGTCTTTTTATCGCCTTTAAGCTTTACTACATTAGGTGTTACGTTCGCAGCTGCTAAGCGGAAGCGTGACGAGAAGTTTTCTTTGTATTTTAAGTCGATCGGTACGCTCTTTTCGATTAAGAAAGGAACCTTCACTTCGATAAAAGGAAGGAGTACCTTGACGTCTTCTACTTTTTCATTCTTTTCGTTTTTAGCGACGAGACTCAAGTATCCTGTAAAAGACTCTTTCTTATCGCTTACATCGAGCGTCGCTTCGACGTAGGCGACGTGCTTTAGAATCTCACTCGCTCCTTCGACCTCGACCTTTTCCGATTCGAGGTTTAGTTCTCCCAGTTCGACTCCTTCTGGGAGCTTACCTACCATCTCAACCTTAATCGGCTTTTGCTGTTTTACGATGGCATCGAGGTTTAAGGTGACAGAGCTTTCTGAAAGGCTCGTAATGGTCGCTCCTGCAGCAAGAATGGACTGCTCGATCGGAAAGCTGAGTTTTCCTTTCGTGGCACCTGAAACGCGTGCCGTCAAAGCGATGTCCTTATCCGAAAGGCGAATGACGCTCTTCCAAGGACCTGTGACCTTTACGTTAATTTTGTCGTTTTGAATGTCACCTACGATTAAGCCGTAATTTTGCAGTTGATCGATTCCCACGAGGTTTACGGGGACATTCGGGATGACGCGTGTAACGGTTGGATTATTGGCATCCATGATATAGAGCCAGCAGATGATCGCTAAAATGACGCAGATCACCTTGGGAACCCATTTCTTCTCAAATTTAATTTCAGGGAGCTTAAACTTATTCCACTTCATTTCGAACCCCCTTAAAGATCTTATCTAGAGGCTTTTCTTCATCCTGATAGAAGCTTTCGATCACTTGACGAAGTCTATCCGCAGTGAGATGGCGCTCGAGCTGATTATTTTTGGCGACAGTAATAATGCCCGTCTCCTCACTAGCAACGATGACGAGCGCATCAGAGTTCGCACTCATTCCAAGTGCTGCACGGTGTCTCGTTCCAAGATCTCTACTTACAGAGCGATCGTTACTCAAAGGTAAGAGACAACCTGCTGCAATGATTCTTCCGTCATTAATCACAACAGCTCCGTCGTGGAGCGGTGATTTCGGGAAGAAAATATTTTCTAAGAGCGGCGCTTTGATGTCAGCATCGAGCTCGGTTCCACTTTCGATGATGTCGGCAAGTCCCGTATCACCTGCTAAAACGATGAGTGCACCGATCTTTTTACCACTGAGGTTAGTCACGGCTGTTACGATCTCTTCGATGCTCTCAGCTTCTCTCGAACTCGTTCCAGAAAAGAGGCTCTTCGATACGAGCTTATTTCTTCCGAGCATTTCCAAAGCTCTTCGAAGTTCAGGTTGAAAGAGCACGAGAATGGCCACTGCACCAAAGCTAAGAAGAGTCTTTAAGAGTTCATGCACCATTCTTAGACCCATCAAATTCGATAGGTACCAAACGACAAGAATGACAAAGACTCCCTTTAAAAGCTGAATGGCTCTCGTGTAGTTTAAAAGGTTATAGAGTTGGTAGAGCAAAAAGGCAATGATTAGGATATCGAGAACATCCCATGGCCTTAGCTCTCTTATGACTGTAAATATGACGTCCATATCGTCCCCCTCAACGTACTATATTTATTATACCATCTTAGAAGAAAAAAATGACTTCCCTAAAAGGAAGTCATCTTTCGAACCATTCGTAAAACCGATTCTTCAGTTGTAATAGTAGGCACATCTTCAACTTTAACCCAGCGTATTGCATAGGATTCATCGCTTAGAATCAAGTCGTTTTCTTTGGCTTTTAAAAGGAATCGAATGTCGTAGTGGTAATGAGCTGGAACACCTTTATTTTCTGGGATTTCATGAATGTCGATGTCAAAGATGACATCTGTTCCCTCCCCTTCGATTCCAGCTTCCTCTAAAAGTTCTCTCTTTGCCGCATCAAAAGCGTTCTCTCCTTCTTCAATGTGTCCACCTACCTGAAGCCACTTACCGAGCTTCTTATGATGCAAAAGGAGTACTTCATTGCTTTCGTTTACAACCCAGGCACTTGCAGTGAGGTGACCTTTTAAGGTGGAACGAGACCAATAGAGGGGGTTCTCGTTTATAAAGGAAAGGAAGCGCTCCACTAAAGCACTTTCTTCAGTGTATCGCTTCCTGTAACCTTCTAGGGATTTCAGTAGATCCATTAGAAGAACTCGTGAATTCCATTAAGCATGTAGATGACGCGTTCACACATGTTGGTGATGTGATCACCCATACGCTCTGCATAGCGAATGATGAAGAGGAGTTGAAGAATTCTATCTTTTTCATCTCCGTCATCCATCTCACGAAGCTTCATGACGAGGACATTACCTGTATCACGGTAGTAGGCGTCTACCTTTTCATCGAGAAGACCTGCAGTTCTTGCCTTTTCAGGATCCTTTTCAATGAATGCTGCAAGTGTCATGGTTAGCATTTCTTGAATCGTTTCATACATGGGTTCTAAGTAGGAAACGTAATCAGAAAGACTCGTCTTAAGCATAATTTGAATCTTTGCGATGTCTGCTGCATAGTCTCCGATGCGTTCAAGATCTGTAATGATCTTTAAAACACTCGTGATCGTACGAAGGTCGCCTGCGATCGGTTGTTGTAGACCGATGGTTGAAACACACTTCTTTTCGATGTCCATCTCGAGTTCATCGATGCCTTTATCGAGCTCAATGACTTGAACAGCGAGTGCGTCGTCGTTTTTTGCGATGGCTTGAATGGTGAGTTCAAGGTTTCTTTGAACGAGTGAAGTCATTTTGATGAGGCGGTGCTCAATCTTTTCCAATCTTTTTTCAAGATTTCCACGTAATGCCATAAAGAACCTCCTAACCGAATCTTCCTGTGATATAGCGCTCTGTTTCTGGATGTTCTGGCTTTTCAAAGATCTTCGTCGTCTTGCCAAATTCGACGAGGTCTCCTAAAAGGAAGAACGCTGTTTCGTCGCTAATACGAGCAGCTTGTTGCATGGAGTGTGTAACGATGACGATCGTGTAGTCCTTTTTGAGGACTTCCATGAGCTCCTCGATCTTAGCCGTAGCAATCGGGTCTAGAGCACTCGTCGGCTCGTCCATGAGAATAACCTCTGGGCTTAAAGCGATAGCACGTGCAATGCAAAGACGTTGTTGTTGACCACCAGAAAGTCTAAGCGCATTATCGTGTAAACGATCACTTACTTCGTCGTAGAGCGCTGCTTTTTGAAGCGATTCTACAACGACTTGATCCAAGAGCTTTTTATCACGAACGCCTTGAACCTTAAGTCCATAAGCGACGTTTTCATAGATGCTCATTGGGAATGGGTTTGGTTTTTGGAACACCATTCCGACGTGTGTACGAAGCTTTACAACGTCGTAGTCTGGTGCAAAGATATCTTTTCCGTTAAAAAGCACTTGACCTTCAATGCGACAGTTGTCGATGAGGTCATTCATGCGGTTTAAGATACGAATGAAGGTACTCTTACCGCAGCCACTCGGCCCGATGCAGGCGGTGACTTTGTTTTGCTTAATTTCCATGTTGATGTCATGAAGTGCATGGAAATCGCCATACCATAGATTTAAATCCTTAATATCAAAGGTATTCATCAAACGCTCCACTTTCTGTTAAGTCTTGCTGTAATAGCTTTAACCGTCAAGTTCAGTATTAGAACGATTCCAAGGATGATGATGGAAATCGTACTAGACAATTCAAAGTTTGGTTGCTCACCACTCATGAGTGAGAAGATCTGTACTGCTAAGGTCGTAGCTCCCTTGTCGATAGCAGGGTTATCGTTAATGAATACGCCCATGGTATAGATGAGTGCAGCACTTTCACCGATGATACGAGAAATACTTAAAAGTGTTGCCGTGATAATACCAGGAAGAGCATTCGGGAGAATGACTTTAAAGATCGTTTGTGTACGCGTTGCTCCTAAAGAAAGCGATCCATAGCGTAGATCAATCGGAACGACGCGGAGGGATTCTTCCGTTTGACGGATGATGAGCGGAAGGAGTACAACAGCCATCGTCAAGGCACCTAAGAGAATCGATACACTCTTAATGCCAAAGAGCTGTGTAATCGGGAACAGTAAGCTCACACCCATGAGACCGAAGATAATACTCGGTACACCGGCTAGAATTTCGATAGAAGAGCGCATGAGCTCTGTAATTAGTCCTGCAGGAGCGTATTCATTGAGGTAAATGGCTGCTGCAATACCGATTGGAAGAGCAATCACGATACTTACGATGATAAGTAGAAGTGTCGCAAGAAGCGAACCACGCACACCACCACCAGGTGTCTGGTAGAAGATACTTCGAAGTTCTTTAATCTGCTCGAGCTCAGCGATAAATTCCTTTGCATCCGTGTTCTTTGATGCACCGATGTTTACGAGCTTTCCTTGAGTATTCTTAAACATCAAACTGTTGATGTTATAACCAGCTTTAAGCTCCCTCTCTTCACCTTTTGTTTTACCTGCGGTTGAAACAATACCCGTCTTAAGCGGTGAATTCGGATCGATGTATTCGACCTTAACCTGATGAACCTTATAGGCATCTAAGGAATCTTTAATCGCGATACCTGTCTTCGGACTGAAGTAAGCGCCTTCTGTCATTGTTTCAGGTGCTTTGAAGTTTCCTGTTTCAAACTTTGGATACTCTACTTTAATATTCTCTGACCAGTAGTTGTTTGTCAAGAGCTTCAGGTTTACGCCTGGAAGACCCTTTTCCATCACGAAGATGAAGACCATCAAAAGCATACCAGCAGCTAGAATTGCACTGAGATATGTAAGGGTTTGTAAGATACCGTCTTTAATTTTTCTTGATGTTCTCATTCCATGTGCCTACCAATCTTTGACTTCACGAAGTGAATGCTGATGTTTGTAATGAAGATGATGACCATCAGAACAATACCAACACTGAAACGAATATCGTAGTCAAGTCCTTGCGTCTCTTTTAGACCAGAGAGCATCGTCGAAGTCAGCGTACGAGTCGTATCAAAGGGGTTAAAGGTAGGACCTGTCATGGCATTACCTGCAACCATACTTACAGCCGTTGCTTCACCGAAGGCACGACCTAAACCTAGGATAAGACCTGCGAAAATTCCTGACTTAGCTGCTGCTAAAACGACTTTAAAGTGCGTTTGAGTTTCTGTCGCACCTAACGCTAAGGATCCTTCTTCAAGTTCTCTTGGAACAGCACGAATACTTACGATAGCTAGTGAGGTCATCGTTGGGAAGACCATGATAGCAAGAAGAATCGCTACTGCTAAGAGCGAGTTACCACCGAAGGTCGTATAACCAAAGGCATGTGCTAAGTTCGTAACCCATTTTACAATGGCACCGCTTGCGAATACACCGTATACGACAGATGGCACGGCTGCTAAGAGCTCAACAACCGTTGTCATTACATCAGCTAACCACTTGGGAGCAATCTTTGTAATGAAGAGTGCAGTTAGTACTGCCACTGGAAAGGAAATAAGAAGTGCACCTAGTGCAGAAATGATCGTGTTAAATACGATAAATAGCACACCGTATACTGCAATATCTTGTCGCCAATAAAAACCAGTTAAAAAGTCCCAAAGATTATATGCTCCGCCTTCATAGGAAGGAAGGAACACACTGATTCCTTTTTGAATGACGAAAATAAAGATTAATACGACAAAGATTGCAGAGATGATTCCAGCGATCAAGAAGATCGTCTGAAATACCTTATCCATTACTTTTTTTCTTTTTTGATAGCTTTCAGAGATGATCTCGTGTTCAAATTCCATTATGCCTCCCAGAGAATGAAAAACAAGGGCTCGGCAAAAGCCAAGCCCTCAAAAGTCAGAAAACTATTTTACGTTTTCCCAAGATGTGATCTTGCCGAGGACGATATCCTTGATCACGTCAGCTGTCAAATTCTCGATTGGGTTATCTTGTTGAACAGCTACTACTACAGCGTCTAAGCAGTATGCACCGCTTGCCATACCCTTTGTAACATCTTCTTTTTCAGGGTCGAATGGTCTTGAAGCGAATCCGATGTCACCAGCGTTAGCGCCATCTTTTTCTTCACCAAGAACACGCTTGTATCCGTCACCAGAACCTGTTTGGTCCATCTTGAATTCGAACTTAACTTCTGCTTGGAAAGCTTCGAGAGCAGCCTTAAGTGTCTTTTCTACTGATGTAGAACCACATGTTCTGATTGTAACACCAGAGTAGTCCTTATCTGGGTCGAATCCTTCGATTGTACCAACGAGTTCTTTCCATGGCTTAGCTTTGCTCATATCTACGATACCATGAGCGCCTTCAACAGCTGTCATACCTTCTTCAGATTGTGTAATGAAGACTACGAAAGCGTTTACAAGAGCTTCAGCTTCTGGAGAAGCATATGTTCCCTTTTCACGTGTTACGTAGCTAAAAGGTCTTTGGAGCTTGTAGGAACCATCAAGAACTGCAGCAACTGTTGCTTCAACGCCTTCGTACTTAACAGGACGAATCTTGTTAGCAGCGAAGTCTGTTGTTAAAGATACATAACCGAAACCTTGTGGGTCGTTACCGATCTTTGTAGCCATGTCGCCGTTTCCAGAAACTTCAACAGCCTTAGCTGTGATTTGGTCTTCTTTACCCATGCCGATTCCTTTTTCGAAAGCTTCACGAGTTCCGGAAGATTTGTCACGTGTGTAGAAGTTGATGTCACCTGTAGCACCCTTAACTTCTGGTGCTGGTGCTGGAACTGGCTCTGAGCTTTGTGCTGGAGCTGGTGTGCTTGCGTCTTGTGATTGTGCTGGTTCTGTTGTCGTTGTTTGCTTTTGGCAACCAAAAGCTACAAGGCTTACAACAAGAACAAGAGCTAAAACGAGTGCTAATTTCTTATTCATTCTTTTCTCCTTTTTCCTTTAACTTACAGTGAACATTGTACCAATACTCCTTTACCCTCTTGTTGTCGCATTGTTAATTCCATGTAAACTGACTAAAGGAATGCTCACAAAGAACTCGCTGCCCTCTCCTAGTTTGGAGTGGACACCTATTTGTCCGTTGAAGCTAATGACAATGTGCTTTACGATGGCAAGGCCTAAACCTGTGCCTTCCACGTCTAAACTTCTCGATTTATCAGCTCGATAGAAGCGTTCAAAAATACGCGGAAGATCTTCTTTAGAGATTCCTACACCTTGGTCCTTTACTCGAAGAATGAACTGATCATTCTCCTCTTCACAGAGGACATCGATCACACCTCCTTCTTTCTTTGAATATTTAATCGCATTTCCTACTAGGTTAATGACGAGCTGTTTAAAGAGTCTTTTATTTCCATAGATGTGAGCATCTTCCATGGTGTCATTAAAGTTGATTTCGAGGTTTTCCTTATCCTCAACCGATACGAGGAGGAACTCCTTCGATCGATCGACTTCGAGGTATGGATTGAAGTATTCTTTGTTGGCGTTACTACGCTCATCTTTTTCAATCTCACTTAATACGAGGAGGTCGGAAACGAGCGAATTCAAGCGGTCAACTTCTCCATCGATGATGGAAAGAAAGCGGCGTTGTCTCACTTCATCCACTTGCATCGATAGGAGCGTTTCTGTAAAACCTTTGATGGATGTGAGAGGCGTCTTTAATTCATGGCTTACATTACTAACAAAGTCTCGTCTCATGTCCTGAAGACGACTTTCTTCCGTCACGTCTTCTAGGATCACGACGGCTCCAATCTTATCGCCTCGGTCAAAGATGGGTGAAACCTGTACGCGCACTTCAAGGTTCTTTAGCTTCACTTGAAGCGTTAGAATCTGATTTCTCTTTCCAGGCTTTAGTACCTTATTGACCGCATCTTCTAAGTCACTTCGTCTTACGACTTCTACAAAGTGGCGTTGTAGTGCACGATCGGGATCAAAGCCTAACATTCTTCCTGCTAGGCGGTTTGCTCTAAAGATAAGCTTTCTCGAGTCTATAGCAATGACACCCGTCGGAATAGAGCTTACGATACCTTCTGCCTGAACGAGCGACTGGGTGAGTCTTTCATTCGTAAAATCGATGCGCTCTAAGGCTTCGTTGGCTCGATCGGAAAGTGTCCCGATCTCATCTTTGGAACGAATATAGAGGCGTTTATTGTAGTTTCCTAACGTCAATTCTTTAAATACGTCACTAAATTGCTCATAGGGAGAGCGCAAATAATAGACATACCCGGCAACAAGTACGATGGCAAATAAAGTACTTATTAAAAAGGTAAGGATAAATTCTCGATGAATCGACCGGTCCATGGCAGGGAAGGTCGAAAACTGAAAGATGCGAACAAAACGTTCCGTTTTAGGGAAGTATTCGGCATAGACGAGAATATCGAGATCAGAATTATTCGACCGTAAAAGAGCTCGCGTCACGTGATCTTCTGCAAGCTGAACCTTTGGAAGCGTCTTTTTTACTGGGATGACTCCCGACTGAAAGGAGACGCGTCCGAAGCGATCTAAGATTTCGATATGAAGCTTTAACGTCGTGGCAAAATCTGCCATCTCTGCACGAATGTCTTCCGATGTATCATAACGAGCATTAACGAGCTCAGAGATCTTTTTTAAGTTATTAAACTCATTATCACTCGTGAGCTCGCGATAGAAGTATGTTCTTAGCGTCATACTAATCGCTAAGACTACGAAAATTAGAAATATAGCGCCAGCATAGAGCTTTCTTTTCATATCATCTTATAACCGATGCCACGTACTGTCTTAATTAAATCCTCATCATCGGCGAGTTTTGCGCGTAAGTGACGAATGTGAACGTCTACCGTGCGCGTTTCACCGACGTACTCGTAGCCCCAGATCTTATCGAGTAGAAAACTTCTCGTGAGTACCTTTCCGCGGTTTTCAGCGAGGAACTTTAAGAGTAGGAATTCTTTTAAGGTGAGCTCGATGAGTTCACCGTCCTTGGTGACAGTAAATTCTTCATCGTTAATGACGATACCGTTGACTTCGATAATTTTCTTTTCAGCGACTTCATCGCCTTCTGTACGACGAAGCATCGCTTTTACGCGAGCAATGAGCTCACGAATACTAAAGGGCTTTGTCATGTAGTCATCGGCACCGATCTCAAGGCCAAGGACCTTATCGAGTTCTGTGCTCTTGGCTGTAAGCATGATGATAGGAAGCTTTTTAAACTCTGGCTGTTTACGAAGGATGTTCGTTAAAGCGATGCCATCGATCTTAGGGAGCATTAAGTCCAAAAGCAATAAGTCGTATTCCTTGGACTTAAGCATTCGAAGCCCCATTTCCCCATCAGATGCGGAATCTACCTCGTAGTTCTCCATCTCTAAGTTGTATTGAATGAGCTCGACAATGCTCGCCTGGTCTTCGATGATCAAAATTTTCTTCATGTTTCCTCCGCAAAGTTCGTTTACTCCCTGTAAATATAACACATTGTAGGCCAAGATTCAAAAAGGCTGTTAAAATTTGAGCGTTTTTACATGTTCTTTACAAAAAGAAAAACACCTAAAAAGGTGTTCTATGGTGCGGCTGAAGGGATTTGAACCCATACACCCGTAAGGGCACTAGAACCTGAATCTAGCGCGTCTGCCGTTCCGCCACAACCGCATGTCTAAACTTTATTATACGCTAGTTTTCTTATTCCTTTCAAGTGAAATTTGACTCACCTGCACAGGTCTTAAAACCCTTAAAGGAAGGAAGGTGAAACCGAGTCCTGAATCGATATAGAGAAGCTTTCTACCTATGTTATATAGTCCCCTAACGTACTTCGGAAAGAACCCTTGACCAGGAACCTTCACAACGAGTCCAAAGAAGTTCACTTGTCCGCCGTGTGTATGGCCACTTAACGTAAGTTTCGACGGTGATTGAAGTGAATGCATCGGATCATGGCATAGTAAGATGTCAGATGCTTCTATTATATAATTAGAGAAAGTCGTGTTTTTTACAGTTCTCGCTTCATCTAGTAGTAAGTCGTTCTCTTTAAGCCACTTTACATAGTCTCTAAGGAGTTTACTTTCTAACTCATGGTTACCTAAGATACCAAAGACTTCATGTCCTTCTTTAAGAGCTAAAAGGAGTTCTTTAGTCCGCTTAAAACATTTACTCTTTCGATCAAAGAGGTCTCCTGTGAAGACGATGACGTCGGGTGTTCTATTCGTAATGTTCTTTACAAGGGTTGGAATGTCTATAAGTGGGTTCTCGTGGAAATCACTGAGTTGAATAACCTTTAGATCCTCTTTCCAAGGAATCGAAAGGCTCTCTACGATAAAGAAGCGGTTTTCGATATAGGAGATTAGAGTGATTAAAATTAGAAAAATAAGAAGAAATAACATCCTTCCTCCGTACAAAAAAAGACTGCTTTGCAGTCTTTGATGGAGCAGAAGACGGGATTCGAACCCGCGGCCCTCGCCTTGGCAAGGCGATGCTCTACCACTGAGCCACTTCTGCATTTTTGATGGTGCGGATGAAGGGATTTGAACCCCCACGCCTCTCGGCGCTAGATCCTAAGTCTAGTGCGTCTGCCGTTCCGCCACATCCGCGTATATAATTGGTGGGAGCAACAGGGCTCGAACCTGTGACCTCCTGCTTGTAAGGCAGATGCTCTCCCAGCTGAGCTATGCTCCCACATGTTGGGTATATTGGTGACCCCATCGGGAATCGAACCCGAGTTACCGCCGTGAAAGGGCGATGTCTTAACCGCTTGACCATGGGGCCATGTGGTTGCGGAGGGAGGACTCGAACCTCCGACCTCCGGGTTATGAGCCCGACGAGCTGCCAACTGCTCTACTCCGCGATTTAAAACTAGCGACGACCTACTCTTCCGGGAGATCACTCTCCGAGTACCATCGGCGTGAAGAGGCTTAACTTCTGTGTTCGGGATGGGAACAGGTGTATCCCTCTTGCTATAATCACTAGATTTTGA
>NZ_JBQWTF010000004.1:0-1896 GCF_054492335.1 Guggenheimella bovis
GATGGATCACATCCGATAGTTAGAACATCAATTGTATAAGAATGGTATCCCAACGTCGACTCCACTATGACTGACGTCACAGCTTCCCAGTCTCCCATCTATCCTGTACATACACAATCGATATCCAGTGCCAAGCTACAGTAAAGCTCCATGGGGTCTTTCCGTCCTGCTGCGGGTAACCGGCATCTTTACCGGTACTACAATTTCACCGAGTCTATTGTTGAGACAGTACCCAAATCGTTACGCCTTTCGTGCGGGTCGGAACTTACCCGACAAGGAATTTCGCTACCTTAGGACCGTTATAGTTACGGCCGCCGTTTACTGGGGCTTCAATTCAGTGCTTCGATTTCTCTAACACATCCTCTTAACCTTCCAGCACCGGGCAGGCGTCAGCCCCTATACGTCATCTTTCGATTTAGCAGAAACCTGTGTTTTTGTTAAACAGTCGCTTGGGTCTGGACTCTGCGGCCATCTCGGGCGTGAACCCTAACATGGCACCCCTTCTCCCGAAGTTACGGGGTCATTTTGCCTAGTTCCTTAACAATAGTTCTCTCGCTCACCTTAGAATTCTCTTCCTACCTACCTGTGTCGGTTTGCGGTACAGGCGCTTGCTCTCTACGTAGAGATTTTTCTCGACAGTGTGAAATCGACGACTTACGCGTTCCAGCGCTTACCTGTCAGCTCTGCTTAGCTCTCCGGATTTGCCTAGAGAGCATGCCTCGCTGTTTCGATATCCATCCAATAGGATACTCGCCTATCCTCCTGTGTCATCCCATTCATCAAACGATTGCAAGCGGTACGGGAATCTTTAGCCCGTTGTCCATCGCCTACGACTTTCGTCCTCAGCTTAGGCCCTGACTAACCCTGGGCGGACGATCCTTCCCCAGGAAACCTTAGGTATTCGGTGCACGGGATTCTCACCCGTGTCTCGCTACTCATGCCAACATTCTCTCTTGTATGCGGTCCACAAAGTCTCACGGCTCTGCTTCAGTCTGCATACATTGCTCCCCTACCACACTTTCGTATCCGTAGCTTCGGTTGTAGATTTTAGCCCCGGTAATCTTCGGCGCAGGGCCACTCGACTAGTGAGCTATTACGCACTCTTTAAATGAATGGCTGCTTCTAAGCCAACATCCTAGTTGTCTATGCATCCCCACATCCTTTTCCACTTAATCTACAATTTGGGACCTTAGCTGTCGGTCTGGGTTGTTTCCCTCTCGACTGCGGATCTTATCACTCGCAGTCTGACTCCTGACGTTACCTTGCAGGCATTCGGATTTTGATAACCTTCGGTAGGCGGTGAAGCCCCCTAGGGTATTCAGTGATCTACCTCCTGCAAACATCGTCAAGGCTAGCCCTAAAGCTATTTCGGGGAGAACCAGCTATCTCCGAGTTCGATTGGAATTTCTCCGCTATCCACAAGTCATCCCAACCTTTTTTAACAGATATGGGTTCGGTCCTCCACGAAATTTTACTTCCGCTTCAACCTGCTCATGGATAGGTCACCCGGTTTCGGGTCTACATCGTGCAACTGACGCCCTATTAAGGCTCGCTTTCACTACGGCTCCACACCTTCAGTGCTTAACCTCGCTACACGACGTAACTCGTTGGCCCGTTCTACAAAAAGTACATGGTCGCTTGCGCTCCCATTGCTTGTAAACATAGGGTTTCAGGTTCTATTTCACTCCCCTCCCGGGGTTCTTTTCACCTTTCCCTCACGGTACTCTTCACTATCGGTCATCAGGTAGTATTTAGCCTTGGAGGGTGGTCCCTCCTGCTTCCCACAAGGTTTCACGTGTCTCGTGGTACTCTGGTGCAGCGTACACATGGCAGACTTCCTCATACGGGACTTTCACCCTCTTTGGTCTGTCTTTCCAGAACAGTTCTGCTTCTTCA
>NZ_JBQWTF010000005.1:0-2880 GCF_054492335.1 Guggenheimella bovis
GGTACCATCAGACATTACAGGCTTCACGAAGTACGTACTCGTCGATAACTTAGAGGATGTCTTAGAGACAGACTTAAGCCGCATCACGGTACGCGTGAACGGAACCGTAAACGATACCTTAAAGAGCAATGTAACCGTGACGGAGAATGCAGGTGACCTCAACATCGTTACCTTAGACATTCCTCTCCCAGAGCTCGCAAACTATAGAGGCAAGTACATTGAACTGTCGATCGATGCAAACATTAAGAAGGATGCGGACATCTCAGGCTACAAGAATAGCGAGATTCCAAACCAAGCAAACTTAAGCATCAAAGATGACCCAGCGACGGATCTCAAGACGGAAGTCGTACCAGTCACACCACCAAATGACAACGAACCGCCGATCACAAAGAGCGTTGGAAAAGACAGTACAACTCTTGGAAACACACTCACACTCGATGCACTCACGACCCCATACATCTATCATGTAGATGTAGCGGTACCGGCAGTGACAACGGGTTACACGCAGATTAAGATCGAAGACAAACTTGAATCCGTCCTCACACTAGGAACTGTAAAGATCCTCGTCGATGGAACGGAAAGCACGGACCTCGCAGGATATATCACGAAGGATGACATGACCAACACCGTGACCTTTGAGATCAACTCTGCGACCAACGCACCAGGCTTCGATTTCACAACACTCGCAGGAAAGAAACTCACATTAGAGATCAACTCGAACATTAAAGATGGCGCAGACTTAAGCCCATACCGTGATGGATCCGTACCGAATACGGCCACCCTCACCTTTAACGGAAAGCCAAAGACCTCTAATGAAGTGCTCGTCACCCCACCAGATGTTCCACCAACCTTCGATAAGAGCGTCAATGGAACAGGTGATCTAACCATCACTGGCCTCGATGAAGCACTTGAATACACATTGGATATTACTGTCCCAACGAATACAAAGGACATCACAAAGATCGTTCTCGAAGATACCTTCGATAGCATCTTGAAAGTCGGAAGTCCAGTGACGGTAGCGGTCCTACGAGATGGCACAAATGATGCAGCTCTAACGGATCTCGCAACAAGCTACCTCGAAGTCAACGGACAATACGTAGGACTCCAGATTGTAGGAGCAGCCGAAGCGAACAAGTTCCAAGGAACGACGATCCGCATCACCGTACCGGCTACGATCGATCAGACGAAAGATCTCGCATCGTTCTTAGTAGACGGAAAGCTCCCGAACACGGCAACCCTATCGTATAACCCAGACCCAACGAAGGACATCAAAGACAAGGCAACGGTCACTCCACCAGGAGAAGACCCGACACCGAAGAAGGATGTCAATGGTAAACCAAGCCTAAGCCTTGGAACCTTCACACAGGTCTTCACCTATCACGTAGGTGCAACGGTACCATCAGACATTACAGGCTTCACGAAGTACGTACTCGTCGATAACTTAGAGGATGTCTTAGAGACAGACTTAAGCCGCATCACGGTACGCGTGAACGGAACCGTAAACGATACCTTAAAGAGCTATGTAACCGTGACGGAGAATGCAGGTGACCTCAACATCGTTACCTTAGACATTCCTCTCCCAGAGCTCGCAAACTATAGAGGCAAGTACATTGAACTGTCGATTGATGCAAACATTAAGGAAGGTGCGGACATCTCAGGCTACAAGAATAGCGAGATTCCAAACCAAGCAAACTTAAGCATCAAAGATGACCCAGCGACGGATCTCAAGACGGAAATCGTACCAGTCACACCACCAAATGACAACGAACCGCCGATTACAAAGAGCGTTGGAAAAGACAGTACAACTCTTGGAAACACACTCACACTCGATGCACTCACGACCCCATACATCTATCATGTAGATGTAGCGGTACCGGCAGTGACAACGGGTTACACGCAGATTAAGATCGAAGACAAGCTTGAATCCGTCCTCACACTAGGAACTGTAAAGATCCTCGTCGATGGAACGGAAAGCACGGACCTCGCAGGATATATCACGAAGGTTGACACGACCAACACCGTGACCTTTGAGATCAACTCTGCAACCAATGCACCAGGCTTCGATTTCACAACACTCGCAGGAAAGAAGCTCACATTAGAGATCAACTCGAACATTAAAGATGGCGCAGACTTAAGCCCATACCGTGATGGATCCGTACCGAATACGGCCACCCTCACCTTTAACGGAAAGCCAAAGACCTCTAATGAAGTGCTCGTCACCCCACCAGATGTTCCACCAACCTTCGATAAGAGCGTCAATGGAACAGGTGATCTAACCATCACTGGCCTCGATGAAGCACTTGAATACACATTGGATATTACTGTCCCAACGAACACGAAGGACATCACAAAGATCGTTCTCGAAGATACCTTCGATAGCATCTTGAAAGTCGGAAGTCCAGTGACGGTAGCGGTCCTACGAGATGGCACAAATGATGCAGCTCTAACGGATCTCGCAACAAGCTACCTCAAAGCCGAGGGACAATACGTAGGACTCCAGATTGTAGGAGCAGCCGAAGCGAACAAGTTCCAAGGAACGATGATTCGCATCACCGTACCGGCTACGATCGATCAGACGAAAGATCTCGCTTCGTTCTTAGTAGACGGAAAGCTCCCGAACACGGCAACCCTATCGTATAACCCAGACCCAACGAAGGACATCAAAGACAAGGCAACGGTCACTCCACCAGGAGAAGACCCGACACCGAAGAAGGATGTCAATGGTAAACCAAGCTTAAGCCTTGGCACCTTTACACAGGTCTTCACCTACCACGTAGGTGCAACGGTACCATCAGACATTACAGGCTTCACGAAGTACGTACTCGTCGATAACTTAGAGGATGTCTTAGAGACAGACTTAAGCCGCATCACGGTACGCGT